>CAWIQG010000003.1:0-1856431 GCA_963838215.1 uncultured Bacteroidales bacterium | reverse complement strand
AACCTTGAACCTTGAACCTTGAACCTTGAACCTTGAACCTTAAACCTTGAACCTTGAACCTTGAACCTTGAACCTTGAACCTTGAACCTTGAACCTTGAACCTTGAACCTTGAACCTTGAACCTTAAACCTTGAACCTTGAACCTTGAACCTTGAACCTTGAACCTTGAACCTTGAACCTTGAACCTTGAACCTTGAACCTTGAACCTTGAACCTTTAAACCTTGAACCTTTGAACCTTGAACCTTGAACCTTTGAACCTTGAACCTTGAACCTTGAACCTTGAACCTTGAACCTTGAACCTTAAACCTTGAACCTTGAACCTTGAACCTTGAACCTTGAACCTTGAACCTTGAACCTTGAACCTTGAACCTTAAACCTTGAACCTTGAACCTTGAACCTTGAACCTTGAACCTTGAACCTTTAACCTTGAACCTTGAACCTTGAACCTTGAACCTTGAACCTTGAACCTTGAACCTTGAACCTTGAACCTTGAACCTTGAACCTTGAACCTTAAACCTTGAACCTTAAACCTTGAACCTTAAACCTTGAACCTTGAACCTTGAACCTTGAACCTTGAACCTTGAACCTTGAACCTTGAACCTTGAACCTTGAACCTTGAACCTTGAACCTTAAACCTTGAACCAAGAACCTTTCCTTTAAATGTCCACTGTAATTAAGATCGAGAACGTCTCCAAACAATACCGTCTCGGTTTAATTGGTACCAATACATTAAAGGGCGATCTCCAGCGCTGGTGGTATAACATGCGGGGCCTCCCGGATCCGACATTAATGATTGGACAAGAAAACAACCTCAATATCAAGGCTAAGGTTAAGGTTAAGGGTCTCTCAACCTCAACCTCAGCCTCAGCCTCAGCCTCAGCCTCAACCTTAACCTCAACCTCTCCACTAGATGAGTATGTCTGGGCTCTTAAAGATATTAATTTCGAAGTCCAAAAAGGCGAGGTACTGGGAATTATTGGCAAAAACGGAGCCGGGAAATCAACCTTGCTTAAGTTGCTATCCAGGGTAACGGCTCCGACTACAGGAAATATAAAGATAAAGGGCCGGGTTGCAAGCTTGCTTGAGGTTGGTACAGGGTTCCACCCGGAGCTTACGGGTCGCGAAAACATTTTTCTGAATGGTGCTATCCTTGGAATGACTAAAGCTGAAATAAAAAATAAATTGGATGAAATTATTGATTTCGCAGGAGTTCATAAATATATAGATACTCCAGTTAAGAGATATTCGAGTGGAATGTATGTGCGCCTCGCTTTTGCGGTGGCTGCTCATCTTGAGCCTGAAATCCTTGTTGTAGATGAAGTCCTTGCTGTGGGCGATGCAGAATTCCAGAAAAAAGCAATTGGTAAAATGCATGATGTTAGCACAAAAGATGGGCGAACTGTAATATTTGTAAGTCACAATATGGACTCGATATTAAATTTATGTACAAAAGGAATGTTAATTGAGAAAGGATCAGTAGCAAAAATAGGAGATGTAAGAAAAATAGTCGGTGAATACCTTGATAGATTGAATAATGAAAGTGAGGTTATGATAGCATTACCAGAGATTAAATTTGTCGGATTAATTAATATGGATGAGCTGTACTGGATTGATTCATCACAAGGATTCAAACTGATACTTAGATTTGAAACATTCGATTTAGGCCTTGATAATATTTCTTTAGACATAGGAATTTGTGATGAATCCCAAAAGATGATTATACATGCAAAATCAAAATTTGTAGCTAAAACTTTCTCAGTTGACTCCAACTCAATAATAGATTTTCACTATAAATTTGATCCGACATTTTTAGCCCCGGGTAATTATTATCTCATTGTGTACTTATTTAGAAAAGACAAAGTGCTTTTTTGGGCTGAAAGAATTAAAGCATTCACAGTAACCGCATGGAGAAAAGGCAACAGGCAGCAAGATGTTATTTTGGATGAAATAAAAGGTGTCATAGTTCCAAATTTTGATATTATTAATTTAAATATGCCCAAACTGCGTGAAAAAGTTAATAAATAAATGGTTAAGTTATTTGGGATACCAAATTAAGAAAGTAAGTATTGAGACTAAACGAGAAAGATTCTTTCGAATTAAATATAATATTGACTTGAATGACTTTGATATTGTAAATAATGATCTTTACTCAAAAAAACTTAACCTTTTAATAGAAAATAAAGATTTCGAGATTTTACTTGAAGGCTATGAATTCGCTGTATCAATCAGAAATGTACTTGGAGCTACATTTAAATATGATGAAAGTAGAAGATTAATCTGTGAAATAAGTAATCAATCAGTTAAATTTTACATTAATTCAGCAGAAGAGTTATATATTATAAAAGAAGTGTACGCCGATGGGATTTATAATGTAATATTAAATGATAAGCAAAAGATTCAACTACTTGATATTGGGATGAATGTTGGAGTTACAAGTTTATTTTTTGCGAATAGACCAAATGTAGAAAAGATTATAGGATTTGAGCCATTCCCGGCAACTTTCAGGTTTTCTCAGGATAATTTTAACATTAATAAGCAACTTTCGTCAAAAATTCAAAGTTATAATTTTGGAATAAGTAATCGTTGCAGCCGAGAAAAATGGAAATATAATCTTAAATACAAAGGCTCAGTTGGATTTAACGGATTGGGGAAAAATTTTAATGTTCCTGAAGACACAATATCTGAAGAATGGATTGAATTGGTTGATATCCGAAAAATATTCGATGAATATATTCATCTTAATAATGATCTGAAACTGATTGTTAAAATTGATTGTGAGGGGAGTGAATATGAGATTATTAAGTCTTTATCGGACAGTGATATGCTAGAGTATATTGACATTCTGTTTATTGAATGGCATTTTCAAGGTCCGGATATTCTTTTAAAAGAATTAATAAAAAATGGGTTTAGATGTTTATGTTTTAATTGTGCTTACGAGATAGGGATGATTTATGCATTTTCTTCAAACGCATAGATTGTTCTATAACAATTAAAATAATAATGAATTAAAAACAATTTATTTTCTCAAAAGAGTACCTTTTATTTTAAATGATTTTATTAATAGAACCCCAGTGTCAGGGATTTGCACATGAACAATTTAACTCAGCTTTACTATTTGGATACTCATTAGCTTATTCTGATGAAGAAATTATTTTTTTTGCTGAACAGAATCACATTAACTGTGTAAGGTATGTACTAAGTTCAAATAATTTATTTTTAAACAAAATAAAATTCTCTGCAATTGAAATACCGGAATCGAATTTATTAAGTAAACCTAGGGTAGTTTTTAAATACAGGAAAATAATAGATAATTTGCTGAACTTTGCATTGAAAAATGATTGTAAAAAGATTGTATTCTCATCAATTTATTCATTTAACCTGATCTCCTTAAAATATTTACTGCTATTGAAATACAAGGACATATTCTGTTTCCATCTTCCAATGCACTCTACAATTGAATTTATTAAAAGGAATAACTCATCATTTTTTCAGAAAATAGTTAAAACTATTGAAGGTGGATTTAAAAAATTATCAGTTAATGATTCTGTTCAAATTAAAAATATTCCCTTCAATAATTATCTTTATGAGAAACTTTTTAAATTTAGCATTAAACTATTTAGTAATAAGAATATTACCTATTATGTTCTTCGCGAAGATTCGCTTCAGGCCATAAAGAGATATTTACCAAAACATTTTCAATTTTTTAAAAGCATAGACCACCCCTGTATTTTTAGAAATTATTCTGGAAATATCCAAATGCAGTTTCCATACAAAATCATATTTGCAACATTAGGACAAGGCAATATTATTGCTTTAAAGGAATTGGTTTACAAATTAAGCTTAATTAATATTTCTCCAAAGAGTATTGAAATCCGCATAATTGGAGGTGGATACTTTAATAAATTAGAAGATTTTGAGGCAATAAAAGTAATTAGTAATAACAAAAGATTGTCCAGGGCGGAGATTGAGGAACAGATAAAAGAAGTTAATTATGTGCTTTTTATGTATGAGGCTGATTCTTATGAGCTAAGTACAAGTGGATTCTTTTTTTGACGCAATTGCGTACAATAAACCTATAATATTCTTAAAAAATCATTGTTTTGATTATTACTACCAGAAATACAAATTTGGTTACAGGTGTGAAGATGTAAAAGGCATCATCGCTGCTATTCAAAATACACTATACAATAGTGAGGAGAATTATACGGAATTTATTTCAGAGATTAGGCGAATGCAAACAGACACATCTATTAGAAAGAATTATCAAAAATTAAAATTTCACGAATAAGATGAATATTAAAAACTCGTTGATATACAAGTTTGCAAAACAAGGATATGACATTATAGAAAACATTTTTCCTGAAAAGGCAGATTCGGAAAAAGAATACAATAAAGAAAACAAAATAGATAAGAAGAAAAATCTATTTTTAAATCCAATTACTGAATCTGCAATTGAAGAATTTAAGAAACAAAAAGGTGTCTTCAATGGCTTTGCCTTGACAGAAAGTTCAATAAGGTGTTTTTTGTATTATTTTTTACAACGAGAACAAATCGCTTATCATATTTGTGAATTTGGTGGCGGGCAGTCTACAATATTCTTGAGTATTCTATCAAAATATATGAATTTAACTGTTACTACTTATGAGCACGATCCTGAGTGGGCTCAATATTTAATCGAAAACATAAACAATAAAAACATTGTAATAAATACATGTAAATTGATGCAAATAAATGAAGATAATAGAAAAGAAATGTTTTTTAATCCTAATCAGTCCCGAAATATATGGAAGAATAATTGCAATTCGATCGAAATAGAACAATACAAAAATCCAATACTAATTAATGGATTTTATGATATTGGGAATGATCAGATGCCTTATCAAAATATTGATGCAATTATTCTTGATGGACCACATGGGAATGGACGTTCAATGTGTTTCCCTTTATTATATGATTATATTGGAAATGGGACTTTAATTTTGCTTGATGATTATCATCATTACCCATTTCTAGAGGATTTAAATACTCTTTTTGATTTTAGAATTTTAGAGGAAAGAAGATATACTTATTCTAATAAGGGGTGGGTTGTTTTACAAATAATTTGATCTTATAATTTCTGCTATTAGATAAAAACTTTTCATCTCACATACATAGACATGAACTATGGAACAAAAAATGTTAAACTTCAGACGGTTTTTCTGATTACCCAAGTGGGTACAATGAAATAACGCATATTTTGTATCTGGTTGCTGAGATGATTGGAAAGTTTCTTCATATTCTGGGAAATTCATAGAACCAATAATTGAAATATTTCGTCCTAACGCGGATTATTTTATAATGGCACAAAAAATGTAATTTTAATATGAATATATATTTTTTGAAGGGAAAGAAAACCTCTGTAATGAAGAAAATAAAAAGTGTCTTAAACCAAATGATACAGGACAAGAATGTTAAAAAAGTATTTCAACGAATTTATGAGACGAAAGTGTGGGATAACCCCTCCAACAACAGTGAGTCTTTAAGTGGAGATGGCAGTACATTAAAAAATACAATATTGATAAGACAGACAATTGTAAGAATTTTATCAGAATATAATATTAAGACAATTTTAGATATTGGCTGTGGTGATTGGAATTGGATGAAAGAAATATCAGCTTATTTGCCAGATTATACAGGAATAGACGCTGCATTAAATGTTATAAACAGAAACAAAAAATTCCAATCTGGGAACATTAGATTTTTTAATGATATCTCTTTATCCTTTTTAAAAAAAACTCCATCCAAATATTATGATCTGGTTTTACTACGGCATGTTTTGGAACATTCTCCAACAAAATATAATGTAGATTTACTAAAAGAAGTAAAGCGATGTGCCAGATTTGCTCTTATAACCTCAGCTTTACATGATAATCCCGAAACCAATAACGGGGAAATATTTGGAGGATATGTACCGGTTAATCTGTTAAGGACGCCCTACGTCGGAATTTTAGAGAATCCGTTACAGCAAATTGATGATTATTGCATTGGAGAATCAAAAGGAATTACTTTTATCAATTTTTATACTTTTTAATTGCGATAATAACAGTAATTCCATTATTTTATTTAATTAATCTATTGTCATTAGTTCAGGTCACTTTAATTTACATTTTATTCTAGAGGATTCAAAAGATCATTATGAGTAGGGCAAAAAAGATATTTTTGGCGTCAGATTTTAAGAAAATCTGGCAAAAAATAGATATAGGTGAAAATTTTGCTTTATTAAGATATGGAGACGGAGAAAGAGCAATTATGGAGGGACGGGTCGTAGTTGCTCAGGAAGGATGGTCGTCTCCAAATTTTGTAACCAAGTTAGGAAAAGACCTGCTGAATATCTTTGGAATTTAATGACAACCGGATATTTTACGGAATTTCCTGCCCCTGTTGTGATAGTCCTTCCTATTATTGGTATTCAACAAGAATTGCTAATCCGAATAAGACATTTGCAAACATTTGGGCAAATGTGAACTATAAAGAATTCATCGATGCATTTGAAAAACTTGACAGGGAAGCTGTAATAATTGCTAATTACAGGGCGGAAAGGAAACCGATAGCCAATTTAAAGATTTTAAAACAGTATAGCATAAGTGATGATTGCATTGATTTCTGGGAAAATCAGGGCAGTAAATTAATTTCAGATATAAAGAATGATTTCGGGGCCCGGGAAAATCTTCTGTATGTGATTTCAGCAGGCCCGATGTCTGAACCAATTATTGCCGAATTGTTCAGTAATAATCCTGACAATTGTTATATAGATTTTGGTTCAAGTATCGATAAGTATATTCACAATAGACAGACACGACCTTATGAAGATAAAAAGTCTATATATGCTAAGAGGAATTGCTGGATGTATGATCCTACAAAAACAGATTTTGATGTTTCTGTTATTTTGACTTTATACAAGAGACCCGAAAAGCTAATTGAACAGATTAATGCAATTGAAAATCAGACATTAAAACCTAAAGAGGTTATATTGTTCCATGATGCTGCAACCCCGCATATCGATTTTGAAATAGATGAAAAATTAAAGAAACATATCACAAATTATATTAAAGTTGAAAACAATGTGGGTGTCTGGGGAAGGTTTGCCGGCGGATTGCTTGCTACCTCTAAATATGTCTGCTTTTTCGACGATGATACTATCCCCGGGAAAAGATGGCTCGAAAACTGTCATAGCCAGATGTTAATACGGAAAGGTCTATATGGGGCTATTGGCATTGATTCAAAAGATCTCGGGCAATATCCCTATGCGAAATACAGAAGATGGGGGTGGGATAATCCTTCGGAAAAGAAAAAAGAGGTCGATTTCGTGGGCCATTCATGGTTTCTTGAAAAGGATTGGTTAGGCGCAATGTGGATAAATAATTCCAGGTTTTATGCTTTTAAAATCGTTGCTGAGGATGCTTTTTTATCACATTCGTTAAGAAAGTGGCTGAGGATAAGGACGTTTGTCCCTCCTCATCCATCTGGGGATTTGGATTTTTATGGATCACAACCTAATCTGGCAGTGGAATACGGGCAGAAATCCGGTGAGGCAATTAGTATGAATCCGGAGCATCTTAAAAGGATGAATGAGGCTCTATCACTTCTGGTAACCGGCGGAATGCACCGAAGACCAATAAAATTTTCAAATATTGATTTCTTGGGGCTGATAAGAGATGCTATTTTCCCATCTGATTCTTATCAAAGTATTGTGGCAAAAAAGCTTAAGAAAACATTTAAAAGAATATTTGTTCTTTAATGAAAAGAATTCTTTTCATTTACGGAACCCGCCCGGAGGCAATAAAGATGGCTCCATTAATAAAGGAATTCAGGAAGGATCCCGGGAATTTCAGTACAGCTATTTGTGTTACAGCCCAGCATCGTGAAATGCTTGATTCATTAATGGATTTCTTTGACCTTAAGGCTGACTACGATCTGAATCTCATGATGCCAAATCAAACGCTGACAGATTTTGCTGCAAAAGCTTTAACTGGAGTTGGATCGGTTCTTGATGATTATAAGCCGGATATAGTATTTGTCCAGGGCGACACAACTACTGCATTAACTGCAACATTGGCTGCATATTTTAAGCAGATCCCGGTTGCTCATGTGGAGGCAGGTCTTCGAAGCGGAAATCTATATTCTCCATTCCCGGAAGAGGGCAATCGTGTCATAATCTCACATCTTGCTGAATTCCATTTTGCTCCCAGTTCAGCAGCGATGCAGAATCTCCTGAATGAGAATATTAAAAAGAATGTTTTTGTTGTCGGTAACACAGTTATTGACGCACTTCTTACCGGTCTTCAAATTATAAAGGAGAGGGGCGAAGAGCCTTACAATAAGTTCTTCCAGCTTTCTGGATATCAACAAAAAGAGTATACTTATAACAGGGCACCGCAGGGAAAGCTTCGGAAGACCACTTGAGGAGATATGTCTTGCTATCAAAGAAATATCGCAGCAAAATAAAGATGTGGAAATTGTTTATCCGGTTCATCTGAATCCAAATGTTCAGGAGCCGGTCAACAGGATCCTCGGGAATTCTCATAATGTTTATCTGTTGGAGCCCCTGGATTATCCCTATATGATCTGGCTGATGAAACAATCTTATCTGGTTCTGACTGATTCCGGAGGGATTCAGGAGGAGGCCCCTTCTTTAGGTAAACCGGTCCTGGTGATGCGCGACATCACTGAAAGGATAGAAGGTCTGAATTCAGGAATCGCCAGGCTGGTTGGTACTTCAAGGAGAAGAATTGTAGATGAAGTGACTAAATTGTTAAATGACAGGGAGTCTTATAATAACATGATCAGTGATAAAAATCCATATGGTGATGGAACTGCAAGCCTGCAAATTGTCAGATTTATTGCCGGATTAAAATAAAACCTGATTTATTAATTATTCATCTGGCAACTTTACTTAATCAGAAATGAAAATATTATTTATTTTCCATGAAGCTGAATTATCCGGTGCTTCAATTTTATTATACCGGATGGTTAAATGGCTGTCGGAAAATACCAGCATATCCCTTTCATTTCTTTTAATGAGTGAAGGTCCCCTTATGAAAGAGATCAACGAACTTGGCCGGATTTATTTCTGGGAGGAGACTCCTCCCCGGAAAAGAACAATATCTGAAAGAATCCTGAACAGGATTGTAAAACTTAAAACCTGGCAGGATAATTGTTGAAGGCTTGAAAAGGAAAATTTTGATGTCGTCTATGCAAACACAATTCAAGCTTCAGAAGATAATTATAAGACTTGCACATTTCAAATGCAAAAAAATATGGCATATTCATGAACTTGAGCTGGCCATCAGCATAATAGGAAAAGAGCACCTGAATGCAGGTAAATATGTTGATTTATTCATAGCAAATTCTCAAAGCACATATAATAATCTGGTTGAATGCAATATAGATAAAGAAAGAATAAGGATTGTGTACCCTGTCATAGATATTAAGTCAATCGATGATCCGGTAAAAAAAATTAATTTAAGAGTATTGCTTGGTATACCAAAAGCCGCATTTATAATCGGAACATCCGGTACTGGTATTGACAGAAAAGGTATAAACTCTTTATCCATCTTCCCATCATTATGGATTACCTTTTTCCAGGGAATAAATTTTACTATTTATGGGTCGGGAAAATAATTGAATTCAGAAATTATTGATTTTGATTTGAAAAAATCCGGATTAACCAGGTTATTTTTTCAGGAGAGCAGAAGAATCCATTCCTTATTACAACATTTTTGACATCTTATATTTCATGTTCCAAAGAAGAGAGCTTGGATTATCTGCTATTGAAGCAGCTGCTCTGGGAAAGCCTGTAATTTGTTTTGAAAAAACAGGTGGGTTAGAAGAAATTGTCAAAGGAGCTGATAATATTACTGTGCCATACATGAACATTATAGAAATGGCTAAGAATATTATAGACTTTCATAATGACAGGGATAAATTAACCCGGCTGGGTAAAAGTGCTTCTGAATATTCCACAAAACTTTGATCAGGATCTGATTATGGGCGGATTTACGAAATTAATTACTGGCCTGTGTTCAAATTCGTATTAAAGATTATTCCCGGATGCTAACAGTTTCAGTTATAGTTCCTAATTATAATCACGCGCCCTATTTAAAGCAACGTCTTGATAGCATATTCAATCAGACCTTTCAGGATTTCGAAGTAATCATATTGGATGATTGTTCAACGGACCAAAGCAGGGATATAATTGAACAGATACAGAGGCCATTATAAAGGTAAGCCATATTATTTATAATGAAACAAACTCCGGTACTTCATATAAGCAATGGTATAAAGGAATTGAACATGCTAAAGGCGAATTAATCTGGATAGCAGAAAGTGATGATTGGAGTGATTTAAACTTCCTTAATAGGCTTGTTCCCTTTTTTGATGATTCTGATGTAGTTCTGTCTTTTTCTGCAACACAGTCTTTTTTCGAAGGAAAATCAGTCGTAAGTCTAAGCAGGTTTTAGGATATGAAAAATATAATGGAGATGATTTTATTTGCCATAAAATGAAGCTTAGAAACCAGGTTTACAATGCAAGTATGTGTATTTTCATGAAACGAAGATATGAGGAAGTAAAGAACAGGGGATTTTTAAAAATGAATCTTTGTGGTGACTGGCTTCTCTGGATACAAATAATGCAAAGTCACAAGATAGTCTTGGTTACGGATATTCTTAATTATTGCAGGTGGCATAGCTCAAATACTACAAGCCGTTTCAGAGCAGACGGATGTGATTTTATAGAAGGGATGGATATATTACATTACTGTAAGGGAATATGTGGGAAAAGGTTTAACAGGAAAGAAGTTTATCTGAGCTGGGTAGATTATTACAAGCTCTTATTACCTCAATTTGCAAAAGGTACCAGATTGAAGGTGTTTCTGGTTTTTTTAAGACGGGAACCTTTATTATTCTTTTTTTTGATATATAAATATTTTAGGTCAGGACTAAAAAGACTAATCAAACAATTCAAGTCAAAATCAATAGTTGTTTTATATTTAAAAGAATAATATCAAGTCTGAAAGGGATGATAAAATCTTGGAAAATTAACAACCACATTGTCTTTTGTTCGAGACTAATAAGAAAGAAGATTTAGTTCAGGTTATCAACATTAAAGTTAAGAAATTATCAAACCCATATACGTTACCCAGCCCTTTCTTCCCCCATTGGAAGAATTCACAGATCTTAAACAATCTGGGAAAGCAAGCAGCTTACCAACGGAGGCTCTTTTCATCAGCAATTAGAAGAGGAGTTATGTAAATACCTTGGTGTAAAATATATTTCACTTTTCTCTAATGGAACCCTTGCACTGGTTACTGCACTGCAGACATTAAAGATTACCGGAGAAGTTATAACAACCCCTTATAGCTTTGTAGCCACTACACATGCACTCTGGTGGAACAATCTCAAGCCCGTATTCGTCGATATTGAACCTTATACATTTAATTTCGATCCTGAAAAGATTGAAACAGCAATACCCGCAAAGACAGCAATTCTTCCTGTTCATGTGTACGGGAATCCTTGTAATATGGAAAAAATCAAAGAAATTTCAAATGTTATGGGTTAAAAGTTATTTAGATGCCTGTCATACTTTTGGAGTTACAATAAAAAAAAGGAATTCCTGTTTTGAATTTCGGCGATTTATCAGTCATGAGTTTTCATGCAACAAAAGTTTACAATACTTTTGAAGGAGGATTTATAGTTTGTCACGATGAAGCTACCAAAAAACAAATTGACAACCTTAAAAATTTTGGTTTCGTAAATGAAACTACAGTTATAACTCCCGGCATTAATGCCAAAATGAATCAAATTCAGGCTGCAATGGGTTTAATACAATTAAAGTATATTGACGGATTAATAGGAAAAAGAAAGAAATCGCCGAACCGTATCGAAATTTTAGAAAATATTGAGGGAATATCATATATGGAAGATACGCCCGATGTCAAGCATTGTTATTCTTATTTTTCGGTATTTATAGATAAGGAAGAAAGTGGAAAGAGCAGGGATGAAGTTTATGAAGAGCTTAAAAGAAACAACATTTACGGCAGACGCTATTTTTATCCTTTAATAAGCCAGTTTCCTACTTATAAAAGCCTCGATTCTGCATTCCAGGCAAAATGCCGATTGCAGAAAGAGTTAACTGAAGAAGTGATATGCTTTCCTTTCTATCCGGATTTGAATACAGATCAAATTACAAATATTTTGTAAAATGCTCAAAAGTGAATTTTTAAATAATGAAGTGTATAATCTGCAATAATGAAAGCACTTTTTTTTTCAAAAAGGAATTTGAGGAAATATTTAAAACAATGATGTCAGCTATAGAATACTTCAAATGTAAAAATTGCGGTTTTACTTTTTCTCCCAACAATATTTAATTTCAAGTGAAGATGAATTTACAAAAATTGAACATTGCTTTTCACCAATATACTGAAGACACATTCTTCAAAAAGAATGCAAATCAACCTCCTTACATTGAGCAGGCTACAATGTTGAATATAATAGAAAAGAAACGAACTAATTAACCTGAAAAATTCGTTGGATTTCACCGGAGGTTATGGTACATTAAACAAAATATTAATAAAATATTTCAATCGGCAACCCTTAATAATTTATGATGCATATGTACAAGAATTAAATAGTTTAAATATCTAGACAAAAATAAGCTTGAGAGTTATAATACCGTGTTTAATTCCGCCTTTTTTGAACATATTACCTGCAGACAAACATTAGAAGAAATTAATTAATATGTCAAGGGGAATGAGGTATATTATTATTCATACTGTAGTTTGTGAAAATATTCCTAAGGACACACAACTGGTTTTATATAAATCCTGTCCATTGCGCTTTCCATACAAATATGAGTATGGAGATTCTCATGAAACAATGGAGTTATAAATGGTCCTTATACTGTCCAAGTGCAAAATCGTGGGTCTTATTTAAGAATGAGTATAGCAAAGAGGGGGAAATTATTGATCAAATAAATAATGAGTTTCAAACGAACTATTTTCATTATAAAACCTACGGATTTGTAGATTATTGGAAGGGATTCTAAATGAAAGTGGCAATAATGCAACCATATTTTTTACCATATATTGGGTATTTTCAACTTATAAATGCAGTTGACGTTTTTGTTCTATATGATAATATTAAATATACAAAAAAAGGATGGATAAATAGAAACAGAATTCTACTTAATGGTGACGCTGATTATATAAGTCTCCCATTAAAGAAAGATTCTGACTATTTGAACATTGATCGACGCTTTTTAAGCGATGATTGGGATATAGAAAAGGCGGCCATTCTAAATAGAATAAAAGAAGCATATCGAAAAGCTCCTTACTTTAATCTTACCTTTGAAGTTATCACGGCTATACTTAGGAATGAAGACACAAATTTATTTGGATTTTTATACTCCTCAATAAAACAGATATGCCAGTATTTAAATATAAGCACAAATATTGTTCTCTCCTCATCAATAAGTATTAATCATTCATTAAAATCAGCCGATAAAATTATTGCTATATGTAAGCATTTAAACGCAACAAAATATATAAATGCTACTGGGGGACAAAAACTTTATTCCAAAGGAATGTTTCTAGAACATGGTTTGATTTTAGATTTCATCCAATCCAATCCAATTATTTATTCCCAGTTTAAAAACCAATTTATTCCCTGGCTTTCAATTGTTGATGTTATGATGTTTAACTTAAAAGAGGAAATCAAAGATATGCTAAAGCAATATGAATTAGTATGAATTCAATTGGTGGCTACTTTGAATTGGAGCTTCCTAAAGGTGAAGAATATCATAAAAATGCTATTCACCTGAATACAGGGAGAAATGCATTGGAACTAATCCTAACGATAAAGCAATATAAGAAGGTGTACATCCCTTATTATACTTGTGATGTCATATTGGAACCATTTGATAAATTGAAAATTGATTATGAATTCTATTCTATAGACCAGAATTTTGAGCCCTTATTTAGCTATGATAAAATAAAAGAGAATGAGGGTTTTCTTTATATAAATTATTTTGGATTGAAGGATGCTTTTATTTCAAGTTTTTTGAAGAATTGCAAAAATCTGATTATTGATAACTCACAAGCTTTTTATTTTTTACCTAAGCTAGGCATTCCATCATTCTATTCTTGTCGTAAATTCTTTGGCGTTCCTGACGGGGCTTATCTTTATCTGGAAGGAGATTCTGAATTTGATTTTCCTCAGGATTGTTCATCAGATAGATTTAAGCATCTATTAAAACGGATTGAATTAGGTGCTGAAGCTGGTTATGCTGATTTTAAGACCAATGATAATAATTTGATAGGGCAACCAATTAAATTGATGTCTAGGCTTACCAAGGCAATACTCTGCAATATAGATTATGACAAAGTAAAAAAAGCAAGAAAGCAGAATTTTCTTTTTTTATATGAGCATCTTCAAAAGTCAAATGAGATTAAATTGCCAGAAACTCATGATTTTGTGCCGATGGTTTTCCCTTATCTCATCCCTAGAGGGAAAAAACTGAGACTAAAGCTTATACAGGAAGGAGTTTTTGTAGCAACATATTGGCCAAACGTGTTTAAAGATGCAAAAAAAGGAGATTTTGAATATTACTTAGCTGAACAAAATGTCTGTTTGCCTATCGATCATAGGTACGGCAAAAAAGAAATGAATATCATGTTAAAAATTCTGAAATAAAAATTGATAATTTAACAAAATAGAGATGTCCGATTTCAGGAGATGAATTAAAATTTATTTCTCCCAAAGTTAGAAAACTGTTTATCTTTGTTTGAAGCCAAGTATATAATCACGAAAATTAAATTCACCAATGGCTCGACGTTTAAAAACAAAAATAAATGAATAAACATTATGAATAATCAAATTCAAAATTGGTCTAAACAGTATGATCATACTAAGCAGAACCCTGTTTACCCTACCGAATGGGTGGTTCGTACAATTGCAGGAGGTAATTATCCGAATTATAAATATGATAAAAATCTCTATAAGGGGAAAAAGATATTAGACATTTCTTGCGGGGATGGCAGAAATTTGAAGTTATTATTAAATCTTGGCTTTGAAGTTTATGCTACTGAAACCAGCAAAAAAACAATTGAAATGCTTGCCAATCGCTATCCTGATGTTAAATTCAATGTTGGTTTTAATCATAAACATCCGTTTCCAGATAATTTCTTTGATTATGCACTTGCTTGTTTATCATTTTATTATTTAAAACATAAAACGCATTTTTCAGATAATTTAAAGAAATCAATCGAATTTTGAAACCTAAAGCAATTTTCTTTGCTAATATGTCAACAAAAGATACATATGTTTTGAAAAATGCTATAGAATTAGAAAATGGTGAATATTTAATTACTAACGACCCACATAATTTAAGAAATGGTTCTCGCTGGCAAGTTGTTAATTCAAAAGAAGAGTTAGAACAAATAATTGCTCCATATTTTTCATTAGTGGCACACAGTAAACTTCATGATGATTATTTTGGCTATTTAATTTCTAATTATATAATGGTTGGGCAAAACAAAAAATAGCTATTATGAATAGCCATGAGCCATTAGTTTCTGTTTTTTGTCTAACATATAATCACGAACAATCCATTGCAGAAGCACTTAATGGAATTTTAATGCAGAAAACCAATTTTGATTTTAATATTGTAGTTGGAGAAGATTGTAGCATAGATAATACCCGTAGAATAGTTTTAGAATATTCTGATAAATATCCTGGCAAATTCAAACTTCTTTTACATGAGCATAATATTGGGGCAATGGCTAATCAAATGGCAGTCTTTCAAGCTTGTACTGGCAAATATATTGCCCTCTGTGAAGGCGACGACTACTGGACTGATTCCTTATAAGCTACAAAAACAGATTGATTTTCTCGAAGCAAATAATGATTTTGCTATTTGTCATCACAATATGCAAATCATTTATGATGACGGTAGGGAACCAAAACTTTCAAATCCACGTGATCAAAAACAAATTACCACCATTGATGATCTTGCATTAGGTAATTACATTTACACAGCATCTTGTGTATTCAGGAATGGATTGATAGGGAAATTACCGGAATGGTTTAAAGAATCACCAGTGGGTGATTATGTATTACATATGCTGAATACACAATACGGTAAAGTAAAGTACTTCCCTGAAGTGATGGGGGTTTACAGGGTTCATGAGGATGGAGCATTTGGCAGTAAAGATATTGTCTTACAAACTGAAAAATGGATTAAAAGTTCTTGATTTATTAAAGACCCAAATCGATCTCGCTAGGATTAATAAAAACAGACTAGCCCATATTCAAGTCGATTGTTACCTGAGATTAATAAATCATTATAAAGATGATCCGTATAAGTGTACATATTATAATTTTCTCGCATTAAATAGTGATCCATTTTTTATTTCTAAACTTGCTGACCGGATCGAGGAGCTAAAAAAACTCAAAAAAATACAGAATTGGTGCATTCATTTTAAAACCCTTTAATTTTCTCAAAAGAATTCTGGGCGTTTAAGGTTTTAGCAATTTATCCAATTTAATAACCAAATGGGAATTCCAGCTGTAATGTTCATAAAAGGGAAAAAACTCCCTCAATGATAATAAAGCTGGAAATCCAGATCTAATTGGGAAAATACTTATGAAAATAATAATGACCATTCTCGTTAGAAATGAAGAAAATATAATTGAAGAGAATGTTTTATTTCACAAGGCTATGGGGGTTGATGGGATTATTATAACGGATAATTGCTCAACAGTATAAAACACGGGATATTCTTGAAAGGCTAAAAACTGAAGGGATTGATTTTAGAAATAATAATATGCACCAAGTAATTGAATTTTAACCAGTATGCCGTGGGTCAACAGGATGATCCAATTAGCATCGTCAAAGTATAATGCGGATTGGGGGTTATTAATTCAGACGCAGACGAATTTTGGTACCCCAAAATTGGAAATCTGAAATCAATCATTCAGAAAATAGAGAGAATTAACAGGATCAGGAGATTCTTTTGGATTCATGAAATGAATGTTCTTTATTGTCATTTGTTGGATATGATTCCAATAAAGAGAAATAATATATTCTGGCATAATACTTTCTTTGTTGCCAAAACAATTAAAAATCCTGAAAATTATAATTTAGCTGAAAACAACATATTTAGTATTATTCCCTTTTTCTAAAGTGATTCATAAAGTCTGCTGGATTTAAATCTATAGTACAAGGGAATCACGATGTAGAGATTACTAATAAAAAAACCAAAAACTGTTCTGAAATAATTATTTACCATTTTTCAATTCAAAATTATAAGCAGTTTGAAAAGAAAGTAATTCAAGGAGCCCAAGCATATAAAAAAAACACTTCTTTACCACCTCAATACGGTTATCATTGGAAATATTGGTATAAAAAATATCAGGAAGGAGGTCTTCCTCAAGAATATGAGAAACTAATCGGGGAAGAGTATTTTTCAGAATTTATAAATAATGGTATTCTGAAAGAACATAATACGATATTTTCTTTCTTTCGAATCAAAAAAGTAAATAATATATACTTAGCTGAAAATGCCATTAGTTTATACAATTGTTGTAACATTTAATGGGGCAAAATGGATTAAGAAGTGTTTAGATAGTCTAATAAATTCATCTGTTCAAACAAAGATAATAGTAGTTGATAATAATTCATCTGATAATACTATATCAATAATACAGGATAATTTATCCTCTGGTTAATCTAATTAAATCGGAAAAAAATCTTGGATTTGGTAGAGCTAACAACATCGGGTTGGCAAAAGCATATTCTGATGGAGCAGATTATGTTTTTTTGTTAAATCAGGATGCCTGATGAGACCCTGACACAATTGGTAATCTTATACTGACATCATTGGCAAATGTAAAAGCCGGAATAATTGCCCCTTTGAATTATTCACCAGCTGGCGAATTGGAATACTGATTTTAAAAAGCAATTATCGAGTGAGAATTGCCCGGGCATGATTTCGGATTTAATTATCGGTAGGTTAAAGGATTTTTATCCGTTGACTTTTTTTATAAATGCATCATGCTGGTTAATAACAAAAAAATGTCTTGCAGATGTCGGTGGTATTTGATCCTGTTTTTGATCATTATGGTGAAGATGTTGATTATTGTAAGAGAGCAATTTATCATAATTTTGAAGTCGGTATCTGTACCACAACCAGGGAATATCATGCTCGCGATAATTTTAAAAAAGAATCAGACAACTTTCAACAATTGCTTTTATACAACGTTAGAGGATACTTAAATAACAAGGTATTATTTCATTTAAAAGACTTAAATATAAATTTCATTTCACATTTTGTCTTTGAATCAATTACTCTCATTCTGCTTGCTTTAAAATCTCTTGCAAAATTTTCATTTAAAATATGTATTAATTTATGTAATTATATTTGTAAAATTACAATTATACTTTCCTAAGATTTGGCTGAATCGAAGGGAGTGTAGAAAAACGCAACCTTCTTTTTTATTAAAAAATGTTTAATTAATGGACAAAAACTTGTGTCCATTATTATTCCTTTATATAATGCTGAAAAATACATTTACGAAACACTTGTATTCTGTTCTGTCTACAAACTATATAAAAATTGGGAATGTATAATAATTGATGATGGGTCGACATTTCTTTCCGGAGATATAGTTAATGAATATTGTAACAATGATTATAAAAGATTCAGGTACTATTATCAGGATAATATGGGGGCATTCTCTCCGCTAGTGTAACAAAGGGGTGGAAGATGTCGTCCGGTGATTATATCCAGTATTTAGATGACAGATGACATGATATTGCCCGACAAAATTAAATTGATGTTGGAGCAAGCAGAAACAGTAAAAGAAAACATTATCTTATATTCAAATTTAGATCTCGGGGAGGAAAGTAATATTTTTGAAAAGATGCCAATGAATTTTGCATTAAATCTGGGGTATGATGTTACTTTTGATGCGAATGACAAGAAATTTGCATTGGATTTTGGAATAACCCCTACATGTTTTTTATTTCCCCGCAAGGCTATATCGGATGCTAAATGGGATATTGAATTAGGTCCGGGTGAAGATTGGGACTATTATCTTCAAATACTAAACAATAATTATATTTTTTGGTTTCTCCCGGAAACATTAGTTCTATACAGAAATACATCGGATAGTTATTCAAAGAATACAGACAAATCGGTCAGATCGTCGTACAGAGTGCTGGTTTCATGGTTGGTTAGGAAAAACAGAAATCTATTCTGTTTTTCTAAACGGTGCGCCCTTGTTTTTAAAAAAAGTATCTTATTGTATCTGATGAAAAAAACAGATAAAATTATTAAACCAGATTTCAAAACATTTAAATTCACTTTGTTGCAATATATTTTTGTATTATTAATTTATCCGCTGACTGTTTTTTATCTGTCTCTCGAGCTTTTCAGAGTTGCATTGAAAAGGATTAAGATCTACTTTAAATAATAATTATGGTAGTTCATTCAGTGGTTAAGTATTTCTGAAATAGAAAATTAACTTAAAGTAGTCTTTTCATCAGAAATGAAGTACAAATGTTATCAAAAGGCAGCTAAACATTCGACATCCGGAGGAGATTATTGGAGAAGGTACTGATTTTACTGAACACCTGAAGCTCACGTCATATCAGACATCGTACAGAATTCAGAGAAATTCGGGCCTCCCAAAAAAATTTTGGAAGCCGGCTGTGGTTTGGGACGATGGGTGATCCCATTATCAGAGAATGGATATGAAGTAACAGGTATAGAAATTGAACCGGAAGCTATTAATATTATTAAGAAAAATTATATATCAAATAATTTGAACCTTGTGGTTGGTGATATTTTTAAAGTGCCATTCAATAATAAATATTTTGATGTGGTCATAAGTTTAGGGGTTCTTGAACATTTTGAGGAAGAAGAAGTATTAAACCGTGCTCTCAGAGAACATATCAGGGTATTAAAAGATGATGGGATGTTTTTAGTAACTGTACCGTTTTTAAGTTTTATCAGATTAATTGTGCATGCGCCTTATGTCAAATTATTATCTGTTGTAAGGTATTTTAAAAACAAAAAAGAATACTTCAGCGAATACCGTTATTCTAAAAATGAGTTTATAAAAGTTCTTGAAAATAATGGATCCAAATACTGGATATAGTTTATGATGAACTGCTTGAGCCTTACAATTTTGGTTTAACAGTTGACTACCCGATTAACATTTTTTTCAGGTCTAAAAAACCACAATACAGAACGAATATAATTGGCAGATATTTTTTCAAATTTTTATGGACGGTACATCCCGGATTTGTAAGTGGAGGAATAGGATTTATCTGCAAAAAACATTTGTAGCAAGAATTGTAAATGAAAAGGTCTTTACCTGGAAGCAAATCGGTTTATGTTATAATTGTAAATTTCAATCATCTGGATGATCTGAAAGAGACAATTGTTTCAATTTTAAATCAGGATTATCCGAATATTAAACTTATAATTTCTGATAACGCTTCAGTCGATAATAGCGTAAGTTGGGTCAGCAATAACTTTCCTGAAATTGTTGTCATTGAAAACAAAGTTAATCTGGGATGGGATGCAGGGAATAATATAGGGATTATTCAGGCTTTGAAGGAAAACGCGGATTATGTCCTATTATCTAATAATGATATATATTTAGATAATCCCGGAATTTTGTCACAGATGGTCTCTGATTTAGAGAAAAGCTGAAGAAGTATAATGTATCAATGGTTGGGACAAAAGTCAATTATTATAAGGAAAGGAATTTAACTCACAATACTGGCTGGAAATTATATTCAAAAGGTGAAAAGAGAGGGAACTATTTTAATGAATTCCGTAAAAACTTTACTTTTAATCCTGATCCAATATATGAGATAGTTGATTCCGTAGATGGTTGTTTTTTAGTAGATTCTAAAATATTTAATATAGTGGGTCTCCTCCGGGAGGATTTTTTTATGTATGCTGATGAACTTGAATTTTCGCTTTAAGAGCATGGTCAAAAGGTTATATATCAGTAGTCAATAAGATTTTAACAATATATCATAAAGTTAGGAACATCAAGTATTTCCAAATTCACCATTTAGACTTGTTATCGAGCAGGGAATCTACTGATTCTCATTAAAAACAACAATAACAGATCCCATTTCCTTCAGATTTATTTTAAAGATATCTTTAAAAGTTTTCTTCAGGTTTTATTCTTTTCAGGGCTAAATTTTAAAAAGAAATTAGATATTTTAAAAGCAATATTCGCTGGAGTCAGAGATGGGATCTTTAATAATATGGGCAATCGATATTCCATATCATTCTGATAAATTTATGTGTGGGATAACAGGATTCTTTAGCTTATTAAAAGATTTTAGTCCGGAAAGGTTTTCGAAAGCTAATAATATCATCAGGCACAGAGGGCCTGATGATTTTGGATATATTACCATTAATAACAGATTCGAGGTTGAAAGCTGGATGGATGAAGATCTAAGTGATTTTTCAGGTGCTGATACTATTGGCGCTTTTGGGTTCAGAACGATTATCTATTATTGACCTTACCAAATCCGGACATCAGCCAATGTCTGACACAACAGGCAATTACTGGATCATATTTAATGGGGAAATTTATAACTATCTGGAATTAAGAACGGAGTTAAGAAAAAAAAGCTTATAAATTTAAATCTCAATCAGATACAGAAGTTATTTTAAATGCGTATAAAGAGTGGGGAGAGAATTCCCTGGGCAAATTTCAATGGTATGTGGTCCTTTTGCATTTTTGATTTACCAAAACGAAAACTTTTTTGTGCAAAGGACCGGTTTGGAATAAAACCGTTTTATTACTTTTTAGAAGAAAATGTTTTTGTTTTTGGTTCGGAAATAAAACAACTCTTAGAGATATTTCCCGGTAAGTTTAATACTCTTAATTCCCGTATTGCTTTTGATTTTCTGGCAGCCGGTCTCTTATGGCAACGAAACAGAGGAGACTTTTTTTAATGGGATAAATAAATTAGATGCCGGGAGTTTCTTGGAGATTGACCTGAAATGACGATATAAGATTAAAGAGCAGAGAAGTCAGATGGTGGAATTTACCAACTTCGACTTTATCTTTGACCTATAACGAAGACCAGATATATGATAGTATCAGAGATTTGCTGGAAGATAGTATCAGGATAAGATTAAGAAGTGATGTTCCCGTCGGAACTGGATTATCCGGGAACCGATCCCTCCGGGATTGTTGCCCTGGTTAATAAAATCGATAAAGGCGATTCTGAACAAGGTATTTACCATTACCTCCAGGGATCCTGATATAGATGATCCTTATTATGCAGGGATTGTTATTGACAGTATTCCGGTAAAAAGTTATTTAAGGGATTTTCTAAAGAACATGCAAATCTTGAATCTTTGAACAATTTATCTAGCACCAGGAAGAACCCCTGCAGAATTCGAGTATTTTTGGCTCATGGCAGCTTTATAAATTCATTAAGGAAATGGGAGTTACGGTTGTTTTAGATGGACAAGGGGCTGATGAACTGATCGGGGGTTACTACTCCAGTCCTTATCGGAAATTTTTGCTGGATATTTTAAGAAACTATGGATTTAATTACTATTTACAACAAGTAAAAAAAATAGCTGAGATTTATCCCATTTCAAAGGGAGATGTTTATTCCAATACAATATATTCTCTGTCAGTTGAAATAATTAAGAACTTACCACGGTATTATTACTCAAAAAACTTAAGAATTGGGAACCGTGGCTTGACTTAGGGTTTTACAAAAAAGGATTATGGAATTCTCAATTAATTAACAGGACATTTAATGATAAAAGGTACAATTTTTCATCTATTTTGAAAAAAAGAGAGTTATGAATTAATAAAACGCCCAAACCTGCCCGGAATACTCGCAGGTGGACAGAAATTCCATGGCATTTTCAGCTGAACAAGATTACCATTTCTCGATTATAGGTTAGTTGAATTCTTATACTCATTACCTGTTAATTATATGATTCGTGATGGTTATACAAAGTATGCCTATCGAATGGCGATGAAGGAATTAATCCCTGAAAAGGTTTTATGGCAAAAACAAATATTGGTTTTAAGATGCCTGAATATGAGCTACTAAGGGACAATAAGGCTTTTATTAAAGAGAAGATTGATTCTCTGTAGGTGAGGATTATATAAATAATGATTATATGCTAAAGATGTTAGATTTTTGTCTCGGAAACAAAAATCAATATAACAATATAATTTGGAGGATTTTGTGCTTTGCAATATGGAAAAATAAATTTAGTCTGAATTAGATGATATCATTTATTATTATCGGCAGAAACATAGAAAAAACTATTACACTTTGTTTAGAATCTATATTCCGTTTCACAAAAGAAAACAAAATTTCTTCTTATGAAGTAATTTATGTCGATTCTGCTTCAAGTGATAAAACAATTGAGATTTCAAAGTTATACACTATAAGAATAATTTTAATAACCGGGCAGGTAAATGCAGCTATAGGCAGAAATGAGGGAGCTAAACACGCAAAAGGAGAAATTCTCTTTTTTGTTGATGGGGATATGGAGCTGATCCCTGATTTCTGGGATTTCGTTTATGATAAAAGTAAGAAAAGGCTGAAATATCCTATTATTAGTGGGTACTTGCGACATAAATTTTACGATGGGAATTTTAATTATTTATTTACTCGTGACGACAAAATTGCAGAGGAAGCATTTATCAGGACGTTGTAGGAGGCTTAATGCTGGTCGAACAAAAGTACTGGAAATCAATGGGAGGGATGGATGATCGTTTAATCCGGAATCAGGACTTGGATTTTGGATTAAGAATGGCGAAGTTTGGTTATCCTGCCCTTTTTGATAATCATCTTTTTGCTATACACCATACAATAAGTTATTATGACAAAAAACGTTTTACAGATTTTTATCTTGGTTATGCATTGTTATCCCCGGGTCTGTTGATGCGCAAGCACTTATTTAATAAAGGATATCTGAAGATTTATTACAGGAATGTACTGTATGTTTCTCTTCTGTTAATCGGATTTTTAATGTTAGTGATCCAGCCATTAACAGGACTATTCTTATTGTTATTTTATATTTTGATTCATTTGTTCAGGACAATTTATAAAATCAGGAAAGAAAAATTTTCTTTTCGTTCTTTTTTATTTAAAAATTTGTTTAATTTTTATTCTCTGGTAGGTTTATTATTTTATTTTCCTCGTGCGCCGGTATATGAAATTTCTGAGCCGGTTAATAATAATATCAATAATTCAGGCAGATAATTTTTAATTGTCGATTCTTATTACGAACATTTTCCAATGGGTGAAGGTTTGTTTGTATATGGCGCCACTAAGGCACAGGTAGGTGTCTATTATATTTTTGTCATTCTCTCTTTCCTGTATCTGATGGTTAGATACAGGAAGCAGGGTTTTTCCATATATGTTATATTGATTTTTTATAATGGACTTATGGGCTATCTTGGTAAAGATGTCCAGAATTATTATAAAATTGCTGTTACATTGCTTTCATTATATTGGCTTATTAAAACAAACTCTTTACATTTTAGAAAATTCTATGTATTCACTTTTATAAGTTTTTTATTTTTTTCAATCACTTTTTTATACTCTTCTTATCTGAACCAGGATTACTTTTTTATTGTTTTTAGTCAGTATTCACGATATTTTATTGTATTTGTCTTATTTCTGATATTTATTAATTACAGGAACAATATCCCGTTTAAGTTTCATTTGGAAAAAGTAATTTTTGATATTTTATCAGTTCAGATTCTATTGTCAATATTAAAGTTTTTTATAATGGGACCTACTGAAAGTCTTGTTGGATCTGTTAGGTTCTCAGGGAGGTGCGATAGCAACGATTTTGCCAATGCTGGGCTTCATGTTTATCTGGTTGAGAAAGGATGGTTTTTTGGTGCGGAAAGACTGGTGGTTTATAATAGGGTTACTTCTTATAGGATTTGTAAGTGTCAAAAGAGCAATTTGGTTTGTTATGCCGATACTGATAGCTGCATTTATTTTTTATATACCAAAACGTAAAATTCCCCTTAAAATTGCTCTCATCTCAATAGTTGCAGTTCCTGTTGTTTTTTACTTTGGGGTGAGGTTAAATTATAGTCTGAATAAAGAAGGAAGAACATGGGGAAGCTTCGATTATAACTATGCAATAAGTTATGCAATGGATTATACTTTCGGAACGAAGGAAGATAATGGTGAACGGGGAATTGGTCAGGGCCGTGGCGGAGCAACTCTGTTACTTTTGGATAAGCTTGGCAAGGGAAATCTAAATGAAAAGGATTGGTTTGGTTATGGTTTGCGTTTTGTGTATGCTGTGAATTATGAAGAATTTTCTGAACTTAACTTTAATATTACCAATAAGGGTTCTGCAACAGGAGCTTTTCAGACACTTATTACAAGCGGGTATTTGGGACTTATAGCTATGGTATTATTTGCATTAAGTCTTATTTTGCATACACAAAATGCCAGGCTAAAATATGTTTTGTTAGGGTTCTTTTGTTGGGAATTCTTTTTTTATACAGGCATACTTCTTAGGGAAACTGCTCTCGGGTTTTTATTAGTTTATATTGTAGTACTATCAGGATCGAAACTTAGAACTATGGATCGGCTGGAACAAAATAAATTATCATTCTGATATTGATTGTTCAGATGGGCGAGACCGAAAGAGTAAAAGAATACTTCGACAAAACCGATGATTATATTAAAGCAAATCCTGTTATCCAGGTACGGAAAAAGATCATAGGTGAAATTGTTGGTGAACTTAAGGGTAAACAAATAATTGATATTGGTTGTGGCAACGGAGAACTGACCAGTGAATTCATAAATAATAACAGGATAACATTTCTGGATATTTCTGAAAAAATGCTGGACCTGGCAAGAATGAATATATCTGAAGAACACTTAAATCGTGCCTCATTTGTTAATTCTGATATATTAAGTTTTAAAACTGATAAAACTTATGATCTGGTAGTTTGCATTGGAGTTGTTGCCCACGTTGAAAATATTTCCGGTTTATTGAATAAGCTGAAAGAATTAGTGACTGATGGCGGTATAATTTTGTTGCAATATACCGCTTCTGAAAAATTAATCTCAAAATTTAATCGATTAAGAAATGGCTTGTTCAGCAAAACCAGGGCAGATTATAATTACAAAATAAATTTGACCGGTTCTTTCCTTATGGAAAAGCTTTTAAATCAAACCGGTCTCACCATTATTAGAAAAGTTAAATACCTGCCTGTATCGCCGCTGTTTTCTGTTTTTAATTACAAAACCAGGATAAAATACATGGGATTTTCTTATAAAAACAGATTTTTATCTTTATTGGGATCGGAGATAATTCTTTCTTTATCAAAGGCCCCTGATACAATATTGTAATGAATTGAGAATTGTTTAAAGGCAATGATAGCTAAGTTTAATAAAGGTTTAACGCCGGAGGCGTCAAATTCCAATAGCCACAGTTATACCTGTGGTATTTGTACCGTGATTTATTACAACACCGGAGGTGTTGAAGAAAAATCATGTCAATAAATAATCATCAGACTTCAACCTTCTACGGGATTGGCATCGGAATTTCATCATCTGCCACGGACGTTACCGGGGCTATCTGACTATAATGACTCCGGTATTATTCAATAACATAAATGCATGATCATTTTCATAATAGATCACAAATCAAAGCAAAAAAAATCTAATTTCCTGAACTGATACTTTAATGAAAATTCTATTTGTCTTTAGAAGTCATGATAATGAAGTCAGAAATCCGATTGTAAATAATCAATTGGAATCTTTAATAAAAACAGGTATTGAAGTAGGGTTTTTCCCTATCAGCAAGGGAGGCTCACATTATATTAAAAGTTTCTTTAATCTGAAGAAATATTTAAAGGAGAATAAATATGATTTGGTTCATGCTCATTATGGATATACTGCTATCATTGCCGGTCTTGCCAATTCCGGGAAAACAATTGCATCTTTAATGGGCTCAGATATTCACAGGCAACATGTAATTACCAGGTTCATTATTAAACTGTTCTCCGAATATGTCTGGGATAAGACAATTGTGAAATCAATCAAAATGAAGGGGACCATTAATAATTCAATAATAATTCCCAATGGGGTAAATCTTAATTTATTTGAACAAAAAGAGAAGGAAGAATCAGGATTGAAGGTTGGATTTAATAAAAAGTACAATATCATATTTATTGCAGTTCGTCCTTATGAAAAGGTCAAGAATCTTAATTTAGCTCAACAGGCGATCCGGTTACTCGGAGATGAAAACATTCAGTTTCATATTATCAGTAAAACAGATAATAAAAAGCTGCCCTGTTATTATTCTGCTGCTGATTTAGTATTATTAACATCATTCTCGGAAGGCTCTCCGAATGTAATCAAAGAAGCAATGGCCTGTAATTGTCCCATTGTCAGCACCGATGTCGGCGATGTTCGTGAAGTATTTGGCAATACTGAAGGGTGCTACATTTCAGGCTTTGACCCGGCTGATGTAGCTGAAAAAATCAAAAAGGCGCTCGGATTTGCCGACACCAGGGGGCGTACAAATGGACGCCGGAGGATCATTGAACTGGGGCTGGATTCCGAAAGTATTGCCGGGAGAATTGTTGAAGTATATAAGAAGGTCCTTAATGCCTGAAGATGGTAAAAGAACCAACCATTATTATTATTGACTATAAAATGGGGAATATCCTCTCCATTATCAATAAAATCCGTCGGGTTGGTTATGATGCAATCGTTACCAATGAAATTAATCTGATAAAAACGGCAGATAAATTGATCCTTCCCGGAGTGGGTCATTTTCAGAAAGCCATTGAGAATTTAAAACAATTGCATTTATTGGATGCCCTGAACGAAGCTGTTCTTGTGAGAAAAATCCCCATTCTGGGTATCTGTCTGGGTATGCAGCTTATGGCGAGCCATAGTGAAGAAGGCGATGTTGCCGGTTTAAGCTGGTTAGATGCAGATGTTGTCAGATTCAGGGTCAGCGATCAGCTCAGATTCAAAATCCCGCATATAGGCTGGAACAATGCAATAGTTGAAAAAGAATCTCCCCTTTTTAAAGGTATCTCCCCGGAAGCAATGTTCTATTTTGTACACTCCTATTACATGAAATGTCATAATAAAGAAGATATCCTTACTGCAACGGAGTATGATTATTTATTCACCTCTTCTATACAAAAAAACAACATCTACGGAACGCAGTTCCATCCTGAAAAAAGCCACGATGACGGCGAAATGCTGCTGAGAAACTTTATCAATCTATAATTGACAATTGGCGATTGAAAGCAAAATTGGCGATTTTTGATTGATGGTTGACGATTGAGAATAATAATTTTTTATTTTTATAACTTTGGGATATGGAAAATGTAGGATTCAATAAATTTAAGCTTATTAAATATTGGGTTGATAGTTCAGATGATGATTTTGAAACTATGATAGTAATGTTTGAGAGTAAACGATATAGCTGGAGTCTTTTTGTAGGGCATTTAATGATTGAAAAACTACTTAAAGCATTATTTGTTAAGTCAAAAGAAGAATTCCCTCCATTTTTTCATAATTTGCTAAGATTAGCAGAAGAGTGTAATTTGGAACTAAACGAGGAGAATAGATTGTTTTTTGTAACGGTGACAGCTTTCAATATTAATGCAAGGTATGACGATTATAAAATGAGTTTTCAAAAGACCTGCACTCCGGATTTCTCAACAGGCTGGATAGAACAGCTTAAAAATAAAAGATTATGGATAAAAGGGTTATTAGAACAGTGAAAAAATATATTGATTCTGTTGTAAAACAGCAACCAGGGTTAATTTCTGCATTTATATTTGGTTCTTATGCCAATAATAGGCAGAGGTTAGATAGTGACATTGATGTTGCATTGATAATAGATAATTTGTCTGATTTTGATAGATTTGATACACAAGTAAAATTGATGTTATTGGCCTCCCAAATAGATAACCGGATAGAACCACATCCGATATCAACACAGGATATAAATTCAAACAATCCATTCGCGGTTGAAATCAGAAGAACGGGGATAGAGTTAAAAATAAAATAAGCGCGGAATCATCAATCCTAATGTATTTATGAATTCCGAAGATCTAAAAAAGAGAACTAAGAAATTTGCTCATGATTGTGTAAAACTTGCTCTATCGTTGCCTGAGAATGTTATTGGATGGCATATAAGGAAGCAGCTTATAAGGTCCTCGACTTCAGTTGCAGCAAATTATCGGGCAGCCTGTCTAGGTCAGTCCAAAGCTTCTTTTGTAAGTAAAATCAACATTGTAATTGAAGAATCCGATGAAAGTGAATTCTGGCTTGAATTCATCGAAGAAGAATATCTATCAAGCCTCCCTTTATTATCAGTTCTTAAAACAGAAGCCCACGAACTAACTTCAATCTTCATCGCAACACGAAAATCAGCACAAAAGAATGGATGATTGTAAATTGATGATTGTTGATTATTAGCTGAAGAATCATCAATCGCCAATCATCAATCGCCAATCATCAATCGCCAATCATCAATCGCCAATCATCAATCGCCAATCATCAATCGCCAATCATCAATCGCCAATCATCAATCGCCAATCATCAATCGCCAATCATCAATCGCCAATCATCAATCGCCAATCATCAATCATCAATCATCAATCGCCAATCATCAATCGCCAATCATCAATCATCAATCATCAATCATCAATCTTTAAATGTTTCGTCCCCGCATTATTCCTGTCCTCCTCCTTAAAGGCAAAGGATTAGTAAAGTCCATCAGATTTAAGGACCACCGTTACATTGGCGACCCTATTAATGCCGTAAAGATTTTAAACGATCTGAGAGCTGATGAATTAATATTTCTGGATATCCTTGCTAGCAGGGAAAAGAGATGTATTTCTCTCGATTTTGTGAGGAATGTGGGCGAGGAAGCCAATATGCCTTTTGCTGTTGGCGGAGGAATCCGGACAATTAAGGATATAAGGGAAATCATTAATGCCGGTGCTGAAAAAGTCGTGATCAATTCTTATGCTGTTGAAAACCCTGAGTTTATAAAGGAAGCATCGGATGAATTTGGAAGTTCCACAATTGTTGTCTCAATGGATGTGAAAAAGAAGCTTTTTGGGGGAATGCAGCTTTGTACTTTCGGAGGAAGAAAATCGACAGGTATAGATCCGTTCTCTTTTGCCGGATTAATGCAAAAAATGGGAGCAGGGGAGATCATAATCAACTCTGTTGAAAAAGACGGCACAATGCAGGGGTACGATCTGGAGCTGATAAGGTCAGTTGCGGAATCTGTTACCGTTCCTGTTGTTGCCCTGGGTGGAGCAGGCACAACGGATGATTTTAAAAAAGCTGTAAGTCACTCTTATGCATCGGCTGTTGCAGCAGGCTCGATGTTTTTATTTCATGGTCCCCGTAAGGCTGTTTTAATTAATTATCCGGAAAAAGATGTTCTTGAAAAAATATTTCAGTAGATGAGCGATAATATAAAAGAAGAATTTCAGATTTGTTCACGGGGAGTATGGGACACAACAGTACCCGGGATACACTTTGATGAAAATGGCGTGTCGAACTATGCACATCTGTTTGATAAGCTGGCAGAAGCATATCCGCGTGGTGAAAAGGGGAAGAAAGATTGGGATCAGCTTGTAAAAAGGATTAAAAAGAATGGCAGAAGAAAAAAATATGATTGTGTTGTTGGTGTCAGTGGAGGAACAGACAGCTCTTATCTGCTGTATCTGGCTGTTCAGAATGGGCTGAGACCCCTGGCTGTAAATCTCGATAATGGATGGAACAGCGATGTAGCTGTAAAAAACATAAAAAAAGTTACAAATAAGTTAGGTGTCGATCTTGAAACCTATGTAATTAATTATGAGGAAATAAAGGATTTGCTCAAAGCTTATGTGCGTTCCCGTTTGCCCTGGGTAGATATGCCCACCGACCTGGCAATAAAAGCGGTCATGTATAAGATTGCTGCAAAAGTCGGGGTCAGGTACATATTAAGAGGAAACGATTTCCGGTCAGAAGGGACCCAGCCGCGCGAATGGACCTACGGCGATGCAAGGCAGTTAAATTATATTCATTCTGTGTACGGATCGGTCCGGTTAAAAACATATCCGAATTATTCAATGTTCAGATTGGGGTATTATGGAATTTTAAAAGGGATCAGGAGCATTTATCCGTTTTATTATCTCGATTATAATAAAAAGGACGCACAGGTTTTTCTGAAAAAAGAATTTGACTGGGAGTATTATGGCGGGCACCATCACGAAAATATTTTCACCAAGTTTGCAATATCATATTGGGCGCTTTATAAGTTTGGTATCGACAAACGAAAAATAACATACTCTTCGCAGATATTAAGCGGCGCTATTTCTAGAGAAGAGGTCCTCGACATTTTAAAAACAAATCCCAATACCGATCAGGAGTATGAGCAGCTTATAGCTTATGTAATTAAGAAGCTCGATATGCCTGAAGATGAATTTAAAACTATTATGAATTCATCTAACAGGTCTTATCTTGATTATCCGTCTTATTATCCTTTGTTTCATTCATTCACAAAGATTATTCAGTTTTTCTCGGGATTACTATTTATTCAGAAGCCAATGATGTTCTTTCAACTGGAGATGAGAAAAAATGATGAATAGAGAAGAGGGTAATACTATTAAGCACCCCTGAATCCATTAACCACGGAGTGGCACAGGAGTTTCACGGAGTTGTCACGGAGTAAGTTCCTTAAATTAAATTAGGTCTCCAGATTCAAGATTATTAAGCCGTGTGACTCTGTGATGACAAGGAATAATATTCAGACTCTGATTAAGATAAGATTGCAGTCAATTACCGTTGGCTGAAGCCAACGGTATATCAGTAAAGGGACTTTAGTCCTTCAGTTGTTGTGGGCTAAAGCCCTTACTTATAGTGTTTCTTTATGAAAATATTACAGAACAACGAAATTTCAAAGGAAGAATGGAATTATCTGTTAGCTGAGAGCTCATTTGCTTCGCCATTTCAAACCCCGGAATATTTTGATTTAACCGGTAAAATCAAAGGTTTTGATGCTGCGGTTTTTGCATTCTCCGCTTCAGGAGAGCTAAAAGCGCTTATGGTTGTCACCATAATGAAGGAAACAGGGTTTTCAGGGTTCTTTTCACGTCGCGGAATTATATTTGGCGGTCCTGTTATTCACGGTATAACAACAGATGAATTCTCTTTTTTTCTTGCTGAGTCGGTAAGGCGTTTGAAAGGAAAGGCTATTTACCTCGAAACCCGCAATTTTTTTGATTATTCTTTTTATAAAGATTCTTTTCTTAAATCAGGTTGGATTTATGAACCTTATTTAAATATTGAACTTGATCTTGATGGAGTTAAAAAAGAGAATTTACTCTCATTATTTAAGTATAACAGGCGACGTGAAATAAAGCAATCAGTTTTAAATGGTGCTGCATATCATCAATGTTCAGAAAAGGAGGAGATTTTTGGTGTTTACCGGATCCTGCAAAAATTATACAGGGAAAATGTAAAATTACCTCTTCCTCCTTTCATGTTCTTCCATAAGTTTTTCAAAACCGGTATTCTGAAAGTTTTTGTAGTAATGCATGAGGAGAAAATCATTGGGGGTTCTTTTTGTCCGGTCTTACCCGGGAAAGGGCTCTACACTTTTTATTATTGCGGAATACGTGATTACAATCCCCGGATTTTTCCTGCTCACTTAGCCATACTGGCGGCTCTTGAGTTTGCAATTGAGAACAATATTCCCAAAGTGGATTTTATGGGTGCGGGAAGACCTGATGTCGAATATGGTGTCAGAAAATTTAAGCTGGAATTTGGTGGCGGGCTGGTTGAACGGGGAAGATTTTTAAAAGTACTGACCCCATTTCTCTACAACCTTGGTAGATCGGGATTAAAGGTCTTAAAAGTTATGAAACATTGAGGATTCTGATTGATGTTGGTCATCCGGCCCATGTTCATAATTACAGGAACCTGGCTGAAGAACTTGAGAAAAAGGGACATCAGGTTTTTTGGGCCGTTAAGGAGATTGATGTGGCTAAACGGCTGCTGAATTATTATGGTTTTAAATATTTCGTTCTCCCTAAAAAATCAGATAGTTTACCCGGCAAGGTCTGGAAACAAATAATATACGATCTTCTTATACTGAAAATCTGCCTTCAGAAAAAAATCGATTTTGCCATTGGAACTTCGGTTTCGGTAGCGCATGTTTCCAAAATATTGAGAGTTAAATCTGTTGTATTTGACGATGATGATGATGAAGTACAACCGCTGGTTACACGATACGTTAATCCTTATGCTGATATTCTGATGTCTCCTGATGCTTTGATGGGTAAAAGAAAACGTCGGGATACTGTTTATTATCAGGGATATCATGAATTGGCTTACTTACATCCAAACCGGTTTACTCCCGATCCTGGCGTTTTGATTGAATTGGGGATTAATCGCGGGGAGCAGTTTTTCATTATGCGCTTTAATGTTTTCAGGGCTCATCACGACCAGAGGGTAAATGGGTTAAGTCCCGATCAGAAATTAAGACTGGTTGAGACTCTTAAACCACATGGGAGGATATTTATTACCACTGAAAGAGAGATTGAACCGGAGCTAAAAACTTACCAGTTGAAAATATGTCCGGAAAAGATTCATTCACTGATGTATTATGCCACACTATTTATAGGCGATAGTCAGACAATGACATCCGAAGCTGCGGTAATGGGCACACCTGCTGTTAAATGTAATTCATTTGCAGGAAATCTCTCTGTCCCAAACGAATTGGAGAACAAATACAATCTGTGTTATTCTTTTTTACCTCAGCAATTTGATTTAATGATTGAAAAGATCATTGAGCTGGTTCATACACCGGATTTGAAAAAGGAATGGAATTTACGCAAAGAGAGAATGTTAAAAAATAAAATTGATGTCACTGCATTCTGGAGCTGGTTTATTGATAATTATCCTGAAAGCGTTAAAGAAATGAAGGAAGATCCGGCCTGTATGGAGAGATTCAGGTAGGTTCAGAGTTCGAGGTTCAAAGTTCGAAGTTCAAAGTTCAAGGTTCAGAGTTCAAAGTTTAAAGTTCAAGGTTTATGGATTTTACTATAGCAACATATAATAAGTTACTTGATGCCCTGCTTAGTCAGGGATTTTCGTTTCAGACTTTTGCTGAATTTATTGACAAACCGGAAGAGAGAGGAATTGTTCTCAGGCATGATGTTGATAAGCTGCAGGTGAATTCGCTGGTTTTTGCTAGGATACAGGCAGAAAAGGGGATCAGGGGTACATATTATTTCAGGATATTGCCGGGTAGCTTTGATGAAAGGATTATTAAAGAGATTTGTTCCCTGGGACATGAAATCGGATATCATTACGAGGATGTCAGTATATCGGCACTACGGCGTAACGGCGCAACGGCACAACGGCAAAAGACAGGAAAAGGGCGCACGACACGCGACTCGCGACGCACGAAGGAAGAGTTAGCAGAGATAGCGATTGAGAGTTTTAAGACGAACCTGGAGAAGCTTAGACAAATTGTTCCGGTGAAAACGATCTGCATGCACGGGAGTCCGATGAGCAGGTGGGACAGCAGGTTGTTGTGGAAGTATTATGATTATCACGATTTTGGGATCATCGGGGAACCCTATTTTGATATAGATTTTGATAAGGTACTCTATCTCACAGATACAGGACGTCGTTGGGATGGAGACTCTTTTAATATAAGGGACAAGGCCATAGGCGATAGACAATCGGCTGTTGAACTAAGTGACTTAGAGACTAAGAGACTAAGAGACTTTGAGACAATGGAACGTCCCTCAGTCCCTCAGTCTCTCAGTCCCTCCGTCCCTCCGTCCCTCCGTCCCTCCGTCCCTCCGTCCCTCAGTCCCTCCGTCCCTCCGTCCCTCCGTCCCTCCGTCCCTCCGTCCCTCCGTCCCTCCGTCCCTCCGTCCCTCCGTCCCTCCGTCCCTCCGTCCCTCCGTCCCTCCGTCCCTCCGTCCCTCCGTCCCTCCGTCCCTCCGTCCCTCCGTCCCTCCGTCTCTCAGTCCCTCCGTCCCTCCGTCCCTCCGTCTCATTTCCACTCGACCTATAACATAATCCACGCTGCTAAAGAAGGCAGACTTCCGGATAGGATAATGCTGACATTTCATCCACAGAGATGGACAGATAAACCTGTCCCCTGGGTGAAAGAGCTGGTATGGCAGAATGTGAAGAATGTGGCGAAATATTTTCTTGTTAAAATGAGAAGTAAATAATTATCCGCACACCGCGCACCCCGCACCGCACCCCGCACCCCACGCCCCGCACCCCACGCCCCGCACCCCACGCCCCGCACCCCACGCCCCGCACCCCACGCCCCGCACCCCATTATGCCTGACTTATCAGGAATCCGGTTCTATTTTATCAAAACATTTTTGGAAAAAGCTGTTTCATTCCATTAAATAAGATTAGTTCTTTATGGGCGCGGAGGCAAAACCACAATTCGTACTTTCTTTTTGCGTAAAAAGAAAGTACAGATAAATAAAAAACTGCCGCTATTCCTCGACGGCAGTTTCCATTTCAAATCATAATCAGATTATGAAGGTTCTTTAGTGAACAGCTGATTCCGGGAATTAGTTGCAAGGCATTTAATCAGATATGAAAGAGCTGCGCTTATCCCTGCAATCAGAACAGTCTTAAATGAGAGCCAGTCAAAAACCGCCCCTTTTTGAAGCATGTCGATTATCCCTGTCAGCAACGCTGTCAGGAAGGCCATAATTAACCCATGGAGAATATCCCGGGTGTCGAGTGTGAATAATTTTGATTTCATTGGGTTCGTTTTAAATTTATTAATTAGTCGATCCTTAAAATGTACTTAAAGTGTTGATTATTAACAATTAGTGTTAATAACTTGGTTTAATAATCTGCAAGGGAATATGTAAATTCGTTAAAAACCTTGCAAAATGAAAGGCAAATTTATTAAACATGAGCAGTTGAATGTATTTCAGACTCCACTTGTAAGTGTCATTAATATGGATCATGAGATAGTTCAGTTGGCACAGCGAATAGACTGGAAAACAGTTGACAAGGAGTTTTCCATTTATTATCCATACATGGGAAGAAAAGCAATACCGGTAAGAAAGATGGTTGGGTGTATGATACTGAAACAGATGTATAATCTTGGAGATGAGACTTTTGTAGAAAGGTGGATTGAAAACCCTTATTGGCAATACTTTTGTGGAGAGACCTTTTTCCAGTATGAACAGCCGTTTGATCCGAGCGAGTTTGTACATTTTCGTAAGCGTATTGGAGAAGTTGGGGCGGAGAAAATTTTAAAACTCAGTATAAGCCTGTTTGATTCTAAGGAAGTTAATGAGAAAGAAGTACTTATTGACACAACAGTACAGGAAAAGAACATTACATTCCCGACCGACTCCAAACTTCATAAGAAGATAATTGAAGGATGCCGGAAGATCGCTGAAAAAGAAGATATAGCATTGAGACAAAGTTACAAGCGTATAGTCAAACAATTAATGATAGAGCAGCGGTTCAGGGAGCATCCAAAGAAGCGTAAAATGGCCAATGCAGCTGCTCGTAAACTTAAGACAATAGCAGGTCGCTTGGTAAGAGATGTTGAACGTGGACTTGATGACAAAGATCGTTTGAACTGTTATGATGAACAGCTCTGGTTATACTACCGTGTACTTGGACAAAAACGAGATGACAATAACAAGATATACAGTTTTCATGCCCCTGAAGTAAAATGTATCTCAAAAGGCAAAGAACACAAGAGGTATGAATTTGGCAACAAAAGTAGCTTTGCAATCACCAAGAAAAGTGGAATAGTAGTTGGGGCGATGGCATTTGAAGATAATATTTTCGATGGTCATACTCTTGAACCGCAACTGGCACAGGTTGAAGATCTTTTAGGTCGATTGCCTGAAGCTGCCTTGGTTGACAGAGGCTGTAAGGGGCGAAAAAGCATCATGGGGGTTAGCATTAAAATACCAGGCTCAGGAAAAGGTAAAACCGCTTATCAAAAAGCCAAAGAGAGAGAGCGGTTCCGAAGAAGAGCATCAATAGAACCAATTATAGGACATTTAAAACAAGACCACCGGTTACTCAGAAATTACCTCAAAGGTGTTGAGGGTGATATGATTAACACTCTTTTGGCAGGTGCAGCGTTCAATATGATGAAGATGTTACGGAAAATCCGTAAGTCTATTATCTGTGTCTTAAATGAATTTATCAAAAAATTGACTCAGGAATATAAGATCCTGGTGAATTATTGTTAAAACAGACATTTTAAGGATCGACTAATTAATTTTTAGTTTTAATGTCAAACGGCACAAAGGCATAACGGCGCAACGGCGCAACGGTCCAATCGTTTGTTCATTGTCTCTTCGTCTCTCCGTCTCTCCGTCTCTTAGTCTCTTCGTCCCTTCGTCTCTCAGTCTCTTAGTCTCTCAGTCTCTCAGTCCCTCAGTCTCTTAGTCTCTCAGTCTACACCCCTCGCCCTGAGCCGGCCTTACGCCTTTTCCATCTCCACCGACAGATCACGTCTTTCCCCATCCACCACAATTACAGTAACTTCTTTGTCTTTGTACCCTGGTTTACTTACAGATACATTGTAGTTACCTGCAGGCATATTTTTAACTTTAAAACTTCCCTTTTGAGCGGTCTTTTTTGTTATCTCTCCATCTCCGTTTCCAGATACTCCTTTAATGGATAATGGTTTAAAGGTAAACAGAACACCCTTTACCGGTTCTCCGTTAGTCATGTCAGTTGCTATAGCCGTAAGTGCCAGTTTACCGGCACTGGTATCAACAAGTTTTCTTGCGTTCCTGTAACCGTTGTAAAAATCCGGTTCTTCATCTTTTACCGATCCTGCTGCTAAATCCATGATCTCAACAGCATTTTCGGCAGTATCAAAAAGTACTGAAAGCTTTTGTGTGATTTTTCCTCTTTCAGTAATACCGGTCCTTGGTGTTGAAAGGGCATTATTGAACGCTGTTATCGTCTCTAAAAACAGCTTTTGAGTATCAGCAGTTATTCCCTGTTCCGCAAGTTCTGTGATATTTGCTTCAACTTTGTCATGAATTAACTCAGCCCGGTCCTTCAAAGTAACCTCCGCCATTCGCAATAGATCCGATTCATTGGAGTTTACTTCCTTATATAATGTTTCGTTGTTGTTCAACTTTGCAATAATGGCTATCTTTTTAGAGTTCTTAAGAGCCATTCCGATGAGCTTCTTCTTTAACGCGTTCTTATCGATTGCAATACCCGTTTTATTGACCCCCTGGATCTCACTATGGATTTGTATCTCATCAACAGTGGCCATAAAGGTTTCATAGCTTTTTGCAAATGTTGGATTCTTCATCGCAATCTCTTTATTAAGGTTTACAAAATTCCTTAGAGCCATGTACATGCTTACTGTAATTTTCTGATGTGTTGTCATCTCTTTAAATTTAAGTTAGTAATTGAAAATTTGTTTTATGGGTTTTTGTTATTGTCAGTTTATTAATCCTTATACTATTTTCTTTAATCCGTAACCGCCCCGCCCTGCGCCCCACACCCCGCGCCCCACACCCCGCGCCCCACTTCCCGCGCCCCACGCCCCACACCCCGCGCCCCACACCCCGCGCCCCACACCCCGCGCCCCACGCCCCACACCCCGCGCCCCACTCCCCGCGCCCCACTCCCCGCGCCCCACGCCCCATACCCCGCGCCCCACACCTCACACCACTTTTAGCAGATAGTCCCCCCTGTTCACCAGATCTCACCTCCCGATCATCAGATCGTTCCTCCTGCCCTGAAGATCATTCCCCCGGCTCGTTAGATCATTCCCCCCGTTTACCAGTCATTTCCCCCCGATCATCAGATTGTTCCTCCTGGTTGACTGATCGTTCCCTCCTGTAATCAGACCTTTCCCCCGGATCACCAGATCTATCCCCCCGTTAAACAAATAGTTACCCCCGGTCACCAGATCATTCCCCCCGGTCACCAGATCTTTGCCCCAGGTAATTAGAACATTCCCCCTCTCAGTCCCTCTCCCTCAGTCTCTTCGTCTCTCAGTCTCTCAGTCTCTTCGTCCCTCAGTCTCTTCGCCCCGCGCCCCGCGCCCTGCGCTTGCTACACTCCAAACTGTCCTGTATCAATCCACTCCATTCCGATAAGCGACCAGAAATCCTGTGCAACCCTGTTAAGAACATAATCGTATGGAAGCCAGCCATAGCCATTGTCACCCCATTCTGCTCCCCAGGAGTTGCGAAAAAGGAGGGCCCCTGTACTTACTTTATTGCATTTTAGATTTTTTATCTTCTTTTCATCGTCATAACCGACAGCAACTATTGCATGACCCCACTGAGCTGATTCACCCTGACAGGGATACGGAATGCCTCCTTTGATATCGGAACTGTTATACGATGGAAACCCCCAGAACCCGAACATTGAGGGAATACCTGCTTCAAGATACTTTTTGACCGAATCAAGAACATCCTGCTGACTGCTCCCTGCTTTGCTCCCGGTAGCTTTAGCAGGGGAGAGAGGATCGTGACAAAAATATTTCATTGCCTCAAAATTATCGGCCACCGAATAAACAAATGCAGTTGGTTCTTTATCAAAATCCGCAACATTATATGGCCAGTACTTCTCATCGGGTATTCCGCAAAGTGCAAGAGCTCCCATTACATTTCTGAGAAATGCCCCTGTATCACCTGTTACCTGCATGAGGTTTCGGGTCACTTTATATAGAAAGAGCCTTGATCCGTCAATGTGTTTATTAAATGCTCTTCTTTCATAGTATTCAACTATTCCTGTTCCGGCATGAGCTGTACAGGCGCCAAGCGTTCCCTGGTTCTCAACAGGTGAACACCATTGGCGGAGATCAACTGATGATGAACCTTTTTGTCTTGCTGCTCCTGGTATGAGTTTTTTCGTGATTGATTTGATTTCCGGATGATCTGCAGTGTAATCTCTCAGATCGGGTTTTGGCGGAAGCCAGCCGGTACCTTTAGGTTCTGTGTATCCGTCAATATTGATTTTTTGATTGAATGTGTTCATTATTATGGTATTAAATTATAAATATTGATTTTAATTTATTGTGGAGTTGTTATTGCACCCCGACACCCCATCACCCCATCACCCTACTTCCCCCCGATCGTAACCTCCCTGAGCGATGTCCCTTCAGCTCCGATAACAATTTCGTACAATTTGAAATCAGGTTCCGTTGAAACCTGTTCAATCCGATTTGCCTGCTGAGCTAATTGTCCGGCCACACCGGCGCTTTTTGACAATAATCCTGCCAGCGCATTTATTGTCTCGGGAATCTGCGATTCGGTCATTAATCCGTAAGAATTCAGAGAGCCGTTTGTAAAAGCCAGCTTTAATTCATTTGAACCGATACCGGGTTTAAAAATAATGTACTGGGGAGCGCCAAGATCAGGCAGATAAATAACAGAGGTTTTAACTGTGTTATCTTTTTCAGTTTTTAGCTCAACCAGTAAATATGGTTTTACCGTATAGAACCTTAAACCCGTTTTTTTTGTCAGATCAGATCCGGAATAGATCTTAACAGAAGCACATCCGCTTATGAAGCAGATAAGAATTCCAGAAATAATTAGGGAAATAACTCTTTTCATAAAACATGACGATTAATTAAACTAAATATTGGTTTATCTCGATTTATTTTTCACAATGTATTTTTTGTATCATTTAATAAAGTGTCGCTTTCACCGGTATCAAAGTTCATGATAACCAATAATATGATAAAGGAAAAAAAGTGCATTATTTTCCATGTTTCGACATACTTCGACAAAAAACGGAAATGACAGGATACAGGAAGAGTGTTCTATCAGAATAATTTGATAGTTTAGGACTTCAGGTTGCCCCGGGTATCAGGAGAGTAAATTCAGAGTTTTTTCCCTTTTATTCTTGTTTTGTTGTCAGGATGATGCCCGATTTTGGAATAAATATATTCCTGATCTTTGGGACTGATTAATCCTTTTGGCACAGTTATTCCCTTCTCTTTGAACCATTTGTTAAGAGTTCTTGGGCAGATCTCATAATTGTCAGCCATTTGTTGGCGAGTCATAGCTACTGATTCCATTACAAATTGATTTTTGATAGTTAAAACATTATGTAACTAACCTCCTGCCATATTCTTGTAACAGGCAGGAAATATAAAACTCATCTTTAAAATTTAATAAGTCAGACTTTCATTACAACTCCAGACAAATTTCCGTTACTATCAATTTGCAGACTTATTTGCTTTAAAGGTAAAAAACTGATATCAGATTGACAAATTTTTTAAACAAAATTTTAAAAACCGGCCGATAACCTGTTTTTATAATAATGTACACTCTGCGGGGAAAAATCAACTTAAAGATCTATCACTAAAGGCAGGTCGTCTCTCCGTCTCTCCGTCTCTTCGTCTCTCCGTCCCTCCGTCTCTCCGTCCCTCCGTCTCTCCGTCCCTTCGTCTCTCCGTCTCTCAGTCTCTCCGTCCCTTCGTCTCTCCGTCCCTCCGTCTCTCCGTCTCTCCGTCTCTCCGTCTCTCAGTCCCTCAGTCTCTTAGTCCCTAAGTCCCTAAGCGACCATGGTTTTCACCAGGACCATCGGTCAGGATGTAATGACATATTTACGAGTTTACCAATTATATTTTCATAGTCTGAGTAAAGTACTTTGTGCTCATCATCTGTGATATATTTGCAATTGGCAGCAAAATCGAGCCATGTTTGAGTTTCAGCGCTTTCACCTTCAGAATCGGATAATTTAGCAATAAATGCTTTTGGGTATCTCCGTTTTCTGAAAGCTTCAGCCAGGTTTCCGCATACTGATCGGGACGATCTTCGGATCTGGTCAGTTAAGGAGTAAGTTTCTTCTTTTGGAAACAGTTTTGACAGTTCAAAAATCTTCATAGCACAAACAAATGAAAGTTTATATACTTCCAATTCTTTATGAGACCGGATTTTCATTTTCGTAAAAATTTAAGTAAGACAATAATTATTCCTGCCTAAATTTATGAAAAAAATTTGTCTCTTCGTCTCTTCGTCTCTAAGTCTCTTAGTCTCTTAGTCTCTAAGTCCCTTCGTCTCTAAGTCCCTTCGTCCCTCAGTCAAATAAATAATTTGCAAATATGTTTCTGACATATTACAGATATGCGTATATTTGTAATAAAATATTTACAGATATATGAAAAGAACTCTTTACTTCGAAATATTGCCCCAGATAGATCATAAGAATGCCATTATAATCTGTGGTATGAGACAGGTTGGTAAAACTACCCTGATGCGGATGTTATATGATATTACTGAAGGTTCCAAATTATGGTTCGATTTCGATAATCCGCTCGATCAGATGCCTTTTGAAGCGATTGACTATAATCATATTTTTTATGAATTAAAGAAGCAGGCTTCATTAAAAGATGGTGAACGGTTATATATTTTCATTGATGAAATACAAAATTTTCCGGACATTACGAAGGTCATCAAGTATCTTATTGATCATTATCAGGTCAAGTTTATTGTAACTGGTTCTTCAAATTATTATTTACGGAACTTGTTTCCCGAATCATTAAGTGGAAGGAAGTTTTTGTACACACTTCATCCATTGTCGTTTAGTGAATTTCTTTATTTTAAAGGAATGATAAGTGAAAAAAATATAATTGATTTACAGGCAGAACATATTTTTAAAAACCGGACCAGGACTGAGTTTGAAAAAAGAGCCAAATACTATGATGAATATATTGAGTATGGCGGATTTCCGGAAGTAGCTCTTACTCCGGATATTAAAACCAAACAATTGGTATTGAAAAATATCTTCGCTTCCTTTTTTGAAAAAGACATCAAGGCCTTTTCTGAATTGAAAGATGTTCGTGAATTACGTGATTTAATACTACTTCTTGCACCACGCAACGGTAATATGATTGATATTTCAAAAATTGCATCAGAGCTTGGAATAAACAGGGTGAAGGTATATAACTACGTGGAATTTTTGCAGGGCATATTTTTCCTTAAATTAGTTTCTAAGTATTCGAAAAGCGTTGACAAAAGTGTAGCAGCCGGGAAAAAGATATATTTTTCTGATACTGGAATTTTAAATCTGATCGCAAAAGTAACTGAAGGACAACTTTTTGAAACGGCTGTTTGTAATCAGTTAGAGTCTTATGGTAATTTGACATTTTATAATAAAAGAAATACTGCGGAAATTGATTTTATTCTTAACAGCAATACAGCCTTTGAGGTAAAAATGAAAGCATCTCAGTTAGATTTGGATAAATTGAAAAAGCTTGCAAACAATATTTCAATCGCTAATTATTTTGTTATAAGTAAAAAATATGTGGATATGGACAAAGCCATTTTTCCTCAGTTTATCTGAATTCCTCTTTTCGGGACTAATGTTTATGGCCTCTCTCAGTCTCTCAGTCTCTCAGTCTCTCAGTCTCTCAGTCTCTCAGTCTCTCAGTCTCTTAGTCTCTTCGTCTCTAAGTCCCTTCGTCTCTAAGTCCCTTCGTCCCTAAGTCTCTCAGTCTCTTAGTCCCGCCCCGCACCCTCCGCCTTTTACTAAAACTATGCAAAATGCTCTCCCAAAACTAATTCTCTAAACCCATCGCTTTCCCTCCCAAAAACATGCAACCTTTTTTATTATCTTGTAGTCTTAAATTCAGCTTCGTCCGCCGTAGCTGTCCCTGAGCTTGTCGAAGGGTAGCGAAGGTGGACGAAGTGGACACATTTTTTATTGTAACTAAAACAACCTGACATGAAGACGTCATTAATCCGGAAATTCAAAAATACTATTGATATGAAAACAAGAAGGTTATTTACCCTGTTTTCACTGGCAATTCTATCTACTTTTAGCTTATTTGCTCAGCCGGCATGGTACGGAGGTACACCAATAGTGACTCCTAACGTATATAACGAGGTTTTCCAGTACGGGCTTAATGAAGTTGGTACAGTATATGCATTACTCATTAATTATAATTATACCACTCCTGTACCTACATCTCTCTGACATAGAAAATGCTGCACTTGCAGGACCAAGTGGAGGTCGTATATCAACCTGGGTAATAAGTGTTCCACTTGCTAACATAAATACTGTTTTTAATATTACTGCGCTTAATCAGCAAGGTGGTAATATAAATCTAATATATAACCACGATTACACCTTTTATTTTGTAGCAGCAGATGGTGGAGGAAATTTGCAGGCAGCTCCTGTTCGAATCTTTTCACCAACGCTCCCCTGTCCACCCATTAAGATCTCCACCTTTTTTGGCAGCATCGGAACCTGTATAAATACCGGTGCAACAGGATTGTACAGCCCTTCTACTATTCCTTTTACAGCTTCAGGAATTCTGCAGGGAACAACGTGGAACGTGGTATGGGGTGATGGCGCAACATGGAGTTATACATCGGCTTCTGACGGAGATATCCCATCCGCCCAGCTTCACACTTACACCTCGGTATCGAGTTGCAACTATGTAGGTACCTGGGCAATTGTAAATCCCTGTGGACAACCTTTAAACGGATCTTCTGTTTTCTCAGTTCACGGCAGGGATATCCCCTCTGATGGCGACGGTGCTCTGCAGATTGTAAATAATACAGGCGGGAGCCCGGTAGTACAGGTTTGTGCCGGAACACTGACAACCGTTACTTTAAGAGACAACAGCAAATGGAACTGCCAGAATCCTAGTGTACCCGGTTATACGCCTGTTCCCAACAATTCTGCAAGGCAGATTGCCTGGCAGTATGGCCAGGATCCTACAGGAGCGCCCTTTAGTACTATTACAGGAGTCACCGTAGCAGGCCTGGGGGCAGCTCCAACGACAAGCGGAAGAATAACCCCGAGTCCCTATGGTGCCGCTTCACTGAGCCAGGCTATCACAATACCTGCAACATGCGTTGCAGGGCAGTATTTCAGGGTATATCTTGAATACTGGAACCAGGAATGTAACTGGGCCGATGCAGCTTATGTCGACACCTTTGTAGATATACAGGTAATTACCGCACCACCGGCTCCGACAGCTTCCAGCAGCACTATCTGTTCCGGGGGCGATAGGACCCTTACCGTTTCAAGCACACCGGTTGGAACATTAAAATGGTATTCCGATGCCGGATTATCAATACCGGCGGTCGGAACTTTTCCTACTGCAACTACATTTGTACAAACTGCCACGGCCGCTGGGGTTTACAACTATTGGGTAGTGGATCAGTCCGCCACAGGGCTTATGTGCATGAGCCCGTCGACAGAAGTCGTTAACGGTCAATCCATTGCCAACCATTACTCTTGGAGCGAATCCCTCCGTATGTCAGGGAACTACAACTGCAAATCTTTCATACAGTGCCACTTCTAACAGTCCTGACCAGTACAGTATAGTATATAGTGCAGGAGCCCTCGGACAAGGTTTTGTTAATGTTACAAATGCGGCCTTGCCAGCAAGTCCGATAGTATTAGTAGTACCAGTGGCAGCAGCAGCAAATACCTATTCAGCCACGCTGACTGTTACCAACAGCTCAACAGGTTGCATAAGCAATACATATAATTTTAATGTTACAGTTAATACATCAGCAACAAGTACAACAACCACAATCACCGGTGTGGCTGCCATTTGTAAAGGGAATATTCTGGCACTTTCAACTTCTTCCATTGTTGCCAATGCATCAAGCTATGTATGGGATTATTCATGGGACGGAGCAGGTATAGATGCAGCTTCTGCAACAAATTCAATAAATGTAGACCTTTCCACTGCTGGTCCGGGAATTGTACCGGCAGGTAATTATACAATAAAAGTAGCAGGGATCAGATACATTTGTGGTTGTAATGTTCCGGTATATCCATGGTCGGCGGATTTTAATCTGCTTATTAATGATATCCCGAATACAACAGGATCTGTTAATAATACGCCAAATTTATGCAATAATGGCACAACAGATATTGTATTTAATTCCACAATCACTGCAACAGCTAACTGGATAGTACTTAATGCAGGGACAACAGGTGCTACCGGGGGAACAGGCCTTGCCCCGGGCGCTCACATTTTGCAAACCCTTACTAACAGTGGTACAGAACCTGTCACAGTGACATACAGGTTAACTCCTATCGGTGTTGCTCCGACAAATTGTGCCGGCACTTCGGTTGATGGTAACGAGTGCGGCAACACAAGTTCTGTGCAGTAATACACCTTTAGGATACACCTCAGCAAGTTCAACTACAGGAGCTTCATTCGGATGGACACGTGCCGTTGTAGCAGGAATATCAAATCCTATAGGCAGTGGTTCAGGTGCCTTTATTAATGAGTCTCTTATTAATACTACCGGGAACCCGGTAGTTGTCAGGTATATAATAACAGCTTCAGTTAATAGTTGTCCGGGTACTCCGTTCAACCTTGATGTAACAGTTAACCCTGTCCCGGTTATTACACCTGCCTCACAGACTATTTGCAGTAATAGTATACCTTCGCTGGTTGTTACTTCCAGTGTTGTTGGTACTACCTTTACATGGCAAGTGACTGCAGTCACTGACGTCACAGGTACTTCGATAGGGAATAGCGGTAGTGGCAACACATTTACCGAGCTTCTTAAAAATATCAACGGTGTTAATGGCTCAGTTACTTATCGATTTACTCCTACTGGTCCGGCAGGATTTGGCTCATGTATTGGGGCCCCTGTTGATATTGTTATTACTGTAACCCCGGAACCGGTAGGAACAAATGCTTCTGTTTCTATTTGTAGTGGAAATGTTTTGAACTATAGTCTGCAGGGCAATATAAACGGCAATAACTCTGTTACGAGTGTATTTACATATACAATAGCTTCAAGCGATCCGGTAGATGTACCACCGGCACCGGACCGTGTAGTTCCTTCAAATCTTCCAATAACGGACACGTATACAAATACTACAGGCTCTCTTGTAACAATTACTTATACCATTACTCCGACAAGCAATCCGGAAGGTTGTACAGGAAGTACTTTTACTTATACTGTAACAGTGGGCTCCCAGCCTGTTCTTGATCCCGGACTGAATGCGTTTGCATGCAGCAATACTCCGACCGGTCTTATGCTTAATGTGGCAGCCGGAAGTGTTACTCCAACATACTATAATATAACAGGCAAAACAGTAGACGCGGGTCTGGTCGATGTGGGTAATGCTGTAATTCCTGACGGAACGGCTCCGGCAGATTATTTATCAGGTGATAAATTTACCAATACAACCGGTGTAAATAAGACCGTAACATACACTGTACAGCCAATTCTGGCTCCTGACTGCATCGGAGCTGCTGTGGATGTTGTAATCACAATTCGTCCTGAACCTGTTGTATTCCCTGCCCAGGCAAAAACAGTCTGTTCCAGTGTCGCAATAGGGAAAGAGATACTTCTTTCTCCTCCCAATGTTCCGGCAGGTTCGCTCTTTAACTGGCCCCTTCCTGTTATGTCGGATGCTTCTGTGCAGGGCACTGCAGGCATAAATGTTGCGGCAGATCCTGCCGGAACACTTCATATAAACGATATATTACATAATTATTCCCTCACTCCGATAACAGCTGTATATAATGTAACACCTGTCAGCTCAAACGGTTGTACGGGAACTACAACACCGGTTACTATAACAGTTAATCCTGAACCCGTGCCTCAGGCTATTTCCGGCAGGGATAAAATTTGTATCAACGAAACAAACGTCTTATATAACGTTTCAGCCGTATCGGGTTCAACTTTCACCTGGACCGTAGATCCAGCCGTTGGTATCAATACCTTCCCGTTCAATGCAAATGCAATTCTGGTTAATGCTGCAGCAGCTCCGGGCTCAGGTAATATTAAGGTTTTTGAAACTAACTCTTATTCCTGCCCGGGTGGTGCAACCACTCTTGCTGTTCAGGTCTGGGATAAAGCGGCTCCCGAAACCATAGTTGGAAATGCAGTTGTTTGTGCCAACAGCACACAGGTTTACAGCGTTACGAGCAGAGTCGGTTCTGTTTACAGCTGGACCGTCCCCGGAGGAGCTGCAATAGTCGGCGATCCGTCAGCAAATTCCATAACGATTATATTTGCCAATGTCGGAGGAACAGTATCGGTTCGTGAAACCAATGCAGCCGGATGTGTAACAAATCATACCCCTCTCGCTGTTACTGTCAATCCTCTGCCAACGGCAACAATAAGCGGTGGCGGAACAATTTGTGACGGGAGTTCGGTTTCGCTGGCCGTGAACTTTACAGGAACAGGGCCATACACATTCACTTACGCTCTAAACGGCGTATCTCAGCCGCCCGTTCCCACTGCTGCTAACCCCTATACTTTGGTAACTACCTTAGCCGGCACATATACCATTGTAAATGTAACGGATGCAAATTGTACTAATAACGGTTCAGGTTCGGCAACAGTAACCTACTTCCCGAAACCGACCGGTATAATAAGCGGAACAGCAGAAATGTGTAAAGGCAATTCGGCTACGCTTACAATGTCATTCACAGGAACTGCTCCTTTCACTTTCACCTATACAGATGGTACCACACCGGTTACTGTTACGGGTTATTTGTCAAATATCTATACGGTTTCCGTATCTCCGGTTATCAGCACAGTCTATACTCTTGCCTCGTTAACGGATGGCAATACATGTACTGGTGTATTATCAGGATCGGCCGTTATTAATGTTAATCCTCCGCTTACTCTTACGCTCAGCGGAACGAACCTTATCTGTTATAATGTGAGCGCCGGTGCAGTAAATATGACAATCACCGGCGGAACGGCTCCTTTTGGAATTTCATGGACCGGTCCCAGCGGTTTTACCGCCACAACACAGAATATTTCGTTGCTTGCAGCCGGATATTATGCAGTTGCGGTTATTGATTCCAAAGGTTGCACGGCAAATGCCAATATTACACTTACCCAGCCTCCTGTCCTTAGTGGCTCGGCAGCAGGAACAAACATCACCTGCTTTGGAGCTAATGACGGAACGATAACAATTTCGGGTGCTACGGGTGGAGCAGGAACTTATGAGTTTAGTATAGACGGAGGCTCAACATGGCAGGTTTCACCGAACTTCACAGGGCTGGCACCGGCAACATATAATGTTATGATGGAGGATGCCGTTAACACCACATGCACTCTAACTCTTAATGGCGCACTGTTATTAACACAACCTGCAGTTCTGAATGCAACATATGTAAAGACTGATGTAAGCTGTTTCGGAGCCAGTGACGGATCGATTGTAATATCTGCTCCGGTTGGAGGTTATGGAACCTACGGATATTCAGTAGATGGAGGTGCTACTTGGCAGCCATCCGGCAATTTCACAAACCTTGCAGCTGCAACTTATAATGTACAGATCAGGGATGCAGCCAACACTGCATGTGTAGTAACATTGAACGGGGCGCTTGTAATTTCAGAACCTGTAGTTCTTTCAGCTACTCTGAACAGTACCAACGTTACCTGTTTTGGTTCCGGCGACGGTACAATAACTATATCGGCTCCTACAGGCGGGCATGGTACTTTTGGATACAGCATCAACGGAGGCGGGTCGTGGCAGGCTTCAGGCAGCTATACTGCCCTTGCTCCGGGAACATATAATGTTCAGATTCGCGATGCAGGTTATACAGGATGTTTTAAGGTACTTAATGCAGCGCTGGTGATTTCTCAGCCTGCTGTTCTCTCAGCAACTGTTGCATCAACAAATGTAACCTGCAACGGTGCGAACGACGGGATAATAAATATTACAGCGCCTTTAGGAGGGTATGGAACTTATGAGTACTCAGATAATGGCGGTACATCATGGCAGGGATCGGGGTTATTTAACGCGCTGGCACCCGGAACTTATGATGTTCGTATCAGTGATGCTGGTAATCCATTATGTATTATTATTCTTAATGCAACTCTTCAGATAACACAACCCGTTGCGCTTAGTGCCACGGTTGTCAAGACTGATATTTCATGCTTCGGAGCTAACGATGGAGTAATACAGATAACAAGCAGCGCCGGTGGTTACGGTACCTATCAGTACAGTATCGACGCCGGAGCGAACTGGCAGAATACTGCAACATACTCCGGATTATTACAAGGTACATACGATGTGCGCATAAGGGATAAAGTTCAGACAACATGTGTGAAAATTCTCGATGCCGCTGTAGTGATCTCCGAACCTGCTGTTCTTAATGCTACAGTTAATTCAACCAATGTAACCTGTAACGGTGCTGCTGACGGAACTATTACGATCGCAGGCGCAACAGGCGGCTATGGAAGTTACGGATACAGTATTAATGGCGGAACTTCATGGCAGGGATCGGGTAACTTTGTCAATCTTGCACCCGGAACTTACAATATAAGAATACGCGATGCAGTCAATACCGGATGTATCATTCCACTTCTCCCGGCTGTAGTAATTACCGAACCTGCTGTTCTTTCAGCAACGGCTGTTAAAACAAATGTCACATGTAACGGCGCTGCCGATGGTACAATTACCATAAACGGAGCCGTTGGCGGAAGCGGTACTTATGAATATACGATAAACGGTGGCGCTACCTGGCAGCCGTCGAACAGTTTTACGGCCCTGATACCCGGCTTCTACAATGTTAAGATGAGAGATGCTGTAAATATTTCCTGCATCACAACGCTTAACGGATCGTTGAATATCACTGAGCCACCTATGCTTAGTGCAAATGTTGCAAAAACCAATGTTACCTGTAACGGTGCAAATAATGGTACAATTACTATTTCTTCACCTGCAGGAGGCTATGGCACCTATGAATATTCTATTAATGGTGCTGCAGGACCATGGCAGGCATCAGGGAGCTTTACAGCTCTTGCTCCTGCTTCGTATAATGTTCAGATACGCGATGCGGCACATACAGGTTGTGTGGCAGTGCTTAATTCAGCGCTTTCAATAACCCAGCCTGCAGTTCTGAGTGCCGTTGTAACACCAACCAATGTAACCTGTCATGGGGCGAATGACGGGATAATTACAATTACCGGAGCAACAGGCGGATATGGCACTTACGAGTACACAATTAATGGAGGAACCGCGTGGTTTGGACTGGGCAGCTTTACCAACCTTGCACCTGCGACTTATAATGTGCAGATCAGGGATGCAGCCAACACGGCATGTGTAGTAACGTTGAGCGGGGCGCTTGTAATTACGCAGCCTGCAGCTCTTTCAGCCACAGTAGCGAAAACTAATATAACCTGCTTTGGTTCCAGTGATGGTACGATTACCATTTCTGTACCTGCCGGAGGCTATGGTGGTTATGAGTATAGTATCAACGGTGGCGGGTCATGGCAGGGTTCAGGGAGCTTTACGGCTCTTGGAGCTGGCAACTATAATGTACAGATACGCGATGCGGCCCATACTTCATGTGTGATAGTTCTGAACAATTCACTTCAGATAACACAGCCTGCAGTTCTGAATGCTGTTGTTACGCCGACCAATGTAACCTGCAACGGTGCAAATAATGGGATCATCAGTATAACTGGACCTACAGGGGGGAATGGGACATATCAATACTCTGTTAATGGTGGGACAGGATGGCAGGCCTCAGGCAGCTTTATCAATCTTGTACCTGCGACGTATGATGTAAGAATAAGGGATGCAGCGAATACGGGATGCGTAATAATACTCAATAATGCACTTACGATAACAGAACCTGTTGTTCTGAATGCCACAGTAAATTCGACCAATGTTACCTGTTTCGGAGCCGGTGACGGGACAATATCAATTACTAATCCGACAGGAGGGTATGGCACATTTGAATACAGTAAGGATGGCGGAAGCACATGGCAGGCATCAGGCACCTTTGCAAGTCTGGCGCCCGCATCTTATTCAGTGGCAATCAGGGATAAGGCTCATACAGCCTGTGTGGTAGTTCTCAATCCTGCTCTTGCTATAACACAACCTGCAGTTCTTTCAGCAACAGTAAATTCAACCGGAGCGACATGTTTCGGAGCCAATAATGGGACAATAACTATAACGGCTCCATTGGGAGGCTATGGGACATTTGCTTATACAGTTAACGGGGGATCTACCTGGCAAACTTCGGGAACATTTACCAATCTTGCGCCAAATACTTATAATGTAAGGATCAGGGATGCAGCCAATATTGCTTGTGAGATAGTTCTCAATCCGGCCCTGGTTATCAGCCAGCCGGCTGTTCTGACAGGAACAGTTGCCAGTACTAATGTCACCTGTTCCGGGGCGAATGACGGGAAGATCACTATAACCGCTCCTCATGGCGGAAGCGGGACCTACCAGTACACTGTTAACGGGGGAACCTCATGGCAGGCTTCGGGCAACTTTACGGCCCTGTTACCCGGCTTTTATAATGTTCAGATACGCGATGCAGTAAACACAAGTTGTGTCGTTGTACTGAACGGATCTGTCCAGATAACACAACCTTCAGTTCTTTCAGCAAATGTTTCCAAGACCAATGTTACCTGTCACGGATCGAGCGATGGAACAATAAGCATCTCAGGACCATCGGGCGGCTATGGTACTTATGGATACAGTATAGATGCCGGAGCCACATGGCAGGCATCAGGCAATTTTACAGCTCTTTCTCCTGCTTCGTACAATGTACAGATACGCGATGCGGCACATACAGGTTGTGTGGCAGTGCTTAATGCAGCGCTTTCAATAACCCAGCCTGCAGTTCTGAGTGCCGTTGTAACACCAACCAATGTAACCTGCCATGGGGCGAATGATGGAATAATTACAATCAGCGCACCTGCCGGAGGTTATGGTTCATATCAGTATAGCATAAATGGCGGTACGGCATGGACAGGCATTGGCAGCTTTACCAACCTTGCACCTGCGACTTATAATGTGCAGATCAGGGATGCAGCCAACACGGCATGTGTAGTAACGTTGAGCGGGGCGCTTGTAATTACGCAGCCTGCAGCTCTTTCAGCCACAGTAGCGAAAACTAATATAACCTGCTTTGGTTCCAGTGATGGTACGATTACCATTTCTGTACCTGCCGGAGGCTATGGTGGTTATGAGTATAGTATCAACGGTGGCGGGTCATGGCAGGGTTCAGGGAGCTTTACGGCTCTTGGAGCTGGCAACTATAATGTACAGATACGCGATGCGGCCCATACTTCATGTGTGATAGTTCTGAACAATTCACTTCAGATAACACAGCCTGCAGTTCTGAATGCTGTTGTTACGCCGACCAATGTAACCTGCAACGGTGCAAATAATGGGATCATCAGTATAACTGCACCTACAGGGGGGAATGGGACATATCAATACTCTGTTAATGGTGGGACAGGATGGCAGGCCTCAGGCAGCTTTATCAATCTTGTACCTGCGACGTATGATGTAAGAATAAGGGATGCAGCGAATACGGGATGCGTAATAATACTCAATAATGCACTTACGATAACAGAACCTGTTGTTCTGAATGCCACAGTAAATTCGACCAATGTTACCTGTTTCGGAGCCGGTGACGGGACAATATCAATTACTAATCCGACAGGAGGGTATGGCACATTTGAATACAGTAAGGATGGCGGAAGCACATGGCAGGCATCAGGCACCTTTGCAAGTCTGGCGCCCGCATCTTATTCAGTGGCAATCAGGGATAAGGCTCATACAGCCTGTGTGGTAGTTCTCAATCCTGCTCTTGCTATAACACAACCTGCAGTTCTTTCAGCAACAGTAAATTCAACCGGAGCGACATGTTTCGGAGCCAATAATGGGACAATAACTATAACGGCTCCATTGGGAGGCTATGGGACATTTGCTTATACAGTTAACGGGGGATCTACCTGGCAAACTTCGGGAACATTTACCAATCTTGCGCCAAATACTTATAATGTAAGGATCAGGGATGCAGCCAATATTGCTTGTGAGATAGTTCTCAATCCGGCCCTGGTTATCAGCCAGCCGGCTGTTCTGACAGGAACAGTTGCCAGTACTAATGTCACCTGTTCCGGGGCGAATGACGGGAAGATCACTATAACCGCTCCTCATGGCGGAAGCGGGACCTACCAGTACACTGTTAACGGGGGAACCTCATGGCAGGCTTCGGGCAACTTTACGGCCCTGTTACCCGGCTTTTATAATGTTCAGATACGCGATGCAGTAAACACAAGTTGTGTCGTTGTACTGAACGGATCTGTCCAGATAACACAACCTTCAGTTCTTTCAGCAAATGTTTCCAAGACCAATGTTACCTGTCACGGATCGAGCGATGGAACAATAAGCATCTCAGGACCATCGGGCGGCTATGGTACTTATGGATACAGTATAGATGCCGGAGCCACATGGCAGGCATCAGGCAATTTTACAGCTCTTTCTCCTGCTTCGTACAATGTACAGATACGCGATGCGGCACATACAGGTTGTGTGGCAGTGCTTAATGCAGCGCTTTCAATAACCCAGCCTGCAGTTCTGAGTGCCGTTGTAACACCAACCAATGTAACCTGCCATGGGGCGAATGATGGAATAATTACAATCAGTGCACCTGCCGGAGGTTATGGTTCATATCAGTACAGTGTTAACGGAGGAACAACCTGGCAGGGATCAGGGACATTTGCCAACCTTGCTCCCGGCAACTTCGATGTAAGGATAAGAGATGCAGCAAATACCGGGTGTGTAATTATCCTCAATGCTGCTACTCCTGTAACACAGCCTGCAGTTCTTGCAGCAGGTATTTCAGGTACTAATGTGTCCTGCTTTGGTGGTGGTGATGGCACAATTACCATTTCCGGACCATCAGGCGGTTACGGTACTTATGAATACAGTATAAACGGAGGTGGTTCGTGGCAGGCATCTGGTAGCTTTACCGGGCTCACAACAGGCTCTTACGACATCCTTATCAGGGATGCTGCACATACCGGCTGTGTAATAGTTCTGAATAATGCTTATTCAATAACTCAGCCCGGACTGTTAACGGCTTCGGTATCCAAAACAGATGTATCGTGTAACGGTACAAATGATGGAAAAATAACGGTCTCGTCTCCATCGGGCGGATATGGTACTTACGAATATTCAATTGACGGAGGTACTACATGGCAGGCATCAGGAAACTTTATAAATCTTGTACCTGCGACGTATGATGTACGGATGCGCGATGCGGCACATACGGAATGCCCGGTAATTCTTTACCCGGACCTTGTGATAGCACAACCGTTGGTTCTGGCAATAACATCAACTGGCGATATTCTGCTCAACTGTTTCGGAGATGTTGACGGGACGGGAACATTCTATGCTTCAGGCGGAACATTGCCTTATAGCTTCGCTGTAGTTGCAAATACAACAGGTGCGACTCTTGCAGCTCCTGGTTTCAACTCACAAACATTCTTCAGCGCCGGAGCAGGTATAATAGCTGTACAGGTTACCGATTTCAACGGTTGTTTCGCAGTTGATACGATCAGGGTGACTCAGCCAGCTTTGTTAACACCGGGAAGTATTGCAGCTGATCAGGTCGTTTGTAATGGAGCAAACCCGGCAATGATTACTGAAAGTACGGCAGCTACTGGTGGACCGGCTCCATATATCTATCAGTGGCAGTACTCTGCAAATGTCGCCGGACCGTTCATTAATATTGCCGGCGCAACAGGCAACCAGTACACACCTGCCGCAGGCGCTACCAGCACTCTGTATTACAGGAGAATGGTTACTTCAGGCACATGCGCTCAGGTTTACAGTAATGTTATAGAGGTTCTTGTTAATCCATTGCCTGTCGCACTGCTGACCGGAGGAGAGACAATATGTCCTTCCCAGTCTTCAGTAATTAAAGTAACGATGCCGGCAGGAACAGGACCATTCGATATTGATATTGATAATTATCCGGGAGTTACAATTACCGGGTATGTAAGCGGAACAGATATTACTGTCACTCCGGCTGCTACAACAACATACAAGTTATTGAGAGTAAAAGATGCCAACGGTTGTGAAGTTTTGAGCCCTTCCGCAGATCTGAGCGGAACGGCAACTGTTGTTGTCAGCACAGCTCCATCAATTGCCACATTTACACCGTCACCTGCTGTTTGCGAATTCACTCTTGCAACATATTCGGTAACAGCCAATGGGACTAATCCTACATACCAGTGGTGGGTTAATGATGGATCAGGATTTAGTGCTGTTGCAGATGGAGGAACATACTTTGGCTCAACAACACCTACCCTGCAAATCTTCAATTCTGTAAGGACCATGAACGGATATATCTATCACGTTGTGGTTTCAGGCTGCGGTATTGATGTAACATCGGCCGATGCCGTGTTTACAGTGAATACAGCAGCAGAGCTCACCCTGCATCCTTCCGATTCAACAGTTTGTCTTGGTAAGAATGCTACCATGAATGCTGATGCTACAGGAACGGGTGTTATCTGGCAGTGGTACGTTAATAAAGGTACCGGATTTGTCGTAGTGACTCCCGATGCAAACTTCAGCGGTGTCACGACAAAAACCCTTACAATAACTAATGCACAGGCCTCATTTAATAACTGGATCTTCAGGGCAAAAGCTACCGGAACATGTGGAGCGCCTGTTTATACAAACTTTGGAAGACTATCGGTTATTAATCCGCCGGCAGTGGTACTTCAGCCTTCAGCCAAAGCGATCTGCGAAAACGGCAACACATCGTTCCTTGGAAATGGAACGGGCTATACCGGATTACAATGGCAGGTATTCACGGGAGGAGCCTGGACCGATATCACTGATGATGCTACTTATGTTGGGTCCGGTACAAACCAGTTATCGATTCTGAATGCACAGGTAACCCTGAATGGAAATCAGTATCGTCTTGGACTGATCGGAGCATGTACAACAATCTATACCGATACAGCCATACTTACTGTTAACGCTAATCCGGTTGTGAGTTTTGCAGCAATCAGTCCGATGACTGCCTGCGGAGGTGTGCCGGTTGTGCTCAATGGTAATCCTGCCGGAGGTACAGCACCTTATACTCAGAATCGATGGACAGGAGATGTGGGTCCGCTGAATAATTATACTATCCAGTCACCGACCTTCAACTCGCAGATATCGGGTACTTATAACCTTAATTACACCGTGACCGACAGCAAAGGTTGTACGGCAAATGATAATCTTTCAGTAATAGTTGACAGTCCTTCAGCCGATTTCACCCAGGATATCAACACCGGGTGTACGCCGCTTACTGTCACCTTTACGAAGGACATGACAGGTATTGCGAAATTCTGGTGGGATTTTAATGATGGTTCTCCGGTTGATTCGGTGAATGCAAATCCGGTACACATATTTACCGACACTACCAAATCATCTATAGAGTACCGCACCGTTAAACTGACTGTCCGTTCACCGGGAGGATGTCGTGATTCCTTCACTTCAATGATAACAGTCTACCCGGCAATCAACGCGACATTCACTGCAAGTACAGATACTATATGCAGCGGTAGTTCGATATCATTCACTTCAGTATCGGGAGCAAGCATATACTTCTGGGATTATGGTGATGGTGTGAGTGGCAACGCTGTCAACACTACAAGTCATTTGTACACCAACTCCACAACAGCACCGGTTGTTCTACAGGTTAAGCTTACAACGACCTCGTTCTATAACTGCACCGATGTAAAGACAATGAATATAACTGTAATGCCGGTACCAACTCCGCTGTTTACTCCTTTAAATGTGTCGCAGATCTTAAATGTTACAGCAGGCAACCCGATAACCTTTACCAACCAGACCAATGCCGGAACATGGAACTGGTTATGGAATTTTGGAGATGGGACTACCTCAAAGGTTAAAGATCCATCGGATACATATACTGCTCTTGGCACTTACAACGTTACGCTGGTTGTAAGCAATACAAGCTGTAAAGACAGTATTACTGGTACTGTAAGTATCCTTCCGGTTAAGCCGGTTGCAGCATTTGATTCAATACCGTCAGGTTGTTCACCATTGGAAATTAGTATTAATAATACTTCGTTGAACACACAGTTCCCGGTTACATCATACAAATGGGACTTTGGTGACGGAAGCAACTCAACGGCAAAGAATCCGACATATACATATTTTGATGCGGGTTCATACCTTGTTGAATTAACTGTAACGGGTCCGGGTGGAACATCTACCAAATCGCAGGTAGTAAATGCATATCCTTCACCGCAGGCTAACTTTAATGTCTCGCCTACAACAGTATTTGTCAATGATGAGCAGGTAAGAGGATTTAACCTCAGCCAGGGTGCCGATAACTATATCTGGTACTGGGGCGATGGTGATACATCCATGACGGCCGATCCTTACCATAAGTATATGACTGAAGGAGTGTACGACATTACCCTGTGGGCATATTCCGATAACGGATGCTCTGACAAGTATGTGTTGTCGCCGGGAGTCACAGTTGAACCAGCGGGCCAGCTAAGGTTCTCGACAGTATTCAGACCTAATCTGAGTGGTCCGATAGAGCTTAACACGCTTCCTACGACAGGTACTGAGATCGACCAGTTCTTCTATCCGCCGATCAACCAGGAAGTGATCAGCTACAAGCTGCAGATCTATAACAGGCTGGGCGTAATGATCTTCCAGAGTACCAACATTAATGTACCGTGGAACGGTTATTACAAAGGCCAACTTTGTGAACAGGGAGTGTATATATGGTATGTAGAAGGAAAGTACAAAAATGGAATGCCGTTCAAAAAGGTAGGAGATGTGACACTTCTTCACTAAGAATAATTGCACTCAAAAAGCGAAGCCCGTACGACCTGCGGGCTTTTCTTTTGGTGTGAGGTCAGGGGTGCGGAGTCCGGTGGAAAGAAACTTTCAACTTTAAATTAAACTTTGTCTATATTGAATAAGTTTTCTTAGTTTAGCAGAAAGGCTATTTATCCTGACCTCAATATTGTCCGACACATCGTGGTTAAGATAGCCTATATCCGAGCTAATCATTACCTGTGTTTGAAGCTCTGCCAGTGAACCTTTTGAAATATAGAAATAGCTTATACTTTTTTTTAAACTTCCAGATTCTTCCCCTTCGGCCAGATTTGAAGGTACGCTTACTGCGGCTCTCCTCATTTGTTCTCTTAAACCAAAATCTTTTGATATTAGTCCGGAACTAGTTATTTTATAAATGAATACAGCCAAATCTTTGGATTCAATCCATACTTCAAGATTTTTAAAATTTCCCATTGATATTAAAATTATTGTTAGCACTAAATGATTACAGCATTGCTAAATTAATGATACTATTGACTAATTCCAAATTTTTTTACTTATGGTTCCCCATACCCCGTACCCAATACCCCATACCCCATATTCCATACCCCATACCCCGCACCCCATACCCCGCACCCCATACCCCGCACCCCATACCCCCATACCCCGTACCCCATACCCCGTACCCCATACCTATGATATATAAGGTATAATTGATTCAACGTTTTTCCATATTCTGTTTAGAAAAATTAGTGTTTTACAACATTTAATTGAAATATTTTCTAAATTTGATCTGCTGTATTTCTAAAACGTGTACTCATGTCTCTATTAAAGTATGTCGAAAGATTGAGACGAATGGATTCGTTGATATCTATGATGGCAACAGGAACTCCTGAAGAATTTGCTGAGAAACTTGGAATAGGAAGAAGCACTCTTTTTCAATCTCTCCAGGAAATGAGGGACATGGGTGTGGATATTAAATACTCCAGCATCAGGCAATCATATTATTATGCCGATAACAGGAGGATTAAAATTAAACTGGAAAATATCTACCCTGAAAGAACTGATTCAGAGAAGATATCTTTCAGCAGAAAATGATAATTTAATAACCGCAGCTTTTAAGCCATGGTGCATTTTACAAAGCAGATTATTCTATTTCACGGCTTTTAATCCGTGATGGCTTGACTGAAGAGTTTTATAAAGGTTATCATTAACCACGGCTTTTAATCGGTTTAATCCGTGATGACTTGACTGAAGCGTTGTATAAAAGTTATCATTAACCACGGCTTTTAATCGGTTTAATCCGTGATGGCTTGACTGAAGAGTTTTATAAAGGTTATCATTAACCACGGCTTTTAATCGGTTTAATCCGTGATGGCTTGACTGAAGAGTTTTATAAAGGTTATCATTAACCACGGCTTTTAAGCCGTGGTGACTAAGACCAATAACGAAACGGGCTTTAGCCCATAACTTTAAAAATATGCCGTATGTTAAAAACTGGCTCCATTGCGTATGGGGCACCAAAAACAGGACCCAATTTCTTTTGGGAGATACAAAATTTGAAGTAATAAAACATATTCGTACTAATGCCAAAACAAAAGGGATTTATATTGATTTTTTGAACGGTTATACCGAACATCTGCATTGCTTATTATCTCTGAATCATGACCAGTCTTTATCGAAAGTTATGCAACTGATAAAGGGAGAGTCATCATTCTGGATAAACAAGAATTCACTTACAGAAAATAAATTCGAATGGGCTGAGGAATATTTTGGTATTTCTGTGAGTGAATCGCACCTTCCAAAAGTTCGGGATTACATTAAGAATCAGGATTTGCATCATAGAATTAAGACGTGGAAGGAAGAATATGATGAATTTATTGAGAAGTACAGGTTTGAAGAATTTAAGGGCTGAAGCCCAGATCATTGCAGATCTTTATAACTACGGCTTTTAAGCCGTAGTTATTACATTGAATCCATTAACATGACTTTAAACCCTTTTTGAATTAAATGGAGTTATATAATAAAAAACAATTCATGACTACAACTTTTGTGTTGTTGTGAATGAGATCAATAATGGAATGGGTTTTAACCAATAGTAATGCTTTAAAAAATATGCATCTAATCTATTTAACCACGGCTTTTAAGCCGTGGAAACTGAAACTAATAATTAAAGGGCTTTAGCCCAAAACTTTTTTCATTATTTCTGAGTCCGGTATTATTGGACTCTCTTTATTTTAATTCGTTCCTAAGTATATTTCTCGTGCTATGAGTTTACTGCTTCAGTATTATAATCTGAAACGACTACACCTTCTCATTGGTATTGTCCTGGCTGACCTGATTTTAATCTGGTTGTCTAAATCTGTATTAATTAATGAGATTGTCTTTTACAACACTTATAGCGAGCAACTGACATACGACAGATCGCTCAGATTATTCGACGATCTTAACAGAATTTCCTGGATAAGTTATGCATTCACTCCAATAATGCTGCTGATTAAGTTTTCACTGGTCAGCCTGGTATTATATACAGGTATAGTATTTTATAACCTTCAGGAAAAGGTATCACTAGGCTCGGTTTTTAAAATCGTAATAGCCAGTGAAATAATTTTTGTAGGTGCAGGTATTTTAAAATTTCTCTGGTTTTATCTTTTTGCAGGTAATTATAATCTTAATGACCTTGGGTTTTTCTATCCACTTTCGCTTATTAACTTTTTTAAAATAGCTGAGGTCAGCAGAGTCTGGATATTTCCATTACAAACGGTAAACTTATTCCATTTGGTCTATATTATTTCCATATCGTACGGACTTAGCAGGATTTGCAATATAAATAGGACTGATTCTGATAAGATTGTATTATTGTCATACTTGCCTGCTCTTGTATTATGGGTGGCGTTAATAATGTTTTTATCAATTGATGCTTCATTATGAGAAGAATCATATTATCTATATTATTAGTTCTGGTTACTTTATGTGCAGGATTGCTGATATCAGGAGTAGCTAAAAAGATACATAAACATAAGCAGTTGACTGAAAAAATTGCAAAACTCCCTTCTTTTTCTTTCATGACGTTAGCTGATAAAACCTTTAGTTCTTCAGAGATAAAGGAAGGTCCTGTTCTGGTAATCCGGTTTCATCCTGAGTGTGAACATTGCCGGTATGAAATATCGGAGATACTTAAAAGCGCTATTCCTTCTTCAGGAACCCTTATTGTTATGGTCTCAAGCGCCAATCCTGATTCAATAAGGAAATATTTCAGCCAGTTTGATCTTTCTGATTATCCCGAAATAATCACTCTTGCAGACACATCTTATGTTTTTGGAGACATTTTCGGGAGCGACATAATTCCTTCAAATTACATATATAATAAGGAATTGAATCTGGTGAAAATCCTGCATGGCGAAGTGAAAACCGAGACTATTCTTAAATACCTTAATCCGGGTGAATAAGTCTGATAAGATAAAAAAAAGTTCTGTACTTCAGCACGATTCATCTGATTGTGGAGCTGCATGTCTTGTATCAGTAATAAAGTATTATGGCGGGAATTCAACAATTGAAAAGATACGTAAATTAAGCGGGACTACTCAGAATGGTTCCACAATGCTTGGACTTTATCAGGCTGCCGCTCAATCCGGAATGGATGCGACTGGCTATGAAGCATCAATTAATGACATCAGTGATTATAAGAATGTTTTGATATTGCATGTCTCCCCTGAGAAGCGATTTGAACATTATATTATAAGTTTTGGCTACGAAGATGGCAAGTTCATAATCTGGGATCCGGCAAAAGGATTAACATATATGTCAGAAGGTGAACTGGGAAAGATTTGGTTAAGTAAGAAATGTCTTGGGTTGGTTCCAAACAGTTCCTTTAAATTGGTGAAGGAAGATAAAAGAGGAAAAAGAGGATGGATTCTTGAAACGATTAAACCTGAAAAGGATCTGTTAATTATAAGTGTTATTGTCGGGATAATAATTTCTGCTTTAGGCCTGGTAATGGCTGTTTTCACACAAAAACTCATTGATAAAATTCTGCCATCAGGGAATATAAAGGTTCTCATTATGGCATCTGTTTTAGTGTTCATGCTTCTATCCTCACGGATTATACTTTCGGCTATCAGACAATTCTTTCTGCTTATGCAGGGGAAATCCTTCAATATCCGGATTGTGGATGATTTTTATAACGCATTGCTTTTTCTTCCTAAATCATTTTTTGATACAAGAAAAACCGGTGATTTTGTTGCACGGTTAAATGATACTATGCGGATTCAAAGAGTGATAGCCGATATTATTGGTGTCTATATAATTGATATTCTGATTCTGTGCATTACAATTATCATGATATTTTATTATTCAGATATATCAGCGATGCTGTCGCTCTTTTGCCTCCCTATATTTTACCTTATTGTTTATAAATGGAATAAAAAGATCATCTCTGCCCAGCATGCTTTAATGTCAGGATATGCATTGAGTGAAAGCAATTTCATTAATTCTCTGGGAGGGATTTTGGAAATCAAGAGCATGAACTGGCAGATGGACTTTTCAGGAAAGAATAAAATAGTCTACACTGAATTTCAGGATAGAGCCTTTCTGCTTGGGAAGATCAGGGTGAAGCTGAATCTTCTGACAGGTCTGGCTGGCACTCTTTATCTGATTATTGTTCTGATATACTCCTCCAGCCAGGTTATGGGATCAAAAATGACTCAGGGCGAATTGATGGCAATTCTCTCATTGAGTTCCACATTGCTTCCTTCGGTTCTTAATCTGGCGCTTATAGGTATTCCTCTTAGTGAAGCAAAAGTGGCACTTAACAGAATGTTCGAATTTACACAGATTAAGCCGGAAGAAAGTGAGACTATTGATAAAACTGACCATATAAGTTTCCGGCAGATAAAACTCGAAAACATATCTTTCAGATTCCCGGGGCAGAAATTATTACTCGATGACATCTGTTTAACTGTAGAAAAAGGTAAGGTAGTCTCTCTTGTCGGTGAGAGCGGCTGTGGTAAAAGCACGCTGGCTAATATTATCTTAAGATTCTATTCATCGGAAAAAGGTAAGATAATTCTGAATGATAATATAGACTCCTGTGAGGTTGGCTTAAATAATTGGAGGTCAAAAATTGGAATAATTCCACAGGAAATTCATATATTTAATGGTACAATTCTGCAGAACTTATTGACGGAGCTTACAGAAAGCAAAATTAATGAAATGATCTCGACTATTAAAGGGTTTGGGTTGAACGGTTTCATTGATAGTTTCCCTTCCGGCCTGGTGACGTTGGTTGGGGAGGAAGGGATCAACCTCTCAGGTGGACAGAAACAATTACTGGCATTTATCAGGGTTCTGCTAAATAAGCCGGATATCCTGGTAATTGATGAAGGAACTTCAAATATGGACAAGGGCACGGAAAGCATGATTATGAATCTTATTACCAGGCTCAAATCTGAAATGGGAATTTTATTGATTTCTCACAGGATCAATATGGTCAGGAATTTAAGCGATTATATTTATGTAATTGAAGACAGGGTTATAACAAACAGAGGAACGCATGATGATCTTATCAGATCTGAAAACCTGTACAAAAGATTTTGGGATGATTTTTATTAATCTTTTTTTGGTCAGTCCGGCATTTATGGACTCTTTGTGTTTTATTTTGATATGCAAAGCAGATTTTAAAAATAAGTTTGTCTTGCAGGCGGATGCCGAAAAGCCTGAACAGAGTAGGCAAAAGAAAAATTGTCTCGCTATGAAAACATTAAATTTTGAACAGATGGAATCACTAAAAGCAGGTCGTAGTTATTTTTGGGATGACCTCGCATGTGGTCTGGGTGGAGGAATGGACGGTGCAATCATCGGAGGTTTAATAGGAGGTCCTGTTGGATTTCTTGGTGGATTATTAGCTGGAACTTTGCTTTCAATGGCATGCAGCGCTGGGTCACGACTTCCATAAAATGATTAAAATCTGATATTTTAGGTCGTCTAATAATCCCGGCCATAAACCCGGGATTATTTATAATAAGAATTGTATGAGATTAAAACCAAAAATATTATTATTTGTTTTTACATTAATATTTAAAAACAAGTAAATTTTATTTTTATTCATATTTATTTTTTAAGTTGACATTCATAGTTTTTAATATAAATATATTAATTATGGCAAAATTAAAATTATCAGAAAGAGTAGACTTTACTTACTTCATTGGAGTTGGTATTTCTTTAATTTTATTTAATATAACATTGTTTTTTCATAAGGATTCAGGTCTCCCAATGATTTTTGCTCTAGTAAGTCTTTGCACATATATTGGTGTATTAATTCGGGGGATAATCGATCGAGATTCTTGGGGGAAAACCCAAAAACAAATGAAAATAAGTGCATTTGTTGGATTTGTTTCTATTTTTTTAATTTTTTCTATTGAATGCGTTTTATTGATTACTAGAAGTTTTGAATTATCAAAAGGTGATGTTAAGAATTTTTTTATTTTCGGAGGAATAGGAGTATTTGTCCTATTCATTGTTTTATATGCAGTTTGGTTTAGAAAGATAAGTTATGGTAAATTAAGCGAACCTTAAGCGATCAGGAATAATGGAATCTTGCTTTTTGACTTTGACTTTATTTTTACCACAGTCGGTAATGTTTAACAATATTTTGATAATTAGTAGTTATATTATATCAATAGTGTCCGTTAAAAATTAATTGATTTTGACTTCGTCGAGCTTCGCCATGCATTGCATGGCTCCGGTTCAGCCATATACAATTTTATTACTTGACATCTTGATAATCTTGGTTTATAAGTAGTTCTATTTTAGATGTTTTGATTAAAAGGTTATTTTCAGATATTGTAGAATTTTGCAGCTTATTTCACTTACCGTTGGCTTTAGCCAACGGATAAAGAAACACTAAAAGTACGGGCTTTAGCCCACAACTGAAGGACTAAAGTCCCTTTAGATGAGGCTGATATACCGTTGATAGTTTTTCCCACCAGAATATTTGTATTAAATACTTCCAATGCTTATATTCTCATTTTAGTGGACGCATTTTTGTGATTCAATTAATTAAACCCTACTGTGCCGGAGCAGAATACTAATTAAATTTTGAAGGAAAGCTTGTTTGATAGCATTTTGATATATCAACTAATTAGAACTCATAATGAAAAGAATCAATATATTGGTTATAATTTTACTCGCTTTTTTGACAATTTATTTATTATATAGACTCCACATTAACAGCGAATATACTAAGATGGATTACCTACTCCTGATATTACTTATTTCATTTGGATTAATAAATTCTCTGATAATTATTAAACAAAAGAAGAAAGGAAAGAAGGGGTAATAGTCACACACTTTTTATTTTCCTTCCCCATTCTGTCATTTCCATTTTAGTAAGATGTGACTTAAATTCAATTTTAATTTTTACACTCTTTTTTAAAGATTCTGCCATTTTCTTCTTTTTGGGATCAAACTCACCCCTCCCTTTATATGCTAGCCTTTATACACATCTTTTTATTTATAATTTACGGAGTTGCACAGAGTAATCACAGAGTCACACGACTTAATAATCTTGAATTTGAGGATCTTAGTTTATTTATGGAATTTACTCCGTGCCAATTCCGTGAAACTCCGTGCCACTCCGTGGTTAATGGATTTATATTCATTCAATGAAATTAAGATCTTGTTTCTTAATAAATGTATATAAACTGTAGTTGCAAAGTAGAACGGGGCAGGGGGTGAATTCATGGAATAAATTAAGAGACTCCTTTCAAATAAAAAGAAATCCCCGGAAGAAATCAGTGATCTCCCGGGGAGGGGGCCTCTGGTCAGGATGACCTGCTGTTCATGAAGAACGAGACAAGAAGCACAAAACGCAGCGAGAGAAGAACGAAAACCAGGATGCCTCCGAATAGCAGAAATTCCTGAAATTCCTGCGACTTAGCCACTTCCTGATACTGATATTAGTTAAATTAAAACCCATGCTCAATTAAATAACATCGACTTTATAATACAAGTTTAAAAAACCCCGGGGACAGAAAAATGAATATTCAATATGTTATACAACATATTATCAGAAATCTTCCCCTTTTACATACGATTGCCTGAATTGACTGTACCTGATCTCAGTTCCTTCATCCCTGATTTCCTTGACTAACCTTTTCACACTCCGCTCACTTATCTCAAACCGTAAAGCCAGATCTGCAGGCGACCCTGTGCTTTTTAATGCAGCAAGTTTTAGTAACCTGATTTTAAAAGTCTCTCTTTGAAACCTGTTCATTATTTCCAGAATTATATTGTAAAACATTTGACTTCAATTTTAAAATTAATTAAAATGTTTTAAAACACAAAATATATTTAATATTTTTTCAAAATTGATTGAGAAAAAGTCAATTTTATTAGATCTGTCTTTCTTTTAAGTAATAAAAAAGGAAAAATTTCATCTTCTGAACAGCCAGAAAAGCTTTCCAATCCTGTGTGGATAATAAAATAAAACCTTCCACAAACTCGACAAACCATACCTCTTTTTCATAAAACTAACGGAAGGGAAAATATCTCCTAAAACAAACAGAAACTTACGGTGAATCCCCGGAATATCTTCTAAAACATAACTGTATAACCATGCCTTGTCAGGAGGCGGATTTTCTTTAGGACTTTTCAGAAAAAAAACAAATTTATTGATCGGATCCGGATTATAATATCTGTCAATAAAATCATTGATCCATTCCGGAAATTCAACTTCCCAGAAATCCCTTAAAGGTCCAAGGCGGTATGCAAGAATTTCAGACATATCTGCCTGAGAAGCATTGGTTAAAAGATCATAATTAATTATCTCATCACAGTACTTCTCAATCAGAACCACCAGATCGGTATATAACCTGAGCTGCGATTCATTATTCATCTCATGCATCCAGAGATGCCTGACAAGATAAAGGAAAAAGATCTGAGGCTGAGGAACATAAGCTTTTTCTCCTTTAATATCGACCTCATAACTGCTATCGTAAAGCTTCCTGGTCAGAGCATTCAATTTACTGCTGAAAAGTTCATGATGTATCTCAACAGAGGTTCCGTTTTTGATAAGCGACGGCAGATGCTTCCCTGTATCGGCAATAATAAATTTATGAAATACAGATTTTACAGGAAGTGAAACATACTCGTTCTTAATGAGCAGTTCTCTTGCTTCAATACATTTTTCTCGGCTTATCAGAATATCAACATCCGACATCTGACGTAGTCCGGAATTGCCATAAACAGATAACTCAAGGGCTAGCCCTTTAAGAAGGACAACTTTGATATTTTCCTTATTCAACAATCGGAGCACCTCACTCATAGTTTCTGTATAAAATGCATTACGGCTCATACTCTGCATAAATGTACCCCTGAGAAATGCCTTCATCTCTTCAGGGACTGTGTTAAGAAGTCCTTGTGTCTCAAGATTATGCCACACAAGCGCTGCCACGCCATGATCGTTAGCCAGGGTTCCGAAATAATTCCAGTCAGTGACTTCTTCGGTCAGCGCCCTGATCTTTTTAATTTGCGCATCATTGAAATCCAGACGGCAAAGTCCAATCAGAAGGTTTTCTTCATCTCTTATTTTTACCTCTACTGTCATTTGTTGAACCTGTTGCTCTGTTTTGTAAACATTGTGAAGTAAATACCACCTGACTTCATTAACTCCTCATGAGTGCCGGTTTCAACTACTGAGCCCTTATCGAAGACAATTATCCTGTCGGCCAGACTGACGTTTGTAAAGCGGTGGCTGATGAGAATTGATGTGCGGCCTTTTACTATCTCCCTGAAGCGGCTGAAGATATCATATTCAGTATCAGCATCCAGTGCACTTGATGGCTCATCAAGAATTAAAACAGGGGAATCGCGGAAGAGAGCTCTTGACAGGGCAATTTTTTGCCACTCTCCCCAGCTGAGCTCACGACTGTCGTCAAACAGGTTCCCTATCACAGTATCATAGCCATTTGGAAGATTAGCAATTAATTGATGAACACCAGTAGTTGTGGCTGAAGTTTTTATTCTCGGTTCAGGGTCATTTGCATCTATGTTCCCCATCCGGATATTTTCTCCGGCTGTGAGATTGTAAAGCATAAAGTCCTGAAAAACAACTGAAAATTGTCTTCTGTACTCTTCAGGATCAATGTTCCTGATATCACTGTTGTCGTATTTTACAGTACCGGAATCGGGCTCATAAAGTCTGCATAAAAGTCTGACAAGTGTACTTTTTCCTGCTCCGTTTGGTCCGACAAGGGCTATTATTTCTCCCTTATTTATCTCAAAAGAAACATCATTAATTGTCTTCCCTGTATTTCCTGGATATGTAAATGAAATATTGTTGACAATTATTTTTTTCTTCAACGGACCTGGAACAATTACTGGTTCTTTAGCTGTGATATTCTCTTTCAGATTCAGAAATTCAAATGTATCCCCGACGAAAAGGCTGTCTTCATAAAGTGCTGACATTGAGACGAACAGATCCTTAATATATATCATACCCTGTCTGAAAGCCAGCAGGTACATTGCCATCTGACCCAGTGTAAGCTTTCCATAGATTGTTTGGTGCGCGATGAACAATAAAGTAATTAAAAGCGCTGATGCTTTAAAAAGATTAGAAATCAGTTCGATCAGAGTTCTTTTTCTGATAATATTGATCTCTTCCTCTTTTTGTTTAATGAAAGACTTTTTAAACAGGTCAATAAAATAATTTCCAAGTCCGAATAACCTGAGTTCCCTGGAAGGCCTGTCGCCTGTAAGAAGCCAGTTGAAATAAGCAGATTTTCTTGCTTCAGGTGTTTGCTGCCTTTGAAAATTATAAAGAATATCGGCATAATAGAGCCGCAGCCAGATGCCGGGAATATTTGCTACAAGCAGAAGTAATGCGAGCGTCCAGTGAAGTGTTGTGATAAGTCCGGCCATCAGAATCAATGAAAGGAGACCTCTAAGCATTGCCACCAGGTTATTGAGAATGCTGTTCGGGCGCCATGGGGCATCCCTCGAGGCACGCGACAGGCAATCGAAATATTCGGGACGTTCAAAATTGATAAGGTCAAGTTTTATTGCTTTTGTATGAAGAAGATTATACATGTAAACCTCAAGCCTCAGGGATTGTTTCTTACGGACATAGTTACTGAAGTCTGAAGAGGCTTCATCAAGAAAATATACAATAACCACAGCTATGATCATCCACATAATATTATCGAAAGGTGCTCCGGATCCTTTTGTGGCAACTCGGGTGATATTATCTATCAGGATCTTAAGGAGCCATACAAGAGCAAGCGGGAGGAAACTCCGGATTACAGAAATGACAATATTTGCAAATGCCCATCCCGGAGCACTTTTCCATACAAGGCTCAATGATTCCCTGAATAATTTAATTTTTTCCTTCATCAGTTATTTCTATGCCTATCCTATTCTTTTTTAGACCCATCCACAGGGAGTAATTACTTAATTTTCTTCCATAAAAATATACTAATAACTCTTATTCTGTTCAAAAGATAATTTGGTTTTAAATTTATCCGGATATCTGCAGGAACAGGATTTTCGCCAGTAGTTTCAGCACGCACTATTCTGCCGGCGATTTTATCGATTTTTACAGGCTTATCTGAATATGCATTACTGTCTCCTCTTGCAATGAAAAACGTAATGCCGTTTTTAATTACTATTTTAGCAAGACGATGGACAATAAATCCGTTTTCTCTCCTGATTGCAATTATTTCACCTGGAACAGGCTTTCCTTTCAGATTAATTGGTTCGATGAGTATCAGTGAATCAGGTTTAATGCAGGGATACATACTGTACCCATGAGCTTTAATCCTGATGGTTTTTCCTTCCGAGAGAAGCGTCAACCCGATATCTTTTACTATGTTATGATTATTCAGGTAATTATTCATTTTCAAGTATATGATCAATTACACTTCTGTCGGGTTTGAAAAAAAGCTTCACAACCGGAATTGAACTGCACATAATTGAAACTGACCCCAAAAGCTGCGCAATGATGTCGGTCCCCCAGTTATGCTGAATGCAGTTTGCCATCACCAGGCTTACAGCAGTGGCTCCTTTTGTGGAGATCAGCTTGTTTTCGATGCCATGTTCAATTATGAATATCTTGTTCAGCGATGATTCCAGCGGTTCATCGTTGTTATAAACCGGAGTATTGAACATCCTGTAACCATTACCGGTGTCTCTTAAAATTAGTCTGTCGTCATGAATAACTTTTGCCCCTGAGTTATCCCAGAGTTTAGCCATAGTGGATTTTCCTTTTCCTGATACACCGCTGAAAAGATAACCATGCCCGGCATTATTTACCCCCGATGCATGGATCATTATATCGCCGTGGATAACAGTAAGGTAATAAAGTATAAGCCCGTCGAGAGGATACTCTAACGGATCAATCTCTTTTTCAGAACCATCAATCCAAAGATCCCATTCCCTTGTTGTAAGTGAAAATTTCAATATTGCATTTTTCTCAGAAAAAGAAAGGGGGAAGGTAGTTTGGATATACAGTTCAGAATGAAATTTCCAGATACTCCAGAAATTTGATTTGTTATGCGTCCGGATTCCATTTATCTCTTCAACATAAGGCGCATGAAAAACCTTTTCCGTCTTTTCCGGAAGGAAAAACAACCCTGAATGAATGCGGATAAGGATATCCTGGCTACTGTCATGATTGATATTTCTATGGAATTTTACAGAAGGTACAAGCTCAGGCCCGTTGGCTGATGCTTCTAACCCTATATTGTATCCGGCAATATTTAAATTATAATTCCTCATCAATTTAAGAGTACTTTTTTTGCCACCAAGACGCTAAGTCATAAAGTAATCACCAAGAATTAAATAACCATTCTTTTGATTCCATTTTTAATTAAAGGAACATTAAAATTTATAAGATAACCCAGCCGTTTGTTTGTCAGCTTAAGATGGCTAAGTAACTGAGCTTCCCATACAGGATTAATATTTTCCAAAGCTTTTAATTCGCATATAACAAGATCATTGACCATTACATCAAGTCTTAAACCTTCCTCAAAAACCAATCCTTCAAATACGATAGGTATATTTTGTTGTCTTTTTATTTCAAAGCCTTTTTTTGTTAATACATGACAAAAGCAAACTTCATATACTTTTTCTAATAATCCGGGTCCAAGTTCCTTGTGAACATTAAAGGCTGCATTGACAATTTCCCTGCCAATTCGATCTTCTTCCTGTGAAACTTCTTTATACATATCTTGGTGTAACTTAGAGCCTTAGTGCCTTGGTGGCATTAAAGAATCATTAAAACAAAATTATATAGTTAACAGATAATAAGATATTCACTCATATTATCAATTAAAGAAAAAACATCATTTTTAGCTGTTTCATTATCAATATCATACTCTTTTGTCAAAGCATTGATAATCATTTCGACAGTTCTTTGCCCGTCAATCTGTTCCCAGATAAATGCGCCTGTTTCATTAAGAGTAAAAACACTGTTCATATCAGCTATATTATTTGCTATGGGAACAAGAACATATTCATTTCCTGTTTTCCTGGTAACTATTGAAGGTGAATGAGAAAGGATCGATTTCAAACCTGCCATGACATTCCGATTATATATCAAATGTATTAAAATAAACGGTTCCTTTTCGTACCTTCGCAAAAACTGAATTATGAGCAGGAAGGGAAAGGGGAAACAAAGTTCCGGCATCTCAAGGGAAACACTTACCGGACAAGTACTTGCGACATTAAACAAAAGTCCCGAACAGGGTTTCAACTATAAGCAGATCGCTAAGCGTCTTAATGTTACTGATACTTCTGAAAAGCAGACGATACCAGGTATATTAAAGGAGCTCACAAAACAAGGTGGAGCACAGGAGATATATCCCGGGAAATTCAAAGTAAAAATGAGCAGGGGCTATATTACTGGTACAGTGGATATGACCCGGTCGGGTTATGGTTTTATCTCAACTGACGATCTTGAGGACGATGTGTTTGTCACCGCTAAAAACCTGAAAACTGCTCTTCACGGCGATAAGGTGAAAGTGTGGCTCTATGCTAAAAGAAAAGGAGCAAGACCTGAAGGAGAAGTTGTGGAGATCATCGAAAGATGGAGAACCTCATTTGTAGGAACAGTTGAAATTATGCCGAATTTTGCATTTCTGATTCCCGATAATAAAAATATGCCTTTCGATCTTTTTATTCCTTCATCTAAACTGAATGGTGCAAAACAGGGACAGAAGGCTGTTGCAAAAGTTATTGAATGGGATCCAAAATCAAAAAATCCTGTCGCTGAGATCATTAACGTTCTTGGTTATCCGGGTCTGCATGAGACTGAGATGCATGCAATCCTTGCTGAATTTGAGCTGCCTTATCAATTTACTGAAGAAGTTGAAGCTGATGCAGAAAAGATTCCCGGTGAGATCACTGAAAAAGATATTGAAGCCCGGCGCGACTTCAGGCATGTACCTACATTTACAGTCGATCCGGTTGATGCACAGGACTTTGATGATGCTTTGTCGCTGAGACAACTTGAAAATGGTAACTGGGAAGTTGGGGTTCATATTGCAGATGTCACATACTATGTGAAAACCGGCTCACTAGTGGAAGAAGAGGCAAAACAAAGGGCAACATCTATCTATCTTGTTGACAGGGTAGTTCCTATGCTTCCGGAAAGACTTTCAAATCATATCTGCTCACTCAATCCTTCTGAAGATAAACTTACCTATTCGGCTGTTTTTGAACTGAATGATAAATCGGAAGTTATCAATGAGTGGTTTGGAAGGACAATCATCAATTCCGATAAAAGATTCTCTTACAATGAAGCACAGCAGGTAATTGACAATGAAGCGGGTGATATGAAGGAACAGGTACTTGTACTCAATAAACTTGCACAGCAGCTCAGGACAAAAAGATTTGCTTCAGGTGCCTTTGCTTTTGAAAAGATTGAAGTGAAATTTGACCTTGATGAAACAGGGAAACCGCTGGGAATAAAATTCCGAGAGATGGGCACCGCTAATCAACTTGTTGAGGAATTCATGCTCCTGGCGAATAAAAGTGTTGCAGAATATGTCGGGAAAAAACAGAAAGGTAAAACTTTTGTTTACCGTATTCACGATAAACCTGATCCTGAAAAAATCAGCAACTTCAGTCATTTTATTACACGTTTTGGTTATAATCTGATTGAAGATGATAAAACATCACTTCCGAAAGCAATGAATAAGCTGTTACATTCCGTGGCCGGGAAAAAGGAGCAGAATATTATTGAAACACTTGCTTTGAGGTCGATGGCAAAAGCGATTTATTCAACTGATAATATTGGCCACTACGGATTATCGTTTAAATATTACACCCATTTTACTTCACCTATTCGTCGTTATCCCGATATGATGGTGCACCGGCTTCTCTCTTTTTACCTTGCTGAAGAAAATCCGGGCAGTAAGGAGAAATACGAAAAACTTTGTGATCACTCATCAAAGATGGAACGGCTTGCAGCTGAAGCTGAAAGAGCCTCTGTTAAATATAAACAGGTAGAGTATATGAGTGATAAGACTGGAAAAATATTTGAAGGTGTTATCTCAGGAGTTACTGAATGGGGAATCTATGTGGAGATAGTCGAAAATCAGTGCGAGGGAATGATACATATAAGAGAACTTGCCGATGATTTTTATGAATATGATGAAGAAAATTACTGTATAAAAGGACGCTCGACAGGTAAGGCTTACACTCTTGGGGACCGTGTTAAAATAGAGGTTGTAAAAGCTGATCTTCAGAAGAAGCAGCTCGATTACAGGTTGGCTTGATCTTTTTCAATCAGCACCAGCAATTCCTTCACAGCATCTTTTTCAGGTACATTTTTCAGTACAGGAATTGTGCCCCTGTAGATATGTACTTTCCCATTTGCCGCTCCCACATATCCATAATCAGCCCCTTTCATCTCACCAGGGCCATTAACAATGCATCCCATAATAGCTATTTTAAGTCCTTTCAGATGACCGGTCGCCTCTTTTACCTTTCTTACAGACTCCTGAAGGTTGAATTTCGTACGTCCGCACGTGGGACATGACAAATACATTGTCCGTGTAATACGAGTCTCTGTACATTGCAGTATTGAAAATGAGAGAGCCGTTAACTCTGCGAAATTAATTTCTCCTGAATTCGTGACGGAAATACCTGAAACTCGTCTGTCAATGATATATCGACCAAGAAGTGATGATGCTTTGATCTGAAGGTCTTCAATATTATTTTCATGAAAGACCGGATTGAGCACAACATTAGGATTCAGTCTGTTTTCATTAAGTGTATTAAGAAAAAGATCAGCAGCGTACTTCTCCCTTTCTGTATCGAATGTAAAAATGACAAGTGTTGTAGCCGGATCAGATTTTTTAAGATATTTTATATTGAAATTTGAGCTTGTAAGGAGAATATTAAGTTTTTCTGATCTGAAAGTGCTTTCATGAAAAGTTTCCGGAGAGAAAAAGGGGAACAATCTTTCATTGTTCCGGTGAACTCGCCAGATCTTATAAGGTAATATTAATGAAACATCATAAGGAATACTTTCAGGACAGTGTGAAGCTATTATCAGATCAGCCGAACCATCAGTTCTTTTTATCTCTCTGGTCGTTGTGTTCACACTAAACCCGGCATCTTTATAGCTGTCTGCATCGATTTTATGATATGATGTCATATCCGCAATTACCAGCGGACCGTTAATCTTATTAAGGATTTCCGGTTTGGACGATATAGATTTAAACCTGACCTGTTTCTCTGGTTTTGTTTTTGATACATCTCTTGGATAATATCCGGCCAGCTTTTTTGCGACTGGTATCTCTTTTTCAGGATCTTCAGATAATGATACCCTTATAGTATCGCCAATCCCTTCTGAAAGCAGAGCTCCGATTCCGGCGGCAGACCTGATCCTTCCATCTTCACCTTCGCCTGCTTCTGTCACACCGAGATGAATAGGATATGATAAGCCTTCATTTTGCATCATTCTGACAAGCATTCGTGTAGCTTCGATCATTATTGCAGGGTCGGACGATTTCATCGAAAGAACAAGATCATTAAAGTTCTCTGCCCGGAAGATTTTAATAAATTCAATTGCAGAGAACACCATTCCTGATGGTGTGTTCCCGAAACGGGTCATAATCCGGTCCGAGAGGGAACCGTGATTAATACCTATACGGATTACAGTTTTGTTTTCCCTGCAGATATTTATCAGAGGAAGCAATTTTGAATGGGTCCGCTCAAGTTCTTCATTATACTCCTTTTCAGAAAGTTCCTTCTTTTGGAAAGAGGCTCGTTTATCGGCGTAGTTGCCCGGATTTATCCTCACCTTTTCCACAAGTCTCGCTGCTGTCTCTGCTGCGACAGGATTAAAATGGATATCGGCAATCAGTGGAGTGCTGAATCCGGCTTTCCGCAGCTTAGTTTTTATAGTTGCCAGGTTTTCCGCCTCTTTTATTCCCTGAGCAGTAAGCCTCACAAAATCAGCCCCTGCCTCAATAATCCTGATACATTGTGCAACAGATTCTTCGGTATTGAGCGTATCTGTATTCGTCATTGATTGAATACGGACCGGGTTGGAGCCGCCCAAGGGAACAGAACCAATCAAGATAACTGAGGACTTATAAAAAGACCCCATGTGGTGCTCCTTGAAGGGAGACAAATATGTCTTTTTTATATTGTTATTCATTTGTTCGACCCACTGTGGTCCCCCTGAGAGGGGGACAAATTCTCAGAAATATATGAGATTATTTTATTAATTGCCGAATTGATTTCAGTTTCGACTTCAAAATTAGAAAGGCGGATAATATGGTATCCATTGATCTTAAGTATGCTGTCACGTTTTGAATCGTAACTTGTTTCTTCTGAAAAGGAATGAATTTCTCCATCAACTTCAATAATTAACTTAAGATCGTTGCAATAAAAATCTACGATATAATTAAGAAGTGGCTGTTGTCGTCTGAATTTGTAACCATTAATCTTTTTTGATCTCAACCTGGACCAAAGAATTATTTCTGTCCTGGTCATATTATTTCTTAATACCCTGGCTCTTCTAACTAATTCCCTGTTTCCGTAATAACCCATCATCCGTAATTCCCTTAATATCTGTCATCCCCCTCCGGGGGATTATAGGGGGGTTAAATCATCCACAACTAACCTCAATTCAGCACCCCATGCGTGCATGATAGAGCGTTCGATTCACTACCTGCAAGAAGCTTACATCATTCTATCTCCCAATCCACTTCGTTCTTTCTATCTTTGATAATGATACCAATTTTATTAAGCTCTTCGCGAATTCTATCGGAAGTACTCCAATCTTTATTAAGCTTAATGATATTTCTAATGTTTATACTAGCGTCTATAAGGCTTTTGATGAAAGGAGCATCATTACTAATATCCTTTTCATTTTCCAGCCCAAGGATTTCAAAAACGAATATATTCATAAGAGATTTAAGAGAAGCAATATCAGTTTCACAAAGTTTTTCTAATCCTTCATTTACTGAATTAATATATTTCACCGCCTCGTACAAACATGACAAGAGAACCGGAGTATTCAAATCATCATCAAGCGCTTCGTAACATTTCTTATTGAGGGCTTTTATATCAAAAGTCGATACATTCGAAGGTTTCAGTCTGTTAAGTATTTCTATTGCCTTCAAGATTTTTGATAAACTTATTTCTGCTGCCTGAAGTGATTCGTTTGAAAAATCAACCAAACTTCTGTAATGAGATTGTAATATGAAGAACCTAATAGTCATTGGACTGTAAGCTTTATCGAGGAGATGATGACTCCCTTCAAATAGTTGTTCCAGGGTTATAAAATTACCTAGTGATTTACCCATTTTTTGTCCATTGATAGTGATCATATTATTATGCATCCAATATTTAACCTGATCTTCTCCATAGGCAGCAAGTGATTGAGCCATCTCACATTCGTGATGAGGAAAAAGAAGATCAAGTCCTCCTCCATGAATATCGAATTTCCTTCCCAGATATTTCGTACTCATCGCAGTACATTCTAAATGCCAACCGGGGTACCCATTTTTATAGGGAAAAGGATCCCACCTCATAAGATGATTTTTGTCCGCGATTTTCCATAGGGCAAAATCAAAAGAATTTTCTTTTTCATCTTGTCCTTCCAATATCCTTGTATTAGAATATAATTCGTCCAAATTCCGACCCGATAACCTACCATAAGAGTTATACTTCTTTTGATGTTCATTTAAGTTAAAATAGTACGATCCAGATTTTGCTTTATATGCAAACCCTTTTTTATGAAGAAGAGTGATTAATTTGGCTTGTTCTAAAATGTGACCAGATGCAAGAGGCTCTATTGTTGGAGGCAGTACTCCAAGCTTATTCATATTAATGCGGTACCTATTAATATAGAATTGAGCAATCTCCATAGGTTCCTTCTCTTCCAGACGAGCTTTTTTTTCTATTTTATCCTCTCCCGTATCAGCATCGTTCTCAAGATGACCTACATCTGTTATGTTTCGTACATATCTTACTTTGTATTTAAGATGTTTAAGATACCTAAATAACAAGTCAAAAGTTATAGCCGGCCTTGAGTGACCAAGATGTGCGTCACCATAAACTGTTGGTCCGCAAACATACATACCGACAAATGGTGGATGAAGCGGTTCAAAAAGTTCTTTCTTCTTTGACAGGCTGTTGTAGATAGTTAAGTTGTTCTGCATTATATTATTGTTAAACTAGACAAAAGTAAGGTAAATTTTTCTTAATCGGGGCTCAGCTTATTGTTACTTTCTTTGTCTTGAAATTTGTTTTGTTCATTTTTTGCTCGCCCAAAAAACGAACCAAAAAAGGGCGGCCTCAGATTTTTTTTGGGATTAACATTTTCTCGGCTGCCCGCGCATTACAACTCGTCGTCCTTCGTCCGCCTCAAACAGTAATGCTTACTTTATGCCTTCGCTTCGCAGCCTCCAAAATGCTAATCTTTTTCCAAAAAAAATCTGATGGCATTTAAAATCAAAGAATAATGGTTAAATGAGATTCAATATTTGAAGGCGCGATGGCAACCCGGAAATGGTGCGAACTTCAGACAAAACGGTAGCGCCATTAGGGCCAGTGTAGCAGGCGCCCGTTTTGGATGAAGTTGGCATTTCCGGCGCCCTTTTCTTTGGTTCATTTCTTTTGGACGAACAAAAGAAATGAACAATTTAAATTTTGTATTTCTAAAAATCATTTTTATCTTTGACCCCACAAATCAAATATTCCTTCCTTTAAAAGAGTGTTTGGTTTTTATTAAGAAGGGTGAAGAGATTAGGCTCTGCGAAACCCTGGCAACCAATCCTGCAGTTCAGGAGAACGGTGCCAAAACCTAATCCCGGAAAGCCGGGAGATGATAAAAATTTAACACGAAAACAATGAATTCGATTCATCTTACACACAACAACTTTATCATGCCGCTCATGCCTATGTGCATGTGCCGGTAAAAGTTTTGGTTTGTAATCAGAAATTTTAAGTTAACAACCGGAGATCATGAGGAGATAGTTATATCTGTGCTTCCGGTATTTTGTAAAATCTTTAATATTATTAAAATGGGAAACATAAACATAAAATTTGAAACATTACAGGTACATGCAGGTCATCAACCCGATAAAGATACATTATCGAGAGCAGTGCCTCTTTACCAGACATCTTCATACGTATTTAAAAATGCAAAACATGCTGCAGATCTTTTCGACCTTGCTGAATGGGGTAATATTTATACACGAATTAATAATCCCACAACAGATGTTTTCGAAAAACGGGTGGCTGCCCTCGAAGGAGGAATTGCATCTCTGGCAGTCTCTTCGGGACATGCGGCTCAATTCATAGCTTTGACAACAATAATGAGGAAAGGAGAAAATTTTATAACATCACCTTTTCTATATGGAGGGAGCCATAACCAGTTTAAGGTTACATTTGCTAACTTCGGTATTGAAGCCAGGTTTGCAAAAGATCTTGCTCCGGATTCCTTTGAAAAACTGATTGATGGCAAAACCAAAGCCATTTATGTCGAAACTATTGGGAATCCCGGATTCAATATTCCTGATTTTAAAGCAATTTCTAAACTCGCTGTCAAACATCGGTTGCCACTTGTTGTGGATAATACTTTTGGCGCATGTGGCTATCTATGTCGCCCGATTGAACATGGCGCCAATATTGTTGTTGAATCGGCGACCAAATGGATAGGCGGTCATGGAACAAGTATCGGAGGGGTAATTACCGATGCAGGAAATTTTAACTGGAATAATGGTAATTTCCCGGTTTTTACTGAACCGGCAGAGGGTTATCACGGAAAAATTTTCGGTGAAATATTCTCACAGACTTCATCTGCAGGAAATATTGCATTCATAGTAAAAGCACGTGTTGAAGGATTAAGGGATCTTGGTCCTGCTATAAGCCCTTTCAACTCTTTTCTTCTTTTGCAGGGACTTGAGACCCTTTCGCTTAGAATGGAACGGCATGTTCAGAATACCTTAGCCCTTGCAAAATGGCTAAACGCTCATCCGGGAGTTGAGAAAGTAAATTATCCCGGACTTCCTGGAAATCCATACCATGAACTGGCAAAAAAATATCTTCCCAAAGGAGCCGGAGGGGTTCTTAGCTTTGTTCTGAAAGCAAAAAAATCAAGAGCGGTAAAGTTGGTGGAGCATTTTGAATTAGTGAGCCATCTTGCAAACGTTGGAGACGCAAAAACACTAATTATTCAACCTTCAGCAACAACTCACTCTCAGCTTTCTTTGGCGGAACAGACTGCTGTAGGCATAGAAACTGGCCTCTTCAGGGTTTCAGTTGGTATTGAACATATCGATGATATAATTTATGATTTCGAACAGGCATTCAAGCACGTTTTATAATGGATAAACTGAAATATAATAAACCTTTCAAAACAGAAACAGGAGCAATCTTGCCGGCGCTGGAAATAGCATATAATACCTGGGGAAAGTTAAATGATGCATGTGATAATGTTATCTGGGTATGCCATGCCCTTACTGCGAACTCCGATGTAGAGTCGTGGTGGCCGGGCATGGTAGGGAAAGGATTGCTTTTTGATCCTGAGAAATACTTTATAGTATGTGCAAATGTACTTGGTTCATGCTATGGAACTACAGGTCCGGCTTCAGAAAATCCGGCTACAGGAAAACCATGGCTGAAGGATTTTCCACTGATAACCATAAGGGATCTTGTCAATGTTCATGAAATACTCAGAAAGCATTTGAATATTAAGAATATACATACTATTATAGGTGCCTCGATCGGCGGATTTCAATCACTGGAATACTGTATCATGTATCCCGAAATCGTAAGAAGGCTGGTATTTGTTGCATCAAGTACAAAACAATCCCCCTGGGCAATTGCTTTCAGCGAATCGCAAAGAATGGCTATTGAGGCTGATATTAGTTTTGCAGAAAACCATCCTGACGGAGGGAAGAAAGGTTTAAAAGCCGCAAGATCAATCGCTCTGCTTAGTTACCGGAATCCTGCTGCTTATAATAAGACGCAGGCTGAGGATGACGATGATAAGCTTTCGTCTTTCAAAGCTTCATCTTACCAGGCTTACCAGGGTGATAAACTTGTCAAAAGGTTCAATCCCTACTCTTATTACTGCCTTGTTTGTCTCTCCGACACCCACAACACAGGTAGAGGAAGAGGAGGAACAGCCAAAGCACTTGCCAGAATAAAAGCTAAAACTCTCTGCATAGGTATTGCTTCAGATATTCTCTTTCCGGTAACGGAGCAGAAGTATGTTGCAGCAAACGTCCCGGATGCAGACTATATTGAAATTGATTCATTTTACGGACATGATGGATTCCTGATAGAATCAGAATTGGTAACTGAAGCAGTCAGAAAATTCTGGGGAAGGACATCTCGTTAAACTAAATTGAAATGACAAGAGAAAAATTAAAAATAGGATTATTCGGTTATGGATGTGTTGGTCAGGGCCTTCACGATGTACTGAACAGCAGCAAAGGTTTTAAAGCCGATATTGTTAAAATATGCGTTAAGGATCGCACAAAAAAGAGAAGGATCCCGATGTCGAATTTCACTTTCGATAAGAATGATATCCTGAATGATCCCTCTATTAACCTAGTTGTTGAGCTAATTGATGATGCCGATGAAGCATTCAACATTGTGACCACAGCGATGAAAAGCGGGAAAAATGTTGTAACTGCCAACAAGATGATGGTTGCAAAACATTTTAAGGAGCTCGTGGAAATGCAGGCTAAGTACAAGGTATCTCTTCTTTATGAAGCTTCTGCAGGAGCAAGCATACCCATAATCAGGAATCTTGAGGAATATTATGACAATGAGCTGCTTTACTCATTGCGGGGTATCCTGAACGGCACAACAAATTATATTCTGACTAAAATGCATAACTCAGGGATTCCTTATGAAGAGGCTTTAAAAGAAGCCCAGGAAAAAGGTTTTACAGAATCAGATCCGACCCTCGATGTTGAAGGCTGGGATGCAAAGTATAAGCTGTGCATAATCACGGGCCATGCTTACGGCCTCTTTCTTGAACCTGAAGAAGTCTTCCATTATGGTATCAGTACAATATCAAAATTTGATATACAATATGCAAAGGAGAAGGGACTTAAGATCAAACTTGTACCTTATGTAGGCAAGACAAATGAGAATACAATAACAAGTTTTGTCCTTCCCAGGTTTATCTCTTCTGACAAATATCTCTATAACGTAGATAATGAATATAATGGTGTGATTACGGAGGCTGCATTCGCCGATAAACAATTCTTCAGTGGTAAAGGAGCAGGGGGTCATGCAACCGGTAGTGCCGTGCTTTCGGATATCTCAGCAAACTCGTACGGTTACAGATATGAATATAAAAAGTATCAGCAGGGAACGGTCTCAAAATACACCCGCAATCACAAACTGGAGATATACTTAAGGTATAAAGATGAAAAGGACAGGGAATTATTTGGATTTGAGGAAGTGTCGGAATACTTTAGCGGGAAATTTTATAAGTATGTGATCGGAGTGGTAAATCTTGAAAGACTTTACACATTGAAGGAACAACTTAGTGGTCTGAATGTTTTTATAGTGAACACAGGACGAAAAGGGATAAAATAATGAAACATTCTCTGGAACATATTATCCAACAAAAAATTCTAATCCTCGATGGTGCAATGGGGACCATGATCCAGAAATACAAGCTTCAGGAAAGCGATTTTCGTGGAGAGAAGTTTAAGGATCATACGAAGCTGCAGAAGGGGAATAACGATCTGTTATCTCTGACCAGACCTGAGATCATAAAAGAAATTCATGAGGGATATCTCGAAGCAGGGGCAGATATTATTACAACAAACACCTTTAATGCCAACATGATATCCCTGTCAGATTATGGTATGGAGAGCCAGACTTATAATATGAATTATCAGTCGGCCAGGCTTGCTGCTGAAGCAATTAAGAAATATGAAAACTCCTCTGAACCGGAAGATCATTTTATTGTTGGCACTCTCGGGCCAACTAACCGGACCGCTTCCATGTCGTCAGATGTCAACGATCCCGGATCAAGAGCTATCACCTTCGATCAGCTTGTTGAAGCATATTCCGAACAGGCAAGGGGGCTTATTGACGGAGGTGTCCATATTTTAATGGTTGAAACAATATTTGATGTCCTGAACTGCAAGGCAGCTCTTTTTGCAATAGATACTGTTTTTGAGGAAAAAAGGATAAAGTTACCGGTAATGGTTTCGGGCACAATTACTGATGCCAGCGGCAGGACATTAACCGGTCAGACACTCGAAGCATTCATAGTTTCTGTTTCACATTTTCCTCTCTTCAGCATAGGGCTTAACTGTGCTCTCGGAGCAGAACAATTGCGGCCATTTGTTGAGGAATTATCGTTGAAGTCGCAATTCTATGTTTCAGCTCATCCTAATGCCGGCCTGCCTAACCAGTTTGGTGAATATGATCAGTCTGCTGATTTTATGGCTTCAGTTGCAGCAGATTATATGAAAGAAGGCTGGGTAAACATAATAGGAGGTTGCTGTGGTACAACACCTCTTCACATAAAAAAAATTGCCGAAGCATCAAAGCAGTACAGACCAAGGATCAGGCCAGATATTAAAAAATATACAAGGCTCAGCGGACTCGAGGTACTGACAATAACACCTGAAACCAACTTTGTAAATATCGGTGAACGTACCAATGTATCAGGGTCCATTAAGTTTGCAAGACTTATCAGGGAAGAAAAATATGATGAGGCTCTTGCCATTGCAAGAAATCAGGTTGAAGGAGGGGCACAGGTAATTGACATCTGCATGGATGAGGCTATGCTTGATTCGGAAAAAGCTATGGTCAGATTTGTAAGTTTGATTATGGCAGAACCCGATATCTCAAAGCTGCCGCTGATGATAGATTCTTCGCGATGGAACGTTATTGAATCGGCATTAAAATGCATACAGGGGAAATCGGTGGTAAATTCAATAAGTCTGAAAGAAGGTGAAAAGATCTTTCTGGAACGTGCCCATAAAATCAGGAAATACGGAGCTGCTGCTGTCGTAATGTTATTTGATGAAAATGGACAGGCCGACACTTTTGAAAAAAGAATCAATGTCGCTGAACGTTCATACAGGCTTCTGGTAGACAACCTTGGTTTTCCGCCTGAAGATATAATATTCGATCCTAATGTACTGGCTGTTGCAACCGGTATAGAAGAGCACAATAATTATGCTGTTAATTTTATAAAGGCTACAGAATGGATCAAGCAAAATCTTCCATATTCAAAAGTGAGCGGAGGAATAAGCAACCTTTCATTCTCATTCCGCGGAACAGATAAGGTTCGAGAAGCGATGCACTCGGTATTCCTTTTCCATGCCATAAATACCGGACTTGACATGGGCATTGTCAATCCAGGGATGTTGCAGGTTTACAGCGAAATTCAGCCTGACCTTCTTCAGCTTACAGAAGATGTGATACTGAATCGCAGAAAAGATGCTACTGAAAGGCTTGTGAAATTTGCCGAGGGTTTGAAAAATGAAGGGAAGAAAGAGGAAAAAAAAGATGCATGGCGACTTCTTCCGGTCATTGAACGGATTAAGCATTCTCTTATCAGGGGACTGGATGAATTCATAGAGAAGGATATAGAAGAGGCACGTTCACTTTTTAGCCGATCAATTGAATTGATTGAAGGTCCGCTTATGGGAGGGATGAACGAAGTGGGAGATCTTTTCGGATCAGGAAAAATGTTCCTTCCGCAAGTAGTAAAGAGTGCAAGAGTAATGAAAAAAGCTGTGTCGAAGCTTGCGCCATATATAGAAAAAGAGAGCGAAGGAGAGGAGAAAAAAATTGCAGGAAGGATCCTTCTCGCAACTGTAAAGGGAGATGTTCATGATATCGGAAAGAATATTGTTGGGGTTGTTTTGTCATGCAATAACTATGAGATTATTGATCTTGGGGTCATGGTTCCGGCTGAAAAAATTATTGATACTGCTATAAGAGAAAAAGTCGATTTCATAGGTTTAAGCGGATTAATAACACCTTCGCTTGAGGAGATGGTTCATGTTGCTGCTGAGATGGAACGCAGAAAACTGACCATTCCTCTCCTTATAGGAGGAGCAACAACTTCGGAGATACATGCTGCAGTAAAGATTGCACCGGCATATTCAAATACTGTGGTGCATGTTAAGGATGCATCAAAAGCAGCAGGAGTTCTATCCGCTCTGCTCCGGAAAGATAACAGCAGTTACGTATCCGCAATAAGGGATAAGTATAAAAAGATGAGGGATGACCATAGTTCCCGCCAGGCTGAAAAGGACCTTCTTTTATTAAGTGAAGCAAGAAAGAATAAATATGTTACCGACTGGCACTCTTTAAAGCTATCTGAACCATTAAAACCCGGGCATCATGTTTCTAATGAGATAGATCTGAATGAGCTTTCAGAGTATATTGACTGGACCTTCTTTTTCTTTGCGTGGAAATTATCGGGCAAATACCCTTCAATTTTCAGCGATCCTGTAAAAGGAAATGAAGCAAAGAAATTATTTGATGATGCTCTGATGTATCTGAAGAAAATCATTGACCAGAAGCTTCTGACGGCAAAGGCAGTATTCGGCTTATTCCCTGCGGTTTCTGATGGAGATGATGTAAAAGTTTTTTCTGATAGAAACAAAAAGGAAATAAAATCAGTATTCAGGTTTTTAAGGAATCAGGAGAAAAAAGAAAAAGGGGTCCCCAATCTCTCCCTTTCAGATTATATTGCCCCTGAGAATACCGGGTTAATTGATAATATCGGCCTTTTTGTCGTCACTGCAGCTCTTGATAATGAGGCAATGGGCCGATACAAAGAAGATGATTATGCCACAATAATGATCAGGATACTTAGTGACAGGCTGGCTGAAGCTGCTGCCGAATGGCTTCATGAAAAGATCCGTAAGGATTACTGGGGTTATGCAATTCAGGAAAATCTTTCAATTGAAGAGTTGCTTAAACTTAAATATAAGGGGATAAGACCGGCACCGGGTTATCCTGCCTGTCCTGACCATACCGAAAAACGGGTTATCTTTGATCTTCTCGGAGCTGAAAAAACGATAGGTGCCGGACTCACTGAAAACTTTGCTATGGTGCCACCCGCATCAGTCAGCGGCTACATCTTTTCACATCCGGGATCAATCTATTTTAATGTTGGGAAAATTGGGAATGACCAGTTGAAAGATTATGCTTTACGGAAAAATATGACTATTGATGAAGCGGCCAGATGGCTCGCTCCTAATTTATGATTTTGAAAAAATGAGCGTAATAGATAAAATTAAAAACGCAAAAGGGCCCTTGTTCACTTTTGAATTACTGCCGCCACTTAAAGGGCACAGCATTGAACGGGCTTATGCAGCCATTGACAGGCTTATTGAGTATGCACCGGCTTATATAAACTTCACTTCTCACCGTAATGAAACTCTGTTCAGGGAAAGGCCCGACGGTCTTCTTGAGAAGAGGGTGGTTCGTTTGCGTCCGGGAACAATCGCTCTTGCAGCAGCTGTAAAATATAAATACAACATTCCCGTTGTTCCTCATATTCTTTGTGGTGGATTTACCAAAGAGGAGACAGAAAATGTACTTATTGAGATGCGGTTCCTGGGTATTGATGATGTCCTTGCATTGAGAGGAGATCCACAAAAAGGAAGCCGGACATTTATCCCGGAGAAAAACGGGCATACACATACATTTGAACTTGTACAGCAGATTGCTGATATGAACAGAGGTAAATATCTTGAGGATACTCTTGAAAATCCGGATACAACAAATTTTTGCATAGGAGTGGCGGGTTATCCCGAGAAACATTTTGAAGCGGCGAACAGACAGGTGGATATGGAGAATCTGAAACGAAAAGTCGATGCTGGAGCAAGTTATGTTGTGACGCAGATGTTTTTTGATAATAATAAATTCTGCAGATTCAGGGATGAATGCAGAAAGATAGGGATAACCGTTCCGATTATACCAGGTATTAAACCCATCTCGGCAATGAATGATATAAAATTACTTCCTCAGACATTTCACATAGAACTGCCTAATGATCTGTTTTCTGCAGTACTGAAATGCAAAAATGACGGTGAGGCTAGAGAGGCTGGAATAGAGTGGGCTGTAGCACAATCCAGAGATTTAATAAAACTTGGTGTCCCTGGTATTCATTATTATACTCTGGGGAGATCTGATAATATCGCGAGAATTGTAAAGGCCTCGTTTTAACTCAGACGCACGACACACGATACACGACGTAAATGCAAGGGGAATCAGATTTATCCTAAAGTAATGCCGTATGTCCTAAGTCGTGAGTCTTGCGTCGTTTTTATATTTTAAACGCCTTCTTTATCTTATCAACATAATCCAGTTTTTCCCAGGCAAAGAATTCAACTTTTTTAAGATAAACTTTTTTGCCGTTACCATTCACAACTTTTGGTTTGCTGCCGGGAACCTCATAATATACTTCAACATTTCTGACGGCATAATCACGGCCAAAATGTCCGTATGAAGCAGCCGGCAGGAATACCGGGTTCTTCAATCCGAATCGCTGAACGATGGAATAGGGACGCATATCAAAAAGTTTATTGATCTTTAATGCAATATCACCGTCGGAGAGCAATTTGCCTTTACCGTCTTTCACTTTAGCTGTTCCATAAGTATTAATATATAAACCAACGGGTTGGGCAACACCAATTGCATAAGCAACCTGAATCAGTGCCTGATCGCAGACGCCGGCTGCAACGAGGTTCTTGGCAATATGGCGGGCAGCATACGCAGCAGACCTGTCGACTTTTGAAGAATCCTTGCCTGAAAATGCACCTCCTCCGTGAGCACCGTGTCCACCATAAGTGTCGACAATGATTTTTCGTCCCGTAAGTCCTGTATCGCCATGAGGTCCCCCTATTACGAATTTCCCTGTGGGATTGACCAGCAGCTTAAAATCGCTGTTAAATAACTTCTGAATTCTTAAAGGAAGTGTTTTCTTAACCCTTGGGATGAGGATTCTTTGAAGATCGTTACTGATCTTCTTTTGCATTGTTTTTTCTGCTTCAAGTTCAGCTTTGTGCGATTTGTCTTTAGGCAGAACAAATTCATCATGCTGAGTACTGATTACAATTGTGTCAATACGGACAGGTTTATTATTGTCATCATATTCAACAGTTACCTGCGATTTGGCATCAGGCCTGAGGTATTTCATCTGTTTACCTTCATGCCTTATGGCGGCAAGTTCCTGAAGAAGAATATGAGCCAGTTCTATGCTGAGAGGCATGAGATTATCCATTTCACGGCAGGCATATCCGAACATCATTCCCTGATCGCCAGCTCCCTGCTCTTCAGGCTTATCACGAACAACACCCTGGTTTATATCGCTCGATTGTTCATGTATGGTTGAAATAACACCACACGAATCGCAATCGAACCGATATTCAGCTTTTGTATAACCGATCTTCCGTATTACCTTGCGTGCAGTCTCCTGTACATCTACCCATCCTTCGGTACGTACTTCACCGCCGCAAACAACAAGCCCTGTGGTTACAAAAGTCTCGCAGGCAACCTTTGATTCAGGATCCCAACGAAGGAATTCATCAAGCAAAGCATCTGAAATCTGATCGGCTACCTTATCGGGGTGGCCTTCTGAAACTGATTCGGAAGTAAATAAATAACCCATAATACTATTATTAGTTTATTATTAAACAACAGATGGGAAATTTGGTTGATTGGGAAAAGCGAATTATCCGCGGTTTAGCATTTTTTCCTGTGGTTGCAATCAGCACAAATCTTTCCACCAAATTATTAAAGTACAAAGCAAATAAAAATATTCATAAAAACAAAATCATAATCCATTTGTCAAGATTCTGAAAACCTCTTCAAGATTGCTATCCTGCTTCTGAAGTGAAAGAACCGTGAGGTTATTATCTACTGCATATTTGAATATAGATGGACGAATATCTTCATCACATGCAGCTTCAATGATCCAGATATTGTTCTTAACTTGTTTTGCAGTGCTTACGTTATCAATTCCGGACAGTGACAACTCTGTTATTTCTTTATCGAATTCAACCTCGATTATTTGGTTAGTACGTTTAATAATGGAATAGATTTTACTTTTTTCTTCATTGGCAACAATTACACCATTATCGATAATTATTACCCTGTCGCATATTGCCTCAACCTCCTGCATGATGTGTGTCGAAATCATCACCGTCTTTTCCTTCCCGGCCTCCCTGATGAGATTCCGTATCTCAACGATCTGGTTCGGGTCGAGACCTGTGGTAGCTTCATCGAGAATAAGTACACCCGGGTTATGAATCAGTGCCTGAGCAAGACCGACTCTTTGTCTGTATCCTTTTGAGAGCGAACCGATCTTTTTTTTCTGCTCGGGGATCAGTCCTGTTACCTCTATTATATTATCAATCTGCTTTTTCTTTGATAATTCGATATTATATACAGAAGCCACAAATCCCAGATATTCCCTCACATACATTTCAGGATACAAAGGGTTGTTTTCAGGCAGATAGCCTATTTGTTTTTTAACTTCAAGATTATTTGTCCCGACCTCAAGATCATTAACATACACTTTTCCTGATGATGCAGGGATAAAGCCGGTAATAATTTTCATCATTGTTGATTTCCCGGCTCCGTTCGGCCCCAGAAACCCCACGATTTCACCTGTCTTTACCTGGAAAGAAACATTATCCAGAGCTATCTGTTCGCCATAAAATTTTGTAACACCCTGAACTGCAATTGACATAAGCCTCTTATTGCTTTCGCATTATCTAATCGCCCCAGCCACCCATAAATTGTCCAAGCTTGGCAAAGGATGCCTTTGGATTTACGCAGCATACAGGTATCTTGGAACTGTTGGCAATAATATATTGTTCTGATGCTCCTACAACATAGTCAGCAAAAGTTATATTCTTGGTTGTAACAATCAGAATCAGATCGGCATTAATTTTCTGTGCAAAATCTAATGTCTGTTGGGCAAAGTTTCCTTTTGGAACTTCGTGGATCTCGTACTCTATGTTATTTTGTATTAAATATTTAGCAGCAAAATTTACATTTATGTTTGTCTTTTTTAGCAGATTTTTATCGGTATTTGTAACGACAAGCATATGAATCTTTGATTCAAAATATTTACCCATAAAAATGGCCATCTTGATTTTCTCCTTATTCTCACCCCTGAAATCAACCGGAAAGACAATATTATGATACCTCTCCTGGTCAACCGGAGGATCCTGAACAACAATAAAAGGGATTTTTGATTTAACGATAACCTTTAATGCCCAGCTTCCTGTAAGTTTTTGCATGCCCTTCATTCCGTGAGTGCCCATTACAACAAGGCTGGCGTCTTTATCATGAGCAAATTCAGCAATAGCTGAAAATATACTTCCCTTTGAAACACTATAAGAAATAGGGACATTATATTTTTTACTGTTTTCTTCAGTCAACCGTTGTAAGTGGGCTTTCTTTTCTGCCTCAATCTTTGGACTGATGCCACTTTCGACAATATGCAGAAGACATATGTCGTTCCCCACCATACGACTTATTTTAGCTGCATGAGCCAGTGCATGAGCGGCAACATGAGTGAAATCCCATGGCACTACTATAAGTTTTTTATGTTCTTCCATTGCTTTTGAAAGTTATCAATTTTTATATTCAAAGTTATTCAGATTTTACCAATTTTCAAATCAATAAGTTATTGTACTCTTTTTCTTTAAATAATCCAAGAAAAAATTATTGATTTTCAAGCGACTTTATTCGAATATTCTAATTCAACCTTCTTTTAATTATCGGAACGGATTTCTGTAATTAACTCCCGTTATAGGGTATTTATTATTATTTCTGGTCAAATAAATTGAAAAGAGACGGGAATGCACAAAAGCAAGTCTTCAATGGGTAATGAAATGAGAGTCCGGAATTTAATAATTCAAAATAATGATGAATTAATGGAACTTAGCGGCTAACATTTTATTATTTTTGCGCTACAATTTTTATGATTTTAACTTATAATAATGAAAAGAACTAAGATAAAAGAGTTGCTGTCCTCAACATTGTCAGGATCAGATGTGCTGGTGAAAGGATGGGTCAGAACAAAAAGGGGAAATAAAAGTATTGTCTTCATTGCACTGAATGACGGTTCGACAATCAATAATATACAGGTGGTTGCAAATGCATCATCATTTGATGAGAACCTTCTTAAAAATATCTCTACGGGTGCCTGCATAGCTGTAACCGGGAAGCTGGTTGAATCGCAGGGACAAGGTCAGAGCGTCGAAATAAATGCCGCAACGATTGAACTTTATGGAAAAAGCGATGCCGAAACATACCCCCTTCAGAAGAAAGGACATTCAATGGAATTCCTCAGGGAAAATGCTCACCTCCGGTTCAGAACAAATACTTTCGGTGCAGTCTTCAGAATCAGGCACGCTATGGCTTTTGCCATTCATAAGTATTTTAATGATAAAGGATTCTTCTACCTTCATACACCTATTATAACGGGAAGCGATTGTGAAGGTGCAGGGGAGATGTTCCATGTTACAACCTTGGACCTGAAAAATATGCCCCGGAATGATGACGGCTCTGTAGATTTCAGGAACGATTTCTTTGGAAAGGAGACAAATCTAACTGTTTCCGGACAGCTTGAAGGAGAACTTGGAGCTCTTGCACTTGGCGATATCTATACCTTCGGGCCAACTTTCAGGGCTGAAAACTCAAACACACCCCGGCATCTTGCAGAGTTCTGGATGATAGAACCGGAAATGGCATTCTACGACCTTACCGATAATATGGATCTGGCAGAAGATTTTGTAAAATTCCTTATCAGATACGCGCTTGATAACTGCCGCGAAGATCTTGAGTTCCTCAATAATATGATTGATAATGCTCTTCTTGAAAGACTTAAATTTGTTCTCGAAAATGAATTTGTAAGAATAACTTATTCTGAAGCTGTAACAATACTCACTGCTTCAGGTAAAAAATGGGAATATCAGGTTGGCTGGGGTCGTGACCTGCAGGCTGAACATGAACGATATCTTGTTGAAGAGCACTTTAAAAGGCCTGTTATCCTTACAGATTATCCGAAAGAAATCAAAGCTTTTTATATGAAGCAGAACGACGATGGCAAAACTGTAAGAGCCATGGACGTTTTGTTCCCGGGAATCGGTGAAATAATTGGCGGATCACAGAGAGAAGAACAATATGACAGGTTGCTTTACCGTATTAATGAGTTGAAACTGCCACAGAAGGATCTCTGGTGGTATTTGGATACAAGAAAATTCGGGACGGCACCGCACAGCGGATTTGGTCTTGGTTTTGAGAGGTTGATATTGTTTGTCACAGGAATGTCTAATATACGCGATGTTATACCATTTCCCAGAACTCCAAAGAACGCTGAATTTTAGAAACGCCCAATCCGGCATATTTTGGTTGATGAAAAAAAGATGTTAAAGCAAAGGTTACAACAGAAATTGCTTCAGAAGCTTTCACCACAGCAGATACAGATGATAAAGCTGCTAGAGGTTCCTACTTTGCAGATTGAGCAGCGGATAAAAAAAGAACTTGAAGAAAACCCGGCTCTGGAAGAGGGGCAGGAGGAAGAGGATATTCGTACAGAAGCCGAAGAGGAAGAAGAATTCGAGGAGGCAAATACGGACCAGGAGGAATTCACTCTCGATGATTATATAGAAGAGGACGATATTCCTGATTATCGTCTTCAGGCAAAAAACTACAGTAAAGACGAAGAAAAAAGAACTGAGATTCCATTTTCAGTAGGATTTTCATTTCATGAACATCTCGAATCGCAACTCAGTCTCAGGGAACTTACCGATAAACAGAAAATCCTTGGAGAATATATTATAGGAAACATCGATGAAGATGGATATCTGAGAAGAGAACTGATTAACATTGTTGATGATCTTGCTTTCCTTCAGAATGTTGAAACATCGGAAAGTGAACTTGAAGAAGTACTTAAAATAATTCAGGATCTTGAACCGTCTGGTGTTGGTGCCAGATCGCTAAGGGAATGTCTTTTGCTTCAGATTGAGAAACGGGATAAAACGCAACCTTCAATGAATCTTGCGTATACAATCCTTGACTCGTATTTTGAAGAATTCACTAAAAGGCATTATGATAAAATTATTACAAAACTGGATATTACAGAAAATGAGCTTAAAGCAGCTATTGATGAGGTGCTGAAACTAAATCCAAAACCGGGTGGCGTTTACAGCGATCCGTTTAGTAAAACATCCCAGCCAATAATTCCTGATTTTATCCTGGAACTTTCGGAGGATGGTTTCGACCTGCATCTTAATTCACGAAACCTTCCGGAATTAAGGTTAAGCAGTGCCTACAGCGAAATGCTTCATTCATACAGCAAGGATAAGAGCCAGAAAAAAGAGATGAAAGATGCTGTTATGTTCGTTAAACAGAAAATCGATTCTGCCAGGTGGTTCATTGATGCAATAAAGCAACGGCAAAACACTCTTCTTCTTACAATGAATGCAATTCTTGAATATCAGCAGGAATATTTCATTGACGGTGACGAAACAAAATTAAAACCGATGATCCTCAAAGATGTTGCTGAAATGACAGGACTCGATATTTCAACAGTTTCTAGGGTAGCCAACAGTAAATTCATCCAGACTCACTTTGGAATATTTCCGTTAAAGTTTTTCTTTTCGGAAGGACTTCAGAAAGATAGCGGTGAAGAAGTTTCAACAAGAGAGATTAAAAGAATTCTGCAGGATTGTATTGAGAATGAACAAAAGCGCAAACCATTAACAGATGAGAGACTTACGGAAATACTTCAGGAAAAAGGGTATCAGATAGCACGACGCACTGTTGCAAAATACCGTGAACAACTTAATATTCCAGTTGCAAGGCTGAGGAGGGAGATATAATGACAACCGACCAACCAAAAGATTTCTTCGATACACTGGCTAAAATAGTATCTATAATCTTTCATCCGTTGCTCATGCCTGTTTATGGGATGGCAATAATTTTTTCTGCACCGACACTGTTTGGGTTCCTGCCTTTTACAGTTAAGAGATTATTATTGCTTATTATATTGATAAATAATGTTTTATTGCCATTGTCGCTAATGCCGTTTTTTATTCACAGGAATATAATCAGTTCATGGACCATCGATAACAGAAAAGAAAGAATTGTACCGCTTGTCATAATCACCTTACTCTATTGTTCTACTTCATTCATCATCTTCAGATTCCCGATTCCGGGCTTTCTGAAATCATTTATTTTTGCTGCCTCTTTTCTCTCTCTCTTAGTGACTGTGATCAACTTCTGGTGGAAGATATCGCTTCATTCAGTAGGTGCAGGCGCCCTTTTAGCAGTTGTATTGATACTTTCTTTTAAAATGTACGCACCACTGGTGTATTATCTGATTTCAGTCGTTATTGCAGGAGGATTGATACTATCTTCAAGATTAAAGCTTAATTACCATAACCCGAGACAGGTGTGGTTAGGGTTTCTTACAGGATTTATCGGATTAATACTGTTTATGATGTTTTTCTAACAACTCATTCAGCGCCTCGGTTAATAGCATACTACTCAGTTCAACTATTTCACCTGACCAAATAGCTTTATTTGAAAGAAGAGTAATTCCTTCTTTAATTTTCCCTTGGGGAATTGAAAAAAACCAACCCTTTTCCGAGAGATATTCAGCGAGGTATTCCTGTTCTGTCTGGCCCGGTGTGGGGATCAGTAATGCACTGCAATTAAGGCTTATGAGCTCCATTATTGTGGAGTAACCCGACCGGGCAATAATGCTGTCGCTGCCTGTTATCACATCTTTAATCTCAGATTCCGGAAGATGGTTATAAAATAAAATATTATCAGACCTTACAATAGCTCTTGTTTTATCAGGTCTTCCTTCGAGGATTATTGTTGGTGGATTTTGTTCTTTTAAAAGACCTGCAAGCTTCTGTTTGAGAATCTCCCTCTGAGGCTCAGGCCCTGAAAGAATGACTGTGTTATGTTGAAATTGCACGGGATTTTTATTTAGTTTCAACCCGCAGGAACCAAATCGCGATAGTATTCCTATATATTTTACATTGTCTGGCAGTTTAATACCGTGTGATAATCTTCCTGAAACATTTAACTCTCCGGGCAGATCAGGGATAAAACAGAGTGAAAACTTTTTAATGATAATTCTGTGCAAAAGTATCCCCACAATTTCCAGAAACCTGAATGGCTTTGGGAATGGTATTAAAGGCATGTGGGTTATATATACTGTTGTGATTTTCCTGTTCCATAGCCCAAATCGATTATCGCTGATTACAATATCAATAGCATTTTCCCGGATAATATTTTTTAATCTGAAATGTTCATTTATTATATGAAACAGAAGCACAGGGGTTCTAAGCAGCAGCACAAGGTATTGTGGAAGTAAGCCTGAATACATTGGCCTGAATCCGGGGAAATTAATATATGATACTCCGGGCAATTCTTGTCGGAACAGCGATAAATGCTCCTCTCCTGAGCCAACAAATATATTGTTATTCATCTCCTGAAGCCTTCTTGCCAGAGGGATCATACGGGCAGCATGACCTAATCCCCATTCAAGGGGACAGATTAGTATGTTATAGCCTTTATTCAATCTTAACCCGAAACTTGCGTTTTAATACCTATTTTTTTTACTAATGCAGCTATTCTCTTAAGTTCTGTAACAGGTACTTTATTTAGTTGTCCCCCTTCCGGAGTATCTCTGGATATCGTATAAATCATTACTTCCGAGGGCTTTATTTTCTCAATGGCCTGAAGCCATGCAGTGATTTCTGCCGGAGTTGTATTGTCAATAACTGAGCCATTGTATTTTCCACGCAGGAAAAGAGTCTGGATAATCAGTTTCCCATTGAAACCGGCAAGATTATCAATGAGTTCTTTCACTTTAATATTGATCCTTGGCTGATTATGTAATTTAATTGTTGAATCAAAAGCCGAATCGAGTTTGAGAATGTTCATATCAACTTTCAACAAAGCTGCTCTTATCAGTTGATTATTAATAGTTGTGGAATTTGAAAGTACAGCAATTTTAGTTTGCGGGAAATACTTGTCTCTTAGAATTATACTGTCATCGATTATCCCCGGGAAATCCGGATGAAGAGTGGGCTCTCCATTGCCGGCAAAAGTAATAACATCAGGTGGACTGCACTCTGTTTTCAGCTTTGAGAGTTTGAGTTGAAGCGCCTCAGAGACCTCTTTACGGCTAGGAAGATGGCTGATAGCTTTTTCAATATCCATTGTTAACCCGCACTCACAATAAACACAATTGAAATTACAAATCTTCCTTTTAGTGGGCAACAGATTAATCCCAAGTGAAATGCCCAACCTTCTGCTTTTCACCGGTCCGAATATTATCTCATCAAAAAGAAATGTAGCCATTTTCGCTTCCTTTAGACGGGGTCAAAATTAACATAAATTGAGATTTAATTATATCAATCTCGTTGCAAAACTGTCAGGAAGCAACTTCATATTCTGAAGGTCAACATTCTGAAGAAGAAGAAGTCCCGGCTTTTTCCCGGGTTCAATCTTCCCAAACCGGCTATCCTCACACAGGGCTTTGGCCCCATTTATGGTTGCCCATTGGACTAATTCTTTAATCGATACAGAAGGAAACCTGATCTGAAGCGTTTTAAGTTCTTCGAGAATACTAAGTCTGTTATTTGAAGCCAGGCTGTCGGTACCGATTACAATATCACAATCCTCTTCCATCAGCAGGTTGAGAGGTGGAATTTCATTCTCTATATAAATATTTGAATTGGGGCAAAGGCAGAAAAATAAATTTTTTCTCTTCTTAATCTTTCGTATGATATCCCTGTCAATGAAAGTATTATGAACAAGGATAAGGTTACCGGCAAGGGCTATCTCTTTCAGGACAGCATCTGCATGACTTTTAACTGTTTCCAGTCTGGCGAGGATTAATCCGGAATGCTGGTACGATGTCATCAGTGGGCCAGAATGATTTTCGAGGAAAGCCTTCTCTCCTGCAGTTTCCATAAAATGCAGAGAGGTTATCTTATTCTTCTCACTGTATTTCCTGAGAAGTCGTAAAAGTGGCAGCGACATTGAATAAGCAGAATGGGGGACCAGGGAAAAAGGGAGATTCATCTCTTCAGCTATCTCTGCCACTCTGATCATTTCATCCATTCTATGGCCTGCTTTTTCAGGATCAATTCCAAAAACTTCAATCAGACTGATGTACCTGATCGTACTTTTAGTTTTTAAATTGAAAGTAAGTGAAGTATTGCAGATATCAGCGCATAAAACTATTCCTTCACAGGACATCTCATCATCTGCTTTATTTGCATAGCTATTGATGTTTTCTCTGTCGAGGTCCCTTGTATTCCTTACCTTTTCAATAAAACCACCTAACCCGGTTCCCTTAACGACAGAACCTTTCATGTGCGACAGTTCAAGATGGCAATGGCAATTCACAAAACCGGGAATAATTATTCCATTATGGAATTCAATTGAATTCTTTTCTTCCAGGTTACCTCCGGTATCATCTATTCCTGAAACAACGCCATCGTCTTCTGTCGTTATAACTGCTCTTTTGATCGGAGGGCCTGAGTTGGTGATAATGTATTGGGCCGAGAAGTATCTCATAATTTTGCATCTGAGGAATATGTCAATGAAATGTTTCCTATTCTCACATGTTTTCCCCATTCGTCAGGATGGTTATCAAAATCGTAGAGCCTGCCTCTGAAATGCAAAGAGTTATATTCCCTGGTCCTTTCAGTCAGAGTATAGATATGTGTATGACCATCTTTTGCATAGTTAATGGTCTTTAAGTAATGTCTTTTTCCCGTTTCAATACTGTCGGGGTTACATGAATAAGCAGTTATCCGGGGGTTGACTGACTGATCATCCGGAAAAAGAGTGACAGAAAATGTAAGTGTATAAATGCCTGCTTTGTTAAAAACTATATCAAAACCAGTTGAATCAGTGGACCAAGGGTCGGGAAATAAGTAGAGTTTTTTACCTTTCCAGAGGTTCTCAGGATGGATAGCTGCAAGAGTCTCTTCTTTTTCAATAAGCGATTCCTTCATACTCAATACTCCAAGAACCTGGTCATAAATCTTAATCAGTTCCCTGGGTTCCCTGATAAAGTAATATTTCATTGTTTTATCCATAGTTTCTTTAGTGTAACCATGTTTTTCAATGATCTGGTAATAGACTGATAATGAGTCAAGATAAAGAAATCTGGAATGAATTTCAGGAAGAGAAAGAAGTCCGTCCCCAATATACACGTCAGCTAAAATAGAAATAAGTTCCTTTTTTGGTATCAGGTTCTTTTGATCCAATTTATTCTTTCTTGTGGAACAGGAACCGGCTATTAAAGATAGCAGTATAATTATGAGAAGAGTAAACCGGATCGTAGTATTTTGATTATCAGGGTTCTTTCTCATTTCTCAGGTTTATAATAAGCTTTTAAGGACTTTATCGGTAAATATAGTAATTGATTACTACGCATCTTTATTCAGGAATTTTTTTGTAAGAAATCTAACTGGATACCAAGCTGCCCAATATCCTATCAACAAGACAGTTCCGGGAACAACGATAAAATCTTTGACTTTCATAACCACCGGATAAGAATCCATGATAAGAGATTCGCTGTGGAGTTTAACGAGTCCGTATTTTTGCTGCAGCCAGCAAATAATAAAACCCAGAAGGATACCTGCAAATGCCCCAATTATTGAGATAAGCCATCCTTCAAATATAAATATTTTACGGATAAGATTATTATTGGCGCCAAGACTCTTCAATATTTCAATATCTCGCTCTTTTTCGATTATCAGCATTGTAAGTGAACCAATGATATTGAAAGAAGCTATGATAAGAATAAGAGTAAGAATAAAGAAGATAGCAAGCCTTTCGGAACGCATCACTTTATAAAATATCTCCTGCTGTTCGTACCTGTTCTGAACGATGAATCCTTCGCCGAAAATTTTTGTAATTTTTTTCTGTACAAACACAGGATCGGCAAGATCAGTGAATCTGATCTCAACTGAAGATACCCCTTCCTCAATTTCGGTTAGTTCACGCGCAAATTCTATAGGGATATAAATGTATTTTGAATCGTACTCTTTTTCAACCTCAAAAATCCCGGATGGGAAAATGAACCTTTTATTAAATGCATCTTCAGCACTGATATTGGTGCTTCCTGTCCTTCGCGGGACATATATAATTAATGGTGTGATAAAATTGATCCTGAGTCCAAGATATTGGGCAACTCCGACTCCGGGGATAGCATACGGACGCCCTTTATCAGATCTGAGCACAAATTCGCCCTCCCACATCGATTTGTTGATATTTGTAACATTGGCATAATTATCATCAATACCTTTAATTGTAGCTATAAATTGCCTGTCGCCATATTTCAGAAGTGCATTTTCTTCAATTGTAAGCGAATAGCAGGATATCCCATCAACTTTTGCCAGCAATTTAAGCCGCGATGTGTCGGCAATAAAGGTTTTTCCTTCAGCAGATGTAATTTTAATATCCGGGTCGAACGTATTGAAAATAGCACTTACCATTGTTTCAAGTCCGTTGAAAACAGAAAGAATAATTATAAGTGCCATAGTGCCGACAGCAACTCCGGCAACAGAAACTGCTGATATTATATTTATTGCGTTTCGCGATTTTTTTGCGAAAAGATATCTTTTTGCTATGTATAATGAGAGTTTCACAGTTCTTATTTTCTGGCAGTGACAAGTAACCCGGTACCTGTTCTGTGAGTTAAATACAGATCGAAAATATTAAGTATTATTGAAACAGGGAAAAATATCAGGTAATAGAAAGGGAGAATGATAAAAAACAGATATGAAACATTAAGCATTTTTATCGGATATTTCATTGACAACAACCATGAAATATTTCCTGGTTTTCCGTACGTGTAGGCAGCCTCAATATTCCTGAACCCAGCCAGAGTCAGTTTATCGCTTATGTCCTTTATGCTGTACCCGTCCCTGACATGTTCATCAATAAAAGATTCGTCATTGTCGCTGTGTACATCTGAACCGCCTTTGTCAGAAGGAGTTGAGATTAGTAATATGCCATTGTTTTTCAGAGACTTGTAGAAGTTTTGAAATACTAATACATCTTCTTCAATGTGTTCCATAACATCAACTGAAAGAATGAGATGATAGCTGTCGGGGTCAGCCAGGGCAGTAAGATCACCGGTGTGGAATGTAACTCTTCCCGACAAACCGGTTTTTTCGAAAAAACTATTACAATCCTCAATCTGTTTTCTGTTAATATCAATAGCATTAATGATCCATCGGGTATTCATTTTGCTCATGCGCCAGGTGTACTGGCCAAACCCTGAACCTGCATCCAGAACAGATGTATCGCCGGGAAATTGACTGGCAATTTTTCGTAATGCTTTTTTTACATGCCAGGTCCTGAGTAGCAATAGGTCGAGAAGAAAATAAAGAGTTTTTCTCATAAACAGATACCCTGCGAAGAATCTGCCCAATGAACTTTTTAAATGTTCGTACTGCATATATATATCAGGATTTCAGCAGCTTGTCTATCTTATCGATATAGTCCAGGCTATCGTCAATATGGAATGCAATATCGGGAACAATCCTCAGTTGGGATCTGACTTTCTGCCCCAGTTCAAATCTGATCTTTGAGCTGTGTTCCTGTATTGTATGAAGAATTTCGTCCTGGTTTGTTGCAGGGAAGATACTTAAATAGATTTTTGCAAAAGAGAGGTCAGGGCTAACTCTGACTCTTGTGATTGAAATCAGCTTCCCATGGGCGAATTCATTGCCTTTTTTAAGAAAGAGGTCGGCAAGTTCTTTCTGAATTAATCTTGATACTTTTTTCTGTCTTGTCGATTCCATGGTCTGCTTTGTTTTAATGCGGCAAAGGTAGTAAAAAAGGCACAACGGCACAACGGCGTAGAAAGGTAAAGAGTACGACGATTTTATGGTTTTACCGTTATGTCTTTGCGTCTTTGCGCCATTTCACCTTTTTTATTAGCTTTGACCAAATTTATTATCGATTACAATGGACACAGTGGTGAGCGGTATCAGATCAACAGGAAATCTGCATTTAGGAAATTATTTTGGTGCTGTAAAGAATTTTCTCAAAATGCAGAAGGAGAATAATTGTTATTTTTTTATAGCTGATTACCATTCTCTTACAACACACCCCAAACCCGATGACCTTCATGGCAATATTAAACAGGTTCTGGCAGAATATCTTGCTTGTGGCATCAATCCCGAAATTGCAACTGTTTTCGTTCAGAGCGATGTACCTGAAGTAGCGGAATTATATCTTTTGCTTAATATGAATGCGTATGTTGGTGAACTTGAAAGAACCACTTCATTCAAGGAAAAGATCAGGAAACAACCTGATAATATTAATGCTGGCTTGTTGACATATCCTGTACTGATGGCAGCTGATATAATTATTCATAAAGCAAATAAAGTACCTGTCGGAAAAGATCAGGAGCAGCACCTTGAAATGACCAGAAAATTTGCCAGAAGATTTAATACAATGTATGAAGTTAATTATTTCCCTGAACCTGATGCGTATAATTTTGGCAAACAACTGGTTAAAATACCAGGTCTGGATGGTACCGGGAAAATGGGTAAAAGTGAAGGAAACGGAGTTTTTCTTGCGGATACTCCGCACGTAATTAGAAAAAAAGTGATGAGAGCTGTTACTGATACAGGACCTGTTACTCAGGACCAGGAACCTTCGGAGCCGGTTAAAAACCTTTTTACAATTATGAATGTTGTTTCAGATGAAGCTACTGTTAAATTTTTCACAGAACAACATGCCTCGTGCCAGATCCGTTACGGAGACATGAAAAAGCAACTTGCAGAGGACATTATAAAATTTACTGATCCGATCCGAAATAAAATAAATGATCTGCTTTCTGATAATAAATACCTCTCTAAGGTTATATCTGAGGGAGCTGAAAAAGCCAGGGAAAGTGCATCAAAAACTATACGGGAAGTTAGGCAGATAATAGGGTATAAACCATTTTGAAAAAAGAAAGCCAGGATTCTGACCTGGCTGCCCTGATTTCTCGGGGATATGATTGAGATTGCCTGAATACTAACTATATTTCAAATTGTGTGCCAAAAGGAATTATTTGGTATTATTTTTTAATTGTTAATTTTGGTAAGTATCAATTAATGATCTGACAATGGGTAAAAGGATCGCAATCATATCAGGGATACTTCTGGTTATTGGTCTTATTTTATTAGTCTGTTTTTTTCAGCAGGGCAAAAAAAACTTGTTTACTGATCCTTACAAAGCGATTTCTCCGGGTGCGTGTATTGTAATTGAGACCGTGGATATTCAAAGCTTCATGAACTCTTTAACAACCGGGAAAGGATTATTTGGTGAAGCAGGCAAGGTAAGGGAATTTGAAAAGTTTAACATGAAGTTAAAATTTCTCGCGGATCAGCTTAATAATGACGGATTTAAAAAAATACTAACTAACAAAAAGGTAATTATTTCATTCCATACAACTAAAGAAGGAAAACTGAAGCCACTTCTGTCGATGACTGTTCCCGGAGAAATCCGGAACAGACAGGTTAAAGAGATATTACGCTCCTCCGGAATTAAGAATATTTTTGAAAGCAAATCAACCGGTTATTCTGTTATAAAAATTCCTTTTACAGATAACAACCTGAAAGACACTGCTTATATCTCTCTGATATCGGGTTTAATGGTTTGCAGTAGTTCCCGGGAACTGCTTGAAGAGGCTTGTACTCAGACTGGTAAGGGAACTGATGTCAGAGATTTACCGGGTTTTTCAAGAGTATTACTTGCATCGGGGAAAAAAGAGGATAAAATATTTGTGATTTTTGCTAATCTCCCCCAACTGCTTAAATCTGTTCTGGGTAGTGAAAGAAAAGGGTTGACAGAAAAGATTGCCAGACTGGCTGGAACCGCTGAAGGGGATATTTATATCAACGAAGATGGTCTGGTACTGAGCGGTTACATCGAAAGTACCGATTCATCGGATTTTTTTTACAAGTACAAATCTGTTGCTCCACAGCCTTTCCATACATATAAAGTACTTCCATCATCAACAATATTTTTCGAGACTATTATTTACCCGGAAGAAGGCAGATGCAAAAGAATCGGCGCTACTCTTTCGAAAGATGCAGTAAACCTGGCGTTAAAAATAAATGAATATACCGGGCAGGAAATTACCAGGGCATATATTGATATCAAGGATAGGCCTGTTGGTGATAATACTTTGATTATATATGAATTAACTAACAGAGTTCAAACTGAACAACTCTTTCTTGAAGAACTTGGAAAAGGAAATGAAATTATCTATTTTAAGCCTGATGATCAGATTAAAATTCCAGTTTACAGAACTCACTTTAAAGGTTTGATTGATGTTATGCTACCGGGCTTTGCCCCGGATTTTGATGATTCATATTTTTCTTTTTATGATAATTTCATGATAACCGGAAATTCTTTTGAAACCATTTCACGATTTTTATACAACAATCTTCTCAATAAAACACTTGCCAATGATCTGACTTATCGTGATTTTGAAAATACTCTTCCAGGTCATGCCGGATATTTTTTCTATTGTGTACCCTCGCGTATTACAGACTATCTTGCCGGGTTCCTTAATGAGGATATCATAAATGCCCTTAAATCGAATAAAAAGTCACTTAATAAGATTCAATCTGCAGGATACCAGTTTTCATCAAGTAATGGAATGATATATAATAGTTTATCCATCAGATTTAAGGAAGAGGTTCAGGAAGAATCAACTACTGAATGGGAGACATTACTTGATACTACTGCAAGCATAAAGCCATTTTTTTTTACAAATCATATAACAGGAGCAAAAGAGATTTTTATTCAGGATATGAAGAACAATACTTACCTGATAAATTCGGCAGGCCGCGTTCTCTGGAAAGTGCCACTGAATGAAAGAATAACCGGAGATATTTATATGATCGACTATTTCAGGAACGGTAAGTATCAGTTATTGTTTTCTGGCAGAAATTATATTCATCTTCTTGACAGAAATGGTAATTATGTTGAGAGATATCCGGTTAAGCTCAGGTCTGCGGCAACGAACTCACTTGCCTTGTTCGACTATGATAATAGCCTGAATTACAGGCTTTTTATTGCCGGTGAAGATAAGTTGATCTATTCGTACGATAAATCCGGGAATGTTGTAAAAGGATGGAAACCTTTCAAAACAGCAGGTAATGTGAAAGCAGAGATCAGCTATTTTAAGGTTTCAGGAAAAGATTACCTGGTAGCTTCAGATGAAACGTCAGTTTATTTTCTCGATCGCTATGGGAATAAAAAACTTAATCTGAAGGAGCCTGTCACCAAAGCAGGCGGATCAGCAATGAGATTGGACCCGGGGTCAGAACCCTCAATTGTATGCTCATCTCCCGATGGTACTATTCAACATATTTATTTCGATGGAAGCATTAAAAAATTCAGTCTGAAAAAGTTCACAGTTGATCATTCATTCGATTTTTTTGACATGGATGGCGATGGAATTGGCGAATATATTTTTATTGATAAAGGTATATTGTATCTTTATAACCATAACAATTCGGAGATATTCACAAGGGAAATTAGTTCAGGTGATCTGGGAGGGCCGATTAATTTTATTTTTTCAGCTTTAAACAGAAAAATCGGAGTATTTGACTTAAATAAAAAATTGATATACCTGATAGGAAAAAACGGAGAAACGATGAATGGATTCCCTCTCAGAGGAGCATCTATGTTCTCTATAGGAAAATTGTCGGACAAAAGCGGCTGGCATCTTATTGTAGGCGGCACTGACAGGTTTTTGTACAACTATAAAATTGACACTGAAATTAAATAAGGAATAATATGAGAAGGAGATCGTCCCTGTTAGTTTCGCTGTTCGTGGTTCTCGCAACCACAGGTTGCATAAAAGAGACCTACGACATGAATAAGCTTTCAAAGGAGGAACATCTTTCACCAACAATGGCAATCTCAGCAATAAAGGGGGATGTTTCACTAAGCGACATGGTGAAATCGAATGATACATTAGTATTTGATCAAAACAAATTCGTTACAATCGTTTTTAAAAAAGATTCTGTCATTAATTTAAAACTAACTGACTATTTTAATCTGAATAACATGGTTTCATTCAGCCAGTCGTATACATTAGGTGATTTGTCGCTGTCTGATTTTCAGAGTACGATCGGAATACCTCTCAGCCAGATAAGTTTGTTTTTTTCTCCGGCCCTGAAAGCACAGTTTGTTGCACTTGATAATGGTTCCGCACATCCTTTTCCGCCTTTTCCGTCTGTTAATCTTGGAGAAAATACTTTTCCTGTTTTTTCAAATTTTCAAAATGCTGTTTTCAGATCAGGCTTTATTGATATTTCAATAACAAATAACCTTACTGCTCCTCTGAATAATATCAGCGTGAACTTATATAATAGCAGCGGACATACAGCTATAGGGACAGGAGTTACTATTCCGGCTAGTCAGCCGGGTGAGACCAAAAGTGGTTCTATTGATCTTACAGGCCAGATGGTCACAAATTCGGTCATTGCTGCAATTGTTCTTTCCGGAAGTCCTGGCAATGCTACCCCGGTTTTAATAAGCCTGAACAACAGTAACATTCAGATATCTGTCCGTGGAAGGGATCTTATAGTAGAATCCGGAAGGGTTATTTTACCGGCTCAAACTGTAACTTCTCTTAATGACAAAGATACCGTCGACTTTGATCCTGGCAGTGGCATAGAGCTGGACCAGTTTAAAGTTACTACAGGGAACTTCGCTTATCATGTGAAATCTACAAGTGCTTTAGCAGCTTCGCTTGAAATAACAATGCCGACAACTTTACGAAGTGGAACTCCTGTTTCGGAGTTGATCAATATTGGTCCCATTTCACAATCTGACGGAAGCATATCTTTCAATAATACCACTATTGACCTTGGAGCAGATATTCATCAGCCATTTAACAGGGTACCAATTACATACGGTATCAATGTCAACTCAAATGGTAATATGATAAATTTTAACAGCACTGACCAGGTGCAACTCAGTCTTAAACTTCTCAACCCGGTTTTCGATTTTGTAAAAGGGTATTTTGGTCAGACAACTGAAACATTCAAATCTGATTCTATCAAGTTCGATATTAATAATATTTTAAGCCATATTACTGGAAGTTTTCTTATTTCAAATCCCTCAATTAAATTATATTACTCAAACTCATTTGCTATACCTATTCAGTTAAATCTTAGTGCTTCAGGAAAGAGGGGAACCAATGTTGTCAACCTCGGACTTGCCCCATTCACCATACATTATCCCGTTGCACCGGCAAGCCGGGATGTTTCAGATTCCTTAATTATAGACAAAACTACTTCTACCTTACCTGCACTTATCTCAATGCCCCCTGAAGAAATTCGCTTTTCAGGTTCAGCAATGATGAACCCTGCAGGAAATGATGGCCTATTTGATAATTATGTCTTTGGAAACAGCCGTTTTTATGGATCGTGTGAAGTGGAAGTTCCTATGCAATTTCGTGCCACTAACCTCCAGTTTACTGATACCGTGAACAACTTTCTTGAAGATAATAATTCTATCACTGCGGAAAATTTTGATTCTCTACGGATTAATTTCGCGGCAACTAATGGATTTCCATTTGGGGTATCATTAAAAGTTAGTCTTTATGATACGTTGACCCACTCGATAAAAAGTACAATAAATGCAACCGGTATTCTTGCACCTGCTCCGGTAGATGCTAATGGAAAAGTTTCGGGTGTAACTGAAACATCAACTAACATTGAATTCACAAAAGATTTTTTCAGTTCGATAGGCAAGGAAGATAAAATAATTTTCCAGTTTACTCTTAACACCACAGGCAGTGGCTCACAGGATGTTAAGATCTATTCTGACTACAGAATTGTTTTCAATGCTGCTCTGGTTGTAAAACCTGATATTAACCTGAAATGAACTTTTATATAAAAGTATAATGACCAGGAAAGCAAAATATATACTGATTTTAATGTTGGCAATAATTGTTGCAGATGCATCGGCTCAAAACAGTCAGGTGCTGTACTTTATGAATCTGCCCCAGAATCATTTGCTTAATCCTGCTTTGCGCCCATCGAATAAAGTATATATCGGGTTGCCGGTGTTATCGGGCATCAACTTAAATGTAAATGACAATTTTGTTAATTTTTCGGATGTTTTTATGAAAGGTCAGCCTTCAGATTCGATTATTTCCATTCTTCATCCCGGTTATAACATAAATGACTTTCTCGCAAAAATAAGTAATAAGAACTCCATCGAAACGGAGGCTACTATTCAACTGTTCGGACTTGGGTTTTCTGTCGGGAAGGATGGTTATGTATTTCTTGATATTAATGAACGTATAGATGGAAATGTAGTTATTCCGGGGGATATCTTTAGACTTGCTCTGGAAGGAAATGAACCATTCGTTGGTAGTAAAATAGATCTGTCATCACTCAGCGGGGATTTGAAATATTACCGTGAAGTAGGATTAGGTTATTCAAAAAATGTTACAGATAAATTACGCATAGGAGTAAAGGGGAAGCTTTTATTCGGAATAGCATGCGCTTCAATTGATAATAAATCATTGGGAATTACTGTAAACAATGACTATAGTCATACTCTTGATGCTGATCTTAATGTTAATATCAGCGGCCCTATAACTATTAACAAAAATTCCAATAACGGTATTGACAGTATTTCAAGTGTTACAGTTGACAATAGCAAATTAAAGACTGCCGGCTTTTTTTTAGGGCAGAAGAACATGGGCCTGGGTCTGGATGTAGGAGCGACATATAATATTACTGACAAATTTGTAGTTTCAGCAGCCATAACTGATTTAGGTTTTATCAGGTGGGCAAGAGATGTTACCAATATACAGGCCAAAAGCCAGTTTGAATTCAGCGGATTGAATATGCTCGATGTTATTAATGGAACAAAAACTCTCAAGCAACTCGGAACAGACATGCAGGATTCGCTGAAAAAGTCATTCGTGGTTTCTGACTCAAAGGCACCGTTTACTACCTATCTTCCATTCGGTGTGACTTTAGGCGGGTGCTATGAACTTTCCAGGAGATTTTCCTTGGGACTTTTATCCTACAGCAAGGTAATAGGTACGCAAATCCGGGAGTCTCTGACATTGTCGGCAAATGTAAATCTTGGCAATGCATTGTCCACTAGTATCAGTTATAGTGCTGCCAATACCCAATATGACAATCTTGGTGCAGGACTGGCTTTCAGAGCAGGTATAGTTCAATTTTATCTGATTAGCGACAGGATCCCGGTAATGTGGAATATAATTAAAGTTAATAATACCAACGTTCCTCTTCCCTCGAACTGGAATACCATTAATTTAAGGTTAGGAATGAATCTTGTTTTTGGGAACAATATCAGGAAAAAGAACGACAAACCGATGCTGCTGGTTCAGTGATTATGTCGGGGAACAGATTAGTAAGTATTAGTCTTTTTCCGCTCTGAGTTTTTTAGCAAGTGAATTAGCAAAAACAAAATCATTAAGAATCTTGCAATCTGAATGGAGTATATCATTTTTACTCCCTTCCCAGCATTTTTCACCTTCACTTATAAAAACAATTTTTTCACCATTCTCCATAACTGAGTTCATATCATGAGTATTAACAATTGTCGTCATACAATACTCTTCAGTCAGTTCCTTGATGAGAGCGTCAATCAGTATGGCTGTTATCGGGTCGAGCCCTGAATTGGGTTCGTCACAAAAAAGAAATTTGGGATTTAAAGATATTGCCCTTGCAATTGCAACTCTTTTTTTCATTCCGCCTGATATTTCGGAAGGAAATAGTTTGTTGGCATTGATAATGTCAACCCTTTTAAGACAAAAATTAACCCTTTCCAGTTTTTCTTCAGTACTTTTATCAGTGAACATATCCAGAGGGAAACAAACATTCTGTTCTACTGTTAAAGAATCGAACAAAGCACTGCCCTGGAAGAGCATTCCCATTTCTTTACGGATATTTTTTTTGCCTCCAAAATCGAGTTTATTAAACAGAGTATCACCGTACCAGATCTCTCCGCTGTCAATATCGTGAAGTCCAACAATGCATTTAAGCAATACTGTTTTGCCTGATCCGCTTCTGCCTATTATGAGGTTTGTTTTGCCTGGTTCAAAAGTCACAGAGATATTATTAAGGACTTTTGTACCATTGAAAGATTTATTAAGGTTTTTAATACTTATCATGACAGCAGGAGTTGAGTAAGTATTACATTAAAGAGAAGGATCAGCACACTGCTGAAAACGACCGCTTTAGTACTGGCCCGTCCCACTTCAAGCGATCCGCCGTCGACATAATATCCCTGAAATGCTGAAACACTGGTTATGATAAATGCAAAGAATAACGTTTTAATCAAAGAATAGGTAATATAATAAGGAATGAATGCATACTGGATACCATAAATAAAATTTTCTGAAGTTATTACACCCGAAAGTGTACCTGCAATCCATCCTCCAAAAATACCGACAGTAATGCTGATTAGTGTAAGCACCGGGTTAAAGAACAGTGTTGCAACTATTTTAGGAAGAATAAGATAAGAAGCAGAGTTGACGCCCATCATTTCGAGAGCGTCAATTTGTTCAGTGACCCTCATGGTTCCTATCTCAGATGCAATGCTTGAACCAACTTTCCCGGCCAGAATGAGTGCAGTTATAGTTGAAGAAAACTCAAGGATCATGGAATCGCGGCACCCGAGTCCTATAAGGTACGCAGGGTAAATTGGATTTTCAGTATTATATGCTGTTTGCAGGGTAATAACTGCTCCCATAAAGAAGGAAATTATAGTCACAATACCAATCGAATTCAGTCCAAGATATACAAACTCCTTCATAGTCTGCTTATAATAAACAGAAGGCTTCTCGGGTTTGGAAAACACCTTCTTAAGTAGCAGGAAGTAATGCCCTAATTGTGCAAGAAACTTAATCACAATATTAAATTATTAGGCATCAAAATTACTAATATTTACTGTATTTCCTTACCATGGCTTTTGAAACCTGAATGTTTAATTAATTATATCTTTGCATATATTTTTAAAAGTTCTTTTATGGATAACAGGTATGTTATAATCATGGCAGGCGGAGTTGGAAGCCGTTTCTGGCCTCTGAGTCGCAGTGAAAAGCCAAAACAATTTCTAGATATTCTCGGTAAAGGAGAGACTCTCCTCCAGCAGACATTCAGACGTTTTAAGAAAACTTGTTCAGAGAAGAATATTTTTGTTGTAATTAATGAAGATCATAAGGATCTTGTGATTGAACAGCTTGGAATTGATCCCACTCGTGTGCTTGGGGAGCCTTTTCGCAGAAATACATTGCCATGCCTTGCTTATGGTACATTCAGAATATTAAAGGAAAATCCGGATGCAATAATTGCAGTTACTCCGGCCGATCACCTGATAGTTAAAGAAGATAAATTTTGTGACGTATTACAGGACTGCTTTGACTTTGCTAAAGGGAACGATGCCCTTATTACCCTCGGAATAAAGCCTGACAGACCTGAAACAGGATACGGTTATATACAGGCTGATCAGAAAAAGCCTGTTAAAGGCTATGGGAATCTGTTAAAAGTTAAAACATTTACTGAGAAACCTGATATTGAACTGGCAAAAGTCTTTCTGGAGAGCGGTGATTTTTACTGGAATTCAGGAATATTTATCTGGAATATCAAATCGATCCTTTCAGCATTTGAAAAATATATGCCGGATACTTATTCAGTTTTTGATGAAGGAAGAAATCTCTTTGGCACCAGGCAGGAAAAAAGTTTTATCGGGAAGACGTATGCTGAATGCAGAAGCATATCTATTGATTACGGAATCATGGAAAAGGCCAGCAATGTATTTGTAATGTGTACTGATATCGGCTGGTCGGATCTTGGAACATGGACTTCACTCTATGAACATTCAGTGATTGACAAAAAAGGTAATGCACTCTTAAGGGGAGATATTTTTTCCTACGACAATAGTGGGAATATCTTTAATATTACGCCTGGTAAAGTAGCTGTAATTCAGGGACTAAAAGATTATATTGTTGTAGATTCCGGAGATGTTCTTCTGATAGTCAGAAAGGAGGAAGAACAGAATATCAAGCAGTATCTTGAAGATGTAAAGAAATCAACAAAAGAGAAATTCTTATAAAATTCTTATTGAATATAGAGATAATCAGACATCAAAAGAGAAAAAGAAGCTGTTATTAACAGCTTCTTTTTCTCTTTACTCCTAAATCCCCTCAAGGAGACTTATTGATTAACAGATATACATTTTCGCCCCCTTCTGGGGTTTGGTGAATCTTAATATTCCCACAGATCATGTTCAAAGTTGAGAAGATCATTTTTCATGCGGTCAGCTTCAAAAAGCGCAGATTTGCCTATCAAGTATTCTGAAATAGTACGATCATTATAAACATTTGATTCCGCTATGATATAGCTTTGGAATTTTCTCTGCATAAAAACATCATCAAACGAAATTCTCTGAGCGTCATTGTTACTTGAAAATGCTTCATATTTTGCTAAAATATCTCTTATTTCATCAAACCAAATCCAGCAAACAGCTGAATTTTCTGGTCTGCCGATTTCTGCATTATAGCCATTGTAGTATGGAATTATTGCGATAATCCGAACGTCAAGTTTAGATAATTTTTTATCAAAATACCACTCTTCATAAAGCATTAATTTCTTAATATCTTCGCGTTTAGGTTGTGACTGAATTGTGGTATCTTTTGTTGTTCCAATTGCATCAATCACAACAGAGGAAGTTTTTGATGTAGCTCCCAGCTTTTTTTTGATATCATTGTAAGTAGTAGGTACCTTTGGGTCATATATATCATAAGCCTTTATCCGCCCCGAGTCTATTTCATCAAATAACAGGTTAATGAAACTTTTCCGGCCATCTTTAGTAGGAAGTGTCGGGTAATATAATGCCAGATTCATTTTTTCCCTCAGGTCAATTATTCTGTAATATTTTTTTGACCATATTACATCAGCTTCCCTGAGATAAGGATAATTAATCTTCTTGGCGTCAGGAATTTCTTTCTTGTATATATCACCGTATGTCTGTGAATGCGTAACACTTGAGAGCATCACTGTAATAATTCCCAAGATAATTTTCTTATTCATAGTAAAGTAGTTGTTTTAATACTAAACAATTTTTAATGTGATTGAGGGGAGGTCTCTGATTTTTTTATCTGGTCCAACAGCCTTAATGTTTGTAATAATCAGGGTTTTACCTCTGGTAAGTCGTTGAAGCAGTTCTTTCTGTTTATCAGTAAATTGCCAACTTGAGCTTTCTTCATTATGGTCACCAAGGTTATCGGTGTAAAATACTGAAAATCCTGTAACATTATAAATTATATAAAAATCTGCATCAGGAAGAGTAGCAATAATTCCTCTTTGAGCAAGTAGAGTATTCTTTTCAATGGACCCGGTATTTTTTCCTGCAAGTTGAGCAATAGGGTCTGGAAGATTCTTCACTCTGAATTCAATCATACCCTTTTGCGTGGATTTCCCAGCATCTTCAGTAAATACAGCGATCTGAACATTTTTTCCAGCAGCTTCCGGAATAACTGCCCAGTTCCCTCTGAAGTCTTCGCCTTTTGGATTCTTTACTTTCTCTGTATTAAATGATCCGTTGGTTACCTTGATTCTAATTTTATCTGTACCAAAACCCGGGACTGAAACGTCAATTGGATTTGGGATACCCATATACATTACGTTCATAGCAGTGGGAGAAACAACAACATTAGGTTCGCCAACAACATATGTTGCCTCGAAGGATTTGTTTGTAATTGTTCCATCAAGAGCCTTAAGAGCTATAATTCCGCCCCATTTTTTAGGACCGAGAGAGGAAGCTCTGACCTTATAGATACCTTTTCCTGTTTCATCAAGGGGAAGAGTAGCGTCGCCTACAGTAATGACAGGCTGCTGTGTTGAATCAGTAGCAGAAATAAATACCTGGGCTTCGTAATCGCTTCCCAGAGTTACATAATTTGAAGTAGTCGGGATAACAATTGGGTCAAGTTTATTAAATTTAAATGAAGAAGCATCAATTTGGGAATAGAGGTAGTTAAGGACTTCAGTCTCACCGTTTCTTACGTTCACCTGCATTTCCGAAAGGATACAAATAACGGCAACCAGAGGTAATGTCTGGAAGTTCAGGTTCTCCCAGCGTTCTTTATCTCCATCTTCATTTTTCCCGTCATCGGTGTTCAGGCTTTTTTTCAAAACCTCTTCAGCGGTAGGATCTTTACCATCAAGAGTTGTAATAAGAAAATCGCGGTACTCACTAAGCAGTGCTTTCAGGTCGTTGGCTTTTCCGTTTTCGCTTGCTCCAATAAGAATTTCAGATGGCGTATTGGCATTATCAATTCTGGTAACTTTTTCAATAAAAACATCATTCCCTTTAACGGCAGGAGTTTCAGAGCCTTCAGTTTTTTTGATTATTTCGATCTTAAGACCCTGAATAAAATTGAATGCCTCATCTGCTCGTTCTTTAACCTGGTAAGCTGCTGTTTTATATTTTCCGGCTTTTGTTGGGTTTTCGGCAGCAGCTCTGTCGAAATCTTTATATATGACGTTATTCTTTACAACATAATTTGCTATAGTCTGCGTCAGACCTTTATCGACTTTTTTAAATGCTTCTACGGCCTCTTTTGATACGTTAAGTGCAAGCATGGCTGTAAGCACCAGGTACATCATACCAATCATCTTTTGCCGTGGAGATAGCCTTTCGTGAGCCATTTTGTAGGTAGTTTAGTTAAGTATAAAAAATGCCACGTTATTTAACATTCATAGCAGCAAGCATATTTCCATAAACATTATTCAATGCCGACAGATTGTCGTTGAGTTTTGTTATCTGTTCACGGTATTTTTTTGTATCACCGGCTGATTCTGTAAGATCTTTCATCATGCCTTGAATTCCTTTATAAAGACCTTCAGATTCTTTGATATGATCGTCTGCACCTTTACGCTGCAATTCGTAAACTGCATTAAGAGCAGAAAGATTTTTGTTTAGTGATTCCAGTTGTTGCTGATATGATTTTCCACCTACTTCAATAATTGAGAATGAGTCAGCCATATTACGATATGTAGAACTTGTTTCATTTATTACTTTAGTGGTTGCCTGGTATGTATCGGACAGTTTACCAAGCGAGTCATTGGCGGTATTGATCGTATTCATGTACTTTGAAGAAGCTGCAGAAACGTCACCCATAGCATTCATATTTGTAGTAGCTTCGCTAAGCTTTTTCATTCCAACACCAAGTTTCTGGAACAGGTCGGGAGTGATCTCTGCTTTCTCAAGCATCTCATCGAATTTTGCCAGGGCAACTGATCCTGCTCCGCCACCAATTCCAACGCCACCTCCACCTGAAACGGCTCCATGATATTTTCCACCATGTGAGGCAATTTCCGGCGTCTCGTCTTCAGGAATTCCTGCAAGTTCGGGATAGACCAGTGACCAGTCAACCTCTTCATGTAACGGCTCAAAAGCCGAAAAGAAGAAGATTATAGATTCGGTAATAAGACCGACAGAAAGCATAATAGTTGCCATTGGCCAGTGCTGTATTTTAAAAAGTGCACCAATTATAACTACGGAAGCACCTAAACCATATAGTTTAGCTATGAAATTTTTCCATCCGCTGCTTTGTACTAATTCTGCGAGGCTCATATATTTGATTATTTAAAGGTTATTTCAATTATTTAATTTACACCAATATAAGATCGTACATTACGGAATCCGACAAATGATCTTGATGAATCCTGATATTCATAGTCTCTTGTACTAGTCTGAATAAAATAAGCAATATCTTTCCAGGAGCCGCCACGAATAACTTTTCTTTTCATTACAGGAGGATCCTGAGGTTTTGCATTATATTCAAAATTTGGCTGCAAATCGTGCTGAAAGATGTAAGCTGAAGGATGGTATGCACAGCGAGTCCATTCAGCAACGTTTCCTGCCATGTCATACAATCCAAATTCATTTGGTGCGTAAGAACCTACTTTCCCTGTATATACGTTACCGTCGTCGATATAATTACCGCGCAATGGTTTGAAGTTAGCAAGGAAGCACCCTTTGTTATTTCGGGTATATGGTCCGCCCCATGGGTACATTGAAAGATCAAGACCACCTCTTGCAGCATATTCCCATTCTGTTTCAAGTGGAAGTCTGTAATTTCCAACATCGGCAACGCCATTTTTCCTGAGAGTTGTGTTCATATAATCGGTTCTCCAGATACTGAATGCAGTTGCCTGAACCCAATTGACACCTACAACAGGATAATCATCAAAGGAGGGATGCCAGAAATAGAGTGATGCCTGCGGATCATTAAATGAATAGGTGAAATCCCTTATCCAGCATAAGGTATCGGGGTAAACATTAATGATATTGTGCTTGATGAAAGATGAGCGATCCTTTATATCGGTGCGTGTACCGTCAAGATTTGTAACCTGCCCCTCATACTTCCCTGTATTATTTGCATAATCATATTCATAGGTCGATCTTGCAGCTTGCTGATAATCAACCCAGAAATAGGAATAATTAAGTTTTCTGACGTCAACCTGTTTTTTGCCGTTAAACCTTTCTTCAGGAGGATAATACATTTCTTCAATAGTTGCTTTTGTAGTCTCCTCTTCAGGGTCGATTTTTTCTTCCCAGTTGATAATATTAGGTTCAATAACGTTTTTATCCTTGTCAACCATAAAATATTCCCTGTCAGCAACGCTTGCATTGCCAAGTTTTGTTCTGAGGATAGAATCGCGCACATAATATACAAACTGACGATATTTGTTGTTGGTAATTTCAGTCTGGTCCATCCAGAATGCATCCACTGTAACAGATTTTGAGATACTGTTATTAGCAAATACTGCATCCTGATCACTCGGTCCCATAACAAAACTCCCAGCAGGAATAAATGCCATCTCTAGAGGTTCCGGCTCAAAGAATTTTTTCCGCCCCTTAACACCAGTCAACTCTCCGTTATTTGAAGAACCACAACTAGTTAATAAGATTATTAATATTAGAGCAGATAGGGTTATCTTTTTCATAATACTTTAGAATTTTATAATGCAAGTAAGTTAAATTTTTTAAATAATCATAAAAATCTTATACTTTTATATTTCATCGTGCTTTTACCCACGTTCAGATCGAAACAATAATTAATCATAAATTCATGTGATCCGCCGCTATTCTTTCCTATATCTGAAATTGTAAAATCATAAGAATAACCTAACCGGATTCCATTATGTAGTTCTAAGCCAACGATCCCGATTAATGAATCACCAGCCCGGTAAGAAACGCCTCCCCACAGTTTTTTATTGTACCTTAACAGGGATGTAACAGTGAATTGGGTAACCTTTCCATCACTTGAAACTAAAACTGAAGGTAATAACTCAAGCGATGGATTTGGCAACTGTAATGTGTATCCGGAAGTCAGATAGTAATTTCTGCTGATATAGGGAGTACCTTTAGTATATTTTATTTCAGGCTGATTCACATGTGTTATCGAAATCGCAGCATAATATTTATCGCCTTTGTAATAGAGTCCAACATCTGCATTAAAAGCAACGTAACTCTCTTTATCTTCAGGGATCAGCGGATCGCCCGAAACCGGGGTGTGTTCATCACCGGAAGGTATCTGCCAGGTTGGAGTAAGCGTGGTATTCAACATCCCCAGATTTATTCCTATTCCAAGTTTTCCTGATCCAACATCCATAAGATAAGAGTAAGCGGCAGAAAGGTCTATATCTTTGTCGAAACCTATATTATCGCTTTCAACTACCAGCCCCACACCACTTTTAATATTGAAAAGTGTAACAGGAGCACTGACATTAAAATATGTTGTTGAAGGGGCTCCATTAAATCCAACCCATTGTTGACGGTTAATAGCGGTTGCACAGATCATTCCGGAAGTACCTGCAACACCCGGATTATAAGTCAATGTATTAAACATGTACTGACTCGACAGCGGATCCTGCTGCGATAAAACCGGCTGCAATATTAAAACTAAAAAAAGAAATGCAATATTTAGTTTCTTCATTTCTTTATTTATAGGTGCGATGCACTTTAGTTGAACTAGTAAAATAAATAAAAATCTAACTCTGAAACAAATTTACCGGCATTTATTTAAAATTTCCGAATACCTGTTTAACGGGGAAAATATTATTTTGTTTTACTTTAGCCGTTCCATAGCCTGAACCCATCTGTCAGGAACTTCATTACGGTTAGCTTTAAGATAATCTTCATGGGAGCAGGCGACATACTGATTCTGATCTTTTTCAGACGGAAGTTCAATCCACCATCTGTCCGTCAGATTGCTTTTGACAAATATCAGATCATCCTCCAGATCAGTAATTCTGACATGATATTTAATAAATCTCCCTGAATTACTGACACTTAAAACAGGTGTTTCATATTGCTTCTGTGAAAAGCCTTCAAGAAAAAACCAGATTACCTGTGCAGCAAGTCCCGCAGTCTGGTTCCGTACATCAAATTCAGGATTGACATCAAATAAGCCAAATATTTTCAATTTGTCTGATATCCCGGCATATCTTGAAAGAAGACATATTTCTTCTCCATAAAAACCATTCGGAGATGGGCTGATTGTTCCAGGTGCATCTGATTGTCTTACGGCAGAAATATCAAATATTGCAACATCAGAATCTCTGAATAGTGGTTCCATAAGATATATTGCCTGTCGTACATCGCCGATTCTGACAAGTTCTGACCTGCGTTTCAGAAAACGGTTTATTACCTGCTGATCGTTCAGGTAGGTCTGGTAACCTATATTAATATAATGGTCAAAAGTGCTCTTATGGTTGTTGATAATAGTATTAAGATAATTAAATGGATCGGGCTCTTTTCTTTCATTGCTGAAATCAATTCTTGGATCAACAGCAGTCAGTGTGTATCTGGTTTTCTGCTGCGAAAGTGCATTATCTATAGCAGGAACGATTGCACTGGTGCTTCCGATAACTACAGGGAAAAGATCTTCCTGGATCAATTTTGAAAGAATATCAGTAAGTCCGGCAATAGTATCATTGAATGTTGCACCTTGTTTCATATTACCAAGGTCAATTATTTTAGATCTTCCCGGGATTTTGGCAAGCTGATATAATTGTCCCCTGATCATATCGGGTCCTTTTAATGAACCTGTGCTTTGTGAGTTTCGGCCCTCCGGTACTCCAAAAATTGCAATTTTGTATTTACCGATATCTTTCACAGGAGTACTATCGGTGTTAATTGCAATATTGTGAGGGAAGCCGGCCTGCCCAGTCAGATGCTCAAAATCAGGCCCTTCTATACTAACCGGATTAAAATAATCATTGAGGTCTATCATGGTTTATGTTAAGAGCTCTTTTTAGTTTTATCACTGTTTTGTATAATCTTAATACACTCTTCTTTGGTAAGTTTTTCTGCATCCGTTCCAATAGGGAGCCTGTAATTTAGCTTATCTTTAACAAGGTATGGTCCATATCTTCCGTTCAGCAGCTTGATGTCATCAAAGTCCTTTATAACTTTCTTTTTATCACTTTCATTCTTTTCGAGAATAATCTCAACAGCTCTTTCAAAGGTCACCGTATATGGGTCATCCACCCCCTTTTTTAAAGAAAAAAACTTGCTTTTATATCTGATATATGGACCGAATTTTCCTATTCCAACCACCATATTTTCACCCTCATATTCCCCTAACGTACGCGGGAGCCTGAAGAGATTAAGTGCCTCGTCGAGAGTTATTGTTTCGAGAAGCTGGCTCTTGGAAAGACTGGCATATCTCGGCTTTTCATCGTTTCCTGAATCGCCTATCTGAGCAACAGGGCCAAACCTTCCCATTCTTACCGTTACCGCCTCCCCTGTCTCCGGATGATTTCCAAGCGACCTTACTCCGGTTTTCCTCTCTTTTTTCTCAAGAGTGCTCATTACTGTTTTATGAAACTGAGAGTAGAATTTTTCGATCATCCCTGTCCACTTAAGACTACCAAGTGCAATTTCATCAAACTGCTCCTCAACTTCAGCAGTGAAATGGTAATCAACAATCTCTGAAAAATTCTCAATCAGGAAATCATTCACGATCATACCAATATCCTGAGGAAATAGTTTTGATTTTTCTTTTCCCGTGGTTTCCGTTTTGGTTGATGTTGCAAGTTTCCCGTTCAGGAGTGTGATAATTTTCATCTGACGTTTCTCACCGGGTCTGTCTTCGCGCGAAACGTATCCGCGGTTCTGAATAGTTGAAATAGTAGGAGCATAGGTTGAAGGTCGTCCGATACCCAGTTCTTCAAGTTTCTTTACAAGGCTGGCTTCAGTATATCTTGGCAGAGGTGTCGTGAATTTCTGCGCGGCAATTATATTGTCGTATAAAAGGGACATTCCTTTATTTACAGGAGGAATAATATATCTCTCCTCATCATTGTTTTCCTGATCGGTCGATTCGGTATAAACTCTGAGGAACCCATCGAACTTTATAACTTCACCATTAGCCTGAAATATAACAGGAGAGTTATTCATATCAATTGATATAGAGGTCTTTTCTACCTTAGCATCTGACATTTGTGATGCAACTGTCCTTTTCCAGATAAGTTCATACAGTTTTTTCTCATTCTGGCTGCCCGGAGCGGTAGGATTGTCGAGATAAGCAGGACGTATAGCTTCATGAGCTTCCTGGGCTCCCTTTGATTTGGTTTTGAACTGCCTGGTCTTTGAGTATTTTTCACCAAACTCCGAAATAATCGCTTCACGCGACTTGAACAGAGCCAGCTTTGAAAGATTTGTTGAATCGGTTCGCATATATGTTATCTTACCTGCTTCGTACAACTTCTGTGCCACAGCCATTGTCTGAGAAACAGAAAAACCTAACTTCCTGTAAGCTTCCTGCTGCAGTGTAGAGGTCGTAAACGGCGGTGCTGGCGACCGGGTTCCGGGTTTTACAACGATGTTCCCAATTGAATATTTTGAACTATCACAAAGCTCCAGAAATTTCAGAGCTTCTTTTTCATCAGGGAATCTCTTAGAGGCTTCTGCCTTGAGAATAGCAGTCTCTTCATTATTTGAAGCGATCCGGAAAACTGCATTAACTCTGAAAAACGATTCACTCAGGAATGCTATAATCTCCCTTTCTCTTTCAACAATCAGACGAACGGCAACAGATTGAACCCTTCCGGCTGAAAGAGATGGCTGTACTTTTTTCCATAAAACAGGGGATATTTCAAAACCAACCAATCTGTCAAGAATCCGACGGGCCTGCTGGGAATTAACCAGATTCATATCAACCTGGCGGGGTTTTTTAATAGCATCGGTGATGGCCTCTTTGGTAATTTCATGAAAAACGATTCTCTTTGTTGTCAAGAGGTCGAGTTTTAAAACGCATGCTAGATGCCACGCAATTGCCTCTCCTTCACGATCCTCATCGGAAGCGATCCAGATGATTTTCGAATCAGCTGCAGCTTTGCGCAACTCGTTTACGACTTTTGTCTTTTCCTTCGGGATCTCATAATCGGGGGTGAAATTATTTTCAACATCAATCCCTAAATTCTTTTTGGCCAGGTCTCTGATATGTCCGAAACTGGAGACAACGCGGAAATCTTTTCCCAGAAACTTCTCAATAGTTTTTGCTTTTGCAGGCGACTCAACAATTACAAGATTTTCGATCATTACACGAGATATTTATTCTTTTTATCAGACGACAAAGTAAATCAATTAGGGACCAAACTTCAAAATAAACCGTTAAGATTCTTTATTATTTACTATTTTTGGGGCAAACTTTTTAATTAAATGAGAGGCAATACAAACAATATAAAATATCTGATCTGGTTCTGGGCGTTATTCATTTTTCCTTTTGCATTTGTGACAACATTGTTCATCCTGATATCAAAGGAGAAGCTTGGACCAATGCCATCATTCGAAGAACTTGAAAATCCGGAATATTATCTGGCTGCAGAGGTTTATTCAGAGGATGGAGTTCTGATTGGAAAGATAAGTATTGAGAACCGGACATGGACTGAGTACAAAGATCTTTCACCTTACCTTACCAATGCACTAATAGCCACAGAAGATATACGGTATTACAGACATTCCGGTATTGATATACGTGGTCTGGGACGGGCAGCTATCCGTACGATCCTCATGGGTCAGAGTGCAGGTGGCGGAAGTACAATTACCCAGCAGCTGGCAAAGCAGCTTTATCCGAGAGATACTACCAGAAATTCTGCCCTTATGAGGAAGATAAAACTTGGGGTTTCCAAATTCAAAGAATGGCAGACAGCGGTAAAGCTTGAACGAAGCTATACAAAAGAGGAAATTATAACGATGTACCTTAATAAATTTGACTTTAGTTATAATGCAATCGGAATAAAGTCGGCTGCAAAGGTTTACTTCAATACAACACCTGATTCTCTTAATCTTCAACAGGCAGCAGTACTGATAGGGATGCTTAAAGCTTCAACCAAGTTCAACCCGGTGAGGAATTATAATGTTATGCTTCAGAGGCGGAATGTCGTAATCTCCCAGATGCAGAAATACGGATATATTACGGCTAAAATGGCAGATTCTGTCAAGAAATTACCAATTGAGGTCAATTTCAAATTTGAGGATCATAACACAGGACTTGCCACCTATCTCAGGGAATACATCCGGAAAACAATGAGAAAACCAATACCGGACAGAAACAAATATGTACAGGAATCATCTTATGAAGATGCATTATGGGAATGGCAAAATAATCCTCTTTACGGGTGGTGCAACAAGAATAAAAAACCGGATGGGACGGCCTATGACGTTTATAAAGACGGACTTAAGATATATACAACCATAAATTCTAGCATGCAGAAATATGCAGAAGAAGCACTGGCAGAACATCTTTCAAAAGAAGTTCAGCCTGATTTCTACAGGCGGGCCAGAAGTTTCAAAAATCCTCCATATTCTGATGATCTTACAAAGGAGGAGGTTGATGATCTGATAATGGCCTCTGTTAAACAGAGTGACAGGTACTATATTATGCGGGCGAGAGGAATTCCGGAAGATTCAATAATGATGGCGTTCAATACACGTGTAAAAATGAGAGTCTTCTCCTGGAAAGGTGACAGGGATACAATAATGACCCCTCTCGATTCTATCTGGTATTATAAATACTTTATCCGTTCTGCATTCATGGTGGAAGATCCACATAATGGCTATGTCAAAGCTTATGTTGGAGGTCCTGATTTCAGATATTTTAAATGGGATGGTGTTACAGAACAAAAAAGGCAGATAGGAAGTACAATTAAACCCTTCCTTTATACAATAGCGATGCAAAACGGATATTCTCCCTGTTATGAGGTGGAAGATATTCCAAGATCTTTCGATATGCCCGGAGATACTGTTCCATATACTCCAAAAAGCTCCGGACCAAGGGAATTTCATGGTAAGATGGTAACATTGGCATGGGGGCTGGCTGAATCTGAAAACTATATTTCAGCATGGTTAATGAAACAGTTCAAACCTATGGCGGTCACAGATCTTATGCACAAGATGGGGGTCAGAAGTTTTATTGACCCGGTACCATCTATCTTTTTAGGTACTTCAGATATTAAATTGGAAGAGATGGTGGGAGCTTATGGTACATTTGCCAATAAAGGTGTATATACCAGGCCGATGTATGTAACGCGCATTGAAGATAAAAACGGAAATACGATTTCAAAGTTTACGCCTAAAATAGAGGAGGTATTAAGTGAAAATCAGGCCTTCCTGATGCTTAATCTTCTGCAGGGAGTAGTCAGAAACGGAACAGGCAGAAATATAAGAAGGGAACCTTATAATCTCATGAATCAGATCGGAGGGAAAACAGGAACAACACAGAAACATTCTAATGGCTGGTTTATGGGAGTAACGCCTAATCTGGTGGGAGGTGTATGGAGCGGTTGGGAAGATCAGGCGATCCATTTTGAAACAATAGGAGAAGGATCGGGAGCAAATATGGCACTTCCGATAATGGCTCGCTTTCTGCAAAAGGTTTATTCTGATCCCCTGTTAGGAATTATGGAAGCTGATGAATTTGAACATCCTTCAGATTTCAATATGGAGCTCAATTGTGACAAGGTTAAGAAAAACAGTTCACATGGAGATAATTCACGAAGGGTAAGGTACTAAAATGCTCAGGGCTCAGGGCATAGGGCTCAGGGCAAGTAAGGAGTCAATAATTAATTTTTCCCTGAGTAGAGTTCCCTGAGCCGTGCATCGTTAGTCGTGAGTCCTTTTTTACTTGAACAGCGATCTTACAAGGTTCTCAATTTTTCCGACTGGTATCACTTCAATATTCAAACCTTTCGATGATACATTCCTGTGATATTTTGAAATATATATTTTATTGAACCCCATTTTTGATGCTTCGCGGATACGCTGTTCGATCCTCGAGACGGGTCTTATCTCTCCAGAAAGACCTGTTTCGCCGGAAAAACAAATTTCTCTTCCGATTGGAATATCCAGATTAGATGAAAGGACGGAACTAATTATAGCAAGATCAATTGCCGGGTCGTTCACTTTTATTCCTCCGGCAATATTCAGGAAAACATCTTTTACACCCAACCTGAAACCGGCTCTTTTTTCAAGAACAGCCAGTAACATGTTGAGACGTTTTATATCAAAGCCTGTGGAGCTTCTCTGGGGTGTTCCATAAACTGCACTGCTTACAAGTGCCTGTGTTTCAATAAGAAAAGGTCTGAGTCCATCGACCGTGGCAGCAATTGAAATGCCACTAAGAGCTTCATCGTGCTGATTGATAAACATTTCAGATGGGTTGTCGACTTCCCGTAACCCTGTTTCAACCATTTCAAAGATGCCTAATTCGGAGGTTGATCCGAACCTGTTTTTAACTGAACGGAGAATCCGGTAAACATAATTGTTATCACCTTCAAAATAAAGAACCACATCGACAATATGTTCAAGAACTTTTGGGCCTGCAAGTGTGCCATCCTTAGTAATATGTCCGATCAGGAAAACAGGTATCCCGGTAATCTTGGAATATTTAAGAAGCTGTGCGGCACATTCCCGGACCTGAGAAACCGAGCCTGCTGAAGATTCAAGCATATCTGTGCTGATCGTCTGAATCGAATCAATTATAATCAATGCGGGTTTAATGTTTTCAGCATGAGTCAGAATGCCTTCAAGTTCAGTTTCGCAAAGAATATAACATTCAGGATTGGTGTTCTTCATTCTTTGGGCTCTCAGGCTGATTTGTTCTTCACTCTCTTCACCGGAAACATAAAGGATAGTTTTTCCTTTAAGGGCCAGTGCAAGCTGAAGAGCAAGAGTTGATTTACCAACGCCTGGCTCCCCGCCAAGAAGGATGAGTGATCCACCAACAATACCCCCGCCCAGTATCCTGTCGAGTTCTGATATGCCTGTTTTTTGTCGGCCCTTTTCATCAGCTTTTATGCTATCGAGAAGTTCAGGTTTCCTTTTTCCCTGGTTCGATATGAAAGATGATTCATGTGATGAAGCCGGTGCAATTATCTCTTCATGATATGTATTCCACTCTTTGCATGAAGGGCATCTTCCGATCCACTTTGCTGATTCGACACCGCAATTCTGACATACGAATACTGTTTTGCTCTTTGCCATGGTTCCAAATGAGAGATTAATATTCAGAGATATTCTTTGTGATTCTTCGTGTCTTGGCACTAAGGTACTCCAAGAAATTAATAATTAAAAATAGTAGAAGGTCATGAAGATTCTTCTTTCCGGTCTTTTCTGAAAATGATAAAGAAAGATATTGTCCCAACGATAGCTACAAATATCAATTGCGATTCGTGAGCCAGCAATGCATAAACAAGTCCGTCTTCCAGAGGAATACCCTTAACAAACAACAGGCCACGTGAAATGATATAATGGAATGCACCCAGTCCACTCTGTACAGGAGCTGACATTGCGAGCCCTCCGATAACGAGAAGGAAAACACTATCTCTAAGGGTTAGGTGCGATGTACTTTCAATGGAAAAAACTACAACCCAGGTCATTAAAGTATAGTTGATCCAGATGAAAATTGTCTGGAAAATGAATTCCCACTTTCTTTTAAGATTGGTGATGGTTCTCAGGCCGTTTATTATTCCCCTGGCAAGATCGAACATCTTTGAAAAGAACCTTATTTTCCGAAGGCTTTTTTTATATCGTATCAACAAAATTAATGAAACAACACCTATTGAGAAAAGTATTGCCCAGATAACCCATGTGGCGCCAAATATTGAAACTATTTTTTGCTGAACAGGCATCAAGATGCTTTCTTTCAGGAACTGGCTTATAAGGTCGCCGCTTGTGAAAATCAGGATTATCATTATCAGAAGCAGGGATAAGAAATCGATAGTGCGTTCAACTACAACAGTTCCAATGAGTTGATCGACAGGAATTTTTTCTTTTTTGCCCAATGCCACGCAACGTGTAATTTCGCCAATCCTTGGCAATGCCAGATTTGCCAGGTATCCGGTCATAAGTGCATAAAAAGAGTTTATTAATGAAGGTTTGTACCCAAGAGGATTAATAAGCAGCACCCACCTGCGGGCCCTGCTTACAAAAGCAAAAAATCCAAAGAGTACTGAAAGCAGAAGCCATGAGTAATCTGCCTCTTTTAAATCGGCCACAAGCCTGGTAAAGTTTACTTTGCGGAATGCGAACCAAAGCAGAACTATTCCGACAGCAAAGAAAGCAATAAACTTCAGAGTTTGCAGAATACCTTTTTTCAACGTCAGATCAGTTTATTTGTTCTTGTATCAGGGAAAATAATGGTTGGTTTGAACGATTTTGCTTCCTGAAAGTCTAGAAAAGCGAATGACATAATAATGATTATATCACCTATAATCACCTTTCTGGCTGCAGCACCATTTAAACAAATATCTCCTGACCCACGTCTGCCTGTAATGACATAGGTTTCAAGCCGCTCACCATTATTCAGATTCAGGACATGGACTTTTTCGTTTTCTATTAAATTTGCCGCATCCATAAGATCCTCATCTATTGTGATACTCCCTATGTAATTCAAATTTGCCCCTGTAATGGAAACCCTGTGGATCTTCGATTTAATAACTTCTATTAGCATATAATGATATCTGGTTGATACTATATAATCAGTGTGCAAAGGTAATTAACCTTTTGGTTCACACCAAACCACGATCTCGATATTATCTATTAACCTGATTTTGCCTGCTTGTACAGCAATGCATCCAAAATATAGTTTCCCGGTCTTCATTTCCTCTCTTTTTTTCACCGGAATAAGTTCATTATCATCAACAATTTCAAAATATTCTAATTTGAATCCTGGCAACCCATTGATACTATTTTCAACAAAAGATCTGATTTCTGAGATGTCGTGTTCTGTAATCATTGTGGAGGCAAATGAAATAGTTTTAAAAATTCCAGAAGCATCTTTTCTTATTTCCGGATCAAGAAGCCTGTTTCTGCTGCTCATAGCAAGTCCGTCATTTTCCCTGATAATAGGATTACCAATTATTGTAACATGGTTCCCTGTCTGCCTTACAAGCTCTTTAATAACAGCAAGTTGTTGAAAGTCTTTCATCCCAAAAAAGGCAATATCCGGTTTCACTATTTCGAAAAGCCTGCTCACAACCTGTGCCACCCCGTTAAAATGGCCGGGACGATGCAGCGCTTCCATTACATTATCGAGATTGCCGAAACGGAATACCCGTTTATCTTCTTCAGGGTAAATTTCATTATCATCCGGGGTAAAAACAAAATCAGTTTTCCTGAGGACTTTTTCAAGAATTTTCAGGTCATTACCGAGTGTTCTTGGGTAATTCTTCAGATCATTTTTATCGTTGAATTGTGTCGGGTTTACATAAATACTCACAACAACAACAGGACATTGTATTATAGCATTTTCTACCAATGAAATATGTCCTTTATGAAGAGCCCCCATAGTCGGTATAAAACCGACAGGAGTAAAATGCATTTCTCTGATCTGTTTTTGCAATTCAATTACGGTACTGATTACTTTCATTATAAATAAGTTTTTTTCACTGCAAAGTAACACAAAGAAATAAAGCACTTTAATTTTATTTGTGAATAATTCACGCTGAATGTGATTGCTCTTTTTTGTTTCTTTTAATAATAAAATTGTACTAAGAGTTGAATTTACGGGTATCTCTAGGAATGCCTGCTTTTTTATTATGTTAATATTTTTTACTATCTTTGCACGTTAATTCGAAATGGTATATCCAGGCAGGAAAATAAATGGAAAGCAGGAAGGTATTATTCATTTCACAAGAGATCACTCCATATTTAGGTGAAACAAAATTATCGAAGATAGGAAGATTTCTTCCACAGGGCATTCAGGAAAGAGGGAAAGAGATCCGTACATTCATGCCAAGGTATGGTTGTATCAATGAGCGAAGAAACCAGCTTCATGAGGTTATCAGGCTTTCGGGGATGAATCTTATTATTGATGATACCGATCATCCGCTCATAATAAAAGTTGCTTCAATTCAATCGGCCCGGATGCAGGTTTATTTTATTGATAATGACGATTATTTCCAGAGAAAGCATATCATCAGCGACTCTAACGGAAGGGAATTTGATGACAATGATGAACGGGCTTTATTCTTTGCCCGTGGTGTAATAGAGACTGTTAAAAAGCTCCGCTGGACCCCTGATATTGTTCATTGTCATGGATGGATGTCGGCCCTGGTACCGGTATATCTCAGAAGTATATATAATGATGATCCGTTGTTTCATAATTACAAAATAATCTATTCCATTTACAATAATGATTTCAAAACACCGTTTAGATCAACATTCGTCGATAAACTGCGTTTTGACGGAATAGATGGAGAAAATCTTAAAATGATTAAAAAGCCCGATTTTGTTAACGTTTCAAAACTCGCCATAAAGTATTCTGACGGTATTATTATCGGAAGTGAAAATATAAACGAAGAATTGAACAAGTACATCAGTACCATTAACAAACCGGTTCTTACATTTAAGGATGAGAACGAATATATTGATGCCTATAATAATTTTTATGACAAAATATTATCATAATTATAAACCTCCCTGCAGATTTAATTCTGTTTCTCATAATTTCTTTAAAACATTTCGACTGGCTCTCTTTGCGTTGATTGTTTTATTATTGAATTCATGTGAACAAAACCCGACAAAAATCGGATCAGGTCTTCTGCCGGGAAGTGATTTTGTAGCAATAGAATCTACTGATACTATAAGTGCGCCGACTTATACCGATTTTGATGATTCGACCCGTACAGACAGTCCATCAGTTTCTTATCTGGGACAACTTTATGATCCCTATTTTGGAACGACCACTGCAGGTTTTGTTTCACAGATAAGGCTGGGATCAAAGTGGGATGGTCTGCCATTCCATATAGATTCAGTGAAGTTATATCTCCATCTGCTTACGGTTCAGGGTGGTGCGGACGTAATTCATACAATAAAGCTATCGGAAATAGCAAACATTATTTATCCCGATTCGGCGTATTATTCAAACACCCCTGTACCTCTTACGGGATATGAGGTTGATGATATTCAGCTGCCTGTTCTGAAGGCCGATACAGTAAATGATATTGTCCTGAATCTGCCTCTTGCCTTCGGAAATTATCTCACACGTGACACTTCAAAATTATTTTACAATAATTCCATGTCTGATTTCAGATCTTATTTCAGAGGACTTTACTTCAGCATGTACTCAAGCTCTGATCCGCTGCTTGTTTCTTTAAGCGTTGCGCAACCAGCCGCAGGTAATTCTTATGCGAACTATATTACATTATACATGCATAATGATTCTGATATTCAGAAAGTATATAATTTAGATCTGGATGCAGTAAATAAAAATGCATCTTTTAACATATTTACTCATGATTTTAGTACCGCTACCCTTGGGAGTAAGATGGTACACAGAAATACACCTTTCAAAGACACCCTTTCTTATGTACAATGTCTGAACGGAGTATTTACAAGAATAGAACTGACCAGTCTTGAAAGTTTAAAAACCAATCCTGCTTTCAGGAATATCGAAGTTAATAAAGCCAGGTTAATAATTCCGGCATATTTAGACGAGAGTTTTTTTACATCATCTACTGTTCCGTCCCAGCTTTATCTCAGATATGACACCAGAAGCGGACCAAAGATTATTGTTCCTGACTATTCCATTAATGCTTCTTTCTTTGATGGGGTACTCGACACCACTGCTAATGTTTATAATTTCAACATACCTGATTTTGTTCAGAATTATCTTAAAGATGCCACAGGTGATCTTAAACCGGAATTGGAAATTTTTTCAGGAATATCAGGAACACAAAACCTGATCCTTAAGGCAAATAAGAATAAAACGCCGGTTAAATTCGAATTTACCTATACTAAGTTCTAGTTTTTGTGAACCAAAATAATTACCTTCGCGCGTGATGTCCTAAAACTTGCTCATTATGTGCGGAATTATTGGCTATATTGGTTCTAAACCTGCCAGGGAAATAATCATTAATGGTCTGAAACGTCTTGAATACCGGGGATACGACTCTGCCGGAATAGCTCTTGTAAATGGTGAGACAAAGATCTTCAAATGTGCAGGCAGAGTGAAAGATCTCGAAGAAATAGTTAATAAATCGAGTTTTAATGGCACAACCGGCATGGGTCATACAAGATGGGCCACACATGGTGAACCTAACGAATTAAATGCCCATCCTCAGGTTTCGTTCAAAGGCAATTTTGTAGTTGTTCACAACGGTATTATTGAGAATTATGCACGACTTAAAAAACACCTCGAAAGCAGAGGGATAGTATTCACCAGTCAGACCGATACTGAAGTTCTTGCCAATTTGATAGAGCACCTTTACCTGGAAGGTGATCTGACTGCAGAACAGGCAATTACGCTGGCTCTTAACAGAGTGGAAGGTGCTTACGGACTTGTAATAATATGCACCAGGGAATCTGACAGGCTTTTTGCTGCCAAAAAAGGTAGCCCGCTGGTTATCGGCGTTGGAGAGGAAGAAAATTATATTGCTTCTGATGCTACACCAATTGTTGAACATACCCAGAGGGTTATATATCTGAATGACGATGATCTGGCCATTATAAAGAAAGACGAGCTTATAATCAAAACCATAAGGAATGAAAAGATTCAACCGGAAGTTAAAGAACTGGATCTTAAGATAGGGGAGATAGACAAAGAGGGATTTGCTCATTTCATGCTGAAGGAGATTTTTGAACAGCCCAGGGCAATTCACGATACCTTCAGAGGCAGGGTGTTGCCCGATTATTCGGGGGTTATGCTGGGCGGACTTCACGACGTAATGGAAACTATATCCCAGTCGGAAAGAATTATAATAATCGCCTGCGGAACTTCATGGCATGCCGGATTGCTAGGAGAATATATATTTGAGGAATATACCCGGATTCCGGTTGAGGTGGAATACGCTTCAGAATTCCGGTACAGAAATCCTATTATAAAAAAAGGGGATATTGTAATTGCAATAAGCCAGAGCGGAGAAACTGCAGATACTCTTGCAGCTGTTAAACTTGCAAGAGAGAAAGGGGCAAAAGTCATTGGGATTTGTAATGTTGTAGGTAGCAGCATCCCTCGCGAGACAGATGCCGGTGTATATACTCATGCCGGACCGGAGATCGGTGTTGCATCTACTAAGTCATTTACCACACAGGTCACAGTGCTGGCAATGATGGCATTTGAGATCGGACATCAGAGGGGAATTCTCTCCGATGCATCCTATAAAGAGCTTATAACTGAACTGGTATCAATCCCGGGAAAAATTGAAAAAGCTCTTGAGGTTAACAACCAGGCTCTTGAACTTGCCAGAATTTTTCAAAACACCCATAACGCTCTCTACCTTGGAAGAGGATATTTGTTTCCGGTTGCACTTGAAGGAGCGCTAAAGCTGAAAGAGATATCATATATACATGCCGAGGGCTATCCTGCTGCAGAAATGAAACATGGTCCCATTGCACTTATAGATGAGAATATGCCTGTGGTCGTTGTTGCAACAAAAGATGACACTTATGAAAAGATTATAAGTAACATTCAGGAGATAAAAGCGAGAAAAGGGAATGTTATTGCAATTGTCACTGTCGGCGATGAAATAATCAGAAAAATGGCTGACTATGTTCTTGAAGTACCTGAAACACTTCCGGCATTTTCGGCACTTCTTGCAGTTATTCCTCTTCAGTTGCTTTCATATCATATTGCAGTTTTAAGAGGGTGCAATGTAGATCAGCCCAGAAATCTTGCAAAATCGGTGACTGTAGAATAAAAAATCTTTAAGCGTTCCCGAAATGAACCTGAAAGAAAATTACCGGAACATTACCGGGACTGAGACTGAAATTTTAAAGATCAATGGTTGCACTTGTGATGATTGGAATCGTGTTAAGGTCAAAGATGGATTTGATCCGTCCGGATGCATAAATGTCATTTTTTCTGGAGATATAAGGCTTGGTGTTTTTAATGAACCATTTATTGATGATTCAGGGGTTAGCATCCCAAGCGGCATTTTGAATGCAAGACTTCATAACTGTAAGATTGGATCGAATGTTGTAATCACTAATATTGGTGATTATATTGCAAATTATAATATTGAAGATAAGGTTGTTATAATAAACTGCGGAAAGATCCATACCGAAGGAATTTCCACTTTTGGAAATGGGACCATTGTCAAGGTACTTAATGAAATCGGGGGCAGAGAAGTAAAAATATGGGACCGCCTTTCAGCTCACGAAGCCTATATCAAAGCCCTGTATCGGCACCGCCGGATTGCCATCAATATTATTGAGAAAATGGTAGATGATTATTCTGTATCAAACTCTTCAGGAACAGGGACAATTGGATACAACTCCAGGATATTTAATTGCAGCATTATAAGGAATCTAAAAATCGGTCCTTTCAGCCGTATTGAAGGATCCATGACGTTAAATGAAGGATCAGTAAACAGTTGCCGGGAGGATCCTGTTTTTATCGGACCGGGCGTAATAATGGAACATTTCATAGTATGTTCAGGCTCAATAGTCACGGAATCGACTTTGATTGACAAATGTTTTATCGGTCAGGGCTGTGTTCTTGCCAAACATTACTCAGCAGAAAACTCCCTGTTTTTTGCCAACTGTGGCGGATATCATGGCGAGGCTTGTTCAATATTTGCCGGTCCATATACCGTCACTCATCACAAATCTACTCTGCTTATTGCAGGGATCTTTTCATTCATGAATGCCGGTAGCGGATCGAACCAGAGTAATCACATGTATAAGCTGGGACCTATCCACCAGGGAATAATGGAACGTGGTTCTAAAACAACGAGCGACTCTTACCTCTTATGGCCCGCACGTATTGGCCCTTTTACTCTGGTGGTTGGTCGCCATTATAAGAATCTGGATACTTCTTCTCTTCCGTTTTCATACCTGATTGAGAGTAATGACGACAGTACTCTTATTCCGGGGATTAACCTCAGAAGTGTCGGAACGATAAGAGATGCCCAAAAATGGCCTCTCCGCGACCGAAGGAAAGACCCCGTGAAAATCGATCAGGTAAACTTTAATCTGCTAAGCCCGTACACGATCCATAAAATGTTTGCCGGCAGGAAAATCTTGCAAAAACTCAGGTCAGAGTCAGAAACACTGTCATCTTCATATACATACAATGACATGCATATTAAGGGGACATCACTTGAGCGGGGGATTGAATTTTATCAGACAGGTATTAATAAGTTCCTTGGTAACTCATTAATAAAAAGGCTTGAAAAAACTGAATTCACGACCAATGAAGAGTTGAGAGAAAGACTTATTCCTGACCAGTCTCAGGGAAAAGGTGAATGGGTGGATCTTGCGGGTTTGATTACTCCAAAAAGTGAAGTTAACAAACTTCTTGACAACATTGAGTCGGGAAATATCGCCTCGGTTGAAGCATTGGCAAAATCATTTGTTGAAATGCATAATTTCTATTATGAGTGGGAATGGACCTGGAGCTGTGAAAGGATAGAGGAGGAGGCCGGGATAACTGTTAATAAATTAACAGCTGACGATGTCATTATTATAGTGGAAAGATGGAAGAAAAGTGTTGTTGATCTGGATAATCTTCTTTATGAGGATGCAAGAAAAGAATTTACTTTATCCTCTATGACAGGATTTGGTATTGATGGGGGAGATGAAATCAAAAAACTTGATTTTGAAGAGGTAAGAGGAGAATTTGAGTCAAACACTGTTGTTGCTGCTATTAAGGAACATATAAAAATAAAAACCGCTCTTGGAGATGAGTTAATAAAGCGGATGAAAAGGATTAAATAATCACTGCTGCTATCTGTTTGAATACATCAGATCGTAATACTTGCCATAATCACCCGATAATACCCTTTCGAGCCATTTCACATTTGTAAGATACCATTCAACAGTTTTTTCAAGACCATCGGCAAATTCCGGTATCGGGGACCAGCCAAGCTCTTTTTGTAATTTCGAGGAATCAATTGCATATCTCAAATCATGACCGGGCCTGTCTTTCACATAAGTGATCAGCTTTTCGGATGTGGAAGCAGAACGGTTAAGTTTCTTGTCCATTATCCTGCAGAGAAGTTTAATGAGGTCAATATTTTTCCATTCATTATTGCCACCTATATTATAGGTATCACCAACCTTTCCGCGATGAAAAATAAGATCAATGGCTGAAGCATGATCTTCGACATAAAGCCAGTCACGGATGTTTTCACCTTTTCCGTAAATCGGGATAGGTCTGTTATTTATAATATTATTTATTGCAAGTGGAATGAGCTTTTCGGGAAACTGGTTTGGTCCGTAGTTATTTGAACAATTGGAGATAACTACCGGAACTCCAAATGTATGGTTATAAGCTCTTACCAAGTGGTCGGAACTTGCTTTGGATGCAGAATAAGGACTCCTGGGATCATACGCAGTATCTTCGGTGAAAAGGCCATTTTTCCCAAGCGATCCGTAAACCTCATCGGTTGAAATATGATAGAAAAGTTTACCTTCAGGTGAATCTTTCCAGATGTCAAGAGCTGCATTAAGAAGATTGACAGTACCTACTATATTTGTAAAAACAAATTCATCGGGTCCGGTTATTGAGCGATCGACATGCGATTCGGCTGCCAGGTGAATTATTCCGTCAAAGTTGTATTTTTTGAAAAGTTCCAGAACAGATTGCTTATCAACAATATCAATCTTTTCAAAAGCATAATTCTTCTTTGCTTCAATATCGGTGAGGTTTTCCAGGTTCCCTGCATAGGTAAGCTTATCGGCATTAACAATAAGATAATCAGGATAGTTGTTTACGAATCTTCTTACAACATGAGAACCAATAAACCCCGCTCCTCCGGTTATCAGGATTATTCTTTTCATGATCATGATTTCTTATTCCTGATGGCATTTTCCCAATCCCATGCTGTTTTCATTGCATCATCGAGAGAGCTTAATGTTTTCCAGCCCAATTCTTTATTGGCAAAGGAAGGATCGGCCCAGATCTTTTCAATATCTCCTGCTCTTCTCCCGGTTATCCTGTACTTAAGTCGGACACCTGAAACACGTTCAAATGATTTGATTGCCTCAAGAACGGAAACACCCTTCCCGGTACCAAGGTTAAAGACCTCAAAATCTGCCTTGTTTTTTCTTTCAATAAGTCTTTTTACGGCAACGACATGGGCTTTTGCAAGATCAACAACATGAAGGTAATCCCTTATACATGATCCATCGGGAGTATTGTAATCATCTCCGAATACTTTGAGTTCATCTCTTAATCCGTATGCAGTCTGCGTAATATATGGCACAAGATTTTCCGGAACTCCTTTTGGCAGTTCTCCAATGAGAGCAGATGGATGAGCCCCTACCGGATTGAAATACCTTAATGAAATTGCTTTGATATATTTGTCAGAAACAGTAGTATCCCTTATGATTGCTTCACCAATCTGTTTTGTATTTCCATAAGGAGAAGTAGCCGGCTGGAGAGGAGCATCTTCATTTACCGGTAATCTTTCAGGTTGACCGTAAACTGTACATGAAGACGAAAAAACTATATCCGGAGCGTTGCTTTGTTTCATTGCTTCCAGAAGGTTAACCAGTGATAAAATATTATTCCTGTAATATTCTAAAGGTTTAATAACTGATTCCCCCACAGCTTTATAGGCAGCAAAATGAATTACAGCAACGATATCTTTATTATTATTGAAGAACCTGTTAAGTTTTTCCAGATTGCAAAGGTCAAATATATGCAGAACAGGCTTAACTCCCGTTATTTTATGAATCCTGTCAACAACATCTGCTTCCGAGTTGAAAAGGTTGTCAATTATAACAACATCGAATCCTTCCTCAATAAGTTCAACTGAGGTATGTGAACCGATATACCCGGTTCCACCGGTTACAAGGATTTTTTTCTTCATTTAAAGGCTCCAGTAAGTATGATTTTTAATTTTTCCGCGAAGAACCCCTTTTACATCAACAACAATTCCATCTTTATTCAACAGCGAAGTAAAAAATGTTTCATCCAATCCTGAATATTTTTTATGACTTACAGCCAGTATAACGGCATCGTATTTGCCTGAAGGATTCTCCTTCAGATCAATCCCATATTCTTCTTTTACCTCATGTTTCCCTGCTCCTGGATCGATAACATCAACGCATATTCCAAAATCATCAAGCTCACTTATAATATCCATGACTTTTGAATTACGAATGTCAGTAACATCCTCTTTAAAAGTAATGCCCATAATCAGTACACGGGTGCCCTTGAGATTCTTACCTGCTGCAATTATTTTTTTAACAGTCTGTTTCCCAATATATCTGCCCATACTGTCGTTTACAAACCTTCCCGAATCAATCATCTGGGGATGATATCCAAGAGCCTTTGCCTTGAATGAAAGATAATAAGGATCCACTCCTATGCAATGACCTCCAACCAAACCAGGATAAAATTTAAGGAAGTTCCATTTTGTCCCGGCTGCTTCAAGCACTTCAAATGTGTTGACTCCTAGTCTGTTAAAAATGATTGACAGTTCATTCATAAAGGCGATATTGATATCGCGCTGGGTATTTTCAATAATTTTTGCCGACTCGGCAACTTTTATTGAACTTGCCCTGAAAACACCTGCTTTGATAATCAGTTCGTAAGTTTTAGCTATGTTTTCAGCCGACTCAGCATCACAGCCGCTTGTTACTTTTACAATTTTTGTCAATGTATGATTAGTGTCTCCCGGATTTATTCTTTCCGGCGAAAATCCAACCTTAAAGTCGTTGCCGCATTTTAATTCTGAATATCTTTCCAGAACCGGAATACAATCATCCTCCGTACAGCCAGGGTAAACGGTTGATTCATAGACTACATAATCGCCTTTTTTTAAGACTCTTCCAACTGTTTCAGATGCTTTGAGCACAGCAGTCAGGTCTGGCAGGTTATTTCTGTTGGTAGGAGTTGGCACTGCAATAATATGAAATGATGCATCTTTTAAATCATCAGGATTACTTGTCAGAATTATATCAGTATTCTTAAATGCATCAGATGTGAGCTCATTACTTGGGTCGATGCCCTTTTTCATCAGTTCAACCCTGTCGGGTCTGATATCAAAACCTATGACCTTTATTTTTTTTGCGAATTCTAGCGCTATTGGAAGGCCAACATAACCAAGGCCAATGACAGAAAGTTTTGTCTCTTTATTAATAAGCTTATTGAACATTATTTTATTATTGTTTTTAAAATTGGATGATAATCTCCCTGTAAACCTACAGGTTTTGAATTTCTGATTGTGTACACTGTCTCAACTGACTGTTGTGCCTCTTTAAGCCCAAATCCCCTGCCTGCAAGAATCTCTTTATATGTAAGTGTATGCAGGTCGTTAAAACCTTCACTGAATTCTATCTCTTCTCCGTCAACAGTAATTGACCTGAATGTTCTCTTCCCGGTCGCTTTAACCGGATCGGGAATATCATCATAGTCGAGACTGAGAAACCACCTGACCCTGCCATTTTGAAGTTCAAGATATCCGGCAGCTTTATTGGGTTCAGACAGATGAACAATGTTTTTCTTTGTCTCTCCGAATATCCAACTCAGCATATCGAAAAAATGTATACCAATGTTTGTTGCTATTCCGCCTGATTTCTGTATGTCACCTTTCCAGGAGATTGAATACCAGTTTCCGCGGCTCGTGATATATGACATGTCAATATCATAAATTTTATTTTTCGGCCCGTTCCTGATTTTTTCCCGCAGTTCCTTAATTTTTGTATGAAGACGAAGCTGAAGAACAGTATAAATTTTGCGGCCGGTTTCATTCTCAATCTCCTGTAATGCTTCAACATTCCATGGGTTTAGAACGATCGGTTTCTCGCAGATTGCTTCAGCCTGATGTCGTAATGCAAACCTGATATGAGAATCGTGAAGGTAATTCGGTGAGCAGATACTTACATAATCAATTTTTGTCCCGGTTCGTTTTAATTTATCAAAATGTCTGTCGAACCTTTCAAACTCGACAAAAAAATCGCTTTCGGGGAAATAACTGTCAATTCGTCCAACACTATCGAACTTGTCAAGACTTGCAAGAAGATTATTCCCTGTCTCCTTAATAGCATGAAGATGTTTAACAGCGATATAACCGGCTACACCTATTATTCCGAAATTTTTTGGAACCTCTGTCATAATTAAATATTTTAAAGGCGTATAAAACTACTAAATTATTTTAGAAACAACGCCCTTCTCGATCCGGTATCTCTCATTGCTTTCAGGACAGAATGCATAGCCATAGCTGTCAAAAATAAGTTTATGTCCGAATTCGCTCATCCAGCCTGTCTGCTTTGCAGGATTTCCTATAACAAGCGCATAAGGCTTGACATCTTTAGTCACAACGGCACCGGCACCAATAAATGCATATCTTCCTATGATATTGCCGCAAACGATTGTTGAGTTAGCACCTATTGAGGCACCTCTCTCCACTATTGTTTCAAGATACCTGTCTTTACGGATTATTGCACTACGGGGATTGATAACATTTGTAAATACCATTGAAGGCCCAAGAAATACATCATCATCGCAAATAACTCCGGTATAAACAGAAACATTATTCTGGACTTTAACATTATTTCCGAGTTTCACTCCGGGTGAGATTACCACATTCTGACCTATATTGCAGTTTTCACCGATTTCCGATCCTGACATTATATGGCTGAAATGCCATATTTTTGTTCCTTTTCCAATTTTGCAGCCTTCATCTATGACAGCTGTTTCGTGGGCAAAATAATTCTTCTTCATAATGGTTATTCTTTGAAGAATTCTAGAATATTAAGTGCAACATAATCAGTCTGTTCCTGCTCCATCTCAGGGCACATTGGTAAAGACAGGACTTCTTTGCACAGAGCGATCGTCACCGGGAAATCATTCTCCCGATATCCCAGGTATCTGTAAGCATCCTGCATGTGAAGTGGTCCGGGATAATAAACCATCGATGGGATATTTTTTGATTCGAGGAACTTCTTCAGTTCATCTCTTTTCCCGTTTTTCACCCTTATGGTATATTGATGAAATATGTGAGAAGAGTATCTGACTCTTTCAGGAACTGATATTGAATTACATCCGGCTAATTTTTCGTCATAAAGATCAGCAACTTTTCTTCTTGCAGCATTGAACTGCAAAAGATGTCTGAGCTTTACCCTGAGGATGGCAGCCTGAATTGTATCAAGCCTCGAATTAATGCCGATGTCATCATAATGATACCTTACTTTCATACCGTGATTCGCAATGCTTCTCAGTTTCTTTGCAAAAGCGTCATCGTTGGTATAGAGAGCGCCTCCATCGCCATAACATCCCAGGTTTTTGGAAGGGAAAAAGGAGGTGGTACCGATATGTCCGATGGTCCCTGCTTTTTTTGTTGTGCCATCACGAAAGATATAATCTGCTCCTGTTGCCTGAGCAGCATCCTCAATTATAAAAAGATTATGCTTTTTTGCAAGCTCCATCAGGCTTTCCATATCGGCACACTGGCCAAAAAGATGTACAGGGACAATCGCTCTTGTTTTTGGAGTGATAGCTTTTTTGACTGCTTCAATAGAAATATTAAAAGTTCCAGGCTCGGGATCAACAATTACAATTTTAAGTCCAAGCAGGGCAACAACTTCAATTGTGGCGATAAAAGTAAAATCCGGGGTAATGACCTCATCACCGGGTTTAAGTCCGAGAACCCTTATTGCCAGCTGAAGAGCATCGGTTCCATTTGCACATGAAACCACATGTTTTACTCCCATATATTCCTGAAGTTCTTCCTCCAATAGCCTGACATCAGGGCCTTTAATGAAAACAGTTGACTCAAGTACCGATTTTATAGCTGCATCAATTTCTGATCCGATCTTCTCGTACTGCGCCTTCAGGTCAACCATTTCAATATCTCTCATAGGATTCAAAATTATAAGAAATGCGAAGATAATATTTTTTCCGCAAGACTATTTTTCTTATTTTTGTATGAATATAGGAATTATTGCAATGGACATAACACCTTTCATACGGGAATTATTATTCGGACACGATTGTGTTATCGTTCCCGGATTTGGAGGTTTTATAGGAAACTATACTCCGGCTCATATTGATAAGAGTACCGGTACATTTTATCCACCTGTCAAACAGATATCTTTCAACAGGAACCTGAATCACAATGATGGTCTTCTGATAGGCAGGATATCTGGTTCTTCATGTGTTAATTATGGTGATGCCAGAACCCTGGTTGAGGAGTTTGTCGGTGAGCTTCGCAGAAAACTTGAAAAAGGAGAGAAGGTTATTTTCGATAAAATCGGAAGTTTTATAAATAACCAGGAAGGGAACGTTCAGTTTGACCCTGACAGTACTGCAAATTATCATCTTGATTCTTATGGTCTTGAGTCATTTCAATGTTTACCTCTTGAAGGATATGATGTAAGAAAACGGATCATAAAAAATATTGAAAAAGATCCTGTAAAGCAAGCTTCCATGAGAAAGATTTTATGGAGGGCTGCAGTAATAATTCCTCTTCTGTGTGTTCTGGTTGCAGTGCCACTTAAAACAAACCTCTTTAAAGCCAGGGTTGAAGCGACAAATCTGAACCCTTTGGTAACAGCTGAGTTTGAGCAAAATAAAAAAGCTGTAGACCAGGATACTAAGGATGAATCGGTGAAGGTTGAAGAAAATGCAAAGACTGTTTCTAAAGAACCTGCTGCCCCGAAAGTTGTTGCTCCGGTTAGTGTAGATGAAAATAATTATTTCGTGATTACCGGAAGCTTCAGATCAGAAGAAAATGCAGTTTCACAGGTAAATATGCTTAAAGCAGAAGGTTTTACTCCCGAAATTGTGCCTGCACCAAATGGATTCTACAGGGTTAGTGCAATTATGTGCAGGGATCTTAATACCGCAGTATCAAAAAAAGACAGTATTGCTAAAAAATTTCCAGGTACCTGGATCTCAAGAAAAAGGTAAAGTAATTTAAAAGAAAGATTTATTTTATCAGACTTCCATTACTCACTTTATCCGCTGGGGTAACAATTACTAATTTCCCATCCTTATCTTCAGCCATAAGTATCATTCCTTTCGACTCTATTCCTTTAATTTTTCGTGGTTCGAGGTTGGCTACAATTGATATCTGTTTGCCGATAATATCTTCCGGGGCATAGTACTCTGCGATACCTGATACTATGATTCGGATATCAAGACCAGTGTCAATTTTTAGTTTAAGAAGCTTAGTTGTTTTCGGAACTTTTTCAGCTTCAAGAATAGTCGCTGTTCTTATATCTAATCTGGTGAAATCATCGAAAGTTATAGTATTCTTTCCTGGGGTTGTTTTTGAACCGATGGCTTCATTGGCTTTCTTTGTTGCCAGGAGTTTATCTATCTGACGAGTGATCTCTTCATCTTCAATCTTTTCAAAAAGCAATCCGGGTTTATTGATAAGATGACCCGGCACAAGTAGATCAGATTTGCCGGCCAGGCTCCATTTTGTCTCATTGAAATTGAGCCAGCCGCGTAATTTTTTCATTGAGAAGGGCAGAAATGGTTCAAATACGATTGTAAGGTTTGCAGTTATTTGCAGAGCAATGTTAATTATCGTTTTTACTCTTTCAGGATCGGTCTTTATAACCTTCCAAGGTTCAGCATCGGCAAGGTATTTATTTCCTAGTCTTGCAAGGTTCATAGCCTCTTTCAGAGCTTCACGGAACCTGAAAGCTTCAATGCTGGTCTCTACATTTTTCTTAATCCGGGCTATTTCGTTCAGAACAGTATCATCATTTGAATCAGTTTTTACTCTCTCCGGAACTTTCCCGTCATAATAATTATTGGTAAGCACAAGAGTCCTGTTAACGAAGTTCCCGAGAATTGCGACCAGTTCATTATTGTTACGGGCCTGAAAGTCTTTCCAGGTGAAATCATTATCTTTTGTCTCGGGTGCGCTTGAACAAAGGGAATATCTCAGCACATCCTGTTTTCCTGGGAAATCTTCAAGATATTCATGCAGCCATACTGCCCAGTTTCTTGAAGTTGAGATCTTGTCGTTCTCGAGGTTCAGAAATTCATTGGCAGGAACATTTTCAGGAAGAATATAACTTCCTTCAGCTTTAAGCATGGCCGGGAAGATGATGCAATGGAAAACAATATTGTCTTTTCCAATGAAGTGAACCATTTTTGTCTCTTTGTTCTTCCAGTATTTCTCCCAGTTGGGAGTAAGTTCTTTTGTAGCGGATATATAACCTACGGGTGCATCGAACCATACATAAAGCACTTTTCCTTTTGCTCCATCAACAGGGACCGGTACACCCCAGTCGAGATCGCGGCTGACAGCTCTTGGCTGCAAACCCTGATCGAGCCACGATTTACATTGTCCGTATACATTTACTTTCCACTCTTTATGATCATCAAGAATCCATTTTTTAAGCCATGGCTCGTACTTATCGAGTGGAAGATACCAATGAAGAGTCTCACGCAGCACGGGTTTGCTTCCGCTAACTGTTGAGTGAGGATTGATAAGTTCATTAGGGCTCAGTGAAGTTCCGCATTTTTCACACTGGTCGCCGTAAGCGTTCTCATTTCCGCAGTGCGGGCAGGTTCCCATAATATATCTGTCAGCCAGGAAGCAAGAGGCTTCTTCATCAAAATACTGTTCAGTAGATTTTTCAGTAAATTTACCTTTATTATAAAGTGTCAGGAAAAATTCCGATGCCGTTTCGTAGTGTATCTTATTTGATGTGCGTGAGTAGATATCAAAAGCAATTCCAAAATCCTCAAATGCCTTTTTATTTATTGCATGATATCTGTCCACAATCTCCTGTGGAGTAACACCTTCCCTGCGTGCCTTAAGAGTAATAGGAACACCGTGTTCATCCGATCCGCATATCGATATCACGTCCACTCCCGTCATTCTCAGATACCTTGTATAAATATCCGATGGTATATAAACCCCTGCCAGATGTCCGATATGTATCGGACCGTTAGCATAAGGTAGAGCAGAAGTTACAAGATATCTTTTAAAATTCTTCATGATGCTAAAAATGAGGTGTTAGCAATTTTTAAAACCGAACAAAGATAATAAACTTAAAGACTTATTGATCCTTAGGGCCTTCGTGTCTTTGCGGCAAATTCATTTAATTGTCCTTTTGCAGGAAGTGATGAGGGCAATTTATACGACCGCGGGATTGCTTCGGAAAGCAGGCAAAAATTGAAATCAAAAGAGGAAAAGCTACATTTATTTTTACCTGATGATCAGAATGCCGAAATAAGAAGATCAAGATCCTTTGAGATTATTCCAAACTTTTGTCCCAGGGTTTCATTTGTGAGCATACCATTATATAAATAGGCTCCGTTGCGAACACCCTGATCGTACTTAAGTAAATGGGTAATTCCTCCGGCATCAGCCATACTCTGAAGCAAAGGTGCAAAAATATTGCTGAGGGCTATTGATGCTGTCCGTGCAACACGCGATGGGAGATTCCAGGCTGAAAAATGAATCACCCCATGTTTCTCATAAACCGGATCATCCAATGCACGGCATTCAGTCGTTTCGATGCACCCGCCACGGTCGATACTCAGGTCAATAATTACTGCACCTTTTTTCATGTTGCGTACCATATCCTCCGTTATATAATACCATGGCCGGAGATCTTCAAGTTCTATTGCGCCAATGAGCACATCGGCTGATTTCAGGGCTTTTTTTAATACCTGCGGATGGAAGACCGAGGTTTGAAGTCGCTGACCCAGCAGGTTCTGGAATCTCCTCAGCCTGTGAAGTGAGTTATCGAAAATTCTGACAGTAGATCCGAGTCCAATAGCTGCTCTTGCAGCATACTCGCCGGCAGTGTTTGCCCCTATTATAACAACTTCTGTCGGAGTAACACCCGTTATGCCGCCAAGCATCACTCCTTTCCCTCCATGCATATTGCTGAGATATTCAGATGCAATAAGAAGGGATGTTATACCGCATATTTCACTCATGGATTCCACGACGGGCATCACCCCGTTGATGTCGCGGATTTTTTCAAAAGCAATTGCCGTAACTTTTTTCCTGATCAGTTTTCCAAGTGTTTCTTCATTGAGCTTAAGAACATTAAGATAAGACATCACAACCTGATTTCCTTTAAGATAATCAGATTCTTTTTCTGTAAAAGGGGCGACTTTTATTACCACATCAGCACTGTAGACCCTTGCAGGAGAGTCGCTTAATATAGCTCCGTTCTCGCTGTAATCTTTATCTGTGTAATTGGCTCCGGCTCCGGCACCTTTCTGAACAATAACTTCATTTTCACTTTCAACAAGCAGATTGACTGCCTCAGGCGTGAGAGCCACTCTCTTTTCATCATCTTTAATGTCGCTGGGAATCCCGATTGAGATCCTACGGTTCCTGACAGCAGTTTCAAGGTGTTCTTCTTTTGGCATGAAAGCAGTGTTGCCAAAACTGACTTTTCCGCTCTTACCTTTGTCGTTCATAATTAGGAAAGGGTTATTTTCTCAAAGGTAAAAAAATTGCAACAGAGAGCAAAATCGGATGTTGTTATAATAATGAAAGGGTCCGTCGTTCTTTTTCATCAACGGTAACTCTTATATTCACAGTATCTGAAGGAAGGATTTTTTCGACAAGTTCGGGCCACTCCATAAAACAATATGTATCGCCTGTAAGGTACTCTTCAATGCCAAAATCGTAAGCCTCTTCAGGTTTCTTAATCCGATAAAAATCAATATGATATAATATTTCTCCTTTTAAAGTACGGTATTCATTTACCAGGGTAAAAGTCGGGCTGGTGACAATATCTGTGGCTCCCAGAACTTCGCAGACAGCTTTGATAATTGTTGTTTTACCTGCCCCCATCGATCCGTAAAACGCGAATATTTTATTCTCTCCGCAATATTTAAGAAGCTTCTTTGCAGCAGCAGGCAGATGCTTTTTATCTTTTATTAAGATCCTCATAAGGATTAAAGAATAGTCATTACACTGGTTCAACAGAGGTAACAGGCAACATTATCTCCTGCATCGAGATCCCTCCATGCTGGAAAGTATCCTTATAATAACCTGCATAATAGTTGTAATTGTTCTGGTATACCAGAAAGTCTTTGTTGAGTGCAAAAATATATCTTGAACTTATATTGGTTTTTGGCAGTAATGCCTTTTCCGGATCTTTCAACTCAAATACTTTTTTCGGATCGTAATCGAGGTTCCTCCCCATTTTATATCTGAGGTTGGGCGATGTTTTTCTGTCTCCGATTATTTTTATCGGGTTCTGAACCCTTATGGTACCATGATCGGTGCTGAAAATAACTTTAACCTGATGCGATGCAAGTGTTTTCAGCAATTCAAATAGTGATGAATGTAAAAACCATGAGCGGGTCAGGCTCCGGTAGGCAGGTTCATCATTGGCAAGATCGCGGATAACACCTATATCGGTTCGTGCATGAGACAGCATATCAACAAAATTAAAAACCAGAATATTAATATCATTTTCAAGCAGCGATCTGACCTTATCATTTACTTTTTTCCCTTCGTGACTGTTGCTGATTTTATTATACGACCATTTGTATTTCAGTCCCTTACGTGTCAATTGATTTTTAAATAATTCTTCTTCAAAATTGTTTTTTCCTTTATCCTCATCATCATTTACCCAGAACTCTGGCATTGTTTCTGCAATTACCGATGGCATCAATCCTGCGAAAATTGAGTTCCGGCTGAATTGTGTTGCAGTTGGTAAAATACTGAAATAAATTTCCTCTTCAATAACCCTGTAAAGGCCGGACAGCTCGGACGAAATTGTTTTCCACTGGTCGTATCTCATATTATCTATAAGAATGAAAAACATTGACTTGTGTTCATTAACCTGTGGAAATATTTTTTTCGAAAAAAGATCGGGTGAGAGCAAAGGTCTATTTTTATTTTCAGGATTTAACCAGCCAAGATAATTATTAATAATAAATTTTGAGAATGAATTATTGGCTTCGTTCTCCTGCATTTTCAGTATCTCAGTCATTCCATGATCAGTCGATTTTTCAAGTTCAGCTTCCCAGAATAATATCTTTTTGTACAATTCTGTCCAATCGTTATAGGTTGATGCAGATGAGATCATTTCACTTATACGGTTGAATTCCTGCCTGTAATCAATTGTTGTTTTTTCAGTTACAAGCCGTCGCTGATCTAGTATTTTTTTAATTGCCAGAAGCACCTGTTTTGGCTTTACGGGTTTAATCAGGTAATTTGCTATTTCTGATCCGATAGCTGAATCCATTATCTCTTCTTCATCACTTTTGGTGATCATTACAACCGGGATATCTGTCCGTATCTCTTTGATAAGCTTGAGTGTCTCAATCCCGCTTAATCCGGGCATATTTTCGTCAAGGAAAATAAGATCATACCGGTTTTGCCTTACCAGATCAATTGTATCGTTCCCGTTTGAACAGGTATCGATTTCATAACCCTTCTCCTCAAGAAAAAAGATATGCGGTTTCAGAGCCTCAACCTCATCATCGGTCCAGAGTATTTTTATTTTTCTCATTTTACATATTTTTCCATAAAGAAAAGCTTATAACGCCCGGGATTCTTATCGGTTTTAAGAACCTTGAGATTATCATTGCTTATTATAAAAGACATCATTTTTGAACCTGTAGGGTTCCTGACGAACTTTTCTATACTGAAATCGTGGTAATAATCAAATGCCTGCATAAAATCAGGAAATCCCGATACAGTTATCATTATATATTTATTATCGACCAGCACTCCTTCTGTCTTGTAATTTTTATTAGTGAAATTATCAATATTATGGCTGATGACATCAAACGTAGCCTGGTTTATATTAAATGCCGGGTCAGAAATAATCAGAACAAAAACATGGGTCTTTGTTGTATCGGCAACATATAATTCCGTTGCGATCTTTTTATCTTCTTCAATTTTCAATTCAGGAATTTTCTGGTTAAGGAATGCTATTATCTCTTCTGCCTTTTTGCTCTCAACTGTTCCCGGATATGTTTTTATAAGTTTACTCAGTTCCTCCTTAAAGTTTCTTTCATCACTTATTCTGGCGACAGAATACGCATGAAGAAGTTCAAATTTTGGAGAAAGAAGATCCTGCGGATATTTTTTTAAAGCATTATCGCAGAGGGAGATCGCATCGTTGAATTTTTCAGATGTATAAGCATTATAGGCTTCATCGTACATTTTTTCCACCATTTTCAGATCGGCCATCTTTTTTTCGTAATAAGTGGGATCTGAAAGAATTTTGGCAAACTCACTCTCGGGATACTTTTGTATTAATTTTTGCCTGTAAACCTCTGCCCTGGCATTATTTACATCTTTATTTATTTTATACAAATTATATAAAGCTTCAGGAATAAGCTCATTGTCAGGGAAACGGTTTATTAGCGACTCAAATGTTTCAATAGCTTTTACAGTATCTGATATTCTTTCGGAATATGCTTTGCCGGCATTCAGAAGGGCATTGGCTATCTTATCGTTTGACAAATTGATTAAGGAATCGGTCATCGGGAGGTTCTTAAGATAAAATTCAGGTTTTTTGTAATCGAGTTTTGCTGATGAAGTGTCAGTTCCTTTTTGTGCAGTTTCTTCGGAATTGGAAGAAGCCTGCGGCGCATTTACCTTAGTTTTGTCTGATCTTCTCCAGTTGTCTTCAAGTTTCCTGTCTCCCCACCGTCTGCGGAATTCTGTCCGGCCAAAAGCAAGAGCTGTCTGGTTGTAGAAGTACCATTTGCCTTCCTGATCTATATTTCCCTGATTACGTCTTTCGTTTTCATAATACTGTCCAAGGTTACTTCTGTCAGCGTTATTTGAAGTTTTTCTTTCAGTTTCGTCTTTAATAGATTTGGCAATTATTGATGAAATAAGAGCAGTTCTGTCAGCTTCGGACATTTTTGCGACTTTCTGGAGGCTGTCCTCACGCTGTATAATAGTCAATTGAGAAACAAGGGCATTAAGGCTTTGTGATTTAGTTTTAAATGTCAGGTAATCGGGATGTTTCTGATCGAGGAAAAAGACAACGCTGTCATAATATTTTCCGGCCTTCATATAATCCGGTTTATTATAGTAATACACAGCCAGTGCAAGATAGGATCTCCCTTTCTGCTTCTGATTCCTTGACGCAGCGGTTACCGATTTTCTGTAGAATCCCAGAGCTTCAGTCTCGTTTCCCTCTTTCATCGACATATTTCCAAGAGCAAAATAAATCTGGTCCTGAAATTCTTTATTCTTTGAATCTTTCAGCATTTTTTCAAGCTGCCTCCTTATCTCTTTCGGATTTCCTGAATTAATATCAAAAACTCCTGCAATATTGATTCTGGCATGAAATTCAACATCGTATGGCGGGTTCAATTTTACGACTTTCCGATAAAAAGATGTTGCACTGGCTCCGTCACCGGTCTTTTCATATAACTGTGCAAGAAGATAAGTCAGCCTGTACCTGTTTCTTTTCCCCGAAACCAGGTCAATCGATTTCCTGAGCGGATCAATTGCTTCAGAATATTTTTTCTGTTTGATGAATAGATCTGTCAGGGTTGTATAGTACATCGATGTTAAGGATTTTGAGAAACCGGTTTTAATGTTGAGCCCATCAATTAGTCTTACCGATTCACTGTAGTTTCCGGTTTCGTTATTTATTCTTGCCAGCCAGATTGCTGCTTCTTTTTTAATTGCAGTATCATTTGCATCTGTAATGCAGTAATTAAATATTGCGGCTGCGTCTTTATACTCATGCCTATAAAAACGGGCTTTGCCTATGAGCAGATAACTGTCATCAACCCATTCGTTATATTCTTTCCTCTCAAGGAATTCCTTATCCTTTTCAGAGGGTAGATTTTTATCCTTTATTTCGGGTTTTGCAGTAATTGATTTCAGGGAAATCAGCTTGGAAGCTTTCTGTACTGCCCTTGTCATTTCGGAAGAACAGAGAGAAATTGTAGAAGGATCACTATATTCAAACACTCTCAGTAACTCGGCATAATCATCCTGATACCCATTGGTTATTTTAACAATGCCAGCCTTAAAGCTCTCATTACCATTAAAATAAATGTTGTACCTGGCGGTCACGCTTTGATAAAATCTGGTTGAGCCCGTGTTTTTTTCAACCGAGCAGTCTGTAGCGATCAGGAAAAATCCCAACCAAACCAGATATTTATATGAGACTTTGTATGAAGGCAATAAATGACTTTTAATACTATAACTGACTAATATTGTGTATAGTATTTCAAAGGTAAATAAAATTGAACTTATGAGGTTTCTCAGGCTGAAATAACTCTCTTTATTTCGGGTACTTCATTCATAATGGCCTGTTCAACTCCCGCTTTTAATGTCTGCATACTGTAAGGACAGCCATGGCACGCACCTGTAAGTTTTACCTTAACAGTCATATCGTCACTTAATTCGATGAAATCAATATCACCTCCGTCGGACTGTAAATAAGGTCTTACTCTTTCGAGGGCTTTCAAAACACGTTCTTTAATACTTTTTAATTCTGTCATATCTATTAGAAATTTATTTAGTTATCTGAAGTTTAACAGTTGGTTTATGGTCTTTGTTTCTTTTATCAACACTTTTTATCAGCTCCCCTGCCAATCTTATAAATGAATCTCCCGTTATAGAATCTCCAAGTGACACTGGCTGGCCATTATCACTACCCTCGCAAATGCCCTGAACCAGCGGAATTTGTCCAAGAAGCGGAACATTCATTTTTTCAGCAAGTTTTTTGCCCCCGTCTTTTCCGAAAATGTAGTACCTGTTTGATAGAAGCTCAGCTGGAGTAAACCACGACATGTTTTCGACAAGGCCAAGTACGGGAACATTGATTTTATCGCTCCGGAACATTGATATTCCTTTTATTGCATCGGCAAGAGCAACATCCTGGGGAGTGGTCACAATAATGGCTCCGGTAACCGGAACCTCCTGTACCAGCGTCAGATGAATGTCGCTGGTTCCCGGCGGAAGATCAACAAGAAGATAATCAAGAGTTCCCCATTTGCCCTGGGTAATAAGTTGCTTTAAAAAATTTGAAGCCATCGGCCCTCTCCATATAACTGCGTCGTCGGGATCTACAAAAAACCCTGTTGAAAGAACTTTTACTCCATATTTTGTCAAAGGAACGATATAATCAATATTGTTTTCCCTTTCCACTTCAGGTCTGTATTTTTCTGCATCGAACATTTTAGGGACTGATGGCCCGAAGACGTCTGCATCAAGCAGTCCGGTACTGTATCCCATTCCGGCAAGTGATATTGACAGATTTACGGCTATTGTCGTTTTTCCTACACCACCTTTTCCAGAAGCAACTGCAATTATATTTGTAACTCCCGGTAAAATATCACGTTGATTCTCCTGTTGTTTTCCAACTATGACCTTTGGCTTAATTTTAATTTCGTTAATAACCGCATCGGATCCCAGAACCTCCTTTATTGTTCTTACAATAGTACTTTTAACCGATGAAATAAAAGGATCGTTTGACTTTTCAGGTATTATTGTGAGAGAGATACCATTTTCACCTGATTCAATTTCTGAAATCATTCCGAGAGTAACAATATCTTTCCCTTTCTCGGGGTGAATGACGATGGAAAGAGCTTTTAATATCTGTTCTCTGGAAAACATTTCAAACAATTATTATTTTTATTTAATTTAAATATAAACAAGGTGCAATTTTACTAATTTTTTGTCAGAATGCAAAAAGCAGATTAAAAAAGCCAGAGAGTATAATTCATTTTAAAATATTTTTAATTAACAGATTAAGTGTGAATATTACACATAATTCTTATAAATCAACTACACACTCTCCGGGCTACCTGCCTGTTTTTTAGCAGGTCAGCTTTTTTTAACTGCTCTTCAGGTCATATTAATGATCTGTTTAATTTCTGTATTAGGATCCCAGAACTTTTCTTTGAAATTGATAATACGGTCATCTTCAATGATGATACCTTCGTTTTCCAGAAGCTGCTCCATAGTTGTGGAATTACCGAAATGATGTTTCCCGGTTAACAGTCCAATACGGTTGACAACTCTGTGGGCAGGAATAAAATCAGGGTTGCTGTGACATACGTTAAGAGCCCAGCCAACCATCCGGGCTGATCGGCCTGAACCAAGATATCGCGCTATCGCACCATATGATGTTATCCTTCCATAAGGAATAAGTTTTGTAACTTCATATACCTTTAAGAAAAAGTCGTTATTATCGTTTTGTTTTTTGCGTGACATCTTCTATAATCTTTTCTTTATCAAGTCTGAAAGAGAGGTAGTTGATTCTTAGGCCATCATCTAGGAAGATCTTTTCATAATGGGTTTTTATTGAAAGTATATCATCCGAAAGAGATATGATCCCAAAATCCCCTGAAGGAAACTTTCTTTGTAAGGAAGTTGGTTCAGCTTCAGAATTTAATGGATATAGATCCTGCGATTCAAAGGTGATTTCCAGGTTGTTATTGCTTACAACTGATTTTGTATAACTAAACAGTTCAGTATTATCAGTTTTCAGATGGATCAATCCTTTGTTTTTCAGGAAGAAACGATAGTTATTCAGGAACCAGGGGGAAGTAAGTCTTTTATTTGAGTTTCTTCTTCCGGGGTGGGGGTCAGGGAAAGTGATCCATATCTCATCGACCTCATCGGTAGAAAAGAACGAATTAATAAACTCAATTCTTGTACGGAGGAAGGCAACATTAAACAACTTTTGTTCGTCGGCTGTTTTTGCTCCTCGCCACATGCGGGCTCCTTTTATATCAATCCCTATATAATTATTACCCGGAAATCGGGTTGCAAGTCCAACAGTATACTCTCCTTTTCCGCATCCCAACTCAAGAACAACAGGATTTTCATTTTTGAAAATTTCTTTATTCCATCTCCCTTTTACAGGATGATCATTTGCTGAAATATTTCCGATTTCGGGCTGGATAACATTTTTAAATGCACTCAATTCAGTCCATCTGGCAAGCTTATTCTTTCCCACCTTCAAGTATTTATTTGCTGATCCTTTCCACCCTCAACCCGAAATCATATACACCTTTAAGATCTTCAGTTCTCATACCATGCTGAATCTTAAACTGGTATATGCCTTTTAATGGGAAATATACGTTTGATTTATATGGAAGATTAAGTTCGAGTATATCACCGAGTCCTCTGCCATATCTTTTACCCTTTTCATCTGCAAGATTATACTGAAGAGTATCTGTAATGCTTTTTCCGTTTGGAGAGATCGTAGTTACGAAAAGATAGATATTCCGGAAAGGGTACGATGAAGCTGTTCTGATAGTAAAGAAGATATTATTGCTAGTCAGAGAATCAGTTACAGGGATTTTAAAAACCGGGATATTCATAAGTCTCCAGGTCTTTTCTGGCATCACCTTGAAATCGGTAAAGACTATATTACTGTTGCAGGATAGCAGCATTATTAAAGAACTCAATATAAAAACGAATGAATATTTATTTATTCCTTTTATCATTGAATCTTCTGTTTTTTCTTTTGTTTGAATGGTTCGGACGCTTATTTTCTGTTTCAGCAGGGTCGAACCTGGTAAGGCTGTTATTTTTTAAGAGATCCTGAGAAACAGGAGCAGAATCGCTCGATTCATTAAAAATCAGAAGCCTGTCGACTTTTATCCCTTTTTTATTTAATGCCTGTATCTCCCTTACTCTTTGGACAGGCATAGAGATAAGGTTAGCCGACGAATGCTGATCGGTTGAATACCAGTAAAGACCTTTATGTACTTCCATTTTCTGATACCAGGCTGTACAGTCGAGCGCTTCAAGCGGAATATCTCTCGGAGGGAACGACCTCTGGGCTTCAACATAGCAATCAAGTTCAAAGTTAAGGCAGCATTTCAGTTTGCTGCATTGTCCTGCAAGTTTCTGAGGATTAAGGGAAAGCTCCTGGTATTTTGCATGAGTTGTGGTAACTGAAACAAAATTGGTAATATGGGTTGAACAGCAAAGTTCTCTTCCGCATGCGCCTATTCCTCCGATCCTCCCTGCTTCCTGGCGCGCACCAATCTGTCGCATCTCTATCCTTACTCTGAATTCATCTGCAAGAACTTTAATCAGCTGACGGAAATCCACCCTTTCATCGGCAATGTAATAAAATATAGCCTTTGTCTTATCCCCCTGGTATTCCACATCTCCGATTTTCATGTTAAGATGCAGCTCTTCTGAAATCTTTCTGGAACGCAGCATTGTTGGTGTCTCCAGTTTTTTTGCTTCTTCCCACTTCTGAATGTCAGCTGCTTTGGCTTTACGATACACTTTTTTAAGGTCGTCAGCAGAAGGAAGTGATTTAAGTTTTTTCAGTTGTTCGTCAATCAGATGTCCAACCATTGATATTCTTCCGATATCATGCCCGGGTGATGCTTCCACAGCAGCAACGTCACCGATCTCAAGCCTCAGACCATTGACATTTCTGAAAAATCCCTTCCGTGTATTTTTGAACCGGATCTCTACAATATCATTTACTTCCCGATTGTCAGGCATATCTTTCAACCAGTTGTAAGAATCCAGTTTATTATACCCGGGTTTATATGTTACATCGGGCATCCGGACCTCTTCCCCGGGTTGCCCCTGAATATCTTCATTATCTGCCATAAAACTCTTAAGTTGCTAAAATTATAACGCAAAAGTAGTGAATAAAAGCATCAATTTCAACATTCGGAAATACGATCAGCGAATGAGTCTGGTAACTTTCAGAGCAAGATCGAGAAAGATAACTTTTGCGTTGCCGTTTGCTTCAATATGTGAATAGACAAGATTGAATTCTTCTGTCAGAGAATAGATGTTATTCTGATTGATAAAAGGGTGGAAATTTCCTGAAAAACTTGCCTCTTCGCCTGTAAGAAACACCAGGCTGTTTTTAAGTTGATCGAGCGACAGCATAAGGTTTTCCCTAAGTATCCTGAGGGAAAATGAGATGAAATTTTTCTGCGCTTCCCTGCCTGTCGCAGAAATCTCCTCCGACCAGTTTATTATAGACAGGATATCGCGTTTCCAGGCAAATCTCATCAGGTTTTTAAACCGGTCAAGATTCGCCAGGGAAGATTCTTCGTTTTCGCACAACTCAGTTGCCCTGTTGATGTTACCGTTTGAAACACGCGAAATATCAGCAGCTTTTTCGCCGACTATGTTAAATTGTTGTGCCAGATATCTTTCGATATCATGATTTTTAAAAGGAGGAATTTTTACAAGCTGGCATCTCGAAAGTATTGTAGGGATAACCTTATCAGGCTCTTCTGAAACAAGTAGGAAAAGCGTTTTCTCAGGCGGTTCCTCAATCATTTTCAGAAGTTTATTGGCTGTTGCCTGGTGCATTTTTTCGGGCAGCCAGATAATCATTATTTTAAAATCCGATTCGAATGTTTTAAGGCTCAGTTTTTTAATTATCTCCGATGCTTCCGATGCGAAAATCATCCCCTGGGCATTACCTACTTCTATAGAATCGAGCCAGTTATTGATAGTAAAATAAGGAGACTTTATTACAAATTCTCTCCATTGCTCTAAATAATTGTAGCTTATCGGATCTATGTTTTTCTTTCCTTTTATCACTGGAAAGACAAAATGCAGATCGGGATGAATCAGTTTCTCATACTTAACGCACGATTTGCAGGTGCCACATGAGTCATATCCTATCCGGTTCTCGCAGTTAATGTATTTAGCGAAAGCAAGAGCCAGTGCCATGCTTCCACATCCTTCTGGTCCTGCGAACAGTTGAGCGTGGCTCACTCTTTCTTCTTTAACTGACCTGAGGAGGTTTCCAATTATATCCTTATGACCAGGGATCTGTGTAAAATTCATCTTCCGGCTATTCTTTCAGGAAATAAAATACAATGTATAAACGGTCCTGCAGATTTCTATAATGCTGTAAGTGCTTTGTCATAATCAGGCTCCTGTGTTATCTCCGGAACAAGTTGTGTATAAATAACTTTCCCGGTTTCATCAACAACTACAATGCTGCGGGCATAAAGGCCGGCAAGCGGTCCGTCGATCATATCGACACCGTAAGATTTTCCGAAAGCAGTATCGCGAAACCCCGAGAGGGTAACTACATTGGTAATACCTTCAGTTGTGCAGAAACGACTGTGAGCAAATGGAAGGTCCTTTGAGATAGCAAGAACCATCGTATTTCTCATCCCAGTGGCAAACTGATTGAATTTACGAACAGAAGTGGCACATGTTGAAGTGTCCAGACTCGGGAATATGTTAAGAACAAGTTTTTTCCCCGTAAGAGCTGTCAGAGAAAGGTCTGTCAGATCTGACTTTATAAGTACAAAATCAGGAGCTTTGCTGCCTTTCAGCGGAAGGTTTCCGGAAATATTTACCGGTGTTCCTTTTAATGTAATTTTTGCCATAACTTTTTTTTCAAATTTAATCATTCTTTTATGAAGGGGGAACATTAAAAATGGAGTTCTGTTCAGTTTACAATATTAAGTTCAAGACAAAAGACAAAAGAGAAAAGACAAAAGTGAAAAAAGCTACAAGGTGCAAAGTGTATTCAACATCGACCAGACAACATGCTACAATACAATGAAGTCAATGCCGCAAAAACTGATATGAATATTTTGAAGATTATTTGCAGGTTGGATATTTCCAAAAAAAATGTAGGTTTGTAATCGGGAAAATTTTGTGTTAAATAAAATATATGATTTATGAAAATGATTCAGGACTTTAACTTCAAGGGAAAAAAAGCTATAGTCAGGGTCGATTTTAACGTGCCCCTCGACAAAAAAACTTTTGCTGTGACCGACGATACACGTATAAAGGGAGCCTTACTGACAATCAATAAAATACTTAACGATGGTGGATGTCTGATTCTGATGTCTCATCTGGGAAGGCCCGAGGGACGTATGGAAAAGTACTCATTAAAGCCTGTACTTCCTGTTCTGGAAAAGCTTCTTGGTAAAAAAGTGCTTTTTGCCGATGATTGTCTTGGAGAATCTGCTGTTAAAATGTCAGCAGCTCTGAAGCCGGGAGAAGTTTTGCTTCTTGAGAATGTCCGTTTTTATCCTGAAGAGGAAGGTAAACCAATTCTGCCTGAAACTGTTACTGATGAGGAGAAAAAAGCCGCTAAAGCTGAGATGAAAATCAAACAGAAAGAGATGGCGAAAAAGCTGGCAGGTTATGCAGAAATATATGTTAATGATGCTTTTGGTACTGCTCATCGCGCTCATGCCACCACTGCTGTTATGGCTGACTATTTCCCGAAGGATAAAATAATGTTCGGATATCTCATAAACAGCGAGCTGGCCGCCATGGATAAGGTGTTAAATAATTCGCAGAGGCCGTTTACTGCCATTATGGGCGGCGCAAAAGTGTCTGATAAGATTATGCTGATTGAAAACCTGCTTAACAGGGTTGATAACCTGATTATCGGCGGCGGAATGACCTATACTTTTGTTAAAGCAATGGGTGGGAAAATAGGTAAATCTCTTTGCGAAGAGGATAAGCTTGATCTCGCTTTGAAACTTATTGATAAGGCTAAAGAAAAAAAAGTTAACCTTTATCTTCCTGTTGACAGCCTGAATGCTGATAAATTTGAAAATGATGCCAACACAACTGTTACTGCTGTTGATGCTGTGGACGATGGCTGGCTGGGTCTGGATATAGCAGAAAAAACAATTAAACTATTTTCTTCAGTAATTGAAAATTCAAAAACCATTCTCTGGAACGGACCGATGGGAGTGTTTGAGATGGAGAAATTCTCAAAAGGAACAACTGCTATAGCAAAAGCAATTGCAGCGGCTACATCCAAAGGTGCCTTCAGTCTTATTGGCGGAGGTGACTCTGTTGCAGCTATAAACAAAAACGGGCTTGCAGATAAAGTGAGCTATGTTTCTACAGGCGGTGGTGCAATGCTTGAATATATGGAAGGCAAGAAACTGCCCGGGATCACAGCGATAAGGGGTGAATAGTTTAAAAGATGTAGAGGTTGTAAAAGCGATAGAGACTTTACAGGTTTTATATAATTTCTAATATAACCGGAAAGAATAAAAAAGCTGCTTTGAGGTGCAGCTTTTTTTATTTTATCTTTGCATTAATTATGCAAAGAATATCATTAATATTAATTGCAATATTTTTCCTCCTTTCCGGTTGCCGGAAAGATCATACAACGCCTACATCAGGTACTGAAACAATTGATAATACCACCTACATGTCAAACACTTATTATGTATTTGGTTTCACATTTTCGCTTGCAGAAAAAGTATCCACTCTTACGGATCCGGGACCAGATATAACTATTGGGAACGATGGGACCCTGTATAATTTGATTTTTCAGACAAATAATCAAAATAACTCTTTTTACAAAGTTGGTGAATACTCCACTGAAGCAGCAGCACAGCAGGCTTTTAATAATCTTACCTCAGCAAGCGTTCCTCAATTTATCGCTATAGCTGACTCGATACGGATCAACCAGGTATGGATTTACCAGTCAAAAAGCGGGCACTATGCCAAAATCAGGATTATAGACACAGTTTCAAAGGTCGGTGATCCCATAGACTACAGTGAATGTACTTTCCAATGGGTCTATCAGCCGGATGGGTCATTAACTTTTCCGGCGAAATGAAAACCAATTTACGATACAGGATATTCAATATTGCAGATCAGTCTGATTTTTTGAGAATTGCCCTGAAAGTTTTTAATTATCAGTTTAAAAATAATCCTGTATATAAAGAATTTGTTGTCAATCTGGGAAAGAGCGATGAAAAAATTCTAACTCCCGAGGGTATACCCTTCCTTCCTGTTGAGTTTTTCAGAAATCAAAAAATTGTTACAGGTTCGCTTCCTGTTGAAATGATATTTGAAAGCAGCAGAACTGCCGGAGTTTCTCCGGGAAAGCATTTCGTTAATGATCTGAGTTTATACGAAGAGAGTTTTTTAAAGACTTTCAGACTTTTTTATGGAGATCCCGGTGAATATATTATAGCTGCTTTACTTCCATCATATACAGAGAGAGAAGGTTCTTCGCTTGTTTATATGGTTAATAAGCTTATTGAAAAAAGCCTTCATCCCCTAAGCGGATTTTACAAAGGAAAGACCGAAGATCTGGTAACAGCAATCAAAAAAGTAAAAAAAGAAAACCTGAAAACTTTACTGCTCGGGGTCAGCTTTGCACTACTTGATCTGGCTGAAACAGCGGCACCTGATTTTTCAGGCGTTATTGTTATGGAGACCGGAGGAATGAAAGGCAGGAGAAAAGAGTTAACACGCTCTGAACTTCATTCTGTTCTTAAAGAAAAATTCAATGTTGCTTCAATACATTCAGAATATGGAATGACTGAACTTATGAGTCAGGCATATTCGAAAGGAGATGGAATATTTTATTCTCCGCCGTGGATGAAAGTGCTGATCAGGGACCTGCAGGACCCACTTTCACTTTTTACTGAAACCGGACGGACCGGAGGGATCAATATTATTGACCTGGCAAATATCAATTCATGTTCATTTATCGCCACAAACGACCTTGGCAGACTTCACAATGACGGAGGGTTTGAAGTTCTGGGAAGATTCGATAACAGCGATATAAGAGGTTGTAATCTGATGATTGAATAAGAATTTGTCTATAACCCGAGTTTTGTTTTTATCTCAGCAGGAATAGCATTTTTATTTACCATTATTGATATTGTCTTGGCACGGACATAACTCTGAGACATATTAAGATATCCTCCGAAAGAATTTCTTTCAGTTCCCCATGAGTTCTTTGTAACATAGTATCTGGTACCGTTCTGATCCTTGACAATACCTGTAATATGCATCAGATGATCATCAGTGGTGGATTTGTCATCGTATCCTGCTTCGCGCGATTCCTGGGTTACTTTTACCTCGGGAAAAGGCTTATTGAATTTATAGGCTTCAGCTATTCGTTCGTCCCTGGTCAATTTCCCAAGCCTTGCCTTGTCCGCCTTGGAGTATCCGTCGGTATTTTCAATTTCCGGGATTATAGCAACACCTTTAGCATGAGAGAACCCCTTTTCGCTAACATCGCCATCCCAGGCAACAGTATACCCTCTGGTGAGCGAAGTATCCATAATTGCTATCAGTTCATCTATAGGAACATTGTAGTAATCAAGTTTCCTCCAGTTGTCGGGAATAGGAAGTAACCCCTGCGTGTAAAACGGGAAAATAGTAAATGAAGTTATTTCAACATAGTCATCCGGATTAATTCCAAGACTTGATGAGAATGATTTTGAAGTGTACCCGACTCCTTTATACGAGAAAGTCTGAGGAACTTTGCCAAGATAAGTATCAAGAATTGCATCGACTATTGTGTAATACTGATCGCTTTCCTTGTTTCTTTTAACAGGGACCGCAGCAACAGCATTTATAAAAGCGCTGAGTTCGCCATGACTATGGTTCGGCAAACCGTAATTAAGACCGGTGTAAACCTCATTCGGGACAATCCCATTTTTTTTAAATTCTATCATCCAGTCATGAGCCACGCCGCCTGGACCCAGGTTCCCTTTTCCCTGTTGGATGAAGTTATCTTTCAGCCTGTCCACATAATTATACCTTATAATATACATTTCTGACAGGTCATATTCCCCTTTTCCCATCCTGATGAGTTCAGACTCAATAAATGAAGTTGTCGCGAAGCACCAGCATGTTCCTGTATTTGACTGATTTTTTACAGTAGTAGCTTTTAATTCCACTATTGGAGTAAACTTATAACCTTCTTCAGTTTTTGCCGTAGCCGGAGCAGTGGCTTTACTGTTTTGTGAATAAGAAGGCGCAATTATAAGCGAAAGAATTAATAAAAGCAGAATATGGGTCTTCATAATGTTGGATTCAATTAAAAATTTGCTCATGACTAATCAAGATTTACAAAAGTGCTAAGCTAAAAAAATTATACAGAAATAAAACTAAAGGAAAACAGGAATTGTTGATACTTTATTATTTATCCTCATTCCAATAATCAGGAGGTACATTTGTGCCTCTCACTGTACAATCGGCACAACCTTTGTTATATGTAATTACCCAATTGAAACCAGGATATCCTATTATCCAAACAGTTTGATTCAGATTTGGAAGAGTTTCCCCGGCTGAAATAGTATCAGCACCACATGCCTCAGCACTATATTGGTCTATCAAACCATAAAAATGGTCTTTTATGAAAATCCTTTTGGATGAAATGGCTGAAACACTGAAATAACCCAGAACCTTTTCATTCGGATCATCAAGACAATAAACATTGTTTACAACAGCCGAGGGTACAATATCATAAAGGCCTCCTACCTGTTCAGAAAGTTTTTGCAATTTCTCCCAATAGAGGTATTCTCCTTCATTGAGGGAATATTGGTTCACTAATATGCTGTATTTTACACTTAACCTGTCCGTTTGGTTCGAAATAAAATTTATAGGATACCTGTTGATCTTATCTTCCTCTAATACAGAAGTGTTTTTGATATTAATTAAATCAGAATTAACTGATACCCAGCATATTTTGTTTGGGATTGGATATGGAATTTGGAATTCCCATGTCTCAATAAACTTCCACCTGAAATATTTACATTGATTTGTCGGATCATGGGTATTCAAATAAACCTGGCAACCCTCCTGTAATAGATTCCAAGTGTCAGCTTCTGTAATAGTCACTTTTTCATAATAAACGCTGTCAATGAAGGGAACAGGTTTCATCTCCATAGGATTTGATTCGTAATTATGATTATCAGAGTATGCATTTGTGCTAAAATGCAAAGTATAAAATCGGCCTATTGAACCACGAAATTCTGCAGAGTCTGAAACATAAGTCCCGGCAACAGTTTCTGTGAAACTAAAGATATTTCCAAGATCATCGGTAACTGTAACAGTGCATCCTTCAACAGGTACAGGGGCACTTACTGTGCCCAGAGGAAGGGATCTGGATAATTTTATAGTGTTTTTACCCGGCTGATCAGTAATCAAACCATCAACAACAATCATTTCCTTATTCTCACTGGTTTCAGGAACAAACTTAGTAATACAACTGTTCAGAATAAATAAAAATGAAATAAGTATAATTTTCTGCGTAGGATTCATTCTCAATAATAATTTTTGTTATAAAGATCAAAAGATTTTTAATAATCAACTTAAATGTTTTTAGCTTTTCCAATTGTTGTTTTTCTACATGGTTTTCTTATATTGGAAATAATATTACTCTGAGAGAATATTATTCTCAAACCTATGAAGTACTCTATCATTGATTTCAAATAAGTAACTAAATGAACTGAAACTAATTATAGTCTGGGGGGGGGAAAGATTAATCACTCATCGTTTCCTGACTTGGTTTTGATAATGATTGCCCCACCATACCCTCTGCTTCCGTAAATTGCTGCTGATGTGCCTTTAAGCACCTCAATTGATTTAACTGTTATAGGAGGGATATTTGGAAGGGCATCCATATATACGCCATCAACTATAATAAGAGAAGGTACGCTGCCAAACAAATCTCTGGAGTCCTGAATTATTACTACTCCACCACCAACCGAAACCCCTGAAACTTCCCTTTGTATCATATCAGAAATTGAAGAGTATGTTGCATATTTTTTGTCAGTTCCGTCAATTTTGTTGACATCGATAGTCAGGTTTTTCTTTTTGACATTAGCATAACCAACTCCGACTCCTTCTTCACCTGGTGCAACGATTTGGTCAGGCAGTTGCTGAGATCCGATTGTTTTAAATTTGAAATCAATCTGTGTCCTGCCGCTAATATCTTCTTCAATAATACCATTACCAAAGGAGAAAATACCAATCTTCAATGCAGTAGGTTTAACTTTTATTTTAAAGTTTCCCTGTGAATCGGTCATTGAACTGGTTTTTTTGCCATCGATCATAATTATTGCATTTACAATAGGCTCTTTGGAAGCACTAATTACAGTACCTGTTATTGTTATCTTTTTATTTTGAGCAGATATGCTGTTGATGCACAAAACTGATAACAGAATTACAGAAAATAGTTTTATTTTCATTGCACTAAGGATTATTTAAAACTCACTATATCAGGTTCTCGTAAAGTAATCAAATTCTGTACCAAAGTTTGCCATGTTTGAACCGGAGTCAAAAATATTTAACAATTCGATTAATTAGTGCACAGGATTATTAATCCAAATTTAAATGTCAGATAATTGGAAAAACCAGTGGCCTTGACCATTGTCAACCGAATCATATAGACCGACAAATGCCGGAGTTAAGTATTTGTTGTTTAGCTGTGTATATAAATTGTAATCTTCCCGTTGAAATGCGGTCAATATGCCCGGCTTTTTCACTTCCCTGCAATCAGGTCATAAGAATGATCTATCCAGGAAAATACCTCCTTATCAGGAACTGTCGCATCAAGATTTATGGTGTTCCAGTGTTTTTTATTCATGTGGTAACCAGGAGTTACTGAAGCGAATCTCTCCCTGATTTCGATTGCAAAAGAAGGGTCGCATTTCAGGTTAATGCTCAGGTCCCCATCGAGGTTTACCATGGCAAAAATTTTTCCGTGAACTTTAAAAACGAGTGTGTCGTCACCGAATGGGAAGGTCTCAACGGCACCTTTTTTTGAAACACAATATTCTCTTAGTATTACAATATCCATAATATAAAAGTTTTATTCAGAATGCCTGAAGTAAGAAAAATAGAACAATCGAATTAAGAAATTTGAATTGTCCCTTAGTTTCTTCGTCCCTAAGTCCCTTGGTCTCAATATTTTATCTCAACGTCGAGTAAAAAGCCCCCTCAATATGATCTGTCTGGAACGTGTCAGATGTTTTAATGATGGTAATGACATCAAACCTGCTCTCCTTATTAATATTGTACTTTTGCAGGTATCCATCGGCAGCATATATTATTGATCTCTGTTTTTCCCTGGTTATTGCAGTGACGGGAGCCATCTGATAGTCATCTGTGCGTGTTTTTACCTCGACAAATACAATAAAATCATGATTTTCAGCAATGATATCTATTTCATGCTTTCCCCATTTCCAATTCCGGAACAGTATTTTAAAGCCGGCTTTTTTCAGATGCTCGGCTGCCAGCTCTTCTCCTTTTTGTCCCAGGTCATGTGATTCTGCCATACTTTAGTAACTCTAAACTTTCCTCATCAGATCTCTATCAGTTTATTTCTTATTGCAAACAGGATAAGGCTCGCAGTATTTTTTGAATTCGTTTTTCCAAGCAGGTTTGCCCTGTGCTTATCAACGGTCCTTTTACTTATAAACAGATTATCAGCTATTTCCTGGTTTGAAAGACCTTCACATATTTTAAAAAGAATCTCCTTTTCTCTTTTTGAAAGATTGGCCGACTTGCTTTCATTTTCACGATGTTTTATTTTCTGAATAACATGATAAAGCAACTCCTGCGAGAAATAGCTGCCTCCTTTTCTTACGGTAAGAATAGCTTCTTTAACCTCAGAAATATCAGAATCTTTAAGAAGGAACCCTTTTGCACCGGCGTCCACCATTTTATAATAGTACTCCTCCTCTCCGTACATTGAAAGAGCAATTATGAAAATTCCGGGGCATAGTTTAAGCCCTTTCCTTGTTGCTTCTATGCCGTCCATTTCCGGCATATTAATATCCATAAGAGCAACATCTGCCTCTGTATTTTTAAGTATTTTCAGGAATTCCCCGCCATTTGATGCTTCTGCTATCACTTCAAATTCCGGGAAAGCATTGAGAAGTATTTTTAATCCGTTACGAAAAAGCTGGTGGTCATCGGCTATAATTATTCGAATTTTTTCCATTTAAATAATTCTGTTTTAACACGATCAATCAATCATTTTGATAAGGGCGCTGGTTCCTTTTCCGGGCGTGCTTTCAAGTATAAATACACCTTCGACGGTTTTTACACGTGTCTCAATGTTCGATAATCCCATCCCTTTTGTGTCTTCATTACTGAGAGTGGATGTATCAAAGCCACGTCCGTTATCATAAAACTGCAAGGTAACAAATTTTTCGTGTTTGTTTAATTCGATCTCAATCCTGGAAGCTCCCGAATGGAGAATTGAGTTGTTAATCAATTCACAGACAGCCCGATAAATAACAACCTCTTTGTCGTTCTCAAGTCTTTGATTTTCCATGTTCGATTTAAAATCAATTTCAATAGCTTTGGTCTGATTTATTTTGGTTGCAAATGCGCTGATTGCACTGGTCAGTCCAAAATTCGACAAGACATGTGGACTCAGGTTATTTGAAATATCTTTAATAGTATTGATACCTTCATTTACCAGATGGTTGGTATTATTAAGGATCACCATACCTGAAGGATCTTTGATTCTTTCATTAAGCGCCGAAAGAGACATCTTTACAGTTGACAGGATGGGTCCGAGTCCGTCGTGCAGATCTTTAGCGAACCTTTTCCTCTCATTTTCCTCTGTATTTATTATAGCGTTTATAACTCTTTTTTCGGAACGTAAACGGTCCGTTTCGGCACGTTTGAGCGATAAGAACAATTCGCGGATGAGGATGACACCGCCTATTATCATTACTGAAATAAGGACTCCTAACCATTCGTCGATCATCTGCCATGTAAAAGAAGGCGTACCCCTGAAATATTCAAAAAGCTGTATGATCTTTCTGACTGCCATAAATGCAAATGAAAGAGAAAGTAATATCCACGATAGCCTGTATTTGGTAAGCTTCATAAATCTCAATGCAATGGAAGCAGCAATTATCTGCAGAACAATTGAGATAATAAGTGCAATAAGTCTTACCATGGTTTTGACATTATAATGATGCAAAAATATGAGTTAATTTATCTATATCGTCATAGAATATGTATAAAATAATGGCGCAGAGGCATAAAGGTGCAATGGTTCAATGGTTTGAAGGAACAATTGTATGGTTGGATAATAAAGGTTCATTGTTTAATTTTCCCTTTGACCCTTGTGCCTTTGCACCGTTATACCGTTATGCCTTTTTTATTAACTTTGTCCGTTCGAAACCGACCATCATGAACGTTATATATAATTTCGGAATATTAGTTTTCACAGCACTGGTTCATCTTATATCTCCGTTTAATTCAAAAGCCTTATTTTTGGTTAAAGGATGGAAAAAATGGGCAGAAAAGATTGCAGATAAAATAAGACCGGGAGATAGAACAGTTTGGATTCATTGTGCCTCATTAGGTGAGTTCGAACAGGGAAGGCCGGTAATAGAAGCTATTAAAAAGAGAATGCCGGAATTTAAAATTGTTCTTACTTTTTTCTCACCTTCAGGTTATGAGGTCAGAAAAAACTACCCGAATGCCGATTGCATAAGTTATCTTCCAGCCGATACCATGATGAATGCTTCAAAATTCATCAGCCTTATCAATCCGGAATTAGTCATTTTTGTCAAATATGAATTCTGGAACAATTATATAACGGTGCTTTCTGAGAAAAAAATCCCGCTTTATCTCATCTCAGCCATTTTCAGGCCTGAGCAGCATTTTTTTAAATGGTATGGATCGTTTTTCAGGGTAATGCTGAAGAATTTTAACAGGATATTCCTGCAGGATCAGCAGTCGTTCGATTTGCTTTCAGGGATAGAGATGGAAAATATTTCGCTTGCTGGCGATACCCGGTTTGACAGGGTTGTACAGATTGCCGGATCTGCCAGGGATATTCCTCAATTGGAACGGTTCAGGGGAAATGAAAAATTGTTCCTCGCTGGCAGCAGCTGGAGACAGGACGAGGAAATCATTGCAAAGTATATAAATAATTTCCCTGACAGAATGAAATGGGTTTTTGCACCACATGAAATTGATAAACCAAATATTGAAAGGCTCGAAAAATTATTAAAAGTAAGTCATGTAAGGTATTCAGAATTCAGTGAACTTTCAGCCGATTCGCGTGTTCTTATTATTGACAGTATTGGATTGCTTTCTTCTGCCTACAGGTATGCTTATGTTGCTGCAGTTGGAGGGGGATTTGGAAAGGGGATCCATAATATATTGGAACCGGCATGCTGGGGAATTCCTGTGATTTTTGGACCAAATTATGGAAAGTTCCGCGAAGCTACAGATTTAATAAATGCCGGAGGAGCTAAATCGTTTGTCACTTTTGATGACTTTAAAGGGATCCTGGATAAATGGCTCACTGATGATAAACTCTGTAAAGGATCAGGTAAAGTGGCTTTGGAATATGTAAAAGGAAATACCGGTGCCACAGGTAAAATTTTAAAGGAAATATACTGAAATGATATCAACATCTTGTGACATTCGGAGTTAGGAGCTATGCATTATTCAATTGTTATTTAAATAACAGGTTATCAGGTATTAACCAATCGGTTAATAACTATCTTGTCAAATGTTAATAAACTTAAATTTTTACTCTTGCATTGAGAAAAACGCTTGTTTAATTTAGCAATTACCCGCTCCAAAAATCAGTGGTCGTTTAATCTCATTAAAATCAGAGAATAACAAAAATATATGGAAGAATTATTTGTCCAGGAATCAGCTATTGCAACTGAAAAGGCAACGAAAGAACAATCAGAAACAGGAAAGCAAAGAACTAGTGAAGTGAAAAACATTGCCAAATCAAAAGAGAAGGGAAGCGAAAAAAATGTTTATTCGCACGATGAAGCTGTTGAGGCGAGCATTCAGTACTTCAATGGAGATGAGCTTGCTGCACGGGTATGGGCAAATAAATACGCATTAAAAGACTCATTCGGGAACCTGTATGAAAAATCGCCTGATGATATGCATCACAGGCTGGCACGTGAAATTCACCGGGTTGAAATGAAGTACAAAAATCCGCTCCCCGAAGACCTCATTTATAGTGTTCTCAAAGATTTTAAATATATTGTTCCCCAGGGTGGGCCAATGACGGGAATAGGCAATGACTATCAGATTGCATCATTATCGAATTGTTTTGTTATTGGTAACGAAGGGTTTTCAGACTCGTACGGAGGAATCATGAAAATCGACCAGGAACAGGTTCAGCTTATGAAGCGCAGGGGGGGAGTCGGACATGATCTTTCGCATATCAGGCCAAAAGGAACTCCGGTTCTTAACAGTGCCCTTACTTCAACAGGTGTTGTTCCATTCATGGAGAGATATTCAAACTCCACCCGCGAAGTGGCTCAGGATGGAAGAAGAGGCGCCCTTATGCTTTCAATATCCATCAAACATCCCGACTCAGGGAAATTTATTGATGCCAAGCTTGAGAGCGGAAAAGTTACCGGGGCAAATGTATCCGTAAAGCTGACTGACGATTTCATGAAAGCTGTTGAAGGAAAAACACTTTTCAGACAACAATATCCAGTTAATTCTGACAATCCGAAGTTTGTAAAAGATATCGATGCTGTTCAACTCTGGACTAAAATAATTCATAATGCGTGGAAGTCAGCTGAACCTGGCGTACTATTCTGGGATACAATAATCAGAGAGAGTGTTCCCGATTGTTATGGTGATCTGGGATTCGCAACTGTGTCAACTAATCCTTGCGGAGAAATACCTCTTTGCCCATACGATAGCTGCAGGCTGCTTGCTATCAACCTGTTCAGCTATGTCAACAATCCATTTACCAGTAAGTCTGAATTTGATTTTGAATTGTATAAAGAGCATGTTGGACTGGCACAACGTATGATGGATGACATAATTGATCTCGAACTGGAAAAGATCGATGTGATTCTTGCGAAAATAGATGCAGATCCGGAAATTGAAGAATTGAAACGTGTCGAAAGAAACCTCTGGAAGAATATCAGAAAAAAATCTGAAGAAGGAAGAAGGACAGGAATAGGCATAACAGCAGAAGGGGATATGCTTGCGGCTCTGGGATTAAGATATGGCTGCGATGAAGCTACAGATTTCTCGGTTGAAGTTCATAAAACACTTGCACTCGAAGCTTATAAATCATCAACTTACCTTGCAAAGGAGAGAGGTGCGTTTGCAATTTATGATGCTGAGCGTGAAAAAGACAATCCTTTTATTCTGAGAATGAAAGAGGCTGATCCGGTCATGTACACAAACATGGTTAAGTTTGGGCGAAGAAATATTGCACTGCTTACAATAGCTCCAACAGGTACCACAAGTCTTATGACCCAGACAACTTCCGGAATTGAACCGATCTTTTCAACTTTTTATAAAAGAAGAAGAAAGGTAAATCCTAATGATAAAGATGTAAAAGTGACTTTTCAGGATGAGGTAGGCGATTCATGGGAAGAATTCAATGTTTTTCACCATAAGTTTGTCGAATGGCTAAAAATTAACGGGTACGATTCCGATGAGGTTACCAGGATGAGAGATGAGGAAATTGAATCGATAATTGCAAAATCACCCTATTACAAGGCAACTGCAAACGATGTTGACTGGATAGCCAAGGTGAAGATGCAGGGTGCAATTCAAAAATGGGTCGACCATTCAATAAGTGTTACCATAAACCTGCCGGCAGATGCAAAAGAAGAGTTGGTAAGTGAACTCTATCTTACTGCCTGGAAATCGGGGTGCAAAGGTGCAACAGTGTACCGCGACGGATCAAGAAATGGTGTACTTATTGCCGGCAAGAATGAGATACGTCCCGAAAGACCAAAACGTCCGAAAGTGCTTGATTGTGATGTGATCAGGTTTAATTTCAATGAAGAAAAATGGGTCGCCTTTGTAGGACTGAAAGAAAGCAGGCCGTATGAGATATTCACTGGTATTGCCGATGAAGAGATGTTCCCTATTCCAAAAAGCATTGTCAAAGGGAAGATTATTAAAAACAGGGACGAGGACGGCAAGACACGTTACGATTTTCAATATACCGACAAGTACGGTTATAAAAAGACCATGGAAGGCCTGTCGCACATGTTCAAACCCGAATTCTGGAATTATGCAAAACTAATTTCAGGGGTGTTGAGGCATGAGATGCCAATTCAGGACGTGGTCAATCTTGTACAGTCGCTTAAGCTTGACAGTGAGTCAATTAACAACTGGAAGAACGGAGTCGAAAGAGCCCTGAAAAAATATATTCCCAATGGAACAAAAGCTAAAGGAAAATGCGGAGAATGTGGCTCAGATAACCTTGTTTATGAGGAAGGATGTCTGATCTGTAAAGACTGCGGATCGTCAAAGTGCGGTTAGAATGAAAATTTGGGGTCCCTGTTCAGGGGATTAATATAAATCAGCAGGGTGCTTTTCGGAGCACCCTTTTTTGTATCGGCTTGTGTCCGAAAGGAAAGATTGGACGCTATCTTTCGGCTCTGATGAGCCCTCTCCTGAGATATGGGGCTTTCATTTTTTTGTCATAATAATGGATCATGTATCCTTTCGACGGGGTAATACTGAATCCGTCATTTTTTAACATCAGAGTAAAATCTTTCTCATCATCGTTCTTATGATAGGTGCACAGAGCGATTCTTAAAGGCTTTCCCGATTTGAAGAATTCGTTGCAACTGTTTAATACAACCGATTCGGCGCCATCAACATCTATCTTAAGAAACGTAATATCTTTCCTGTTTTCATAAAATGTATCGAACCTGATATGAGACTCATCGTCATAATCAGTAACATATTTATTTATAATCTCGACTTTTTCTGACCAGGGTGCAAACGTTGCCCTGAGTGCCTCAATCCATTCCTTGTCTAATTCAAATATGTAAACTTTTTTGATTTTTTCTATGACTGATAATGAAAAATTGGCTTCAGCAGCTCCGATATCGGCAACAACATCATCATTCCCAACCGTAAATGAATCTGTAAGATAACGGTGCGGACTGTTGAGATCCTGTTCCCTTAAAAGATCAGAATATGCTCTTTTAATTCTTTTATCTCTCCATCGTTTTTTAAAATACAGTCTTTTTCCTTCAAGTAAAACATAACGCATCCCCAGCTGCTGATCGTACATTACTCCGATCTTTTCAGGTGAATAATTAAAGTGAAATGGGTAAGGAAATATTTTAACAGGATTATTTTTAAGGAACCCGATCACTTCCTTCTGCTCATCATTGACTTCATTTTCCTGAAGAGACTCAAAATGTTTCAGAATCTTTTTCCTGAGATTTCTTTTCAGGATTAAGGTCCTTAAGAGCTTGGGGACCAGTATACGGTAAACTGGAAAAAGAAACTTATTCACAGCAATATTTATTTTATGACTCCAAGCTCTTTCCCGACTTTTTTAAAAGCTGCAATTGCTTTATCAAGATGACTTTTTTCGTGAGCGGCTGAAAGCTGCACCCTTATCCTTGCCTGTCCCTTGGGAACAACAGGATAATAGAATCCAATAACATAAATTCCCTCCTTTAGTAATTTTGATGCAAACGCCTGTGATAGTTTAGCATCATATAGCATAACTGCACATATAGCCGATTTAGTGGGTTTAATATCAAAGCCTGATTTTTTCATACCGGCTATGAAATATTCGGCGTTTGTATGGAGTTTGTCCTGAAGAACGTTAGTTTCAGTCATCATTTCAATCATCCTGATACCTGCAGCAGCAACCATCGGAGGTATAGAATTTGAGAAAAGATAAGGACGCGATCGTTGTCTCAGGATTTCAATAATCTCTTTTTTGCCTGTTGTGAAGCCGCCTATTGCTCCTCCAAATGCTTTTCCCAGGGTACCGGTTAGGATTTCAACCTTTCCTGCAATATTAAAAAGTTCAGTAACCCCTCTTCCGGTTTTCCCGACAACTCCTGCCGAGTGAGATTCATCGACCATTACCATGGCACTGTACTTATTAGCGAGCTCTGTTATTTTATCAAGAGGTGCAACATTCCCATCCATCGAAAAAACGCCATCGGTTACAACAAGTCTGAACCTTTGAGCCTGGGAAAGCTGGAGCTGCTTTTCGAGATCAATCATATCTGCATTGTCGTACCTGTATCTCTGAGCTCTGCAAAGGCGGACGCCATCAATGATAGATGCATGGTTGAGAGCGTCTGAAATAATCGCATCTTCTTCAGTCAGAAGGGGTTCAAAAACTCCTCCGTTTGCATCAAAACAGGCAGCATAAAGGATAGTATCCTCAGTGCTGAAAAACTCTGCAATTTTCTTCTCAAGTTCTTTATGAAGATCTGTGGTGCCACAGATAAATCGTACCGACGACATTCCATAACCATGATCATCAAGTGACGTTTTAGCTGCTTCAACAAGCGACGGATTATTCGAGAGGCCGAGATAGTTATTGGCACAGAAATTCAGAACTTTTTCTCCTGTATCCAGCACAATTTCAGCGCCCTGGGGAGACACTATAATACGCTCATTTTTGTATAATCCGGCATCCTTAATTTCATTAAGAAGCGAATTGAGGTGGCTCTTATAATTTGTGTACATTTTAAAGATTTTTATAGTTTTTTCTTGGTGCCTTGGCGTCTTGGCGGCAATTTTTTTTCGCCACAAAGGCATAAAGACACAAAGGTTCACCAAGGAATTTACATCAATCCCAATTGAGGATAACTTTTCCGCAATTTCCCTTTTCCATTTCATCGAATCCCTTTTGAAAGTCATCTATCGGGAAACGGTGAGTGATAACAGGATTTAAATCTATACCGCCTATTATCATCTGTTCCATTTTGTACCATGTTTCCCACATCTCCCGGCCGTAGATTCCTTTTAGAGTAATTGCCCTGAAAATGATATCACTCCAGGGAACCTCAAAGTTTGACGGGAGTATTCCAAGCAATGAAATGCTTGAGCCATTGTACATGTTGCTTATCATCTCGATGAATGCTTTCGGCGATCCTGACATTTCTAATCCGATATCAAAACCTCTCATTCCAAGTTTTTTAACAGCGTCGGAGATTTTTTCTCCTTTCGATGGATTGACTGTTAAGGTTGCTCCCATTTTTCTGGCAATATCAAGACGGTAATCACTCAGGTCGCTGGCAACGATGAATCTTGCTCCGGCAAATTTAGCTATTGCAATAGCCATGCTGCCAATGAGCCCTGATCCCGTAACCAGTACGTCCTCTCCCAGAAGAGGAAATGAAAGCGCGGTGTGAGTTGCATTTCCAAATGGGTCCATTATTGCGGCCCATTCATCAGGGATCCTGTGATCGAGTGGTATAACATTCTGGGCAGGGACTTTTACATATTCAGCAAATGATCCGTCAATATTCACTCCGATTCCCACAGTGTTTTCGCAAACATGCTCTTTGCCGCGCCGGCAGTTACGGCAATGACCACAAGCCAGATGACCCTCACCGGTAACTCTTTCACCAATACTTAGGTTTGTTACTCCTGCCCCCATCTTTTCTATGTATCCCATGTACTCATGACCAATTGTCATTGGTGTTTTAATGGTGTGTTGCGACCATGTGTCCCATTCATAAATATGGAGATCAGTTCCACAGATTGCAGATTTCATGACTTTTATGATGACATCATTAAGCCCGGGTTCAGGAACAGGAACTTCCTCCATCCATAAACCTTTTTCAGGTCTGACTTTTACAAGAGCTTTCATCTTCTTCATAACCACATAAATTATTCTATTTGCAAATCCTTAATATTAACTTCACTGAACTCCGTTTCGCTTCGGTTCTTCTTTTACCCCGACCCCATGGGGAGCGAAGAACCAAACCGCCAAAGGCGGAGAGCTCGACGAAGTCAAAATCAATTTACTCCCCCCTCGCCTTCGCGCAACCGCTTCAGCAGAGCAAGGCTGGGGTTGGGGTAAATAAATTGATTTTCAAGCTACCTGGGTCAGTTTGTTAAATTTTGCCGCTAAATTAATATAAATCTATGGTACAAAACCTGATTTTCGTTATAGTATTGTATGTAACAGGCTTTATATATCTTTGCTTATATTTTTAAATAGGTTTAAATATATTATGGAAAAAGTAAGGGTACGTTTTGCTCCGAGTCCCACAGGACCTTTGCATATCGGAGGTGTAAGGACAGCTCTTTACAACTATCTTTTTGCAATTAAGAATGGCGGAACTTTTATTTTAAGGATTGAGGATACCGATCAGGCAAGATATGTCGAGGGAGCCGAAGAATATATCATGGAGTCACTTAACTGGTGCGGAATAGTTGTCGATGAAGGAATCACGGAAGGGGGGAATTATGGGCCCTACCGTGAGAGCGACAGAAAAGAAATATACAGGCATTATGCAGATGTACTTATAGATAGAGGTGATGCTTATTATGCTTTTGATACTCCTGAACAACTTGATGCTCTTAGAAAGGAATCTGAAAAAACAGGCAATACTTTTATTTATAATGCTGATGTCAGAAAAAGATTGAATAACTCAGTCTCACTGACTGAACCAGAATGGCAGAAAAAACTCGATATGGGAGAGCCATACGCGATCCGTTTCAAAATGCTGCAAAATGAAGAAATTCATTTTGATGATATTATACGGGGACACATTGTAGTAAATACTGATACCCTCGATGATAAAGTTTTGTTCAAATCCGATGGCATGCCAACATATCATCTGGCAGCTCTGGTTGATGATCATCTGATGGAGATTAGTCATGTGATACGCGGGGAAGAATGGCTCCCTTCCCTTCCGCTTCACATTTTGCTGTATCGTTCATTTGGGTGGAAACCACCTCTTTTTGCCCACCTTCCCTTACTTCTGAAGCCGGATGGGAAAGGAAAATTAAGCAAACGTGACGGAGATAAAATGGGATTCCCGGTTTTTCCTCTGTTCTGGCCATACGGAGAAACTGCAAAAGGATATCGCGAGGAGGGATATTACCCGGAAGCATTCGTAAATATGCTTGCATTGTTGGGCTGGAACCCAGGCACCGAGCAGGAAATTTTTTCAATGGCTGAACTTGCAGAAGCATTTTCACTTGAAAGAGTAGGAAAATCAGGTTCCCGTTTTGATCCCGAAAAAGCAAAATGGTTCAATCACCAGTATCTTCAGAAAAAACCCAACAATCAGCTTGCCATTGAATTCAGAGAGTTCCTGAGATCGCGGGGATATCATGTTGACATTGTTGGACTTGAAACTCTGGTAGAGCTTGTGAAAGAGAGAGTAAGTTTTGTAAAGGATTTCTGGGATCAGACTGATTTCTTTTTCAAAGCTCCGGAAACTTATGATCCTGAGGCGATTAAAAAGAGATGGAAAGAAGATTCCGCGATGCTTCTTCTTGAATTGAAATCGGTGTTGGAGAAAATGAATGACTTTTCTGCAACAGGAACAGAACCTGCAGTTAAGCAATGGATTGAGGATAGAGGATATAATACAGGTGCAATAATGAATGTTTTCAGGCTTGTAATTGTCGGTGCTTTAAGAGGGCCCCATTTGTTCGATATAATCAGCTGGATTGGGAAAGATGAAACCCTTAAGCGGATCGACAAAGGAATTTCTGTAATAGGCAAAAACAGGATATGAACTTTCTGCAGCCAGGGGATTATATTGATATCCATACTCATAATGCCGTACCTGCTGCAGGCATCTTTCAGATCGAAAACCTGATGGCACACGAAGAAAGAACTCCGGAGGACATTCCGGAACATGCCTGTAGTTTTGGTGTACATCCCTGGTACCTGAACAATAAAGATCTCGATAAGTTACTGGGTAGTGTAAATTCTGTTGCGGGCTTTCCAAATCTGGTTGCTATAGGAGAATGTGGGTTTGATAAGTTGAAAGGACCTTCTGTGGAACTTCAGCGCAAAGCCTTTGAAAGACAGATTGCCATTTCCGAAGAGATACGGAAGCCAGTTATAATTCACTGTGTAAGAGCGTGGGAAGAGTTGCTGCTGGTGTATAAGAAGCTAAAACCGAAAATGCCATGGCTTATCCATGGGTTCAGGGGAAACAAAGAACTTGCGGCACAACTTCTTTCCAAAGGAATATACCTGTCGTTCTGGTTTGATTTTATTATGAAACCTGAATCAGCTGACCTACTAATGAATCTTCCAGCAGATAGAATATTTCTCGAAACTGATGGAGCAGAGACTGATATCAGGGATATTTATAATAAAGTTGCTTCCGACCTGAACCTTACTGTAGAAAAACTGAAAGAGATCATATATGGTAATTTTATGAAATTCTTTAACATCAATTCTGCTATGCTGGATGACTGATAACTGGCTTACACGGGCAGCATTAATTCTGAGTGAAGAAAGTCTAAAGAGGTTGAGTACTGCCAATGTACTTGTCGTCGGACTTGGAGGTGTTGGTGCTTATGCTGCAGAAATGATATGCCGGGCAGGGGTCGGTACTATGACAATTGTCGACGGTGATAAAATTCAGGCCAATAACCGGAACAGACAGCTGCCTGCAATGAAAAGTACCGAAGGGTTACCCAAAGCTGAAGTGATGGGGCAAAGGATGAAAGACATTAATCCCGATCTCAACCTCACTGTTATTCAGGAATATATTAAAGATGAAAGGATGATTGAAATCGTTGACAAAGGTTTTGATTATGTCGTTGATGCGATTGATACATTATCGCCTAAAATATTTCTTATTTATCACTCTTTGCAAAGAAAAATCCCTGTTGTAAGTTCTATGGGTGCAGGCGGGAAATTTGATCCTGAAAAAATAAAGATTTCTGATATTTCCGAAACAACCGATTGCTCACTTGCCCGTATATTGCGGAAGCGGCTGCATCGCCTGGGAATAAGAGATGGTTTCACAGCTGTTTATTCTCCGGAAGTGATAGACAAAAGCAAGGTTGTGGCTACCGATGGCAAACAAAATAAAGCTTCAGTTGTCGGGACAATTTCATATATGCCCGCAGCATTTGGCATAGCCTGCTCTTCAGTGGTAATAAGAGATCTGGCGGGGATATCCAGGTAAAACTCAGGAGCGGATTAATAAAAAAATTAATAATAAGAACAAATTTGAAATGAAATTCTTTGATAAAGAGATAAAAGAGGACCTATTAATAATTTTTCTGGCCCTGTTCAGTGTTTCAATACATCTTCTGGTGGCCAATAATCTTGAATATCACAGGGATGAGCTTCTCTATTTTTCGCTTGGTTTACATCCCGCATTCGGATTCGCCACCGTTCCCCCTATGATCGGATGGCTGGCATGGCTCCTTCAGAATACTCTTGGACATGACTTATTTGCTGTCAGAATTTTACCTGCACTTATGAGCGGAGTGATGATTTGGCTTGGTGCAGCAATCGCAAAAGATCTTGGAGGATCTCATTATGCAAGGGTCTTATCAGCAATCGGGTTTTTAATTGCCGGATTTTCCATGAGAACATATTCGCTTTTTATGCCTGTTTTTCTCGACATCTTTTTCTGGACATTGTTATTGTTTCTAATAGTTCGTTACGTAAATTCAGAAAAGGGAAAATATCTGCTCATTTTTGGAATTGCCGCAGGCTTTTCATTATTGAATAAGTACCTTATAGGAACTTTTTTTGCCGGACTGCTGGTAATAGTTCCTTTTACCCGTTATCGGAATGTTTTTTCAAAGAAAATGTTCTGGTTGGGTATAGCAGCAGGATTATTAATATGCTCTCCTAATATTATCTGGCAAATAGTGAATAATCTCCCGGTTGTAAATCACATGGCAGAATTGAAACGTACACAACTGGTAAACGTCGATAGGTTTACCTTTCTTGCTGAACAACTGATGCACGGTGCATTTGCGTCAGTTGTTACTATCAGTGGACTTCTTTTCATTCTTATGAATAGGAAAGTTATAAAATACAGGTTTCTGGGTCTGCTGGTGATATTTGTAATTGTTGTCTTAATGCTCTTGCGAGGTAAGAGCTATTATACTATAGGTATGTTCCCGTTTCTTATTGCTGCAGGAGCAGTTTCATTTGATTACAGTTTGAAAAAAGTATGGATAAGAATCGTCTTTCCTTTTATTCTTGTAGCGGTTACACTACCTATAGTCCCAATGGGTCTTCCGGTTTATAAAAGTGATGGACTTGTGAAATATTTCCATATTGTGGAAACAAAATATGGAATAATAGTTGCCAGGCGATTTGAAGATAACTCAATACATTCATTACCACAGGATTACGCAGATGAACTTGGCTGGGAAGAGCTCACTTCGATAGCTAATAAAGCATATCAGATGATTCCTGACAAAAAATCATGTTTCATTTACGCAGAGAACTATGGTCAGGCCGGAGCTATAACAATAATTGGCAGGAAATATGGTCTTCCTGAAGCCGTGAGCTTCAGTGAAAGTTTCAGGTACTGGATTCCCCGAAACATCAAACCTGAAATAACTTCACTTATTTATATTAATGGTAAACCGGGTGAAGACGTAAAAAATTTATTTAATAAGATTTCTCTCATTGGCAGAATATCGAATCCTGATGCCAGGGAGTATGGAACGGGTGTATATCTTTGCCAGGATCCAAAAACCAATCTGAATGATTTCTGGGTTAACAGATTAAAAGTTCTTTTTGCCCACTGATTTCAAGTCAGTATTAACTGATAAAATTTCTCTGTTCAATCTTTTTTTACGGACGACCCATAAAAATTTTTATTTTTCTTCTACGTGTGATGCATTAACTTGAAAAATATATTTTTATATTATTGATAATAAATATAATATAAGTGTTTATTGATTTTTTGATTTGAATTGATGTGTTAACCCCGAAGGGGTTTAATTTGAATAACCGTGGGTGCATCCCACGGTAAAGACGAGAAAACCCTTTAGCAACCCCGGAGGGGTTGAATAATGAATCCACTTTACCAGTCTAATATTCAGCCCCTTCAGGGCTGTGACATTCAGATGTGTGCCACTTCGCGGCATGAGTTATATTGAAATCAAACGCATCAGTAGTTTTTTTCTTCCTGAAAAAATATTTGTTTAGCATCTAAACTATTTTTAATTTTGTTTAGCATCTAAACTATTTTTCATGAATAACATGAATAATGAACTACAGACACTGATCGATCTCTTCCTGAAAATCCTTCATCTCTATTCAGTTATCGGCAGGAAACCAAAAGATTATGGAACAGGAGATCTGTTATATTTTACAGAGATCCACACAATCACTATGGTCGGGAAAAACAATGAAATAAACATGACCCGGCTTGCTGAGATTATGGGAGTCACCAGGGGAGCAATTTCGCAGACAATACGGAAGCTGGTACATAAAAACCTTATCGTAAAATCAAATTCAACAAACAGGAAAGAATTCAATCTGAAACTGTCTGATAAAGGCAATATTGTTTATAAAGGGCAGGAGTCATTTCAAAGAGAGCTATTCGAATTTGCCGCAACGCTTTATGAAAAAGCAACTCCTGAAGACCGGAAATTGGTCAAACAGCTGTTTCAAGCTATAATCGAAAACATGCAGGAGAGAGTAATCGCTTTGTGATAATACTGAATTTCTATGAGACTTAAGATGCTCATTTTTATTTTTTTCATTCCTGTTCTTCTTCAGGGGCAGGCGGTATTAGATGAATATGTGCGATATGGTATTGAAAATAATCTTGCACTGAAGCAGAAGCAATCCGGCTATCAGAAAAGTATTGAAGCTCTGAAAGAGGCGCGGAGTTTGTTTTATCCAAACATAAGTTTCAATGCGAGATACACCGTTTCCGAAGGCGGCCGTGTTATAGATCTTCCCATAGGTGACCTTCTTAATCCGGTTTACTCAACACTTAACAAACTTACTTCATCAAAAATGTTTCCAATGGTTGGAGATGAACAGATAAAGTTCCTGCGACCCACCGAACAGGAAACAAAACTCAGATTTACCCAACCGGTCTTTAATTCCGATATTTATTACAATTCCAAAATTAAGGAGGAACTGACAATTTTTGCGGATGAGGATGTAAATCAGTATAAACGCGAACTTATAGCAGAAATTAAAAAAGCTTATTATAATGTCGCTGCTGCCGACGACGTCCTGACAATTCTGAATGATTCCCGGAAACTTCTTACCGAAAATGTAAGAGTAAATAAAAAACTCATCGAAAATGATAAAGTTACGATGGATTACCTGTATCGTTCCGAGACTGAATTAAGCAAATTTGACCAGGAACTGCAGAACGGTGAAAAGAATAAAAAAGTTGCTTGTGCATACTTTAATTTTCTTCTTAACAAATCACTCACTGACAGTATCATAATACAGCAACCTGAAACTTATCCAACTCTTTCTGATTATACCTCTGATTATTCCCAGAAGGCAATTGAGAACAGGGAGGAACTGAAGAAACTATCTGATTCTAAGAATATTTCAGATTTGCAGGTTAAAATGAACAAATCGGGAATACTACCGAATATGTTTGTCGTTGTCGATTATGGATTCCAGGGAACTGATTATCAATTCAATAAAAATCAGGATTATGTGCAGGCCTCAGCAATACTTACATGGAATCTTTTTTCGGGCTTTCAGAACAGGGCTAAAATCAGGCAGTCTGTTTTAGAAAAAGAGGCTTTGGAAACCAGGCTTGAAGAAGCCAAAAAACAGATAGAACTGCAGGTGATCAGCACTATGAATGAGCTGCTTACAGCAGAAAAAGGAATAATGGCCGCAGAAGCACGCGTAAAAAATGCCCGCGAAGGATTCAGGCTCGTCAACAGAAAATACGAAGAGGGACAGGCGAGCCTTATTGAATTCATCGATGCACGGACAAATCTTACTCAGGCTGAAGAGAACCTCATAATCTCAAGATTCAGCTATTTGTCATGTTATGCAGAATTTGAAAAAATAACTGCAATAAATAAAACTGAATAATTCTATCACAATGAAGGCAAGAAATACTGTATTAATATTAATCGTTTTATTATTAATTGGTTGTAAGAACAGGGAAGTTAAAATATCTTCAGCTGAAACTGTCCGTGTCAGGTTAAAAAATATCACTAAGGAATTAGTCAGCATTCCTGTTCATACCGACGGAATTCTTAGTTCCAGCGAAGAGTTGAAACTATCTTTCAAGACAGGTGGGATTGTAGAAAAGATTTATGTCAGGGAAGGCGACAGGGTTAAGAAAGGGGATCTTCTTGCTTCACTGAACCTGTCAGAGATCAATGCAAATCTTGACCAGGCAAAAAGCGGGTATGAAAAAGCACAAAGAGATTATAAACGAGCAGAGAATCTTTTCAGGGATAGCGTTGCAACGCTTGAACAAAAGCAGAATGCAGCGACAGCTTTAAATGCTTCAAAATCGGCGCTCGATATTGTTCAATTCAACCTTGTTCATTCAAAGATCATTGCCCCTGATAATGGGTTGATTCTTAAACAGTTTGTAAAAGCCAATGAACTTGTGGCTTCCGGCTATCCGATTTTCCTCTTTGGTTCTTCCGGTAAATACTGGAAGGTCAAAGCAGGGCTCTCTGATAAAGATCTTGTGAAAATAAGCCCGGGCGATTCGGCCACCGTTTCGTTTGATGCTTACGCGAGCCTTAAATTTTCTGCAGTTGTCGACCAGGTAGGTGAAATGGCCAGTCAATTCACAGGTACCTACGAAATAGAATTGATCCTTCAGGAAACAAATCACCGGTTGGCTTCAGGTTTTGTGGCATCCGTTGATCTGTTCCCTTCCGCCAGAAAATCATTCTCATTGGTACCAATCGGATCAATAGTAGAGGCAGACGGACACCAGGGTTACGTTTATGCTGTAACAGGATCAATGACAGTGCAAAAATTGAAAATAGATATCGAAACGCTTATCGGCACAATGGCAGCTGTAAATGGTATACCTGACGGCATTACTGAAGTTGTTTCTGAAGGAGCAGCATATCTGAAAGATGGAATGAGAGTGGAGGTAATTAAATAGGGTGCAAAGGCTTTGGAAAGAGTGGGAGAGTGGGAGAGTGGGAGACTAAGAGACTAAGAGACTAAGAGACTAAGAGACTGAGGGACTTAGGGACTTAGAGACAACTCTGTGAACGGCGAAGTCAAACTCAGTGAAAACTCCGTGCAACTCCGTGGTTAAGGATGAATTAGATAGATTAAATATAATTTGAAAGGATGACCAAAAATGAAAATTTCTGAATCAGCGGTTAAAAACTATCAGTTCACAATTGTAATTTTTCTTTTCCTGATTGCAGTTGGTATATACTCATTTCTCAGTATACCACAAGCAGAAGATCCTGAATTTCCAATTTCGATCTTTCCGATTATTGCTATTTATCCCGGAGCTTCACCAACAGATATTGAGCAACTGGTAGTTGATAAAGTTGAGAAGAGCCTTAACGAGCTTGAGGATATCGTAAGAATAAAATCAGAGATAAAAGATGGCGTTGCAGTAATAGTAATTGAATTCTCCTCCAATACTGATCCCGATAAAAAGTACGATGAGATACTCAGGCAGATAAACTCAATCAGTTCTTCTCTTCCCCAGGACCTTTACAGTATTGAGACTCTGAAGATACAGGCAGGCAATACCAATATTATTCAGAGTGCCCTTGTTTCTGACAGTGCTGATTATAAAGAATTAAGTCATTATGCTAATGAATTGAAAGATGAAATCACATCAGTACAGGGTGTTAGGAAAGCCGATGCTGTTGCATTCCCCGATCAGGAACTCCAGGTTGCCGTAAATCTGTCTAAATTATCTCAGCTTCATATAACGGTTACACAGGTAATTAATGCCATTCAGAGCGAGAATGCAAACATACCCGGCGGCAGTATTGAAATTGGCCCGAAAAAATTCAATATTAAAACAAACGGCAGCTATAAAAACATCGATGAGGTGCAGAGAACAATTGTCGGGGCAAATATGGGGCAGTTGGTTTATCTTAAGGATGTTGCATATGTCAGTTGGAAAAATGAAGATCCCAGGTATTACGGAAGGTATAACGGACGAAAGTCAATTTTCCTTATTGCCAATATGAAAAGCGGTCAGAATATCCGTGAATTGAGGAACAATATATATAAGGTATATGATTCTTATGAGAAGAAGCTTCCATCGGGAATAACTCTTGAAAGAGGATTTGACCAGTCGCAGAATGTAAAAAACAAGCTTGGAAGGCTTCAGGAAGACTTCCTCTTTGCTTTTCTTCTGGTCCTTTTTACTCTTATGCCTTTAGGTTTCAGGGCCTCGGGCATCGTTATGATATCTATACCATTATCGATTCTTATCGGAGTTACCGGTCTGTATCTCGTGGGTTTCAGTATTAACCAGCTGAGCATCGTCGGGGCTGTTATTGCACTCGGATTGCTGGTTGATGATTCGATTGTGGTTGTGGAGAATATTTCAAGGTGGGTGAGAAGCGGTACAAAACCGTTCGATGCTGCAATAAAAGCGACCAGTCAGATCGGACCGGCAGTTATTGGATGCACCTCAACCCTGATTTTTGCTTTTCTCCCGCTTATGTTCCTCCCGGGAATGGCAGGTAAATACATGAGAGTTCTGCCGACCTCTGTCACATTTATCGTAATCGGATCACTTTTTGTTGCCTTGACGATAATCCCGTTTATTGCAAGTAATGTACTTAAAGGAAATGTGGATCCACAGGGCAATATGATCCTCAAAGGGTTAAATAAGTGTATTGATTACACTTATGGCAGGGCATTGCAATGGTCCCTGAAGAATCCGGCAAAACTGGTCTCAGCGGCTGCACTTTTTTTCTTCTCTTCATTGTTCCTTATAAACGTTATCGGCTTCAGCCTTTTTCCAAAAGCAGGGTTGCAGCAGTTTTTTATTACTGTTGAGACACCCAGGGGAAGTAATCTGAGTGAAACAGATAAGGTTGTGAAACATGTTGAGTCGATCCTGGCAACAAAGCCTGAAGTCAGATATTATATGTCGAATATCGGGAAAGGAAATCCACAGATTTTTTATAATTCATTTCAGAAAAGTGAACAGACAACTCTTGGAGAAATACTTTGTGAATTGAAATCTGATTCGCAAACTGATATAGAGAAATTCATAGAAGGTCTAAAAGATACTCTGAACAAATATGTAAATGCAAGGATCTATGTTTATGAATTTGAGAATGGTATGCCGATTGATGCGGCTATTGCTTTAAGGCTCGTCGGTGATAATCTTGACACAATAAAACTCTATTCCGGTAAGATTGAGGATATTATAAGGAACAGCGAAGGAACAATGTACGTCAAAAATCCTTTAAATGAGTCACTTACAGATATCAAAGTTGTAATAAACAGCGAAAAAGCAGGTATGTTTGGAGTTCCGACTGTTGAAATTGACAGGACGATCAGGCTTGGGCTCTCAGGAATTGTAACGGGGAAATTCCGCGATATAAACGGGGACGAATATTCCATTACAATCAGGTTACCGCGACAGAAAGCCAATACTCTTGGCTCGCTCGACAATATCTATGTGTCATCTTTGTCGGGGTCACAGATTCCTCTTTCGCAGCTTGCAAGGATAGAATTTTCAAATTCCCCAACTCTTATACAGCACTATAACAATGAAAGATCAATAACTGTATCTTCATCGGTTAAGACCGGTTATAATACCGACCGGGTAACCAAAGAAATACTTGCAAAAGTCGCGGAACTTAAACTTCCCGAAGGATTTAAAATTATACCGGCTGGTGAGATTGAAAGCAGAAAACAAAGTTTCGGTGGGATAGGAACAGCAATTCTGATTGCGATCTTCGGGATATTCTCTGTTTTGATTCTTGAGTTCCGGACATTCAGAAGCACTCTTATTGTTCTTTCAGTTATTCCTCTTGGTATTATTGGCGGACTTCTCGCATTATATCTTACGGGTTATACCCTTTCATTTGCTGCAGCAATCGGCTTTGTTGCCCTTATTGGAATTGAAATAAAAAATTCAATCCTGCTGGTCGATTTTACAAATCAGATGAGGCAGCAGGGAACACCTCTTGATGAAGCAATAATCAGGGCAGGTGAAATCAGGTTCCTTCCTGTCATTCTCACAACACTTACAGCAATCGGAGGATTACTTCCGATTGCACTTGGCAATTCAAATCTTTATTCTCCTCTGGCCTGGGTGATAATCGGGGGATTAATAACTTCCACACTGCTTGCACGACTGGTTACACCTGTGATGTATAAGCTGCTTCCTCCTGAGATATCATGATATGTTTCTCTAAATTTATACTGAAGGGAAGTTGGTATAGGATATTGAATTTGAAATGTAAATATTTTTATTGCAGGAAGTATTTTTATAATAAAAATCACATCAAAAATAAATTTCCCATTTTCCATACCTCTTATCTAATATTATTTTCCTAACTTGTATGGACAATTACCTGATCTCTAATTTAAAAATTTTTAAAATGAGAATCCTTATTACCGGATTTGTCATATTCGTGATCTGGTGCTTTATTTCCGCATGGCTTTATAATGATATACTGTTGCCTGAAATGAATAAGCCTGTTCCGGTACTGACAACTCCTGAAACCAAAACCAGTGTGGCTGATTCTTTAATGAAACTTAAAGAATTGATGCCAAAGGACCTCCTGATCTTCTTTGAATTCAATGATGCCAGATTCAAACCTGATCCGCAAACCGACAACAGCATTACCGGCTTTAAAGCATGGCTTGATAAATATCCGGGTTCTATGCTTTCTGTAACTGGTAATACCGACCTTGTTGGAACGACAAAATATAATATGGCTCTCGGGCTAAAAAGAGCAAAGGTTGTCGGGAAATACCTCGAAGATAAAGGGATAACCCCAGTTAGGATTACTATTGAATCTAACGGGAAAAGCAAGCCGATAGCTGACTATCTCACAAAAGAAGGAAGAGCAAAAAACAGAAGAACAGAAATATCAATTAAAATGCAATAAAATGAAACTATTATTTATATTACTTACACAGTCTGTAACAGGAGCTGTAATCACAATAGTTGCGTTACTCCTCGTTGCTGTAATAATCGGGTATTTTACCGCCTGGTTCTATGCCAAATCGGTTTATAATCCGATAATAAAAGGTCTCGAAGCAGAAAAAGCCGAATTGAATAAACAGGTTGCCGGTTTGAAGGATGATATAAATAAACTCAATGGGACGGTCGCCAGCCTGAATGAAAAAATCGGCAACCTTGAAAAGGAAATAGCTGAAAAGGATGAGGAGATAAAGAACCTTATTAAGCCTAAGAAATAGAACAGAATCTTTTACCTGATCTGTTTCTGGTGCCCTTGCATAAAATCCAGTCATTTTCTTAATGTGAGGAAATTTCTTATTTTCGTCATCCGGCAATATGCCGGTCCCGGATAAATATTGTTATAATTACCATTAACTGTTTTTAAAGGATGAAGCCATTTATATTAGCCGATACGAACTGGAAAACAATCAGAGATCAGAAAATAGAATTAGCTGTTTTACCGTGGGGCGCAACTGAAGCACATAATTATCATCTTCCATTTGCCACTGATAGTATTGTGGCTGAGAAAATTGCAATTGAATCAGCTCAGTCTGCCTGGGATAAAGGTGCCAGAGTAATTGTATTACCAACAATTCCGTTTGGTGTAAATACGGGTCAGCTTGATATTAAGTTGAATATAAACATGAATCCAAGTACTCAGTACGCAATTCTGAATGATGTTATTGATGTGCTGAACAGGCATGAGATTTATAAATTCATGATTTTAAATGGCCATGGAGGGAATGATTTTAAACAGATCATAAGAGAGCTGGGGCCTAAATATCCTGAAATGTTTATTTGCGGATGTAACTGGTATCAGTCATTTGAAAACTCTGATTTTTTTGAAAATGATGGTGGCCATGCCGATGAAATGGAAACAAGTATAATGCTATTTCTGGCTCCGGAATTAGTTCTTCCATTAGATGAAGCTGGTAACGGTAACAGTAAAAAATTCAGAATAAATGCTTTTAATGAAAAGTGGGTCTGGGCAGAACGTAAATGGTCGAAGGTAACTGTCGATACCGGAATAGGTAATCCATATAAAGCTTCCCAGGCTAAAGGCGAAAAATGTTTTAAAGAAGTTGTAAATATGGTTGGAAATCTTATGAAGGAATTAAGCCTGTCGGATATTAATGACATGTATGAATGATTGTGCATTAATTATGAACCACATGCATCACAAAGTTTTATATTAAGTAACATAAAAGCAGGAACAAGAAAACTAGTAACTTTTTCAACAAGCCCCAGGTAGTTGACTTTCAGTCTTTCATTAAACCAAAATTAATCTCTATGCATAATAGATTCAGAAATTTATTGATAATGGCAATGTTTCTGCTTACAGCCTGCAGTAGATCATTTGTCACAAATCGCGACATATTGTTTCTGAACGGAACATGGAAGTTTGCAATGGATACAGCAAAAGTTGGCATCAAAGAAAAGTGGTATACCCGGACTCTTGCCGATTCGGTGAGATTGCCGGGCACGATGGATGAAAATAAAAAGGGGATTCCAAATTCCAACAGGATTGAAACTATGCGGCTATCGCGCGAATTGATGTATGCCGGGATGGCATGGTATCAAAAGGAAGTGAGTATCCCTGAAAACTGGAAAGGAAGGGAGATCAGGCTAACGATGGAAAGAACCAAACCTACCATAGTATGGGTCGATAATGTTCTGACAGGCAACAGCAACGATATTATGACAGCTCAGTATTATGATCTGACAAATCATCTTGCTCCGGGGAAACATCTGCTGACAATACTGGTTAATAATGATAACAGTACTGTTCCGGCGGAAGTTACCGGGTCACATGCATGGACTGAACACACACAGGGTAACTGGAACGGGATTCTCGGTAAATTCTGTCTTGAATCATATAATCCCATCCACATCGAAACTGTGCAGGTATATCCCGATATTGACCTTAAGAAAATTACGGTCAAGATAAAGATATCAGATCCTTCAGGAAACGAAAAGACAAAACTGATACTGAAAGCTGATGCGTGGAACAGTGATGTAAAACATAATGTTCCGTCAAAGTCATTTCCTGTTGTAATGAAAAAGGGTGAGAATATTATTGAACTTACTTATGATCTGGGTAGCAAAACCCTGTTATGGAGCGAGTTTAATCCTGCTTTATATAAACTGGCAGTAACCCTGAAAGGAGTAAATATCCTGGATAATACAACAGTCGATTTTGGAATGCGCAAGTTTTCCACGCAGGGAACACAGTTCACTATAAACGGGGCAAAAACTTTTCTCCGTGGCAAGCACGACGCATGTGTTTTTCCGCTTACAGGTCATCCTCCGATGGATGTCGAAGGCTGGCAAAGAGTTTTCAGGATTGCAAAATCGTATAATATAAATTTTTATCGTTTCCATTCATGGACGCCTCCTCTTGCTGCTTTTGAAGCTGCGGATATTGAAGGAATATATCTGCAACCTGAATTACCTTTCTGGGGAGCATTCAGCAAAAACAGGAATTCCGATCTGAATACTTTTCTTATTAAGGAAGGTGATCATATCCTTGAATTTTATGGTAATCATCCGTCATTTGTAATGTTTGCCCTGGGAAATGAGCTTTCAGGCGATTTTGATGTCATGAAAGAAATTTTAAACCATTTCAAATCAGTTGATAATCGTCATCTGATGGCCTATGGATCAAATAACTATCTGGGTTTCAGGGGACAGGCCGAAGGAGAGGATTATTACGCTGCCTGCCGTGTCGGAGCGGATACAGATTCAAGTTATAGAACCCATATACGAGGGTCATTCTCATTTGCCGATGCATACGACGGAGGTTATATAAATGGCAGGTATCCATCAACAAACATTAATTATTCAGGAGCCATTTTAAAATGTACAGTACCTGCTATCGGAACTGAAGTAGGGCAGTATCAGATTTATCCGAATTATGATGAGATAAAAAAATATACTGGTGTTATGAAGCCATGGAATTTTGAGGTCTTCAGGGATCGTCTTAAGGAGAATAACCTGAGCGATCAGGCAAATGACTTTTTCAGAGCTTCAGGAGCGTTGAGTGCAATCTGTTACAAAGCCGATATTGAAATGGCAATCAGGACTCCGGGGTTTGGAGGTTTTCACTTGCTTGATCTTCAGGATTTTCCCGGGCAGGGAACTGCCCTGGTAGGTATGCTCGATGCTTTTATGGATAGTAAAGGTATTATTACTCCAGAGGAATTCAGTCAGTTCTGTAATAAGGTGGTTCCACTTGTCATAATGAGAAAATATTGCTGGGCAAACAACGAACAGTTCAGTGCGGAAATACAGGTGGCAAATTATTCAGAGGTTTTGTTAAAGGCACAACCTGTCAAGTGGGATCTTAAAAATAGTAAGGGTGAAGTTGTTGACCAAAATACAGTGATTATTGATATAAATCAGGGAGGATTATCAAAGATAGAATCTCTTTATATTGATCTGTTCAGATTTAAAAAAGCAGAAAAACTTACTTTGTCAGTAACTCTTGATGGAACCAGGTATAAGAATTCTTATCCTCTCTGGATCTATCCTGAAAATGTAAATACAAAGGTACCTGGGAATGTGCTTGTTTCCGATAAACTGAATAATGAAACTCTCTCAAAGTTGACAGCAGGTGCATCATTACTGTTTTTTCCCGATTTTAATGATATAAAGGATCTCTCCGTTGGCGGGTTGTTCACTCCCGACTACTGGAATTACCAGATGTTTAAAGGCATCTCGGAATCAATTAATAAACCTGTGTCCCCTGGGACAATGTCAATACTTACAGACCCTGAATTACCTTTATTCGTCGATTTTCCGACAGAATTTCATACTAACTGGCAGTGGTGGTCAATAGTTAAAAACAGTCGCCCGTTTATTCTGGATAACGCACCTAAGGATTTTCGTCCTCTTGTACAGGTTGTTGATAATATTGACAGAAACCATAAACTGGGATTAATCTTTGAATTTGCCGTGGGAAAAGGAAAATTGCTGGTATGTATGTCTGACCTGAAGGCTATACAAAATAAACCTGAAGGACGACAGTTATACAGTTCTTTACTAAAATACATGTCATCTGATAAATTTATGCCGACCCAAACCATTAGTTCTGAAGAGCTTGTTGCATTATTTCACAATAAAATACCAGTGAAGAAGATGGCAGGTAATAATAATATATCTCATTAGCGATACTACCGGATGCTATTATTAATATTTGTTTGTTTTATTTATCTGATTTCATAACTTTATCAATGTATAATCTGTATAATATTTACATTTAATTCGGGCATAATAATTCAAATAGATGAAAACATCAAGAAGGACATTTGTCAAAACAGGTGCCATGGTCGCTCTTGGTACAGCGATTCTTCCGCGATCAGCGTTCGCTTCCAGTGATCAAAAGGCAATAGTCGGATTACAGTTGTACTCAGTACGCGACGATATGAGTAAAGATCCAAAAGGATCGCTTAAGAAATTGGCTGATATGGGCTATAAGGTGGTTGAACATGCCGGTTACGCCAGCCGGAAATTTTATGGTTTTCAACCTTCAGAATTTAAAAAAATACTGGATGACCTGGGTCTGAAGATGTACAGCGGTCATGTAGAATTTGGGATGAAGGACTGGGATGCTTCAAAAAAGGAGTTTACTGATACCTGGAAACATACAGTGGAAGATGCCGCTTTTATGGGGCAGAAATTTGTAATCACTCCCGAACTTGCCGAAGATGCGCAGAAAGATTTTGATACTCTTTTGAAGGTAATGGATCTCTGGAACAAATCCGGGGAGCTTTGCCAGAAATACGGAATGAAATTCGGATACCACAACGATTTCGATGGAAATGCCATCCTTCATAATATGAAATTATACGAAATTATCATGAAGTATTCGGATCCGAAATTAACCGTTCAGCAATTTGATATTGCCAACTTGTACAATGCGGCAGGTACTGACCCGATGGATATTATTAAAACATACCCTGGAAGATTTGAATCCCTGCACGTTAAAGATGTATTGAAGGAAAAGAACAAAGAGAACGGCCATGACAGTACGATTATCGGGAAAGGTGTACTGAATGTTAAAGATGTTCTGCCGCTTGCCATAAAAAACGGAGCATGGTTAATTATCATTGAACAGGAGTCATACCAGAACGAAAGCCCGATGGATTGTGTTAAAGACGACCTTGCCACAATGAAAAAGTGGGGATATTGATCTCTTGAAACGTTAAGGATAACATTTTTTGTTTATATTAATAAATCGGGGCATTATCATTTTTAACAATATTTAAAACTTTCAGGATATGAAAACTTCAAGGAGAACTTTTTTAAAAGCCGGCGCAATGGCTGCAATAGGCACTGCAATTCTTCCCAAGGCAATTTTTGCAGCGGGTAAGTCTGCAGGTAATTCCGCGGGAATAACAGGCCTTCAGTTATATTCTGTCCGCGACGATATGATGAAGGATCCTCTCGGATCGTTGACGCAACTTGCTAAAATGGGCTATGTATATGTAGAACATGCAAATTATGTTAACAGGAAATTTTATGGCTATTCTGCCCCTGAATTCAGAAAAGTGATTGACGGGCTGGGTCTGAAAATGATCAGCGGCCATACCGTTATGGGAAAGGAACATTGGGATGAAACCAAAAAAGATTTCAGTGACAGCTGGAAACTTACTGTTGAAGATGCTGCTGTTCTAGGACAAAAATGGGTCATAAGTCCATGGATGGATGAGACTATGAGAAAAACCTACGATGATTTTAAGAGATACATGGAAATATTTAACAAGTGCGGGGAATTATGTAAAAAATCTGGTATGAAGTTTGGTTACCATAACCACTGGTTTGAATTCAACGAAAGTCTTAATGGAGAAAAGATTTTCGATATTATAATGAAAAGCATTGATCCTAATCTTGTTGCACTGCAGCTGGATATCGGGAACATGTATAATGGCGATGTCGTAGCCCTTGATGTTATAAATCAGTATCCCGGCCGGTTCGAAATAATGCATGTGAAGGATGAAATACTGTCAAATGGAGGAGAGGAAAAGTATGTAAGCACTATCCTTGGTGAAGGAATTGTCAATACACAAAAAGTGGTGGAACTGGGCACAAAGATCGGTGGAACCAGATGCTATATTATTGAACAGGAATCATATCAGAATAAAACTGCTATGGGATCTGTTAAAGCTGATCTGGAAATTATGAAAAAATGGGGGTATTAACTTTAAATGAAACTGATAAAACCGGCTCAAATGCCGGTTTTTTTGACTGTTTAACATTGTGGCAGGGAAAGATATCGGTAAAGGGGTCTTACTAAATGAACTCTATAATATCAGACCGAAAAACCGGGAAAAATTTTATTTTTAACAAAATCTTCTTTAGAGATGAAAAAGTTAATCATTCCTTTTATTATTATTTCACTGCTGACAATATCCATGAAATCTTCATTATACACTGGCAAGTGTATTAAGGAAACGGATAAGGCAGTACAGGATACTTTGGCCAGGCTAAAGGATGGCACGTACGAAGGTGAATCCCGCTCTTACTACACGGATGAACCTTACTGGGGTTGTGTCAGTATAACAGTTAAAGACGGATTGTTTACCAAAATTAATTTCCTGATCAGGGACTCTGCTCTGCATGAAACATTCGACGAAAATTATGAAAAACATTTTCAGGGAAATACTCTTTATATACAACAATGCAGGAACGACTGGAACGGGGTTCGGAGATATCCGGGAAAGTTATCCGAAACTCAGAATCCCGACAAAGTTGATGCTGTTTCGGGAGCTACATGGTCATATAATATTTTTAAAGCCTCAGTAAAAGCGGCATTGGAAAATGCAAAATAGTGATCTGCCAGCTTTGAATCCCCGCGAGCGCATTGACTTCGTCGAGCTCTCCCGATTAGACGGGATCGGTTCTCCGTTGCTTGCTGCGGAGTCAGCGAGCATTAAGAAATTACCTTAGGGTATCGAAGATTAGCTGCGCTGAGCTCCACTTCGTTCCGGTTCTTCGTAGCTTGCTGCGAAGAGCTTCAATAAAATCCTGAGTTAATGAAATATAAATCCGGCTTTCTCCGTTTTAACCAGAAAAAGATAAATAAATTTTGATTCCCAAAAGTTTGATTTGATAATATATTAAGAGGCAATTTTAAATTCTTCTCAGCATAGACTATATTTGTTCATGAAAAATTATGTACTCATTTTTCTCTTATCCCTGATCCCAATTTCCGTATTGTCTCAAAAGGTGATGGTTCAGGTTATTAAAGTGGAAAAAGCTGGTCAGTCCGAATGGCAGATTCTTGATGAAAAATATATGCCTGTATTTCCCGGGAGTGAATATTCCCAGAATGATTCCGTTACATTTTCACTTGATGCAAATAAAAGATATTTCCTGGAAATCTCTGTTTCTCAAATTAATAATCCTGATACAAATTTTTATACGCTTATTCTTAATAACGAACCTGTTTTGTTTTTTAAATCAGATATAGGGCCGGGAGATCATTTATTCCCGTTTTTTACGGGAACAAAAAAAATTAATGCTAAGATCACAGGGGGCGAAGATGCAGTTATTTCTGATTTTCCATGGCAGATATTTTTTATTTCCGGAGATTACCAGTGCGGCGGCTCAATAATAAGTAATAAATGGATTGTCACTGCAGCTCACTGTACACAGAACGACTCAGGAACACCGATTCCGGCAGATGAAATGTTTGTGAGAGTCGGGGTGAATGATCCTTACGATTCCCTTCAGGGGAAAACTTATGCAGTAAAAAAAGTAATAGTGAATGCAGGTTTTAATAATCAGACACTTCTGAATGATATAGCTCTTTTGGAACTTGAAGACACTATCAATTGCCCTAATGCCTCACCTATTAGACTGATCACAGCTGCTGACGTTGCAGCCGGCGCTACCGATCCCGGAGTTATGGCATGGGTAACAGGATGGGGATTAACCCAGGTCTATCCTCAGGTTCTTCCGCTTTCTCTGATGAAGCTCCAGTTACCAATTATTTCAAATGCCCAGGCATCTGTTATCTGGGGTAACAATATTCCGGCCACAGATATTATGGCAGGTTATCTCAATGGGAACAAAGATGCCTGTAATGGTGACAGCGGAGGACCTCTGGTCGTTCCTGTACTTGGTGAGTACAAATTAGCAGGGATCGTTAGTTGGGGAAGCCAGGAGTGCAATACATACGGGGCCTATACCCGGGAGTCGGATTTTGAGACCTGGATCAGGGATTCGACAGGTGTATATACACCACCTCCTCCGGTCGGAGATACGATTATATGCCAGGGTGTGGAATCAAGTCAATACTCGATTGCCAGTTTGCCGGCAGCAACTGCCTATGAATGGAAACTTTTACCCGACACGGCAGGAACTGTTTCCTGGAATTCAGGAAATGCCACTGTATTGTGGAATCTGAGTTTTACAGGTAATGCAGCTATTACTCTCAGGGTCACTATTAATGGTATAGTATCAGGATGGTCGGAACTTAATGTGAATGTTGTCAACAATCCAAAAATTCTCAGTCAGTCAGCTGATACTGCAATATGTGCCGGGCAACCTGTAACTCTTAACGTGAATGTGGAAGGGTATGATCTTACATATAAATGGTTAAAAAACGGTCAGCTTACTCAGTCAGGCTCCTCAAATCAATTGAAAATTTCAGGTTCCACAACTGATGATTCAGGTGCATATACATGCCAGGTGACTGGTCCTTGCGGAACAGTATCCTCTGGTACAATAAATCTGGCTGTCTACCCGCTTACCCTGATTACATATATCTCACCGGATGTTGAAGTCTCATTTGGCAGTAATGTTACACTGGAAGTTGATGCCGACGGGCATGATCTGATGTATCAATGGCAAAAGGATGGTGTGATACTTGATAACAGTAATACTGACCGCTTATTTTTACAGGATCTGAATGCCACCAATATAGGTCTTTATCGCACAACTGTTACAGGAACCTGTGGAACTGAAACAAGTGATACCATTTATGTTTATGTTAAAAAAGCAAATTATTCAACTGAACCCGATGTATTTCTCTGGCCATCGGTAACCACTGAAGAATTTCATGTGGCTCTGAGCGATGATGCGTTTTACAGTATTCGCATTTTTGATTCAGTGGGCCGGCTATTCAAAGAGCTGACGAATTGCCGTTACGAAACTACAATCAATATAAATAACCTACCACAGGGTGTATGCATCATAAATGTTTTCAATAATAGTTTTCGGAAATCTCTTAAGCTGATTAAAGAATAAACTCTTTGATCAGCCATAAATTAATTTTCCCCCATTAATTTCAGTCTGATTTTTGCATTTCAATAAGTACATCTTCTGTTTTCAATGATGCAAATCAATTATTTTTATATACTAATATACCTTCCCGATGATCATTTAAAATAACTTAAATTTGATTTAAGCAATTATTGCGATAATAAAATATTTTTACATTTAAGTCAAATAGATAATATGAACTCAAATAAGTTTTCCATGAAATCAAGGATTGGAAGTTTTAAATTTGCATTCCATGGATTAAGGTTACTGTTCAGAAAAGAGCATAATTCCAGAATTCACCTCCTTGCGGCAATTGCTGCAATTACTTTGGGATTAATACTGAAGATAAATCCTATGGAGTGGTCATCACTTATAATTGTAACCTGCATTGTTTTTATTGCTGAACTTATGAATACCTCTATTGAATCATTATCTGATCTTGTTGATCCTGAATGGAATGAAAAAATAAGGGAAGCAAAAGACTATGCTGCGGCAGCGGTGCTGATTTCAGCGATTATTTCAATAGTTGTCGGTGGATTTATATTCATTCCAAAGATATTGAGCTTAATATAAAATTAAGAACTGGCAATTGATTTAAAATGTATGGATCAACTAAAATTTAAATAATTATTATCATGGATGCTTATACTCTGAAAAAGAAGAAAAATAGCGTAGAGTGTCATTTATTTGAAGGTCGGATGACAAAAGATGGTTGCACTTCACAACAATTATCATTATGCGAAAAAATGGATAAGTCGGAAAGTGCCGGGAACGTTTTTGCTTGTGAAGAGGAAGATGTAGCAAGGAGAAAATGTGCTAAAATAGGCAAAGCTGTATGCAGCGTATGTGTCAGTCATTTGTACTCATCTTATTAATTTAATTAATCGCAACTGACAATAATCACTTCTGCTGAGCTTGTCTCAGTGGCATGTAAAAAGCAGGGTTTTATTATTTTTATCCGATATGATGGAGGCCGATACAATAGGCTTATGGTATTACCGTTGTAGATAAATAGTAATTTTAATAAAGTTTATGATAAGGTACTTTGCAACACCAACTTCTGAGATATGCAAATACAAGGTACTCCTGTTAAGATGAAAATATTTCTTATCTTGCGCGGCTTTTCGCATTGTTCATCAGGAACAAATGAAAAGGCAACAGATCTTGAATAACTTTTTATATTCGCTACTGTTATGAAAAAACAATTTAAGTCCCGGTTGATGACCTTTGTAGTACTTCTAAGTGCAGTAATGGTTTTAAGTACATGTAAAAAAGCAGAAGATACATCAGCGCCAATGGCCACAACCACCCTGGCATCGTGGATCAGCCAGTCATGGGCAACACTGAATGGTTTGGTAAATGCCAGGAATCGAACCACTCTTGTTTCTTTTGAGTACGACACCACAATCAATTATGGAAGGACCATCAATGCAATTTCCGATACATTAACAGGAAGTGATAACATCATTGAAAGTGCAAATCTTCTTGGCTTAAAACCAAGTACTCTGTATCATTACCGGATAAAAGCAGTAAACTCTGAAGGAACCTCTTATGGAAGCGATATGACATTTACCACTACAGGTATAATTGTCAGTAATATTTTATTTAATCCGGATCTGACGTATGGTTCGGTCAGCGATAATGATGGTAATGCTTATAAAACTATTATGATCGGAACACAGACATGGATTGCGGAGAACCTCAGAACCACTAAATTAAATGATAATACAACGATCCCATTGGTTACTGACGATGTGCAGTGGGCAGCATTAACAACCCCAGGCTACACATGGTTTAATAATGATTCCGTAATTTATGGAGCAGTATATAACTGGTATGCTGTAAGCTCTGGCACGCTTTGCCCGACGGGCTGGCATGTCCCCTCCAATGATGAATGGAATACTCTGACTACCTATCTGGGTGGTGATAGTGTTGCAGGTTTCAAACTAAAAGAAATCGGTACTACTCATTGGCTAAGTCCTAATACCGGAACTACCAACGAAAGCGGTTTTACGGCCCTCCCGGGTGGCTATCGTACATCCAGTGGTACGTTTAACAACATCAGAACCTATGGTTATTGGTGGTCTTCCACTGAGTACTCACCGACAGACGCCTATTTCCGCGATATGTACTACAATTATAACGACGTCGACAAAAGTACAAACATTAAGCAGGGTGGCTTTTCAGTTCGCTGCTTAAAAGACTGAACAAAGAACAGGATACATTTAATAAAAGAGGGGCCCTTGAAAAGACCCCTTTTATTATTTGCAAATGTCATTAAATAAATAATTACAAGATCAGGTAATTGTCATCATCTTGAATTATAAATACTGATTGCTATATAATCCACAATATTTTCAGCAAAAAACATACTTTGCAGTGACGTTACGAGTGTCTTCAGTATTGTTATATCCGGTTGGATGAGTGTACTAAGATCGGTCGTCGTCCCATCATTAAATGTAAGCTGTATGTCTCTGCTCTGAGTAATTGATCCTGAACCGTCAGTACTGTTCCCGGTGATCTTTACTCCGGCTTTATTCTGAAGAACTCCGTTCAGATAAACCTGTATAGAATCCACATCCGAACTTCTTTTTATGTCAATATTCCCGATGGACAACACATATTGTCTTTCAGACATTTTTGATCCATTCCTGACAAAGGAAACTGTTTCTGTCAGCAGATTTCCTGTATTTCCGGCAAGCGAAAATGCCGATTTGGTGGTATCGCCCGTCTGACCGCTTACGCTGATTCTATAACCTCCTGTAAATGAATATTTAGACGACCAGTAAGCGCCGGATGTCTTATTTGATGTACTGATAACATCGAGAGTTCCAAGATTTGCCGTGTCGAGCTTGAAACCTGCAGAAATCAGGTAATCATACTGATCCCAGTTTGAATAGTAATAATGGTAATCAGTAGCAGTGATATTAAAATCATTGGTCAATGATGAATCGGCCAGATCAATTACATGAAGATACCTTGGATGAAGAATCAGTTTTTGAGGCAGATTTACAATCATCATATCACTTGTACCTGTTTTCTGGAAAAGCCTGGACACATTGGAAAAACCAAAAACGTGTGCAGAATCAGGCTTATAAGTGTATATTCCGGCAATTAGTTTAAGTGTAATACTGTCAGAATAAACTTCCAACGATTTTAAAGATGCATCATTAATGCTTAATAACTGATAACCCTTTGTCTGGGATATAGTATTAAGAGCATTATTGACATTATTTACATTCGCCTCCACCGCCTGCTTCAAAGTCAGACTTTGGGCAGGTCCAACATCGGTTTTTGTACAACTCCATGCCATAAAACCGATAATTACTGAAATAATTACAACATTCTTCTTCATAGCTTTAATATTAATACTCTTAATCATCTGACAAAAATGTCTCAAAAAATATACCAATCAACCTTTTTAAGATATAATATTTGCAATGTTTTAAATCTTTTATTGTTTAACAATACCAGAAATATAACAGAAGTTTCTTCGGATTGTTGTACAGAATTCTTTTTATTTTGTAAGGAGTGACCCCGGGTTCTGATTATGTCTTACAAAAGCCTCTGCATATTCGCAGTTAAATTCCAGACCTCGGAACTTTTCCATTTTTTTGTGAACGGTTTCATAAAAATCTTCAGGATTCTGACTAGCATGGGCCATGCATGCAGCGCTTTTTTGTTTTATTACCGGACTTATATCTATGTAATCTGACGGAGAAAAATTCTGTGTCTGAATTCCAGATTCGACCTCGAAATAATAAAGAGCAAATTTTTTCCCAAGATTAATCCAGGCATCATATACTAAAATTGAACAAATCCGATGATCTCGATGGCTATCAATTGGCCAGTGAGTAAAAACTATAGCCGGATTTTCCTTTTCAAAGAAACTTAACATCTCAGTATAACGGTTTATTGTAATTTCAGAACTTCCATCGATCTGTCCGAGGAACTCTGCCCTTGCATTTAAAATTTTACAGGCTTTCAGAGCCTCATCAGTTCTTATCCGGGCCGCCTCTTCATGCGATTTTCCATCAATACCTGCTTCACCCCTGGTAAGATAAGCGGATATCACTTCATGCCCTTCTGAGGCAAACAGTGCCATTGTTCCTCCGCATCCGCTTTCAGGATCATCTGGATGAGCGCCCATGACAATTATTTTGAGCTTGTTACCGGAGGATTTGCTTTTTCCTGTAGATTTTGAAAATGATGATACTCCCATCAAAGAACCAACAGCTGACAATCCTGACAGTTGAATCATATTACGGCGGGAAATGTTTTTCATTATTATTCCTGATTTTGTGTATTCTGTAAATATACCAAAGAAGTTGTAGTAAATAACTAATGCTGATTGTGCAAAATAATCAAATTATCTGACGGATGGCCTTTAAAAATCACAAAGTGACAGGTTAAATACGATTGATATATCTTTAATCACATAAAAACAATTAGATTTGTCGTTTGTTAATATCACAGAAATACATTGCAACATAGCAGGATGGCCAACTTATTGAACAGAAAATACAAAAATATTGCCTCTTTACTGTTATTGTTGGTTTTTCTGCTGCCTTCAATAGTCAAAATCGGACATCACCACGAACATTTTGAGTGCAATGCAAAAAATGAGAAACATTACCATGTTTTCCATGAGAAGTGTGCCATATGTAATTTTGAATTTTCTGTTTTTTTGTCAAGCGTCAAAAACATTCAATTGCAAAAGGAAAATCCTTTTGATGCTTACTGCAATAATTACGATTCCCGTTTTAATTCTAATCTCTCCCGATTTTCATTTTTACTACGTGCCCCGCCCGATAAACAAATTTGAAGTACAACATCCATTAGGATGCTATTAAATTTGTCAAATATCTGGAAATTAACAAGATGAAAAAAATACTTATCATTTGCGTCATGATATTATCGTATAATATCACAAACGCTCAAAACAAAATAACAGGAAAAATTACTGACAAAGAAACAGGAGAAAATATGCCTGGAGTAACAGTTTATATTCCTGATCTCAAAACAGGTGCTGTTTCGGGCATCGATGGAGTTTATCAGATTAGTAATCTTCCTGAAACAAAAGTCATTGTTCAGGTAAGTTTTTTAGGTTACAAGACAATTATCGACAAAATTGACTTGTCGGTAACAACAACAATGAATTTCATTATGGAACAGGCTATTGAAGTGATGAATGAAGTTATTGTAACAGGAACATCAAGAGCAACCGAAATAAAGCAAAATCCAATTCCTATGGTCACTTTGAACAAAGTTGAGTTGCAGCAGAATTTAAACACCAACATAATTGACGCAATTACCAAACTTCCCGGCGTAAGTGCGCTGACAACGGGCCCGAATGTTTCGAAGCCATTCATTAATGGTTTGGGATATAACCGTGTATTGACTTTATATGACGGCGTAAGACAGGAAGGGCAACAATGGGGCGATGAGCATGGAGTTGAAGTGGATGAGAATTCGGTTGACCGGATTGAAGTTGTCAAGGGTCCGGCAAGCCTGATTTATGGTTCCGATGCATTGGCTGGGGTAGTTAATTTGCTTCCTTCACCAACGGTTCCGGATGGTAAAATTAAAGGCGACGTAATGGTTAATTACCAGACAAATAACGGTCTTTATGGAGCTTCAGCTACTCTGGCCGGAAATACAAACGGGCTTATCTGGGGAGGTACGGCTTCGCATAAAGAGGCTACAAATTATCAGGATAAATACGACGGACGAGTGTACGGTACAGCTTTTAATGAAACGGATTTAAGCGGTTATATCGGTTTGAATAAAAAATGGGGTTATTCGCATCTGAATTTTTCTGTGTTTGACGACTTACAGGAAATACCTGATGGCAGCCGTGATTCAGTTACCAGGAAATTCACTAAACAAATTACAGAAGCAGATACATTCAGGCCTATTGTTTCCAATGCTGAATTGAATTCTTATAAAATTGCTGTTTTGCATCAGCACGTTCAACATTATAAATTGTACTCATCAAATAATTTCATTCTCGGAGAAAGTAAATTGGGGCTGATCCTGGGATTTCAGCAAAACATACGCAGGGAGTTCAGTCATCCCGAGTACCCGGATATCGCTGGACTCTACCTGGTTCTGAATACTTTTACCTATGATATTAAATATTACCTCCCTGAATTTAGGGGATGGGAAACAACTATAGGAATAAATGGGATGTACCAGAATAACACTAATAAAGGCACTGAATTTATTATACCCGATTATAACGAATTCGATGTAGGCCCTTTTGCATTGATACAAAGGACCTTTGATAAATTAGATTTAAGCTTTGGCGTAAGATATGATACCCGTATTTTTGATAATGATGCAATGTACACAAAGCCCAATCCTCTGACCGGTTTTGATATGATTGTAAACTCACCTGATGGTGCAAATCAACCTTTTTACAGTTTCAATCATACTTTTTCAGGCATGTCGGGAAGTTTGGGGGCGACATATAATTTATCGAAAGAATTACTTGTTAAAGGGAATATTGCCAGGGGATTCCGTGCTCCCAATATAGCTGAAATATCTGCTAACGGTGTTCATCCCGGGACACTTGTCTACCAAATTGGCAATACCGGATTTAAGCCTGAGTTCAGTTTACAGGAAGATCTGGGGATTTCTTTCACTTCACCCCATGTTATTGGGAATATTGAAGTATTTAATAACAATATTTCTAATTATATTTTTAATCAGAAACTATTAAACTCGCGTGGACAGGATTCAGTTATAGTAAAAGGCAATGAGACATTTAAATTTAATCAGGCTGAAGCACAACTTTATGGATGGGAGGCGAGTCTTGACATTCACCCGCATCCTTTCGACTGGCTTCATTTCGAAAACTCCATATCTGTAATCTATGCTGTAAATAAGGGGGGAAATGGTGCACACGTGACAGATAGCTCTAAATACCTGCCACTTATTCCACCGCTACATACAAATTCAGAATTAAGGGCAAACATAAAAAGGAAGTTTAAATATTTTTCCTCTGTGTATGTAAAAATAGGAATGGAATATTATGCAAAGCAGAACAGGATATATTCCGAAGATAATACGGAAACTCCGACGCCCGGGTACATACTCTATAACGCAGGTGTGGGGGCAGATATAACAAACAGACATGGGAAAGTGCTGGCAAGTATTAATATTATGGGGAATAATATCACAGATGTAGCTTATCAATCAAATTTAAGCAGACTCAAATATTTTGAAGAGTATCCGAATAATCCCACAGGCAGAAGCGGCATTTACAACATGGGCAGGAACATAAGTTTTAAGTTAACTGTACCTCTTGATTTTTAAATATTATATTTGTCAAACTATTTTTTTATAATGTGAAGACAAATAAGAAAATACTGGTTCTGGTGCTTACGGTCGCTTTTAGTTTTATTGTACTCGCTGGCTCATTTCAACCTGACCGGACCGGAGAAATTACCGGAAAATCTGTTTTTTTATTTCCTGATGTGATGAGCAGATCAACGCAGGAAAAATCAAAATATAAGTATGTCGGTATGGAAAAATGTGCTTCGGTTTGTCACAATAACGAAGTGTCGGGTTTCCAGTACGATATTATGAAAAAGGGTCCGCATGCAAAAGCTTTTGAAGCACTTGCTTCAGGGAAGGCGATGCATTATGCAAAAAAAGCCGGAGTAAAAGAAAATCCTCAGGAAAGTTTAGCCTGTTTAAAATGTCACGTTACAGGAGCTGGTCTTGATTCCACATTTTTTGCTTCTACCTACAAAAAGGAAGATGGAGTAACCTGCGAAGCCTGCCACAAAGGAGAATATATTACAAAAGCTTTTCTTCCAAAGGAAGCAGACTGCCTGAAGTGCCATAACAATTCAATTCACAGGATTTCCGGATTTGACTTCAAAGAAGAATGTGAAAAAATAGCCCACCCAAAACCAAAAGCCAAACCTAAAGAAGTATAAAGTTTTTGTACCAATAATTCCACCATCTATATTTATGCAATGGCGGAGTTTTTCCGATCTGATTGACAACTTTAGCTTAAATTTTGAGCAACATTTTTAATAATTTTACGTACAAACCAGGAAATATCAGAGCTATGAAGAAAATATTATTAGCATGTGTGGCTATGATTTTTTTAATAGCCTGCAGAAAAGAACCGATCGGTCCAAAAGATGTTATTTCTCCCAGTATGACATTTCAATTGAACAGGGTTGATAATGTTTTTTTTACAAAGGATAACGGTTCATTGATATCAGGTGTCCGCAATCTCAAATATACCTTGATTAAAACAAATGCCAATTTTGATATCGAGTGGACTAAAAATAATTATGATTGGGGGAAAATTGTTTCAGGATCTGGCTGGGGATCTTCATTCTATTCAGTGCAAATAGTAAAAACATTTCAAAGAAGCGATGGAACGTATGTTTGTATAGGCACAATAGAGGAAGGAGGTGATGTTGTATACTCTTCAACTTTGGTTATTATATTAAATCAATACGGAGACCAGATCAATAAGTATCAATTTACCGATCTGGGCACCTCAAATGCATTGCAAACGGACGATGGTGGTTATATTTTATTTGGGAATAAAATAATCAAACTTGATGGGAATTTCAATCTGCAATGGGAGAAGAATATTTTTGATTATACTTATTACCAGTATCAGATAGTATCTACATCAGATGGTGGCTTCGCTACAACGGGCACATATAATGGTGAGCAGGTGTTTTTAAAAAAATATGATCCGAACGGAAATGAACTTTTAAGTTGCATTTATAAACAAAATAATTCCCCATTTGAGGAAGCTGGTTTTGATTTGATTCAGTTAACTGATAATGGATTTTTAATTATTGGCAGGGCTGGCAAAACTTTTGTATCTAATATAGTCGAATGTCAGATGATCAGGACAGATGCTTTTGGAGATACTATCTGGACCAAAAGATTTGGTTATTCGACCAATAATTGGCTGGAACGTTTTATTTCCTTTAATCAAAGTGAATTTGTAATTCAGGGTTCTATAGGGTTTCCTGATGAAAATCAAAAGTCAATTCTAATCAAAATCAATACAAATGGTCAAATCCTGGATTCAATCAGTACAGAAAAATTTCAAATGATGGTTTATTCACCATTAATGGTTTATATTAAAATTCAGAATAAAGATACTACCGATATTAATTTTTCTCTGATTGAAATGGATAAACTATTTAGCTTATTATAACAATAGCCAGAATTATTGCCACAACCGCCACAACTGCAAGAGTTATTTTAATCCAGCTGTAAGGTCTTTCACCTTGAACCTCACCAGTCCGGCCATTGATCAAGAACCGATAAACTTTATCCTTGTACATATAAGCACTTATCCAGATCGGAAGCAGAATATGCTTGAATGTGATTTTATTATAAACTGTATTCAGTGATTGAATTCGCTGCTGATCACCTCCGATATCGTTGCATACAGATGAGCTAATCGCTTCATTCATTTTTATTTTTGCATCGTCAAAACCTTCCCTTAGATCCACCTGGTAACTCTCAGTTTTAAATCCGCTGAGGAAACTGTCATTATATGGAACCAGATTATCAAGTTCCCATGGCTCGAGTTTTTCAACATATTTTTTTGGAAGTGATTTACTAGCTACAACCAGTAAATCCTTAAAAGTATTATCAACATGACCGCTCACGCTGTGCCAGCGGGTTCGTGTAATTGTACGAGTATTTGATACTGACTCGCCGTTTTCGGTAGTTGTATATGTTTCAGTATCCTGATAATCATCACCTCTTTCCCCCGTGTAGTCAGTGCTTGTATTAGAATTATATGTCCAGTATGGGATATATAATCCGGTTAATTTTTCCTGTTGCTGGGGGAATTTTTTAAATTTTCCCGGGGCAAACCATAATTTTTTTATCCAAATAGTAAAATCATCAAACGCCTTATTCTGATCTACGGCAAAGGGAAGAATTGCTTTTGGTTTGATATTATGGGTCGAAGAAGCGTCCTTAACAACAAGTGGCGATCCGCAACATGGACAGACATCAGAAACAATATTCGGATTAAAGGTTGTCTGGGCACCACATCCCTGACATTTAATTGTTGCCACCTCCTGAGTGACAGACTCATTCTCAAATTCATCCACAAATTTCTTAAAATCGAGCTCTTCAAAAACCCGGGTAGAAATCTCAATTTCGTTTTCCGCACCACAATATGGGCATTTAAGATGGTTGGTACCGGGAGCATACAGCAATTTGCCGGAGCATTCTTTGCAAACAATATTTTTCTGAATTGTTTCGGATGGTGAACTTTCCATATTCATAATTTCTATTTTTCTGTTCAGATATCTATTTTGGTGGTAATGGGGGAGGGACTGTTCTAAAAATACTGACTAAATCGGGTTGTGTTGAAGCAGCAGCCCACTGATCCATTTCCTGTTTCCATACAAGTGTCTCTTTATTTATCTTTCCCTGAGCAGCCATTTGTTTAAGCATATTCAGATCAAAAGGTCCGGATTGTTGTCCGCCAACAACAACGAAATAGCTTAATACATCTGGAACAGGTGGTGGTCCTAACTGTTGCTGCTTCTGTTGGTTATTCTGACCCATTTGTCCCATCATCGTGTTGGCCATTCCGAATCCCATTCCCATTCCCATCCCTGCAGCTGCACCGCCGCCAGCCGGATTATTTGCTGCAGCCTCCATCGACTCGGCAACCTGGAACTGAGTGAACTTGTTCATATCACCTAAAATACCCATGCTGGAACGCTTATCCAGAGCAGCCTCAACATTTTCAGGAAGGGTAATACTGGCTACAAGAAATTTTAAAAGTTCAATACCATATTCAAAGAATTCAGGCTTCATTTTATTTTCAGAGAACTTTGATATTTCATCAAAATTAGAGGCCATGTCGAGGACTGGAATTTTACATTCGCCAATGGCATCGGTAAAACGGGTAACGGCAACATTCCGTAATTGATTTGTGATACTTTCAGTTGTGAAGTTACTATCGGTACCGGCAATGGTTTTGATGAACAATCCTGGATCTGAAATCTTCATTGTATAATTTCCGTTTGCACGAATGCGTATAGGACCGAATTCAGGATCTCTGAGCATAATAGGGTTTGGTGTACCCCACAACAGATCAGTGAATTGTTTTGTATTAACGAAATAAACTTCAACCAGAAAAGGGCTGTTGAAACCATATTTCCAGCCTTTCAATGTTGTAAGAATAGGCATATTCTCAGTGGTCAGTGTATACAATCCTGGTTTAAAAACATCAGCTAACTGCCCCTCATTTATTAAAACGGCAACTTGTGATTCCCGGACAGTAAGCTTAGCGCCATTTTTAATTTCGTTCTGATAGCGCTCAAAACGATGAACCATAGTATTATTGGTTGTATCCAACCATTCAATAATATCTATAAATTCCCCTCTGAGTTTGTTCATTAGTCCCATATTGTGAGTTTTAAGATTTATATATCAATTAATAACGTCAAAGATTTCTCTTTGCGATTTCTGACTCTTTCAAAAACCTAAGATATTAAAAACATTTCTTGAATCAAACTTCTGACAAAAATTGATAATATATCTCCACCTTGCTTTTATGTATTTTTATCAGGGCCAATTCTGGTCAAGAGCACTGGCTTTTCCAGTTAATACACGCTTTAAGCAATTTTTAATTAGTTTTGTAAATACAGTATTATTTTTGGAATTTTATATTTGACTATGTGCTGTGAAAAATATGTATCCAAATGAAACATAAGTTATCTCACATCAAAAAGATATATCCAATTGAGGCACCATGTAAAAAGACCATTTATAATTCATTTATCGACGCAAAAGAAACAATAGACTATCTCCAGGAGAATAAAGGTATAAAAGAATTATCAGCATATAAATGTTCTGTGTGTGGATTCTGGCATTTAACAAGTAAATAATTTATATTGCTGTTTTTCAATCTTGCTGTCCCATCAGGGCGCGAGCCAGAACTCTTATGATCCGGAATCATTAATAAATATAGAGAATTTTATTTAACGTTTAAATACGGCTTTCAATCCATGAGTTAAAGCGATCGGGCAAACAGAAATATGAGTTTCTCCGTTAAATACCTGGGTAATAAATTTAAGGCTGTCATATTTGTGCCCCTGCATGGTCTGGATAAGTTCATTAGTCGGATCTATTACCCAATCTTTGTCATCGAGAGAGCCATAAGCCATATAAACCATTTTTTTTAATTCTTTATGTTTGCTGAAATAATCAGCTTCTGTTTTCAGAATGCTGTTCCCGTTCCAGAACAATGAAGGAGAGATAATTATGTAACCTTTGAACATATCGGGTTGTGTAAACAGAACATAAGAGCTTAACAACGCCCCGAAAGATAAACCCATAATAGCATTTGAATCCTGAATTGTCCTATAATTTTTATTAATAACCGGAAACAGTTCATTTTTAATAAAGTTAAGGAAGTTGTCAGCACCGCCGGCATTTGGATAATAGTAATATACAGTATCTTTGAATTGTGTATAGTCTCTTGCTCTTTTTTCCCACCAGATATTAGTTCCTTTTCCATAACTTATTCCTACCACAATAATATCCTTAATCTCTTTATCAAAGGCCAGCCAGTCTGTAATTTCCTTTACCATTCCGAATGACTTGTCTCCATCCAGTACATACAGGACAGGGTAAGATTTATCTGAGTGGTGATAACCTATTGGTAAGCCAACCTGAATAATATAATTTTCATTTGTAACATATTCAGATTTAATAGAAAATTGTTCGGTGTTATCGAGGGAAACCTGTTTAAGTTGTGTTTTATCGTTTTGTGCTTCTAATCCGTCTGAGCAGATAAAAAGAAATGCAGCAGTCATTGCGGTTAAATAATATCTTATCATGCGATTTAATCTGGATTATGGATCAGTATCTAATCCGTTAATAAATATATTTTCAATCGGTTTTATCGTTTACTATCCTTTTTGAACAAATCCGGCGTTTTTATTCTTAAAACCATTTTGACGGCAAAGGTGAAACTATTTCTCATTACAAAAAATAATTGATGGGAATAATATTAAATCTGAAATAATTTTGAAGCCATTTTTTTGACGTGAAATGTTATGTGTCACCTTACTTTGTCCGGCATCAGATAAAATTTACTGTTTGATTGAGCATGATTAAATCATAATGTTTTTTATCTTTCCCCTCATAAATTTAAAATGTTTTCAGATTACTTAATGATCTAATTCCAGGAATAAAGGCAGGTGGATGTTTTCCTGTTCACAATATTACTGACCACGCGACAGGGGTTGGTGTTGGTTAAGGTCGGAAAGAAATTAATGGTCAGGATACTTACCTCTGAAAAAAAAAGTGTCTGAAGAACTATGAGATCGCAAAGTGCATCTCAGGTGAAGGAGTATTTGTAAGTTATGAAAATAAGGGCAAATGGATTTGACAACTACTAATGACAAAAAATTAAAGAGGCAACTGGGTCTCTTTCCTGCTACAAATATTGTTGTAGCCAATATGATTGGTGCCGGGATATTTACCACCTCGGGACTTCTTCTGGCAGGCTTGCATAATCCGATCCTGATGATGGTATTATGGGGAGTGGGTGGGATCATTGCTATATGCGGTGCACTTTCATATGGTGAACTCGGGGCTGCCATGCCTGAAGCAGGAGGAGAGTATCTTTTCCTTTCGAAGCTTTACCACCCTCTGTTTGGATTTTTAAGCGGCTGGGTATCTTTCATGGTGGGGTTCTCAGCTCCGATTGCTGCTTCAGCCCTGGGTTTCAGCGAATATTTCTGCAGGGCGGTTCATGTATTACCTGTCTGGCTCGATAGGGCCGGAATAATGAGTCCTGCAATGACCGGAAAACTACTTGCTGTCAGCATCATACTGATATTCACTTTTATACATTATCGTGGAATTAAATACGGAGCAAGGATCCAAAATGTTCTCACTGTGCTGAAGATACTCCTGATAATTACTCTTTTAATTGCCGGATTCGCATACGGGAAAGGAGATATGAGCAACTTCACCAAAGGTGGTAATATAGCTCCTGGCATCGCTGGCTGGAAGACCATTGGACTTTCGCTGATGTGGATTATGTTTGCATACAGCGGTTGGAACGCTTCGACATATCTTGGCTCCGAAATCAAGAATCCTTCAAAAATACTTCCAAGGTCACTTCTTTATGGAACAGCTATTGTGATAATCCTGTATCTGGGGATCAACATCCTATATGTTTATGGGATCAATCCGGAGGCAATGAAAGGTGTAATTTCCGTTGGGGGGCTTGCTATGGGCAATCTTTTAGGAAGATCCACAGATGTACTTTTTTCACTCTTGATTGCATTTGCTCTTTTTTCCTCCCTGAGTGCTTTTATAATTATCGGACCAAGGGTCTATTATTCTATGGCTAAGGACGGATTGTTTTTCAAATCGGCCGGCAGGATACACAAAAAATATCAGGTTCCATCCAATTCGATTCTTCTCCAGTGCATTATAGCTGTCGTAATGGTTCTTTCAGGGACCTTCGAGCAGGTTCTTACTTATATGGGGTTTGCGCTGGGGATATTTCCGATAATGACTGTCTTTAGTGTAATAAAACTGAGAAGAGAAAATCCTGACGCTGTCCGGTTGCCTGGTTATCCATTTACACAGTTTTTATATATTATAACCGGCCTGCTCATTCTTGGACTCTCTTATGCTGAACGGCCCCTCGAATCTTCTATAGCTGCATTAACAGTTCTTGTAGGAATTCCGGCTTATTATATTTTTAAAAAGAGAATGGATATTCCGCCTGTTTAAAAACAAACTTGATCCGGTAAACTATATGCTTGTTGTTCAGCGATCATTTTATTTTTATAGCATACAGCATGTTGCTATTCCCGGCTCGCCAGTTGTACCCAATAGAATAAGGTAAAGGTCTATAGACACATTTATTATATGCCTTTTGCAGATCGGGTTCATTTATATATGAGAATTCGGCTTTCGGTTTAAGATATTTCCCATACAACCTGATATCCCATTTCGATTTATCAAAATATTTGTAAGCAATGCCTGAATCATCCTGCAGAATGGTAGAACTTATATTAAATATTACAGAACGAATTATTTTAAATTCATCATAATGCATAAGATAGGATGCTGCTTTCAAATATGAATAAGATTGCGGCAATTCAGAAAGATAAATTTTGAATCCGGGGTTTTTTTCGAGACCTTTATCCGAAATATCAGTTCTGAAATAAAAAACTGACTGTATTTTTTCCTTTGATAAAGACAGAAAATCCACTTTAACTCCCGGAACAATATTTTTTATATTCTTATAGCTGTCAATAATTTGCAATTTACCCACTGAATCTATCCCTATCCTTTGAATAGAGACTATCTGATGACCTGTCCGTTTAATGAAAAGTGATATCAGTGGAATCGTTCCGTTTACTTTAGTCTTTCTAAGGTCAGAATCCATTGTCTTTGTAATAAAATAGCTTCGTTTAAAGATATCTTTCAATGAATTATTAATTTTATTCAAATAGCTGTTCACTGAGTCGGGAATCATATTGCAAATATCCGGTAAATATCCTATTGGCTCCAAACCTATCATAATATATTGGTCAGCATCGGGATAATAGATATCTGCATTTAAAAAGTCAGGGCCTGAAAATGGATAAAATATGGTTGTTATGTTATGATTTATTATTAACTCACCTTCAGCCCATTTCTTCATTTTATCAATACGGGAAGAGTTAGTATTCGTAAACATATTGTCAAGTTCCCTTGCATATTGGTTCCATTTTATATTCGAATCAAGCTTTGAAAGACATTCATTTTTATCGTGAGGCATTCCTGAAATGAATGAAACCAGATTATCTGTAATGGTATTAACAGCAATTTCAGATGTGCTTTCGGATGTTTTTTTTATCTCTTTTACCTCTTTTACCTTCGGAGTATGATTACATGAAAGAATCAAAACAATCATCAGAAAGAAGGCAGAGAATTTTAAATTATTCAACATTTTTTTGAATTTTTAAATAACAATTAAAGACAAAAATCGATTATAATAACAGCATTTCATTTAAATGATTGTGGAAGTTTCATAATCAGCGGATGATCCACCGGATAACTTTTGATGATATTAAATGCAAAAAGGATTACAGGATGCCCAAATGTCATATAGTTATATTCTTCATTTTCCCCCATTACTGTCCGACTTAAGATTTAACATGATTAAGTCATAAAATTAAAAATAAAAAAATAACTTCTGTGATAACAATATGTTTTTACCCTCTAATAATGGTTACATAAACTCAACGATATCTCCCAATGGTTTTCTTCTTTTATCAAAAGATTTTATAAATCCCGGTTTCGGATATCCCAGCGGTGTGATTCCAAAAATCACCTGGTCATCTTTAATATTAAGCGCTTCCATAAGTATTACTGGATTATAGGCTGCAATCCAGCATGTTCCGACACCTTCATTTTCTGCAGCCAGAATAATGTGTGTCATAGCAATTGCAACATCGGTTTCAATGGAATTATAACTATCATAACTACGATTCCATGCCTGATTTCGCAGTCCAAGCACTACAAGAATATGTGGTGCGTCATTAAACCATTCAGGTTTATAACTCGCTTTTACCTTTTCAAGAACCGGAGATGAAGTGATTACAAGAAATTTCCATGGCTGATAGTTGCATGCAGAAGGTGCAATTCTTCCAGCATCGAGGATTTTTTCCAGGATCTCTTTTGATACTTGTCGGCCCGGATCGTAATTGCGAATACTTTCCCTTGATCGGATCAGATCAGAATATTCCATTTCTACTTTTGGGGTTTATTATAATCGAAAGATAGTGATAATGTTGATATATTAAGAAATCCGGACAATCTGACAGCCTTCCAATTGTTCTCAAAGCCCCTGGTTTCCCAGTTAAAATTGATTTAACCTTAGCTATAAAATCTCAAGAACCACTAAAACTGACAATGCCCATATTCCTGTTCTGGTCGATAATTCAGCAGGCAGTCTATGCAATTCAGAGTTATAAAGCAATGATTTCCCTGATCGGGAATATTGGCTTGCATGTTAAAATCTTTCCGGCGCCCTTCAGCACATCCAGATGTATTACAACTGAGGAAGGGAGATGATGGTTGGAACTATTAAGATCTGCGCTTATCTCGGCTTTTTTGCCATCCTTCGAAACAACAAGATCAACATCCAGTATCCCAAATTCGGTATAGACACCTTTAAGGGAAGTTCTCATACCTGGTTTAATCCAGATTGGGGGGAGCGCTTCAAATAAATGAAGTTCCTGTCCTCTTTCCAGTGCGATTAAATGCCGAATCATACGAATGAACTCTGCACTGGCCCAGTTGTGAGGCATATCGCCGGTTATCTGGTTAGACTTCAATGATTTTACCGGCTGCTCTTCGCGCAATATTAGGGTTGACGATGCATGATTGGCCATGGCATACATAGTTTTGGCTGCTTTTTGTCCATCGCCGAGCCACAGCCATGCATGCGCATAAAATGATCCAAAATAATTCCAAATTCCTTTGTCCTGCCAACCCGTTTCGTAGACCAGCCCTTCACGTTCGTTACATTTAAGCATATTCATTGTTCCCATCATTAACGGATCATTATTGCTGAATATTTTCCCTGGGAATATCGCATGACAAAAAGCCCACTGTCCACGTTGTAACTGGCAACTGTCAATTAAGTATATTGGTACAGCACGATTGCCGCACGAATCGGTTTTCAGACTGCGTACAGCAGCTTTACGATAGTTAGCAAACATTGTATCATATTTGGCTTTCCACAGTGCAGCTTCCTTTTCTTTATTTAGCATCAGAGCGATATCCACTGCTGATTTAAGCCCGTTCAACGTCCAGTAAACATTGGTAAATTCATAGACTTTTTTGCCAAGACCTCCATCACTAAAGCCTGCAGGAATAAGGCCATAATTAGGAGCGTTTTTATCTTTCATGGTCCTGTAACGCAAAGTATCAATAAAACCGACAGCCCTCACTACATTGTCCCATTTCGATTCCAGCCAATTCAAATCTCCCGTAAGCTGAGCATGACGTTTAATAACCCATAGAACAATTCCCGTTTCTTTCCAATGACTGTCCATAAGTAAAACCGACCCGTTTTTATTCTGAAAACTCAGCATATATTCAATTCCGTTTCTCACATCCTGCCCCTGGCCAAGATATGTCATAGATTCGAGCAGGAAGGAACCGTCGATAATCCACAATCCACGATAGCATGTTGGACCGACCTGAAAAGCAGGTAATCCCTTTTTTATTTCTCTGGCCTGATAAATATCGCGGATACAGGAATAGATAAGATTCTGCACGTTACTATCGGGAACAGAAATATGATTATAAGGAAACGGATAAGTATTCCATTAAGCAATGGCTTTTGTTTTGTAATCCACTTCATTTACAGAGGGTTTCCTATTACAGGCTAATAAAATTAAAACAAATAAAAATGGTATTCTGTAATATTTCATAAATCTCTTGTACTAAATATTATAAATCAAATATAATTATTGCATCGATAGTTTATTAAAAAAATTTGCATGATTTCTTTTGCAGCAGTTCAAATACCGGACATTGTGACCACATTTGGCCGGTCAGATTAATCTTGACATACATAAATAAGCAATTAACACTTTACTCCGGTTTTTGGCGATCAAATTATTCCGGTCAAAGGTGGTTAAAGAGGCTGGTTTTTTCAATTAGCCTCCGTGCTAAAAATACTTTACAGCTTTTATAGTTTACTTACATTCGGGACAGATCAGAAAATCTTTTGAGGTTATTCCAGCTGAAAATTCTTTACCGCACTTTTCACATTTGACTTGATTTCTAATTTCTGATAGCATTCTTGTAGCAATTGCCTGGTTAAGCTCCAAAGCTTTTAAATCCCTGAGAAGTGCATAGTCGTCTCTGCGTTTATTGGCAGCAACAAAATCTTCATCTTTTGTAAGTTGTATTGTTATATCATTTTTCATAATGCAAAGATACGAAAAAACACATCCATAATGCAATTACCAGTTTTTGAACTATATTAGGTTAGGTTCAAAAACCGGGTAACTTATCCACATTTGACCGGTCTGAGTTAACCGAACATATAAGAAAAACAACAATGATTTAACTCCGGGTTTGGGTGGTCCAATTGGATCTGGCCACATATAGTCAATACCATTGGCTTTTCCATAAATAAAGAATAGTGTTAACTACTACCAACTTTTTGATTATTCTTAATCAGAAATCTTAAAATCCCCAAAACCTAGCAAGAACCTGGCAACAAAACAAAAATCACTTACAAAGTGAATTGTAAGTGATTGATAATCTTGTTGTCCCGTCAGGTTTCGAACCTGAACTCTTCTGATCCAGAATCAGACGTGTTGCCAATTACACTACGGGACAATTTTGAGGTGACAAATATAGAAAAATTTCTCTGAAAAAACTTTAGGAGAGAAGAATTCGATATTTTATAAATTAGGTACGAGGTACGTGGCATACGGTACGAGTCTAAAGACCGCGTAGTGCGCACCGGGCGCCGCACGCCGACTTATTTATTGATCTTCGCCCATGTATCTTTCAATTGCACAGTCCGATTAAAGACTAGTTTCCCGTCTGACGAGTCATAATCAACACAAAAATATCCCAGTCTCTGGAACTGGAACCTGTCAAGCGGTCTGGCTGATCCCAATAAAGGTTCAACCTTACATCCGGTTAGTATTTTCAGTGAATCGGGGTTCAGGAAAGTCCTGTAATCATCGTCTTTTTGTCCGGACGGATCTTCGTGTCTGAACAACCTGTCGTACAGCCTTACTTCTGCATCAAGAGCATGAGCTACTGATACCCAGTGAAGTGTTCCTTTAACCTTTTTATCCGACAGGTTCCCGCCACTCTTTGTTTTTGGATCGTAGGTGCAAAAAACTTCTTCAATGGTACCTGTTTTTTCATTCCTCTTAAAACCCTCACATTTAATAATATATGCTCCTTTCAGACGCACCTCCATTCCAGGCGCGAGCCGGAAAAACTTGTTGGGAGGAGTCTCCATAAAATCATCCTGTTCAATGTAAACCTCACGGCAAAAAGGAACCTTCCTTCTCCCCATGCTTTCATCTTCAGGGTTATTTATTAGCTCAACGTTTTCAACTTTCCCCTCGGGGTAGTTTTTAATTATGACCTTTAGCGGTTTTAATACACCGAATACCCTGGGAGCTTTTAAATTAAGATCCTCACGGATTACATGTTCAAGAAGAGAGACATCATTGATGGCTTCGACTTTTGTATAACCAATCAGATCGATAAATCTTTTTATTGATTCAGCAGTATATCCTCTTCTTCTGAGACCGCAAAGAGTCGGCATCCTCGGATCGTCCCATCCTTTTACCTGCCCTTCCTGAACCAATTCGAGCAGTTTTCTTTTACTCATCATAGTATAAGTAAGATTCAGCCTGTTGAACTCGATTTGCCTGGGTCTGTATTCATCCGTTTTAAGTTGATCGATAAACCAGTCATAAAGAGGACGATGCACTTCAAATTCAAGTGTGCAAAGTGAATGAGTTATCCCTTCAAAATAGTCGCTCTGGCCATGAGCAAAATCGTACATAGGATAAACCATCCATTTGCTGCCTGTGCGGTGATGATGCGATTTTATTATCCTGTAAATGATTGGATCGCGCATGTGCATGTTGGGAGATGTCATGTCGATTTTTGCCCTCAGCACCCGGCTTCCTTCATCGAACTCGCCTTTATTCATCCTTTCGAAGAGATCGAGGTTTTCATTAACCGGACGCTTGCGGAAAGGACTTATTATACCCGGTTGATTGGGCGTTCCTTTCTGAGATGAGATCAGATCTGCAGGCTGATCATCTACATAGGCGAGGCCTTTTTTAATAAGATTAATAGCAAATTCGAATAATTTATCAAAATAGTCGGAAGCATAAAATTCCCTTTCTTCCCAGTCGAATCCCAGCCAGTGGATATCCTCTTTTATTGAGTCGATATATTCAACTTCCTCCTTTACCGGGTTGGTATCGTCAAAGCGAAGGTTGCATTTTCCACCATGCTTTTGCGCCATGCCAAAATCGAGGCAGATAGCTTTTGCATGGCCGATATGCAGATAGCCATTGGGCTCGGGAGGGAACCGGGTTACAACTTTTCCGTTATTCTTCCCCTCTTTTAAATCTTCAGCAATAAATTGTTCAATGAAACTTTGCGTTGATTTGAGTTCCTCTTTTTCTTTCTTTATATTTCCGTTATTCATTAGGATTAAAAATTAATGGTATAAAAATAGAATGAATTTGAGTCTGTTCCTCAAAATGCCATTGATATTTTAATTAGATTATCAAGTCATCTGAACTAATAAGGAGGCACCGAAAAAAAAGCCCGCCATAAGCGGGTCTTTTTTATAATTATAAATCGCGTGGCAGCTTGCCTTCTCTCCAATGTTCTTCAATTTTCTCAAGGGTAACATTTTTGGTTTCCGGGATAAAGAAATAGCCCCAGATTAATCCAAGAATACCTACAAGTGCGTATAAAAAGAATGCACCTGCAGGATTTCCAAGATCTTCACCTTTAAGTGTAATTGAGGTACCATGCATAGTCAATCCCTTAACAATTTTGAAAAAGGTAAATGCAACAACACCGTTAAATAACCAGTTTGACAGAGCTCCGATGCTTGAGCCAATACCTCTGACACTCAACGGGAATATCTCTGAGATAATCAACCAGCCTAAAGGACCAAGGCTGATAGCAAAGAATGCAATATATATCCAAACCAGGGATATTGTTACCCATTTTATAGAATCACCTAAGGTTGACTGAAGTGCAAAACAGGTTCCCATCGCAATGAGGGCAACCACGATTCCTGTTAATCCGATAAAATAGAGTTTCCTGCGACCCAGCTTGTCAATCATGAATAACGACAAAATAGTAAAAGCTACATTTACAACACCAACACTTACAGAGGCCCATACGGCAGCTTTAGCATCGGCAAAGCCAGACATCAGGAAGATTTTTGGGCTATAATATATAATTGTATTTATTCCAGTGAATTGTTGAACAAACATAATGCCTATCGCGATAATAAGAGGAACTATCAGCCACTTTTTAAAAATACTGGTCCAGGACACTTTATTAAGCTTGTCAGCATCCAGATCTGATTTCATTCTTGTAATAACATCTTCAACCAGTTGTGGTTCTTCAACTTTTTCAAGAACCTGACGACATTTCTCTTCATGCCCTTTACTGATCAGCCACCTGGGAGTTTCGGGTAAAAATATCATTCCAATAAACATTATTGCAGCAGGAATTACTCCTACATAAAACATTGCTCTCCAGCATGTTGTAAAGGCAGGGTCACCATCTGGCACTGCAAATGCAGAATCGCTAAGGTACGAAACCATAATTCCGATAGTAATCAGCAGTTGGAACATCGATACTAAGGTTCCGCGGCTTTTTGTGGGTGAAATTTCAGCAATGTAAAGCGGTACGGCGAATGATGAAACGCCAATTGCAATACCAAGAAAGAAACGGGCAAAGACGAGCATCATTGCACTTGGAGAGAAGCCTGACCATAATGCTCCGATCGAAAAAATAACTGCGGATGCCAAAATAACTTTTTTTCGTCCGATAATATCGGCAATTCTACCACTGAACATAGCTCCTATAACTGCACCGGCCAGACCGGCTGTAGTAATAATTTCAACCCAGTTATTAGCAATACCGAATGTTTTCTGAAAGAACGGGATAGCTCCTGATATTACTCCTGTATCGAAACCGAAAAGTAAACCTCCGGTTGCTGCCACAGTAGCTATTATGACAACCAGAGCCTTATTTTGTTTGTTATTGTTTTCAGCCATAAATGTAGATTTAAAGATTGATGGACTTAAAATTATCGCCTCTAAGATAATATTTGTTATCCATTATAAAACTTTCATTAAGGAATTTTCAATTCATACATATTTAGAAAAATACAATACATGCTTTTCAGGAGTTCATAGAAACTGCAATATAAAGAAGAGGCGGCTAATTAACTGCTAACAGGACCGCCCGGACAATTACATCAGGGCGGGCATTAAGTTATTTTTTATCTGATATTACTGATCTGTTTACTTCGGATTCAGATAATCTTTAAGCGATTTAACGTATTCCGTAAACTTTTGCCTGCCGAGTGAGGTGATGGAGCAGAGTGTTTGCGGATAATTATTTCTGAATTTTTTTGTAACCTCTATATATCCGGCCTCTTTAAGTTTAGTGATCTGGATACTCAGGTTTCCTGCAGTTGCCCCGGTCTGTTCCCTTATGTAAGTGAATTCGGCCACCTCTGTGCTGAAAAGAAGAGACATTACAGCCAGGCGCAACTGCGAATGCAGTAATGGGTCGAGCTCTTTAAACCTTGTCATGATCAAATTTATTTTTTAACATATAACCTGGGATCAGATATCCTAAAAGAATTGCTAAGGATGAACCTAACGAAGCAAAAGATGGACCAGCAAAATTGATAACCAGAGCAAAGATCCAAAAGCAAATTCCTCCTAAGATAAGTGGTTTAAATTTGATTATGAATCCAGAAATAAATGTGGGTAGTCCGGATAGTAACAGAATATAAGGAGTAACTGTTTCCATATCTTTAGATTGTATAATGAACAATACAATTGCAGCAAAAAGGAATCCCATCCATGTCCACATATATATTTTTTCGGCATAGGTATGTACTTTTGCTTTTCTTCCATTAATATATCCGTAAATCATTGAAACAAAGGCGCCGGGAATCATCAGGAACCATACAAAGTAAGGGTGGGCATAAGTGGTAAGTTTTGCAAGAAGATAATCTGAAAAGCTGCATGCAAATATGAGCCAGCCCCATAAAAGCAGTTGAAAGCTGCCCTGACGGATGTTGACTTTGGTTTTGTTGATCATTTCTGTAATGATTCTGAGGCTTTCTTCGCCCGTCATCATTTTTTCTTCATTTTCCATAATAATGTTTATTTTTATGTTTCAAAACTAATAACTATAAATATGTTGTAAATATAAAGTAGTTTAATATATAAACCAATTAATTTATGAATTATTTTTAAGGGATGATATAAATAAATTTCGATTATCCTGATAATTAGTATGTTGAAATCACTAGAAAAATTAATAACCAGGGATGTTATATTGATTTTATTCGCTTCAGCTAAGGTCGGAGTAAAAAAAGGAAATCAATAAAATCCACTCTGGATGGAGTAAACAAATTGATTTTCACAAGAGGTAAGAAATTAAAAAAATACTTATATGGGGCTGATTCAGATTGAAGACATGGAGTTTTACTCATTTCATGGCCATTTTAAGGAAGAACGGATAGTTGGGAACAGGTTCCTTGTAAACCTGACTATTGAGACAGACATGAAGAAACCGAGTGAAAGTGATAATCTGAAGGATGCCGTTAATTATCAGAGGGTATATGAAATAGTCAAACTTCAGATGGAGAAAAAATCTCATTTGCTCGAGCATATTGCAGGTCGGATACTTGATGCAGTATGTGCAGAAATGGATGGAGTAAAGAAAGTTACTGTCAAGGTTTCGAAGATGAATCCGCCCATGGGTGGAAAGATAGGATCAGTAAGTGTGGTATTGAGCAGGTAAGGAATAGAATGAAAGCCACCAATAAAAACAAAACCCGCTGATATTCAACGGGTTTCTTGTCCATTTTGAGGTCGGTGGCGGATTCGAACCGCCGTAAACGGTTTTGCAGACCGCTACCTAACCACTCGGTTAACCGACCATTTTCGTCGAAGCTTTCTTTAACCACCGAAACATAAGTAAAGGTGAAAGAGAAAACGTTTCATCAGTTTGGTCTGCAAAAATAGTAAAAAATGAATAACTTTATCAGTATGATATTTACGTATTGTAATTTTTAAACCATGCACCTATGAAATACTTTCTTATAATATTCCTGTCAGTAATAAGCTATATGGCATCTTCCCAGGTTCCTGTGGCTTCTGATTCAACTCCTGACAGTACGCTTCCGGTTCGTGGTTTTTGTATTGTTGCACCGCAACCCAAAGAGCTTGACGAATTCATAAAATTCATTGATGAGGAACTTGCTCCGCGATCGGTAAATACCCTGATACTAAGGGTGGATTATAATTATCAGTACGAAAGTCACCCTGAACTGAGAGATTCAGTGGCATTATCAAAACAGGATGTTAGAAAACTTGTAGAAGTGTGCAAAAAGAACAACATAAAAATTATTCCACAGGTTAACATGCTCGGGCATCAGTCGTGGGCCGGGAAAATCGGAAATTTATTGAAGGTTTATCCTGAATTTGATGAAACCCCCCTTGTGAAGATGCCTGAAAAGTATGTGTGGCCAAATGCCGATGGGCTATATTGTAAAAGCTATTGTCCGCTTCACCCTGATATCCATAAAGTTATATTTGCTCTGATTGATGAGATATGCGATGTATTTGAGTCTGATGCTTTCCATGCAGGTATGGATGAAGTGTTCTATATCGGTGAATCACAATGTCCTCGATGCTCCGGAAGAGATAAAGCGGAATTGTTCGCAGGAGAGGTTCGTACAATCCATGATCATCTGGCTTTAAAAGGACGGAAACTATGGATATGGGGCGACCGTCTGCTTGATGGAAAAACAACCGGATTAGGTGAATGGGAAGCAAGCTATAATAACACCTACAGGGCCGTTGATATGATACCTAAAGATGTGATTATATGTGACTGGCATTATGAACGTGCTGTTCAGTCACCTGTATATTTTGCAATGAAGGGGCTAAATGTTGTTACCTGCCCCTGGAATATTCCGGGGATTGCTGTGCTTCAGGCACAGGATATGGTCAGATTCAGAAATAATTCCACTGCAGAAATGAAAGATCATTTTATTGGAATGGTACAAACAGTCTGGTCGGGCACAGGGCAATTTCTTGACAGCTTTTATGGCAGAAAACCTGAAAATCCTGAGAATTCCCAGGTAAGTTGTTTTAAAGCCATGTTTTCTGAAATTCAGAAAGCCTCAAAATCACAATAATTGTTATTAAGAAACGACACACGATGCACGACACACGGCGCGGGAAATATTATTGGGTTTCCATGAGTCGTGAGTCCTGAGTCGTGTCTCCTTTGTTTTTATCAGGTAACTAAAAAGAAAGGGACATTCGCTGGCATGTCCCTTCTTAATTTGTTAAATAAACCTATTTTAACCCAAACCGGTAACTGAACTTGACTAGAAAGACATTATAAGGAACATTGTAACTTTTATTGAACAGATCGCCCAGATTGTTGAAAAAATCCATCACACCCGAATCATTGCTATAACTTCTGGTCTGGCTCCACACCAGGAAGATCGTTGATCCCGGACTATATTCCCATCTAATTACAAGGTTTGAAAGGAAATCCTGCACATTAAAATCCGGTTTGCTGATACTGTAGCTGGTTGAACCGTTCATTGGTTCATCGATATTATATTGTTCATCTGCAAAGCTGATTTGTTCCGGGGCATAGGTCTGAAAGCGATTTCTGTAAGCATTTGCCATCGGGTTGAGTATATATTTATAATTATAATATTTTCCTGACGCTACAAATGGTTGTCCCCAGTATTGTAAGGTAAGGTTGGGACTCAGGTTCACATTCACCCTGAATGATGTGCTGATAGTCTTCTGATCGATGCTTGCAAAAATGTACCTTGGAATTCCATTATAACTCGCCTGCTCAACATATTGAAGTTCAGAGTATGAAAAGTTGTAATTCGGGCTCAATGTGAATACAAGATAATTTGTAGGCTTATAAGTAATATCCAGCTCAGTGTACAGGTTCCTGGAATCATTCATGAAGCCGCTTGTTCCACTTACAGTCACTGAAAAGGCAAGTTTTTTACGGTTATCAGTTGAAAATCCCATTCGTGCATTCACATTTCCGGGTAATTTCATCATAGGTCCGCCACGAAGCATTCCTGAAGAAAGTGATGCACTGTTTAAACTTCCTCCGGTCCAAACGTTCCAGAAATTCTTCAGGTTCATAAATGCGTTCCATTCGAGTCCATTACTAATCCAGCCGCCACCAAAATCATTAATGCAATAAACATCTGAATTTATATTGTAATTTCTGTAAATCCATTTTGGTTCGTACTGATTATATCCCGCCCAAAGAACCGACAAAATCTGATCAGCCTGACGAAGGTAGCCGAGATCATTGACTTCAAAGCCAGGCGTTTTCCATAAAGTAGCGCCTAAAAAGTTCCAGTGGCCGTTTAATTTCATTATCTGCATTCTTCCACCCGATCCAGCAAGAGAGGTCCGGTTTGTATCCAGAAGAGCGTAATCTTTCCCGGGTCGCTGGAAGTAGTGTGTAGAAGATTCCTGCGTATTCTCAATTGCCTTTTTAGAACCTTCAACAAGACTAAAAGCAGTATTAAGGTTAAACATCCAGCTTTTATCCTTAAAATATTGGGTAAAATCTACTCCTCCTGCGTAAGCTGCCTTATGCAGAAGGGTGCTTAGATTGGCATCCAGGTCTCTGTTTACGCTTGTAAAAATTCCACCGATTATAGTGTTCCCGTTTTTAAAATCTTTTTGTACCCGGCCGACAAAATAATTTGTAAGTGGTTCAACTGTCTCGTATTTTTTCCCTCCTACAGTGTCAATTTCAGCCTTTTCTTCAGCAGTAACTGCTTCAACAAAACCAACTGAAAGTCCGTCTTTTGTTTTACCGGTAAGTTTGGCAGCGCCGAGAATAGCAGTGCTGGTTGGAATATCAGCATTCCATCCGTCTTTGAGGTCAGGAGATCCCTGTGGTGGACGGCCAATCCTTCTTGAATAGAAGAGATTATCGTTTCCAACACCTCCATTACCTATACCAAGTCCGAAATCGGTTATATTATTTCCTTCGATGAAAAAAGGACGTTTTTCAGTGTAGAAAGTCTCATAAGCTGTAAGGTTTACCTGGGAAGGGTCAGCTTCGACCTGTCCGAAGTCGGGATTAATTGTAAGGTCCATTGTCATATTATTGGTTACACCTACTTTTGCGTCTACTCCACCATTTAATTTTGTCGACTTACCGCTTGCCAGGAATGGATTTTCAGGTACTGCCTGATACGTCTCAGCCTTGGCGACTCCATAAGGAGTTACATCAAAAATTTTACGTGGCTTAATCTGTTCAAGACCAGTCAGTTCACCAAACAGATGAACTAACCCCGGGGCATCTCTTGGAATATGCTGCCAGAATGTTTGTTCATTTTTTCTGTATAATATTCTTGCAATATCAAGACCCCAGACATCGCCTGAATTTTTCTCAAACCTTACCTGACTGAAAGGTATTTTCATTTCGGCGACCCAGCCTTCTTTGTTTACCGAAGTCTTTACCCACCAATTCGGATCCCATGTAGCATCCTGATTTTGTCCATCGTTCGTGAACATCTGATCGTACTTGACACCTGCTGAACTTACACCGAACAAAAAACCTGTACGCTGATCGTGAAAACTGTCGAAAATTATACCTACAAGGTCGCCATCGGCCTCATCGCGTCTTGTTAAACGATTAACAATACTATCCGGCGAAGTATCGTACGCCTTAATAGCTACGTAAAGGTTATCTTCATCAAACAAAATTTTAAATTCGGTTCTTTGAGTTTCAGGTCTACCACTATATGGCTGATTTTGAGTAAAATCACCTGCCCAGGTGCCGGCCTGCCATGCTTCATCATCGAGGATCCCGTTGATGACCGGTGGAGTTGTTATCCGTGTAGCTTTATATTGCTTCTTCTCGAGCGTTTGTCCGAAAGTAACCAGCTGGAGCGATAAAATTATGATGCTAAAAATAAAAAGTCTCTTCATCAAGGTATTCTTTTTAGGGTTTCTCTTAATAAGGACGGCTTAGAGAGGAATTTGATGCAAGGATCCATCTATTTAAATTATTTCTAAATATTAAATAGCAAGTGGCATAAATAAAGAAGACCTTTAATATAGACTTATACCCTAATTGTATAACCTTATAAATTCATAAGAGTTACTGACATATTCCAGAAATTTCAGGAAATCGGATTTTGAAACAATGACCGAAGCGGTGTTAATATTAGGGTGAAATGCCAGCCTGTCGAATTCGTTCAGTTTTTCATCAATAAAAAGATGAACATGTTTTTCTCTGTCATTTATAAGCCCGAAAGGTGAAACAGATCCGGGTTCAACACCAAGATATTTTTTAAGTCGTTGGTCCGAAGCAAAAGTAAGCTTCCCCTGTTTCAGGCGTTTCTCAAGATCCTTTATATTAAGTTGTCTGAGGTGTTCGAGAATAACCAGGTAGTGCCTGTCTCCTTTATGATTACGAAAGAAAATGTTCTTGCATCTTCCCGAATTATACTCTTTCCAATGAATTTTGGCATCTTCGATGGTGGCAAGTGGAGGATGCTCGTGATATTCAAATTGAATGGCCAGTTTTTCGAAAAGATCGTAAAGTTCTTTTTGACCCTTCATCAGGTTCTATTTATTTTTCTGGATATAAGTAAATTCCATTCCGGCGAGCGACGCAATATCCGATCCTGCTTCCTTCAGGTCAATATCTTCTTTATCATAAAACCACTCGATAACAACCATGATATCCGACTGCGAAAGTCTTTTCAATTCTGAAAATATATCATATAAAAATTTTGCCGATGATGAATTGAAATAGACTAAATCGATCTGAAGTTTCAGCGGGTTTCCCGGCGAATAGTTATTGGACCCTATTTGCAGAATATCATTGACAAACATATTGACCCACTCATTAACAGGATAGTACATTGCACGGACATCTTCAGGAGAAGATGTTCCACGTATCAGAAAAATGTTTTCTTCGGGAGAAAAGTTAATCTCAGGAGTGGAAAGAGTCGGACTAATATATAACTTTTGCATCTATCTGGCCTTTTTACAAAGTTGCATCAATATTTTAATAATTGCAAAAGTATTTTTGAGTAATTTTGAATTTTACAGTAATATATTATTCTCTATTTCAGGAGTATAACCAATGTCCTCAAGAAGTTTGGTTCTTGAATATGCATCCACTGCCAGCCGGTCGCATATTTCATTTTCGGTATTATTTGCATGTCCTTTTATCCAGACAAACCTGACTTTGTGTTTCCGGTATATTTTAAGGAATCTTATCCACAGATCGGAATTTTTTTTCTTTTTGAAAGCTTTTGATTCCCATTGGAACACCCACCCTTTTTCGACAGCGTCAGCAACATATTTTGAGTCAGTGTAAATAATGACATTGCTGCCAGGTATTTTCAGGGATTCGAGACCGGCAATTACAGCCATTAGTTCCATCCGGTTATTTGTTGTTACCCTGAAGCCCTCTGATTTTTCAAGCCGGTGCTTACCGGAAATAAGAACCACACCATAACCTCCAGGACCGGGATTCCCGGTTGAAGCTCCATCGGTATATATTGTGATTTCACCTGGCATGATGCAGGATTATCCCTGTGTTGGTAACGAAAAGCTTTATTGCAATTGATAAAAGGATGACACCAAAAACTTTTCTGAGTATTTGCAACCCGCCTGCACCCAGTATTTTTTCAAATATTGAAGTTAATCTTAACACAAGATAGATTACTACCATGTTAAGAACAAGGGCAATAAAAATATTAATTGTCTGATATTCAGCTTTCAGAGAAAGAATTGTTGTAATTGATCCGGCACCCGCAATTAAAGGAAATGCTATTGGGAATATCGATCCTCCGCCATGTGAATCTTGTTTAAAGAGTTCGATACCAAGTATCATTTCCATGGCTATCAAAAAGATGATAAAAGAACCGGCTATTGCAAAAGACGATACATCAATGCCGAAGATGCCAAGCAACGGACTTCCTATAAATAAAAATGCCAGCAGTATAAAGAAAGAGACAAGGGTGACTTTGACTGATTTTATATCACCTGATTTGGCTTTAATATCAATGATGATCGGAATTGACCCGGGTATGTCAATAATTGCAAAAAGGACCATAAAAGCTGCAAGAATCTCTATCAGGCTCAAATGCATATATCGGAATTTGATGCAAAGTTAAGAAAATTCACTTCATTATTTCCCTTTAACAGAGTTGTTTCAGCAGATTTTTTAAATCGAAAAGGGGGCAAAATCCTTTGCGATCTATGCGGTTAATGAATCCCCGCGAACGCATTCTCCGTTGCTTGCTGCGAAGAGCTTCAATTTAATTGCAAAAAAACCCGGACGAAATGCCCGGGTGTAAGTTCACAGTAAAAAGTGATTACTGAACAATTGTCATTTCATCTACCAGGTTTTTTGCTCCGGCATAGATATCCATTATCCAGAGTACATAGCGGATATCAACAACTATTGTTCTCTGAAGTTCCGGTTCGTAAGCAATGTCGCCGCTCATAGATTCCCAGTTCCCGTCAAAAGCCAATCCGATCAGTTCGCCGTTTCCGTTCATTACCGGGCTACCTGAATTGCCGCCTGTAATATCGTTGGTTGTAAGGAAGCAAACCGGCATGTAGCCTTTTGATGATCCATATCTTCCATAATCTTTCTTATTATTAAGATCAATAAGTCGCTGGGGAAGGTCGAATTCATAATCACCTGGTTTATATTTATCCACAACTCCCTGAAGGGTTGTATAATATTTATAGGTGACAGCATCTCTCGGATCGTAATCCTGAACTGTTCCGTAAGTCAGACGCATTGTCGAGTTTGCATCGGGATACCTTGTTTTTTCCGGAACCATCTCCATCAAAGCTGAAATCCAGATTCTTCTTCCTGCAGTCAGACCTGCATCATACTGGCTCAGCCCTTTTGACAAATCTCCTCCGGTTTTATTAATTGAAGTAGCTGTAAGATAAACAGGATCGCTCTCAATTGTTTTGAGAACAGGTTTGTTAAGGAATGCGTTCAGTTTTTCTTCACTTGTAAAAAGTGATTTGGCAAACATCTCATCAACGAACTTGTCAATATTACCTTTATATTTTTTATCAACACTATTGGCATAAAAATCAGGTTGAAATTTAGCAGGAACATCTGCCCTGTACAGCTTCAGCATCGCCTTCATCGATTTATTGTCTGTTGGCAGATTATAATCCTTATAAAACCTTTTGCTGTTATCTTTAATATGTGTAACAGCATCTGTAATTTTCTGGTTGTCTCCTGATTTAAGTGCGGTTATCAGTTCTTCCACACCCCTGTTCATTGTCAGCATCTCGCACCCCGAGAGGCATTCGTTCAGGTATTGAAGTGCATTGTAATATTCTGCTCTCCCTTCAATTGCAGTTTTTATCATGTTAAGTGCCTCGCCATATTTTGCCTTACGGTCGGGCGTGGCAACAACCCATTTATTAAACTGGTTTTCGAGCTCTTCTTTCTTTGCTTTGACATTAAGTCTTTCAAGACCGGCTTTTTGACCGATGGAGTATTTCCAGTAATTTGAAGAATTGAAATATTTTGCAGAATACTGAATATTTACCTTCTGGTCGGCCTGCATATCTTTCATCCATATATCCTGTTTTATGCCACGTATTTTTATCCTGTCGGGATGTACAATCTGTAACTGTTCGTTTATTTCAAATGAAGTCATATACCTGCTGGTTCTTCCCGGATATCCCAGGATCATTGTAAAATCGCCTTTGTTCAGATCTTTAATTGAAACAGGCAGGTAATGTTTGGGTTTCAGAGGGATGTTTTCCTTTGAGTATTGCGCAGGTTTCCCATCAGGTCCGGTGTAAACGCGGAATACGCTGAAATCACCAGTATGACGAGGCCATTCCCAATTGTCAGTATCTGAGCCGAATTTACCTATTGACGATGGAGGTGCCCCAACAAGTCGTACATCATTATATCTCTCATAAACAAGGAGATAAAAATAATTCCCTCCATAAAAAGATCCAACCTGAGCCCTGTAGTTGTTCCCTTCACCGGCTTTTTTCTCAATTGCCTGTCTGGCGCTGGTTATCGCTGCAGTACGGTCAGTTTCGCTCATTCCATCTTTTACATTGGCAAGAACCTGGCTGGTAACATCTTCAATTCTGATAAGAAATGTAACTGAAAGGTTAGGGTTTGGCAACTCTTCTTCTTTTGTCTTTGCCCAGAATCCATCACGGAGATAGTCATGCTCAACACTGCTATGAGCCTGTATGGAGCCATAACCGCAATGATGATTTGTAAGAATAAGACCCTGCGATGAAACAATTTCTCCTGTACATCCGCCGCCGAATATTATAACAGCGTCTTTGACACAAGCTTTATTAAGACTGTAAATATCTTCAGCGGAGAGCTTCAGCCCCAGTTCTGTCATTTTGCCCATATTCAATTTCTCGATTAGAGGCAGGAGCCACATTCCTTCATCAGCTTTTGCTTTGAAGCCAAAACTGAGAAGAAGGGTTAACACAATTGCAAACAATTTTTTCATATCAACGAACTTATTTAGATTGATTTTAAATTATCGGACAAAGATAAGTTTAATAATTAAGATTGGAATATTCAAAATTCAATTTTCATCTGTGTATCGAAAAGAGTGAAGGACTTTCTATGGTAGGGTGTAATTCCATTTTTTATTATAGCTGCCCTGTGAAAGGAGGTTGGATAACCTTTGTTCTTATTCCATCCATATTCAGGGAACTCATCATGTATTTTTTCCATGAACTCATCGCGAAACGTTTTTGCCAGCACCGAAGCTGCTGCAATTGAGAAAAATATCCCGTCACCTTTAATAATTGTCCTGTAATTTATGGTTTTATAAGGATAGAATTTATTCCCGTCAATAAGCAGGAACTCTGGTTCTTTTTCAAGGCCTTCAATAGCAATGTGCATCGCTTTAATTGAGGCTCTCAGAATATTTATATTATCAATTTCATTATTATCAACAAAAGCTACTTTCCAGGCAATGGCAGAATTAATTATTTCATCCTTTAAAAAAGCTCTTTGTCTGGCCGTAAGCTTCTTGGAATCGTTAAGCACAGGATGTTTATAATTTTTTGGAAGAATAACTGCAGCCGCAACTACAGGTCCTGCAAGACAACCTCTGCCGGCTTCATCGCAACCGGCTTCAATAAGATTGTGATACAGGTGCGATTTTAGCATCAGATTATTTTTTTATTTGTTCGGTTTGTAAATTAAAGAAATATTTTAACCTTGTGAAAGGGAAAACATTCAGGCAACAAGAATATCGGGCATATTAATTTTACTTTCGTCCGAAATGTAATAATATCCTCCCAGTTACGCAAAGTGTATGCAACTTCTTTAGAGCAACATTATCTGGTGTGTGATAAAAGACTAAATTTGTCCAAAACTATAGTGATGATAACTAACGAACAGATAAAAAGTCTATCGGGACGCCGCGATGCGTTAAGGAGGTATCTTTGACATTGAAGGCAAACTGAAGCTGATAGCTGAAAAGGAGAATGCATCGCAACAGCCGGGCTTCTGGAACGATCCTAAAGCAGCTGAAGAACTTCTAAAGAGCATTTCGCAAATAAAAAGCTGGATAACAGATTTTGAGAGAATAAACACGGCCATTGACGACATGGTTGTTTTAAATGATTTTTTCAGGGAGGGGGAAGCAACAGAAAAAGACATTGATAATCAGTATAATATCTGTTTATCTATGATTGAGGATCTTGAGGTCCGGAATATGCTTCAGAAAGAGGAAGATCAACTGGGCGCTATATTGAAAATAAATTCAGGTGCCGGTGGTACAGAAAGCAACGACTGGGCAGCAATGCTAATGAGGATGTATCTGCGCTGGGCCGAACGGAATAATTATAAAGCTAAGGAACTCGATTATCAGCCTGGTGATGAAGTCGGCATTAAATCGGTGACTATAGAAATTGACGGTGAGCGTGCCTATGGTTATCTTAAAAGCGAAAACGGGGTTCACCGGCTAGTAAGAATATCTCCATTCAATGCCCAGGGGAAGCGCCAGACAACTTTTGCCTCGGTGTTTATATCCCCACTCGTTGATAACAATATCGAGATTGAAATTAACCCTTCGGATATTACCTGGGAAACCTACCGTTCGAGCGGTGCCGGTGGACAAAATGTCAATAAGGTCGAAACGGCAGTAAGGCTGAGGCACCAACCCTCAGGACTGGTAATCGAAAATCAGGAGTCACGGTCGCAGCTTAATAATAAAGAAAATGCGATGAGGATACTCAAATCGCAGCTTTATGAACTTGAACTGAGAAAGCGGAGGGAAGAACAGGCAAAGATTGAAGGTGAGAAGAAAAAGATTGAATGGGGCTCACAGATAAGATCCTATGTTCTTCATCCGTATAAAATGATCAAGGACCTCCGGACAAACCATGAGACCGGGAACGTACAGGCTGTTCTTGATGGTGACCTGAATCCTTTCATAAAATCGTACCTTATGGAGTTTGCAGGAAAATGAACGGATTTTTCATAAACACCTGAATATGATAAATTTCATAGGAAAAATAACTTTCAAAGCACTTAATTTGCATCAATTATTACAACGGTTGAAATATGCTGAATAAGGAAAAATTATTTGATCAGTTTCCCCCGGTGTCAACCAGGGATTGGATGGAGAGGATCCATGCTGACCTGAAAGGCTCTGACTTTAATAAAAGGCTGGTATGGAAAATAAATGAAGGGTTTGAGGTTATGCCTTTTTACAGGATGGAAGATATTGAAAATCTTATGTATATCAATACTCTGCCAGGCGAATTTCCCTACATAAGAGGTACAAGAATCAAAAACAACAACTGGTACATAAGGCAGAATATTGAAGTGTCAGATTATTCAAAAGCAAACCGGAAAGCTCTTACTATCCTTATGAAGGGTGTTGATTCATTGGGGTTTATAATATCTGATCCTGAGTCAGTTAATGAGAAGAATTTTAAAATTCTTCTTCAGGATATCCACATCGAAATTATCGAAATAAATTTTCTGTGTAACGGGAAAGCTAAAGAGATTCTTGATCTTATCATTAAAATCACATCTGAAAGAGGGTTAAATCCCGGAAACATTTATGGTGCAATTGAAGCAGATCCGATAGGACATTTATTGCTCAACGGTACAATATGCATCCCTGTTGAAGCGGGCTTCGATTATCTGGCTTCATTAACCCGATCAGCATCTGTTTTTTCAAATTTTCGTACAGTTCATCTGAATGCTTCAAACTTCAATAATGCAGGGGCTGATATTGTCCAGGAACTGTCCTTCGGGATTTCAGCTGGAAGCGAATACATGGCTCAGCTGACTGAAAGGGGAATAATTGCTGAAATTGCAGCTTCAAAGATCCGGTTTAGTTTTGGGATAGGATCAAATTATTTTTTTGAGATTGCTAAATTAAGAGCGGCCCGCCTGCTGTGGTCGGTTGTTATCAATGGTTTTAAACCTTCAGATCCTGAAAGCATAAAAATGAATATTCATTGTGTAACAAGTGAATGGAATAAAACTGTATACGATCCTTATGTAAATATGCTCAGAACACAGACTGAAGCAATGTCAGCTATTCTCGGCGGAACTGATTCTCTCACCGTTGAGCCCTTTGACTCAGTTTTCAGGAAACCTGATGAGTTTTCCGAAAGGATTGCCAGAAACCAGCAGCTGATATTAAAAGAGGAAGCTTATTTCGATAAAGTAGCCGATCCTGCAGCTGGCTCATATTATATTGAATCTCTTACAAATCTGATAGCTGATAGTGCCTGGAAATTATTTCTCGAAATCGAAGATCAGGGTGGTTTTCTTTCATCACTGAAATCAGGATTTATCCAGAAAAGATTATCAGAATCGGCATCTGACCGCAGGAATGATGCTGCCACAAGAAAAATTATTTTTCTGGGAACAAATCAGTACCCGAATTTTGAAGAATCTGCTTCTCCTTCGGTTGATATAAATAAAGCATTTATTAAAAAATCTGATGAAAAGGAGGCTTTGATTGACCCTATTACACTCTTCAGAGGATCAGAAGAGTACGAAAAAATCAGAATGGCAGTGGACAGGGCATCCAGGCGACCGATAGTATTTCTTTTGCCAATCGGTAACCCTGTGCTGCGAAAAGCAAGATCGCAGTTTTCTGCTAATTTCTTTGGATGTGCAGGTTATCACATCATCGATAACCAGGGGTTTGATACTGTTGATGATGGGATTAAATCAGCACTTGAATCAAAAGCCGATATTGTCATAATATGCAGTTCTGATGAAGAATATCCGCTTTTTGCGCCGGATATTTTTAATAAACTGAAAGATAGGTCTATTGTAGTTATTGCAGGCAATCCGCCATCGGTTGCTGAACTGAAGTTAAAAGGGATTGACAATTTCATACATTTAAGATCAAGTGTAATTGAAACACTTAATAATTTTAATACCCGGTTGGGAATAAACCTGTGATTTTCAAAAGAGATTATGAGACCAAAATTCAGATATAGCGATCTTAAAACACTTTCAGTCACTAAAAAAGATTTTTGTGAATGGGAGAAGGAGAACAGCTTAAAGAAAAATTGGATAACGTCTGAAAGAATTCCGATAAAGAGCGTGTACACTAAAGAAGATCTGGCAGGAATGGAACATCTTAATTATGCTGCCGGTTTACCTCCGTTTTTACGCGGTCCATATTCCGGTATGTACGCTATGCTACCTTGGACCATCAGGCAATATGCAGGATTTTCGACTGCTGAAGAATCAAATGCATTTTACAGGCGCAATCTTGCAGCAGGACAGAAAGGGTTATCTGTAGCTTTCGACCTTGCGACGCACCGGGGTTATGATTCAGATCATGAACGGGTTGCAGGTGATGTTGGTAAGGCAGGAGTAGCAGTTGACTCAATTCTTGATATGAAACTGCTCTTTGACCAGATACCTCTCAATAAAATGTCGGTGTCGATGACAATGAACGGAGCTGTTCTGCCGATATTGGCTTTTTATATTGTAGCTGCGCTTGAACAGGGAGCCAGGCTCGATAAGCTTAACGGTACCATCCAGAATGATATCCTGAAAGAGTTTATGGTAAGGAATACTTATATATATCCACCTGAATTCTCGATGAAGATAATTGCTGATATCTTCCGGTTTACTACCGCCAAAATGCCGAAATTCAATTCAATAAGTATCTCGGGTTATCACATGCAGGAAGCTGGAGCTACATGCGATATAGAACTTGCATATACACTTGCTGATGGTCTTGAATACCTCAGAACAGGAGTCAATGCCGGCCTTGATATAGATGCTTTTGCACCACGCATCTCATTTTTCTGGGCAATCGGGATGAATCATTTCATGGAGATAGCAAAAATGAGGGCTGCCCGTATGCTGTGGTCAAAAATCGTGAAAGAATTCAATCCAAAAGATCCTAAATCGCTTGCACTCAGAACTCATTGTCAGACATCAGGATGGAGCTTAACCGAGCAGGATCCTTACAATAATGTCGGAAGAACATGTATTGAAGCGATGGCAGCTGCACTGGGCCATACCCAGAGTCTTCATACAAATGCTCTCGATGAGGCAATGGCGCTTCCTACCGATTTTTCAGCCAGAATTGCCCGGAATACACAAATTTATATCCAGGAAGAGACAAATATTTGCAGGGCAATAGACCCATGGGCCGGATCGTATTATGTTGAGACGCTTACACATGAAATTGCTCATCGGGCATGGGAGCATATTATGGAGGTCGAAAGTCTTGGAGGAATGGCAAAAGCTGTTGAATCGGGTGTTCCAAAGATGAGGATTGAAGAAGCTGCAGCGAGGGCTCAGGCTAAGATCGATTCGGGAGTGCAGACAATCGTCGGTACAAACAAATACAGGCTCGAAAAGGAAGATCCGCTCGATACTTTGGAAGTTGATAACTCTGCTGTTCGTGAATCGCAGATAAAAAGGCTTGCGAAACTCAGGGCGGAAAGAAATGAAAAAGAATGTCAGGTTGCACTTGATGCAATAACTAAATGCGTTCAGTCCGGCGAAGGTAATCTTCTGGAATTGGCAGTTGACGCTGCCGCAAAACGCGCTAGTCTGGGCGAAATATCTTATGCATGTGAAAAAATAGTAGGGAGGTATAAAGCAGTGATACGTACAATCTCAGGTGTTTATTCATCCGAATACAAGTCAGATGATGACTTTAAGGAAGCAAAAGCTCTCGTTGCCCGGTTTGCAAAAAAGGAGGGCCGTCAGCCCAGGATAATGATCGCGAAGATGGGCCAGGATGGTCACGATCGGGGAGCTAAGGTTGTCTCAACAGGATATGCCGATATTGGCTTTGATGTAGATATCGGGCCACTTTTTCAGACCCCGGCTGAGGCAGCAAAACAGGCCGTCGAGAATGATGTGCATGTGCTTGGTATTTCTAGTCTTGCTGCTGGTCATAAAACACTGGTGCCCCAGGTTATTAATGAGTTGAAAAGACTTGGGAGAGAAGATATTCTCGTAATTGCAGGAGGCGTAATTCCCTCGCAGGATTACAAGTTTCTTTACGATGCAGGTGTTGCAGCAATTTTTGGTCCCGGAACCTCAGTTTCAAAAGCAGCAAAACAGATTCTTGAGATAATGCTTCATTCATTTGAATAAAAAAAATGTTAAAATATCTTTGCTGTAAAGACTCAATTAATTAAATTTAATAGATGAAAAATATAATTACAATTGTTTTCTTATGGTTGCTGATTTTCTGTGGATGTGCATCAGTAAAACCAGCAGCAGAGGTTCCTGTAAAAGCAGAAAAGAGTGTTGCAACTGGTCCGGACTTTTCGGAGCCTTCAACCTGGCTTCTCGGGTATTTTAGCCCGGCTCAGCTTACACGTGAGCCATATTCCACCTGGTATATAAGAAACCTTGATGATTACATGCCTGATAGTAAGGCTCTTAAAAAATTATTCGATATTAATAAGGATAGTCTTGCCATAAAAGTTGTTATGGGTACATGGTGTTCCGACAGCAGAAGGGAAGTTCCACGGCTAATGAGAATTCTCAACATCTGGCAATTTTCATCTGATAATATTACATTTATCGGGATAGATAAAGAAAAGAATGCACCTGTCGGAGATTTTGCCAAACTCGATATCCAGCGTGTACCGACATTTATTATTTATAAAAATAAAATTGAAGCCGGACGCATCATTGAAAGTCCTAAGACGTCTTTAGAACAGGATTTGGTTAATATCCTTACAGGAATGAGTAATAATAAATAATTTAATATCATGGAAGAGGTAAAAAACAACACGGGACAAAATCTGGGGATCGCTGCTCTCATTACAGCTATAATAACATTTGTCCTGGCAGTTATTCCCTGTGTGGGTCTGATTGCAATTATCCCCGGGATTATAGCCATCGTTCTCGCATCTGTAGGGCTATCTCAGGCTTCAAGAAATAATTCACCGCGGGGAGTGTTGATAGCAGGTCTGATAATTGCAATAATTGCTGCGATGATCTCATTATCACAGGTATTTGTTGCTACCAGGATTGCACAGAAAGCCGGGAAATGGCCAAACAAAATTCAAAATGTCATTAATGATGTACAGGATAATGTAGTTAAGGATATAGAAGATGCGAATGTCTCTATCAAAGTTGAGAGTAACGGTGAAAAAGTAGAAATAAACACAAATACCGGTAAAAAAGATCGTGAGCAGAAACTTGAAGATCTGGAAGGGGTAAAGATTCAGAAGCATGATACTTTACAAAAGAAAAAGTAAACTAAAACTGAACCTGCTGGCAAGTCTCAGAAATGAGCCTTACATTATTATTAATATTTTTTTTGCCGGAGTAATATTATTGATAATAGCTTACTCCGGTATTTTTTCGCCTGATAAAGATAATTATCCGGTTGCATGTATACATGAAAAGCTTACAGGGGAACCGTGTTTATCATGCGGGTTATCGCATAGTTTTTCTTTAATAATAAGAGGAAGGATATCTGAAGCATATAAATGGAACATATATGGTATGAGAGTGTTCCTGTTCTTCGCTTCACAACTTATCTTAAGAGTTGCATATTCGATATTCTATGTTAAGTACCCTGATACCAGGAAACAATTGATAATTATTGATTGTATTGGTTCAGCACTGATCCTCCTGACCTGTTTCTGGCCGTTTATAGTGAGTATTCTGAAGGATATTTTTTAGACACCCGTTAAAAGAAATCTACACTATTCCAGGTCATTCAGCAAATCGTATAATAGATTGCTCTCATACCCCTTTGACAAGCCGTAGCGCAATAGTTTTGCTTTCAGATCGTATTGATTTTTAGCTTTGACAGTTTTTCTGTGACTTTCAATAAGCTCACGTAACGATTTTATATATTGCTTATTATCAATTGAATCAAGAGTGGATTTTATAATATCAGGAGGAATTTTTTTTACTCTGAGATGTGCTTTAATCTTGACTTTTCCCCACTTGTTATACTTGAATTTATCCATTACAAAAGCTGCAGCATAACGCGGTTCATCAATAAAGTTTTCCTTTATCAGAATACAGATTATCTTTTCTGCATCATCATTCCCGACGCCCCACGCCAGCAATTTATTATATATATCATCGCTGCAGAATTCCCTTTTGGAACACTGTGCCATTGCTTTGGAAAGAGCAGTCTTGAACATAGCATTTTCAGGCATTTTTTCCCCCTTTAATTATTCTATCCTTACCATTAATATCTGAAATAATTTCTATTTCAGAATATCCGTATGATTTAAGTAACTGAAACATTAACTTTCCCATTGCTTCATTTATTTCAAAATACAATCTGCCTGATGGTACCAGGATTTTATCTGCAAATTTAAGGATTGCATCATAAAAAATAAGAGGATTGGAATCAGTTACAAAAAGTGCGTTTTGAGGTTCAAAGTCCAGTACGTTCTTTTTCATTAATTTTTTTTCTGAATTGCGGACATACGGCGGATTGCTGACCATGATGTCTGCCTTCTTAACTATCTCAGAATCAATATTGAATATATCACTCTTTATGAATGAGACAACCACATTGTTCAAAACTGCATTTTCTTTGGCTATCACGATTGCTTTATCCGAAATATCAGTGGCTGTAATTGACGACCCGGGAAGATTTGCTGCAAGAGAAATAGCTATGCATCCTGAACCGGTGCCAATATCGATGATATCTCCCATAAATCCTTTGTTTTCCCTGATAATAAGATCAACCAGCTCCTCTGTTTCGGGACGGGGAATAAGGGTCGAGTTATTTAGTCTGATAGTACAATTATAAAAAACAGTCTCTCCCAGGATATATTGAACAGGCTTCCCTGTTTTTAGCTCATTGCAAACATCAATTATTCTTCCGGACTGACTACTGGTAACAGGTTGTTCAGGCATATAAAGCTGATGCAACCTTGTGGCACCAATAATAGTCTTAGTTATAATATTGGCAAGGGCACTTATTTCCGTTTCATGATAGATTCCTTCAAGTTCCTTCGCCAGATAATACCTGATATCTTTTATTGTTAGTATATTGATACCCATAAGTCAAATTTAGTATTTTCATTTAAATGAAGGAGACAGATGATATTAAATTCATGAGAAGATGCCTCGAACTGGCCTCCAAAGCTGAAGGTTTAACTTATCCTAATCCTATGGTGGGCTCAGTGATTGTTAATGATGGAAGAATAATAGGAGAGGGTTATCATCTTAAAGCAGGTGCTCCTCATGCAGAGGTTAATGCCGTCAACTCTGTTTCCGATAAGACAAAATTGAAATCTTCCACACTCTATGTCAACCTTGAGCCATGTTCGCACTTTGGAAAGACTCCTCCCTGTGCTGATTTTATTATTTCTAATTCAATTCCCAGGTTAGTGATCGGAACAACTGATACAAGCAAAAAAGTGTCGGGGGAAGGATTAGCAAGACTCAGGAATGAAGGTTGTAAGGTCATATCCGGAGTTCTTGAAGATGAATGCAGGAAGCTAAACAGACGTTTTTTTTCCTTTCATGAAAAAAGAAGGCCATATATAACTCTGAAATGGGCACAAAGTGCCGACGGATTTCTCGATATACAGAGATACGAAGGTCACAAAACAGAACCAACCTGGATAACAGGCAAGCCAGAAAGAATACTGGTTCATAAATGGAGAGCATCTGAACAGGCAATTCTTGTCGGTGCCGGTACTATTAGAGCAGATGATCCAGGTCTTAATGTACGTGAATGGGAAGGGCCTGATCCGATAAAAATGATCCTTAGCAGTTCAGGATCATTCAAAAAAGAATCAATTTTAAATGAAACAAATAGCGCAACTGTAGTGTTTACTCATAATCGGGATGCAAATATTGCTAATTCGATAATAGTCAGATTGAATGATACTGAACCTTCATCTTTGCAAATTGCAGGATATCTATTCAATTCGGATATTCAGTCATTGCTGATTGAAGGAGGAGCAAAAATACTTAATCATTTTATTTCAACGGGTTTATGGGATGAAGCAAGAATTTTTACAGGAGGGAAACATTTTAATAGTGGTGTAAAAGCGCCGGTGATCGGCGGTAAACTTTTATCTCGAACAGATTTCAGCGGTAGTTATCTTAAAATATATTTAAAGGAAGGAAGTTAGAATATATTGAAGGTTGTTAATTAGAATAAAAATTTCTAATTTTGATAGTTGTAATTTGTAACAAATTAATTTATATAGATATGAAAAAGAGAATATTTTTTATGGCAACCTTGATGGCCCTGGTAACGGTATGTGCTCTTGGGCAGAGTGCCAGGAAGTATTACAAGGCTGGTCTGGAGTTTGTCCAGAATTTGAGATATGAGGATGCTGTGGTGCAGTTTACAAACGCTCTTGGGCTTGAACCTTCGAACTCTGATTATTATTATGCCAGGGGACAGGCTTATGAAAATCTGTTAAAGTACCCCGAAGCAAAAGCTGATTATGAAAAGGTGATTGTTTTTTCGCCTAAGGATGCCGATGCTGTTATTAGCCTTGGAACTATATGTAACAAGATGAATAACTTTGATGATGCCCTCCGACTTCTTAATCATGCTTCAATGCTCGATAAGCATAACCCCAAAGTTTACGAGCAGAAGGTTATTACTTTTATAGCTCAGGAGAAATACGATCAGGCTCTAAAAGTGTCTGATACTACTTTAAGATTAAAAGATATTCCGATGGATTATTACTACAGGGGGGTAATTTACAGGAAATTGAAAAATGAATTACAATCGAAAAATGAGTTTGAAAAAGCAATTTCGAAAGACAAAAATCTGGTTGTTGCACGACTTGCACTGGCGGATCTTATTATGTTGACTAATCCCATGGAAGCTATGAACCAGTGCAATCAGGTACTTGCTTTTGATGCCCGGAACACTGATGCTTATCTCATTAGGAGCGAGATTTACAAGAAGAATCTTGATTATCCGAATGCCATCAATGATATTTCCAAAAACATCATGATCGATCCAACTAAGTCAGAATTTTATCTTGCAAGAGGCATGTGCTATCAGGAATTCAATCAACATGCAAATGCTATAGCTGATTTTACGAAGTATATTTCGCTTAAACCGGATAATCCTGATGCATATTTTGCCAGGGCAAAATCGTATGAAGGGCTTATGTCGTATGATAAAGCTATTGAGGATTATAATAAGATCACGGCCCTTTCGGAGTTTGATATGAAAGCCAGGAAAATGCTAAAAGATGCTCAGGCAAGACTTTATGAGCTGAACAGGGAATCGGATCCTCCGGATATAACAATAGTAAGCCCTGCTCCTGCGAAAGATACTATCGAAATAAGGGGTGACAAACCTGCCATTCTGATAACCGGTATGGTAAAAGATAAAAGTAAGATTAAATCATTTGTGATTAATAACGGACCTGTTTCATTAACGCCAAAGAATGGGTCAAATGAGTTCCTTTCAAATATCGATGTCAGCAGTATTAATAAAATAACATTTGTGGCTACTGATGATTATGATAATGTCAGAACTGTCACATATGCTCTGAAAAGAACCCCTACAGATCCTCCTAAAATCAGTATTATAGCACCGTATACATCTGAAGATGGACAGGTTTTCCTCGATTCCTCAACACCCAATATTGCAATACAGGGAAAAATTTCTGATAAAGGGCTGATAAAATCAATTGCTATTGGTGATGTGACTGCAAGCTACAACAGGAGTGAATTAAATCCGGAATTTTCTGCGACCCTGAATGTTTCAAATCTTAGTAAGTTTACTGTAGTTGCTGAGGATGAATACGGAAACATACAGACGACTGAATATAAAATTAACCGGGAAGGCACTGAAGTATCTGCAAACAATCCTATGGGCAGGACATGGGTTGTTTTTATTGAAAATTCCAGCTATGAAACATTTGCAAGCCTCGACGGGCCAATTAAAGATGTCAGCTCAATCCAGAGAGCTCTTGCTAACTATCAGGTTCATAATTTCATACATAAAAAAGATATGACAAAGGACGAGATGGAGAAATTCTTTAATATTGAACTTCGCGACCTTGTCAAGAAAAATCAGGTTAAGTCATTATTGGTATGGTACGCAGGACATGGGAAATTTATAAATGACATCGGTTACTGGATTCCTGTTGATGCTAAAAGGGATGATGAGTTCACTTATTTTAATATAAATGCTCTGAAAGCAGGCCTGCAGGGGTATACCGATGTTATAGTTCATACACTTGTCGTTTCCGATGCATGTGAATCAGGACCAGGATTTTACACTGCTATGCGTTCAGCGAACGAAGCCCCGAAATGTGATAATACACTGGTTGCCGGCGCTAAATCGGCTCAGGTTTTTTCATCCGCCGGATATGAACTTGCTGTTGATAATTCAAAATTCACTGCAACATTTGCAAATACACTGATGAATAACAAGAATGCCTGCATTCCTATTGAGACTATTGTGAAATCGGTTACTGCGGCTGTTGCTACTGTAAGCGGACAAAAACCAAAGTTTGGTAAGATTCAGGGGTTGGATGATATGAACGGAACTTTCTTCTTCATGGCAAAATAGAAACTATATGTCAGCTGTAAACGTCATTAAACGCCAGACAAAATTTTTTGTCTGGCTTATACTTTTTTTACCCGTCACGATTTTACCGGTCGGAGCTCAGAAGTATTTCTTTGATAATTATAGTATTAAGCAGGGGTTAAGTGAGCAGAAAGTTTATTCCCTTCTTCAGGATTCAAAAGGTTTAATCTGGCTTGGAACTTTCAATGGACTTTCACGGTTCGATGGGAAAAAGTTTGAAAATTTTACATCACGTAATAATCTTGCATCCGGAGGGGTCAGATGTATGACCGAAGATTCTTTTGGAAATATTTGGTTTGGTCATCTGAATGGAGGCATATCACGGTTCAACGGTCAGAAATTTGAACAGGTGGCCTTCGATTCATTAAAGGTTACAGGAGACGTTTCAAGTATTGCCCAGATCAAAGATAAAATTTGGTTTACCTCTGCTAATGACGGGGCAATTCAGGCTGACTTTCCAATAGCTGATGTTAAGCATATAAAAGCAAAACAATTCAGGGGGAAAGATGGGTTGAGTGACCAGGTTTTCGGTGCAGCCGTAACCCGGAACAATTCATTTATATGTATTGCTGATGTAGGTTTAAGACGATATAATGCTGAGGACAAAAAGTTTGAAAACTACCGGATGCCTCACATGACCACCTATTTTAATTGCACTTGTTTGCATGAGGACAGGAAAGGGAATATATGGTTTGGAACCTATAATGGAGGCATCTACAAATACGTCATGTCAGAGAGCAGAATGGAGATAATTGATCTTCCAAAAACAGGTGTCTCAAGTAACTGGATATCCTGCCTTACTGAAGATTCAAAAGGCAGAATGTGGGTAGGTACTTTCGGAGGTGGAATCGCTGTCATTGATGGATCAAACATACTGAAATTCAATGTTGGTAACGGACTGAAAGCTACCAAGATATATAACATAATTGAGGATGTTGAAGGCAACATGCTCATTGCTGATCAGGATAACGGTCTTACGATATTCAAGGGAGATGCATTTATAACTATTAACGAGAAAGATATTTTGCCCGATCCGAATGTCAATGCTATATACCAGGATAAAACAGGAGCAGTATGGTTCGGAACCAATGCAGGTATTTCACGTTATAACCCGGGGTCCGGAAAACCGCCTGTAATTTATAATGAGGCTAAAAACTCAATTTTTGAAGACATACGGTTTTTCAGGGAGGATAAGGATGGAAATTTATGGATCGGAGCCAACGCAGGAGGGGTGATCGTGTATAATATGAAGACTTCTAAATTTGAATCCCAGCCTTACATTAACTCAATTCTATATAAAGATGGAATGGTTAAGGCTATGGAAATTGATAAACAGAATAATCTGTGGATAGGAACAAATGAAGGAGTTGCTGTAGGGACTATAAATGAGAAAAATTTTCAGAGATACACGCTTTTGGATAGCCTTACCGTTGGCATAATAACCGCTCTGTATTGTGATCCGAACGGAGATATGTGGATCGGGACCAACGCGAGAGGAGATAAGCCGGGGCTCATTAAATACAATGCTGCAAAAAAAGATTTTAAACCTGTTTCTGCTCTTCCCGGAATAATCCCCAAAACAATGGTTATGGATGGAAAAGGTGTTTTATGGATCGGAACTGGACAGGGTTTGATCGCGTTTAAAAATAATTCAGTAATTTCTACCGTAACACATGAAGACGGCCTGCTTTCAGACAATATTAACCTTCTGTCGATAGGCGATGATGGGAGCATTTATATTGGTACAAATATCGGACTAAACAGGTATTTCCCCGATAATAAAAGAATATTCTCTTATACTGAAAGAAACGGTTTCACCGGAATTGAAGCTAAACCAAATGCTATATTTAAAAGTTCCACAGGCGATTTGTGGTTTGGTACAGCAAATGGGGCAACGCAACTCAAACCTGATAAAACGGTAACTCAAGGGCTGGAACCGCTTACTCACATTTTGAGTATGAGGGTAAATTATGAACCGCGGGAAATGACAGCGGGAATGAAATTAGGGCATAATGAAAAATCAATATTGTTTGATTATTACAGCATCTGCCTCACTAATCCTGATGTTGTAAGATATAAAGTTAGACTTGAGGGTGCTGACGACAACTGGCGCCCGGTTACTGACCAGACCAGGGCAATATATTCTGCCTTGCGTCCCGGGAAATATACATTCAATGTAATAGCCATCAATAGCCAGGGAATCTGGAACAGCAAACCTGTCACTTTTCATTTCATTATTAAACCTCCATTTTATCTGACCTGGTGGTTTATACTAATCTCAATTGTTACCATTGTTGTGATAATTGTTATGTATATAAATATCAGAGAACAGAACCTGGTAAAAGAAAAAATAGTGCTTGAGGAAAAAGTCAGGGAAAGAACAGCTGAGGTCGTTCAGAAAAGCATGGAAATTGAGGAGAAGAACCGGGATATAACTGCAAGTATAAGATATGCGGAAAGGATACAGAGAGCTATGCTTCCAAGAGAAGATACATTCCATGATACGTTTGTTTTGTTCATGCCAAAAGATATTGTGAGTGGTGATTTTTACTGGATGTATGATAATGGTGACTGGCAGTTCATTGCAGCCGTCGATTGTACAGGTCATGGTGTCCCCGGGGCTTTTATGTCGATTATCGGTCATAACTCGCTCAATAAAGTTGTAAGGGAATATGGACTTACACGGCCGTCCGCAATTGTTGATCAGCTCAACACTGAGGTTATGAAGTCCCTTCTGCAGCGGCACGAAAAAGCTATAAACGACGGAATGGATCTTGCTCTTATAGCCTTCAACAAAAAGAACTTTACACTTGAATTCGCAGGAGCATATAATCCATTATATGTTGTGAGAAAAGGAGAAGTATTTGTTTATAAGGGCGACAGGTTCCCTATTGGTATGACCACAATGGATGAAAAGAAAAGTTTCACTAATCAGTCTGTGGATATACAGCCAGGTGATATGTTATATATGTGTTCCGATGGTTATGCTGATCAGTTTGGATCTCCTGAGGTTAAGAAATATAAATCGGGAAATGTAAAGAAACTTCTATCAGAGATCTGGAATCTTCCGATTCAGGCGCAAAAAGAGAGGATTGAAAAGGAAATTCTGGATTGGAAAGGCGATCTTAGCCAGGTGGACGATATTATGTTTATCGGAACAAAAATCCCTGAAAGTTAGATTTTTGAAATACGACTCGGATCGTATAACCAGGTTCTTTTTTTACAAGATAACTCAGGACCTGTTCAGGAGTTTCTGCAATATTCCACAAATCTCTGTGTTCATGCCGGAGGAAACGATCTGATATCATATGTTCGAGAAAATCGATAAACGATTTATAATAATTCAGTGTATTTAATATTATGATCGGACCCTTGAAAAGACCGAGCTGTCTCAATGTTATGGCTTCTGTCAATTCTTCAAGTGTTCCAACCCCGCCAGGCAAAGCAACAACAGCATCTGCCAATGCAAACATTTGTTTTTTTCTTTCTGCCATATCCCGGGTTACAATCATATTCTTCACATCAGAATGATCCCAGCCTTCAATCTTCATAAATGAAGGGATAACACCTGTAATTCTACCTCCGTTTTCTATGACCGCATCGGCAAATTTACCCATAAGACCAACCCCGCCGCCGCCATATACTACATCCATCTTTGCATCTGTTAAGAGCAGACCGAGAGTTGAAGCGGCTGTTGCATACTCGCTGTTGATACGACTACTGGAAGAAGCAAATACACAAATTGTCATAACGGGTTATTAAAAAGGCCGTTACAGATAAACCGAACGGCCATATTGATTAATTCTGATTTTTAAATAAGAGCATTGAGTTTAGTGACAAAGTTGTTTTTTGGAACTGCCCCAACCTGCTTATCAGCTATCTTACCATCTTTGAAAAAAAGAACTGTAGGAATATTCCTTATGCTATATCTGGCAGAAACTCCTGGACTATTATCCACATCACATTTTACGACAAGAAGCTTTTCTGAATACTCGTTTGCGATCTCTTCGAGAATAGGAGCAATCATTCTGCAGGGGCCGCACCATTCTGCCCAGAAATCAACTAAAACAGGTTTGTCTGATTTGATGACTATATCATCGAAATTGCCATCATTAACTTCTACTGCCATAATTATTTTTGTTTTAAGATTTTATTAAAAATGCCTGTCGCAAAGATAGCTAATTAACTTTATAATCGATACCGGGATGATCATCGAGATAAGAGATAAATTCATTATTCAACCTGATGCGGAAACTTCTTGAAAACATAGGGAGTGAGATTTTGTCATCAGAGTCGAGGAACAGAAACTTCAACTCAGTTTCTCCCTTGTTTTCATGAATCATCTCTTTTAGTTCATTGATCATCTCCATACTGATATTTTCAGGATCGATTTTCAATGTAACCGATTTTATGAGTTCATCCTTCACACTCGATAAAAGATTTATTGTTTTAATATGAAATTCAAGCTCATCTTCTTTAAACTTTCGCCTCTGTATTCTTCCTTTAATAAGCAGGTAATAACCAACAATAAAGAATTTGCTGTTTTCAATATAATCTTTGTCAAACATAATAAAACGGAACGAATCGGAATAATCCTGAAGCGTAAACGAGCCATAGGGCTTGCCATTTTTCCCTATTCCGTTTTTTGTCTCTGTTATTATTCCTGCTACAATAACATCTCTTTCAAAGTAATCACGAAGGTTTTGCAGATCAGCTAGAGTTGCGGTTGCAAAAGTACTTATCTCCAATTTGAAATCATCAAGAGGATGTGCGGAAAGGTAGATGCCTATTACCTCCTTCTCCCTGTTTAGTTTTTCCAGTTTGGGCCAATCGGGACATGGAGCCGGTTCAGGTTTTATCATATCAAATCCACCTGTTTCACCAAAAAGTGACTGCTGGCTCGAATTTTTAACAGTTTTAGCATTATTCCCGTACCTGATAAGACTTTCGATAAAGCTAGATCCTTTTGTATCGAGCGAAAAATACTGTGCTCTGATTATTTCCGGAAAACAATCAAACGCACCTGCAACTGCCATCGCTTCAAGGTTTTTCTTGTTCAATGAGTTGAGGTTCACCCTTTCAACAAGATTATAAATATCTTTATAGAGGCCATTCTTTTCCCTTTCTTCAATCAGCTGTAATACTGCACTTTCCCCGACTCCTTTTATTGCGCCAAGACCAAACCTTATATTTCCATCCTTATTCACTGTAAATTTTACATCGCTCTCATTGACATCAGGCCCCAATACATCCATTCCCATTCTCCGGGTCTCATCCATAAAAGTTGTGATTTTTTTAATATCACTTATGTTACGGCTCAGCACAGCTGCCATATATTCTGCCTGATAGTTAGCTTTCAGATAGCCGGTATGGTAGGCAATGAGGGCATAACATGTAGCGTGCGATTTATTGAAGGCATATTGTGCAAAAGCTTCCCAGTCGGACCAGATCTTATTTACAATGGTTTCATTATGGCCTTTCCTGATACATCCCTCCTGAAACTTCAGCTTCATCTCATCCATAATGGAACGTTTCTTTTTTCCCATGGCTTTTCGCAGGGAGTCGGCTTCTCCTTTGGTAAAACCTGCAAGCTCCTGCGAGAGTAACATCACCTGTTCCTGATAAACTGTGATTCCATAGGTATCGTTAAGATATTTTTCCATCACCGGTAACGGGTAATCAATCTTTTCAGTACCAAGCTTTCTACGGATAAACTTTGGAATATATTCCATTGGCCCGGGACGGTAAAGAGCATTCATCGCTATTAAGTCTTCAAGCCGGTTAGGCTCAAGATCTCTAAGATATCTCTTCATACCAGTTGATTCAAACTGAAAAATTCCTGTCGTTTCTCCGTTGCTGAATAATTCAAAAGTTTTTTTATCATTAAGGGGCAGTGTCTCAATATTGATTTCTATCCCTTTTGATTTTTTTATACCGTCAAGAGCATCTTTAATAATTGAAAGTGTTTTCAGACCAAGGAAATCCATTTTAAGTAGTCCCACTGACTCAACATGGCTCCCATCATATTGTGTTGCATAGAGATCAGTGTCTTTTGCCGTGCACAGAGGAATATAGTTGTCGAGGGAGTCTTTCCCGATTATTATACCACAAGCGTGAACTCCTGTTTGTCTGACAGATCCTTCAAGAACTTCAGCGTATTTCAACGTCTGTGAAATCAGCTTATTCGAGGATTCTTTTTCTTTTGCCAGCTCAGGCACTTCCGCATAAGCAGCAGCGAGAGTGATTCCGGGTCTTTCAGGGACAAGTTTGGCAAGCCTGTCAGCATCGGGTAAAGGAAGTTTTTGCACTCTTGCAACATCCCTGATGGCCATTTTGGCAGCCATTGATCCAAAAGTGATTATATGAGCAACCTTATCGTGTCCATATTTATTGACAACATATTTCAGAACAGCCTCTCTTCCGTCTTCATCAAAATCAATATCAATATCCGGCATCGAAATACGGTCAAGATTAAGAAAACGCTCAAACAGAAGTCCGTATTTAATAGGATCTATATCCGTGATCCTGAGGCAATATGCCACACCGGAACCGGCAGCAGAACCTCTTCCCGGACCCACGGAGACTCCCATCTCCCTTGCTGCACGAAGGAAATCCTGAACAATCAGGAAGTAACCCGGGAATCCCATCTTTGCTATCATTTCCAATTCGAAATTGAGTCTTTCAGTCTGCTCCTCCGTCAATGTTCCCCATCTCTCCTCTGCACCTTTGTAAGTCAGAAACTTGAGATACTGATCCTTGTCGGTGTACCCCTCAGGTAACTCAAATTCAGGCATTATCGGATCATGATCCAGCTTATATTTTTCAATTTTTCCGACTAGCTCTGCAACATTATCTATGGCTTCAGGTATATCGCTGAAGATGGCACGCATCTCTTTCTCACTTTTAATATACTCCTGCTTTGAATACCTTAATCTGTTCGGATCGTCAATGTCTTTTGCAGTATTAATGCATATCAGTCTGTCGTGAGCTTCAGCATCTTCGGCATTAATAAAATGGGTATCATTTGTAGCAATAATTTTAACATTAAATTTTACTGACAACTTTTTAAAAGCTTCGATAACTTTCTGTTGAAGAGGAAAAGCTGATCGGTCAGCGTCGGGGTCATAAGTTTCGTGCCTTTGAATTTCCAGGTAGAAATCTTCCCCGAAAATATCCAGATAGCTTTGCAGTGCTGCCTCTGCACCTGAAATTGATCCATTAAGAATTTCATCCTGGATCTCTCCGGCAAGGCATGCTGAGGAAGCTATCAGGCCTTCTTTGTACTTTGCCAATAATTCCTTGTCGATCCTTGGCTTATAGTAGAAGCCTTTGATCCAGGCAATTGAAACAAGTTTAATAAGGTTCTTATATCCGGTAAGGTTCTTTGCCAGGAGAATAAGATGATCGCCGGAGCGATCCTCTTTATCTGTAACTTCTGCAATAGATCTTTTTGCTACATAAATTTCGCATCCGATTACAGGTTTTATCCCTTTCTTGGTAGCGTGGTTGTGAAACTCTTTGACACCAAACATATTACCATGATCGGTAATTGCAACAGCTTCCATTCCCATGGATTTCACCTTATCGATAAGCAAAGGGATACTTGCCGCTCCGTCAAGTATAGAGTATTGAGTATGAACATGTAAATGTGCAAATGCTGTCATAGGTGAAACCGGAATATTTATTTAATCAGTTCATAAAAATAGGCAAAATCGGGCTATAAAAAGAGAAGTTCCGATATCAATCAATAAAATAGTTTTTAGCATATAGTATGATATTTTTAAACTTCAATTACTGTTTTTCACTTGTCCGGTAAAATATTTACAACTATCTTTGCAGCCACAATTTTTTAAACAGGTTAAATAATAAAGCGTAAGAATTAATGGCAGTTAAAATCAGATTAGCTAGAAAAGGCCGTAAAAAACTGGCCTATTACCACATTGTGGTTGCAGATAGCAGATCGCCACGGGATGGCAGATATATTGAAAAGATCGGATCGTATAATCCGCTCACTAATCCGGCTACAATCGAACTCGATTTCGATAAAGCATTGGGTTGGCTGCAAAATGGCGCATTACCTACAGATACATGTAGAGCTATCCTGTCTTATAAAGGTGTCCTGATTAAAAAGCATTTGCTTGAAGGTGTTAAAAAAGGTGCATTCGATGATGCTGAAGCTACAAAACGGTTTGAAGAGTGGATGAAGCAGAATGAAGCAAAAATCGAAGCTAAGAAATCTAACCTTGAGAAATCTCAGGATGATGAATTAGGTAAAAGGCTTTCAGTTGAAAAGCGCATTAACGAAGCAAGAGCAGCAAAACTTGCTAAAAGGAATGCAGATCTGGCCGCTAAGGCAGCTACTGTAGATAAGGCAGAAGCCACGACTGATGAAGCAACACCTGCTGAGGAACCAGCGCAGGCACCGGTTGCAGAAGAGACAACTTCGGAACCTGTCTCAGAGAATAAACCCCAGGAGTAATCTGGCAGTCATAAGGATCAACGATCCAATGGCTTACAAGAATAGCATATTACTGGGACGAATCATTAAAGTTACAGGCTATGAAGGGGCCGTGATAGTTAAGCTAGAGAAATTTTTTTCTGAAAATATACCTCAAATGGAATCGGTCTTCCTGGAAATTGAAGGGAGGCCGGTTCCTTTTTTTATATCCGGCTCAGAATACTCCGGAGCAGATATCTTGAAGCTCCGATTTGAAGGATATATCTCAGTTGAAAAGGTAATTGAATTCACGGGTTGCGGGGTGTTTTTAACAACTGAAATGCCGGTTGATGATAAATCAGATAATTTTCAGAGTCTGACCGGATACAAAGTTATAGTAAACGGAAATAATCAAATTGGATCAATTGCCGAAGTTATTCCTAACTCCGGACAATGGCTTTTGAGTATCATATCCTTAAAAAATAAAGAAATACTGATCCCTTTTCATGAGCACTTTATAGTGAGTATTGATAAAAGGGGGAAAATTATTGTCATGGATATTCCCGAAGGACTCACAGATATAAATTGAAAAAATAATTTTGATTGATGCAGCTTTTTTGTAAAAATCAGGTCTTTTAATGGTAAATTATTAAGATCTATTAAATCACTACATTATGAAAAGGGGAATTATTTTATCAGTTTTTATTTTTGCATTAGCTTTTTCTGCAGGTTTCTCCAACGGGCAGTCTGTTGTAAAAGAAACCCGGGATGTCAAGGACTTCACGAACGTTCGTTTCGGTATTGCAGGTAACCTTTATATTAATTTTGGTCCTGAATTTAAAGTAGTTCTCGAAGGAGAAAAAAGAGTGCTTGAGGATATATTAACTGAAGTTTCAGGAGGCAAACTTGTAATAAAGAAAGAAAACTGGGATAACTGGAAAATGAACTGGAATGAAAAGGTTACTGTCTATATTACGATGCCTGAGTTAAAAGGATTGGGTGTTTCAGGTTCAGGAAAAGCCGAAATAAAGGATGCAGTTAAAACAGAGGACCTTGATCTGAGTGTCAGCGGAAGTGGTAAACTATATACAAATGATATTATGGTTTCAAACCTTGGTTGCAGCATTTCAGGTTCAGGTGATATAATCCTTGGTGGAACCGGGAGCGCAACAAAAGCTGATATTTCTATAAGCGGATCGGGTGACTTTTCTGGCGAACCTGTAAAGATAGGGTCTGCTCAAATACACATTTCAGGGAGCGGGAGTTGCAACTGTAATGTTACAGAATCTCTCAGGGCAGGTGTATCCGGTAGCGGGAATGTGACTTATGAAGGTAACCCTAAGATTGATGCGCATGTATCAGGTTCGGGCAAGGTCAGATCGAAATAAACTATTTTCTTAGAATTTTAATGGTTCCTTCGGAGTTTACTTTAATGACCGGCGATGCAGAATGCATTTGCCGGTCATCCTGACGGTATTTTACGACAAAATCAACAGCATCAATAACAGCCATTTCAATTTCTCTGAAATTTCCAGGTGACGGTTTACCGCTGAAATTTGCTGAAGTAGAGACAATTGGTTTTCGGAGTCTGTCTATTAATTCACAACAGAATACATCATGACAGATCCTGATTCCTACTGAACCATCCGTATTGCAAACGCCTTCTGCCAGATTCTTTCCTTTTGGATAGATTATTGTCAGAGGACTCGCGGAGACACTTGTAAGTTCTAATGCTATTTCAGGAATGTCTCTTACATAACGTTCTAGCATCTGTTCCCCGTTAACAAGAATTAATAAACTTTTATTGTCATTTCGTGATTTTATTCTGAAGATTTTTTTCACTGCAGATGTGTTTGTAGCATCACATCCCAGGCCCCATATTGTATCAGTCGGGTAGAGAATAATACCACCTTTTTTCAGAGTAATAAGAGAGTCCTTTATATCTTCATCGAAGATCATTCAATTAAAGTTACCGGGTAACTCTATTCTTGTTGAGAAGCCTTAGTTTTTTGTATTTATTGAAGGTGGATTTTGCATAAAGAGAGCAGATCAGAAATCCGTTATGACCGTCAAGAAAACCTCCTTTAATAATATATGATCTGAAAAATCCCCAGATGAAATGAATGTAAGGAGTAAAAATATTAGCTTTTTTCCCAGCTTTATAAAACTCTTCTGCGCCAATCAGCGAGAATTTATTCATTTTATCGATATGGTCCTGGATAGACGAGAAAGGCCAGTGAAGCAAATCTCCTTTAAGTTTACCTACTGTAGCTCCGTTTGACATTATAAATCGTTCATGAAGATTTAGTTCGCCCCATTTCCCGTGATCGGAATAAAAAAGTCGCAACTGTCTGTCAGGGTACCACTGTGAATGACGGATCCATTTTCCACAATAATAATTTCGTCTGTTAAACAGGTAACCGTCATAGTTCCATTTATCCTTAATTGCAAGTACCGACTCTCTGAGCCTGTCACTTAAAGCTTCATCAGCATCAAGAGAAAGTATATTTTTGTAGGTCGCAAGTTGCAGAGCAAAATTCTTTTGATCCCTGTATCCTTCAAACTCGTGTTTTATAAATCTGGCATTATATTTTTTACAGATCTCTTCAGTCGCATCTGTTGAAAATGAATCAACTACAACAATTTCATCAGCAACCCCATCTAATGAGGCGAGACATTTATCCAAGAACAACTCTTCGTTATAAGTTATAATTACCGCAGATATTTTGGGCATAAAAAGACTTTAGTTAGGATTGTGCTCAAATTTAACATAAAATCAAGAATTAACAATTATTGGATTGAAGTATTTCCTGGAAACCGGTCAATTTATGTATCAAGATTGCAATTTACTGTTTGAAATCATAAATATTTTTAGGGATGCTAAACATCTTGCGGGTTCATTAAACGAAGACATTCGTGTAGCCTGTTACAATGTTTGTCTCAATCATTATAAGTATTTTTTCTGTTTCAGAATTTTAATTTCAACTTTTCCATCCTTTTCTTCATTTCATTAATCACGTCCATTTCTTTTTGAAGTGAATCGGCCTCAAAAGTCACCGAGAAACGGATATATTTCCCGGCATCGTCCCAGGGAACAGTAGATATTAATGATTCGTGTATAAGAAACTCGGAAAATTCTGAAGCTGAGTTAAATACTTTACCATTTTCAGTCCCAGCAGGAGCTTTTACATAACAGTAAAATGATCCTTCTGGTTTTTTAGCATCAAATCCTAAATCATTCAGGGCATTAACAAGAAGGTTGAATCGTCTGGAATATTTTATTATCGTTTTTCCCGTTATTTCCGTATGACTTAATGCTTTGATTGCTGCTTTTTGAATTGCCCTGAATTGCCCCGAATCAGTATTATCTTTCACAGTTGCAAAAGCTTTTATCGCTTTACTGTTTCCACAGATAAAACCTATTCTCCATCCGGTCATATTAAAAGCCTTTGATAAAGAATGGACTTCTAATCCAACGTCCATTGCTCCTTTGACAGAAAGAAAACTAAGTGGTTTATATCCATCGTAAGTTAATGCACTATAGGCTGAATCGTGAATAACTATAATCCCGTTTTCCTTTGCAAAATCAACTACCAGCTTAAAGAATTCAGTAGTTGCTACAGCGCCGGTAGGATTATTTGGATAATTCAGATATAACAACTTAGCTTTTTTTAAAATTAACTTGGGAACTATACTAAAGTCCGGCAAAAAAGAGTTTGATTCCAGTAAAGGCAGGTTAAATACTTCACCACCAAGATATTTTGTATAAGTTGCCGTAACCGGGTAACCAGGAACCGTGGTAAGTAAAACATCATCAGGATTAATAAAACAAATTGGAAGCAGTGCAAGAATCGGTTTTGATCCGATACCATGAATTATATGTTCTGAGGGAATTATACCCGAAAGGCCGTATACTTTTTCAAGATAACGGGCCGCTGCTTCCTGAAATTCGGGAATTCCATTATCTGCATACCATCTGTTTTCAGATTTTCCAGCTTCTTCCGATAAAGCTTTTACTACAAGATCATCGGCGGGCCAGTCGGGTTCTCCGACTCCCATATCGATCAATTCAGTTTCGGGGTGTGCTTTTTTTGCCGCTGCTTTTGCTCTTTTGATAAGTTCAAATTTGTAAATAACTGTTGATTTTCCAAAGCTGGCACCACCAAGTCTTTCTGATATTTTGTCGTCAAAAAAATTAGACATAATTAATTCCCTTGTTTAATTAAATTAAATAATACTGTCTTTATCCGGGTCAAAAGTAATAAATGTAAAAGGGAAAAAACAGAATCCGGATAAGTAATAAAGGATGAAAAGATAATTTGCATTTTAACTGAGAAAGAATCACTTTGGACATCTGATGAAGAAGGGTTAGTTTGAAGCAAAAATATGGAGCTATTGTCAAATATTATTTTTACAATATGAATACTTTTAATTTCTTATTTTTGAGAAAATAACTGATATGATAATACCTACACTTTCCGATATACAATCAGCCCATTCCAGGATAAAACCTTTTATCCATGAAACTCCGGTTCTGAGTTCTCATCAGTTAAACCTAATTTTTAACTGCGAGATGTTTTTTAAATGTGAGAATTTTCAAAAGGTTGGTGCCTTCAAGTTCAGGGGAGCCACAAACGCTGTCCTCTCACTCACTCATGAAGAAAAAAGCAGGGGTGTTGTTACTCATTCATCAGGAAATCATGCAGCCGCCCTTGCCCTGGCAGCAAGGATGAATGGTGTCAGGGCAAATATTGTAATGCCTGATAATGCCCCTATTGTAAAGAGGAATGCCGTTGCCGGTTATGGAGCTGAAATCACATTCTGTAAACCGACGTTGCAGGCACGCGAAGAAACTACCCGGATTATCATGGAAAAAACAGGTGCCACTCTTGTCCATCCATATGATAATTTTAACATTATTTGCGGACAGGGTACTGCAGCGCTTGAATTACTAAAGCTAAAGGATGATCTTGAGATGGTTATTGCACCCATCGGTGGAGGCGGGCTGATGAGTGGCACTTCAACCTGTGTTAAAGGGATTAATAAAAACATTCAGGTGATCGGCGCTGAACCATTGAATGCAAATGATGCATATATCTCATTCACATCAGGAATTCTGACCCCTTCTGTTAATCCATTAACAGTGGCAGATGGGTTGCTCACATCGCTCAGTGAACTCACTTTTTCGATAATCCGGAGGAACGTTGACAGGATATTTACGGCAAAAGAAGAGACAATCATCGAATGCATGCTCCTCGTGTGGGAAAGGATGAAAATAATTATTGAACCATCATCGGCTACTGTACTCGCCATAATCAGGGAAAACCCTGAGTTTTTCATAAATAAAAAAATAGGATTGATAATTTCGGGCGGTAATGTGGATTTCAGAAAACTGCCGTTTTAATCCTTCACTCTGAAGTATGCTGCTATCGGGTAGTGATCGGAATACCTGACTTTTAGTATTTCAAAGTATTTACTGATAAGGGCATTATCATAAAGAATATAATCAATCCTGTTATGCGGATAGTTGCCTTCATAAGTAAATCCGGCACCATATCCTGAATTTACGAATGAATCATTAAGTCCTTTGCGTATCTTCCTGTAAGCATACGATACAGGAGTGTCATTAAAGTCTCCCGCAACAATTACCGGATAGGGTGATATATTTATCTGTTCCTTCACTGCCTTCGCCTGCCTGGCTCTCATGACAAATCCTTTTTTCAGACTTACTGACAAACTCTTAACCTCATCTATTGTCTCTTTATTCTCCGATACTATCAACTCTTCAATGAATGAACGTTCCATTCTTCTGAGCCTGAACGATTGAAGATGGTTATTAAAAATTCTGAAAGTGTCCTTCTGAATCAGAACATCAGTATATATTGAAAGGCTGGAAGTTCCCGGGTGAATTATTTCTCCTTTTCTGATAATAGGGTATTTGCTGAAAGTGGCAATTCCATAGAAACGATTTTTTCCACTTCCTAATATTTTAATGTGAAAATAATAATTTCCTCCAAGTTCAGTATTGACTTCAGCTTCCTCCTGTTCAGGTTTACCAGAAAGAAAAAACTCCTGCAGGCAGAGTATATCCGGTTTCTGGGTTTTGAGAAATTCAAGTACCTTTTTTTCGGAAGTTGTGCCATTTTTATTTTCAAAATAATTGAACATGCGCACATTGTAGCTTAAGACTTTAAATGTGTTTGTTTTTTCTCTGGCTGGCTTAATGAGTTTGATATAATTGGAAAAGTGAGTAAAACCGATGGCAATAATAATTATTGAAATAAGAGCCTCAAACCGCAATAAAAAAAGCCAGATAATAACCAGAATAATATTAATCAGAAGGAGATAAGGATAGGCGAGACCAAAAAAAGCAGGAAATACAAAGCTATCCGGATTAATATTTACCGACAGATATGAAATCAACAGAGCAAATGCAAAAAATGCATTTACAACTAACAGAATCTTATAAAGGACTTTTCTCAAATACAATAATAAGTTATTACGAATTTACGGGAATTTAGTAGAAAAACTGTCTTCGGATTCTGATATTTGATAATCTATTGCAAAGATCATATTAACAAACAATTTTTAAAGGTCAGCTTTTCTTTTGACTTTCTTTGAAAAGAAGCTCTTTTTCTTCCTTTGTCAGGCTGTCATATCCCCCCTTGGATATTTTATCAAGAATGCCGTTTATCCTTGCCCTGGTGCTCAGATTTGATCTTATTATACTCATACTCAGTAGATGCCTTTTTATGAACGATTTTGAGCTTTTTACGTGGCTTAAGAATTGTAACAAAAAAGTCAATCATCCTGTTGAATCCTTTGCCGATATCACGTCCCTGCCTAAAGTTGATCGTATAAAAATATCCTAACAGAGCCCCGCCTATATGTGCAAGTTTTCCTCCTGAATTAACAGAAAAATCCATGATTGAAGTGAAAATAAAAATAGCCAGAGCCATGTACTTGATCTTTATTCTTCCGAATAAAAAGAGTTGAACTGTATAATCCGGGACATAGGCAGCTATTGCCACAACAATAGCCATTACCGATGCGGAGGCGCCTATTGCAACTGATTCGTTGACAACCCCTGAAAATGCCGGGAAAATATTGAATGACGCGATGTAGACAATGGCACCGCAAATACCACCGAGAAGATATACTGCCACGAGCTTTCTCTCATCGAGATATTCAAGGAATATCCTGCCGAACCAGTACAACCATAACATATTGAACAGTATATGCCAGATATCTTTATGGACGAACATATATGTTATTATTGTCCATGGCTTTAGGAGCAAGGCTGATAGTGAAGAAGGAACAGAAAAAAGATTAAGGGTTTTCTCTGATATTTCCGGGTTATTAAGCAAAAAGCCTATAACTGATACAATGTTTATAAGTATGAATATTGCAATGTTTATGTATATCAGTCTTGTCAGGTTGCTTCCATGCCTGAAAGTTTCCTTTATTTCGTCCCATATTCCCATTAATACAAAGTATTTGTGGTTTTTCTCCAGTATCTGATAAGCAGGTAACCAAATAACATACCCCCCAGGTGAGCTGTGTGCGCAATATTACTTCCCGGTTGTGTTATGGCAAGATAAAGTTCCAGCGCTCCATAGCCCATAACAAGATATTTAGCTTTGATCGGAATTGGAGGGAAGAGAAGCATAAGCTGGGTATTCGGGAAAAGAACCCCGAAAGCAAGAAGAACACCAAATATTGCCCCGGAAGCCCCGACAGTAGGTGTGTTAAGCAATATCTGAAGATCCTTCATTGTCTCGTCAGTAAAAACTTTTCCCTGATTTAGATATGCTGTCCCTTCATTAATAACGAGTTTCAGGCTTTCAGGATTGAGGCCCTGCGCCAGGTGATTGTACTGGAATGCGACAACTATCTCCTGAGTCAATGCTGCACCAAGTCCGCAAACCATGTAAAAAATGAAAAACCGTTTTGGACCCCAGACATTTTCCAATACCTGGCCAAATATAAAAAGAGCGTACATATTGAAGAACAAATGCCAGAAACCTCCATGCATAAACATATAAGTGACTATCTGTACAGGCTTGAATTGTTCTGATTTTGGAAAATACAGTCCTAATAAACCATTGAGATCAATTCCAAAAACGCTCCTGGCCGCATAATAGGCTAAAAGCATTAATATATTGATCATAATGATATTCTTCACCACCGGGGTCAACCCCAGAAAGCCTCTTCCGTATCCGTTCATTTATTATTTTTTAAAACATTTTTTAATCTTCAATTGTAGGGCCAAAGATATATTCGTTCCTGACATCCGACAATTTATCATCAAAATATTATTTGAATCTTTTATCAATTTCTTCAAGAGTAATAATTGCAATTACAGGTTTCCCCTTTGGAGAATAGTTAGGTGCCTGGCACGCAAACAGAGTATCGAAAAGATCCTCCATTTCATTATTATTCAACGTTTTTCCATAAGGTATTGCAGAAGCTCCGGCCATTGCTGCTGCAATCTTCTCTTTTGCACCTTTTGATGGATCAGCTTCAGAATTTTTATAATCCTCGAGTAAAATCTCCAGCATCTCCAGGGGATCCGAAGAATCACTGCCTGACGGTTTTCCGTTGATTGTAATTTTATTTCTGCCGGAATACTGAATGCTGAACCCCAGCAATTCCAGTTCTCCTTCTATTTCTTTCAGAATATAATAGTCTGCAGGATTTAATTCTGTTGTCAGAGGGAACATATCGGTCTGGCTTACAGCACGGTTATTACTCAGACATTCAAGAAACCTTTCGTACAGAACCCTTTCATGAGCTCTTTTCTGATCTATTAGCATAAGTCCCGATTTGACAGGGCAGACAAGATATTTATTTTTAATCTGGAAGAATTTTCTCCACGACTCCATTATTTTTTCAAATTTTTCCAGATTATCATTTTCTTTTTCAAGAGTTGAATACAGCTTTTCCCAGTTTGCAATGTTTTCTCTCTCAAATCGTTCAATTAATCCGGGTCTTTCATGTGTACGCTCCTCACCTTCAAATGGATTATACTGCGTATTGGTCTCAATATTAGGTGGTTCAGGAATATCATTCGATGAGTTCCTTACCGGAATATCTATCAAAGCTTCATTCTCAAAATCAAGTGACGGGACAATATTAAACCTCCCGAGAGCTTCACGTACAGAGGCCATAAGTATCTGCCATATTGATCTTTCGTCCTCAAACTTAATCTCGGTTTTTGTGGGATGAATATTTATATCAATAGAAGCCGGATCAGCTTCCATGAAGATGAAATATGAGGGTATTGCTTCAATCGGAAGGATATTCTGATAGGCTTCAACAACAGCTTTATGAAAATATGGATGTTTCATGAATCGGTTATTGACAAAAAAGAACTGTTCACCATAAGTACGTCGGGCATTCTCAGGCTTCCCGATAAACCCTTTTATGCTGATCAGGCTGGTTTCTGTTTCGAGGGTAATGAGATCCTGATTGATCTGTTTACCGAATACTCCTATTATACGTTGTCTCAGGTTGCCTGCAACAAGGTTATAAATCTCACTATCGTTGTGATAAAGAGAAAACCTTATATCAGGATGAGCCAATACTATTTTCTGAAACTCATTAACTATATGTCTGATTTCAGTGTTATCCGATTTAAGAAATTTACGTCGGGCAGGAATATTGAAAAAGAGGTTTTTAACTGAGAAGCTTGATCCGACCGGGCAACTGCAGGGCTCCTGCATCTCCACTTTTGAACCGTTTATCACTACCATTATCCCTGCGTCGGTTTCTTCCCTGCGTGTTTTAAGTTCAACCATCGCTACGGCAGCAATTGAAGCCAGAGCTTCGCCGCGGAAACCTTTTGTTGTTATGGCAAAAAGATCGCTGGCTGTTGTGATCTTTGATGTAGCATGCCTCTCGAATGATAACCTTGCGTCGGTTTCAGACATTCCGGTTCCTTCATCAATAACCTGGATTAATGTTTTTCCTGAATCTTTAATTATAACCCTGATATTTTTCCCCCCAGCATCAACAGAGTTTTCCATCAGCTCTTTGACCACAGAAGCAGGTCTTTGTATAACTTCTCCTGCAGCAATCTGGTTTGCTACAGAGTCGGGTAAAAGTTTTATTATATCGGGCATCAACAAAAATATTTTGGTGTGAGATGAGAATCATTCCTCTGAGATACAAATTATTATGAGCAATGAATCTTATCCTTAAACAGTCCTACAAATATATAAATAATTGGCAGATGACCTTTTTGAAGAGATTCTGCGTGGTAAAACCCTCACAATGATGATTATTAAATGACAGTTGATTATATTTGAGAAAAATTAGGGTATAATGAATAAACTACACTTCTGTTTTATTGTTATATTTTTCCTGGTTCTTACTGGCTGCAGGCATAAATCAGATAAAAATGCAATTAAAGTTATGACATTAAATGTCAGGTACGATAATCCGCAGGACAGCGTAAATACCTGGCCCCAAAGAGTGCAGCTGGTTTGTAATCTTATAACAAAAGAAAGACCCGATATCCTTGGAATGCAGGAAGTATTATGGAACCAGTACGCGGTTCTCGATTCTGCCCTGAAAGACTATAGCTCAATAGGAGTTGGCCGCGATAACGGGGCAAGAGCAGGAGAGATGAATCCTGTGTTTTTCAGGAAAGATAAGTTTGAAATGGCAAGAACAATAACTTTTTGGTTATCAGACACTCCCGATGTTCCGGGATCAACAGGGTGGGGAGCATCACTTCCGCGAATTGTGACATGGCTGGAGCTTGTAAATAAGAAAAACCATGAGCATTTTTTCTATTTTAACACACATTTTGCAGATGATTCAGATTCCGCAAGGATCATGAGTTCAAGGATGCTTTTAAATGAGGTTGAGATGATAGCAGGGGAATATCCGTTCATTGTAAGCGGCGATTTCAATATGCTGTCTTCAAGCATAGGTTATTCAATATTAACGGGCCCGTTTGAAAGTGTCCCCTTGCTGAAAGATTCTTATACTGTTTCTGAAAAGAAACCTACTGGTCCGGCTTATACATTCAATGGTTTTTCAGATAAACGAGGGCAGGGAAGAATTGATTATATTTTCGTTAAGAACGGCATGAAAGTGCTTGATCAAGGCACAGTGATCAAGAAAGAACATGGAATCTATATCTCCGACCATTGGCCGGTTAAGGCGACAATATCACTTAAAAAAATTTAGGCTGTCTTGCGATAACGTCTCACTGCAAGCGACGAAAAGCAAATTGCAATAACGACCAGAGAAATCAACTCTCTGCTGATGTCATGAATGGTGGAGCCTTTCAGCATTACCATCCTGTTTATTCGTATCAGGTAGAATACAGGATTTACCAGGTTGAAATCCTGTGCCCACAGAGGCATGCTTTCATAAGGTGTAAATATACCGCTCATCAGGATGAATATTATCATGCAGAAGAAAGCCACAAACATATATTGCTGTTGTGTTCCGGAGAATGTAGAAATGAAAAGAGCCAGGCCAAGTACGGCTATAAGAAAAATTGAAGCTCCAAGAAACATAAGAAGGATGCTGCCTTCAAATGGGATGTCAAATGCCAGCTTTCCGATAACTAATCCCAGCGCGAGATCTGTCAGTCCGATTAAGAGGAATGGAATCATTTTGGCAAGGATAAAATGATATTTTCTGACCGGTGTGACATTGATCTGTTCAATCGTTCCAATCTCTTTTTCCCTCACCATATTCAAACCGGCCAGCAAAAATCCTATCGCAGTTACCAGGATAACAAGAATACCCGGGAGCATATAATATTTATAGTTCAGGTTTTCATTGTACCAGTACCTGTTGGTAATATCTACCTGAGGCACAGGTGTAGGTGGATCAGAATTAATATTTTCTGTAATAAGATCAATATTATAATCGCTGATAACCCCGTTGAGATAACCCCAGGATAACTGGGCATTAGAAGCGTTTATGGCATCAATGGTCGTCAGGAGTTTACCGGGTTTCCCTGATCCGATATCCTTTCCAAAACCCGATGGTATCTGAAGTATCATGCTGCATTTGTTGCGATGGAGCAGGTTATTTGCCTCATTTTCGGAAAATGTAAAAAATGAAACTTTGAAAAATGTGGAACCTTCAAGCTTGCTTATCAATCCTCTCGATTCCGAAGACATGTCTTTATCAATAATGGCAAGCTTTATATTTTTTATCTCAAATGTTACAGCAGGGACCAATATCAGCATCTGAACAATCGGAACAGCAAAAATTGCCTTCGAAATAAATTTATTCCGGAAGATCTGGATAAACTCTTTTCTTATCAGGTACAATATTGTCCTCATCTTTGACTATTATTATTTAATGACTCACGACTCACGCACGACACACGACACACGGCTCACGACACACGATTCACGACATACGGCTCACGGGGAAACTTCCCTGTGGCGTGCGTCATGCGTTGTAAACCAGGCTTATTCTAGTCTTATTTTAAAGTTCCTTACACTCAATCCTATAAATATCAAAGTCATAGTTATCAGTATCAGTGTCTCTTTCCATATAAACATCAACCCTGTGCCCTTTATCATAATATTTTTAATTATTATTATAAAATACCTTGGTGGCAATATCATACTTACATAATCATAAACTTTAGGCATGTTTTCAATAGGGAATATAAATCCAGATAACAAAATAGTGGGTAACATAAGTCCTATAAGTGAAATGAAAATCGCCTGCTGCATGTTCTTTGATACCGTTGAAATGAGAATCCCAAGAGTAAGACTCATCAGAATATAGAGCATACATTCTGCAAGAAGAAGTACCAGACTTCCTTTCACCGGAAGGCCAAAAACCAGCCACGAAAGCAGAAGTATAAGTAGAACATTTATAAAGGAAAGAAAAAAATATGGCATCACCTTGCCCAGGATTATCTGTATGGGACGGAGCGGAGAGACGAGCAAAACCTCCATGGTACCAAACTCTTTTTCGCGGGTGATCGTGACCGATGTCATGAGTGCACAAATCAGTATCAGTATCAGGGTAATTACTCCGGGAACGAACATAAAATGACTTTTCAGTTCCGGATTATAGAACATCTTGACTTCCGGTTTAATGCGGATTGAATTATTTATAACCGGTCCTGCAAAATCCATTGTGAAATCATTCACAATCGCCATGGTATAATTTGTAACTAGAGTGGCAGTATTAGGCTCCGAACCATCAGCAATTATGCTGAGTGATGCTTTCCCTTCATTTACAAGGTTTTTACCAAAATCCTTTTCAAAAACGATTACAGCCTTTATTTTCCCTTTTTTAAAGGCTTTATCGATATCGCTATAATACAGCAGGTTTTCTGTTCTTCTAAAAAATCCGGATGAGATTATTTTATCTGTTAATTTCTGTGTAACCTCATCTTTTGAGAGGTCAAGGAATGCTACTCCGGCATTTTTAATGTCGGTGCTTACTGCATAACCAAAAATAAGTATCTGGGCCGCCGGAATGCCAAATAAGATAAAAAGCGTCCTGTAATCCCTGAAGATATGCAGGAACTCTTTCTTGACAAATCCCAGAAATCTCTTCATACCTTAATTTTTAACCGGTCGTGCAATTTTAATGAATACTTCTTCAACCGTCGTTGCATCATATTGTTTCTTAAGATTTTCCGGAGTATCGAGGGCGACAATCTTTCCTTCGTTCATTATCGATATCCGGTCGCAATATTCAGCTTCATCCATATAATGCGTAGTTACAAACACAGTAATTCCTCTTTCTGCTGTTTCATATATCATTTCCCAGAACTGCCTCCTGGTGATAGGATCGACTCCGCCAGTCGGTTCATCAAGGAAAACGATTTTAGGTTCATGCAAAACCGCAACTGAAAAAGCAAGTTTTTGCCTTAGTCCAAGAGGCAGATCAGATATTATTCTGTTCTCATACTCCTGGAACTTAAGCTTCGCCAGCAGTTCAATAAATCTTTCTTTGATAAGCAATTTGCTCATGCCATAAATTCCACCGTAAAGAATAATATTTTCCTTCACTGTAAGATCCTCATAAAGAGAGAATTTCTGGCACATGTACCCGATATTCTTCTTAATCTGTTCAGCTTGCCGGTAGGCATCAAAGCCGGCAACTCTGACCTCTCCCGATGTTGGTTTGGAAAGTCCCGAGAGTATCCTGATAGTTGTCGTTTTTCCTGCTCCATTGGCGCCAAGAAACCCGAATATTTCACCTCGTGATACCTCAAAATTCAGGTTATCGTTAGCTGTAAAACTGCCAAATTTCTTAACTAGCTCCTTTACTATTATTGCCTTCTCTTCCATCATGCTGTTTTGTTCATTAATTCGAGGAACCTGTCTTCAATACCGGCTTTAGATTCCTGAACAACAACATCGCTCAACCCTTCTTTTTCAAGAAACATGAAAAAGGAATCTCCGGGTGTGTCATTCTTAAATGTAACATGAACAGAATCGCCGAAAGGATAAGCTGTTATAGTTTCCGGAAAATTTCTAAGGGAATTTATAAGCTTGTATTTTTGAGCAGATTTCACGGTAAAGAGCTTTCTGCTGAATCCATCTCTGATCTTTTGAGGAGTTTCAATTGTCAGGATTATTCCATTCTGAATAAGGGCAACTCTGTCGCATCTCATAGCCTCATCCATATAAGGTGTTGATACGATTATAGTTATATTATACTGCCGTAGCTTTCCAAGCATATCCCAGAACTCCGACCTTGATACTGCATCGACACCGGTAGTAGGTTCATCCAATACAAGAAGCTTTGGTTTATGAATAAGGGCACACGACAGAGCCAGCTTCTGCTTCATCCCTCCTGAAAGTTTGCCTGTTACCCTTTTTTTGAATGGTTCGATATGTGAATATATGTCAGAAATGAGATCATAGTTTTCTTCAACCGTTGTACCAAAAACAGTTGCATAAAAATTAAGGTTCTCTTCCACCGTAAGATCCTGGTAAAGACTGAAACGCCCCGGCATATAGCCGATATTTTTGCGAAGTTCTTTAAAGTCAGATTTACAATCCATTCCAAGAACTCTCATTTCACCTTTGTCAGGAAGCATAAGTGTTGTAATAATTCTGAAAAGAGTGGTCTTTCCTGCACCATCGGGACCAATAAAACCAAATACCTCAGATTCATCAACGGAAAACGAAATATCGTTCAGCGCTTTGGTTGCTCCAAAACTTTTAGTGATACCTGATGATTCGATGGCTTTTTGCATCTGATCAGTTTTTGACAGCTGAAAAAATTGCTTCGCCCGGCATCCCCGATTTTAGAGTACCATCATTTATTACTTCAATCTTCACGGCATATACCAGATCTACACGTTCTTCTTTTGTCTGAATTATTTTGGGAGTAAATTCAGCTTTATCTGAAATATAACCGATTCTTCCTGTAAATGAGCTGAATCCTTTCTCCCCGTTATCAATCCTGACGGTACATTGCTGACCTGTCTTTATGCTTCCCAGCTGGGCTCCGCTTACATATACCTTAAGTTTAATCACTGACAGATCGGCTAATTTAACCAGCGGTTTACTGGTAGCTGTAATCTCTCCTGCCTCTGAGTACTTTTCAATGGCAGTTCCGTACAAAGGACTTTTCACGCAACTTCTTTCAATCTGGTCATTAAGAGTTGCTTTTTTCGATTCATAAACTGAAAGGTCCGCAGCTACCGATGCTTTTTGAGTATTATTTGCTGCTATCTGCTTCTGAAGAACAGCAACCTGGCCTGTAAGATCATCATATTGCTTTTTTGTTGCTGCATCATCCTTCAACATCTTTTCGATCCTACTGATATCGACATTCAGGTTTTCTATCTGCTGATTGAGAATGTCATTCTGAGCATTGATTGAGATGACGTGCGTCCTGACGCTCTTCATTTCCGCGTCAATCTCCTGCTTTTGTAAATGCAGGATACCTGTATCGATCAGGGCAATCATTTCACCCTTATCAGTTTTTGAACCTTCAACTACATCAAGTTTTAGAATACGCCCGTTAGTTTCTGCGGAGATAATAACCTCTGTTGCTTCAAAATTTCCGTAGGCGTCAGCTTGTTCAGTCTTGTTTTTGCATCCTCCCAGAAGGATGATTGCGATAATTGCTAATGATCTTATCTTCATATTATTATAATATATTTATTATCAATGTTTTTGCATGACTATTCTATATCTTTTCCACTGATATTCAGATATTCAATACCTGCCATGGCAAGATTGATCTTGTGGATCTCATAGTTGATCGATGCCTGGCGTTCGGAATTCAATTCATCAAGGTACTCGGTTGCTGTGATAGTTCCGTTTTCATATTTTGAAACTGCTGCAGCAGTTATTCTTTTTCGCAGAGTTATCAGAAGGGAATCGCTTTCGATTAGTGTTTGAAGGCTTTTAATCTCAGCATTTTTTGATACGAGCGACCTGTTCAGGTTATCAGTCAGATCGGCTTTTCTTTTTTCAATAATTCCCTGTTGGAGAGTAATCATCTGTTTCTCGTTTTTTGCCTGGTTCCAGTCAAATATGTTCCATTTTATCCCGGCTCCCAATACATAATAGGGAGCAAATTCATCTTTAAAAAAGTTGCTGCCAGGAGGATTTCCATATCCAAATGTGGCAAAACCAAAAGCTTTGGGCTTCCTGTTGCTCTCAATGACAGTCATATTAGCAGCAAGCTGCTCTTTTTTAAGGTCAAATAATTGCAGTTCGGGACGGACCAAATCATTTGAAATCAGGTTTGCCCGGGGAGGAAGAACAAATTTTACAGAAGTGTCAACTTCCGTGCCGATCAGATTTGACAATACTTTCAGAAATGAGGTATTGGTGATCTCATTTTCACTCAGCTGTTGTTTAAGATTTATCTTTTCAGCAGTGAGCACATCAATATCCGATTTTATAGTAACGCCGTTATTAACAGCCGATTGCATTGAAGAAATGCGTTTATTTATTAGTTCAAGATAATTTTTCAGAAGCTCTTTTTGTCTTGCAAGGAGCAGAAGGTTGAAATAATAGCCGTTCACCTGTTCACGCAGTTTGTAAAGATCTGTCTCAGTCTGTTTTTTATTGACGTTAAGGTCAGCTTTTTCAAGGGCTCTTGCTCCTTTTATTGCACCACCGTCATATATAATCTGGTTTACATCGACAGTGATTTTGTATTGTTCGTTCGGAAGAGGTTTAATTGCATTGGCTAACCCAGGTATCGGGAGTGATCCCAGGACGCTTCTCATATCAATTACCGATGAGTTATAAACAAAGCTTCCATTGGCATCAAGTGTCGGCAACCATTCTTTTGAAAGGTTATTATCTTTTAATTCTGAGATGTCGTAATAAGCAGTTTTTTCACCAGCAAGTGAGGTAGCTGTCATCGCACGATCGTAACATTCTTTGAGAGTCAGTATTTTTTGGGCATGAAGGGTTGAACACCAGGGAATCAGAATAATGATCAGAAAAAGAAGGATAGCGTGCCTAAATTGCCCAGAATACTTATTAATGAGAGTGTTATGAATTTTCATCCAATTATGCGATTAAGTTTTTACTAAATTTTTTGTTATTAATTTGTTATACACACCAGGCACTTTTACTTAGTTATTGCTTTAATCACAAATTCCGCTGCAAACTCTTTTCTTTCTTCAATATATTTATCAAAATCAACTCCGAGATTATTGAAAACCACCTCCAGAATCCCTTTTGCTGCAAAGGGAAAAACACTCAGGGAAGCAATGGTTGTCATTAGCTGTGGTAAGCTTTCCTCAGTTAAATTATACTTGTATAATTCGTCTTTGTGGTGTTCTATAATACTTAACCATAATTTTTTAAAATCGATATTTTTAATGAGATTTTTAATTCTCTGAGGATTATGATTTATTTCATTTAAAATGAATCCGGGAAGTTTTGGGTTTTTCTGCAGGAAGTTTATATGTTCCCTGAAAAAGAATCTTATTTTATCTTCAATGGATAGGTTTTCTTCAAAGATAGGAGCGAACTTCATGAACATTTTCTGTGCAAGCTTTGTAAAGACCGCATCAAAAAGATGATCTTTGGTTCTGAAATAATAATGAAGTAAAGCCTTATTAATACCTGCATAATCGGCAATATTCTGCATCCGTGCTCCAGCCATTCCTTTTTCTTCGAAGACATGAGCTGCAGCTTCAAAAATCCTCTCTTCAGTCAGTTTATCGTTCTCTGTCATTTTTTAACCTGTTGGTTTAACTAAAAAGATTAACTATAAAGTTTAACCGAATGGTCAAAAGTAAAACAACTTTTTATATTTAGCAAATATTTTTTAAAATAATTTTGGCCAAGAACTCTAATTCCGTTAATTTTAGCAACATATGGTCTCGCTGACCAGGATATTAATTTCATGAAAAACCAAAAACTAATCAGATTAAGAGGGTTTGATTATACCAGCTATCGTTCCCTGCATAAGGTTATTATTGACGTCAAAAGTTCTTATTCAAAAAAAAATCAATAAAAAAGTTGCATTTATAATAATTAATATTTTATATTTGCAATATATAAACAACTTATATATTATAATATGATACCAACCGACCTTATTAAAGGATCACTTAAGACAATTGTTCTGAAACTGTTAAAAGAGAATGGCCGTATGTATGGTTATGAGATAACCCGCAAAGTTGAAGAACTCACTGACGGTAAGCTAAAGCTGACATACGGTGCCCTTTATCCTGTTTTGCACAAGCTTGAAAGCGAAGGAGTACTGATTACTGAATCGGAAAATTTCAATAACCGGATTCGTATTTATTATCTACTTACTTCGCATGGTAACTCAGTTGTAACCGAAAAGATTAAAGAGCTGAACGAATTTATTGAATCTCTGCAACGCATTGTGAATGCAGAACCCGGCTTGAGTTATGCCTGAACTAAGTCTCCATCATATCGAACAGATCAGCCGCGACATAAGAAGGCAGGAGATCACTTTTTCCCATCTCCTGGAAGATCTGATTGACCATGTCTGCTGTGATGTGGAGTATGAAATGCAGACTGGATTGGATTTTGGAGAAGCGTACAAAAAAGTCAGAAAAAAAATGGGGTCCCGCAGGTTAAAAGAGATTCAGGAAGAGACACTCTATTCAGTTGACACTAAATACCGATATATGAAAAACACAATGAAAATTTCAGCTGTTGCAGGGACACTCCTGTTTGGCTTTGCAACATTGTTCAAGATTCAGCATTGGCCCTTTGCCGGAATATTGATGTTTTTTGGAGCTTTGATCCTGGCATTTGTCTTTCTGCCTTCAGCCCTTAATGTACTCTGGAAAGAGACTCATAACAGAAAGAGACTTTTTCTGGTTATCTCAGCATTTTTTGCAGGGGTGCTGCTAATTATAGGGGTACTGTTTAAAATTCAGCACTGGCCTTATGCAGGAGCAATATTAACCCTGGCCGCAATATCAGGCATCCTGTTTTTTATCCCGGCACTGGCTCTTAGCAGGCTGGCGGATCAGGAAAACAAAGATAAACGGCTTTCCTACATTCTGGGGGCAGCTGGCTCAGTGCTTTTTGTTGCAGGCATGCTTTTTAAGATGCAACACTGGCCCTTAGCAACACTCTTTATTATTCTGGGAATAATCATTTTGGGCTTTCTGGCATTCCCCATGTACACATGGCTTACCTGGAAGGAGGAAAACCATATTAGTTCTGTATTCATTTTTCTGGTAATTGGATTTCTATTAATTGTAATCCCCGGAGCTATGTTAACCCTGAGCCTGCAGCATTCTTACCAGGATTTTTATTATCCTAATAATGATCAGCAGATCAAACTATATGATTATTTATTCAGAAATAATAGTTCTCTGATCAATAAGTATCACGATTCCCTGGCCTATGAAAAGATGGAACAGGTGCATTCAAAAACAACCGTAATGCTTGCAGTTATAAGAAGTATCCAGGACAAGATGGTTCAGGAATCAGAAGGTCAGCCCGGCAAGCCAGCCGTGAGTGCCAGTCAGATTAGTCAGACTAATTCAGGTCAGGAAATATTATACACTAAACTTTCAAGACCATTCGACCAGGAACCTGCTAAGGCATTTCTTTTACCTGGTTGCAGTGCCCGGAAGGAACTCACTTCGTCTATTGCAGAATATGAAAGTTACATAAGCAGTATAACTTCTTCAGAAGAATTGTTGAGCTACAAGAAAATGCTTGATTTAGAAACTTTGCTGCCTGATAGTGACCAGAATAAAGGTCAAATGTCTTTAATATCAGCTCTTCATTCTCTTGAAATTATGAAAAACGGACTGCTTACAGTCGAATCGTGTATTCTGAACAAAGTAGCAAGACATAATTAACAAACTAATTACACAAGACCATGAAGCAAAAAATATATATTCTCGGATTGATTTCAGCCATGATTCTTTCCACCGGAGTTATATTCAAAATGGAACATTGGCCGGCAGCAGGAATTATGATAACTGCAGGGACTTTACTGCTGGTTCTGCTATTCTTTCCGGCAGCACTTAAAAACAATTACAAAGCTGAAGGCAATAGTCAGAACAGGTTGCTTTATATTGTAACTTACATTACCTGTTTTGTAGTATTCATTGGAGTACTTTTTAAAATAATGCATTGGCCTTATGCAGGCGTCGCACTGTCTATTGCACTTCCTTTCCCGTATATTGTTTTTCTTCCGGTTTTTCTGATAGTCACATCTAAGAACAAGAATTTCAATATATACAATACCGTCTTTGTTTTACTTCTGTTGGCAATGAATTCAGTATTCTCGGGACTTCTATCATTAAATGTATCAAAAGAAACAATTGATGACAGTTATAATATTTCAAGGAATTACAATAAGGTAGGAGCCGCTATGGCACAACTCCCTGTAATTATCAATGGATCAGCAGTAAATCAGAAAATTGATGAAATAATTAAGATCACAAATGACTACCAGGATCTGATATTAAAGCATGAAGGAATGACCCGTGAACAGTGGAAGAAAGATCCGGGGAATCTGGTAAGACCTGATAATGTAAATACGGCTGCATCAATACTGTACGACAACGGTGAGATACCCCCCGGAACGAAGCTCGACAAGGCAATCACTGATCTTATTGATCTGATGAAGCAAACCAAAGGCTTTGAAGATGCGGCCAAAGCTCTGCCTGCTATTCTGAATGTGGATGAAGAAAAAGGCAGGGATGGCGCCTTGAATTTCTATGGTGGGAATATCTTTGTCCCGCTTTCCTGGGTACTTATTTACCTCGATGGGCTGGAAGCAAATCTGAATATGATAAAAGCGTCAGGTCCTGCAGTCAATTAATTTCGTTTAATTGACCAAAAGAAATAGGGATAAGTTTACCGCTTGTCCCTATTTTCGTTTTGATACATATCGCAATTCCCCCTTTCTGTCGGTAAAATCCCCCAATACTTCTATTTAGTTTCAGTCAGCAGTTATCCTAACTTACATTTATCCCAAAATTGTAAGGATTTATGAGAAAATTGTTTTTGATACTAAGTATATGCACGATCGTGATAAGTGAAGACATTATCGCCCAACAGGATAGTGTATGGACTCTGGAAAAATGTATTGATTATGCATTGAGCAGGAATATCCAGGTAAGAAAAGATCAACTTTCAAACCAGCAGTACACGGTTTATGCAGAGCAGTCCAAAGCGCAACGTTTCCCTTCGGCAAATGCTCTGGTGGCTCAGAATTTCAGCTGGGCCAAAAGCGTTTCTGCCGGACAATCGGGATTTACAGGAAGTAATGGATCAAGTTATTCTGTTAATACCGGTGTTACCATTTTCAATGCATCACGGCTAACAACCCTGATAAAGCAGGCTGATCTCAATATTGAAGTTGGCAAGTATTCGCTCGAGACTACAAAAGAATCAATCAGCCTGAGTATTCTTGATGCATATCTTCAGATATTATATGCTGATGAGCAGGTCAGGAATAGTGAGAAACAGATTGAATCCACCGTAAGCCAGCTTAACCTTGCTGAAGAGAGACTGACTCTAAGGGTAATCTCTCAGACTGATTATGCCCAGGTTAAATCGCAACTTGCGAGTGAAAAACTTACACTGGCTAATTCACAAAGCCAGCTGTTAATTGCCAAGGTTACACTTGAACAGCTAATGGAGCTTCCAATTACTGATAATTTCAATATTGCACATCCCGATCTGAATGAGGAGTTAAATCAGAACAGGGTTCCTGATGTCAAATTAGTTTATGAAACGGCCCTGGCAGTTAAACCACAAATAAAAAATGCTGCGGTCAGCAAAGAGGTCGCCTCTCTCGACGAGAAAGTTGCAAGAGCAGGACTTTTCCCGATATTGACAGCCAACGCAGCATTAAATTCAACCTATTCAAGCCTGAATAATGATTCATATTCCGGCCAGTTAAGCAATGGGATTATTCCATCGGCAGGATTATCTCTTTCAATTCCTATTTATCAGAATAGACAGGTTAAAACCAACATTGCTGTCGCAAAAATAGGTTATCAGAATGCCGAATTGAGTGAAATTGATACCAAAAACACTCTCAGGAAAAACATTGAACAGGCCTGTGTTGATGTAAAATCAGCACAGATCAAATATGAAGCAAGCAAGGAGGATTACTCTGCAAATCTTGAAGCAGCAATGTTGTCAGAGGAAAAATTTAATCAGGGAGTTATTAACTCAGTTGATTATCTCGTTTCAAAGACCAACCTGATAGTTGCAGAGAGTGAGCTGCTTCAATCCAAATACAATTTAATTGTCAGCTATAAGATTATGGATTTTTATATGGGAATTCCTTTATCGCTATAAAAGACAAAAGATAAAAATTAAAAGACAAAAGTAAATTGATAAGGTAATGAAAAAGAAAACGTTAATTATTATTGCAGGAGTTTCAGTAATTGCGATTGCTGCGCTGCTGGCACTTAAGCCTTTTTCAAAAAAGGAGGCTGAAGTTGCCTTTGCTACTGTCAAAGTTGAGAGGGGTAACATCAGCAATACAGTAACAGCCACAGGTACGATAGAAGCTATTAAAACGGTAAATGTAGGAACCCAGGTTTCCGGAATTATTCTGCATATCTATGTCGATTTTAATGACAATGTGAAGCAGGGCCAGCTCCTGGCAAAGCTTGATGAGACACCGTTAAGGACGCAGCTCGATCAGTGCCAGTCTGCAGTAGATCAGGCTCAGTCACAATTGCATTTTGAAGAGTCAACATATAATCGGTTGAAAGTTCTTTACGATAAGAAGCTTATTGCCCAGACCGATTATGACCAGGCATTATATAATTTTGAAAATGCAAAAGCTAATCTTTCCAATGCAAAATCAGCCCTGAACAGGGCAAAGGTTAACCTGGACTATGCTACTATAACCTCACCAATCGATGGAGTTGTCCTGAACAGGGCCATTGAGGAAGGTCAGACAGTAGCTGCCAGTTTTAGCACCCCGACTCTTTTTACAATTGTGAACGATCTGACACAGATGGAAGTTCAGACAAGCGTTGATGAGGCTGATATCGGAAAAGTTAAAGATGGACAACGTGTTGAGTTTACAGTTGATGCATACTCTGAACTTAAATTTGAAGGCACTGTTTCACAGGTCAGGTTACAGCCGGTGACGACCAACAATGTGGTGACTTATGTGGTAATACTTAATGCTCCAAATCCTGATAAAAAGCTTATGCCAGGTATGACAGCAAGTGCCACTATTTATGTAGAAGAGAAAACTAATACTTTAATGCTTTCAGGGAAAGCAGTGCGATTTACTCCGGATCAGGCTTATCTGATGAAAATGTTTGCAAAAATGAAGGCCGACGGATCGATGCCTAAGATGCCGGCAGGTGCTCCTTCAGGGCTGGGGGGAATGCCTCAGAATATGCCTAACGGATCTGCTAATATGACAGCAGGGAACACAATGCAGCAGGGAATGCCTCCTGCCGGAATGGCTCCTGACATGGCTAATAAAGATCCAAAAATCAAGACTGTCTGGTTGAAAGATGAAAAAATGGGTATCCGTCCCGCCATGGTAAAGATTGGCATCGATAACGGTTCAAATGTGGAGATACTGTCGGGACTGAAAGAGGGGGACGATGTAGTTTTCTCTACAGATGTAAATGATGCTCAGGCGACAGCAAAAAAGACAGATAATGGTCCCCGGGGTCCATTCCCGTTCTAAAACTGAATGGAAGGAGATTGAATTATAAAATAGTCAGTATCATGAATAATACAATTATAGAAATAAGAAACCTGAGGAAGGATTATCATGTGGGGGAGGTCACGGTTCACGCTTTGCGTGGAGTAGATATTAAAATTCATGAAGGAGAATTCGTTGCCATAATGGGAGCCAGCGGGTCGGGGAAATCGACCATGCTAAATATCCTCGGGTGTCTTGATAAACCAAGTTTCGGAGATTATCTGCTTGACGGGATTAATGTCAATTCGATGAATAATGATGCACTTGCACGATTCCGGAATAAGAAACTCGGATTTGTTTTTCAATCATATAACCTGTTGGCCAGGACAACTGCTCTTGAGAATGTGGAGCTTCCTCTTTTTTATAATTCCCAGGTCAGGTCAAGAGAGCGGAAAGAATCAGCTCTCAGGGCACTTGAAGCCGTGGGACTCTCTGATCGTATGCATCACATGCCAAATCAGTTATCGGGTGGTCAGCAGCAGAGGGTTGCAATAGCACGGTCGCTGGTTAATGATCCTGTGCTTATCCTTGCCGACGAACCGACAGGAAACCTCGATACCCGCACTTCTTTTGAAATAATGGAACTTTTCCAGCAATTGAATGAAAAAGGGAGAACAATAGTATATGTGACCCACGAAACTGATATAGCAAGGTTTGCAACCCGGAATATAATCTTTCGTGATGGTAAAATCCAGCGTGAAAGTAATGTCAGTGAACGACTCAATGCCAGGGAAGTCCTGGAAACTTTGCCTGTGGAAGTCATTGAGGAATTCGACTAATAAATTAAATCTCGAAAAAATGAACTATTCAAATTTATTCAGGATCGCCCTGAGAGCTCTGGTTAGAAATAAGCTGAGGGCTTTTCTGACAATGCTAGGAATAATAATCGGTGTAGCTTCAGTGATTGCAATGCTTGCAATAGGAGAGGGTTCAAAACAGAAAATCCGGGGACAGATATCCTCAATGGGGACAAATATGGTGATGGTCATGCCCAATTTTCAGAGAAGGGGTGGCGTGAGTTTGGGAACTTCAAGCTCCATGGTTCTTAAGTACAATGACGTTGTAGCTCTCAGAAACGATGCTTCTGCTATTTCTGCAGTTTCCCCTGAAATAACGGCATCAGGGCAGGTTATATACAGCAATCAGAATACTCAGACAACTATATACGGTGTCAGTGAGGAATATCTGGGAATAAGAAAGTTAGAGATTCTCTCAGGGAGGTCTTTTAATGCAACTGAGGTAAAAGACCTGTCAAAGGTATGCATACTTGGAAAAACTGTCGTTACAAACCTGTTTGGCGCAGGTTCCGATCCGGTTGGTCTTTCAATACGCATCAAAAATCTCCCTTTTCATATTATCGGTGTTTTGAAGGATAAGGGGGAAAGTGGAATGGGTCAGGATCAGGATGATATGATTCTTGCTCCATATACAACGGTCCAGAGAAGACTGGCAGCGATCGACTATATTAATGGGATTTTTGCATCTGCCGTAAGTGAGGAAAAGAGTCCTGTCGCTAAAGCGCAAGTTGAGGAAATTCTGAGGAGGACACATAAGTTGAAAGAATCTGCTGATGATGATTTCAGGGTAATGTCTCAGTCAGAGCTTCTTAACACTATCACATCGATAACAAATATTATGACATACCTTCTCGGTGCCATTGCAGGTATTTCGTTACTTGTGGGAGGAATAGGGATAATGAATATAATGTTTGTCTCAGTAACTGAGCGCACCCGCGAAATAGGATTACGCATGTCAATAGGAGGTCGGGGCAAGGATATCATGAAACAATTTCTTGCAGAGTCTATTATTCTTAGCATTCTTGGAGGTGTTTTGGGCGTATTTATCGGATATCTTCTGGCCAGGCTGGCAGGATCTCTAATGTCAAGCCATGCAATTGTGAAGTCACAGTCTGTAGTACTTGCTTTCTTTGTATGTTTTGTAATAGGTGTCTTTTTTGGATGGTACCCGGCCCGGAAAGCTGCAAATTTAAACCCGATTGACGCACTCAGGTACGAATAGAGGGAAGTGAATTGAGAACAGGGATCAGGGAAAGCGATTAGGAAACAGATGAAATCCTATGATTTTAAGAAGAATTCACCTTAATTTGTTATACTTTTAACTTCATGAAAAACTTTTTCACAGGAAATACAATCAGAGTTTTCCTGCATCTTCTTGCCTGGACCATTCTCCTCGGTTTGCCGCTGTACTTTTTTCAAAGGTGGAAGGTTGGCAATGATTTTATCTGGCTATATTATATCGGTAACATAATTAACGGTATAATATTTTATGTCAACTATCTCGTATTAGTGCCGAAATTCTTCTTTGAGAGGAGAAGACACAAATATTTTATATCCGTAGTTATACTTTTGGTTTTCTTCTATTTTGTTTCAGATGCTTCAAATGAAATGGTTTTCAGACATTATCCACGTGATACTAATACTGAAAGTGTCAAAAAGCAGGAAGAGAAAGGAAGAATGCCCGGACCGCCTGCACCTGAATTAAATTTCGGACATCCTCCCTTTCGGCAGATACATTTCTTTAACTATGCTTTCACCTCTTTATTTTTGATCTTTTTCTCTGTCGGACTGAGAGTCCTTGAGCGTCATTCACAAACCGAAAAACTGCAGAAAGAGCTTGAAAGGGAGAAACTGAATTCTGAGTTGGCATTCCTTAAAAATCAGGTCAGTCCTCATTTTTTCTTTAATACCCTGAATAATATTTATTCTCTGATAAGCATTAATGCTGAAGATTCCCGTGAAGCAGTTTTAAAGCTTTCAAAATTAATGAGATATCTGCTGTATGAGTCGGAACAGGGGAATACGCGACTGAGTAATGAGATTGACTTTATGAATAACTATATCGATCTGATGAAGCTCAGGATGAGCGATAAGATCAGCCTTACCGTATCCTTTCCCGTAAAATATGAGGATATTAATATTCCACCCCTGCTCTTTATTCCATTTATAGAAAATGCTTTTAAACATGGTATAAGTTACAGGGAAAGATCCTTTATTGATATAAGTATGCTTGCAAATAAAGACTCAATAACTTTCCGATGTGCGAACAGTTTGTTTAAGGCAAGAGAAGATAATGAAAACAGTCATTCGGGTATAGGACTAGAAAATGTCCGCAAAAGACTGAGCCTCATATTCCCGGGGAAGCATGAATTAAAGATCAATAAAACGGACATGGCATTTGAGGTACTCCTCTATATTAATTTTGCTTAATGATAACCACTATTGCTATCGATGACGAACCTCTTGCATTACAGCTTGTTACAGGGTATATTGAAAAAACTCCCGGATTAAAGCTTTTGGGGAAATTTGATAATCCGCTTGATGCATCTGAATTTCTGAGTGATGCCAGGGTGGACCTGATTTTTATAGATATTCAAATGCCCGATCTCTCTGGAATTGAGTTTACAAGACTTATGGAAAAAGGGCCCAAAGTAATTTTTACCACCGCTTTTGAAAAATATGCCCTGGAAGGATACAAGCTTGAAATTGTAGATTATTTGTTGAAACCTTTCAGCTATGAAGAGTTTTTAACAGCTCTACATAAAGTTCAAAAATTGCTTCGGCTTGAACAGAAAGCTCCTGCAAGAGTGGATGTTAACAATGAATTCCTGTTTCTCAAATCAGATTATAAGATAAAAAGGATAAATTTCAACGATATACTTTATATTGAAGGACTAAAAGATTATGTAAAAGTTTATACCCAGAGTTCGGTTAAACCTGTTCTCTCTCTGACGTCGCTGAAACTTCTGGAATCGAAACTTCCCGGTAATAAATTTATGCGAGTACACCGCTCTTTTATTGTCAATCTTGAAAAAATCGATACAATTGAACGCAGCAGGATAGTATTTGGGAAAGAATATATTCCGGTGAGTGACCAGTATAAGGAGAAATTCCAGGAATTCCTTGATAAGAATTTTCTTTAACAGGTACTTATCATCCGGTAAATCATTGCACTGTGGTAATGACACATGCCTATTGAAACTCCTATTTACTATCATCATTTTTTCCTGTGCGGTTTTTATGGGGAATATACCACATATTAAACTCTCATATATTTTTAATATCCCTGGTTCCCCATTTTTCAGAAAATCAATAATAATTTAGAAATATTACAAATTATTTGATTATACCCTATAAAACAAGGGGTATATTAGTATAAATATATAATATATTACTTGATATACCCCTAAATAAATAGAGTTCAAAGCAAAATAATATATAAAATATTTGAATTACCCCCTAAAAAGAAATATGTTTGCATCATTATATATCTTTTTTTGGTTTTATGTTAAATTTTTGACTGATGAAAGTTTTTGGAAAAAGATCCCTGTTAATCCTATTATTAATTTTTATTAGTAGTACAGGTTTATTTGCTGCAGATGGAACTCAAATTGATTCCGGAGCAACCGCGTGGATGTTGACATCTACAGCTCTTGTCTTGCTCATGATTCCAGGACTTGCAATGTTTTATGGTGGATTGGTAAGATCAAAAAATGTGCTTGGAACTATTATGCATAGTTTTGTTGCGATGGGTATAATAAGTGTACTATGGGTAGTCGTGGGTTATAGTATGAGTTTCGGAGGAAATATTTTAGGAGGCTGGTTCGGATGGAACAAAGACTATTTTTTCTTAAAAGGAATCGACACAAAAATTATGGCTCCAGGGATTCCTGAATATGTATTTACAATGTTCCAGGGCAAGTTTGCAATTATAACTCCTGCTCTTATTGCCGGAGCATTTGCTGAAAGGGTCAACTTTAAAGCCTATTGTTTCTTTATTGCTATCTGGAGTCTGCTGGTTTATAATCCCATTTGCCACTGGGTTTGGAGCACCGACGGGTTCTTATATCATCTTGGAGCCAGGGGGGCAATAGATTTTGCAGGAGGAACAGTTGTTCATATTTCTGCCGGAGTGAGTGGTCTGGTAGCTGCATTGTATCTTGGCGCCCGTAGAGGATATCCCTACCAGGTAATTCGTCCGAATAATATGGTTATCACTATGTTAGGTGCAGGTCTTCTATGGGTTGGATGGTTCGGGTTTAATGCCGGAAGCAGCGTTTCGAGCGGACTCAGTACAGCACAGGCGCTTACTGCCACCCAGGTTGCGGCAGCTACCGGCGCTCTTTCGTGGATACTTATTGAAAGTTTTCACCAGGGGAAGGCTACAGCACTAGGTTTTGCCTCCGGAATTCTGGCTGGATTAGTTGCTGTAACGCCAGCTGCTGGGGTTGTTCAGCCTTATGGAGCGATGATTCTCGGTCTTTTTGCTTCATTAATCTGCTATATGGGAATTCAGCTGAAGAACAAGCTTGGATATGATGATAGTCTTGATGCTTTTGGCATTCATGGTATAGGCGGAATTGTCGGAGCACTTCTTCTTACATTCTTCATTCGTCATTCATGGATGAGTGACGCTGCAACAGCAGCAGTTGGAATCTGGACAGTATGGAACCAGTTTGGCATACAGGCCATCGCTGTGTCCATCGCCATTGTTTATGCTTCATTAATGACTTTTATTATAATCTTTACTCTGAATAAATTTATTAAGTTTAAAGCAACAGAGGATGATGAAATGGCAGGTCTCGACAGATCATATCATGGCGAAAGAGGATATGGAATGTTAAATCCGAGTTAAAAAATTATCTGTTAAATAATTAACAATGAAACTTATAACTGCAATTATCAGGGAAGTTCAGCTTGACAAAGTACGTGAGGCACTTATTGAAGCTGATATTAAAAGAATAACTGTCAGCCGTGTTTCAGGACATGGGCAGCAAAGAATTGAAGAGATGTACAGGGGACAGATCATTATTCCAGATCTGATCCCTAAAATCAAAATTGAAATTGGTGTCAACGATGCGTTTGTCGATATTACAGTTGATGCAATACTGAAAGCTGCACGAACAAACGGAGCAGGGTCAGTGGGTGACGGAAAGATATTCATCACTCCCCTTCAGGAGTGCATAAGGATTCGTACAGGCGAGAGAGGTGGAACGGCTATTTAAGTTATTCTGAACTATTAATCTTTTGACCCGGAATCAAATAAATCTGGGTTTCCTTTTTGTTCAGTTCTCCACTGCAAGTTCTCTCAAGAACTTTTCACAGTTGTGTTAAAAATCAATAAACACTCATAATTGTAATGCGATTATATAGATAAGAAGTAATATTTAGTGTAAATTTATAACCTCTTACTCTTTTCTAAAAACAAAAATTCACTATTATGGGTCAGGAAAATATTAACGGGAAAGATCCTAAGAGCAAAAGCCTGTCAAGGCGAAGCTTTTTAGGGACCACAGCAACAGCGGCAGCTTTTTCTATGATTCCGATAAACTTACTCGGCAAAAGCAAATCTGTTACTCAGGATCAACCAGGAACAGTATCTAATTCAAGTTTTGGTGGTATTCAGATGGGTACTATTACTTATAGCTGGCGCAGTATGCCCGGTGGAGTAGAAAACATAATTAAATATTGCAAAGAGGCAGGTATCAGCTCGATTGAATTGATGAGCAATGATTTGGAAGAGTACCTTGGAGCGCCGAAAAATCCTATGATGGCAATGTTTAGTGCTCCTCCGGCACCTCCCAAACCTCCGGCAGGAGCTCCGCCCGCAACTCCTCCCGCAGGTGGTTTCAAAATGCCGGAATTTACTGCAGAACAGAAAGCTGCAATTGAAAAGTATAATCAGGAAATGAAAGCATGGCGGCTGTCATTGCCAATGTCAAAATTTGATGATGTTCGAAAAATGTTCGATACAGCCGGTATAAAAATTCATATTGTAAAATTCTCTCCTGCCAGGTTTTCAGATGAGGAAATTGATTATGCCTTCAAAGCCGCTAAAGCTATGGGAGCCAAAGGTGTAACTGAAGAACTTGGTATGGAAGCCGTGAAGAGGCTTGCTCCTTTTGCAGAAAAGAATGGCCTCTATGCAATCTTCCACACTCACATGCAGTTTGCAACACCTGGTTTCAGCTACGATCCTTTCATGGCTGTTTCACCTGCAGTCATGTTCAATTTTGACTCAGGACACTTTTTTGGTTCGACAGGGAGACATCCGAACACGATAATTGAAAAGTATCACGATCGTATTGTCAGTGTACACGTCAAAGACAAGACAGGTCCAAATACTGATCCGGCCAATACAAATCAGGTATGGGGGCAGGGAGAATGTCCTATTGAGGATATACTTCTGCTGGTAAAAAAGAACGGATGGCCAATATTCTGCGACATTGAGCTGGAATATGATATTAAGCCATGGTCAAATGCAGTGAAAGAGGTTAAAACCTGCGTACATTATGCAAGACAGATCCTTATTTAGGATTGTTAATCTTCAGAAATTACCAGGCAGTATAAAAACAATAAATCCCGGTCAGTTTAATATCTGGCCGGGATTTTCTTAATAATCAATACCCAAATTATGAATACCAGGGCCTCTCACGTTTTCCCAGACTTCCTAATATATCAATGGTTGCATTAACATCATCAATTACCTGGAAATCATACATGCCAAGACATATAAAATCAGCTCCATTCTCATAGGCCCAGCGGATTCCGTTTGCAGGCTGTATTGAACCTGCTGCCAACACTTTGAAGCCAAAGAACGGGACATTAATGGTTTTGAAGGTTTCAATGGTCTGCTCATAAAACTGATCCCACATATTATCATTCCACTGATTACGATCTGTTATGGGTGATGACGGATAATTCGGATATTCCTTCCTGTATTCAGGGGGAGTAGCTGACCAATATTTATCGTGGTGGAAAGTTTTGAAGTAAAAATCAGGTTTAACGTCTATGTTTAAAGAAGCCTGAATACTCTTTATTGAATGAGCCCCGACTCCCGCAATAAGCCCTTGGCTACGAATATAATCGACAGTCTTAAGCAAAACATCAATTGCATTGGTTTTAGCCAGTTCGTCAACGTTCTCACCCTGAATATAAATAAAATCGGCTCCATTGTCAACAGCCTTCTTAACAGGAGCCAGCCTGTTATTTGGCTGACCGATAGAGCATTGGCAATTGTTCAGCATTTTGCTTCCTGTTTCCTTTTTGTACTCATTAAATGCCTTGTATTGAAATTCTACAAGATTACAAAAATTAATACCGGCCTGTTCGGCAATAGCCCATGTTTCCTTCATTTTTGTGTCGGTATACCAATGCTTGCTAAGTTGTCCGACATATGATAGATCTCTGGAATGTGACCATCCTCCCATAGGATTGCATCCTATTACAAGCCTGCTGATCTCATGTTTTCCAATCTTTCCTTTTGGAAGTACACCTTTCAGGTTTTCTAATGACGCTTTTGCCTCTTCGGTAAGGTAGCCCTGGTCTTTTGATAAAATACGGGCAACTGCAGATGTTATCGAAAAGCTGCCAATAAATGGAAGCGCTGCCAGCCCTTTCAGCAAATTTCTTCTGCTTTCTGATAATCCTGATCTTTTTTCCACGTTTTATGATTTACATTATTAGTATGTTTCATCATTTGAAAACATAAGGCACAGATATGTTCTTTTTAAGGCACACTTAACAATACAGGACCTCTCATGTAAAGATAATAAAACCCACCCCATTCTCGAGGTATCGGAACTTTTATTATCAAATTCTACGTTATTTACTATCTGGCTTATATCTTTTATCTTTTTCCTTTTGTCTTTTATCCTGAATTAATTTATATTTGATACTGCGTTTCCTAATGTGCCAGTAAACTTGTAAATATGCTGATAAGAACATTTGCCAGTGCCGTTACCGGTATTGATGCAGTGACCGTAACAATCGAAGTTAATGTGTCGCGGGGTATCCGTTTTTTTCTTGTCGGGCTGCCTGATGTTGCAGTGAAGGAGAGCCAGCAGAGAATCGAATCTGCTTTGAGGGCCCTGAATTTCCATTGGCCCGGTAAACAGGTAGTTATAAATATGGCCCCGGCTGATATCCGGAAGGAAGGATCTTCATATGACCTGCCCCTGGCTCTGGGAATCCTTGCGGCTGATGAAAAAGTATCAAAAGAAGAGATTGAATCGTATGTTCTGATGGGAGAATTGTCGCTTGACGGCACTCTTCAACCGGTAAAGGGAGTGCTTCCAATAGCATTAAGGGCAAGGGATGAGGGTTTTAAAGGAGTGATAGTTCCTGTTAAAAATGCCCGTGAGGCTGCAGTCGTTGGAGGGATTGACGTATATGGAATGGAAAATCTTGGTAATGTTGTAGATTTCTTTAATGGAACAAGAAAGTTCATTCCTGTTACCGTTGATCTGATGGAGATTTTTGCCAGTGAAGCAAACAAGTATGATGTAGATTTTTCAGATGTCCGGGGACAGGAGAATGTTAAGCGGGCACTTGAAGTAGCAGCTGCAGGTGGGCATAATATTATCATGATAGGTCCTCCAGGAGCAGGTAAAACTATGCTGGCAAAGAGATTACCTACGATAATACCGCCCCTCACACTTGAAGAGGCACTTGAAACAACAAAAATTCATTCAGTTGCCGGCAAGATTGATGACCATACCGCTCTTATGACTAAGCGGCCGTTCCGGAGTCCTCACCACACAATCTCAGATGTTGCCCTGGTTGGCGGAGGTACATTTCCTCAACCAGGCGAGATATCACTCGGACATAACGGTGTGCTGTTTCTTGACGAATTACCTGAATTCAAAAGGACAGTTCTGGAAGTCATGCGACAACCCCTTGAAGACAGGGTAATTACTATCTCAAGAGCAAAATCAACTGTCGATTATCCGGCCAGTTTTATGCTTGTTGCTTCTATGAACCCATGTCCGTGCGGGTTTCATAATCACCCTGAGAAAGAATGCATGTGCTCTTCGGGCATGGTACAAAAGTATCTGAACAGGATATCGGGTCCTCTGCTTGATCGTATAGATATTCATATTGAGGTCGTTCCTGTAAATTATGACAAGCTATCCGATTCAGGGAAAATCGAACATTCATCTGTAATCCGCGAAAGAGTCGTAAGAGCCAGGGCTATACAGGCAAAACGGTTTGAATTTATAAAAGGAGTATATTCAAATGCCCAGATGTCATCGTCAATGCAGCGAAAATTTTGCCAGCTTGATGAATCAGGGGGACGATTACTTAAAACTGCTATGGATCTCAGAGGACTTTCTGCCCGCGCTTACGACAGGATATTGAAAGTCGCCAGGACCATTGCCGATCTGGGTGATTCTGAAAACATCGCCAGCGAACATATTTCAGAAGCAATAAATTATCGTAATCTTGATAGGGATGGTTGGGCAGGATAGAGGAGATCTTATTCTAATAATAACGCTGCTGTGCAAATTTATGTTCGCAAAAAGCCTGAGTATTAGCATTATTATCAAGTAATACGGGTATATGAAAGTGCACTGCTACAGACTGGTGCAATGGGAAATTCTTAAAACCTTAGAAAGTTTAGTTCCTCTAAGGTCCACTCTGCAAAGAAATTTTTCTATCTTGATGTTATAATGTCTGTTCTGTGCGTGAAATAATATCATCCTGAGTATCAGGAGATAATGTTGTGAAAAATGCAGAATAGCCTGCAACCCTTACAACAAGATCCCTATAATTTTCAGGATCCCTTTTTGCAGCCAGAAGTGTCTCTCTGGAAACAATATTATATTGTACGTGCCATCCCTTAAGTGTCTCAAAAAATGTTCTGATTATTGAGATCAGTTTCTTTTTTTGAATTTCATCAGATAAAGACGTTGGAGATAATTTCTGATTTAAAAGGACTCCTCCCAGAATTTTGTTCGTGGGAAGTTTTGACAATGACTTGAAAACTGCAGTCGGCCCAAGAGTATCTGTTCCGGAAGTAGGGGAACTCCCTTCAGCAAGCGGTGTAAAAGCTTTTCTCCCATCAGGTGTGGCTGGGACTACGGCACCTGATGGTACATTGGATGAGATACTCGAAGTGCCTGCATAATAACTGCATCCGACAGGTCCTCTTCCAAAACGTGTAGTATGGAATTTAGTCAGTTCGTTAATAAAATACATGTAGGCTTCATATAATAACAAATCAACATAATCATCGTCATTGCCATACTTCGGAGCATAATTTAGGAGTAACTGCCGCACTTTCTCTCCATTTTTCCCTTTAAAATTGTTTTTCAGATTTTTGATGAGAATATCTTTACTTATTGTTTCCTCTTCAAAAACAAGTTTTTTTATTGCAGCCAAAGAATTTCCAAGGTTAGCGATTCCTACCTGAAGTCCTGAAATAAAGTCATAAACGGAGCCTCCTTCTTTAATTGTTTTTCCGCGGGCAATGCAATCATCAACAAATGCAGAGCAGATAATATCTGGAACTAGTTCTTCGAGTGCTAAATCTGCAGCAGTGTCAATTTCAACAGAAGCTTTGGTATAAAACTTAACCTGATCTTTCCAGTCCGCCATTAGGTCGTCGAAGGTATCAAAATCCTTAAAATTACCGGCTCCGTGGCGGAAAGTTTTTCCCGACATGGTATCCAGTCCATTATTCATAGCAGCAAGAAAGACCCTCATAAAATTGAGAAAACTCATTCCTGTACATCTGTATCCCCATTTACCCGGTACGGCAATTTCAATACATCCTATGGCTGAATAATTATAAGCATCATCCTTTTTAACACCCAAGTCAATAAGCGACGGTATCACAATCTCATCATTATTGAAGGCAGGCATCCCAAATCCTTTTCCAATTACATCGATACACTTCGTCAAAAACTCATTGCTGATATTCTTATGGAATCTTACGGATAAATTTGGCTGGGTAAGTTTCATTCTGCCTACCGAATCAAGGATAAGGAAGCTTAATTCATTAACAGCATCTTTCCCCTCAGCCGTCTGACCGCCTATTGTAACATTCTGATAAAGAGGTCCGCCTGCTGAATACCTGGTATGTGACCATGATCGGATTTTATTAACAGAAAGCAGTTTCAGCCAGGTATTTTCTAGAAGCTCCAAAGCAAAATCTTCATCGATTTTACCCAGTTTCAGATCATTTTTATAGAACCTGTAGAGGTATTGATCCATTCTACCGAGTGAAACAGAATGTCCATTGCTTTCAATCTGAAGTATCAGTTGTACAAACCAGGTCAATTGCAAAGCCTCATAAAATCCGGCAGGAGGACTTTCAGAAATATTACGGCATATTTCACTTATTTTAAGAAGTTCTGATTTTCTTATCTGATCTTGTTCCTCCTGAGATAACTCAAATGCAAGTCTTTCAAACCTCCTTATAAAGTTTTGAAATGATTCAATACAAGTTTTAAGGGCATTGTAAAAGTCCTGTTTTTTAAGGAATTCTCTGTCAGAGTCATTAAACGTTTTCTGCATTGATTTTACCTTCTGAAGATATCCTCCAAGACCAATTTCAAGTATTTTTTCAAAATTTACTGCAATATGGCCATCACCTGATGTAAGGTTCCCTTCTGCTCTTATGATTCCCGATTCGTGAATCTCGCGGTTTATAGGAGACATAAGCGAATAGCCTCTTTCGCTCAGGGTTTTGCCTTTCCACCAGCTGCAAATTTCTTTCAGCTCTTTTTTCTGCTCCTCCGTGACAAAGAATGCATCACCCGGACGTTTGTCAAATTCATCAAGTTCGTTTAAAATCCAGGAGGTAACATATTCAGGGAAAATTGGAGCAGCCCTGAGTTTAGAGGATTGGTTCCCAACAATAAGTTCACCTTTATTAATAAAGATACTCATCGCTTTAAGAGTCTTTTCCAGCGCAAAGGCCCTTTTAAGAATGACAGGAGAGTCTTTATATTCCTGATAAACCTGCGTATAATATTTGGCACGTTCAGTGCAAATAGTCGACAACTCTGAAAGAACCATGACTTTCAGATTTGTGATACGCTCTGTAATACCGGTACTATTAGTCTCGTAAATCATATCAATTCAGGATTTTTGCAATAAGGCCCTTCTGTTCTGCATATTCCGAATAAGGTATTAATTCAGTTTTTTCAATTTTTTTGTGATTCCCGAAGATATAATCTTTCCCAAGCATCATATATTTTTCCCTTGCCAGTTTATGATACGGTATAAAATCAATTTCAGAAGCATTTTTTAATCCGGAAGCAAAATCAATTATAGCGTATAATTCCTCGAATGAATAATTAAATTCAGGAATAACAGGAACGCGGATAATGAATTTTTTCCCGGCTTCATCCAGCTTTCTAAAATTATTCATTACAAGAGTTGCGTCGCCTCCTGTGTATCTGTTAAATTTATCAGCATCGACATGCTTCAGATCAGCCAGAAAAACATCAATCACATCTAGATAATTTTCAATTATCTCCCATCCCAGATGTAGTGAGGTTTCTACAGACACATGAATTTCTCTTTTTTTCAGCTCAACTATTAAATCTTTAAGTTCAATATCCTGAGAAAGAGGTTCTCCGCCTGAAAGGGTTACCCCTCCATCGCTTATCATGTAGAAAGGTATATCTTTTTCAATTTCCTGAAGGATTTGTGAAATACTTTTCTTCTGGCCGCACACAATAAGCGCTTTGGAAGGACAAATATTCCTGTAAATATTTGAATCCGAAATAAGTTCCCTGTTAATAATAAGGTTGTTGTTTTCAAGAGTAATCTGACCGTTCCCTGCTTTTAAACAGTTACCAAACCGGTGGCATAATCTCTTGTCAAACATTATAGACTGAGAAGATTCCAGACTTTCAGGATTATTGCACCACATACAACGTAAGGTGCAGCCTTTGAAGAAGATAATGGTTCTTACCCCATCACCGTCGTGAATTGAATACCTTTGTATATTAAACACATTAAGCATTTAATTAATAGGCAGATTAATAGATTGTTATAAATAAATAATTCATTTATTGAAAGATAAAAATAATTATAAATTTCCACCGGGCAAAAAATGCTTTTTCACTGTCAGTCTGAAAGAAATGCCTAATAATTCTGGCAGAACAGGAAGTGGAAGGGATCAGCTTTGGTTTGTCTCAATCTTATGGATCAGTAAAATTTCAGCTTAATAACTCTCTGTCAATTTTTGTTGGTGGAATAATCAAATTTTACTATTTTTATAATCTTATTCACCCAGCTGATTTTCTTTGCATGGATCTTACTCGCCGTATTCGCGATAAAATGATGAAAGAACGCCTGATGTTTGTATACAGGGGCGTGGTGACAAATGCAAATTCCGTTCCACTTCTCATGCTTCTTGAGAAGGAAATGGAGAATTCTGATTTTGGATTTGTCGGAAGGAAACGGCTTTTTATGTTTGTGCTGGAAAGTCTTCAGAATGTTTCGAGGCACAGTAACAAGAGTCAACATGCCAACATGTCGCTGGTTGTCTACTCCAAAACAGATTCAGGTTATACAGTAACTACCGGGAATGTTCTTCCGTCTTCAGGTATTGATGATCTTAAGCTGAAGCTGGAGGAGATCAATAATCTGGAAACAAAAGAGATAAGGAATGTTTACAGGCAAATGCTAAGCACTGCGGAATTCAGCAAAAAAGGAGGAGCAGGTTTGGGCCTGATAGAAATGGCAAAAAAAACCGGCAATAAGCTCGATTATGATTTTATTGCCCTTGACGATGAATACTCTTATTTTGTTTTAAGCAAGACAGTGGATTCAGGTGGTGTCGGGATACATGATGGCAGAAAGGAGCAGCCTTTTCATGGTAAATCTGTTTCGCAACTTGAACGACTTATGGCTGAGAACAATATTTACATGATGTGGTCGGGTCATATTTCATCTGATGTGGGGAAAGAAGTTCTCTCCTTTACTGAGGCCAAACTATCTGAAGAAGAAATCGAATCAAATCTGAGGAAAAGGGTGTTCAGTATTCTCGTTGAGATACTTGAAAATGTTGCAAAATATAGTCCGGGAAGGGAACCTGAAGAACAATTCGGAATGCCTGTTGCAATGATAAGGCTTGAGGATAAAGTGTACTCTCTTACAACCGGCAATCTGGTACTTAATACAAAAGTTGATCATCTGAAAGAAAAACTTGATACTATTAATAAGTACGACAAAGTCGGTCTCAAAGAGCTCTTCAGAAAATCCCTTTCGGGACAGACTATCGTTTCAGACAGCACCGGGAATATGGGATTAATTGATATGGCCCGGAAATCTGGCAGCAAGCTGGTGTACCAGTTTGAAAAGGTTAATAACCTTTATTCTTATTATACATTGACAGTTAAGGTTGAAGACAGGGCCGGTTAAACCAAAATCCTGAAATTAAGCGATTCCCCGTTCCATTCAGCGTAACTACCGTTTTTAATCCAGTCACCCAGGAGCACAATTTCCGCACCCTGCTGAAGTTTATAAGTCATTGCCAGATGGCGGTGACCAAAAATGAAGTAATCAATTTTATCTTTTTCAAGAACAGATAGTGAATACCTGATAAGATCTTCTTTTTCTTCACCCAGAAATTCTTTTGTTATACCCTTCCCAAGTCGCGAGTTTAATGACCATCTGTGTCCGATACCGACACCAATTGAAGGATGGAGAGCTGAATACATGTTCCGTAATGTTTTGTTCCGGAATATTGAAAGAAGTACTTTATACCCGGTATCTCTTGTTCCAAGGCCTTCGCCATGGGCGAGATAGAATTTTTTACCATTGAATGAAGTGGTAAATGGCACAGTGTGAATAATAAAACCGCATTCCCCTGAAAGATAATCACCTGTCCACATGTCGTGGTTCCCCGGAAAAAAATGAATCGGGATACCAGAATCGGTTATTTCTGCAGCTGCTCCAAGGAACCTGGTGAACCCGCGAGGAACGACAAGTTTATATTCCCACCAAAAGTCAAACACATCACCAAGAAGGTATATTTCTTTTGCATCAACAGCAACTGAATTTAACCACTTAACTACCTTTTTTTCTCTTTCTACGGGGTGTGAACCTGCAGGTAATCCGAGGTGAAAATCGGAAGCAAAATATATTTTTCCGGTTTCTGCCAAAGAGTATTGTTATTTATTAAACAATTGTTCAAGTTTCAGTTGCAGATATCTGCCATGAAGATCTGACGCAACAATCTTATTTTCCTTGTCAAACAGATAGTTGGCAGGAAGTCTTTTTACATTGAAGATTATTGCATTTCTTGGATTGAGCGGATCGTCTTCCCTTGTGCTGATCCAGGGTAATTCATCAAATCTGACGGCTGATTTCCAGTCTGATTCGCTTTCATCGAGATTAATCTGATATATCTCAAATCCTTTTTTATTGTAAAGTTTGTATAATTCCTTCAGTTGAAGGTTTTCCTCAATGCAATCTCTTGATTGTACCGACCAGAATGTCAGAAGCACATATTTCCCTTTCAGCGAGGAAAGCGCTATCCTCTTACCCACAATATTTATTAAGTTGGGATCAAGTTTTATAGGAGGGATGTTTTTGCTTATTTTCTCAATCTGATTAACGTACATTTGATTCATTTCCTTTTCAAAGTCTCGTGCAAGAGCCTGAACATGTTTTGAGTTTGGATAATGATGTGTAAGTGAATCAGTGACTATTTTAAGATACTGAAGATCGTGTGGCTCGTAAAGAACATAAGTTTCAGGGTTGATCCTCTGATACAATGCTTTTATTGAAGCAAGAGAATTTATATTGTTAATAATAAATTCAATATTCTTCTTTCGCTGCTCCTTAATCAGATCATTAAACTCTGTTTCAAGCGATGGTCCCCTCATGTCAAATCCGGGCTCTTTTGCAGCTTTAGCATAAACAGTGCTTAATGAATCAAGTTTTCTTTTTGTATCGGAAAGCACGATATCGAGCCTCTGCAACTTTTCCGATCCTGTTGATCCGCTGACAGAGTATTTTTCAAAAAGATTTTTACTTTCAAAAACAAGTTTGACTTTCTCACCAGGTTCAGCCAGGAGAGTAATAAAGTTTGATGGATATATGGCTACCTGGTAAAAATCAGGTTCAGAAGCCCTGACCTTGAAATGAAATCTACCATTTCTTTTGATTTTTGAAGAGTCAATCAATATTGGAGTATTAACATCAATCCTGCTGATATGAATATATTTTTCAGTTTTGTTTTTTATAACTCCGTCCACAGTGAATGTGCTTTTGTTTTTACATCCCGAAAAAATTAAAACCAGAGTGAGTAGAAATAATATTCGTTTCATTAAAATGGGATTACCAGTTTCCTGAAGTAAGATTTATATTTATTTATTGAATAGTTCAGCCAGTTTTGTCTCTAGCTGATCGCCTCTCAGATTTGATGCGATTATCCTGCCCTCTTTATTAAGGAGAAAATTGACAGGTATGGATTCAATTTTATAGAGAGGAACAACTATTGAATTCCAGTATTGAATGTCACTCACGTGGATCCACTTCCCTAGCTGATCATCCTGTATACCTTTTATCCAGGCTTCCCGTGTTTTATCAAGCGACACCTGGAAAATCTGAAATCCTTTTTTATGATACAAGTCGTAAGCTTTTACGAGATTAGGATTTTCACGTCTGCAGGGAGCGCACCAAGAAGCCCAAAAATCGAGCAACACTACCGACCCTCTTGTTGAAGAAAGTTTGATTGTATCCCCTTCCGGTGATGGGAGGGATATCTCCGGTGCTTCAGCTCCTTCACCTGTACCGGAAGAATTAATTGTTTTATCCTTAATGTTTTCAACCAATTGCAATACCTGCTCATGCATTGAGGTAACCGGTTCATATTCCGGATAAAGGATTGACAAAGATGAGTCAACCTTAACAAAATATTTCAGATCTCTTGTAGGGTTAAGAACATAGACATTAGGAGCAACCTGCTGATATAATGCCACAAGACTTACAAGCGATTTGAGGTTTTCATCTATATAAGTCTTTGTGTAAGAGTTTATCTCATTCAGATAGCCCTGAGCCATACTGTCAAGTGATTCCATAAGGGCCGGTAATTTAGGGCTGTCAACATTCTGGTTATAAATACTGCTTAATCCTGTAAGTTTATTGATTGTTTTTCTGAGAGTCACGTTATATTCAGCCATCAATTCAGTACCCTTTGATCCGGTAATCGAAGCAGGATAATTCAATGAATCGTTATGTGCATTCAGACTGATTTTTTGGCCAGGCTCCAAAAGCATAGTAAGAAAGTTGTTTTCATTAATTTTGAGAAGGTAAAAGGATGGAGTTTTAACCTCCCTTTTAAAATCAAATTTTCCATCATTCTGAACCTTCATCGAATCAACGGATGTTAATGCATTTGATTTAAGTTCATCAAGAAAAATATATTCTCCGCTTACAGGATTTAACAATGTACCTGAGATATGAACAATATTATTTTTACAGGCTGTAAATATCAATGCTGCGAACAGGTATAGAAAAAGACTCTTTTTCATTAAGTAAAATGTTAATTGATAATTATTTTGAAATATTGAAATGCAAAGTTATTCTTTTTTTTGTCCGGCAATACTCTAATGAAATTTAATTAATTTTCTTTGCATCAGGGCGGTCATTTTGCTGAGTTCAATATTTTTGTTATCTTACATTGATTTTTCTATTTCAGACAAATAGTAATTATATGAGTTACATTAAGTTCGAAAAGAGTCAGGTTGTAAACCTTGAGTATTCGCTTGGAAGAGAGATGATCAGAACAAACAGAGCAGGCTCTTACTCTTCAACTACCCTTGTTGGTTGTAACACACGCAAGTATCATGGATTACTAATTTGTCCTGTGGACGAGCTTGGCGGGGAAAGATTTGTGCTTCTTTCTTCACTCGATGTTACAGTTGTAAACAATGATAAAAGCTTTAATATCGGTATAAGAAAATACAAAGGAGATTATTTTAGTCCTAAAGGTCATAAATATATTGAGGACTATGATGTTGATAATATTCCTTCAAGGACTTACAGGGTTGGCGGAGTTATTCTTAAACAGGAAAGGCTGCTGGTTCATTATGAAGAACAACTTCTTATGAGGTTTACTATCCTTGAAGCGTCGGAGCCTATGAAACTGCAATTCCGTCCATTCCTTGCTTTTCGGAACATTCACCAGCTGACTCATGCCAATATGACTGCTGATACAAAGGTGGAGTTTATTGAAAACGGGATCAAATCGAAGATGTACGAAGGATTTCCTTCAGTGAATATGCAGTTTTCCACAAAAGCCGAATTTATTCATAATCCTGACTGGTATTTAGGTGTCGAATATCCTGAAGAACAAAAAAGGGGGTATGATTATTCTGAAGATCTTTTTACTCCGGGTTTTTTTGAGATTAAAGCAAAAAGAGGAGATATTATATTTTTTTCTGCATCAACAAAAGAAGAAGAAACATCAGGATTTAAGCAGAAGTTTACGAAAACCGGCTCAGGTAAAATTCCAAGGGACAGTTTTATCAATTGTCTGAGAAACGCAGCCCAGCAATTTGTTGAAAAGCGTGGAGGCAAAACTCTGATTATTGCCGGATATCCTTGGTTTGGTGCATGGGGGAGAGACACTTTTATTTCGCTTCCGGGACTAGCTCTGGCCCGCCACAGGCTGGTTCTCTACAGGGATGTTCTGAATACACAGGTCGATAGGATGAAAGATGGTTTATTTCCTAATATGGGGAATTCAGACAATCCGGCATTTAATTCGGTTGATGCCCCTTTATGGTTTTTCTGGGCTGTACAGCAATATGTTCAGCATGGTGGCACTGACGGGTGGGAGAGATACGGTACAGCTGCAAAAACCATTCTGAATGCATATAAAAACGGCACAGCTTTTAATATCCGTATGAGAGAAAACGGGCTTATTTACGCTGATGCCCAAGGCAAAGCTCTTACCTGGATGGATGCAGTAGTAAACGGGATTCCTGTTACACCGCGTAGAGGTTATGCGGTTGAGGTCAATGCTCTCTGGTATAATGCTGTATGCTTTTCTCTTGAAATGGCCAGGCTGGAAAATGACAAAAAATTTATTAAGGAATATGAAAAGCTGGTTGACCAATTAAAAAAATCATTTCTTGACTTATTCTGGGATGAGAAAGCAGGTTATTTGGCTGATTACGTTAACGATGATGAAGGGAAGAATAATTTCGTCAGACCAAATATGGTTATCGCTGTTTCGCTTCCATATTCTATGCTTGACAAGGACCAGATGAAAAAAGTTCTGGATACTGCAGATAAAGAGCTTGTTACTATAAGAGGACTGAGGACACTTTCCCCTGGTAATAAATTTTATAAGGGTACTTATAAAGGAAATCAGGAAGAGAGGGATTATGCTTATCATCAGGGCACTGTTTGGCCATGGTTGTTCGGCCCGTTCTGTGAAGGATGGTTGAAGGTATATGGTCAGCAGGGAGTACAGAAAGTAAAAAAACTGATTTTTGGACTGGAAGCGGTGATGAGTGAACATGGGATAAGTACACTTTCAGAAATCCATGACGGCGATCCTCCTCATTCACCACAGGGAGCAATCTCGCAGGCATGGAGTGTAGGTGAAGTTCTGAGAATTATCGGATTGCTTGAAACTAAATATGCAGATCAATAACATAGGTAAGCTATGCGGGTTTTAATGTTTGGATGGGAATTTCCGCCTCATATCTCAGGAGGATTAGGCACTGCCAGCTATGGTTTGACAAAAGGTATGGCGACCCTCAATAATTTGGAGGTAATCTTTGTTGTACCAAAAGCCTGGGGTGATGAGGATCAGACTATGGTAAGGCTTATTGGTGCAAACAAGGTACCTGTAGCGTTCAAAAAGGTTTACTATAAAGGTTTCAGACAGCCTTTTGAAAAAATTGAAGTATCATCAAAAATTGTTCCTTATACCGATCCTGAAGATTTCTGGAAAGTGACTAGATCAGAAGTCTCCGGTTTTAACCTTTTCATCCATACAAATAATAAAGGAAGGGTCGATTTTTCAGGAAGATACGACAATTACCTGATGGACGAAATAAACAAGTATGCCATTGTAGCTTCAGTGATAGCTGAGGAGAATGAATTTGACATTATCCATGCACATGACTGGCTGGCATATCCTGCAGGGATAGCCGCAAAGGAGGTTTCGGGGAAACCCTTGGTTATTCATGTCCATGCAACTGACTTTGATCGAAGCGGAGGGAATGTCAATCCCGATGTTTATCGTATTGAAAAGAATGGAATGGATGCTGCTTCTAAAATAATAACTGTAAGTAACCTTACCAGGGACATTGTCATAAACAAATACAATATCAATCCTGATAAAGTTGAAACTGTTTATAATGCTGTTGAACCGGTTAATATTTCTGAGAACCTGATTATTAAAAAAGGTTTTGATGAAAAAATAGTCACATTTCTTGGACGTATAACACTTCAAAAAGGCCCGGAATATTTTATTGAAGCCGCTTATAAGGTATTAAAGGTAATGGACAATGTCAGATTTGTAATGGCAGGATCGGGTGATATGATGGAAAGAATGATAAGAAGAGCTGCTGCACTGAAGATTACGGACAGGTTCCATTTTACAGGATTTCTAAAAGGAACAGATGTTTTTTCCATGCTGGATATGAGTGATGTTTACATAATGCCATCAGTATCAGAACCTTTTGGTATATCTCCTCTGGAAGCTATGCAATCGAACGTTCCGGTTATTATCAGTAAACAATCGGGTGTTGCCGAGATACTTACACATGCAGTGAAAACAGATTTCTGGGATATTGATGCAATGGCAGACGCAATTTATGGAATCCTAAACTATCCTGTCTTGTCTGAAATGATTATTAAAAACGGGAAAGAAGAAGTTATCAGGCTTAAATGGGATAATTCAGCAAGACATGTCAGGGATATATATTACAGAGTGATCAGGAACAATTAAGTACTAAGATATGAGTGCATCAGGGAAAAAAGCAGTTTGCTTATATTTTCAGGTTCATCAGCCTTTCAGGCTTAAACGGTACAGGTTTTTCGACCTGGGTCACGATCATTACTATTATGATGATTTCTCAAATGAGTCAATCATGAGAAAAGTGGCAGGTAAATGCTACATTCCTGCAAATAAAATTATTATGGATCTTATTCTGAAGCACAAAGGGAAATTTAAAGTCACCTTTTCCCTTTCAGGACTGGCAATAAATCAGTTCCGGCTTTATGCCCCTGAGGTTCTTGACTCTTTCAGAAAGCTTGCAGAAACGGGTATGGTGGAATTTCTTGCAGAAACCAATTCGCATTCACTGGCTTCATTGAAGAGCAGAAGTGAATTTGAGCGCCAGATTGTAAATCATAAAGAGATGCTCAAAGAGTTTCTGGGAGTTGAACCTTCCTCTTTCCGTAATACTGAATTGATTTATTCTGACATAATCGGATCTTGGGTTGCTGATATGGGATTTAAAGCGATACTGACAGAGGGTGCTAAGCATGTGTTGGGATGGAAAAGTCCCAACTTCCTGTATTGTAATTCGATAAATCCTCGTCTAAAAGTCCTTCTGAGGAACTTTGTATTAAGCGATGATATTGCTTTCCGATTCTCCAACAGGGACTGGAATGCATGGCCATTGACAGCCGATAAATATGCTTCATGGATGAACAAGCTAGCTCCTAAAAGTGAATTGGTGAACATATTTCTCGATTATGAAACCTTTGGGGAACACAACTGGAAAGAAACAGGAATATTTGATTTTCTCTATTATATGCCGGGCGCTATTCTTAGGAAAACACCTTTCAGGTTTATGACTGTCACTGAGATTGCAGATTTATTACAACCTGTATCAGCAATCAGCATTCCTTCCGCCATCTCATGGGCTGATGAAGAGCGTGACATAACCGCCTGGCTAGGAAATGAGTTGCAGGTTGCGGCTCTTGATAAATTATATAGCTTGGCAGGGAAGGTAAATAAATGTGAAGATGAACATATAAAACGTGACTGGGAATATCTTCAGGCGAGCGATCATTTTTACTATATGGCAACAAAGTTCTTTTCCGATGGAGCAGTTCACGCTTATTTCAATCCTTATGATACGCCATACGATGCATTTATGAATTATATGAATGTGCTCAGCGATTTTGAAATAAGGCTGAAAAAATATTTTCCTGATACTGCTGAGCAGGATCAGATTTTCAGGCTCGGTGCAGAGATCATAGAAAAAGATATGATTATCGATAAACAGACAGATGAGATTGAGAAACTGACAAAGAAAGTTGCTAAAACCAAGTCAGTTAGAAAGGCTGCCATAAAGAGAGAATCGAAATTCTCAGCAATTGTCAATGGAAAGAAAGAATCCGCAGAAGAATCAAGGATCTCTGAAAAAAAACAAACCAAAGCTTTATTGAAGGAATCTGGTAAAAAAAGTGCTGACAAACAACCGGGAGCAAAAGCCAAAACCACAAAAAAGACATCTCCTCCTAAATCTGCCGATTCAGTGAAAAGAAGGAAGAAATAGAATAATAATCTGAAACAAAAAAACTGACAATGAAGGTTGAATTTATTTTTGAAACCAGTTGGGAAGTATGCAACAAAGTGGGAGGCATTCATACAGTAATCTCAACAAAAGCGCTTAAAATCGTAAATGAACTTGGAGATAATTATGTTCTTATCGGGCCCGATGTCTGGAGGGAAGATGTGAAAAATCCTGAGTTTATTCCGGACGATATGTTATTTGTTGAATGGAAGAGCAGAGCTGCTTCAGAAGGGTTAAGAGTGAAAATAGGGAGATGGAATATTGCCGGGAAACCAATTGTCATTCTTATTGATTTTACTCCATATTTCGGACAACAGAATGAGATTTTTGCAGCGTTCTGGGAAACATATAAACTCGACAGTATAGCCGGGCAATGGGATTATGTTGAACCAGCCCTCTTCGGATATTCTGCCGGTAAACTGATTGAAAGCTTTACCACTTTTTATCATGAACATCATAATATTATTGCTCAGTTTCATGAGTGGATGACGGGAACAGGAATATTATACCTGAAAAAATTTGCGCCATGGGTTGCCACATCATTCACAACTCATGCAACAGTACTTGGACGCTGTATCGCAGGAAACAATCGTCCGCTCTATGGTAAGATGAATGAATATGTGCCGGCTCAGGTTGCCCGCGAGTTTAATGTTGTGGCAAAGCAATCGCTCGAAAAGATATCAGCTGCCGAAGCAGATGTTTTTACCACTGTAAGCGAAATAACCTCAAAAGAATGTTATCATTTTCTTGGCAAGGAGGTTGATCTGGTCACGCCCAACGGTTTCGAAGATTCCTTTGTTCCTGCAATTGACAAGTTTCAGGAAATCAGAAATATAGCCAGGGCGAAACTGAAAAAAGTTGCTGAAGCTGTACTTGGCTATTCTCTTACTGAAGATTGCGTTTTGATAGTCAACAGCGGAAGATATGAATTCAGAAATAAGGGGGTTGATATTTTTATTAACTCTCTCGGAGAGTTGAATAAAAAGGACAGTATTGAAAAAGAGTGTCTGGCCTTTATCCTGATGCCTGCATATCATAAGGGACCACGTCAGGATATAATTGATATACTGAATAATAATGGACCCAACAATGGTGGCGACAGGTATCTTACGCATAATTTGCATTATCCCCAGACTGATCAGGTCTTACAGAGAATAGCGGCAAATAATCTTAGTAATAATCAAAAATCGAAAGTAAAGATCATTTTTGTTCCTTCCTATCTGAATGGGGATGATGGTATTTTTAATATACCATATTTTGATCTGCTAATCGGATTTGACCTTTCGGTTTTCCCCTCATACTATGAACCATGGGGATATACTCCGCTTGAAAGTCTGATGTTTTCCATACCTACTGTTACTACTTCATTATCAGGATTCGGCCTTTGGGTAAGAACCTATTTTGAAAATCCCGGTAATGGCATATCTATAGTTGAGAGAACTGATGATAACGAAAATAAAGTTATTGATGATATCAGGAATTTCATGTCCATGTTTGTCGGGTTAAGTGATGCCGAAATAAAAGAAGCCAGGGAGAAAGCTCATGCCATATCAAGAATAGCAATGTGGGATAGCCTTGTGGAATATTATTTCAAATCCTACGAACTGGCCCTGACGAACAGCAGCGAAAGAAGAGAAGAACCAAGGGAATTTGTGAAATTTATTGAGTCCCCTGGTCTTCATATACGCAAACCGCATCAGGTGCCGGTGTGGAAAGATATTTATGTTCAGAGTGATGTTCCTGAAAAATTAGCCTCTCTTAAAGAACTGGCAAATAACCTGTGGTGGTCTTGGAACTCAGAGGCTGAATCAATCTTCAGGAGAATGGATCCATCATTATGGGAAGATGTCCATCATAATCCTAAGTTGCTTCTAGAAAAGATTGATTATAAAAGGCTACTGGTACTGGAAGATGATGATGATTTTGTGGCCGAACTGAATAAGGTTAATAACCTATTCAGAGAATATATGAATCGCCCTGATGACCCGGCGATACCTTCAGTTGCTTACTTCAGTATGGAGTTTGGCATCCATCCATGCCTGAAAATTTATTCCGGCGGACTTGGAATTTTGGCAGGTGATTATCTTAAGGAAGCTAGCGATTCTAATATGAATATTACCGGTGTTGGTCTTCTGTACAGATATGGCTATTTCAAACAAAAACTTGGGCCAAGAGGAGAACAGCTTTCAATATATGAAGCTGAAGAGTTTTCGCGTCTTCCCATCATCGCGGTAAAAGATTCAGATGGAAACCATCTTTCCGTTAGTCTGGTGTGGCCGGGAAGAACCGTAAAAATACGAGTCTGGGAAGCCATGGTGGGGAAAGTCAGATTAGTACTCCTTGATACAGATTTTGATGATAATTTACCAGAGGACCGTACAGTTACTCATTATCTTTATGGAGGAGATAATGAGAACAGACTGAGACAGGAACTTATCCTAGGCATAGGCGGGATAAGAGCCCTGGTGGCTTTGGGATTAAAACCTGATCTCTATCACAGTAACGAAGGACATTCTGCATTTATCAGTCTTGAAAGACTCAGAAGTCTGATAGCGGACCATCATCTTACGTTTAATCAGGCACTAGAAGCAGTAAGATCATCAACACTTTTTACAACACATACACCTGTTCCGGCAGGTCATGATGCTTTTGAAGAGGACTTGCTCCGTAAATATATTTCACATTATCATAGCCGTCTATCAATCACCTGGAATGAACTAATGGCTCTTGGCCAGTGTGAAGGCGATTCTGATAAAAAATTCAATATGAGTTTTCTGGCTGCGCGTATGTCACAGGAGATAAATGGTGTAAGTAAACTGCACGGAGAGGTCAGTCAGGGAATGTTTAATAAATTGTGGCCAGGCTATCTTAAAGAGGAGCTCTTCATTGGCTATGTCACAAACGGAGTACATCATCCTACCTGGACGGCTCCCGAATGGAGAGAATTATATAAGGAGTTGACTGGAAACCTCAATTTTGATCAGACCGACAGAAACCTGTGGGAAAAACTATATAGTGTAGATGATAAAAAGATTTATGAGATCAAAACTGGCCTTAAAAAGAATTTGTTTTCAAATATAAGGAAACGGCTTCAGTCTGATATGATCGAAAAACATGTCAGTCCGCGAACCCTTCTGAATATCAGCAACCATCTCAATGAAAAAGCTCTTACAATAGGATTTGCCCGGCGTTTTGCAACATATAAAAGGGCTTCCCTGCTTTTCAGAGATATTGACAGGCTGGCACGTATAGTTAATAATCCCAGGAAACCGGTACAGTTTATTTATGCAGGTAAAGCTCATCCCAACGACGCGGGAGGTCAGGATCTGATTAAAAGAATTTTCGAAATATCGCAGATGCCCCAGTTTACGGGCAAAGTTATATTCCTTGAGAATTATGATATTGATATGGCAAAATACTTGGTCAGGGGCGTTGATATATGGTTAAATACACCTACCAGGCCTCTCGAAGCCTCAGGTACCAGCGGTGAAAAAGCAGTTATGAATGGAACAATACATTTCAGCGTTCTTGATGGTTGGTGGGTTGAAGGCTACAGGGCTTTTGCCGGATGGGCATTACCAAAGAAAAGAACTTTCGATAGCCAGGACCTCCAAGATGATGTTGATGCCGAGACTATTTATAATATGCTTGAATATGAGATAGTTCCGGCATATTATTCACTTAACGATAAGGGGATATCTGTTGAATGGATAAGCCTTATAAAAAACACTATGGTAAAAATTGCTCCCGAATTTACCATGAAAAGAATGATAGACGATTATTATGAAAAATATTATTCCAAGCTCTTTATCCGGAATAAATACCTTGTAGAAAACAACTTTGAAAAAGCAAAAGAGATAGCAGCCTGGAAAAAAACCATGAGAGATGAGTGGGATAATATAGAAGTTCTTAATTACAGTTTTGAAAGAGCCGGGAAGAATGTTTATCATTCAGGACATGATTACAAAGCTGAAATAGCACTTGATGTTAAAAAAATCCCAAAAGAAAATGTCGGCGTGGAATTTATTATTACCCACATGAGTAAACAGGGGGAACATGAATTCGTTGCAAGCGAAGAATTTAAGTTAATCAGTTGCAAAAGTGGCAAGTGCCTTTACAGAGCTAACCTTGTACCGGAAAAAGCAGGTTCTTTCTTTTATGGTATACGCATTTACCCCAAACATAAAGATCTTCCTCACAAACAGGATTTTTACCTGCTTCGCTGGATTGATTAAATATCATTTGCTTTTCGTGCTGGTTCTTTTTTAAAAACCAGGGCAGTTCTTGAAGGAAGATAGAGATAAAGATATAAGGGAGCATTAATAATGTTCCTTTCAGCTTTTCTTATAGAGAGGTAAACAGTACTTCTGTCAATTCTGTCGAAACCACCGAAAAGAGGATCATCAGTATCAATTATAATTTTGAATCTGCCTTTCACAGGTACTCCATAATCGGTAAATGAAACAGTCGGATGGAAGTTAAATACAAACAGTAACTCACCTCGCATGTAAGCGATTACCTTATCGGTATTATTCACATATATTTTGTTAACAGAAAGATCATCGAGTATTTTATAATCATTGTGCAACTTCACCATCCGCCTGTCGAATTTAGATAGGTTGTAATATTTAAGATTTTTATTTCCTGCAAGTTGCCACTGGCGACGGGCATATTTATAGCTCCAGTTATTTCCTTCACGCGGGAAGTCAATCCATTCCGGATGACCAAATTCATTCCCCATAAAGTTCAGGTAACCACCACCTGATGTACTAAAAGTGATAAGTCTGATCATTTTATGAAGGGCAATGCCACGGTCAATTTTAATACTGTGACAGGATTTTTCCATACCGGAGTACATTTCAGCATCAATCATTCTGAAAATTAATGTTTTATCCCCAACAAGTGCCTGATCGTGCGATTCGCAATATGAGATGATCTTCTCCTCAGGGCGGTGCTGTGTCAATTCGTACATTAGCTTTTCCATGTCCCAGTTTTCATCAAAAGTCTCTTTTACAAGTTTGATCCAGAAATCAGGAACTCCCATCGATAACCGGTAGTCGAAGCCATAACCCTTTATTTCAGTATCTGCTGCAAGGCCGGGCATCCCGCTCATCTCTTCAGCTATGGTCAACGCACCAGGCTTATATTTGTGAATAAGCTTATTGGCCAGAAAAAGATAGACCAACGCATCTTCATCCTGTTTACCATCGAAATACTCATCATAAGATGTAAAATTTTTTCCGAGGCCATGATCATAATAAATCATGCTTGTAATACCATCAAATCTGAATCCGTCAAATTTATACTCTTCTAGCCAGTACCGGCAGTTGGAAAGCAGAAAGTGCAATACATTATCTTTCCCATAGTCGAAACATAATGAATCCCATGCTATATGGTTTCTTCTTTCATTTGAATGGAAATACTGCCCTGTTGATCCATCAAAAAGACCGAGTCCTTCATTGACGTTCTTAACTGAATGAGAATGAACCAGGTCCATAATAACCCTCAGCCCGGCAATATGCGCTTTATCAACCAGTTTTTTCAGATCTTCAGGTGTTCCGAATCGTGAGGAGGTTGAAAAAAAGCTGGAAACATGGTAACCAAATGATCCATAAAAAGGATGTTCCTGAATAGCCATTAGTTGGATTGTATTATATCCCGATTTAATGATTATTGGAAGGACATTTTCAGTGAATTCACGATAAGTTGCAATTTTCTCAAGCTGAGTGGACATCCCGATATGGGCCTCATATATCACCGGAGCAGTCTCTGGCGCTTTAAAATCTATTATATTCCATTTGTATTCTTCCTTTGGTTGCCATACCTGAGCGCTGAATATTTTGGTTTTATCATCCTGAACCACACGGTTTGCATACGATGGAATGCGTTCGCCTTTTCCTCCTTCCCATATAACTGATAGTTTGAAAAGGTCTCCATGTTTCAGCACTTCCAAAGGAAGAGTTATCTCCCAGTCTCCCTTCGGATTGATCCTCTTCATCATAAATTCCTGCATATCCTGCCACCCGGAAAATACTCCATTTACAAAGATACATTTTGCATTTGGCGCCCACTCCCTGAAAACCCAGCAATCGTTATTCCGGTGCAGGCCATAGTAATAATGCCCCATGGCAAAATCACAAAGAGAACCTTTTCCAATCAAATGGTTTTCCTTTGTAAGACATTTTTCGATACGTCTATTAATGATACCGGTAAATGGTTTCAACCAAGGGTCAGAAGTATAGTAACTGGCAGGATTCATTTTTTTTAGGTAAACAGGCTATCTTTCCATAAAAGTACGAAAACAAAATCAATATTCTGTTTCATTTCCATGAGCTTTACTAATTTTGCTGGCATAATCTACTAATATGATTATTCATGAAGGATATGATAATCTTAATCTGATCGATCCTGTCGTAACTATGGGAATTTTTGACGGAGTGCACAGCGGACACAGAGTTCTTCTGGATAATCTTGTTTCCCGTGCAAGAGAGACGAAAGGAGAGTCTGTTGTTATCACTTTCTCACCTCATCCACGAATGGTATTGGAGCCGGATCGTATTAAACTATCTATTCTGACAACTATGGATGAAAAGAAGTATCTCCTTGAAAAGGCCGGTATTGACCACCTTATAATAATAGAATTCAATAATAAATTCAGTAAGATTAAGGCATGTGATTTTATTAAAGATGTACTGGTGGGAAAGATTGGAACTAAGCATCTTGTTATTGGTTATAATCACCATTTTGGAAGAAGCGGCGAAGGAGATATTAATACTATAAAACAATGCGCCGAATCACTCAATTTTAAAGTTGAACAAGTGCAGGGTCTTCATACAGAAGAGGGGGCGATAAGCTCTTCGTTAATCCGCGACGCTTTGTTAAATGGAAGGCTTGATGAAGCAAATAACTGGCTGGGTTATTCATATTCTCTCAGTGGAACAATTATTGAAGGAAGGAAGATTGGACATTCAATTGGATTTCCTACTGCTAATATTAAACCTGATTCTGAGCATAAACTAATTCCGGGTAATGGAGTATTCGCAGTCGAAGTTCAAGTCGAAGGTATAATTTATACAGGGATGCTTAGCATCGGTTCAAACCCCACAGTAAATAGAGATAGTAGAGCAAGAAGTATTGAGGTTCATATCCTTGATTTTGATAAAGACATTTACGGAAAAACAATCTTAGTAGTTTTAAGAAAAAGGTTGAGGGATGAGATAAAATTCGACAATATTAGTCAGCTTATTGGACAAATGAATCTTGATAAACAGCAAACCCTGAAGTTGTTAACATAAACATTGGTAATAGAATATTTATTATCTTTGCACACTAAAAGTCATCATAATTATGGAAGCAGCAGTTAAAACAGTGCAATATAAAGTAAAAGATATATCCCTAGCAGATTTTGGGAGAAGAGAGATCGAAATTGCTGAAAAAGAGATGCCAGGATTATTGGCCATCAGGAAGAAATATTCCTCTGAAAAACCGTTAAAAGGGGCACGGATTACCGGCTCCCTTCACATGACAATTCAAACAGCAGTGCTGATTGAAACACTTGCTGAACTTGGTGCTGAAGTACGATGGGCCAGCTGCAATATTTTCTCTACACAGGATCATGCAGCTGCGGCTATCGCTTCCAGTGGTATTCCTGTCTTTGCATGGAAAGGTGAGACTCTTGAAGAATACTGGTGGTGCACGGCACAGGCACTCTCATTTTCTGGAGGAAAAGGGCCGAATCTTCTGGTCGATGACGGTGGAGATGCTTCACTTATGGTTCACATGGGTTTTAAGGCAGAAACAACACCTGAAATTCTGGATAAGAAACCTTCCAACAGGGAAGAAGGAATCATCTTTGCAACTCTGAAAGATATTCTGGTTAAAGAACCGGGGAAATGGCATCGTGTTGTAAGTGAACTTAAAGGGATTTCCGAAGAGACGACGACAGGAGTTCACAGACTATATCAAATGATGGAAAACAACGAATTACTTGTACCTGCAATAAATGTGAATGATTCTGTTACAAAATCAAAATTCGATAACCTTTATGGGTGCCGTGAGTCGCTTGCCGATGGGATTAAAAGGGCAACCGATGTAATGATAGCCGGAAAAGTAGTTGTCGTTTGCGGGTATGGTGATGTTGGAAAAGGATGTGCAAAATCGATGAAATCTTACGGCGCCAGGGTAATAATTACAGAGATCGACCCTATATGTGCTCTACAGGCATCTATGGAAGGCTTTGAGGTTAAGACAGTTAAAGACACGCTTGAAGAAGGGAATATTTATGTTACAGCTACCGGCAACAGAGATATTATCACTCTTGATCATATGCTAAAAATGAAAGATCAGGCAATTGTTTGTAATATTGGTCATTTTGATAATGAGATACAGGTTGATGGGCTGAACGATATGAAAGGCATAAAAAGAATAAATATTAAACCACAGGTTGATAAATATCTTTTCCCCGATGGGCATGCAATTTTTATCCTTGCTGAAGGAAGACTTGTAAATCTGGGTTGCGCGACAGGACATCCTTCATTCGTTATGAGCAACTCCTTCAGTAATCAGACACTTGCACAGATCGATCTCTGGAAAAACAAATATAAAATCGGGGTTTACAGACTTCCAAAGAATCTCGATGAAGAAGTTGCACGTCTGCACCTCGACCAGCTTGGTGTGAAACTTACAAAACTTACAAAGGAACAATCGGATTATATAGGAGTGCCCGAAACCGGACCTTATAAGCCGGATCACTACAGATATTAAGATTTTATTATTTGTTCCACACCGTTACGGTACTTGCTCCATCGTAACTGGTCTTGTAATTTTTAAGTGGATACCTTCCAACACCTGAAGCAGGAGTGCCACCTACAGTAAGTGCATATTTTGTACCACATTTTGGGCAGACAGCAATTGTGGAATTATCCGGATCAATGTTAACTTTTATGCTGGAACCATTAGCAACGTAATCCTGCGGACAAGTTCGATCGTACGCATAATACAGATCACCTCCGTTACAAACAATAATACCATTGCCATCAAAGCCTGCTGCACCTGAACCGAAATTATTTGTACTGGCATTTATCGTGACAGAACCGCCAAAGACAATAAGGCTTACAAACTGAGGATCATTCAGGTTGAGGATAAAGCTCACATAAGGTGGATCAGGGATCACATCGTTCTTGTTTTTTACACACGAACTTAAGGTGAGGGCGAGTGTGATTGTAATTAAAAAAAATCTTATTTTTGAATATGATGTCACCTGAAAAAATTGGTAATACAAAATTAATATTAACTCTATAAATTAACGGTATTGTGAAACTTTTATTGTAATATCTGAAAATGAATAATTTATCTGTTAGAAGGTTTTTTCTTTTTATGTTCTTTTTAATGATGGCAATAGGACAGTGCAATGCCCAGATTTTTCATAAAAACGCTTCGCGGAATGTTGAGAAAAGATTATTCGGAAAAACTCTTGGAAAGAAGAAAGAAGCAAAAATAAAAGAACCCCGTTCAGTGGTAAGATCAAAAAAGAAACAGGAAGTTAATGACAGGAAACTTAAGAAAGATTACGACAAGTCAATCAGGAGATCCCAAAAAAGAACCCTTGATATCCAGACGCCTGAAGTACGGGCTCGTATGAAGCAAAATAAGAAAACCTCTTCAACCCGGGATAAGGAAAAAAGAAAAAAAGATAGAAAAAGTACAAAAAAGGCAGAGGGAAAATATAAGTAAAATTGGATATTCTGGATAAACACCTGTAAAACATTTGTTCACAGGATTTATATTTGTAATTTGTTAAAAGATTTTATACATTTGTTTTTGAAGAGTTCCGGCAACCCCGGAATTCTTCTTATTTTTTTAATATAAGAGAGAAAAATGTCAGAGGTTATATATGTGACAGAAGAGGGTCTCCAGAAGCTCAAAGAGGAACTCAATCAGTTGAGAAATGTAGAGAGACCTTTGATCTCCAGGCAGATAGCTGATGCCAGGGATAAAGGTGACCTTTCTGAGAATGCTGAGTACGCTGCCGCAAAAGAGACACAAGGTATGCTTGAGATGAAGATATCAAAGCTTGAGGATATTGTTGCCAGGGCAAGAATAATTGACGAAACAAAAATTGATATTTCATCTGTCAGAATACTACACAGGGTGAAGATCAGGAACAAAACAAATAATGTTATAATGGAATACCAGCTTGTTCCTGAAAGTGAAGCAAACTTCAAATTGGGCAAGATTGCTGTCAGCTCTCCTATTGCCCAGGGTCTTATAGGAAAAAAAGTGGGGGATATAGTACAAATTAAAGTACCATCAGGTATAATCCCTTTTGAAATAATTTCCATTTCATTATAATAAACTATTTTCATAATCATCATGGCAACTCTTTTTACAAAAATCATTAAAGGGGAAATTCCTTGCTATAAGATAGCTGAAGATGAAAATTATTTTGCATTTCTCGACATCAATCCTTTGAAAGAAGGACATACGCTGGTTGTACCAAAGAGAGAAGCTGATTATATTTTTGATTTGGATGATAATCAACTGGCAGGGTTAATGATTTTCTCAAAAAAAGTTGCAATAGCAATAAAAAGTGCAATTCCCTGCAACAGGATCGGTATAGCGATACTGGGACTTGAGATTCCTCATGCCCATATACATCTTGTTCCAATGGATACCATGGAAGATATCAATTTCAAAAACCCAAAGCTTAAGTTTTCAGTTGAAGAATTTAAACATATAGCGGCTAAAATCAGCCTCAAAGTCATTCTTTAAAGAAAAACAGAACTCGCTGCATGAGTTACATATATGATTTGTGGGACGATTTTATAAGTCTTCTTTTTCCCAGGCTTTGCTATGCTTGTGGCAATCATTTGCTTAGGAATGAGCGACTTATATGTACTGAATGTTATGTTGTAATTCCCAGATCAAATTATCATTTAGACAACAATAATCCCGTTGCACAGCTCTTCTGGGGAAGATGCCTGATAGAAAAAGCAGCTACATTATCATTTTATAATAAAGGAAGCAGGATAAGAAATCTGATTCATAATCTTAAGTACAAGGGAATAAAGGAGATAGGATATGAACTTGGCAGAATATATGGTCGGTCGCTTCGATCTTCAGGGTTTACAGCTGATATTGATCTCATTATTCCGGTTCCCCTTCATCCTTCCAAAAAACGTATTCGCGGATTCAACCAGTGTGACTCAATTTCAATGGGTATTTCTGATGTGACAGGCTTGCCTGTCGATACAGTTTCTCTGGCAAGAAAGACGGTATCCGCTACTCAGACCAGACGGTCGCGATACGAAAGATGGACTAATGTCGAGGGTATCTTCAGTGTCACGGATCCTGAAATTATCAAAGGCAAACATATTTTACTGGTGGATGATGTTATTACGACAGGGTCAACAATTGAATCGTGCGCCAACGAACTTCTTAAGATTGAAGGATTAAAAGTAAGCGTGGTAGCATTAGCCTTTGCAGTGGTTTGACAAAGATTGAGCTACTTCACTCTTTTTGGATTTTTATTCATAAAATCCTTCCAGCTGTTATAGGCTTTCTCCTGAACGGGATTGTTTGTCTGGTAAAAATGGCATAAAGCAGCTGCAAGGCCATCGGTGGCATCCAGTTTTATTTCAGAGAGGCTGAATTTTAAAATATTCATCAACATTGAGGCCACCTGTTCCTTTGATGCGGCCCCCTGTCCGGTAATTGACATTTTAATCTTTCTGGGAGCATATTCAAATATTGGCAACGAACGGGTAAGTGCTGCAGCTATAGCAGCACCCTGTGCTCTGCCTAATTTTAACATCGACTGCACATTTTTACCGAAGAATGGAGCTTCAATCGCAAGTTCATCGGGATGATACTCATCAATAATGCCGATGGTCCTGTCGAAAATCTGCTTAAGCTTCAGGTAGTGATTATCGTATTTTGAAAGATCAATCGATCCTATGGTTATGAGCTCGGGGGTCGTACCGACAATCTTTATAACTCCGTATCCGGTTATACTGGTACCAGGATCAATTCCCAGGATTATTCTCTCTTTTGGTTTGATTTTCAAATTCCTTGATTATATACAATAAAAGTATTACTTTTTTAATACAAAAGCATTGCTCATCCATTCGGGCTTTTCAGAAAATCTTGCATAACGTTTATACTGTAACAGGCTTTTTTTGGAAACGGAACCGTTTTCCAGATAGTAGATTGCCTCGTTCAGACATGCTTCATTCCTGTTATTAAAATCGTGGGTTATATCATCAGGTTCAAGCTTTGCAGGAAAGATTCCGCTAAAATAATCTCCATCGCCACTAGCATTAACCATTTTAAATGTAATGGGCCACATATAATATTTTTGAGCTATTTCCCAACCATTCATTCCTACTGGTTTCCCGTTTGTAGTATCACCTATACTGATTACATTAACAAAGGGCTTAAGTCCATTCATAACTGCTTCACTGGCTGAAGCTGTCCCACGTGTAGTGATAACCACAAGTCTGGAAAGAGCCATTGAATAGGGTGTTGTAACAAAAGGGAAAGTACTGTTGGCATTCTGATTTTGATCGTTATATGTAAGTTTGGCAAACACGTCACCATGATATGAATCTCCTGCTATATAGCTGGCCAGCGTTTGTGCAATGTCGAGATAACCCCCCGGATTATATCTCAGATCAAGAATCAGATCTGTGATATTATTAGCTTTAAAGAAGGCAAAAGCTGTAGCAAGTTCGTCAGAGGAAGGTGTAATGAAAGAATCAAAAACAAGGTGTCCGGTCACTCCTGTTGTAAGATGAAGAGTATCACATAGCAGGACTGTGTTAATAGTGAAACTCTCCTTTGTTGAAGATATTGTCTGCTCAGTGCCATCGGGTAGTTTGAAAAGGAAAACATTAGTAATTCCTGCAACACTGGCACCAATCAGATTGGAATAAGCAGTGACATCCTGTGCAGCAATTATAGGTGCAAGGTCCTTTCCGTTAATTTGTTCAATAATCCAGCCCCTGCGGACGCCATTAGCATATAAAGGTGAATTGTTATAGATCATTGCAATACGTGCATTTCCTGCTTCATCAAGACCAACACTAAAGCCATGGCCGACAAATGTTCCCTGCATCTCAGCATTGAATTCATCATAACCTTCAACAAAGCTCCACCTGTCGAGAGCTTTATATCTCATAGCTTCCAGAAGCGTAAAGGGGTCTGGATAATTTCCCTTGTTCGCAGTTGTCACGCTGGTTGCTTCCGGCATATTATACCAGAAATACCAGTCTTTCATTATATAGTATAAACTATCTCTTGCCATTGCAGCTGTGACCGTACTTTCAGGGGAAACGTTGTCCTTCTTGCACGAAGCAAACAGTGTAATAAATATTACTGGTAAGATAAACAGCTTCTTCATTCTCATCATTTATAAATTTTTTAATTGAAAGGTCAAAGATAATTATTTATGACCTGGCAGATTTCCGATTCTGGATCATTATTCCTGCAATTATCAGCAATAATCCTGCCGGGGTTGTATAATAAACGGTTTCGTGAAGAATAAAGTGTACAAAGATAAGAGAAAGAAACGGAGCTAAGTAAACAAGGTTACTTACTTTATCTGTTGTAGAGGCCAGACTGAGAGCTTTTAACCAGAAGAAAAATGTTATCCCCATTTCAAATATTCCAATATAAACCGACGCAGCTGCTCCTTTGAAGCCGATTTCTGTTTGCCATTTCCCGTTAATAATCATTGCTGTGATAAGAAAAACTGAGCCAAACACAAAATTGAGCAGCAGCTTTACTGCTTCGTCCCTTTTGTCTTTGACATTCAATATAAAGTAGAATGCCCAGAAAATCGAACTTCCGGTAGCAAGAATCACACCTGAAAGATTTGAATGGCCAGGTTTAAAAAAATTACCCTGTGAAGAGATAATACAAACTCCTGCGAAGCTGATAATGAGAGCTATGAAACTTTTCTTTTCTATTTTTTGCCGGAGAATTGGAACTGAAAGGAAAACCAGGATAATTGGCCAGATCATATTAAGCGGCTGAGCAACCTGTGCCGGAAGCAATTGATAGGCTTTAAGCAGAATGAGATAATAGACAAATGGATTAATGAATCCTAGTATGGCTGAGTTTAAAAGCTCTTTTCCTGTGGTTTTTCTGATGAGATCGGCTTTCTTACCGGCTAAAATAATTATAAAAAGTACCAGAGTTGATATAAGAACAGCAATTGTGAGCATTGGGAGAATGTCGAGTTCGCCAAGGCTGATCTTAAAAGCTGTAGGGATCGTTGACCAGAAGAAAATAGCCAACCCGGCATAAATATAAGACTGACGAGTTTTTTCCATAGTATTTTTGAAGCAAGAACAACGAACATTCGAATGTTGATCTCAAAATAATTTACTTCTTAATTCGCTATTCGTTTGTTCTTCATTCTTACTTCTGTTTAAGTCTATTGGATCCTGATGAAGCAGGCAGAAGTCTAACTGATTATATCAAACCCAGTATATGGAATCAGCATCTTAGGGATTTTAATTCCTGATTCAGTCTGATTGTTCTCAAGTATGGCAGCAACAATTCTTGGAAGGGCAAGGGCACTTCCATTGAGAGTATGAGCCAGCCTGGTCTGTTTGTCGCCTTTCTCCTTAAACCTGCATTTCAAACGATTAGCCTGGAATGATTCAAAGTTTGAAACGGAACTCACTTCAAGCCAGCGTTTCTGAGCAGCTGACCAAACCTCAAAGTCGTAAGTAAGTGCCGAGGTAAAGGACATGTCGCCTCCGCAAAGCCTGAGTATACGATATGGTAAATCGAGCTTTGAAACAAGTCCTTCAACATGGTCAACCATTTCTTCGAGAGATTCATACGAATGATCAGGATGTGCAATCCTCACTATTTCTACTTTATCAAACTGATGCAGTCGGTTCAGCCCTCTTACATGAGCTCCCCACGATCCTGCCTCTCTTCTGAAACAAGGAGTATAAGCAATATTCTTAACCGGAAGGATATCAGCATTAAGTATTACATCCCTGTAGATATTTGTAACCGGCACTTCAGCAGTAGGAATAAGATAAAAATTGTCGAGAGTAGAATGGTACATTTGTCCCTCTTTATCAGGTAATTGCCCTGTTCCAAAACCGGAATCCTCATTTACCATTATGGGAGGCATCATTTCAATATAACCTGCTTTTTCACCTTCATCAAGAAAGAAACTGATCAAAGCTCTTTCAAGTTTTGCTCCTTTTCCTTTATAAACCGGGAAACCCGCTCCTGTAAGTTTAATGCCAAGTTCGAAATCGATAATATCATATTTTTTTATAAGATCCCAGTGGGGGAGGGCATTCTCTGCCATAACAGGCATTACGCCACCTTCCTTTACCTTTACATTATCGTCAGCCCCATGTCCTGGAGCAACAGATTCGTGCGGCAGGTTAGGCAGCCTGATGATTTCATTTCTCAGGTCATTATCAACAGGAATAAGTTTGTCGGAAAGTGATTTGATCTCTTCTTTCAGCGAATATGTTTTTTCCTTGGCAGCCTCAGCTTCATCTCTTTTCCCGTCCTTCATGAGGGAGCCGATCTCTTTGGAGATGCGATTCATTTCGCCCTGCAGCATATCAGTTTTTGATTGTATTTCACGCCGGGATGAATCGAGAACAAGAATTCTGTCAATTATTTCTTCTGCTTCAAAGTTTTTTACTTTCAGACGTTCAATGATAAATTCTTTTTTTTCGCGGATAAGATTAATTGTTAACATATTAGGTAATTGAGTTAATAAAAAGAGGCTGGAAGAAGCCTATTGTAAAAATATCAAAAACTCCCGATAATGCTTTCCTGTAACAGAAAAGAATTTCGGGAGTCTTAATCATATAAGATTGTAAAGTATTCATTTACCGGTTTGGATATGTACTAATCAATTGAAATATTGAGAAGTAACATGCCGGTTAATCTATTTCACGCTCTTAACTGAGACATAAGTTTTATCATCTTTTTTTCTTTTGAACTCAACTTCTCCATCGGTGAGTGCAAAAAGAGTGTGGTCTTTTCCGAGGCCAACATTAAGTCCAGGATTATGTTTGGTTCCTCTCTGGCGAACTATGATGTTGCCTGCCTTGGCTACCTGACCGCCGAAGAGCTTCACACCTAGTCGTTTACTTTCAGAGTCGCGACCATTACGCGAGCTTCCTGCTCCTTTCTTGTGTGCCATAATTAAATATTTTTGTTTGTTTTTACTTTTCTTTTATTATTTTTTTTCTTTAGGAGCTTTCTTTGCAGCTGGTTTTTTTACAGCGGGTTTCTTTTCTGCAACTTTTTTCTCAGCAGTTTTCTTTGCCGGTGCTTCCTCTTTTTTAACAGCCGGTTTTTTTGCAACTGACTTTTTCTCCACTGTTATTTTCTCTTTTACAGGTTCTTCTGAAACAATATTCGTTACTTTAACCTCTTCTTTTTCAGGAGCTGCTTTTTTGTGTGAAACTTTCCCGTTTATGCTGACAATTTCAACCTGAGTTAAGTTCTGACGGTGTCCGTTTTTGATCCTGTAACCTTTTTTTCTCTTCTTTTTGAAAACGATTACCTTGTCACCTCTCATATGGTCAAGAATCTTTCCCTGAACAACAGCATCTTTAATTGTAGGTTCCCCGATAGTGATTTTACCATCATCCTCTATTAAAAGGACCTGATTGAATTCAATCTGATTACCCTCTTCAGCTTCGAGACGATGAACAAAAATCTTTTTACCTTCTTCTACTTTAAACTGCTGGCCTGCAATTTCTACGATTGCGTACATCTTTTATATTTTTTACGTTACTCCGTGAGGCGTATATAATAATGTTATCATATAACTTCCGGTTGCCCCTTCGGATTTTTATTCAAATTTGGATTGCAAAGATATACAAATAAGATTATTTACAAACCAATACAGTTAATTTTTTAATAGCTAAAGCAGAACTCACGTCAGGTTGATTAATCGGTAATAAGCCTGTTTGTTGTAGTCAGATGGATATTTGATTTCCTCTTTAAACTGTTAAAAAAAAAGAATATTGTTAACCCAAGTGTTACTTCAATTATCTTTATATTTGCTGGGATCAATAAAAAAAGTGATATCCGTCTGGCACTTAAACAATTGATATGAAGAGAGTAAAGTTAAAGGTTGTGGGCATATCTTACAGTCAGACTCAATCTGGAGCTTATGCGTTGATATTGATTGAAGAAAACGGAGAGCGAAGAATACCTATTATTATCGGAGGGTTTGAAGCACAGGCAATTGTAGTTAAGCTAGAAAATCTTGATCTGCCGCGCCCCTTAACTCATGATCTTTTCAAAAAATTTGCAGATGCGTTTAACATTTCTATTATCGAAATCATGATCTATAAACTTGAAGAGGGAGTTTTCTTTTCAAAGCTCGTTTGCAATAATGGAGAAAAGGAATATTCAATCGATAGCAGAACCTCCGATGCTGTGGCAATAGCTTTGAGATTTGGCTGTCCGATATTCATTACCGAAGAAATTTTGGAAAAAGCAGGAATAACAATCAATCCGGCCGATACTGAAATATCACCAGCTAATGAAGTTGACAGTTTATTTGAACCGGAAAGTACCAAATATGATTCTTATTCAGATGAGGAGCTTTATAAAATGATAGATGAGGCTGTCAAGACTGAAGATTACGAACGTGCTGCTGCAGTTAGGGATGAGATTGAAAAAAGAAAAAAGAAGAAAAAATAATTCCGAACTGATTTCTGAAATATTTAAAAAATTTATATTTAGGTTGAAATGAAAAGAACATTATTGTTTACTCTGTTATTAGTATTTATTCCATTTTATTCATTTGCCAAAGAATATAAGGTTAGTTCACCCGATGGTAAGATTTCTCTGACTGTAAATGTAGGACCGGAGATAAAATGGTCTGCCACTGTTGATGGCAGAGAAATTATCAATTCCCCGAAAATCGCAATGGTTCTCGAAAACGGTAAGGTTCTTGGTGAGAATGAAAAGGTAAAAAGAACTAAAGTCAGCCTTTTAAATGAAATAATAAAACCGGTTGTGGCAAATAAGAGATCAGAGATTATCAATAACTGCAATATTCTTGAAATTTCTTTCAACTCAGGTTTCTCGCTGCAATTCAGAGCTTATAATGATGGTGTGGCATATAGATTTGAGACATTTTTTAAGGATGATATCATAGTAAAAAATGAAATTTCTGATTACCTGTTCCCCTCAGGAACATTTTCATGGTTTCCGCTCGAAACAAGCTTTATGTCACATAATGAACGAACATTCATATATTCTTCACTCGATACTTTGGTAAATAAACATCTTGCAAGTCTGCCAACTCTCTTCCAGGCTAATGGTGTGGATGTGCTAATCACTGAATCTGATATTGAGGATTATCCTGGTATGTGGCTCCTTGGCGCAGGTTCAGGGAAAATATCTGCCACCTGGGCAAAATATCCTGATATTGAGACACTCGCCAGGGACCGTGATCTGCTCGTTACAAGTACTAAAGATTATATTGCAAAAACCTGCGGCACAAGGACATTTCCCTGGAGAGCTTTCGTTATTGCAACTAACGATGTTAAACTCCTGGAAAGCGACCTGGTATATAAGCTTGCTCCAGCCTGTAAGATAGAAGATACAAAATGGATCAAACCCGGGCATGTAGCCTGGGACTGGTGGAACGCAAATAATTTATATGGTGTTGATTTCAGAGCAGGTATTAACAATGATACCTATAAATACTATATTGATTTTGCTTCAAAGAACGGTATTGAATATGTTATTCTTGATGAGGGATGGTACAAATCAGGTTCAGTTCTTGAATCAGTACCGGATATTAATATTCCGGAACTTTGCAGATATGCTGAAAATAAACATGTTGGAGTAATCTTATGGGTCGTCTGGAAAACTTTCTGGGATAAGATTGATGAAGCGGTTACCCTATATGAAAAATGGGGAGTTAAAGGAGTAAAGGTCGATTTTATGCAAAGAGATGATCAAAAAGTTGTTGACTTCTACTTCGAAGTTGCAAAGAAAGCAGCTGAACATCATCTGCTGGTTGATTTTCATGGTGCCTACAAGCCTGATGGACTGAGTCGTACATGGCCAAATGTATTAACACGTGAAGGTGTAAAAGGAATGGAAAACAATAAATGGAGCAAAGATATTACACCCGGGCACGATGTTACACTTCCTTTTACACGGATGGTAGCCGGTCCGATGGACTATACTCCGGGTGCCATGATAAACATGGATAAAAACAACTTTTCTCCTAATTTTACGCGTCCAGAAAGCCAGGGAACAAGAGCACATCAGGTTGCTTTATATGTTATTTACGAGAGTCCGTTACAGATGCTTTCAGATAGCCCTTCGAACTATATGAAGGAACAGGAAACTACCGATTTTATTGTAAATATTCCGGTTGTCTGGGATGATATTATTGGTCTCGATGGTAAAGTTGGACATTATCTTCTTCTTACCAGAAGATCAGGAAAAAAATGGTTTGTGGGAGCATTGACAGACTGGACCAGCAGGGATATGAACCTTGATCTCTCTTTTCTTCCTTCTGGAGATTATGCCATGGATATTTTCCAGGACGGTATAAATGCCGACAGATACGCAGGCGATTATAAACATCTGAAAACTGATGTTAAATCGGGGGACAAAATAAAAATTCACTTGGCACCCGGTGGAGGATGGGCAGCAAAAATTTCACCTAAATAATAAACCAGGTCAACAGGAATGAGACAATATCTTGATCTACTTGATCATGTATTAAAAACCGGGATTGAGAAAAAAGACAGGACCGGTACCGGAACAATAAGCGTATTTGGTTATCAGATGAGGTTCAATCTTGAACAGGGATTTCCTCTGCTGACTACAAAAAAGCTCCATTTGAAGTCTATTATTCACGAATTGATCTGGTTTATTTCAGGAGATACAAATACCAGATACCTGAATGATAATGGAGTTAAGATCTGGAACGAGTGGGCCGATAAAGATGGAAATCTGGGCCCTGTTTACGGATGCCAGTGGCGCTCCTGGCCGGCAAGCGATGGGAAGAAAATTGATCAGCTGGTAAATGTGATCAGTTCCATAAAAAAATCACCTGACTCGCGTCGCCATATAGTAAGTGCATGGAACGTAGGTGAATTAGAAAAAATGGCTCTTCCACCCTGTCATATTATGTTTCAGTTTTATGTTGCAGGAGGAAAATTATCGTGCCAGCTTTATCAGCGAAGTTCCGATATTTTTATTGGAGTGCCATTCAATATTGCATCATATTCCCTTTTGACACTTATGGTTGCACAGGTAACAGGCCTGAAACCCGGTGATTTTGTACATACTCTGGGCGATGCGCATATATATCTTAACCATCTGGACCAGGTTAAACTTCAGCTAATCCGGGAACCATATCAGTTACCCGGGATGGTATTAAATGCTGATGTGACTGATATTCTGAAGTTCAGGTACGAAGATTTTTCCCTGATTGACTATATTGCTCATCCTCATATTAAAGGTGATATTTCAGTATAATAAATTAAGGTATGATTTCAATAATAGTTGCGGTTTCTGAAGATTGCGGTATCGGAAAGGATAATGAGCTTTTATGGCACATTCCGGAAGACATGAAGAGATTCAAGAAATTGACCATGGGGAATACCGTTGTAATGGGGAAAAAGACCTGGGAATCATTGCCAAAGAAGCCTCTTTCAGGTCGTAAAAACATTGTTTTGACTGATAAGTTAAATGAAAAGATCGATGGGGCTGTAACTGTTTACTCGATTGATGAGGCTTTAAGTAAATGTGAGAAGGGAGAAGAAGTATTTGTTATAGGTGGAGGTAGCATTTACCGGCAGTTTATGCCAATTGCTGACCGGCTTTATATTACCCATGTTCATAAAAAAGCTCCTGCTGATATCTATTTTCCTGAGATCGAGCCTAATATTTGGGAAGTTTCAGATGAGGAAAAGTTTCGTTCCAACGAAACAAACGCAATTCATTATACCTATAGAATATATAAGAGGAGAAATAAAATTTAATTGAAAAAATCCCTGACCCTTTTTATGAAGCTCTCAGAACTTTAAGGTTTATCCTTTCAAGTTTTCTGTTCGCATAGTCAATTGTAACTTCAAGCTCGTTCGTGTCAACAGACGGCATTTCGAACATAGCGTCAAGCATAATGGCCTCACATATAGATCTTAGTCCGCGCGCACCTAGTTTAAATTCAATTGCTTTATCAACAATATAATCAAGAACACCTTCGGCAAATGTAAGGTCAATATTGTCCATTTTGAACAACTTGATATACTGTTTCACTAATGCATTCTTTGGTTCAGTAAGTATTGCTCTGAGAGCTCTCCTGTCAAGAGGATTCAAATGGGAAAGTATAGGTAGCCTTCCGACAATTTCAGGTATGAGCCCATAGGCCCTGAGATCCTGTGGAGCTATATATTGAAGCAGGTTATCTTTGTCTACTTTGTCCCTTATTTTTGAGGCACCAAAACCAACAATCTGAGTATTTAATCGCTGAGCTATTTTTTTATCGATTCCCTCAAAAGCGCCTCCACAGATAAAAAGGATATTTGTTGTATCAACAGGGATCATTTTCTGTTCAGGATGTTTACGCCCTCCTTGAGGTGGTACATTTACAATTGAGCCTTCAAGTAACTTCAGAAGTCCTTGTTGTACACCCTCCCCTGATACATCGCGGGTTATTGAAGGGTTATCACCTTTTCTTGCAATTTTATCTATTTCATCTATAAAAACAATCCCCTTTTCAGCTGCTTTAACATCATAATCAGCATTTTGCAGCAGCCGTGTCAGAAGGCTCTCAATATCTTCACCAACATACCCTGCTTCAGTAAGGACAGTTGCGTCGACGATAGTAAAAGGAACATGAAGCATTTTTGCCACTGTCCTTGCCAGAAGAGTCTTCCCTGTGCCCGTTTCACCGACAAGAATAATATTTGATTTTTCTATTTCAATATCCTCACTATCAGGCTTCTGCATAAGTCTTTTATAGTGATTATATACAGCCACTGAAATAATCTTTTTTGCCATTTCCTGACCAATAACATATTGATCGAGAAAATTTTTAATTTCGGCGGGCTTAAGAAGATTGATTGTGTCGAATGCCGGATTTTTTTTACTGCCAAGTTCTTCGTTCATTATGCTGTGAGCCTGTTCAATACAGTGATCGCAGATATGGCCTTCAAGACCTGCTATCAGCATATTGACTTCCTTTTTCGTTCTGCCGCAAAATGAACATTTATCCATAAGTGCACTATTTTTGTGTTTTTTGGAGGATCTCATCAATCATCCCATAGTCTTTAGCCTCCTGAGATGTCATCCAATAATCTCTGTCAGAATCTTTTTCAACTTTTTCAAGTGTGTTTCCTGTATGAAGCGCAATTATTTCGTAAAGCTCTTTCTTAAGTTTTACGATTTCACGTACAGTAATCTCTATATCTGAAGCTTGTCCTTCAGCTCCTCCCATTGGTTGATGGATCATTATCCTTGAATGCTTAAGAGCTGATCTTTTTCCTTTTTTACCGGCAGTAAGCAGAACAGCACCCATTGAGGCGGCCATGCCGGTACAGATAGTTGCAATATCGGCTGAGATATACTGCATTGTATCGTAAATTCCCAGACCTGCATTAACTGATCCCCCGGGAGTATTGAAATAAATCTGAATATCTTTTCCGGGATCTGCCGAATCGAGATAAAGCAACTGGGCCTGGATAATATTGGCTACATAGTCATCTATTGGCAAACCCAGGAAAATGATCCTGTCCATCATCAGACGTGAAAAAACATCCATTGATGCCACATTTAATTGCCTCTCCTCAATAATTGTCGGTGATATATAGCTTCCGTATATCGAGGCATACCTGTGAAGGTTCAGACTGCTTATTCCACGTTTGCTTTTTGCATATTTTCCAAAATCGTCAAGAATATTCATGTTTTTATGATTTGAGAATTAACGAACAAAGATAATAAAATAAAAATATATCATCGCAATGTGTTGATTACTATTCAAAAAGCTTATTGAATTCCTCAACTGTGACACTGTTATTTTCAATCTTCAGAAGTTCCTTCATTAATATGATAACCTTTTCTTCAAGTATTTTATCAGCGATTCTCTTTGCATCATCTTCCCGTTTGAGAGTCTCTTTTGCAAAATTGGTTATTTGTTCCTCCGTGGCATAGAATAAACCATACTGCCGGAACTGAGCCCTGGTTATATTTTCACCTTCTTTCAGCAGATCTTCTTCACTGATCTTCACTTCGTTGTCTTTAGCAACTTTGTTTCTTATAAGCTGCCATTTAAGATCTTTCCTGAAGGCGTCGAATTCTTTTTCGATCTGCTCCTTGCTGGTTTTCTCATTAACTTTCAAAAGCCATTTTTTCAGGAACTCTTCAGGAAGTTGAAATTCGGTTTTTTCAATGGCGAGATTTTTAATATCCATCATCATTTTAAAATCGCTTTCACGTTTTAAATTTATAGCGATCTCATCTTCGATTTTCTTCATGAATTCTTCCTGCGAATTCACAATTCCTTCACCATATATCTTGTCGAAAAGCTCTTTCCCCAATTCAGCAGGATGGAAACGGTTTATTTCATTAATTGTAAACCTGAAGTTCCCGTTAATTTCTGCAACCTCTTCCTTTTTTTTATGCAAAATGCCCGCTATTTCAGAGTCGTTTGGATAAGCTTTTTTCAGGTCAAAATCAATCGTGTCATTAACAACTTTCCCTATAAACTGTTTTTCGATTTTTTTATCTTTTATGATATCAATGCCAATTGAAGTATCTACTACTGAGGGACCTTCAGGTATCACTTTGCCATCCTTGTCAATAGCTTCAATTTTACCTTTAATTACATCCTTTTCTTCTGTGATGTCAGCTTTTCTTAACTCACCGTAGCGGCGTGTATAGTTATCAAGATAATTGTTCTTCATCTTTTCATCAATGATGATTTCGTACTGGCTGACTTTATTTTTTTTGTTCAGCTTCAGATCGAAAACCGGAGAAAGTCCAACCTCAAATGAGAATGTGAAGTCCTCCTGCGTATCGAAATCAATTTTTTCCTGCTCATCGGCTTTTGGAAGAGGATCTCCAAGGATCTCAATCTTTTCATCAGTAAGGTACTTCTGAATATTTTCTGTAACTACTTTGTTGATCTCGTCAATCCGGACAGCTTTGCCGTACATTTTTTTAATAAGGCCGATTGGAACCATTCCCGGGCGGAATCCTTTGATATTTGCCTTTTTTCTGTAATCCTTAAGCACGTTTTCGATCTTATCAATATAATCGGCTTTTTCGATTTTAATTTTCAAAACTGCATTCAGATCGTCGATGTTTTCTCTGGTGATATTCATTTTAATTTTTGTTTATTGCATAGTCAAAAAAACCGCCAAAACGCACTATTAAAGAGTTTACGGGCAGTTTGTAAATTTGTGCGGATGAAGGGACTCGAACCCCCACGTCACGAAGACACAAGATCCTAAGTCTTGCTCGGCTACCAATTACGACACATCCGCGGTGAAATTTCCCGCAAAAGTATAACAAATTATTGTCAAATCAAATTGATTGAATTACCTTCGCAGTTCAAAATTCTTCCCAAGATAGACTTTTCTTACATGCTCATCATCTGCCAGTTGCGAAGATGTGCCTGATTTAAGAATTCGTCCTTCGAAAAGGAGGTAGGCACGGTCGGTAATGGAAAGAGTCTCATGAACATTGTGATCTGTTATCAGAATGCCTATGTTTTTTTCCTTTAATTTTGAAACAATCTCCTGGATGTCTTCAACAGCAATAGGATCAACACCGGCGAAGGGCTCATCGAGTAAAATAAATTTAGGTTTAAGTGCAAGGGCTCTTGCTATCTCGGTACGTCTTCTTTCACCACCGGAGAGCTGAATCCCTTTGCTTTTCCTTATTTTCTGGAGTCCAAATTCATTCAAAAGAGTTTCAAGTCTTTCTTTTTGTTCTTCTTTTGGAAATCCAGACATCTCAAGTACTGCACGGATATTATCTTCAACAGACATGTTTCTGAATACTGAGGCCTCCTGTGCAAGATAACCAATACCTTTCCTTGCCCTTTTATAAACAGGAAGTGATGTTATCTCTTCATCATCCAGAAATATCTTTCCTTCTCTTGGTCTTATTAATCCGACAATCATGTAAAAAGTTGTTGTTTTGCCTGCACCATTCGGTCCAAGTAATCCGACAATTTCCCCTTGCTCAACATCAACTGAAACGTGGTCGACGACTGTCCTGTTGTGGTATTTTTTTACGAGGTTTTTTGTATGTAGTTTCATCAGGGATATTTTGATTTGAAGTTTTATTTTTGTGAAATAATCCTCCTCATTTTAACTATTACGATCTCTTTCTTTTTGCTTTATTACCCTGCCGGAAATGAAAATGCTGACTTCATACAGAAGCAGGAGGGGAATAGCAACAAGTGTCTGTGAAAAGATATCAGGCGGAGTGATTATTGCTGCAACAATAAATATAACCACAATTGAGTGTCTCCTGTATTTTCTCATGAAGGTGGGTGTAAGAATACCAATCTTAGTAAGAAAGAATGCAATAATCGGTAGCTCAAATACCAGGCCAGTAGCCAGACAGATTGATGTCAGAAGGCCTATATATGAACGGATATTGATCTGATTGACGACTGATGGATCAACTTCATAAGAACTTAGAAAATGTATGGATAGGGGTGCCAGCATGAAATATCCGAAGAGAACTCCAACGAAGAATAACCCCGAAGCAGCCGTTACAGCTCCTTTGGCATACTTTGCCTCGCCTGGTTTAAGTGCCGGCTTGAAGAATTGCCAGAATTCCCAGGTTATTATAGGAAATGCAAGAATCAGTCCGGCAACCATGGCAACAGTTACGTGCGTCGTAAACTGGCCCGTCATTTTTATGTTTATAAGATTTAATGGCTTGGTGTTAATACATAATGTAGCAGTTTTCAGGTATTCCCCGAGCTGGCAAAGTAACCTGTTTGTAATAAATTCAGGGCTTTTGGGACCAAGTATAATTTTATTAAAAAGAATATTTTTAAATATAAAAGCTATTATCATAAAGAACACTATAGCTAAAACTGACCTGATAATGTGCCATCTTAATTCCTCGAGATGTTGAAGGAATGACATTTCTTTATCTCCATTCTTCCCTTTTTTCCAAAACATTGCCATGAGCACCCGGATAAATTGGTTTTAAATCAGCCTGTAAAGATGATAAATCTTATTTTGCAAAACAATATTAATCTTTTTCAGTTAAGAAGTCTGGAAATTAAGATTATACTTCAGATAATAATATTGCTAAATATCTTGAAAATCAATTTATTATCCTTGAAATAGAAGAATTAATGGTTATATCTGACTCATTTTATTGATTGGGAAAATCAAAAATAATCAAGAAGGTTCGATTATTTTCTGAAAAATCGTTTTTGTTAATATTAAAAGAAAACTATTATTTGATAATGAAATTTATTAACTTTATATAAACTGTAAAATGAATTTTTTTACAATTATTCGGTTTTACCATTTGGGGAATAACTATGTTGAATGATTCTACAATACACGATTACTTAAAGAAGTATTTTGGTTTTGATACTTTTAAAGGCAATCAGGAGCCCATAATAAGGAATGTTCTGGCTGGTAAAGATACATTCGTGTTAATGCCAACTGGAGGGGGAAAATCGCTCTGTTATCAGTTACCGGCAGTTATGAAGAAGGGTACAGCCATTGTAATATCTCCTCTTATTGCCCTTATGAAAAATCAGGTTGATGCAATGAGAAACTTCAGCACCGACGACGATGTGGCTCATTTCCTTAACTCATCCCTTACAAAGACGGAGATAACAAGAGTAAAAAAAGATGTTTTATCGGGGAAGGCAAAGCTTCTTTATGTTGCTCCCGAATCGCTTACAAAAGAGGAGAATATAGAGTTTCTTAAAAATATAGAAATATCATTTTATGCTGTCGATGAAGCTCATTGTATTTCTGAATGGGGTCATGATTTCAGACCTGAATACAGACGAATCCGGCCAATAATTGATATGATTGGCAGATCACCGATTATAGCCCTTACAGCAACGGCAACACCAAAAGTGCAACACGATATTCAGAAAAACCTGAGTATCCTTGAGGCAGAAGTATTCAAATCTTCATTTAACAGGCCAAATCTCTATTATGAAGTCAAGTCGAAACAGGATGTTACTAAAGAAATTATTAAATATATTAAAAACAATTCAGGGAAATCGGGTATTATTTATTGTCTAAGTCGAAAAAAAGTCGAGGAAATGGCTGAGGTACTAAAGGTTAATGGTATTAAAGCTCTTCCGTATCATGCCGGAATGGATTCTGCTACCCGCACACTGAATCAGGATAAGTTCCTCATGGAGGAGGCCGATATCATTGTGGCAACCATAGCTTTTGGGATGGGAATTGACAAACCTGATGTAAGGTTTGTGATCCACTATGATATACCTAAAAGCCTTGAGGGGTATTACCAGGAGACCGGGCGCGCCGGACGCGATGGTGGTGAAGGAAATTGTATCGCATATTATAGCTATAACGATATTCTTAAACTCGAGAAATTCATGCAGGGTAAACCTATTGCCGAACAGGAAATTGGTAAACAACTGCTTCTGGAAACGGTTTCATATGCTGAATCCTCTGTATGCAGAAGGAAACTGCTGCTCCATTATTTTGGTGAAGAGTATCTGAAAGAAAACTGCGAAGCCTGCGATAACTGTCTGCATCCTAAAGCACAGTTTGAAGGTAATGAGGCTGTTGTAAGTGTTCTGGAAACTATTCTGGCTGTAAAGGAAAAATTCAAAGCTGATCATATTGCAAATATCCTTTCAGGAAAAGTTACATCGGCAATAAAATCATACAAACATCATAAGCTAGAATTTTTCGGAATCGGAGAAGATAAGGATGAGAAATTCTGGAATATGGTTATCAGGCAGGCTCTTATAGCCAAATTTCTTACAAAGGATATTGAGAACTATGGACTTTTGAAACTTACACAGAAAGGAATGGAGTTCCTGGAAAATCCCACTTCTTTCATGCTTGCTGAAGATCACGATTATGCAGATACGACAGATGAAGAGAATGCCTTTGGTGCAAGGACAGCTGCAGTTGATGAGGAATTGTTCAGTATCCTGAAAGATCTGCGGAAAAAAATATCAAAGCAGAAAGATGTTCCCCCGTTTGTTATCTTTCAGGATCCTTCACTCGAAGATATGGCTATCCAGTATCCGATAACCATTGACGAACTTCAGAATATTTCAGGCGTGGGAGCTGGCAAAGCGCAGCGTTATGGTGAAGAATTTATTGAGATCGTCAAAAAATATGTTGAGGAAAAAGAGATAATCCGGCCCCTCGATATGGTAGTTAAATCGGTCGTTAATAAATCGGGAATAAAAGTTTATATCATACAGAGTATTGACATGAAAAGGCCACTCGAGGATATTGCTGAAGCTAAAGGCCTTGAGATGGGAGAACTGATATCTGAAATAGAAGCTATTGTTAATTCAGGAACCCGGATTAACCTGGATTATTATATCAACATGATGATTGATGAGGAGCGCCAGCACGATATTTATTCATATTTCAGGGAAGAAGCTGAATCTGACTCGCTCGGAGATGCAATTAAAGAGCTTGGGAATGAGTTCGAGGAGGATGAAATAAGGCTAATGAGGATCAAGTTCCTTTCAGAAATGGGGAATTAAATTTACTCGTTTTTCGCAGGATATCAAAGAATAGACTGCCACACAAAGAACGTAAAAAGAATAAACGAACTCTGCAGGCAGGAACCATTTCATTAATTTTCTTTTCCCATATCTCACCGAAGTATTCTTAATAATCAGGAAATCGGGGACTGATTTTAAAATAAATATTAACAGGAATTCCAGGAGAAATACTGAATTGAAGAGCCCGGCAATCAGAATGGATACCAGCAGGATAATTGTGACAATTGTTACAATCCCAAGTAAAATTGTGAATTTGTCATTGTACGCTTTCACTTTTGAAACCCACCTTCTTCTTTGTTTAAGAAACGCCCGGATGGTGAGAGATGAAGCTGCTGTTACAGTTGCATCAGGCGATTCGAGCCATAATATGTTTGAATGGGTCTGTTTTTTCAGACTCTGCAATAAGAAAATATCATCTCCTGAAGCTAATTCATCGTGCAGATCATCCGAATGATCAACGTATGCTTTCCTGGAAAATGCGAGATTCGCACCATTGCACATTGTCGCTTCTCCTGAAACCGCAGTACCTGCGGTTATCCCCTGCAGACTCAGAAACTCAAGTTCCTGGAACCCTCCGAAAAATCCCGGTAGGGGTTCAATCTGAACCGGACAGATTATCATTTCAGGCCTTTTATTCTCATAAAACGAGGCAATTGTTTTTATCCATCTTTTTCCCATCCGGCAATCGGCATCGGTTGTGATTATAAGTTGTCCTGATGAAGAATTAATACCTGTTCTGATAGCCTGTTTTTTACCTGTACCTTTATTTTTAACAGCAATTAAGTTGTTTTTTCCGGTAAAACCTGAAGCTATTTTAAATGTATTGTCGGTGGAATTATCATCAACAATTATTACCTCAAGCAATTCTACAGGAAATTCCTGTTCTGCAATACATTTCAGAAGATTTGGGAGATTATTCTGCTCATTACGGCATGCCACAATCACTGATACAGAAATCGTTGGGCCATTCGAAGCATAAAAAGATTTAATTTTAGTCAGACCTATGTAAATCTTAAAAAGGAAGAAGAAATAGGGAAAGATCAGTATAACAGGAATCCAGTGCATCACTTATTCCTTCATCCATTCAAACATTGAATAATGCTTACCCGTCATTCCAAGAGCTTCATAGGTTTTCTGTGCACTTGAGTTATTTGTCTCCACATAAAGCCGAAGTCCTGCAACGCTCTGTCTGTCAGCTTCATTTTTTATATGAATATACATCGATCTGAAAATGCCTTTTCTCCTGAAAGCCGGGAACACATAAACAGATTGTATCCACCAGACAATTCTATTTCTCCAGTCGCTCCATTCATAAGTTATCAGCAGAGAGGCTACAACTATACCAGTATCTTCCGCAACCCAGTACTGGCCGTGGGAAAGATCAGTGAAAACTGCATTTACTCCTTTGGCAATTACCTCAGGTACAAGGGTCATCTTTTCAGTTTCCCATGCCATTTTCTGCTGGAAATCAATGATTACATCTGCGTCTTCGGATGTCGCTTTACGAATATTTATCATAATAATCTTTAGAGGTTTGGTTTGTGGTACGTGGTATGTGGCTTGCGGTATGCTGATTGTCTGAATTTTTAGTTTTTCTCGTCGTCTCTTCGTCTCTACGTCACTCAGGCTCCCTTTCAACCTATCTCCCCTTCCTACTTATACTCGTCCCAGCTTTTGATTTCCAGGTCGTCAATACTCATTCTGCAGAAGGCAAGGATAAAAGCACTTGCAAGACGTGCATTAGTAATAAGAGGTACATTAAAGTCCACTGCGCTTCTTCTTATTGTATAGTCATTGTTAAGCTCAGTAGCGCTAAGATCTTTGGGAATGTTTACAACAAGATCCACTTCGCGCGACTTAATAAGCTCAATCGTGTTTGGCGATTTATTTTCATCGGGCCAGTATGCAACATGTGCCTCAACGCCTGCATTCTTAAGGAATTGCTGAGTACCTCTTGTTGCATAAAGTTTATGTCCTTTTTCACGAAGTGCTTTTGCGCTGTTAAGTAATTCAACTTTTGAACGGGCTGGACCAGTTGAAAGAAGGATGCTCTTTTTCGGAACCCTGTAACCAACTGAAAACATAGCTTTAAGTATAGCTTCATAAAAGCCTTCTCCTATGCATCCTACTTCACCAGTGGATGACATATCTACTCCAAGAACCGGATCGGCCTTGGCAAGACGCGAAAAGCTGAATTGAGGTGCTTTTACCCCAACATAATCGAGTTCGAATATTGTTTTATTTGGTATTTCAGCAGGAACACCGAGCATCACTTTTGTGGCAAGTTCTATAAGGTTGGTTTTAAGGACTTTTGAAACAAATGGCATACTACGACTGGCACGCAGATTACATTCAATGACTTTTATATCATTGTCTTTTGCAAGAAACTGTATGTTAAAGGGTCCTGAAATATTTAGTTCTTTGGCAATCTGGCGTGAAACACGTTTGATCCTTCTGGAAGTTTCAAAATATATTTTCTGTGCCGGAAATACCATTGTTGCATCTCCTGAGTGAACTCCGGCAAATTCCACATGTTCGCTAATGGCATAAGCTATCATTTCCCCGTCACGAGCCACAGCGTCAATCTCGATCTCTTTGGCATTCTCAATAAACTCAGAAACAACAACCGGATACTGTTTCGAGACCTGGGCCGCAAGCACAAGGTAATGTGAAAGTTCATTTTTGTTTGAGACAACATTCATTGCTGCTCCAGATAAAACATAAGAAGGTCTGATAAGAACAGGGAATCCGATACGGTCGACAAATTCAAAAATATCATCAATAGATGTGAGCTCTTTCCAGCGTGGCTGATCAACTTTCAGAGCATCGAGCATTTTAGAAAACTTATGCCTGTTTTCAGCCCTGTCAATAGAAACCGGAGAAGTGCCGAGCACAGGCACTTTTTCTTTATAAAGCCTCATAGCCAGGTTATTGGGGATCTGACCGCCAACTGATACGATCACACCACCGGGTTCTTCCAGTTCAATGATATCTAGCACCCTCTCAAAAGTAAGTTCATCGAAGTAAAGCCTGTCACAAATATCATAATCGGTACTGACAGTTTCGGGATTGTAGTTTATCATTATTGATCTGAATCCCTCTTTTTTTATTGTATCAATGGCATTTACAGAGCACCAGTCGAATTCAACACTTGAACCAATCCTGTATGCTCCTGATCCAAGAACAATTACCGATTTTTTATCTGTTTCGCAAATTATGTCGTGTTCCGAACCACTGTATGTCAGGTACAGGTAATTTGTAACAGCAGGATATTCGGCAGCAAGGGTATCAATTTGTTTGATATATGGAATAATTCCTAAGGATTTTCGGTAACTTCTCACTTTCATAAGGTCGTCGTTGATATCATTTGTACCTGATTTCAAAACATGCCTGGCAATCTGAAAATCGCTGAACCCGTTTATTTTTGAGGAGGAGAGTAAATCAATAGGAACTGATTCCAAAGTATTATATTTACTAAGCTCATCTTTTATGCTGATAATGTTCTTAAGCTTGAAAAGGAACCATTTATCAATTCTTGTAAGTTCATAGATTCTTTCGACCGGCATTCCGATTTCAAGAGCTTCCGCAATTGAAAAGATCCGCATATCTGTAGGTTCAGCAAGTTCTCTTTCAATATCTTCAAATCCAAGATTGCGGTTGCCTGTAAAACCATGCATTCCCTGGCCGATCATTCTTAATCCTTTTTGAATGACCTCTTCAAAAGTTCTTCCGATAGCCATTACCTCTCCGACACTTTTCATGCTACTGCCAATAAGGTGCGATACTCCTTCAAATTTATTCAGGTCCCAGCGCGGGATCTTGCAAACGATATAATCGAGCGCCGGTTCAAAGCAGGCAGTTGTTATTTTTGTAACAGAGTTTTTAAGTTCATGAAGGCCATATCCCATGCCTAGTTTTGCAGCTATGAATGCGAGAGGATAACCTGTAGCTTTTGAAGCGAGCGCACTGGACCGTGACAATCGCGCATTCACTTCGATGACCCTGTAGTCTTCAGAATCCGGAGCAAGGGCAAACTGGACGTTACATTCACCTACTATTCCGATATGCCTTATGATCCTTATTGAAAGTTCTCTCAGCTTATGATATTCACTGTTTGTAAGAGTCTGGGATGGAGCAACCACGATGCTTTCACCGGTATGAATACCAAGAGGATCAAAGTTTTCCATATTACATACAGTGATGCAATTGTCATATTTATCTCTTACAACTTCATATTCGACCTCTTTCCAGCCTTTCAGCGATTCTTCGACGAGGATCTGGTTTGTATAAGAAAATGCTTTTGAAGCAAGAGTCCTGAGTTCATCAACATTTGAAGCAAACCCACTTCCCTGACCACCCAGGGTATATGCTGCCCTGATGATTATCGGAAATCCTAGTTTGCCGGCAGCTTCAATAGCTTTTTCTACTCCCGACACAGCTATGCTGCTAGGTGTATTAATTTCTATCTCCTTCAGTTTTTTTACGAAAAGTTCCCTATCCTCTGTATCCATAATTGCAGAAACAGGGGTACCAAGTACTTTCACATTATATTTCTCAAATACTCCGGAGATATACAGCTCTGTTCCGCAGTTTAAAGCTGTCTGCCCGCCAAAGGATAACAAAATTCCATCAGGTTTTTCCTTTGCTATAACTTTTTCAACAAAATATGGGGTAACCGGTAGGAAATAGATTTTATCAGCCAGATCTTCGGAGGTCTGAACAGTTGCAATATTAGGATTTATCAAAACTGTTTTAACATTTTCCTCTTTTAATGCTTTAAGAGCCTGGGAACCGGAGTAATCAAACTCACCTGCTTCCCCGATTTTCAGAGCACCCGATCCCAGGATAATTACCTTTTTTAATACATCTTTCATCGTCAGGATTTGAGGTTCAAAAATAACACAATTTTTTAATTAGGATTTGAAATTGTGAAAAAATGAATATATTTGCAGATCAAATGTATAAATATGCAAAAAACAAAAAGGCTTCTGGCGATAGAAAAAATTATTGCAGAAGCAAACATTCCGACACAGGAGGAGTTGCTTAAAAGATTGAAAGGGAAAGGGATAAGCTGTACACAGGCTACACTATCCCGCAATTTAAGGCAGCTTGGGGTTGGGAGAATTCCCGACGGTGCAGGAGCTTATAAATATTCTTTGTCAGAAAATATCAGGAGTTCGGCAAATTCAACGTTTAAATTGAATATTGTTCCGGTAATCCGGGATATTATTGAAGCAAAAGGATTGATGGTAATAAGGACGATTCCCGGAAATGCAAGCAATACTGCATTTTTTATCGATGGAACCGGCAGATATGAAATTGCAGGGACAATTGCCGGTGATGATACGATACTCCTTATACCCAGAGATGGAATAACTCTCCAGCAGGTACATACTTGTCTGGAAATTATTCTTCCAGGAATACACGATCAGATTAAAAGTAAAAAGTAAAAGCAAAAGATAAAAGACAAAAGAAAAAGACAAAAGTGAGGTGCGGGATATGGGAGTTTTTACTACATGTAACTCAGTCATATATCCGTTTACTCAGTAGTTAAAAAGATCAAAAATCAAATATTAAATAAAACATTTAGAAAATGAAAGAAAAAGTTATTCTCGCCTACAGTGGCGGTTTGGATACTTCGGTAATACTTAAATGGTTAATAGAGAAGAATTATGAAGTAATTGCATTTGTTGCAGATGTCGGTCAGGCTGATGATTTTGAGGAGTGCAGAAAAAAGGCGTTATTGCTGGGTGCCTCCAAAGTGATTATTTCTGACCTTAAAAGAGAATTCATTGATGAATATGTTCTTAAAGCCATTATGGCAAACGCCATTTATGAAGACAGGTACCTTCTGGGCACAGCGCTTGCCAGACCGTTGATAGCCAAAAAGCAGATTGAACTTGCAAAGCAGGAAGGGGCTAATGCAGTTGCTCATGGAGCAACGGGAAAAGGCAATGACCAGGTACGATTTGAACTTTGTTACTATGCATTGATGCCTGGAGTTAAAGTAATTTCACCCTGGAAAGATAAAGAGTTCCTTGCCACATTTAAAGGAAGAACTGATCTTTTAAAATATGCTTCTGAAAAAAAGATTCCTGTCAAAGCAAGTATCGATAAACCTTACAGTGAAGATGATAACCTGATGCATATAAGTCATGAAGCTGGAGTTCTGGAAGATCCCATGTACACATTGCATAAGAGCATGCTGGAAAAGATGGTGATGCCACAGGATGCTCCCGACAAGGAAACACGTATAGTTATTCATTTTAAAAACGGCATACCTGTCAAACTTGTTAATAAAGAGGATGGAACAATAAAAGAGGATTCTTATGATATGTATGTGTATTTGAATGAAATTGCCGGTAAAAACGGAATAGGTCTCCTGGATATGGTAGAGAACAGGTTCGTCGGGATAAAATCAAGAGGAGTGTATGAGACTCCTGCTGCCACTGTTTTGCATATTGCCCATAAAGATATTGAGGGAATAGCTATGGACAGGGAAGTAATGAGGCTGGTTAACATGCTGACTCCGAAATTTGCAGAAATTATTTATAATGGTTTCTGGTTCAGTCCTGAAATGGATTTTTTGATGGCCGCTATTACAAAGAGCCAGGAGCTTATTGATGGCAGCGTGCATTTATGTCTTTATAAAGGCAATGTTATAATTGAAGGACGTGAATCGCCTTCATCTTTATATAACAAAAAACTGTCGAGTATGGATATTGAGGGTGGTTTTGATCAGACTGATAGTAAAGGCTTTATAAGGATTAATGCAATCAGATTGATGGCTCACAGGGCTATTGTGGAATCAAGCCAGAAAAAATAATTATGATCATTTCCCGGATTATGTTGCGGATTCTGTTCAGCTTCATCCGCATCAGCACCGGAATCAAATACTTATCAAAATAATAAATGTTAATATGAAACTCTGGGAAAAAGGTATTAACCCCGAACCTGCAATCATCGAATTCACGGCAGGTAAAGACAGGAAAACCGATCTGATACTTACAAAGTGGGATATAATCGGTTCAATGGCTCATGTAATTATGCTCGATGACGTTGGATTAATTTCGGGAGACGAGAAAAATGAATTGTTAAAAGCTCTTCACTCTCTTTTTGTATGGGACGAAGAAGGAAGTTTAGTGATTGAAAATGATGTAGAAGACATCCATTCTCAGATCGAAAAGGAGATGTCCTCAATTCTTGGAACCACCGGAAGAAAGATTCATACCGGACGATCAAGAAACGATCAGGTTTTAGTTGATATCCGTCTTTATACAAGGGAGGAGATCGATAAACTTTCAGTCCTGATCCGCAGGCTTTTTACCAGGTTACAATCATTAAGTGAGCAATATAAAGAGGTTTTATTGCCGGGTTATACGCACTTGCAACCGGCTATGGTTTCGTCGTTTGGATTATGGTTTGGAGCTTATGCCGAGTGTCTGGCCGACGATGTGCTTCTTCTTTCCGGAGCAAGGGCACTCAATAATCAGAATCCCCTGGGAACTGCTGCAGGATACGGAACTACACTGCCAATAAACCGGAAACTGACAACAAACCTTCTTGAATTTGATGATCTTCTCTACAATTCAGCCTATGCGAGCCTCAGCAGGGGTAAGATTGAAATGGCCATTGCTTCTGCTCTGGCTTCTGTTGCTCAGACACTTTCGCGTTTTTCGATGGATACCTGTCTTTATATGAGTGCTGAATTCAGGTTCATCGATTTTCCCGATGAATATGTGACAGGTTCAAGCATTATGCCGCAAAAAAGAAATCCGGATGTTTTCGAACTGATAAGGGCACGATGCAATATTATTCAAACCCTTCCTAATCAGATCGCAATTCTGACCAGCAATCTTCCTTCGGGATACAACAGAGATCTTCAACTTCTTAAACAGTTATTATTTGATGCGTTCGGAGAACTTAAGGAATGCATTGAAATTATGCTTTTGATGCTTAATAACATTAAGATCAGGAAAAATGTCACTGAGAATCCTTTATATAATAATATTTTCAGTACGGAGGAAGTAAACCGTCTGGTGAGGCAGGGCATACCATTCAGAGATGCTTATAAGGCTGTATCTGAAATGGTAAAGAATTCGTCGTTCTCAAGAACTTCCTTATCCGATTATGTTCATGAAGGGAGTATTGGGAACCTCTGTAACAAAGAGATTGCTGAACTTTTTGAAAAGAGGATGAAGTGCTTTAAAAACACACCGGCTTCTGAACTGGCAGATAAAATGATGCATCATGTGGCAAACGGAAATTCTCCAACCTGAAGATCCCAAATTCCCCCCTGAAAGAAATGTAATGCGCTATCATTAAGCAATCTATTAACCCAACTTCAGGAGGCAGGGAGGCAAAAAAAAAGTGTTTAGGGCAGTTATTTCTTTGATTTTCTTATATTATCAATAAAAACATCAAACAGGTAATCAGTGTCTGTCGGACCTCCGGAGGCTTCGGGATGAAATTGAGTCGAGAAGAAGGGTTTATTTTTATGTCTCATCCCTTCATTAGTCAGGTCATTAATATTAATGAAGAGTGGTTCCCATTCCTCCCCTAACGTTTTGTTATCAACAGCAAAACCGTGATTTTGTGAGGTAATATACGCTTTATTGGTTCCGACCTGAAGAACCGGTTGGTTATGGCTCCGGTGACCATATTTCAATTTATAGGTATCCGCTCCCGAAGCCAGTGCCATCAACTGATTTCCAAGACAAATCCCGAATATCGGTTCATTCTCAGAAAATGATTTATTTATATTTTTAATTGTAGTACCACACATTTTTGGATCACCCGGACCATTGGAAAGAAATAATCCGTCATGTTCTTCCTTTAGGAAATCAAAATCCCAGGGGACTCTGATTATTGTTGTGTCGCGTTTTAAAAGATTCCTTATGATGTTATATTTAACACCGCAGTCAACCAGCAATATCTTATATTTCCCTGAACCGTAAATTTTTTTCTCATGTGTGCTTACCTCAGCAACAAGATTTACTTTGTTCGGGTCGTAAAAATTGATCTCACTTCCTTCCGGTTCAACTTTGCCAAGCATGGCTCCCTTTTCGCGGATCCTTTTGGTCAGAGCTCTTGTATCTATGCCATAAATTCCAGGCACATTGTTTCTTTTCAGCCACTCATCGAGACTTTCTGTAGCATTCCAGTGACTGTAATCAAAGGAATAATCAGAAACAATCAGGCCTGAGATATGAATAGATGAGGATTCATAGAATCGATAAAGATCGTTTTCTTCACTTTTACCTGGTGCACCGTAGTTTCCGACCAGGGGATACGTAAGACAAAGAATCTGCCCACGATAGGATGGATCGGTCAAACTCTCGGGATATCCTGTCATTGCAGTATTAAAAACCACCTCACCGGCAGCTGCGACAGGCGATCCGAATGAACGGCCATGATAGACCGTACCATCTTCAAGAGTTAACCGGACCTTTACTCTGTTTTTCATTTAATATTAGATATATCTGTTTATCTGAGAGTTGAAACAGCCTTCTCTATCTGTTCCATAGCCTTTATTACTGTCTGATGAGTGGTAGCCAGATTCATCCTCATAAATCCTTCTCCTCCGGGGCCAAAAGTTGAGCCCTCATTCATTCCAACACCAGCTCTGTTTATAAAAAAGCTCTGAAGCTCTTTTCCTGTTATACCAAATTTACGGCAATCGAGCCATATCATATATGTTGCTTCAGGTTGTACCGGAATAATTTCGGGGATCATCTTTCTGCAAAAATCTTCCACGAAGTCAACATTATTATCTATATAGTCAAGTAAAGAATCGAGCCATTTATGACCATTTGAATATGCTGCTATCGAAGCTATTGTACCAAAGATATTCCCATTTCCGACATGAAGGTTTTCAACTATTCTGTTAAATGATTTTCTTAAAACAGGATTTGAAATTATCACTGATGATGTAGAAAGACCAGCAAGGTTAAATGTTTTGCTTGGAGCAATGCATGTAATAGTATTTTCAGCAATTTTTTCCGAAAGTTTTGCTAAAGGAGTATGACTGAATCCGGGTAAGACTAGATCGCAATGAATCTCGTCGGAGAGGATCAGAATATTGTTTTTCAGGCAGATATCTGCAAGCTTGTTAAGTTCGTCAATGGTCCAGGCTCTTCCGACAGGATTATGAGGATTAGAAATTATTATCATTTTTGTTTCCCTTTCAATACCGGAAATCAGCGAATCATAATCCATCACCCATTTCCCGTCATACTCTTTCAATCTGTTATAAATAAGCTTTCGGCCATGCGATTCGACTGCTGAAAAGAAAGGAAAATAAACAGGTGGTTGAACTATTATACTATCTCCGGGCCGGGTAAATGCAAGAGTACAAAAATTAAGAGCCGGAACAATTCCAGGACTGAAGCAAACCCATTCTTTTTCAACTTTCCAGCTATGTCTGCGTTCAAGCCAACCGGTAATTGAAGTATAATAATCCTGTGGGCGGAAAGTATAGCCGTAAATCTCATGATCAAGCCGATCCTGAAGGGATTGTACAATAAAATCAGGAGTGTTAAAATCCATATCTGCTACCCACATCGGAATAACATCTTTTGATCCGAATGTCTCCTCCCTGAGATCATACTTGATACAGTCAGTACCTTCTCTTTTAACAGGTTCATCGAAATTCCACGTCATCAAAATATGATATTAATTCAGGGGTTTAAAGATATATAAAAAAGCGGAAAGGCAGAATGATTAGCTTTCAGGTAATCTTTATAATCTAAAGCGATATAAAGTGCAAAGTACCTGAAATAGAAAAAAAATTAAATTGCTGAGAATTGCACAACAAAAATGAAAACTTTAGGCAATTTAATTACTACAAACTCCGGGCGCTAATTAATCTCAATATAATTTACTACTTTTATGGACGTTTTTGATTGAGTATTTTAAATTTAAACTGACTTAAAATGAAAAAGATTTTTTCAGGTGTTGTAATACCAATGCTGATAATAAGTTTAACTTGTTTTACTTCGTGCAAAGAAAAGGCTGCCGCAAAACAACAAAAAAAGGTTGAGCTGGAGAATGTTAAAGCAATTGATAATCAGATTGAAACAAACGTATATCCATTGCCAACATCAGCTGCGGTGATCAAAATGCTTACGGATCTTGAAGTCGGGTATATAATAGGTATCTCAAACCCGGTTGAAAACACAAAGAAATATTTCAGCAGCACAACAAGAGCTATTAATATTGGTGTTTTTGGAGCTGATCTGAGCTATGCTACTCTTTATAATATTCAACAACAAGTAATTAATTACATGGATGCGATCAGATCGCTTGCCAACGAGCTCAATATGTCTAAAATTTATAATGAGGATTTATACAATAAAATAAAAGAGAATTTTGATAAAAGGGATGAACTGGTTAAGATACTTACAAGCTCATTTAATGATACTTATTCATATCTAAGTGATAACGATCAGAAGCCTTTAGCTCTGCTTGTAGTTGGTGGTGCATGGGTTGAAGGAATGTATCTTACAACACATGTTTCGGAAGCTGCATACCAGGTTGCCGGTATCTCTAAGGTATTGCTTGAACAGAAGAAATCATTTGAACTTTTTCTTGAAATATCCAAACCTTATGCTTCAGATCCAAATGTAAGTGATTTTGTAAAATTACTTGATCCTGTCAAGAAAGTTTATGATGGCCTTGGCACAAGCCTTACCGATCAGAACATTATGGACATAACCAAAGTCATTAATGATGTAAGAAGTCAGATTGTACAATAATTATTTTGCAGATATATGGCCGCAAAGCATCTGATCTGACTTTGCGGTCTTTTTTTTAATTGAGGTTTATATGAGGGAATCTGTTTTACTTGCCTTAATTCACATCTTTGCCATCGTTTCAACCATTAATCCGGCTGGAATTTCATCGAGAGGCAAAAAAATTCTGCGCAGCTACCTCAGAAGATATCTTAACAGGGAACTGGAAGAAGAATATTATGCCCTCTTCGAAAATAATCTTGAATTCTATTATAATGAACTTAAAAACGTTGACAAAGCTGACCTTGCAGATGAGGATTCACTTATATCATTTCAGATAACTAATATCTGCCGGCAAATAAAAAAAGGGTTGTTCCTCGAAGAAAGAATGATCGTTTTTCTCCAGCTGATTGAGTTCGCGTTTGAAGATGGAATGATATCCGAACAGGAAAAGACAATTATTGATATTGTTTCGAGGACGTTTAATATTTCTAAAAAAGAATATGATAATGCTACTGCATTCATGATAGGCAGATCGTTCGATAATGTATCGCCTGAATGTATTCTCATTATTGAAAGCGATAACCCTAAATTTTCAGGAGCCGATATTTATAAAAATTATAACAACTGGCGGCACATAAGAATAAAAGGATTCAAAGGCCATCTGGTAGTGTTACATATTGAAAGTACAGGAACACTTCTTTTTACTTATGACGGCCCTCAGGTTCTGTATTTTAAAGGAAGAGATATTATAGCGTGCCGGCCTTATCTGCTTGACCGTGGCGTTAATATTAAGGGACAGGGAATCGACCCAATCTACTATTCGAAAATTTTTAAAAAATTCGTTTCAAGGAAGTTTCCTGAGAAGATATTCTTTGAAGGGCATGATGTTGAATTCCGGTTCAAGAATTCTGATAACGGACTTCAGAAAATGAATTTCAGGGTCGAATCGGGCAATCTAATAGGGATTATGGGAGGCAGTGGTGTAGGGAAAACCACAATGCTTAATTTACTCCATGGTAAGATTAAGCCCACTTCAGGGAACCTTTATATTAATGGTTATGATATAAATTCTGATTCAGAAGAGCTTAAAGGACTTATTGGATTTGTTCCCCAGGATGATATGCTGATAGAGGAACTTACTGTATATCAGAATCTTTATTTTAATGCCAGGTTATGTTTTGGTGATTATAATGAAGAGCAATTAAAAAACGCCGTGGAAAGAGTCCTTCAGGATCTTGAGCTTTATGAAATAAAGGATCTGCAGGTGGGAGACCTGATGAATAAAAAGGTCAGCGGTGGTCAGCGGAAGCGGCTTAATATTGGTCTTGAACTTATGCGCGAACCGGTGGTATTATTTATTGATGAGCCTACATCCGGATTATCTTCTTTCGATTCAGAAAAGGTGATGAGCTTGTTAAGGAATCAGGCATTAAGCGGGAAGCTGGTTTTTGCAATAATTCATCAACCATCTTCAGATATTATCAAGATGTTCGACAGGTTATGGCTGCTCGATAAGGGTGGCTATATGATATACGACGGCGATCCTGTTGAGGCCCTGGTTTATTTCAAAACAGAAACTTCGCAGGCAAATGCTGCCGAAAGTGAGTGTCCGAATTGTGGAAATGTTGAAACAGATAAAATTCTGCATATTGTTGAAGTTAAGGTTATTGATAATTCCGGTTACCCCGGCAAAGAGAGACAGATCAGCCCAAAGGAATGGTACGAGAAATATAAAAAGAAGATGATGCCTGTACTTGGGGACAAACCTTCCAAAACAGTAATTCCTCCCAGCAACTTCAGAGTTCCTGAAAAGGCTGATCAGATCAGAACATTTATTAAGCGAAACCTTACCCGGAAATTTGCTGACCAGCAATACATGACCATTAATCTTCTGGAGGCCCCGTTGCTGGCATTCATACTCGGCTATATATCTAAATTCAGCGAGGACGGAGTTTACAACTTTGCAAATAATAAGAATTATCCGATATTCCTGTTTATGGCAGTCATTGTTGCTCTCTTTATTGGGCTGACAGTGAGCGCTGAAGAGATATTCAGGGACAGGAAAATTCTTGAAAGAGAAAAATTCCTGAACCTGAGCAGACTAAGTTATCTGGTCTCTAAAATAAACTTTCTTTTTACTTTGTCTGCTATTCAATCATTGTCCTTTGTCCTCATAGCAAATTCAATTCTTGAAGTTAGGGGTATGCTCTTTCAGGAATGGCTGATTCTTTTCTCAACAGCCTGTTTCGGTAATTTAATGGGATTAAATATTTCAGCAGGCATGCGAACGGCTGTCAGTATATATATTCTGATCCCTCTTATTCTTGTGCCCCAGCTTATTCTCGGAGGTGCAATGATAAAATTTGATGACCTTCATAAATCAATAAGCAAAAAAATTTATGTTCCGGTCGTCGGAGATATTATGGTTACCCGCTGGGCGTATGAAGCGATGAGCGTTGAACAGTTTAAAAGCAATAAATTTGAAAAGCCTTTTTTCAGTTACGATATGGAAATAAGTCAGAACGACTGGTACGCCTCATTTCTAGTCCCTGCTTTGAAAGTCAAAGTTGATGAGTGTCTTTCTGCAGGGAAGGAACCTGATTACCGGGGATATTCTGAAAACAACCTCAGGAAAATTAATTTTCATATAAATGATCTTTCATCTTTATCTGGTATTGTCCCGGGTAAATGGATTGGTGGTATGAACTATCAGGGATTTAACGAAATTATTGCTGATGAAGCAAAATCCTTTCTTGATAGCTTAAGATCCACATTCAGAATAAAAAGCCGGTTAATCTCATACAGGCGCGATTCGCTTTACAAACAGATTGCAGGCAGGATAGGTGAGGCCCAGTTCATTAAAATGAGAGGGCAGAATTATAATGAGAATCTCGCAAATATTGTACTTAATAGATTATCTACCAGTAAAATATATGAAGCTAATAATAAACTGATTCAAAAAGCTGATCCGGTTTTCATGCGCCCTGGATCAAAATACGGAAGGGCTCATTTCTTTGCTCCTTATAAACAGATTGGTAATTTGAAAATCGGAACTCTTATGTTTAATATTATAACTATCTGGATAATGATCTTCTTCTTGTTTGTTACGTTATATTATAACATCCTTAAGAGCTTTATTGCATTTCTTGAATCGTTGAAATTACCAATACTGAGAAAGTTCGGAAGGGATCTTTTACAATTTTAGGTTCGACAATTGAGTGGGCTTTAAAAACCAATACTTTTCGGACGATATTCACTATTAATTAATCTCCCGGAATATGGGTAAAGTACATCCCAAAAAAAACCTTGGACAACACTTTTTGAAAGATATGGGTATAGCCCGTAAAATAGCTGATTCTCTTACAGGCGAAGGTTACAGTTCTGTACTGGAGATTGGTCCGGGAATGGGAATACTTACTGGTTGCCTTATGGAGAGAGGGTTTAATGATTTCAGGGTTATAGAAATAGATAATGAATCGGTGTATTATCTTCAGACTCATTTTCCGGAACTTAATAATATATTAAGAGGCGATTTTCTTTCAATGGATGTTGATTCTTATTTTCCTGAAAAGGTGGCCATTATCGGGAATTTTCCTTATAATATCTCAACCCAGATATTTTTTAAGGTCTTAAAACACCGCGAAAAAGTTGTTGAGATCACCGGAATGTTGCAGAAAGAGGTTGCTGAAAGGATTTGTGCCGGACCCGGGTCAAAGACCTATGGTATTCTCAGTGTTTTGCTTCAGGCATTTTACAAAACGGAATATCTTTTTACTGTACCTGAGAACGTTTTTTCACCTCCGCCAAAAGTAAAATCAGGAGTAATCAGATTAATACGGAATGATGTGAAAAACCTCGACTGTGATGAGGTTATGTTTTTCAGGGTTGTGAAAGCATGCTTTAACCAGCGAAGGAAAACATTGAGAAACTCAGTCAGAGCGGCTTTTGACCTGAAGCGGGATGACTATAAAGAATATGGGTTGAGACCCGAGCAACTATCTGTTGATCAGTTCGTTAATCTTACTAAATGGATTGATGAGAATAGGATAGTATCAGAATGAAAAGCCTATTGCTTCAACAGGATTCATTTTAGCTGCCGCATACGCTGGGGCATATCCTGCCACTATACCGATAATTCCGGAAATAAATACCGCCAGAAAAACATTGGCTACTGTAAGATACATATTCAGATCGTACAAGTAATTTATAACAAGAGTGGCAATAAATATCATTAATACTCCCAGTAATCCGCCAATTACTGAAAGAAGAACTGACTCAACAAGGAACTGTTGAAGTATAAAGAATCTTTTTGCCCCGAGAGCTTTCTGAATACCTATAATGTTTGTTCTTTCCCTGACGGAGACAAACATTATGTTAGCTATTCCGAAACCACCGACAAGTATTGCAAAACCTCCGATAACCCAGCCGCCAATATTAATTCCGGCAAAAACACCATTAAAACTCTGTGAAATAATGCTGGCCATGTTTATTGAAAAATTACTTGCTTCATTAGGGTGAAGCCTTCTTGAGGCTCTTAAGATCATTAGTGTCTCATCACTCAGATCCTGCACCGAAACTCCCTCTTTTGCCTTTATCATTAGTGTGGCATCGAGAAAATTATTTTTCATATTCATGAAGGTCTTGCCAAAATTTAACGGAACAACTGTTTGATCATCCATTCCGTTATCGCCAATTCCTCCATTACCTTCTTTCTTAAACACTCCAATGACATTTGTTCTTTTTCCTGAAATTGTAATCTGTTTGCCTACAGGATCGGCCTTATCAAATAATTTTTCCGCAATTACGGCCCCCACTATTGCGACATTTTTACCGGAAGCAGATTCTTCAGGAGTAAAATACCGGCCATTTTCGATTTCAAATGATCTGATAATATCAAATTCGGGCGTAACTGCCCATATATTAGCATCTTGTGCGAGATTCTTCCTGAATTTTATCGGTTCAGGCTGGATAACGTAAAAGCATGCCGTTGCAGTTTTTGTTGATCTGTTCAAAACAGCCAGGTAATCATTTTTTGTAACTACCGGCCTTTTGATGAGATCCCACCAGGGTTGATCGAAGTTCAGTCCCCATGGAAATTTATGAACATATAGCACATTTTCCCCAAGGCTGGAAATAGAATCGTGTATCGACTTTTCCATCCAGTCCAATACTGTGAAAACTGAAATAATTGAAAAAATACCAATAGTAATTCCGAAAAGCGAAAGAAAAGTTCTTAACTTATTAACAATAACAGAATTGGCAGCAAATATAAAACCCTCTTTAAAAAGTCTTAAAAACATTTTATTATTTTAATAACATTATTATTGGAGGTCAAATATACGAAAATCATTGATAGCTTATAATCATTATTATTATGTATTGGGGTTAATAAAAAAATATCTATTTTTAAGCGCCTGAAAAGAATTTCCAAAGACAATCGTAATTATCATATAATGAATGACAAGAGAATACATAGTGCACTGATTTCAGTTTTTTATAAAGAGGGATTAGCCGATATAGTCAGAATGCTTCATGAATTAGATATTAAGATCTATTCTACTGGTGGTACGTACAGTTTTATAAATAATCTTGATATACCTGCAGTAAAAGTTGAAGATATTACAACATATCCTTCAATTTTAGGTGGCAGAGTTAAAACGCTTCACCCATCTGTATTTGGAGGTATACTGGCCCGCCGTGAAAATAGTGAAGACATTGATCAGCTTTCAAAATACAAGATACCTGAAATAGACCTCGTTATTGTTGATCTTTACCCTTTTGAAGAAACTTTAAAATCAGTCAGTGATGAGGAAGAGATCATTGAAAAGATAGATATTGGAGGTATCTCTCTGATACGTGCAGCGGCCAAAAACTATAATGATGTTCTTATAGTTTCAGGAAGAGATCAGTATCCTGATTTTCTTGGTTTACTTAAGGAAAAGAAAGGCCTTACATCTGTGACTGAAAGACGTTATTATGCTGCAAAGGCTTTTCAGACCTCTTCGCATTATGATACTGCCATATTCAAATATTTTAACAAACAATCATGTATTCCGGCTTTCAGGGAGAGTATAAATTCATCTTATCCTTTACGTTATGGTGAAAATCCACATCAGAAGGGGATATTCTTCGGTGACCCTCACCAGATTTTCGATAAACTTCACGGTAAAGAGATATCATATAATAACCTTCTTGACCTTGATGCTGCTCTGAATCTTATTGATGAGTTTACTTCAACTACATACGTAATTATTAAGCATAACAATGCATGCGGTGTTGCTTCGAGGGAAAATCCTGCTGATGCATGGAAGGATGCACTGGCTTGCGATCCAGTATCTGCTTATGGTGGTGTTATCGTTACTAATGCTCCTGTAGATGAAGTGACCGCAGAAGCAATCGATAAAATATTTTTTGAAATAATAATTGCACCGGGTTTTACAGGATCTGCCCTGGGAATTCTTAAGCAAAAAAAGAACAGGATAATACTTCTAAGAAAAGAATCGCCAAGGAACGATTATGGATTCAGGTCGTTGCTTAATGGAGTGCTTTGGCAACAGAAGGATAACAGTACGGAATATTCACAGGAGATGAAACCGGTTACGAAAAGAACTCCTCTGAAGGCAGAAATTGATGACCTTGTTTTTGCCAATATTATTGTGAAGCACAGTAAATCAAATGCAATTGTTATTGCTAAGAACAGTCAGCTATGTGCAAGTGGTATAGGTCAGACATCCAGGGTGGATGCATTAAAACAGGCTATTGAGAAAGCACGGTCGTTCGGTTTCGATCTCAACGGATCTGTTCTTGCATCCGATGCGTATTTCCCGTTTGCAGACAGTGTTGAGATTGCCCATAAAGCCGGTATTTCTGCTATTGTGCAGCCCGGAGGATCGGTAAGGGATCAGGAATCAATTGATTATTGTTCTTCAAATGGAGTAGCTATGATATTTACAGGAATCAGACATTTTAAACATTAATATTAAATTAATTATCTCATATAATGGGACTATTTTCATTCTTAACACAGGAAATTGCTATTGATCTGGGTACAGCAAACACCATCATCATTCATAATGATAAAGTTGTTGTTGATGAACCATCTATAGTGGCAATTGATAAAACTACAGGGAGGTTGATAGCAATAGGTGAAGCAGCAAGGCAGATGCACGGAAAGACACACGAGAATATTAAAACTATCAGGCCGTTACGCGATGGAGTTATAGCCGATTTCAACGCTGCCGAACTAATGATAAGGGGAATGATAAAAATGATCAACAAGGGTCCTCGCCTTTTCTCCCCGTCGCTGAAGATGGTGGTTTGCATACCTTCAGGCAGCACTGAAGTAGAAATTCGGGCTGTACGCGACTCTTCGGAACATGCAGGAGGCCGTGATGTCTACATGATTTATGAACCGATGGCTGCTGCAATTGGAATTGGCCTCGATGTTGAAGCTCCTGAAGGTTGCATGGTGGTTGATATCGGAGGCGGAACAACTGAAATAGCTGTAATTGCTCTCGGGGGTATTGTTTGCAATAAATCTATCAGAATTGCAGGAGATGGATTTACAGCAGATATTCAGGCGTATATGCGTCATCAGCATAATATTAAGATTGGTGAAAGGACTGCAGAAGATATTAAAATTGGTGTGGGCGCAGCTCTTCCTGACATAGAAAATCCTCCTGCCGATTATGTAGTAAGAGGGCCAAATATTATGACAGCACTTCCTATTGAAATACCTATCTCTTATCAGGAAATAGCATATTGTCTGGATAAATCATTATCAAAAGTCGAAGCCGCATTGTTAAGCGTTCTGGAGCAAACTCCTCCTGAACTCTATGCGGATATTGTTAACAAAGGGATTTATCTGGCAGGCGGAGGAGCTTTGCTGAGAGGTCTTGATAAAAGGCTCACTGATAAGATCAATATTAACTTCAATGTTGTTGAAGATCCATTGCATGCGGTTGCACGTGGCACTGGTGTTGCACTTAAAAATGTAGATAAGTTTCCATTCCTGATGAGATAAAGTTACGGGGTGAATGAGGAATCTGCTGAATTTTCTGGCGAGATACAATAACCTGATCATCTTTCTTATTCTTGAAGGAATAGCCGTTTATTTACTGGCAACAGGAAATAATTATCATAACACCCGCGTAGTGAATGGCATAAGGGGTATTACACGAGGTATTGATAAGAGAATCAGTAATGCCAGGAATTACCTGAGTCTGCGTCAGATCAATGAAACCCTTGCAGCAGAAGATGTCGAACTTCGAAATAGTATAGAACGAACGGTAAAAAGAGAAAATTCGCTTTTTTTTTCTGTTTCTGACTCTCTCTTTAAACAACAATACGTTCATACATCTGCAGAAGTAATTGATAATTCAATAAACCGGCAAAAAAACTTCTTTACGATTAATAAGGGTATCAGTCAGGGTGTTAAAGCCGAAATGGCGGTAACTTCTGAAAATAGTGTCGCAGGAGTGATTGTCGGTTGTTCTGAAAATTATTCCGTCGCAATGTCGCTTCTTAACCTTGATTTCAGATTAAGCGCAAGAATAAAATCAAACGGTTATTTCGGATCTCTGAGCTGGGATGGTAGGGATTACCGTTATGTTATATTAAGCGAAATACCTCAGCACGTTTCTGTAAATGTGGGTGATACTATTGAAACCACGGGCTATTCTGCAATTTTTCCCGAAGGATTAATGATCGGCTCTGTGAGCGACTTTGAGAAAAAAGGAGGCGATTTCTATAACATCACAGTTCTGTTAAAAACAGACTTTAAGAAATTACACTTTGTGGATGTTATCGGTAATATGAAGAAAACGGAACAGGTTGAACTTGAAAAATTATTTAAATGATCAACTCAATCTTAAGGTTTGGTCTGATTTTTATTTTGCTGATACTTCTTCAGGTTCTGTTATTTAACAATATCCAGTTCAGTGGGTACGTAAATCCTTATGTCTATGTATTATTCATACTTCTTCTGCCTGTTGAAATTCAACCATGGCTATTACTCCTTTTATCATTTGTCACAGGGCTGATCATGGATTTCTTCTCGGGTACTCCGGGAATGCATGCTTCCGCCACAGTGCTCACAGGATTCATTCGTCCTTATGTTTTAAGGATTATATCTCCCAAAGATGGATATGAACCGCGATCAGCCCCATCAATGCTGACTTATGGCTTCAGATGGTTCTTAACATATACATTATTGATTGTACTTGTTCATCATACAGCTCTTTTTTATCTGGAGGTATTCCGCTTTGCAGATTTCTTCAGAACAATGTTAAGAGTATTATTAAGTTCGCTGTTTTCCGTAACTTTTATTCTTCTCATTGAATATTACAGGAGAGGAAAGTAATAGGACAGATTATGAAAGATGCATTTATTAACAGAAAATATGTTATTATGGCACTTATTGTGCTTGCATCTTTAGCGCTGATAATCAGATTGTTCATCATACAGGTTGCAACAGACGCTTACAGACTATCTGCCAATAATAACGTTTTGAGATATGTCACACAGTACCCTGCCCGGGGACTTATTTATGACCGGAACGGGAAATTGGTAGTTTTCAACCAGGCTGCTTACGATCTGATGGTTATTCCTGCCCAAACCTCAAAAATTGACACAAACGGGTTTTGTAACCTACTGGGAATAAAGGATGAGCTATTCAGGGACCGTATGAGAGCTGCCATAAACTATTCAAGACGGGCACCTTCAGTATTTCTGAAGCAAATCTCGGACGAGACGTACGCAAGGTTTCAGGAGAAGATGTTCATGTATCCCGGGTTTTATGTCCAGCCACGAACCTTGCGAAAATATTCAAAACCTGTAGCTGCTCATATCCTTGGATATGTAAGCGAGGTGGATGAAAACGTTATCAGAAAAGATCCTTATTATAAACCAGGAGATTACATCGGCAAAAGCGGTATAGAAGAAGCTTATGAAAAAGAGCTTCGTGGCACCCGTGGTGTGAAAATTTTTCTTGTTGATGTTTACAGCCGCATTAAAGGTTCTTATGCAGACGGGAGTAAAGATACCCTTGCGATTCAGGGAACAAATATAACATCAGGGATTGATCTTGATCTTCAGGAATATGGCGAGCTTCTGATGAAGAATAAAAGGGGCAGCATTGTTGCCATTGAGCCAAAAACCGGAGAAGTGCTGACACTTATCTCTTCACCTGGTTACGACCCGGGTTTGCTTGTTGGAAGAATAAGATCGGATAACTTTACTAAACTGTCATCCGACACTTTGAAGCCATTATTTAACAGGGCACTGATGGCCTCCTATCCTCCTGGTTCGACTTTTAAGCCGATAAACGGACTTATAGCACTGCAGGAACAGGTAATCTCTCCGTCAACTCTCTTCGGCTGTAACAAGGGTTATCTTTTTGTCGCATGTCATTCACATCCATCTCCTCTTAACCTCGAAGGTGCAATAATGAATTCCTGCAATGCATATTTCTGTCAGGCTTACAGAAGGGTACTTGAAAATCCAAAATATTCTTCTGTTTCAGAAGCTTATGAAAAGTGGAAGGAGTACCTGAATGAGTTTGAGTTCGGAAATAAGCTTGGAACTGATTTCTTGAATGAACTTCCCGGTTTTATACCGGCTGTAAGCTATTACGACAAATATTATGGAAAGAACAAATGGAAGGCCCTCAATATAATATCAATGGCAATAGGACAGGGAGAGATATTAACAACACCATTGCAAATGGCAAATATGACGGCTGCTATTGCTAACAGGGGTTATTATTTTACACCTCATATTATTAAATCCATTGGGAATACCGGGATTATTGATAATCGGTTTACGCGAAAACATGTAGTAAGTATTGATTCTGTAAACTTTGAAGAAATTGTCAGGGGAATGGATGATGCAGTAAGGCTGGGAACAGGAGAATCTGCTGCTTTGAAGGATATTATTGTTTGCGGAAAGACAGGAACTGCTCAAAACCCGCACGGCAAAGATCACTCTGTATTTATCGCTTTTGCTCCAAAAGAGGATCCTAAAATTGCAATTATAGTTGTTGTTGAGAACGTTGGTTTTGGTGCTACCTATGCAGCCCCAATCGCCGGTCTGATGATTGAAAAATATCTTAAAGGTGGAGTATCCGAGAAAGACAGGGAACAACATATTCTCAACCTTAATCTCATGCAATGATGAAACGCAGTGTCAATATCTGGAACGGAATAGATAAAATCACAATCCTGCTTTTCCTGGTGCTGGTCATCATGGGTTGGTTCAATATATATGCTTCCGTTTATAATGAAGATCATAAAGGAATACTTGATCTCTCTCAGCGATATGGAAAACAATTTATCTGGATCGTTGCTTCATTCGTTATAGCAGTTTTTGTGGTAATTATTGATAACCGTTTTTATTTCTTTTTTTCCTGGTTCATTTATGGGGCTCTTATGCTGCTTCTTATTCTTGTGCTTTTTATTGGATTTAAGATAAACGGAGCAAGATCGTGGTTTGAAATTGGAGGGTTAAATCTGCAGCCTTCTGAATTTGCCAAGTTTGGAACTGCCCTTGCCCTTGCCGGTTATTTAAATACAAGAAGGCAAAATCTGACAAGATTAGACTCATTACTACCTGCAATGGCAATAATTCTTTTCCCGGCATTTCTTATAATTCTCCAGCCGGATATGGGCTCCGCAATTGTCTATTTTGCATTATTCATTGTTCTGTTCAGAGAAGGAATGAGTTCTTATGTTTTTTTATCAGGATTGCTCATGATAATCCTGTTTTTTCTCACACTGCTTATAAACAACCTCTATCTTACATTCACTCTGATCGTTATCGCGTTCTTTCTTGTGTGGTTCGCTACGCGAAAATTGAAACTGTGCCTTACTGGATCGGGGATTTTCATTTTTATTGCCGGATTGATTTATGCGCTGGATTATTATGTATTTAAATTTATTGGCAATGAGATGATCATATTTATTTCAGTCATACTTTCAGGAGTGACTTATGCATATTATATTTATACAAGGAAAGCGGTTACTGTACTGATAATCTATCTTTTCCTTGTCGGGAGCATTTTATTTGTTAATTCAGTCGATTATACCTTTAATAATATACTTCCGGCTCATCAGAAGGATCGGGTGAACATTCTGCTTGGATTTAAGAAAGATATTCACGGAACAGGGTATAATGTCAACGAGTCTATAATTTCTATAGGTTCAGGAGGTTTTTCAGGGAAGGGATTTATGCAAGGGACTCAAACCCGATTTAAATTTGTTCCTAAACAAAGTTCTGATTTTATTTTCTGTACAGTTGGAGAGGAATGGGGTTTTATGGGGTCCTTTATAGTAATCGGATTGTACATGGTGCTTCTTTTTCGATTGATCTTTATGGCTGAACGACAGCGATCTGTTTTTTCACGGGTCTATGGATACGGTGTTGTCTCAATAATATTTACGCATTTCTTTATAAATATTGGCATGGCTATTGGCCTTGTGCCGGTAATTGGGATTCCGTTGCCGTTTTTTAGCTACGGAGGCAGCTCTTTGTGGTCTTTTACAATTCTTCTGTTTATTTTTCTGAGGCTTGATGCAAGCCGGACGGAGTACCTTGTTTGATCAGAAAGGAATCGTGATCCTGTGTGAGATTTCTATACCAAAATCCTTCTCTACATAATCTATCAGTTGTGGAAAGAACTCCATAAAATCATCTTGCAGCGAGTAATAATTTTTTTTAAGAGCATGCATCGCAAATCTAGTCTCATTCGGGAGCGTGGAACGTTTACTTAATGTATTCAATACATGACGGATCCCGTTAATTGTCTGATATGATTCAATCCAGTTGTTAATAATAAAAAAAGGCATCATTTCCCTGACGTTTTCCGGCATTATTTCGTAATTGTTTACAAGAGCCCTGTAAAAATTATAGGTAACGCTTTCAAGGGGCCTTCTGGAAAAGAAATCCCATTCCTTCGTCAGAAAATGATCATATATTATGTCGGTGATAACTCCTGAATATTTATGATATTTTCTTGTGAAAAAGATCTTACTGCGGTGAACTACAGGATGACTATCGGTAAACCCATCAATATGGCGATGAAGGATAATACCCTTTCTGATCAGATCGGGATACTTCAGGTAATCGCGTCCTTTTACATAATCACCAATATAATTACCGATGATAATTTTATCAGAATCACCAGAAAGATATATGTGAGCCAATACATTCATAACATGACATAATAGTACAAAGAATTTACCATATACCTTATCTTATGGAAAACATTTTCTTTAACATGTTTTCATCTCAACCAATAATTCAACCTAGCAGATTGTTAATCAGTAGATTAAGTTATAAAACTGACCTGTTAAAAAATACCTTAAAATGCTCGGAATTACGGTATGCAAATTATACATTTGTTGGTTCATTTTAAAATGAAAATTCTTTCGCAACAAAAAAATTTCAAATTAAACAAGGAGGATTTATGACTAAGAAAAATGTCATCATAATTGGTGCGGCAGGTCGCGATTTTCATAATTTCAATACCTGCTTCAGAGATAATGAATTTTATAATGTGGTAGCATTTACGGCAGCCCAGATACCAGATATTGACGAGAGAAAATATCCGAAAGAGCTCGCAGGTAAACTGTATCCCGACGGTATACCAGTTTTTGCTGAAGAAAACCTTCCCGACCTGATAAGAAAATATAAAGTAAATGATTGTGTCTTTTCCTATAGCGATGTTACTTATCAGAAAGTGATGTCGATAAGCGCCGTAGTGAATGCCGCCGGTGCAAACTTTGTGTTACTCGGTCCTTCAGATACAATGGTAAAAAGCATAAAACCGGTCATTGCAGTCGGTGCAATCAGAACCGGCTGCGGCAAGAGTCAGACATCCAGAAGGGTTATTGAGCTTCTAATGGCAAAAGGTTTAAAAGTGGTTGCTGTACGTCACCCGATGCCTTATGGTGACCTGAATGCACAGAAAGTTCAACGTTTTGCTATTGTTCAGGATCTTGAAAAGCATAAATGTACAGTCGAAGAAATGGAAGAGTACGAACCTCATGTTGTAAGAGGAAATGTTATTTATGCAGGCGTTGATTATGAGGCTATTCTGCGTTCAGCTGAAGAAGATCCTTCCGGTTGTGATGTAATCATCTGGGATGGAGGCAATAACGATTTTCCGTTCTATAAACCTGATCTTATGATAACAGTTACCGACCCGCACCGGGCTGGTCATGAACTTAGATATTATCCGGGTGAAGTTACTCTTCGTATTGCCGATGTGGTAGTGATAAACAAGATGGACAGCGCTCCTCCTGAGGCAATTCAGATCGTAAGGGAGAGTATTGATAAAGTTAACCCCAAAGCGATAGTTATCGATGGTGCCTCACCAATAAAAGTAGATGATTCATCTATAATCAGAGGAAAACGGGTCCTTGTTGTTGAGGACGGTCCTACTTTAACACATGGCGAAATGAAACTGGGTGCCGGAGTGGTCGCGGCCCGCAAATTCGGAGCTGCTGAACTTGTTGATCCAAGGCCCTTTACGGTCGGCAGATTGAGTGAAACATTCAGATTGTATCCGAATATTGGTACACTTCTGCCGGCAATGGGATATGGGGAACAACAGTTAAAGGACCTTGAAACAACAATCAACAATACTGATTGCGACAGCGTCATAATTGCAACTCCGATCGACCTGAACAGGATCATTAAAATTAAGAAACCCAACACAAGGGTTTATTATGATCTTCAGGAAATAGGCGATCCTAACCTTACGCAGGTCATTAACGAATTTATTGAGACGCATAAACTGAAATAGGGGGCTGTTGAAAAAGAGATAATTTTTGAATTTTCCCCTTTGTGTTACTTTGTGCTGGCCTTTGTGATCCTTTGTGGTTCAATGATTTATATTTTACCACAAAGTTACACTAAGATTTACACGAAGGCTCACAAAGTACTTTTTCAACAACCCCATTGTGGAACAAATAAAATGGTCATTTTACTATTTTCCTGTATTTTTCCACCCTTGCATCTTTTATAACACCGGCCCAGTTGAGACCGAAGCCAAAATCATAAGTATTTCCTTCTGAGTCGACATGGCATGTCATATCAAAAGGAACATCCTCTTTCTGCGTTTCTACTGTCTTCATATTCAATGGCATCTGCATGGGTAGCAAACCTGTTGGTTCAGCAGCACCTGAAATTATGTCGAGAATTGCCTGATCCTGTACATCAAAAGTGACAAGGATTGCACTGGCTTCTTTTTCGAATTCATTGAATACCATAGGCTTTGACATGGCTATCGATACAATAATCGGTTTATCTTTCATGGCTTTCCTGGCATCCAGCACCATTTTCAAATCCCCTTCATTTGATGTTGCAACTGATTTGCCTTTGTAAGTACGGTTGATGAATTTCTCAAATGGGTCTCCACCTGCAATACTTGGATCGCGTGCATCCACCGCTTTGTACTGACCATATTGAAGACTGATAGGAACATATCCGTTTCCACCTTTTTTCACATCGGCCTGATCATAGCCACTTCCCGAATTTGGGCTCCTTATTATAACTATTGCAAAATCGGCTTCAGAAGGATTATCCGTAATCCTGAAATATTTCTTCACAAGGTTAATGTTAACTGGATAATCAATTGACTCAGGTATTCTATCTCCAAAGAAATCGCGGCCGGCAGCTGTTTTCCTTTTCGGGATATATACAGTCTTCTGTTTTTGAACAGGCAGCACTTTATTTTTATTCTTCAGCATAACAATCGATTTCAGCTGGGCCTCATATCCGGCTTTCATGAATTCCTCATTTCCGACTATTTTTTTGGTCTGTTCTGCATTAAGATAGGGGTTTTCGAATAGTCCTACTCTGAAAATATTCTTCAGGAGACGAACTGCTGATTGTTCCATACGTTTCCTCATAAATTCTTCTCCATGTTCTTTTACTCCCATCTTGTATGCCTCAATAACCGGGCCAGCATCATTATTCCCACCAAACTGATCCACGCCTGCCATAATGATTTTATAATGTCTTTCTGCAACTGTAAGCGTTTCGGCACCCCAGCATGTCGTACCGAACCCATCCACTGCTTTTTCATCTGAAGTGACACCCCAGTCGGTACAAACCACTCCATCAAAGGAATATTTTCCGCGCAGCAGATCATTTATAATATATTTGTTATAGCTGTTCCCAACATTTTCATTGTTTTGTTTATCAATGCTGTATGAGATTGTATAATAGGGCATTACTGCTGAAGCCATTTTCGTTTCTCCATCAAGTTTAAGAGCTCCTTCGGTAAATGCTATAAGATGATCGGCTAAATTATTACCTGGATAAACTGCATATTTTCCATAGGCAAAATGTGCATCGCGCCCTCCTTCTTCAGGTCCACCACCCGGCCAGTGCTTTATCATTGTATTTACGCTGTTATAACCCCAGCCACCGGCAATTACTTTGTCGCCTGAAGAAGTCTGGAAACCATCAACATAAGCACGGGCCATATCGGCAGTAAGCCGGGGATTTTCCCCGAATGTTCCATTCACCCTGCTCCAGCGAGGTTCTGTCGCAAGATCAATCTGAGGCGAAAGTGCGGTCGTTATTCCCAGTGCACGGTACTCTTTTGCTGCAATCTGGCCAAACAGTTTTATAATGGCCGGATCAAAAGTTGCCGCTAAACCTAGCGATCCCGGCCACATAGATATTTGTCCGGACGACCCGACATTATATTCAGCATCTGAGTTTGAACGGTGCCGCGGATCAGAACTGTTGTTTGACGGAATTCCAAATCCTATACTCTCACATAATGCCTGCACCTTGTTATTCCAGTCAGCCGCTACTTCAGGACTTTTGACTGTAGTAATGAGAACATGGCGCAGATTATCCTTTGTCAGAAATTTAATCTGCTGATCGCTCAGATCTGAAGGTTTTGCACCGCTTTCTGCAAATGGTTTTCCATTATAAGTGCTTGCACCAAAACGTGTGTTTCCTGAAGGGATCGCCTGGTGGGCGCTATACAACATCAGCCCTGCAATCTGTTCAACGGTCATTTTTGATGCCAGATCCTTTGCCCGTTCCTCAGCAGGTCTGCGCCAGTCTTCATATATGTCGAGCTTGCCGTTCCTGTTCAGATCTTTAAATGCAAATCCCTCTACTGTTAATAATTTAACACCTGATGTGGTGCTATATCCCAATGTCTGACCACCTTTATTGGTTACGATCCTAAGTGATCCTGTTCCGGTTTCACTCCATTTTTTACAGCTGGTAGTTGTCAGGAAGCCTGCAACACACAGAACCAGGCAGAAACAATTATTCAATTTCTTCATAGAAAATGGTATTAAAGTAAAATTTCATTAACGGTCCGTATTTAAAGAAGACAATTAAACGTGTTCTTTCTATTTCTTCAGTCTTTCCTTTATCTTCACGGCAGCTTCTTCGTACCCCGGTTTTTTCAGCAGGGCAAACATATTATTCTTATACTCTTCCACACCAGGCTGATCGAACGGATTTACATCAAGAATGTATCCGCTTATGGCACAAGCCATTTCAAAGAAGTAAATCATCTGACCGGTGTAATACTCATCCAAAGCAGGGATTGTAATTGTAATTATGGGAACATTACCGTCATTATGAGCCAGAGTTGTTCCAGTTTCAGCATTTTGATTTACCTCTGAAAGTCTTTTACCGGCAAGGTAATTAAGCTGATCGGAGTTATCTTTTTCAACAGGAATTGTAAGATTTTTTCCTGAATCTTTAACCGAGATCATTGTTTCAAATAGAATTCTCTGGCCATCCTGAATATACTGACCCAGTGAATGCAAGTCAGTTGTCATATCAACTGAAGCAGGAAAAATTCCTTTTCCATCTTTCCCCTCACTTTCACCATACAATTGTTTCCACCATTCAGACATGAAATGAAGTTTTGGAGTGAACCCGACCATTATTTCTATTGATTTGCCACTCCGGAGCAGAAGGTTTCTAGCTGCTGCATACAGAAGTGAAGGGTTTGATTCTGTCTTCTTATTATGTCTGGTAATCTCCTCCATTGCTTTAGCGCCTTTTACCAGCATTTTTATATCCAGGCCACTTACAGCTATCGGAAGCAGTCCAACGGGAGTAAGTACAGAATAACGGCCACCAATATTATCTGGTATTACAAATGTTTCATAACCGTTTAATTCAGCCAGCGACCTGAGAGCTCCTTTCTTTGCATCTGTTATTGCTATGATCCTGTCAGCAGCAACGGGTTTTCCTACTTTTCTCTCGAGGTGATCCTTTAATATTCTGAAGGCAATGGCAGGTTCAGTGGTAGTTCCTGATTTTGAGATTGCAATGATTGAATAATTTCTTCCATCAAGTATTTCAAGAAGGTCCGATAAATAATCCTCACAAATATTCTGGCCTGCATAAATAATATCATGGTGTTTTGTCTTCTGAAAAGAAGAGAAAGAATGAGAAAGCGCTTCGATGACTGCTCTTGCCCCAAGGTACGATCCGCCAATTCCGATCACAACTGTAGTATCAGATATAAGCCTGAGATGTCTCGCAGTTTTTTCAATTTTGTCTAGCTGAGGAAAGATGTCATCGGGAAGAGACAGCCACCCCAGGAAATCATTCCCCTTGCCGGTACCGGCATTCAGAGAATCGAGATGTCTGACCGACTGTTGTGCAAGAGCTATTACATCTTCATTAGAGATGAAGTTTTTTGCGTTTTTCAGATTGATGCTTAAATTTTCCTTCATTTTATTAAAATTATTTTTACTAGAAGTCGCTATGACCCGGTTACAAAGTTAATAAAAAAGCCGTCGGCGATTAACCGGCGGCTTTTAATAATACGGGGGAATATATAGATTAGAAGTTATCTTTTATGAACTCCACCTGCACTGGAGGAATGTGCATCAACATATTTGGGATCACCCATATAGTTTATATCTCCTGCACTTGAAGCTCTTGCCGTTATTTTCTCAGAAACATTAATGTCGGCATCCCCGGCACTTGACGCTGAAATATCAGCTTCTCTTACTTTCAGATCAAAAGCATTAAGATCGCCGGCGCTGCTGAGATCAGCTTTTAGCATGTCAGCTTCACCTGTCAGGTTCATATCACCTGAACTGCTGAGATCTGCTTCAATCTCTTTTGCATGTACTTCAAGTTTGATATCACCTGCACTGCTTGCAGATAATTCGAGTTTGTCAGTTTTAACAGGTGTGTCACCGATAATATCACCTGCGCTGGATGTCTTGAGTGTGTTTATCTCTTTCATTGTAACATAAACTCTTTTTCTTTCCGCTTCACGTATATTGGCATCGGTATGAATTCGAAGCACTCCCTCTTTTACTTCGGTGATAATATATTCCTGAAGATTCTCATCAGCTTCGACTGAAATTGCTTCATTATCGCCCTGTTTCAGATAAACATCAATTCCGGTGCTCACACTGACACCGGTAAAATGATCTGCATGTCTTTCTTTTGTAACAACTTTACCATTACCATAAACTGTCTTCCATATCTGGCCATTTACGCAGGCAGAAATACAAATGATGATGATAATTCCCGTTAAAAATTTAATGCTTTTCATATTCTTCTTTATTAATTTTAAAATTCTAATCTGGGATAAAGACTGATATATTAATAATCTGCTGCATAAGATTACAAAATTATTGTTGTGTGTTGTGCGTCATGAGTCGTGTCCCGTGTGTCTTGAGTCAGGTGTCATTCACCCTAATGCCACTTGAATATTTTAAGTCCGGCAGAAAAGAACAGAACCCCTGTTGATATCATTATCAGAATTGGCATTGCTACCTCCTTATAACCTGCTCCTTCGTTGAAAATACTTCTTATCCCGTCAGTAAGCATAGTTAAAGGAAGATTTTTAATTACAGGAATGCTCCACTCAGGAAAATTCTGATAACTGAAGAAAATACCCGAAAGTATCATCATGGGGAACACAACAAAATTTATAAGGCCGTTACCTACTTCAGTATTTGATGTATGGGATGAAGCAAAAACAGCTATACCTGCAAATGCAATATTACCGGCAAGATATGTTAAAATCAGGGCAGAAATATCACCCTGGATAGTCATTTTAAACGCGATAAGAGAAAATATAAGAAGAACAAGCGATTCAATAAAATTCATTGTAATCCTTACAGTTATCAAAGCAATCAGGAAATGCGATTTTTTCATAGGTGTTGCAACAAGTCTCCGCAATAGCTTTTTTGATCTTTTCTCAATTATTCCATAACTTATACCCCACATGCACGACATCATGACACCCATGGTTATCAAACCGGGTACAAGAAAATCGATATATCTGGTACCGGTGACAGTGAGAGGCTTTATTTCTGAATTATCTTTTACTGTAAGTACCTCCCCTTTACCAATAAGATTGCTGAGCTTAAGATAAGTAAGCTGGGCATCGGGATTCATGGGATCGAAATGGTATTCAACAGATCTGCCAGAACCGATCAGAAGAACATTTATTGTTCCTCTTTTAAGAGATTTCATTGCCTCATCCCAACCCATATCGTAAAACAGAAAAATGGAGTTGCCAAGCTTTTCATCTTTAATAATATATTTCCACTGCCAGGTCGTTTTTTCCGCAGTGTTATTTTTTTCACAGTTGTTTATAAGGAAGTCAGCCACAATTGTATCGGATTGTGAAGCAATTCTTTCAGAATTAATAATTGCGACCTTTCGTATCACATCAGCTTTTTTTGTAAAAGCAAGTCCAAGTCCGAGTGACATCAGGATAGGGAAGAGGATCCCCCAGAAAAGCACACCCGGCTCACGCACTATTTCAAGGAAAAGGGCTACGGTTAGTTGCCAGAGCTGTTTAAACCTGAACAATCTATTCATTTATCTTCCTCCCGGTTAATGAAACGAACAGATCATCAAGTGTCTTACGACGACATTCCATGTGTTTAAGAGTAATATTTTTTGATTTCAGGTATGCCATGAACGCCGGGAGTTCCGTCTCAAAGTTGGTTAATGTGACAAACCCTTTGTCTTTTGTCTCACCCTGATTAATTTTAAACGGTAAACCTGGTGAGAGGATATCCACATTCTCCAGGCAGCATTCTGCCGTAAATTCAACAACCTTTTCATCTGTTTCTTCTTCGAGCAGCTGCTCCAGTGTTCCCTCCTTCAGAATTACCCCGTTATCCATTATTATGATATAGTCGCAGAGGTTTTCAGCTTCCTCCATATAATGTGTTGTCAGGATCATTGAAGTTTCTGATTTATCTTTCAGGTTCCGAAGAATCTCCCATATCTCCCTCCTGGCGTTCGGATCGAGTCCTGTTGTCGGTTCATCAAGGAGAAGGATTGCTGGATTATTTATAAGGGCAATTCCGATTGCAAGACGCTGTCTTTGTCCGCCTGAAAGATTAACGACGTACGATTTTCTCTTTTCTTCCAGCCCGACAATGTCAATTATCTCGTTAACACGCTCTTTCCCAAGATTAAAAAACCTGGCAAAAAGCACTAATGTTTCAGAGACCCTGAGTTTATCAATAAAGTGGGTTTCCTGGAGAGATAGTCCTATGATCCGGTGGAGTTCATCTTCATTCCCTTTCCACTTTTTACCTATGATGGTTATTTCACCTTTATCAGGTTTTTGAATTCCTTCAATCATTTCGACCAATGTTGTTTTCCCGGCTCCGTTCGGCCCAAGCAGCGCAACAAACTGACCTTTGGGTATCTTCAGATTGATACCTTTTACAGCCTGGACGGTTTTAAAGGATTTCCAGACGTTTTTAACTTCTATGACATTTTCAGCTGGCATACATTAATTAAACAGTCGCATGATTATAATTGTTTTGGAGCTAGGGTGCAATGGCATAACTGTATAATGGCTTAATGATACAGGATCAGATATTTATTTTAGCCACTTTTCTACAGCTTCAGGACTCAGGCCTGATAATCCCAGTTTATTTTTCTTATTAAAGCCATTCAGGTCATTTGCCAGTTTACCCCCTTTTTTAATTTCCTTAAGTTTTGCAACTGTCGTGAATCCTATCTTTTTTAACGGTTCGATCCATTCTTCTGGTACACCCAGTTCGAGGTATTCATCCTTTTGACTTTCCACTTTCGGCTTTTGACTTTCAGGCTTCATCTGCGGAAATAGCAGCACATCCTGTATTGATGGCTGATTTGTAAGAAGCATAGTCAGCCTGTCGATGCCGATTCCCATACCGGAAGTAGGAGGCATGCCATATTCGAGAGCCCTTATAAAATCGAGATCAATAAACATTGCTTCATCATCTCCCTTCTCTGATAACCTGAGCTGATCCTGGAACCGTTCCATCTGATCGATCGGATCGTTCAATTCAGAATAGGCGTTGGCAATCTCCTTGCCATTTATCATCAGCTCAAACCTTTCTGTAACACCGGGCTTACTCCGATGCATCTTTGTAAGAGGAGATGTCTCTGTAGGGTAGTCGATTATAAATGCAGGCTGTATATAATTCTGCTCGCATTTTGTCCCGAATAATTCGTCTATAAGTTTTCCTTTTCCCATAGTTGGGGTATTAGGGACATTGAGCTTATCGCATACATCTCTGAGTCCGGCTTCATCCATGCCGGATATATCAATGCCGGTATTTTCTTTTATGGCATCAGTCATGCTGATCCTTTTGAAAGGAGGATTGAGATTGATGACCTTGTCACCATAAACAATTTCAGTTTTTCCATGCAGATCTAATGATGCTTTTTTTACAATCTCTTCAGTAAAACTCATCATCCAGTTATAATCTTTATAGGCGATGTATATCTCCATTACCGTGAATTCAGGATTATGATTGCGGTCCATGCCTTCGTTACGGAAATCTTTTGAGAATTCAAATACTCCTTCAAAACCGCCGACAATAAGACGTTTCAGGTAAAGCTCGTTTGCAACCCGCAGATAAAGAGGCATGTCGAGAGTATTATGATGAGTTATAAATGGTCTGGCAGCCGCTCCTCCGGGAATAGGTTGAAGTATGGGTGTTTCGACTTCAAGATAGCCCTTCGAATTAAAAAGTTCGCGCATTGATTGGATTATCCGGGTCCTTTTTCTGAATACATCACGCACCTGCGGATTAACTATCAGATCAACATAACGCTGACGATAACGCATCTCGGGATCAGTAACTGCATCATATACAATCCCATCTTTCTCCTTGACTATAGGAAGCGGCCGGATCGATTTACTGAGAACAGTGAATTCATCAACATGAACCGTTGTCTCTCCCATCTGAGTTTTAAATACATGGCCTTTCACTCCGATAATATCCCCGATATCAAGAAGATGCTTAAATACCATATTATACATTGTTTTATCATCACCCGGACATATATCATCCCTTCGAAGATAAATCTGAATTCTTCCTGAGGAATCCATCAGTTCAGCAAATGAAGCATTCCCCATTATACGTCTGCTCATTATCCTTCCTGCAAGGCAGACATCTGGAAAATTATTTTTTTCAGCGTCAAAATTATCGAGAATATTTTTTGCAAATACATTGGTCTTGTACTCGGCAGCTGGGTAGGGATTTAATCCGAGTTTCCTTAATTCATCGAGCGCCTGACGCCTGATCTGTTCCTGTTCGCTTAAATTCATGTTATTCATAAATATTTGAAAGATTTGTGCAAAGATAGAAAAATCATGCATTTATAACAGAAAGATATTCAGCCCTTAAATGCTTTTATCTCGTTGTCGAATTTATCTCTGATAATTATCGTCACAGGTCCGGGAATTCCTTCACCCACAGTGTTTCCCCCCAGTTCAATAACAGGGGTAACTTCTGCTGAGGTATTGGTTATAAAAGCTTCCTGGATGAACCTTATCCTGTTTTCCTGTACTGCTTCTTCCCTGGTTTTAATTCCGGATTCCTGTGCAATTCTTAAAATATTTTTCCGTGTAATTCCGGAAAGAACATGATTCGATTCGGGGTGAGTAAAAAGAGTGCCATCGATAACGAAAAAGATATTTGAATGAGATCCTTCTGTTATCAGGCCGTTTCTAACGAAAATACATTCTTTCAGACCATTTTCATGTGCTTCCTGGAAACTAATTGTATTAGGGAGAAGAGCCACCGACTTTATATCACATCTGCTCCACCGGATATCCTCTTTTAACATTACTTTGATGCCCTTTTCCTTTGATTGACTGTCAGGTGCGAAACCCCAGGCACATGCGTAAGCCGTAGGCGGGATTTCAGGTGAAGGGAAAGAGTGACTGCGTCTGGCTGCACCTCGCGTTACCTGGAGATATATCATTGCCGGTTCGTCTGTAAGCATATTAATTCTAATAAGGTTTTCGGCAATAGTTGGAAACGAATCCGCTTCAACCCAGTTAATTCTTAATTCCCTCAGACTTCTTTTAAGTCTTGCCATGTGGCTGCTCATATCATAAAAAAAACCTTCATACCATCTCACAACTTCATAGACGCCATCGGCAAAAAGAAATCCCCTGTCATCGGGACTAATCTTAATTTCATCTTTTGGGATAAGTATTCCGTTGAAGTAAGCTGTTTCCATCTTATAATAAATTTTAACTAGCTGATATATTTTAAAACTCTATTTCTGCACATATACATTTATTTGCCCCACTTCCGCCTGTTTACCCCCTGAATCCCCGGGGGGTTAGAACTGGGAGAAAGGGACTCTATACGGATCATCTTTTAGGTTCAATTATCTCCGGTTTATAATCAATAGCTGTTCTTGCCTCCTCAGGCGATGATGCATTGCCGCAGGCTGCCTGTACAAATAGTGAAGCACCCAGGACAGTCGACTCTTTCTGATCAATTATTTTCAGCGGAACGCCGGTAAAATCGGCTCTTAACCGGTTCCACAGCCTGTTTTTTGATCCGCCTCCGACACAAAGGATGCTTTGGGTATTAAATCCGCCGGCAATCTCAAGCGCATTTTTGCCAGCTGCAAGTCTTTCAGATAGTGCTTCAAGGATTGCACGGTAAATTTCATCGCGGGTCGATTCCAGAGTCAGACCAAGTATCTGGCCGCCCGGCTTCCCTTTTAGTTCTTCATAGAATTTTGGAATAATTTTTACTCCATTTGAACCGGATGGAACTTTTTCAGCTCCTGAAATCATGACTTCATATATATTGTCCCTAATATCGCTGTAAAGATTTCTGCGTGCCCATTCAATTATCCCGGAAGCAATCCATTGGTTACCAATATTATATAATCCTGGCTTTGAGTCCAGTTCAGTCGTGATTCCCATATTGAACTGCTCTTTTCCCGACCTGAAACATTCCGATCGGACCATAAGTATTTCCCATGTTCCTGAACTAAGTACCGGCTGATTTTTTTCGGCTCCTGATCCAAAAATTGCAAACTGAGTATCGTGTCCTGTTGCAACAACTGGAATCCCTTCGGGAATAGCTGTCTCTGCAGAAGCCTTTGAATTGGTCTTGCCTATAACTGTTCCTGCTTCAACCAGTGTTCCTGTTTTTTCAAAAGGGAACCTGATTTTATTAATGATGTTTTTTGAAAATCCCCTGGTAGAAAGGTTCGTCAACATTGATGTTCCTGCCATTGTTGTATCATTTATCATTTCTCCGGTTAGAAAAAATAAGATAATTGATGGCATAAAAAGAAACCTGTAGCTTTTTTCGACTATTTCCGGTTTTTGTTCGACAAACCAGATCAGTTTATTTATTGTATTGAAAGTGAAAGGAAGAACACCACTCTCACAATACAAATGTTTAAGTGGCAAGTATTTATCGATATTGGCCATTATCGTGTTGGTTCTTTCACATTGCCACGATATGACCGGATAAAGCATTTTCCCTGACTTGTCAAACAGTGTTCCGTCAACACCGAAAGCTGTGACTGTGATCCCTGCTATTCTGTTGACATTTATCTGGCTGATAATTTTTTGTGATGCAAGGCACATTTTATCCCAGATCTCTTTCACATCCCATATTCTATAAGCAGGATAGAAAGGATCTAGTCGCGTATTATTAGGAGAAGATTCAGACGCAAGTATTTTGCCTTTGCTGTTAATTGCAATAACTCTGACATTTGTTGCTCCACAATCGAAAACAATTACAATATCACCTTTTGTCATAAGTAAAATACTGAATTAAGACGAATCAAAGATATCCGGTCTTTACAGGTAGTAAAATAACTCAAAATCTAATCGGATTCTTTTTTTATTAAAGACCCTTAAGAAAAGCCATTGATGTTCCTGCTACTATTAATACAACAAAATAAAATGATAGAAATATTATTACCAGTATGCCAAGATATACAAAATAGAATTTAAGATTCTTAATAGCTTTTTGAAGTTCTTCCTTGTTGATAGTCTGAACAGCATGGGCCGTGTGTTTTGAAAAACGAAATAGGAACATCACCGGGAAAAAATAAACAATCGCCAATGCAAGAAATACTATCAGAATAAGCGATTCAGTAATTCCAATACCTGTTTTCCCGGAGCTGAAAGCAGAGAGAAATGTGCCGGCAAGTATTCCGATAATAATAAGTAAGCCAAGAAATATGAAGCCTAAAATAGCAAGGAACATGGTCCATTTTCTGGTCGTATTCAGATGATTAAGAGTATCCTTGTCTATCTCTATTTTTCTGATTTCAGGATTAGTTTCCATAATTTAAAGTATATTATTTTGGTTGGTTTATAAAGTCAGTAAAATCATTAAGTGTGTTGTTTCCCAACACTGATTTAATAAGCAGCCTTATGTCCAGTAAAGCACCCAAAGCTCATTTATACAATGCTCCATAAGTGCCGCATGCCCTGTAATCAGCTCCTTCTTTCTCCATCCCAAAAGCATTCCAGGCACTGGGTCTGAATATTTTCTCGTCAGCTACATTATGCATACAAACTGGTATTCTGAGGATTGAAGCAAGAGTAATAAGATCGGCACCGATGTGCCCGTAGCTTGATGCGGAGTGATTAGCTCCCCAGTTGGCCATTACGGAATACACATCAGAAAATGCACCTTTCCCGGTCAGTCTTGGCGCAAACCACGTTGTTGGCCATGTAGGGTCGGTACGGTCAGTAAGTATCTTATTTACCTTTGAAGGAAGCTCCACTGTCCATCCTTCTGCCAGCTGAAGAACGGGCCCCAGCCCTTTTACCAGGTTAACTCTTGAAATAGTCAGAGGCATTATGCCTTTTGTATCAAACTGGGAAGAAAAGCCTCCTCCCCTGAAATATCCTGTATTTGCCGGGGGCCAGTTAGTCGCTTTCAGACACTCATCAGCATCTTTCCCAGTGATCTCCCAGAAAGGTTTTATACAAGCTTCTCCATTTTTGGTCTGTCTTCCTGAAAAATCGAGTGCTGATGCACCAGAATTGATCAAGTGAATGATACCGTTTGCTGCCAGCCCTTCAAGTTTTGTTTTTGTAACTTTTTTTATTGCCTCCGGGCTCCAGTATGTACGTATATCTGAAAACATCTGAGCAGTATTGGTAAGTAAATAACCAAATAGCATCGGTACTCCATTCATTGCATCATTTTCTGTAGCAACAAGATATGATGGCCTGATGCCGTTCCAGTCAAATGATGAACAAAGTATTGCCTCGAGAAAATCTCCGTTTGGCATATGATCGGTCCATTGACGCTGTCCCTGGAAACCTGAAAGAATGGCATTATGTCCTAATGCCTCTTCCCCAAATCCAAGTTTTTTAAGCTTTGGATTGCCTACCATCAGGTCGCGGGCTATTAATGCCATTTTTACAACTGTTTCCCATTCAATATCTTTTTGTTTTCTGGTCTTGGGTGTTTTATTAAGATCTTTACCCTCTTTGCAGTTTTTCTTTGTCCAGGCAAGTGCTTTTTTGAATTCATTTTTATCAAAAATATTCTCATTCAGGCGGCGGTTAAATTCACTCATATCAACATATTCATTCCTCATCCCAAGATATTCCTGAAAGAAATCTTCTCGTACTATTGACCCGGCAATTCCCATCGAAACTGATCCCATTGAAAGATATGACTTGCCTTTTATCAGAGATACAGCCAGTCCTGCCCGTACGAACCTGAGGATCTTTTCACTTACATCTTCAGGTATTGACTGATCTCCTGAATCCTGAACATCATGGCCATAAATCCCGAATGCCGGCAAACCCTTCATGGTATGGCCCGCAAGTGCTGCTGCAAGATAAACAGCTCCGGGCCTTTCAGTTCCGTTAAAACCCCAGATAGCTTTAGGAATATCAGCATTCATATCAATTGTTTCGCTACCATAACACCAGCATGGGGTAACAGTAAGGCTCACGGCTACTCCATTCTTGCTGAATTTTTCAGCAGACATTGCCGATTCTGCAACTCCGCCAATGCATGTGTCGGAAATAATACACTCAACTTTTTTACCATTGGGATATTTCAGATTTGATGAAATAAGCTTTGCAGCATTTTTTGCCATATTCATCGTTTGGTCCTCAAGCGATTCCCTTACACCACGCATCCTTCCATCTATTACCGGACGAATTCCAATTTTTGGAAAATCACCTATAACTGTCTGATAATTATGATTTATTTTTAATTCATCATTTGCCATTTGTGTTCTGTTTTAATTATTAATAAAGTAAAAATGGAGGTTAACAAATATAAGTTTTTTTAATTCATTTATTTCCCATCTGATACTTCAATAAGTCGGCTGAAGATTTAATTCATAAAACCCTTTGTAAACCTTAGTGCAGTCCTTTGTGTAGCTTTGTGATAAAACTAAATCATTGAACTACAAAGGGTCACAAAGTTCAACTCAAAGTAACAAAGAGGAAAGCCAAATTAAAGGTTATTTTTGGTAACTTTCCCACATCAAAAGTAACCGGAATTAAGATGCAAAAGAGAGAGAGGTTACCCGGCTGGCTGAAGATGCAGAGAGCCAGCGGAGAAAACTATTCAATGGTAAAGCATATTGTGGAGGAGAATCATCTTCATACTATATGCACTAGCGGAAATTGTCCGAATATTGGTGAATGCTGGAACAGGGGTACTGCAACTTTTATGATATTGGGCGATATTTGCACAAGGGGCTGTAAATTCTGTGCCACAAAAACAGGAAAACCTCTTCCTCCTGATACTCATGAGCCATTGAGACTTGCTGAATCAATTAAAACAATGAGGCTCAGGCATTGTGTCATCACATCTGTCGACCGTGACGATCTTACGGATGGAGGTGCATCTTTCTGGGCTGAAACGATAAAGAGTGTCAAAGAGTTAAACCCGGGGATAACGATAGAAGCTTTAATTCCCGATTTTGACGGGGAAAGTGATAGAATTCAAAAAATTATTGATGCCGGGCCGGATGTGATATCTCATAATATCGAAACAGTAAAACGTCTTACTCCCATTATACGCACAAAAGCAAAATATGAAGCGAGTCTAAACGTTTTAAAATATATCTCAGAAAAATGGAAAACAACTAAATCGGGATTTATGTTAGGACTAGGTGAACAAGAGGATGAAATAATTCAAACTATAAAAGATATATATTACACAGGATGCAGGATTCTTACAATAGGGCAATACCTGCAGCCAGGCTTTGATTACATGAAAGTGGTCGATTATATTCCCCCTGAAAAGTTTGATGAGTACCGGATTATTTCCCTGGAAATGGGTTTTGCCTACGCAGAAAGCAGCCCTCTCGTGCGGTCATCTTTTCATGCAGAAAATCATGTAAGACCTCAATTAAAAACATTATCTTAGCACCATTTAACAAGAAAATTGCAATTGAGTTATAGCGTTGTATATAAGGATATTGGACAGAAAGATTATAAAGAAACCTGGGACTATCAGGCAGAAATCTTTCAAAGACTTGTCGACAACAAAAAGAGAAGAAACAGAGTTCCCGGAACCCCTGAAAAATTTCTTCCCGGAACCCTTATCTTTGTTGAGCATCCACATGTATATACTCTTGGCAAAAGCGGCTCGGAAAATAATCTTCTCCTTGATCATATTCAACTCCGGGCAAAAGATGCAACATTCTTTAGGATCGACAGGGGAGGAGATATAACCTATCATGGTCCCGGACAAATTGTAGGTTATCCTATTTTTGATCTTGATGCAATAAAAATAGGTTTGAAGGAGTATATTTACAGGCTCGAGGAAGCTATCATCAGAACAGTGGGTGAATTTGATATTGAGGCTTCCAGATTTGATGGAGGAACAGGTGTATGGATTGATCCTGAAATACACGGAAAAGCAAGAAAAATCTGTGCTATCGGCGTAAAAGCAAGCAGGTATGTGACCATGCACGGTTTCGCTTTTAATGTAAATACCGATCTGAGCTACTTTAATAATATAAACCCATGCGGCTTTACAGATAAAGGTGTTACTTCAATGGAAAAAGAACTTGGCAGACAAACAGGATTTTGATTTTGTAAAAAGCAAGGTGAGAAGAAACCTGCAGATTGTTTTTGATTTGGAATGGACTAATCAGTGATAGAATGAAAAAAAGATGGGTTGTGAAGGAAAGGGGTGATGCAATAGTTGTTAAACAACTTGCAGGAGCTCTCGGTGTATCGGAATCACTTGCTAATCTGATGGTCCAGCGAAATATTAAATCTGCTGATCGAAGCCCAGGCTTTTTTTAACCCCAGCCTCGATTACCTTCATGATCCGTTTCTTATGAAGGATATGAATGTTGCTGTTGAACGGATATCAACTGCAATAAAGAAAAATGAAAAGATACTTGTATATGGTGATTATGATGTAGATGGGACAACTGCTGTGGCCCTGATGTACTCATTTCTCAAAGATCAGTATTCAAATGTTGAGTTTTATATCCCCGACAGGTATAAAGAAGGTTATGGAGTCTCTATATCAGGGTTTGGATTTTGCATATCAGAATAACTGCAAGATTGTTATTACCCTCGATTGTGGTATCAAAGCAGTTGAAAAAGTAAAATACGCACGTTCAAAAGGGCTTGATGTCATTATCTGCGATCATCATTATCCAGGCGATGTGATACCGAAAGCACTGGCAGTTCTTGATCCCAAACAGCCTTCCTGCAGCTATCCTTATAAAGAATTGTCAGGTTGCGGAGTGGGATTCAAGCTTATTCATGCCTATTCAAGGATCCACGGCATACCATTTAGTGCCATTTCTCATTATCTCGACCTTGTTGCTGTAAGCATTGCATCGGATATCGTTCCGATAACGGGCGAGAACAGGGTTATGGCCTATTTCGGACTTAAACAACTCAATGAATCACCACGCACCGGATTGAGAGAGATAATACGTGAATCTGAAGTTTCCAGGGCACTGACTATTGAAGATGTTGTATTCAAGATAGGTCCGAGAATAAATGCTGCAGGCAGAATGGAGACTGGAAGCAAAGCTGTTGAATTACTTATTTCAAGCGACACGAAGCTTGCAACTGGCATAAGTAAGGAGATCAATAATTTCAATATTGAAAGACGGAGTGTCGATCGCATAATAACAACAGAGGCCATGAGGATGATCTCTGAAGATCAGAGAACCGTGAATTCCAGAACAACAGTTCTTTATAATCCAAAATGGAAAAAGGGAGTTATTGGAATAGTTGCATCCAGGCTTATTGAAACATATTACCGTCCTACGGTTATCCTTACGGAATCGAATGGTTTTGCTACCGGTTCGGCACGATCAGTCCCGGGCTATGACCTCTACCAGGCCATTGAGGCTTGCAGCGACCTGCTTGAGAGTTTCGGAGGACACATGTATGCAGCAGGATTGACTTTAAAAAAGGAGAATATTCAGCCATTCATGGAACGGTTTGAACAATATGTAAATAGCACAATCACTGAAGAGCAGCTGGTTCCCAGGGTATTCATCGATACAGAACTTTCATTTTCAGAAATATGTGAAGATTATTTTAAAACAATGAACCAGTTCCAGCCGTTTGGACCGGAAAACATGTCTCCGATATTCGTTTCACGAAACGTATTTGATACTGGAGCAGGTCGTATGGTCGGATCGAGCGGGGAACATCTTAAACTTGATCTTTGCCAGGAATCTACGGGTCAGAAGAGCTTCTCAGCTATAGCTTTCAGCCAGGCTGACCATTTTGAATATATTAAAGGGGGAAATCCTTTCGATATCTGCTATTCTTTGGAAATGAATGAATTCAGGGGTAGCAGAAATCTTCAGCTAAATATAAGGGATATAAAGACGCCACTTGATTAATAGACTGCATGCGACAGGTAAAAGATTAGGACTAAGTGACTAAGAGACGAAGAGACTGAGTGACTTTCGAATGGGTGCATATTTGCTAAATTAGAGTAAATATGTACGAATTACCGGATTCTGAAAATAGAATTAAAACCAGACCTTGAATTGCATTTTAAATTCATCTGTATTTTCTATAGTTACTCCATTTGTAATTAAAGAAGTGATACTATATTTGATTCTCATCTCCGAATGTTTATTTATCTTCCATTTCAACATGATATAACTTCTGCTTCCTTCTCCTGATAATGCCGGAATGCTGAAACTATAGAGAAGATCATTCTCATACGTATAAATTCTGGAATTCCAGTCATCAGTGTTGAATAAGCAATATCTGAACCACAATGTCAGCGGAACCTGTCTGAACCTGTAATTAATTTCCTGAAAAAGAAGCATTCCCTTACTCCCGAAAGGGTCCGCAACATTGTAATCTATTCGCGCGTCAAAAATAAGATTATCGTACATAGAATACCTTACTGACACCTTCAGGCATTTATTGATAGTCTGGTTCTGTTCAGGAATTCCAATGGTAACAAGATCATCAACCATTGAATACCTGTAATTATAAGAAGCACCAATTGTCAGTTTTTCATTTGGCAGGAACCTGATGCTTATTTCCTGCCTCATTCCTCTGGATGGAGCGCTGCACCGGTATTTTAACCAGGGGTATTGTTCAATATCACAACCAGAACTTATAAATAGATGCTTTGCAGCTTCAAAAGAGAAATTCCCGAGTATCCCATTTTCATTGCTGGTGGTAGAACTGGTTCCCGGTCCTTTGCCATAAAAACTGGTAAAACCCGGATCATAGTTACGGAATAAGAAATTCGTGGTCAAGCGGTCAGATGGTCTGAATGAAAATCCCTGAATGAATGCATACTTATTAATTTGATTAATTGATAATTCACCGTAGATTAAAATTCTCTTAATGAGGCTGTTATAATAAAAGGTGTATATATTATTTCTATCTCCTTCAAAATCAAAAATATTTGAAGGATCATTACCTGATGGTTTTACAGGAAGTGAGAATTTGTCTTCTGACCAGGTGAGTCCAATCCGCACATTATTAAAATTATATGATAGATTTATTCCATAGTTTATTTCCGAAATAGCATCTTTTTTCAGCAAAAGTGAAGATGTATTGTGTATTCCAGCCAGATAGAAACTTTTTATATAATCATTTGAAGCGCCTGTAGAGGAGGCTATGGTGGCATCTATATTATTATTTGAATAAAATAGGAACAACTCCAGATTCTTAACAGAAAATTCAGCAGCTACACCCCTGAAGAAATTGTTTTCATCAGTTGAGGTATAAGGCATGATCTCATCACTGGCCGACATGTAACCAGGGGCGGTAAGAGAAAGGCCTGTCCGTATGCCTGTATTGATGTTTGTTCCCTGGCCAAAACGTGCTGAGTAATCTCCAACTATGAGCCTTCTGATAATGCCGCTTCCGTTATAGGAAATGTGGGCTGACAGAAAATCGGGCAGGGGAGGATTGCCGCTAAAAAACTTCTCTCCGGGATCTTTTTCAACAGTATATCCTCCGGAAAAGCTACCTGCTTTAAATTTATATTTTGAGAGTATTTTCCATTGTGAGCCTAACGATATTGTGTCGTTATTCCCCGGTTTGATGGACAGATTTGTTATAGATGTGTTGGTCCATTTAACAGAATCTGAATTCATTTTCACATTGTTATTCAGGGTAATAAATGGGATCATCATCTCTGCCGTTTCTCTGTCAAATCCGGGGATATTTGCTAATTCATAAACAGTAAGGATCTTTCCTGAAGAATGAACATAATCAATAATTGCTTTTACCTGGAAATCAGACAGAAAAAATAATTTTGAAATCTCATCTTCATTGGATGAGTTGAGTTTAATCGGGTTTTCCGCAAGTTCATAAAGCCTATCAATATATGTTTCAGCTGCCTCAGGATCAGAGTCATCAGATGCAAGATCCTCCGCAATATTGACTACAACCTCTGACAGGTTAGATTCCTGACTAAAACTCAAGTATGGAATGAGAAGGGGAATTATTATCACAATATATTTTGTCATTAAGTCAGCTCTAAAAATATTTTTATTTAAGTTGCAATTACTGCAGTCTTTTTAGTTAATGAATTTTAAATATTAATGATACTGTGGAAGTAATTCCCAGTCTTTCATGAGTTGCAAACCCGATATCTATTTGGGTAATTTTTGAAAGGTATCCTAATCCGAAGCTGAATGAATTGTTATCAGTACTGAATCCACTTCTGATCCGGATTTTTTTTGCTGCCACGTATTCAAATCCTGTTCTAAGTATCAATCTGCTTACGGAGCTCATTTCAGCCTCAATTCCTGCAAAAAGTAAATTATTCAGGTTCGATCCTGCTCCGACTCTGAGTGTTGTCGGAAGGAACGTTTTTCTTATTGAGTTGGGCACAGGATTGAACAGATGAATCCCGAGCCTGATATTCTCAGATGGTGCAATAATTAACCCTGTTTCACATGTGACAGATTTGTTATTGTCATACTCCCCAGGAGTTTTTTCCGAGAAATAATCGACTTGTACCCCGGCAGAAATTTTATTTGAAAGTTTCATGCCACATGCCAGTCCGGTCATGTCTCTTTTAAAATCGGTATATCCGAAATGGGAATATACAGCTCCGATCGAAGCTTTTCCTACCGGAATAGTAATACCGACCGAACTGGTTGCTAATTCTTTGATATTGAATCTGTCTTCGTAGCTGAATCCGAAAGAGAAAGTGCTATTATAAGCCAGCGAGGCCTGATTATGAAATGAAGTCCAGAACCCGTTCTTCATAATACAAACGTATCCTAGTCCTGCTTCACCGGCACCGGCTGGAAGACGATACAAATCGCCACCGGAGGAGGTTAAAGAGAGAAAAATAAAAAAGGCAGAAACAGGTATTTTGTGCAGCGAGCTCAACTGTTTCAATAAATTTCAGAACAAAGATAAAAAAATCAATCATATAATAATGATTGATTTATTTTATTTTGTTTTATTCTGTGATTTTTTTTATCCCTCTATGTAAGTTCTTTATTTTTAGTTACTCAGAGTTCCACTTGAAGCACAGTGGTTCAAACAGAAAACCTAATTTGTTTTGTATTGATATTTTACACTCTTTAAGTCTTCATTTGCCTGAACTATCTTCTTTTTAAGAGATTCCTTATATTTTATCACCTCTTTCATCAGTTCATTATCACCTGTGGCAATAATCTGTGCAGCCAGGATACCTGCATTCTGGGAAGCATTAATGCCAACAGTAGCCACCGGTATTCCTGGAGGCATCTGAAGAATGGAAAAAATGGAATCGACTCCTTCGAGTGAAGCTTTTATAGGCACTCCGATAACAGGCAATGGTGTCATAGCTGCTATAACACCCGGAAGATGTGCAGCCATACCTGCTGCAGCTATAATCACTTTTATTCCGCGTGATTCCGCATTTTTTGCAAATCGTTCGACCTCTTCAGGCGTTCTGTGCGCCGACAGAGCATTCATTTCAAAAGGTATTCTGAAGTCGTTAAGTATCTCTGCTGCTTTCTCCATTACAGGCAGGTCGGATGTACTTCCCATTATGATGCTTACAATCGGTTCCATTAAAAATAATTTAATTTAACTTGCTGATCAGGACAAAAATAAGCTATTATTTTCATATTTTCGCACCGGCTGGCAGTTCAAAATTTTCCATAATGAAAGAAATCCGGATACTAGGTAAAACATTCAGAGAACTGATCCCTGAAAAAGATATTCAGGAAAGAATTAAAGTGCTTGCCGGAAAGATTAATTATGAGCTTGCAGGGAAAGAAATTGTATTCCTTGGAATTCTCAACGGAGCATTTCTTTTTGCAGCTGATCTATTCAGACGCATTGACCTTAAGTCGAGGATATCTTTTGTAAAACTTGCCTCTTATGAAGGAACCAGCTCATCAGGGACTATTAAAGAGCTTATCGGCTGGAATGAAGATATAAAAAACAAAACAATTGTTGTTATCGAGGATATAGTTGAGACAGGGAACACCCTTGGACGTATTGTTGATGAACTGAAAATAAGAAAGATAAAGGAAGTGCATATAGCCACAATGTTCTACAAGCCGGCATCATATACAAAAAATATTCCTCTCGACTATGTGGGATTTGAAATAGCAGATGATTTTGTGGTTGGTTACGGTCTTGACTATGAGGGTTTTGGACGGAATCTGCCATCTGTTTATAAATTAATTGAATAATTCGTAATTCATTAATAAAATTATTCTATGGTTAATTTTCTGATTTTTGGTCCTCCCGGTTCAGGAAAGGGAACACAGTCAGTCAGGCTGGCTGAAAAATTCAATCTCATTCATCTTTCAACCGGAGATATGCTTCGCGCTGAAATTGCTGCAGGCACTGAACTTGGTAAAAAGATGAGTCTTATTATGTCGAAAGGCGAACTTGTTCCTGATGAAGTGGTGATTGAAATGATTGCTTATAAGATAGATCATAGCAAAGGATCGGCGGGATTCCTTTTTGACGGCTTCCCACGAACAGTGGCTCAGACGATAGCTCTTGAGAAAATGCTGAATGACAGGGGCATGAAGATCGATAATATGCTTGTATTGAATGTGAATCATGATGAGCTTGTAAAAAGATTAATAGCTCGGGCTGAGTTATCGGGAAGGCCCGATGATAAAGATCCTGCAGTCATAGAAAACCGGATTGATGTCTATAAGGAGAAAACTGAACCGATAATTAATTATTGCCGTGAAAGAGGTATCTATCAGCCTGTTAATGGAATGGGATCTATTGATGATATCTTCAAAAGGCTTTATGATTTTATGAAAAAATTTGTTTAGATCTTTCACAGATCAAAACACTTATTGTCCAAGCTTATGTCCGGATCAAACTTCGTCGATTATGTGAAAATTTACTGCCGCTCTGGCACCGGAGGTGCAGGATCGGCTCATTTCCGCAGGGAGAAATTTGAACCTAAAGGGGGACCCGATGGAGGTGACGGCGGAAGAGGCGGACACATTATACTGAGAGGTAATGATCAGATGTGGACCCTTTTACATTTAAAATATCAGCGACATATTTTTGCAGGAAATGGTGGGTCGGGCAGCAAACAGCAATCAACCGGCGCTGACGGGAAAGATGTGATTGTTCAGGTTCCGCTTGGCACAATTGCAAAAAAAAGTGATAATGAGGAGGTCCTTTTTGAGATTACACATAATGGAGAAGAAAAGATTCTGGTAAAAGGCGGGAGGGGTGGACAAGGAAATACACACTTTAAATCGCCTACAAATCAAACACCCCGGTATGCTCAGCCAGGAGAATCTGGCATTGAAGATACATTCGTTCTTGAACTTAAAATTCTTGCCGATGTCGGTCTCGTTGGCTTCCCGAATGCAGGTAAATCAACGCTTCTTTCAGTAGTATCAGCAGCTAAACCTAAAATTGCTGACTATGCTTTTACTACATTGGTCCCAAACCTCGGAATTGTCAGCTACAGGGATGATAAATCGTTCGTCATGGCTGATATCCCGGGAATTATTGAAGGGGCTCATGAAGGCAAGGGTCTTGGAATCAGATTTTTAAGACATATTGAAAGAAATTCAATGCTTCTTTTCATGATAACGGCTGACAGTAAGAACATTAAAGAGGAATATGAAATTCTTATTAATGAACTGAAGATGTACAATCCAGAATTACTGGATAAAAAACGCGTCCTGGCAATCTCAAAATCTGATATGCTTGATGAAGAGCTGATGAATGAGATTAGAAAAGATCTGCCTGATATTCCGAGAGTATTTATCTCTTCTCTGACAGGTCAGGGAATAGTCACACTTAAGGATATGATATGGGCAGTGCTTAACAATGAATGATCGTTAATTTATGTTTGAACGACTGGATCAACAGCTTTTTATTTTTCTTAACTCACTGAACTCTCCATTCTGTGATCAGATGATGCACGCTGTCAGTGGAAAGTTAATATGGGCTCCTTTATATCTTGCCATCCTTGTCTTCCTGGGCATAAAATATAAAAGGAAATTTCTGATTATTCTCCTGTTTATCATTCTGGCTATAACTTTATCCGATCAGATTTCTGCACATCTTGTAAAAAATCTTGTTCATCGGTTACGTCCATGCCACGAGCCCTCCCTTCAGGGACTTGTTCATCTTGTAAATGGAGAGTGCGGAGGAAATTTCGGATTTGTATCTTCACATGCATCAAATTCTTTTAATGTTGCCCTCCTTAGTCTTCTTTTGATAAGAAAAAGGTGGTTTACTATTACTATAATAATATGGGCTGCAGTTATAGGATACAGCAGGATCTATCTCGGAGTCCATTACCCCGGTGACGTAATCTGCGGTTCGCTTCTAGGGGCATTTATCGGTTGGGGAGTTTACAGTCTTTATATATTGACTGACAATAAAATACTAAGACACAAATTATTTTTTATTTCACCTCAAGACCACTCCTCAACTAATTTATAAAGGCGATGAAAGTCCTCTTTGCAGGAGGATAAGCTCATTGCCGTTTGGAAGGAATAAGAGTTATTTGCTTAAATGATGTACTGCATAAATCTGGAATCTACCGATCCATTCTTTAATCTTGCGGTTGAAGAATTGCTGCTTAAAAAAAGCAAGGAGGAGTATCTTATCCTTGGTATCAATAGACCATCAGTAATTATTGGAAAACATCAGGTAGCAAACAGGGAGGCAAACATTAAATTCGTTGTTGAAAATAATATCCCTGTCATAAGAAGAATTTCCGGAGGAGGAACAGTGTTTCACGACAAAGGGAACCTGAATTTCACCTTTATCAGACAAAGTGAAGCAGGCAGGCAGGTAGACTTCAGGAAGCATACAATGCCCATCATAGAATTTTTATCATCGCTTGGGATTGAGGCGAAATTTGAGGGTAAAAACGATCTGAAAGTTGATGGATTAAAGATATCAGGAAATGCTGAACATATTCATGGAAACAGGGTCCTCCACCATGGCACTCTGCTCTTTAACTCTTCCCTTGATATGCTTGGAAATTCTTTACGGAAAGATACATCATGTTATTCTTCCAGAGCTGTAGAATCCAATCCCGCTTCAATAATGAATCTGAATGAGAAACTAAATAAATTTAAGGATATTAATGAATTCAGGTCTGAAATGATGAACTATTTTCTTGATAACATGTCTGATACTGAGCTTTATAATCTTACTCCTTCAGAGACTGATGCGGCTGAATCGCTTGTTGAAAAAAAATATAAGACCTGGGAATGGAATTGGGCATACGGTCCGGAATATTATTTCACTAACAGGTTTGAAATTGACGGGAAATATTTCTTCTGCCGGTTGTTTGTTAAAGATGGAATCATCATGGAGTGTAAAATTGAAGGTTCTGATGAAATTGTCTCAACCAGTGAAAAAATGGTAGGATACAGGCACATGATAAGCGATTTATCAGAATTTTTCAGGTCTGAAAATATTTATATTCCTGAAAAGGCGATCTTTAATTTTTTTTAATTTGTTATTTTATTTGAAGAGTTACACGTGAATTTTTTCTGATGGGTATTTTAAAATCGATAATTGTTTGGTTCATAGGGATATGCTATGTCGTTGTGACATTTCCTCTGACCCTTTTAATGTGGCTACTTACTCTCCCGTTTGACAGGGATAGGGTAATTGTCCACTGGTTCCTGATGTACCAGAGCCTTGTAATCTCGTTTTTAATACCAATATGGACAATCCACATTGAAGGTAGAGAGAAAGCCCTGAAAGGGGCTACTTATGTCATCATTTCAAACCATCAGTCGATACTTGATATTCTGTTAATAAACTGCCTCAGGTACAAATTCAAATGGATATCTAAAATTGAAAATTTCAATGTTCCTGTTATAGGCTGGTATTTAAGAATGGCAGATTATATTACAGTCGACAGGGGTAATGAAGAGAGCAAGGCAGAAATGCTTGAAAGATCTTTCACATGCCTGAAGAGAGGTATTTCTGTCATGATCTTTCCTGAAGGTACACGCTCACTTGATAGAGAGATTGGATTTTTTAAAAGAGGAGCATTTCAGCTGGCTATTCAGGCCAATGTTCCCATCCTGCCTGTTATTATTGACGGGACCGGTGGAATTCTTCCCAAACATGGTCTGATTTTCAGTAGTGGCCATCATATCAGGATCCGGATACTTGATTCTGTTCAACCGGACTCATTTGGCACAGACAATCCTGATGAACTTGCGCTGAAATTCAGTTCATTAATGACATCGGAGTTGAAAGAGTTAAGAACCCTGAGATGACACACAGTATATTATATCGGAGGATGATTAACAAAATGGGCTATTATAATTATCAGAATGGACTGATTTATCGTCATTTGAACCAGAAAGGAGGATGGGACAGCCATCTACAACAATGCAGGAATTTTATTCTCAAAGCGTTGGATTATCATAAACCGGAAAAGATCACTGTTCTGGGAAGTGGCTGGCTACTCGAACTGCCTATTGCAGAGATGATTGAAAAGAATAAAAAAATCTGTCTTGTTGATATCGTTCATCCTCCTGAGGTGATAAATCAGACCAGGAAACTAGAGAATATTGAACTGGAAGAGCAGGATATTACGGGAGGATTAATCGAGGAAGTATGGCAAAAAACAGGGAAGTACTCATTTTTCAACAAGTTGGAATCATTGGACAATATTATTATTCCTGAATATAAACCGGATTGTGATCAGGGAATGGTAATATCACTTAATATTCTTACCCAGCTCGAATCTCTTCTTATAGATTTTATAAAAAAAAGATCAAAAATTAAGGAAGAAGAGTATAGTAGTTTCAGAACTGAAATTCAGAAAAAACATATTGATTTTCTGAAAAAAAACAGGTCAGTACTTATAACTGACTATGCTGAAGTTTTCACAAATAAATCAGGAAATATTACTACAGTTCCGACTTTGCTCACTGATCTGCCAACTGGCCGGTTTAGTGAAGAATGGATCTGGAACTTTGATCTTAAAAGGAGTGATAACTATAACAGCAGGAGTTTAATGAAAGTTGTTGCTTTAACAATCTGATATAATGAAAACCGGCCAGATCAAGGAAAATTATCTTAATACTGTAAAAAACTTCAGGCTTCTTGAGGCGAAAGAAGAGAGGTTTCTGATTATCTTATCAATATTAAGACTTTTTTCTTTTATCGGAGGTCTAGTATTGATCTTTGTCGGATTTACAGAAAGCGTTATTGCAGGATTTTTACTGATTTTTATGGTAGCGACACTGTTCTTATATCTGTTAAAGCTTTATTCGGCACATACAGAGAAAAGGGAGTTTCTGGGGAACCTTGCCGTTATAAACCAGAATGAAGCTGAGGCTGTTTCAGGAGATTATTCGGCATTTGAAGCTGGCAAAAACTATATAGATGCCATGCATGATTTTTCAAATGATGTCGATCTGTTTGGCAATTCTTCAATTTTTCAATACCTGAACCGGACTGTAACAGGTTATGGCTGTGATATACTTGCAACCTGGTTATCCGATCCTTTTGCCATTTCATCGGAATTAATCTTACGTCAGGAAGCTGTAAGAGAACTTGCCGTGAAATGGAAATGGCGACAAAAGTTTCTGGCATCCGGAATGAATAAACCTCTAGAAAAAAGTCAAATTACAGGTCTTTTGGAATGGATGGCAGAAAGCGCTCTGGTTAAGTCATCATCATTTAAAAAATTCCTGATTTATTTTCTGCCTTCAGCAGCTATCTTATCTCTTTTCCTGCTTGTAATGGGAATTATACCATACCCTGTTTTTATATTTATATTACTGATCAACCTTTTCTTTATAATTATAGGATTAAAGAAAACCAATGAGGTTCATGCTGTGTTATCAAAGAAATACAGCTATTTATCTTCTATTGATAAGTTACTTAGAATATTTGAAGATGAATCGTTTGCATCTAAGTACTTAAATGATATTAAATTAAATATTTCGGGAAAGAATGTTTCTGCAGCTGTTTCTGTAAAGAAATTAAGTCGCCTTATTCAGGCGTTTGATACAAGGATGAATGTCCTTGTAAGTTTTTTGTTAAACGGATTATTTTTATGGGATTATCATTGTATTTACAGATTGGAAAAATGGAAATCTGAATATAAAAACCTGTTTCCTCTCTGGCTTGAAATGTTGGGTCAGGTTGATGCCTATATCAGTCTTGGGAATTATGCATATAATAATCCTGACTTTATTTACCCGCTGATATCTGATAAAAACAATATATTCTCTGCAAGAAAACTTGGACATCAACTGATTAATGAAAATAAACGAGTGTGCAATGATTTTACTCTGGAACGAAAAGGAACAATATGCATTATCTCGGGAGCAAATATGTCGGGTAAAAGTACTTTTTTACGGACCGTAGCTGTAAATCACATTCTGGGAATGGTCGGTGCACCTGTTTGCGCAGAGGATATGAATTTCATTCCTTTGAAACTATTTACCAGCATGCGTACTACAGACTCTCTTTCAAATAATGAGTCCTATTTTTATGCCGAGCTTAAGAGACTTAAGATTATGAAAACGAGGATTGAAAAAGGAGAACCAATTTTATTTATTCTTGATGAAATACTCAAGGGAACTAATTCGGCAGATAAAAGTTTAGGATCAAAATTATTTCTTAAAAAAATGATTGAGTTAGGAGCGACCGGTTTAATTGCAACACACGACACCACCCTAGGTGAAATGGAGAATGATCATCCCGGAGTGATCATCAATAAGTGTTTTGAAGTTGAAATTGAAAGTGAAATAATAAGATTTGATTATAAGCTTCAGAATGGTATCACTCATAAGATGAATGCGTCATTGCTTATGAAACAGATGGGAATTCTGGAGTGAAAGCCACCTTTTATCAACACTTTTTGTGAAATCGTAAATGTCAATTAATCAGCTAAATATTTTATGTATGGTCTTTCCGTAACTTTCCTAATGTTAAAATCCGGGCTGATTGTTGAAAAATTGACAAAAAGAGCCTATTGTAAATAGTTATATTTGCGCAAAATTCTGCAAAATGTCAGTTGGATATTCTGAAGAGCATATAAAAACCCTTGAGTGGAGAGAACATATCCGGCTAAGACCTGGTATGTATATCGGGAAGCTTGGTGACGGGTCGTCCCAGGATGATGGCGTTTATGTTCTGCTAAAAGAGGTTATGGATAATGCTGTTGATGAGTACATGATGGGATATGGGAAGAAAATAGATGTTTCCATAAACGGTAAAGAGGTCAGAGTAAGAGACTATGGACGGGGAATTCCACTGGGGAAAGTGACAGAAGCTGTCTCAAGGATGAACACCGGGGCAAAATACGATTCTAAAGCCTTCAAGAAATCTGTTGGTTTGAACGGAGTCGGGGTTAAGGCAGTTAATGCCTTGTCGAGCAGTTTTGTGATCAGATCGATACGTGACGGTCAGATTAAAGTCAGTGAGTTTGAACATGGGAATACAGTGAAAGATCATCCCCTTAAACCTACAAATGAGGAGAATGGCGTTGAAGTAATATTTCAGCCCGACGAAGAGATGTTCGGTAATTATTATTTCATTTCGGAATACGTAGATACAATGCTGAAAAACTACGTGTACCTGAATGCCGGTCTGGTAATTAATTTTAACGGCAATAAGTTCTTATCACGCAATGGGCTGGTCGATTTGCTGAATGAGAATATGAGCAAAGAGGGCCTGTACCCGATCATCCACCTGAATGGAGAAGATATTGAGGTGGCATTTACGCATGGATTACAGTATGGTGAGGATTATTACAGTTTCGTAAACGGGCAGAATACCACCCAGGGAGGAACACACCTGATAGTATTCAGGGAAGCGATTGTAAAAACCATCAGGGATTTTTATAAAAAAGATTATGACCCGTCTGATATCAGATCGTCAATAATAGCTGCTTTAAGTATAAAGGTTGAGGAGCCGATTTTCGAATCTCAGACAAAGACAAAACTGGGATCTAAAGATATGGGACCTGAAGGACCATCAGTGAGGAATTTCATCAGTGAGTTTATAAAGAAACAATTAGATGATTATCTTCATAAAAATCCTGAAACAGCCAGGATAATACTGAAAAAGATTCAGGACTCAGAGAAGGAGAGAAAAGCAATATCATCAATCCAGAAGCTGGCCCGGGACAGGGCAAAAAAAGTAAGTCTGCATAATAAAAAGCTGAGAGATTGCAGGATTCATTATAATACTAATGATTCAAACAAACTTGATTCAACCATTTTCATAACCGAGGGAGACTCTGCAAGCGGTTCAATAACAAAATCAAGAAATGTTGAAACTCAGGCAGTTTTCAGCCTTCGCGGAAAGCCTCTTAACTCGTTTGGCCTGACGAAAAAAATCGTCTATGAGAATGAGGAGTTTAACCTACTGCAGGCTGCTCTTAATATTGAAGACGGAATCGAGAATCTGAGATATAATAACGTAGTGGTTGCTACCGATGCCGATGTCGATGGAATGCATATCAGGCTCCTTCTTCTGACATTCTTTCTTCAGTTCTTTCCTGATCTTGTAAGAAAAGGCCATGTATTCATTCTGCAGACTCCGCTCTTCCGTGTAAGAAATAAAAAAGAGACACGTTATTGTTATTCTCCGGAAGAGAAAGCAAAAGCCATTGCCGCTCTGGGACCAGCTCCAGAGTTAACACGATTTAAAGGTCTGGGAGAGATATCCCCGGATGAGTTTAAGAACTTTATCGGGAAAGATATGCGGCTCGAACCCGTAAGGATGAAGAAAAACGATTCAGTTAATGGATTTCTGGAGTTTTTTATGGGAAAGAATACACCTGACAGGCAGGATTTTATTATTGAAAACCTGAGAATTGAAGAAGATATAATTGAAGAGGAAAAGTAAATAAGTTTTTATCAGGAAGTGCAGGTTTTTTAATGGAAGAATTAGAACTTGATATTGGTAACACTGAGGATAAAAAAGAGGTTCAACAGGGACCTGTTGCCCTTCATTCGGTAACTGCCTTGTCGGGCATGTACCAGGATTGGTTCCTGGATTATGCTTCGTATGTCATTCTCGAAAGGGCCGTTCCACATCTTGATGACGGTCTGAAACCTGTCCAAAGGAGAATACTCCATTCCATGAAAAGGATGGATGACGGTCGTTATAATAAAGTAGCTAATATTATCGGCCATACAATGCAGTTCCATCCTCACGGAGATGCCTCTATTGGTGATGCCCTGGTACAACTTGGACAAAAAGAGCTTCTTATTGATGCACAGGGAAACTGGGGAAACCTTCTGACGGGCGACGGCGCTGCTGCTCCAAGATATATTGAAGCAAGGCTTTCAAAATTTGCTCTTGAAGTAGCATTTAATCACAAAACAACCAAGTGGAAGTTATCGTACGACGGACGAAACAAGGAACCTGTTACTCTTCCGGTTAAGTTTCCTTTGCTTCTCGCTCTTGGAGTCGAAGGGATCGCAGTCGGTCTGGCATCAAAAATACTTCCTCATAACTTTAATGAGCTTATCGATGCTTCAATAGATTACCTGCAGGGTAAAGATTTTGTAATTTATCCGGATTTCCCGACAGGAGGTATGGTTGATATTTCTAAGTATAACGATGGACAACGCGGAGGTGTAATTAAGGTCAGGGCAAAGATCGAAAAAGTTGACAAAAAAGCTCTGATTATAACCGAAATACCGTTTGGAAAAACGACCACTTCACTCATTGACTCAATTATCAAGGCAAACGAGAAGGGAAAGATAAAGATCAGAAAGATCGATGATAATACATCAGCTAATGTGGAAATAATGGTACATCTGGTCCCGGGAGTTTCGCCGGATAAGACTATCGATGCTCTTTATGCATTGACCGATTGTGAGTATTCAATATCCCCGAACACCTGTGTAATAACAGATGATAAGCCTTCATTCATGGGCGTAAGCACAATACTAAAGCATTCCACAGATAGAACTGTTGCGCTTCTTAAAACAGAACTTGAGATCAGAATGAGCGAGCTTCAGGAGGAATGGCACATGTCGTCGCTCGAAAAAATATTCATTGAGGAAAGGATCTATCACGATATCGAAGAGTCTGAAACGTGGGAAGCCGTAATTGAAGCGATTGACAAAGGGCTAACTCCTTTTAAAAAGTTATTGTTAAGGGAAGTCACCAGGGATGACATTATCCAGCTGACCGAAATAAAGATCAAGAGGATCTCAAAATTTGATGTAAAAAAGGCTGATGAACATATAAAAGGAATTGAAACAGAATTAGAGGAGGTGAAAAATCATCTTCGTAACATTATTCCTTTCACAATCAACTATTTCAAACAGATAAAGAAAAAATACGGCAAGGGTAAGGATAGAAAAACTGAGATCAGGAGTTTTGATACCATCGAAGCAACAAAAGTGGTCGCCAATAATGCGAAGCTTTACATTAATTATAAGGAGGGCTTTATCGGGACCGGCCTGAAAAAGGATGAGTTTATATGCGATTGTTCAGATATTGATGATGTGATAGTTATCAGGAAGGATGGGGTTTATCTTATCACTAAAGTGGCCGAAAAAGTATTTGTCGGGAATGACATCCTGTATGCCCAGGTTTTTCTGAAGAACGATGAGCGTACTATATATAACATAGTATACCAGGATGGCAAAGATGGTCCTCTCCTTGTTAAAAGATGTGCTATTTCAGGACTGACACGTGATAAAGAGTACAACCTTACCAGGGGAAACACCTGGTTCGAAAGTAGTTTATTTCAGTGCAAATCCTAATGGTGAAGCAGAAGTAATCAGAGTCTACCATAAGCCAAAGGCAAGACTTAAGAAGCTTGTATTTGAATTCGATTTTGGCCAGATGAATATTAAGGGTAAATCATCTATGGGCAATATCCTGACCAAAAATGCTGTTCAAAAGATCAGTCTGAAAGAGAAAGGACTTTCAACCCTTGGTGGAAGAAAAATCTGGTTCGATGATGCCGTACTAAGGCTTAATGTTGATGGAAGGGGACTTTTCCTGGGTGAGTTCAGTGCAGATGATAAAATACTTGTTATTACGAAAAACGGATTTTTCAGAATTGCCGGATTTGACCTGTCGAACCATTATGAAGAAAACATCCTTATAATTGAGAAGTTCAGAACTGGGAAAGTCTATTCAGTTATTTACTGGGATGCTGAACAGAAGTTTTATTATCTTAAACGGTTCACAATTGAAGAGTCAGAAAAACCACAATGTTTCATTAATGAAGATCCCGAATCTAAACTTATCAGCATCACAGAGGTTGAGTATCCACGTTTTGAGATTCAATTCGGAGGTAAGCATAAGGGAAGAGAAAATGAAATAATTGAAGTAGCCGAATTTATTGGTGTAAAGAGTTTTAAGGCTAAAGGAAAAAGAATGACCAGTTATATGGTTGATAATATCCAGGAAATTGAACCTGTTGTAAAAAAGGAAACAGCTATTACAACACAGGAAAAATCCGAAGAAGAACCACAGCAGCCTGTTATTCATGAAGATCCTGCACAAATGAAACTTGAATTATAATGCCGAACCATATAATATATATTATTGGTTTTATGGGAAGCGGGAAATCAACAGCAGGTAAAAAACTGGCTTTACTTCTTGCCTGGTCATTTATCGACCTTGATAAAAAAATTAAAGAACATACAGGTAAAACAATTCCAGAACTTTTTTCGCAATATGGAGAAAAATATTTCCGTGATGTTGAATCAGAAATTCTTAAAAGTCCTAAAGCTGATACAAACATTGTAGTATCAACAGGCGGGGGAACCCCATGCAATGGTGATAATATGGATTACATGCTTGAAACAGGATTAACCATTTACCTAAAAATGACACCGGGCCAACTGAAAAGCAGGCTTTCTGAATCAACAGGCCAAAGACCTTTAATAAAAGGTATGAACGATGAAGATTTACTGAAGTTTATTGAAGAGAAACTCTCTTATCGTGAAAAATGGTATAATCGCGCTAATATAATCGTTGAAGGGATTGATCTGGATCTCAACTCATTAATTTCCCTGGTAAAATCCAGTCTGAACATCTGATTCCCATCCCAATATTCTTTCGGTATAATTAAAGTCCACTTAGTTCTGATGCATCTGTGTTCGAATCCTTTTAATTATTGTTCGAAAAAATAATTACTGGCAAGGTTCCGTATTAATTTAAAATAACTAATTTAGTGTGCTTTAATTTGTAACGGGGAATTATATGAGAGATAAGCTATTTGCTCTCCTTGGAGTTGAATCCGGAGAAGAATCAATGGTATCCATGCTGTTAACGCAATCGGTTTTTTTAGGGATTTTTTTCGGAGCATTTGATATCAGCGCACATTCCCTATTTCTCTCAATTTTTGATGAAAAAATGATGGCAAAAGGATACGTAGTTTCCGGAATTGCCGGCATTATCCTTACATCTCTCTATACCTGGCTTCAGACCAGAATACAGTTTAAAAATTTTGCTATAATAAACCTCATTGTTGTTACCTCACTGACTATTGTCCTTTGGATCACCCTGATTCTTTCTCCTGCGAAGTGGGTGATTTTTCTCGTCTTTATTATGCTGGGGCCACTTAATATACTGGGTATGTTAGGGTTCTGGGGTACAGCTGGTCGATTATTTACACTCAGGCAGGGAAAAAGATTATTCGGACTTGTGGATGCCGGACTGGTTATTGGGATCATTATTAGTTGTTATACTATACCTGTCCTGTTGTCTTTTAAATTCGAATCGCACAATATTTTACTTGTTAGTGCAGCTTCTGTTTTAGTTGCCACAGTAATCCAGATAATGATCGGAGCAAGGTTCAGGCTGGTTGCCGGGAGAGGAGAACAACAATCTGCAGAACCAAAAGAAAAAAAATCTCTCCTTACAGTTTTTCGTGAAGATCGCTACACCAGAATTATGGGAATTTTTATAGCTCTTTCTGTTGTAACTGCATTTTTTGTCCAGTATTCATTTATGGCAGTCACAAGGCAACAGTATCCTGCCGAGGAAGATATGGCCAGGTTTCTTGGTATTTTCATTGGTAGTATGATGATTTTCACCCTTCTCGTTAAATTACTTGTATTTTCGTATCTCATTAGGAATTATGGACTTCGAACATGCCTCGTTATTTCTCCCATCCTGATAGCGGTTTTTACTGCAATAGCTATAACTATTGGTATGTTGATGGGTTATACTCCTCAATCGGCAAGCGGTTTTCTGATTTTCTTCATGCTTCTGGCTCTTAGCAGACTTTTCTCAAAATCACTTAAAGACTCAATTGAATCTCCTTCTTTTAAAGTCATATATCAGACTATTGATGAAAAAATCAGATATGAAGTACAATCTGCAATGGACGGAACAGTAAACGAGATTGCAGCATTATCCTCCGGCCTTCTCCTCGCAGGCCTTGGTATAATAAGCTTCATAAAACTCATTCACTTTTCATGGGTTCTTTTCTTCATCATTTTATTGTGGGTGTATGTTGCATTCAGGTTATATTCTGAGTACAGAAAATCTATCAGGAAAGCACTTGAAACAGTTGATAATAAAGGATCCGGAACCGGCATTTTGACTGAAAAAGATATTTTCAAAAGCAGATTTTCTGCTAGCAGGACTTTTAAAACAGATTATTTCAACCTGATAACAGGTGATTATTCGGAATTGGAAAATAATAAGAACAAATGGTACTTAAAAAAGATTATTGATTATTCAGATTCAAAACATGACATTAATCTTATTCCTGTTCTGAAAAAGATAGCCTCCAGTACAGCCATTGATGATGAGATTCGAAGACAATCAGTTGAACTGGTTCAAAACATAGAGCAGCTTTCTGTTTCAGGAAAGCTGGAAGATGAAAAGATCATTTCTGCAAGGAAAATATTGTCGGGTGCAAGATCGCCGCAAACAACTGAAATTCTGAGGCTTTTAAGGGATAATTCGATAGAATCAAAGAGACTTGCAATTTTCATGATCGGGAAATTCAAACTGCCCGACATGTTACCCGAAGTGTGTGAGTGCCTGAATATTCCTTCTCTGGAAACTGACGCGTATACTGTTCTCCAAACCTTTGGCGGCAGTACGGTGGATGAACTGATGAGGTTTTATCTCGCTTCATCGGGTAATGTAACTACTAGCAAATCGATCCTGCGGCTTTTAGGAAAAACACGGACAAAGGAGGGAATGACATTCCTGTTCTCAAGGCTGTGGTCAAATTCGAGACAGCTGAAAGAGGTTGCACTTAAATGCCTTATTGACTGTGAATTCAAACCATCAGTTGAGGACACTGACCGTCTTCACCAATTCATTTCCGATGTTGTCGGGTTAATGACGTGGAATATTTCAGCTAAAATATGTCTTGAAAAAAGTAATGACGCTTTCCTTCTCGAAGTAATGAAGAAGGAGATTAACAGATGGAACAGATTTCTTTTTGACATTCTTTCAATCACTTATGATTCAGGTTCCATCAACAAAATAAGAGAGAATCTCGCGAGTGAAACTGTCGAAAGCGTCAATTATGCTCTCGAAATGATAGATATTGTTATTGATGATTCAATAAAACCAAAATTAATATCGCTTCTGGATGTCGTCCCTGACGAATTAAAACTGAAAAATCTTTATCAATTCTTCCCGGGTGAAGTTCCACACTACGATAAGCTTGTGGAAGATATAATAAACCGCGATTATAATCTTCTCACTATATGGACCAAAGCATGTACTCTGAGAAATCTGCCCGAAATTGAAGGTGACGATCTGGCTGAATCGGTAGTAGCCCTTCTCTTCAGTCCTGAAGGAATATTGCAGGAAGAGGCTGCAAAACTCATCGCACGTTCAAGCCATGAACTTTACAAGTCGGCTTCCAAAAGAATACCTGATTCAACAAAAAAGCGACTCGACAGAATAATTGATGGAGAGACAAATGAAAGAGAATTACTTTTCGAGAAGGTTAAATTCTTATCAGATTGTTTTACGGCAATCCCCGAAGAAGAGCTCTTATCGCTGGCTACAGCGATGAAATATGTAAAAGATTTTCAGACAGGATCCCCCTTGTCTTCTGACGATTATATTGTCTGGTCTTTGTCTGATGATAAGGTTGAGAATAAAGTGCATATAATTTATAGAGAACTGATGAAAAATATGACTGGGAATTTTCCGGGAAATGGAGTGGCTTCTTATTATATTCTGCCTCTTAGTGCTGTAGAAGAGCATCAGTATCAGTTCCGTGAAAGATCATTTGAGATATTGAAATATATAGATAACTACGAAGTATAACAAAATTAAAATGGCTTCAAGAAAGACAACGATCTTCCGGCAGTTGATATTCAATATTGCAATTCCGACATTGTTGGCACTGCTTGTATTTTCTGTTATAAACTTTCAACGAACTCGTTCTATTCTTGTTTCTGGAACTGATGAAAAAAACAAACTTCTTTCAAATGAGGTAACAAAAATCCTTAGATTTCAGGATATTGCTTTTAACCTGATTGACGGTGAGTTGAATAACAGATTTAAAGAGCTTAGTTCACTCCTTGTAAACAACTATTTTGCAAATACAGATAATATAAAGGAGATGGATTTGAGGTCCATTGCAAACAAAGTTGGGATGGATCCTGTCAATGAAGATATTTATGTTATATCTACTGATGGAATAATTATCAATACAACTTTTAAACAGGACCTGGGCCTTGACTTGTTTGGACTTGGTGAAAAGATGAAGGAATATCTTCAGGGGATATTTAAAAAGCATGAATTTATCGCAGATCTCTTTGCTATTGAACATAAAACGCATAAGCCCCGGAAATATACTTATCAGACTACCAGAGACGGTAAGTACATTATTGAAATCGGAGCTTATTCAAAACAGGTTGATGATATTATCGGAGCTATTGAGGATACAAAGAAAGAACTGAAAAGTGAAACAGAAGGAATAATTGATATTGAGCTCTTTCTGATGGCTGATGAACCTTTCAGTATGAATCAGCAGGCAATGGATATAGAAAGTCAGAAAGGTACTCTTTTGAAAGCTTTTCAGGATAAAGATACCATAAGTTTTATGGAACGTGTCGGGAAGTCATGGTATCATTACCAGTACATCTATATGGAAAGATCCACTTCAAAAGATAAGCCAAATTCAAGTCTTTACAAAGGCTCCGTGATCCGTATAATATCGGACCGTACAGCGCAACAGGCTCTTTTCCGGATTGAAGCTCAACGGTTTATTCTTGTTTTTATAATCACTATGTTGGTATTGACAGTATTAATTTATCGGAAAACAAAAGTGATAACGCTTCCGATTATAAAACTTGTTGAAAATGTTGACAGGATTACAAACGGAGATCTGCGTGAGAGAGCTGAAGTCTCAGGGAATAACGAAATAACCAGACTTTCCGAAAAGTTCAATATGATGATTGCCCAACTTGAAAGCTATTATTATGAACTCGAGGAAAAAGTCAAGGAGAGAACACTGAAGATCGAAAAACAGAAAGAGGAAATTGAAGAGCAGAAAAAGCATATAATGGACAGTATCTATTATGCCCGGCGGATACAAAATGCTATCCTTCCCTCATTTAACCTGATAGATAAACACCTGAAAAATTATTTTATCCTTTATCTCCCGAAAGATATTGTGAGTGGCGATTTCTATTGGATGAATGAAGTTGACGGACTCTTTATGATGGCAGCAGTAGATTGTACAGGACACGGTGTCCCCGGTGCATTCATGTCAATAGTTGGTTTTAACCAGCTCAATAATGCAGTGAGTGTTAAGAAGGCCCGGAAGGCAAGTACAATTCTGGATGAGCTTAACCAGGGAGTAATATCCACTCTTAACGAGAATAAAAGCGATAATTCCATAAAGGACGGAATGGACCTGGTGCTCTGCGTTTTCGACCTGGCTGCCAGAAAAGTCGAATTTGCCGGTGCAAATAATCCACTTATACTCATAAGAGATAATAAGATTATAAAATACAAAGGTGATCGTTTTCCAATTGGTGCTTTTGAAGGTAGCAATCCGCAGCTATTCAGGAATAATGAGATTGATCTACAGGAAGGGGATTGCCTGTATCTTTCTTCTGATGGTTATTCTGACCAGTTCGGCGGTCCTGATAATAAAAAGTTCATGCAAAGAAGATTTGAAGATCTGCTTCTGGAAATACATTCTCAGTCGATGGAAGATCAGAAAGAATCGATGCATAAAAAATTATATGAGTGGATGGGGATAAATGATCAGGTAGATGACATCATGGTAATAGGTATAAAAGTATAGTAAGGTAATATATAATTATGGGTCCAAATAGAGACAATAAAAATTTTAATCCTTTCCCCGGACTGAGGCCCTTTGCTCCCGAAGAAAGCGATCTTTTTTTCGGACGGGAAGGAGAAAGCGAGGAAGTCCTCGGAAAGTTGCTGAAAAACAGATTTGTTACTGTTATAGGCGCTTCCGGGAGTGGTAAATCTTCACTGATCTATTGTGGTGTTTTACAAAAGGTCAGGAATTTAAAAATGAAGGAATCTACCGGTTGGAGGATTATTTCATTCAGACCGGGGAATGACCCTTTCGGAAATCTGGCTGATGCATTATTTGAAAATATTTCTTCCTCTGGGCAAAAAAACATTGACAGAAGCACTATCCTTACTGAGCTTAAGGATAATCCTGAAGGTATTACTTCAGTATTGAAGAAACTCAATATAAAATCTGAAGAAAGAATTCTCTTCGTTATTGACCAGTTTGAAGAGCTCTTCAGATATAGTACTCTCGCGAAATCAGATATTTCCCATGTGCCAACTGCAAAATTCGTCGATTTTATGGTTAATGCTGTCAGCCAGTCAGCATTAAATATTTTTACCATAGTTACAATGCGATCTGATTTTATTGGAGAATGTGCACATTATCAGGGTCTTACACAACTTATTAATAATAGTAACTACCTGGTTCCTCATATGGGAAGTGAGAATTATCGGGAGGCAATTGAGGAACCAGTAAAGTTTGCAGGTGCAAATATTGACCCTCAGCTTGTCGAAACACTTCTTGTAGATATTGGCGACAGAACCGATCAGCTACCGGTTTTGCAACATGCTATGATGAGGACATGGACTCACTGGCGCGAGCTTGACGACGCCGACCGGGCGATTAACAAAACTGATTATGATTCTGTTGGGACAATGAGCGATGCTATGTCGCTGCACGCTAATGAGGCTTATGAGGAGCTGAGTCCCCGTGGCAAGGAGATCTGCGAAATGATGTTTAAAACTATCACCGAGAAAGGTTCAGATAATAAAGGTTTGCGTCATCCTTCCGGTGTTAAAACGATAAAATCAATTGCCGGGTGTACAAGTGAAGAATTATTTGAGGTGGTTGAAAAATTCAGGATTCCTTCAAGATCCTTTATTACACCCCGGCAGAATGTTCCTCTGACCGATGACTCTATAATCGACCTGTCGCATGAAAGCTTAATGCGTTTATGGGACCGGCTAAGGGAATGGGTTGATGATGAAGCCTCATCGGTGCAGATGTACTTGCGGTTATCTGAAGCATCCGCTATGTATCAGCAGGGAAAGACAAGCCTGTGGAGACCACCTGACCTTCAACTTGCAATTAACTGGCGCGATCAGCATAAACCCACGCTTACCTGGGCAGAGCGATACAATCCTGCTTTTGAAAGGGCCATGGTTTACCTGCGAACGAGCGAAAAAGAATATCTCGAAGAAGAGGAAAATAAAATAAGACTGCAGAAAAGACAGATGAAGAGAACCAGGATAATTGCGATGATCCTGGGTGTTGCTGCTATTATTTCAGTAGGATTCATGCTCTTTGCTTTTGTCCAGAAAATAGCAGCTGACAGGCAGACAATTCTTGCCGAAAAGCAGAGGATAATGGCTGAAAAGCAAAAGGTTAGAGCTGATTCTTCTTCAGTTGTTGCTATCAGACAAAAAACTTTAGCCGATTCAAGTGCCACTGAAGCACGATTAAGCGCAATTGAAGCTGAAAAACAAAAGATCAAAGCCGACAGTCAGAGACAAATTGCAGTATTTAATGCAACTATTGCCAGACAGCAGACTACAATTGCAGAGCAACAGACTGATTCAGCCACACGTGCCAGGATTCTTGCTCAGAAAAACGAAAAAATAGCCACTGAACAAAAATTGGAAGCTCTCAGACTCAGAATGCTGTCTATAGGTAAATCAATGTCGATTAAATCGTTACAAGCACAGGGGCAGAAGGATCTGCAGACTCTTCTGGCTTATCAGGCATACCTGTTCAATAAAAATAATAAAGGGTTGGAAAATGATGCTGATATTTATGCCGGTTTGTTTAATGTTGCGCGACAGTATGGAAGCACAAACTATAAATCGTTCAAAGGGCATAATGGTGAGATCAGAAGCATTGCTTTTGTTCCCGGGAAAAACGAATTCTATACTTCAGGATCTGACGGACAGGTTCTTAAATGGTCGCTTGATGGCAAAGATCAAACGCTTCAGGTAATCTATTCAGGAACTGATATCATTGAAGTTCTGGCTGTAAGCCCAGATGCTTCATGGCTGGCCTGCGGAAGCGGAAACTCTACAATTAAGATGATCCCCCTGAAACCAAACAATATCGGATATGAATTATCAGGTCATAAGGGTAAAGTTAAATCGCTTATTTTCTCTTTCGATGGGAAATATCTCTATTCTGCATCGCTAGACGGAAAAGTTCTGAAATGGGATCTTGCAGCCCGGACAAATACTAATGTTTCGGATGGGGCGATGCAAATTACATCAATTGACGTTTCTTCGAATGGTAGTTATCTTGCAGGTATAAGCAGCGAAGGTAATGTAGTTGTCTGGAACCCCGAAAGTAAGTCAGATAATTTCAGAATTGAGACGGCCGGGAAAGATATTAAAGTTATAAAATTCAATCCGGAAAATAATATTCTTGCCATTGGCGATGTTAACGGGAACGTGGAATTATGGGACATAAATCTTCATAAAAAGATATCAGAAGTGAAAGCTCATAGTGCTCAGATCAACGATATCCAGTTTAATCCAACTCTGAAACAAATGGCAACAGCCAGTAATGACAAAACTCTTAAAATATTTAATATTAAAGATCCGACCGATCTTACGGAACCTCCAATTACATTTACTGATAACGAAGGATTTGTTCTTGTGATGCAATTCAGTCCCAATGGGCAACTTATTGTATCGGGGGCCTATGAAGGGAGTCAGAACCTTGTCAGTCGCCCGACACATGTCGACTATCTGGTCCGGGATATATGTAATATTGTATCAAGGAACATGACCCAGGATGAATGGAATACTTATGTTGGTAAAGATATACCGCTGGAAAAGACCTGTCAGGAAAAGAGTTATTCTATTAAAGTAGATGCAATAAAATAATGCCATTAAGAAAATGAAAATACAGTGTCCGGCTCTTATGCGACTGCGCCTTTTTTATATTGTACTGTTTGGATTATTGCCAGCAATCAGTTATTCTCAGGAGATTGGTAGTTGTGCTGAAAAGCTTAAAACGGCACAATCACTCTTTGATAAGGGACAAGTGGAACATGTTCCTTCCATGCTTCAGGAGTGCATGAAATCGGGTTTCAACCGTGAGGAATCGCTAGCTGCTTATAAGCTTCTTATTCAGTCATATTTATTTGAAGATAAGCTGGAAATGGCCGATTCGACGATGCTGGCTTTCCTGAAGAAAAATCCGGAATATCAGATTAGTCAGACAGATCATTCCAGCTTCGTTCACCTTTTCAATAATTTTAAGGTCAAACCGGTTGTTCAAATCTCGGTTCATCTGGGAACAAACATGCCATTTCTCACTTTTATTAATTCGATGTCTACTTCCAGTGAGCCGGGTAAGAAACCTTACAGTACAAATGTTCTGAATTTGTTCACATCCGTTGAAGCCGGTTTTGAACTAACCAAAAAACTCAAACTCAACATTGAAGGCGGATATTCCCAATTATCATTTACCAATGTTGAAAACTTCATGGGATTTGAAAAAATCAGTTATACTGAAAGTCAAAGCAGGCTGGAATTACCTGTCAGTGTGACTTATGACGTGGCAACTATTGGTAAATTCACACCATATTGCCGTTTGGGTTTCGGACCTGCAATAACGCTGGGCACTACCGCCAAAATTACCGATATCCCCACTGATGTAAATAATCCTGATAGCCATACAGGACCAAATGTTGACAGAAAAGATTCAAGAATTTCTATGGATTTTTTCACCCAGGCAGGTGCCGGGATAAAATTTAAAACTTCGGGTGGGTTTATTATTGCTGAGATCAGGTCAAATTTTGGATTACTCAATCAGACCGTCAGGGGTGGGACATCTGCTGAAGAACTTAAATGGTATTATCATTATGCTGATGATGATTTTCATATTAATTCATTGAATTTCAGCATTGGATATACTCAGATCTTTTATAAACCCTCAAAAAGAAAGGAGTAGAATATGGGCAGAAGATATATGATATTAATATTTATTATAATTCTTTCCTCCTGTAAAGAAAGTGAGGACAACAATAATATTATTCTGAAGTACTATGGTGATGCTTATGAAGATATTGGGTATAGTATAGCACAAGCTGGCACCGGTTACGTTATTGTTGGTCAATTTACAGATATAATAAGAAATAGTGGAAATTATATTGATAGCTCAGCAGTAAGATTTGGAATTATCAAAACGGATGCCAGCGGCAATACGATCTGGAAGAAAAGTGTTGGAGACAGTGTTACAGTTGGATCAAAAGTTTTAGTTCTCGACGATGGGTCAATAATAGGTATCGGATACATTATAATTCCAGGTACTCTTCAGAAAAAAATACTTGTTGTTAAAGCAAATGCAGATGGAACAGGTTTAATGCATAAGGATTATTTAATTAGTGAAAGTGGGAACCAATTTGGAACAGATATTATTAAAACTCCGGAGGGCTTTCTGATTCTTGGCTCAACTGACGCTGAAAATCTGGGCGCATCGGATTCGACAGGTAATGCTGCCGGGAAAACCGATATTCTCCTGCTCAGAATTGACAATAACCTTGTTCAGATTGGGTTACCTGTTCAAATCGGGTACCCCGGAAATGATGAAGGTTCTGCCATTATAGCCGACATTAATGGAGGATATGTTATTGTTGGAACTACAGACAGATCGTGGCCCGGACAGGCTCAAAACAATATTCTGCTTTTAAGGGTCAATTCAGACTTGAGTGTTTCAAAGGTAAGTATAATCGGAGGAACAGATGATGAGTATGCAGCCGATATTGAAGTTTTAAGCGATGGATATCTTATCGCAGGAACAGTTGGCGGTGTGGGTACCAACCAGAATGGTTATGTATGGAAAATTCCGGTCAACATAACTGATCCTCCTGTATTTGCTCATAAAATTATACTTAATACAACATCCGATTTTTCAGTTAATGCTATTTGCAAATATAAAACCAGCTCATTTGTCATGGCAGGACAAGCCTCAAGCGGATCATCCACCCGGATGCTCATCTTCGCACTCGATGCTGATGGTGATCTGATCAAGGGAAAGGAAATAAATACCGGAGGAACAGGATCACAGGTAGCTTATGATGTTATAACAGATGATGAGGATAATATAATTGTTGTCGGTGGAAACAGTTATGAAAATAATTCCATGAGCAGCTTACTTAAATTCAGTTTTTAAGAGGAAAGATTTTATGTTAAGCCAGGAATAACTCCAGAAAAACAGTCAAAATGAAAAGACAAGCTTTTATATTAATAATAATACTGTCAATATTTGCAGGAAAGGTGGCAGGGCAGTGTACTGCTGATATCAGTGGCGGAACTTCACCAATCTGCTATAATACATCTCCAGGGACCTTTACAGCGACAGGCGGTGGTGGCACTACTTATACGTACCAATGGTATACTACATCGGGGATAATCAGCGGAGAGACAAATTCAACTTATAATCCAGGCAATATAACTGCTACGACAGGATATTACTGTGCTATAACAAGTGGTGAGTGTGGAACGGTTAACACTTCGACAACAACAATAACGGTTGATGACGATTTAACGGCAGTTATAAGCGGTGGGACTTCACCAATCTGTTATGATACCTCACCCGGGACATTTACGGCGACAGGTGGCGGCGGTACTGGTTCATATACGTACCAGTGGTACACAACATCAGGGAGTATTGGTGGAGCGACAAGTTCAACGTATAATCCCGGCAATATAACTGCCACAACAGGATATTACTGTGCAATAACCAGCGGTTCATGTGGAACGGTTAACACTTCGACAACAACAATAACGGTTGATGACAATTTAACCGCCGGAATCAGCGGTGGGACTTCACCAATCTGTTATGATACCTCACCCGGGACATTTACGGCGACAGGTGGCGGCGGTACTGGTTCATATACGTACCAGTGGTACACAACATCAGGGAGTATTGGTGGAGCGACAAGTTCAACGTATAATCCCGGCAATATAACTGCCACAACAGGATATTACTGTGCAATAACCAGCGGTTCATGTGGAACGGTTAACACTTCGACAACAACAATAACGGTTGATGACAATTTAACCGCCGGAATCAGCGGTGGGACTTCACCAATCTGTTATGATACCTCACCCGGGACATTTACGGCGACAGGTGGCGGCGGTACTGGTTCATATACGTACCAGTGGTACACAACATCAGGGAGTATTGGTGGAGCGACAAGTTCAACGTATAATCCCGGCAATATAACTGCCACAACAGGATATTACTGTGCAATAACCAGCGGTTCATGTGGAACGGTTAACACTTCGACAACAACAATAACGGTTGATGACAATTTAACCGCCGGAATCAGCGGTGGGACTTCACCAATCTGTTATGATACTTCACCCGGGACATTTACAGCAACGGGCGGCGGAGGCACTGGTTCATATACATACCAGTGGTACACAACATCAGGGAGTATTGGTGGAGCGACAAGTTCAACGTATAATCCCGGCAATATAACTGCCACAACAGGATATTACTGTGCAATAACCAGCGGTTCATGTGGAACGGTTAACACTTCGACAACAACAATAACGGTTGATGACAATTTAACCGCTGGAATCAGCGGTGGGACTTCACCAATCTGTTATGATACCTCACCCGGGACATTTACGGCAACAGGTGGCGGAGGCACTGGTTCATATACATACCAGTGGTACACAACATCAGGGAGTATTGGTGGAGCGACAAGTTCAACGTATAATCCCGGCAATATAACTGCCACAACAGGATATTACTGTGCAATAACCAGCGGTTCATGTGGAACGGTTAACACTTCGACAACAACAATAACGGTTGATGACAATTTAACCGCTGGAATCAGCGGTGGGACTTCACCAATCTGTTATGATACCTCACCCGGGACATTTACGGCAACGGGCGGCGGAGGCACTGGTTCATATACATACCAGTGGTACACAACATCAGGGAGTATTGGTGGAGCGACAAGTTCAACGTATAATCCCGGCAATATAACTGCCACAACAGGATATTACTGTGCAATAACCAGCGGTTCATGTGGAACGGTTAACACTTCGACAACAACAATAACGGTTGATGGCAATTTAACGGCAGCTATAAGCGGAGGGACTTCACCAATCTGTTATAATACTTCACCCGGGACATTTACGGCGACAGGTGGCGGCGGTACTGGTTCATATACGTACCAGTGGTATACAACATCAGGGATAATCGGCGGAGCAACAAGTTCAACGTATAATCCCGGCAATATAACTGCCACAACAGGATATTACTGTGCAATAACCAGCGGTTCATGTGGAACGGTTAACACTTCGACAACAACAATAACGGTCCATGGTAATAAAACTGCCAATATCAGTGGAGGTACCTCCCCAATCTGTTATAATACATCACCTGGGTTGTTTACAGCGACTGGAAGCGGTGGTGGTGGTTCATATACTTATCAGTGGTATACAACATCAGGGATGATCAGCGGAGCAACAAGTTCAACATACGACCCGGGAAACATTACTTCTTCCATAGGATATTATTGTATTCTTACAACTCCCTCATGTGGAACTGTCAACACCTCAACAACATCAATAACAGTTTTTCAGCAAATAACTTTAACGGGAGTTTCACAGGCATCGGCAGTTTGTTCCGGATCCATAGCAACGATCAATTTAACCGGGTTACTGGCGGGCAGTACATCTACCGTAGCATATACCGTCGATGGTGTTGCACATTCGGCATCAGGAGTTGGTGCTGATGTTGTTACAGGGGCAGCATCTTTTCCTACTGTACCTCTTACTCCGGCCAACAACGGAAAGATCCTCCAGATAACTGGCATCACAACAACCAGTACAACTCCGAATTGCTCTGCAACATTTGCATTAAATACTACTCTTATTGTTAATACAGCTTCTGTCCCTGCATTAACAGGGCCTTTATCACCGTGTGTCAATTCAATTGGGAATGTTTATACAACCGACGCAGGCATGACAGGCTATTCGTGGAATGTCTCGGCAGGGGGCTCTGTAACAGCGGGAGGAACAGGAACAAGTAATTCTGTCACAGTAATCTGGAATACTGCAGGTGCACAGACAGTAAGTGTGAATTATACCAATACAAATGGTTGTACCGCTGCATCACCAACAGTGGACAATATTACGGTAAAGCCATTACCTGTACCAACAATAACCGGACCTGCAGTGGTATGTGTCAACTCATCTGGTAATGTTTATACTACAGAATCTGGTATGCCCAGTTACACCTGGAGTGTTACAGGAGGTAACATTATGTCAGGTGGCAACGGCAGCAATATGGCTGTAATCACCTGGACCTCTTCTGGTAATCAGACTGTTAGTGTGAATTACACTAATTCCAATAATTGTTCTGCGGCCTCCCCAACAATAAATGCCATAACGGTCAATCCAACAGGACAGGTTAATGATCCGGCTAACCAGGTGGTCTGTAACAGTGCTTCTACTACATCTGTATCCTTTGGTACAACCAATACCGGTGGAACTACAACCTATTCATGGACGAATAATAATACAAGTATTGGGTTGGGCGGTAGCGGGACAGGTAATATTTCAGCATTTACTGCAATTAACAATGGTACTTCACCTGTAACGGCAACCATTACGGTGACGCCGCATTTTACGAATGGATCGGTAACCTGCGACGGGCCGGCACAGGCTTTCACAATAACGGTAAATCCGACAGGACAGGTTAATGATCCGGCTAACCAGGTGGTCTGTAACAGTGCTTCTACTACATCTGTATCCTTTGGTACAACCAATACCGGTGGAACTACAACCTATTCATGGACGAATAATAATAATAGTATTGGGTTGGGCGGTAGCGGGACAGGTAATATTTCAGCATTTACTGCAATTAACAATGGTACTTCACCTGTAACGGCAACCATTACGGTGACGCCGCATTTTACGAATGGATCGGGTACCTGCGACGGGCCGTCACAAGTTTTCACAATAACGGTCAATCCGACAGGACAGGTTAATGATCCGGCTAACCAGGTGGTCTGTAACGGTGCTTCAACGACACTCGTATCCTTTGGTACCACCAATACCGGTGGAATTACAACCTATTCATGGACGAATAATAATACTAGTATTGGGTTGGGCGGTAGCGGGACAGGTAATATTTCAGCATTTACTGCAATTAACAATGGCACTTCGCCTGTAACGGCAACCATTACGGTGACGCCGCATTTTACGAATGGATCGGTAACCTGCGACGGGCCGTCACAGGCTTTCACAATAACGGTAAATCCGACAGGACAGGTTAATGATCCGGCTAACCAGGTGGTCTGTAACGGTGCTTCAACGACACTTGTATCCTTTGGTACAACCAATACCGGTGGAACTACAACCTATTCATGGACGAATAATAATACTAGTATTGGGTTGGGCGGTAGCGGGACAGGTAATATTTCAGCATTTACTGCAATTAACAATGGTACTTCACTTGTAACGGCAACCATTACAGTAACTCCACATTTTACGAATGGATCGGTTACCTGCGACGGGACGTCACAGGCTTTCACAATAACGGTCAATCCAACAGGACAGGTTAATGATCCGGCTAACCAGGTGGTCTGTAACGGTGCTTCAACGACACTTGTATCCTTTGGTACCACCAATACCGGTGGAATCACAACCTATTCATGGACAAACGACCAGACAACTATAGGATTACCTGCCAGCGGAACAGGTAATATTTCAGCATTTACTGCAATTAACAATGGTACTTCGCCTGTAACGGCAACCATTACGGTGACTCCGCATTTTACGAATGGATCGGTTACCTGCGACGGGCCGTCACAAGTTTTCACAATAACGGTCAATCCGACAGGACAGGTTAATGATCCGGCTAACCAGGTGGTCTGTAACGGTGCTTCAACGACACTTGTATCCTTTGGTACCACCAATACCGGTGGAATCACAACCTATTCATGGACAAACGACCAGACAACTATAGGATTACCTGCCAGCGGAACAGGTAATATTTCATCATTTACTGCAATTAACAATGGCACTTCACCTGTAACGGTAACCATTACGGTGACTCCACATTTTACGAATGGATCGGTTACCTGCGACGGGCCGGCACAAGTTTTCACAATAACGGTCAATCCAACAGGACAGGTTAATGATCCGGCTAACCAGGTGGTCTGTAACGGTGCTTCAACGACACTCGTATCCTTTGGTACCACCAATACCGGTGGAATCACGACCTATTCATGGACAAACGACCAGACAACTATCGGATTACCTGCCAGTGGGACAGGTAATATTTCATCATTTACTGCAATTAACAATGGCACTTCACCTGTAACGGCAACCATTACGGTGACTCCGCATTTTACGAATGGATCGGTTACCTGCGACGGGACGTCACAGGCTTTCACAATAACGGTAAATCCGACAGGACAGGTTAATGATCCGGCTAACCAGGTGGTCTGTAACGGTGCTTCAACGACACTTGTATCCTTTGGTACCACCAATACCGGTGGAATCACAACCTATTCATGGACAAACGACCAGACAACTATAGGATTACCTGCCAGCGGAACAGGTAATATTTCATCATTTACTGCAATTAACAATGGTACTTCGCCTGTAACGGCAACCATTACGGTGACTCCACATTTTACGAATGGATCGATTACCTGCGACGGGACGTCACAGGCTTTCACAATAACGGTCAATCCAACAGGACAGGTTAATGATCCGGCTAACCAGGTGGTCTGTAACGGTGCTTCAACGACACTTGTATCCTTTGGTACCACCAATACCGGTGGAATCACAACCTATTCATGGACAAACGACCAGACAACTATAGGATTACCTGCCAGCGGAACAGGTAATATTTCATCATTTACTGCAATTAACAATGGTACTTCACCTGTAACGGCAACCATTACGGTGACTCCACATTTTACGAATGGATCGGTTACCTGCGACGGGCCGGCACAAGTTTTCACAATAACGGTCAATCCAACAGGACAGGTTAATGATCCGGCTAACCAGGTGGTCTGTAACGGTGCTTCAACGACACTTGTATCCTTTGGTACCACCAATACCGGTGGAATCACAACCTATTCATGGACAAACGACCAGACAACTATAGGATTACCTGCCAGTGGGACAGGTAATATTTCATCATTTACTGCAATTAACAATGGTACTTCACCTGTAACGGCAACCATTACGATGACTCCACATTTTACGAATGGATCGGTTACCTGCGACGGGCCGGCACAAGCTTTCACAATAACGGTAAATCCTTTACCTGTTCCAACTATTACAGGTCCTGCTTCAGTTCTTGTCAACTCTATTGGTAATGTTTATACTACGGAATCTGGAATGGTCGCTTATTCCTGGACAGTCTCAGCAGGTGGAACAGTTACGGCTGGTTCTACTACAAATATCATAACTGTAACATGGAATTCACCGGGTGCACAGACTGTAAGCGTGAACTATACGAATGGAAATAATTGTACTGCGGCAAATGCGACAATATATAATATCAGCGTAAATGCAAAACCAGTAGCCAGTGATGTCATAATTCTTGGCGATCCGAGATCCGGACTGACATTGAATGCTTCTTATATCTACTCAGATGCCGATGGCGATCCTGAAGGCACTTCTATTTACCAATGGTATGCAGGAACTTCTTCAAGCGGTACCGGCTCTTCCATAATACCTTATGCAACTGCGATGACATATAAACTTACAGATGCGGAACTAGGCAAATATATTGGATTTTCAGTTACGCCTGTGGCACTGACAGGAAAATCTCCTGGTGATTCGGTAACAACAGTTGTTTGGGCAGGACCAGTTATCAATGATCCTCCAGAAGCAACTGCTGTTTTTGTTACAGGTTCGCTTAATGTAAACGGAGTACTTACAGGGCATTATACATATTCGGATAAGGAGGGCGACATCGAAAGTGGAACAAGCTTTAGATGGTTATCGTCAGACACACCGTCAGGAACCTATTCAGCAATAGCCGGAGAAACGGCAATTACGCATGTTATCACTTTAAGTGAGCAAGGTAAATATTTTAAGTTCTATGTAACTCCTGAGGCTGCATCAGGAACCGGATCAGGAATGGAAGTATCAAGCCCGGGATATGGACCAGTAAATACAAAACCATCAGCAACAGGTGTTACTATAACAGGTTCTGTAACAATCGGGAGTACCCTTACCGGAAATTATACTTACAATGATGTGGATGGTGATATTGAAGGCTTAAGCACTTTCAAGTGGTTCAGGAACGGAGTGGAAATCGCGGATTCAACACTTCAAACCTATACAATAGTATATACTGATGAGGCTTCCTCTTTTAGTTTTCAGGTTACTCCTGTCTCAGCAACCGGATATCCGAATACGGGTACTCCTGTTACCAGTGCCGAGACAATACCTGTACCATTGGGAGGAACACTACCCGTCGTCAGCGAAGTTTGTATTGAAGGAATAAGGGAAACAGGAAATGTGATCAGGGGAGAATATTTATTTACCTATAATCCCTCAGATGATTATTCTGTCTACAGATGGATGCGAGACAACGATACAATTCCGGGTGAAACATCAATAACTTATACTCTTACTTCAGCAGATATTAATCATGATATTTATTTTGTTGTTTACCCATATTCAAAACCTCCTGCACATAAAAGAGGAATAACCGTAAAAAGCAATTCGCTTGCCAGAATAGTTCTATCCAAAGACAGTTACAGTTTAGCTGATCCTCAGGATACTTTGAAGGCAAATGTCGGAGGAGGTGTTTTTTCAGGACCGGGTGTAATTAACGGAATATTTTCTCCGGTTGAAGCCGGAATAGATGGTAGCCCTTATACCATATCTTATCTGATGAATATTTTAAACACTTCTACTTCCTGTTCTCAGGAGGCCTTTGCAGATATAGCTGTCTTACCTGTCGGCTCGTATTTTGAGCGCTTTAAAAATGTTTATTGTCACGATGGAGGTGAAGATACAATTAATGTCACAAATATACCGGCCGGAGCGACATCTAAAACCTTCAGGTTGACTAATCCGGCTGGAGAAATAAGGCTGATTAATGACACTACAATTATTATTGATCCAGGGAAAATGCGACCTGGTAATAAAATTGACACGCTTTTCTTTTCATATTTTGTGGGGACATCATTCTATCCTATCTCCCATCCCTTCGTTATTGATTCGATCGGTACTTCAATAGCAATTGTAAATATGGATAATGCATATTGCGCAGAAACATCAAAGCAGTATATTACTATTGAAGGAGCATATCCCGGTGGTGGTGTTGCAAACTGGACAGGTACTCTGATGACTGAGGAAACATCGACATCTGCATTTCTTGATCCTTTACTTGGAACACCTGGTAACACTTATCCTATCTCTTATCAGTACACATCTCCTTTGGGATGCAAAAGCGGTATCCTCAATAAATCAGTTACAATAAATCCGCTTCCAAATTCATCATTTGCACTTGATGCCACATATAATATTGACGGGGGAGCTAAAGATCTTATTGCCATATTTCCCGGCGGCAATTTTATTGGTCCGGGAGTAGTCGGAACCACTTTCTATCCCGATATCGCTGGACAGGGAACAATTGAGATAAAATACTCTGTGACAGATATTAATAATTGCTCAAGCAGTACTTCTGAAACTACTTCAGTCAGAAAAGTCCAAGGTTCATTTAATGAACTTCCATCAATTATTTGTTACAGAGATACAACTTATAATATTTCTGTAACTGGACTTCCTTCCTCAGGGATATTATCAGTAAATGACTTCTTTAATACGAAAAACAGCCTTGTAAATGTTCCTGGCTCAGTTAATGCTGAATATAATATACCCGCTGCCAGATCGGGGAATGATACGATAAAATTCTCATATACATGGGATGGAGTAGACTATACTTTATCAAAGGCAGTATTCATTGATTCAATCGGAAAGATTGCCATAACCGGATTGAAGGATAATTATTGTGATTATGATGGGACCGCTTCTCTGAGGGTTTTAGTGGAGAACTCTACTGGTAATGGTAATTTCAGTTTTTCCGGTCCCGATTCATCATTCACAAACTATGGGAGCCTTGCCGACTTTTTCCCATCTAAAACGCCGACTTCTGAAATTCCCTACATGGTAAGCTATACGCATGTTTCAACAGTAAATAATTCAGGTTGCCAGAAGACAGCTACTCTCCCTGTAACTGTTAATAAGTCGCCTGTTGTTTATATAATAAAAACCAGAACCACAGTAAATTATGAAGAATCTCCTGTTCTTCTCAAGGGGGTTCCCTCAGATGGAATATTTTCAGGCAAGGGGGTTTTTAAATCCGGGAATAATTATTTATTCAACCCGGTTGTTTCGGGATTAGGTAGTATTGGAATAATGTTGTCTTATGTTGATTCAATAGGGTGTTCTGCATCAGATAAGGATACTCTGACAGTTTCTCAGGCAACTGGTACTATTGATGGGGTAGCTGCTAATTCTCAGTATTGTTACGATGGTCCGGCTGATACTTTAAAATATGTACCGGTAGCTCCATATCTATCCGGAAGTTTCATTGGGACCTGGTATAAATAATGTTTCAGCAGTCGAAGCAACCTTTAGCCCCGGTTTAGCCGGCAAAGGCGATCATCAGATATCTTACAGATATTTAGATCTGGATTCGACTGTTTTTGATGTGCCCGTTAACCTGAAAGTTGACTCGCTTGGACAGGTCTCAATATATCTTGATCCCGGCGATGTATTCTGTAATAATGATCCGGAACGTCCACTTCTTCCTTCGATTCCAGGAGGAATCTTCTCCGGACCCGTAACTGACAATTCACTCGATCCGTCTAAAGAGGTTGGAAATACTTCAGTAGGCTACATATATACTAATCCAAAAACAGGATGTTCAACTAGTGTAAGTGTACCTATAATCATAAATGCTGCTCCGGAAATTTCCTTCGCTCCTGCAGATTATTGCATTGGAAGCAGTCTGGATCCTATTAAATTTATTAATTCTACAATATCAACAGATTCGGTTAGTTCCTGGCTATGGCAATTTGCTGATGCCGGAGGTTCAACAAGTTATGAGAAAGAGCCTAGTCACATTTACAAAACCGGCGGGTTACAAAATGTAACCCTTACAGCAAAAACTGTCAAGAACTGTTCCGCTTACAGGGAAATTACTATTGACATTGGATCAAAACCCAAAGCTGATTTCTACTGGAAGAACGATTGCTATCATTCCAACGATTCAATAATGTTGTTCGATTCGACTACCTTTTCATCTCCAATCGTTTCCAGAACCTGGAATTTCATTAATAGTGACTCAATTCACACAATACTGAATATACTGAATCCGACATACCCTAAACTGGATACAGGGTATCTTAAGGTTCAATATGTTGTGAATACCAGTTATGCTAATTGTTCCGATACTATTACAAAATCAATTTATATTCCTCCCACATTCGTTATTTCACCTGCTTTTTATTCTCAGAATTTCGAAACAGGAAAGATTGGCTGGGTTAAAGAAGATTTGGCTGATAGTATTTGGTACTTCGGGATACCGGAAAAGGATAGTACGGTAATTAACACAAAGAGCAATGCCTGGTTCACGTTACGCGACAGGGTATTTCAGAAAGTTGTATCATCCTCTATTGTATCTCCCTGCTTCGATTTTTCAAATTCTCTGAGGCCGATGATTCATCTCAGTTTGGTTAGACAGTTTGAACTGAACCGGGATGGGGCTGTCCTTCAATCCAGGGTAGGTGACGGCACGTGGCAGCCTGTTGGCACCGTCGGTGACGGTATTGATTGGTTCAACTCCTCTCTTATTAAAGGAAAACCAGGTGGCGACCAGCTTGGATGGACAACCATAGATACAGTAGATACTAAATGGAAAAAGGTAAGTCATACACTCGATGAGTTAAAAGGCACTAAAAATGTAAAGTTCAGGATAGCCTTTGGTTCCGACGGTACTACCACCTCGAGCAAGGACGGGATAACTTTTGATAGTATATGGATTGGAGAGAGAACCAGACGTGTTCTTCTTGAACATTTCACCAATAACTCTTCAAAATCAGCAGAAACCAGTACGGCAACGCAAATGGTTAATACAATTGCTCAAAATAAAAAGGAAGATGTTATTAATATTCAGTACCATACAAATTTCCCCGGAGATGATCCTTTCTACGATGCCGATCCCGGTGATGCAGGCGCCAGGATACTCTTTTACGGATTAAGCGAAGTACCTTATTCATTTCTTGATGGAGGCAACAAGATTAATTATGCAAATCTCTACGATTATAAGACTGAAGTTATTGACAGTAATGATGTCACAAGGAGAAGCCTTATCAATCCTGACTTTAACATTTCGCTGAATACCACGATTTCGGGAGGCATTTTGTCTGTAAACGTCCAGATAACCGCTCTTGAAGATACTTCATTTAATAACCTCACTCTTTACCTGGTAGTAACAGAAAAGACTAATAGTGATTATGGAGAAACCGTTTTTTATAATGTTTTCAGGAAATTTATTCCGGATGCCGGAGGGATAAGTCTGAAGAATACATGGGCAAAAGGAGATGTTTTTACTGTCCCGGAACAGGCATGGGTGATAGAGAATATCAAAAGTTCCTCAGATATAGAAGTTGTGGCATTTATTCAGAATAATATTACCAGGCAACTTTACCAGGCAGCTTCTGAAATAGACCAGAATATTCTTACGGGGATTGAGAACCCGGTTCAGGGAAACGGAACTGGTTTCGCTTTATATCCGAATCCTGCTGTTAATAAATTAACAATAGCTTTTAAGGATCCCCTTGAATATAATGCCGAAGTAAGGATTTACGACGTACGCGGTGTTGTAATTGCTTCATATAAAGTTGGATCAGGATCATCAGAATTCACTATTGAAAACCTGGGTTTGAAAAGAGGTTTTTACCTGCTGAGAATCTCAACCGGAGGTGTTGATCTTGGCTTCAAAAAATTTATAATTTCCGGATATTGATATCAGGTTGTCCTCCTGAATGATTTTCCGGCATTACTGAATCCCCGCGAGCGCATTGGCTTCGGACTTTGGCCGACATAGTCGGAGAGCTCGAAAACTCGTTTCCCCCTGCTTGCCGCGGGGTTAGCGAGTTTAAAATATAAAATTCTATTTTGGGGATCGAAGATTCCGCGCAGCTTGCTGCGAGGATCTTCAATTTTGATTAACTTTGTCCCGGAATCAGTACCCTGAACAAGGGTACTTTATTTTTTGTTTAATAATATATTTATCTTTAAATTTCTATGAAGAACAGAAAAACTTTATTGATGATACTCGACGGCTGGGGAATAGGCGATGGTACCAGGTCAGATGTAATAAGCCAGGTACCGACTCCCAACCTTACTTATTATAAGAATAACTTTCCAAATTCAAGACTTCACGCATCCGGTGAAGATGTAGGATTACCTGACGGACAAATGGGAAATTCGGAAGTCGGCCATCTGAATATAGGAGCAGGCAGAATTATTTACCAGGATCTGGTTAAAATAAATAAGGAATGCAGGACAGGGGAGATCAGGCAAAACAAGATTTTGACTGATGCTTTCACCTATGCCCGCGATAACAATAAGCAGGTTCATTTTCTCGGGTTGATGTCCGATGGAGGTGTTCATTCTCTCGATAAACACCTCTATTATCTGTGCGATATGACAATGGATTACGGTCTGGAAAATGTCTTCATTCATGGTTTTGGCGATGGCCGCGATACGGACCCCCGTAGCGGTACAGGTTATATGAAGAGTCTTTTAGATCATCTGAAAAAATCGAACGGACAAGTTGCATCTTTCATTGGAAGATACTATGCAATGGACCGCGACAAGAGATGGGAGAGGATTAAAGAAGCGTATGATCTTATTGTCAGTGGTATCGGAGCACCTTACACTAATATAATAGATGGTATGCAGGATTCTTATAAGGCAGGAGTTACTGATGAATTCATGAAACCAATAGTTATAACTGGTAATAATGGTAACCCGATAGGAAAGGTGAAGGAGGGTGATGTAATCGTATTTTTCAACTTCAGGAACGACAGGGCAAAAGAACTGACAATTGCCCTCACCCAGAAAGATATGCCTGAAAACGGGATGGAAACCATTCCGTTGTACTATTGCACAATGACCCCTTATGATGCCACCTTTAAAGGACTGCATGTCATTTATCCTAAGGAAAATGCCGATAATACAATAGGAGAGGTGCTTGCAGCTGCCGGAAAACATCAGCTCAGAATAGCAGAAACCGAAAAATATGCTCATGTGACTTTCTTTTTCTCAGGTGGCAGAGAGGAGAAATTTGACAATGAAGAGAGAATAATGATCCCTTCGCCTAAAGTTGCTACCTACGATCTGCAGCCCGAAATGAGTGCTTATGGCGTAAAAGATGCTGTTATTATAGCAATTGAATCAGGGAAGTTTGATTTCATCTGTCTTAATTTTGCAAATGGAGATATGGTTGGTCATACAGGCGTGTATGAGGCGATTGAAAAGGCTGTGGCAACTGTTGATGTATGTGTCGGAGCAGTTGTTAATGCAGCTCGCAATTCAGGATACGATGTTCTGATAATTGCTGACCATGGTAATGCTGATAAAGCTTTAAATGAGGACGGATCACCAAATACGGCTCATTCTCTTAATCCTGTTCCATGTATCCTTGTCAGTGATGATTATAAAAAAATCAGTGAAGGAATCCTTGCTGATGTAGCTCCAACACTACTGACAATAATGGGCGTTCCCATTCCAAAAGATATGACAGGGAAAGTACTTGTATAAATCACCTCACCCCCTTCCGTCCCCTGCTCCCAGGAGAGCGGGGGAGACTTAATCATAATGTAAATGGAATTCAATTAAGTTCTTAAAGTCCCTCCCTCCTGGGGGAGTGATTTAGGGAGAGGTAAATAAATGTTACGAATCAACAATACTATATTCAGTTTTGACATTCTTGAAAAAAAATTCAAATGTGATCTGCCAAAATGCCTGGGCAACTGTTGCAGATATGGCGATTCCGGAGCTCCATTAAGTGTAGATGAAACACTTATTCTGGATGAAATCTGGAAAGAAGTCAAACTCTATCTCAGACCTGAGGGAGTAGCTGCAATTGAAGAAAAAGGCAGAAGTATTAAAGATTTTGAAAATGAGAATGTTACACCACTTATTGGGAATGAGGAATGTGCGTATGCAATTCTTAAGGATAATATTTTTATGTGTGGAATTGAACAAGCCTGGTCCGCTGGTAAGATCTCTTTCAGGAAACCATTATCATGCCATCTCTTTCCTGTCCGCATAAAGTGTTATTCGGATTTTAAAGCGGTAAATTATGAAGAGTTGGCTATTTGCTCCCCGGCATGTAAAGCAGGAGCTGATGAGGGAATTTATGTATATGAATTTCTAAAGGAACCATTAATAAGAGCATTAGGGAAAGAACTCTATAAAGATTTGTGCATAGCTGCCACGGAATTTAGGAAGAAGTAGAAACACGCAATTTTCTCATTATGCACATTGTCATTAAAGCACTAAAGTTTAAGATACGTTCAACGAAAAACTTCCCTTCAAGAAATAGGAAATACATACCTTAATATATTACAGTATAATAAAATATTTTAGAAAATCAGGGGATTAAGAAAATTTTACCTTGATTTTGTCTTTATTTCAATACTGAATTTTCCCTAAATGAAAATTATCATGTTATATTTTTAATGAGGAAAATCAGAACTATGGCATTATTCCCTATGTACTGCAATGATCAGAATTACAGGTAATTAGTCGATCCTTAAAATGTCTGTTTTAACAATAATTCACCAGGATCTTATATTCCTGAGTCAATTTTTTGATAAATTCATTTAAGACACAGATAATAGACTTACGGATTTTCCGTAACATCTTCATCATATTGAACGCTGCACCTGCCAAAAGAGTGTTAATCATATCACCCTCAACACCTTTGAGGTAATTTCTGAGTAACCGGTGGTCTTGTTTTAAATGTCCTATAATTGGTTCTATTGATGCTCTTCTTCGGAACCGCTCTCTCTCTTTGGCTTTTTGATAAGCGGTTTTACCTTTTCCTGAGCCTGGTATTTTAATGCTAACCCCCATGATGCTTTTTCGCCCCTTACAGCCTCTGTCAACCAAGGCAGCTTCAGGCAATCGACCTAAAAGATCTTCAACCTGTGCCAGTTGCGGTTCAAGAGTATGACCATCGAAAATATTATCTTCAAATGCCATCGCCCCAACTACTATTCCACTTTTCTTGGTGATTGCAAAGCTACTTTTGTTGCCAAATTCATACCTCTTGTGTTCTTTGCCTTTTGAGATACATTTTACTTCAGGGGCATGAAAACTGTATATCTTGTTATTGTCATCTCGTTTTTGTCCAAGTACACGGTAGTATAACCAGAGCTGTTCATCATAACAGTTCAAACGATCTTTGTCATCAAGTCCACGTTCAACATCTCTTACCAAGCGACCTGCTATTGTCTTAAGTTTACGAGCAGCTGCATTGGCCATTTTACGCTTCTTTGGATGCTCCCTGAACCGCTGCTCTATCATTAATTGTTTGACTATACGCTTGTAACTTTGTCTCAATGCTATATCTTCTTTTTCAGCGATCTTCCGGCATCCTTCAATTATCTTCTTATGAAGTTTGGAGTCGGTCGGGAATGTAATGTTCTTTTCCTGTACTGTTGTGTCAATAAGTACTTCTTTCTCATTAACTTCCTTAGAATCAAACAGGCTTATACTGAGTTTTAAAATTTTCTCCGCCCCAACTTCTCCAATACGCTTACGAAAATGTACAAACTCGCTCGGATCAAACGGCTGTTCATACTGGAAAAAGGTCTCTCCACAAAAGTATTGCCAATAAGGGTTTTCAATCCACCTTTCTACAAAAGTCTCATCTCCAAGATTATACATCTGTTTCAGTATCATACACCCAACCATCTTTCTTACCGGTATTGCTTTTCTTCCCATGTATGGATAATAAATGGAAAACTCCTTGTCAACTGTTTTCCAGTCTATTCGCTGTGCCAACTGAACTATCTCATGATCCATATTAATGACACTTACAAGTGGAGTCTGAAATACATTCAACTGCTCATGTTTAATAAATTTGCCTTTCATTTTGCAAGGTTTTTAACGAATTTACATATTCCCTTGCAGATTATTAAACCAAGTTATTAACACTAATTGTTAATAATCAACACTTTAAATACATTTTAAGGATCGACTAATTAACATATCGATTATTATTGGGTGCAGAGACAGGTCTCAGACCTGTCTCTACACGTTTTATTAAAAGACAATTTTGATTTTGGCATTTTTTCCCTGAAGTAATTCATTTTATCATAAAAAAAATTGTTTAGTTTGGAGATTTAATAAAGAACCTATATATTTGGCTGTTAAATTAAAACCTAAAACTAATTCGTATGAAGAAACTATTTCTGCTGATTGTTTTGTTTGTGTTTATAAGTGGCTACACTTTATTGGCACAAACAATAGTCATTACAGGTACGGTTACATCTTCAGTTCAAGGGGAAGGTGTAATTCCTGGTGTAACTGTAACTGTCAAAGGTACTACTGTTGGTACCATAACAGATGTGAATGGGAAATTTTCACTTCCGGCACCAGAGAGTGCAACAACTCTTGTTTTCTCCTATATAGGGATGAAAAAACAGGAGATTGAAATCAGGGGCCGCAAAGTGATTGATCTGGTGATGGAACCTGAACTTCTGGGTTTAAATGAAGTCGTAGTTACAGCTTTCGGTATTAAAAGGCAGGCCAAAGAGCTTGGTGTTGCTACCGAACAGGTATCTGATAAACAACTTACCCAGGCTGGAGTTACCAACGTAGTAAACGGATTGACCGCAAAGGTATCAGGTCTGGAAATTAACACAGTTAATAACGGTGTTAACCCCGATACCAGGATCACCCTGAGAGGTAACCGCCACTTCCTTGCAAGTAACGAGGCACTGGTTGTTCTTGACGGAGTTCCCGTGGATGCAACTTATCTGAACTCGATAAACCCTAACGACATCGCCAGTGTAAACGTACTGAAAGGTGCCAGCGCTTCGGCACTGTATGGTAACGATGCTTCAAACGGAGTTTTGGTCATTACAACCAAAAGAGGTACAGGTGGTAAACCTGTTGTTACAATAAGTAATACCACAACTTTTGAATCGGTCTCTTATCTGCCTAAACTCCAGACACGTTTTGGCTCGGGTGACGGTGAAGACACAATTAACGGGAACCCGAATTATACATTCTGGATCGGCCCCAATCGTAACACAAGTGCTTATACATCTTATGAAAACGAAGCCTTCGGTCCCCAGTTTAACGGGCAGCAGGTGATTCTGGGAGGTGTACTGGCCGACGGTTCATACCAGACTGTTCCTTACAGCGCTGTACCAAATCATATCAGGAAATTTTTTAATACCGGAGTTACTTCACAGAATGATGTTTCTTATTCTGTGGGAGAGGACAAGAACAGTTTCTATCTTTCTGCACAGGATGTAAACACAACCGGCGTTATTCCTGGTGATAAGAACAGAAGAACCAGCATACGTGTTGCAGGTTCAAGGACAACAGGTATTTTTCATGCTGATTATACTGTTGGCTACACACAAACCAACACAAATACATCTGGTACTGATCCATTCCAGCAAAGACCGATTTACTGGCAGGTATTGAACACTCCTCCTGAAATTGATCTTACCAATTATAAAGATTATGTGAATAATCCGTTTGCAAATCCTAACGGTTATTATAATGCCTATTATATGAACCCTTACTGGATTATTGATCATTCAAGATATCAAACCACGGCCAATAACCTGCTCGGTTCGGTACTTCTTTCTTTGAACCCTGCACCATGGATTGACATCTCATATCGTACAGGTCTTACATATACCGGAGATCAGCATACATATTTCAGAGATCCGCTTGTATATAATGCCTATATGGTAACTGACCCATGGCAGGCAGGTTCTAACGCCCTTACATCACCTTTTGCAGGTGTATCTTATGATTATCTGGAAAGCAGTACGATCCTTACAGGCGACCTGTTGGTCCAGTTGAATAAGAAAGTGGGTGATTTTTCAAGTAAGCTGATCCTTGGGAACTCGATGTATAAAAATCAGTACAGGTATCTTTATGTAGGTAACAACTCGATAGTTATCCCTGGTTTATACAACGTTGCCAACCGTCTTGGTGAAATTGGCGGTGACAATGGACAAAATTATGGAGGGGCTACTGGAATAAATGAACAGCAGCTGAACCGTAATTCAATTGGTCTCTTTGGTGACCTTACCTTAGGTTATAAAGACTTTGTGTTCATTCATGGTTCAGCAAGAAATGACTGGGATTCAAGATTGTCAAAAGCAAACCGTTCTTTCTTCTACCCTGGAGTTGATGCAAGTGTTATACTCACCGATGCAATCCCGTCTCTGAAAGATAATGCAGTATTATCATTCGCAAAGATCAGGGGTGGAATATCAAAGACGGGCCAGATCTCTCTGGCAAACTGGTACGCCACATTGCCTACATTTAACCCGGGGTTGGGTAATAATAGTGCTACAGCATTTCCCTATGGCAATATGGCAGGATTTTCGCTCAGCACAACTCTGAGCAATCCAAATCTGAAACCTGAAATGACCACCGAAATTGAAGCCGGTTTGGAATTAGGCTTCCTGAAAAGCAGGATCGGCCTCAATCTTAACGCTTATCAATCGGAAACCAGGGATCAGACAATTCCTGCATCAATTTCCTATGCTACGGGTTATAACAGCGCGTATATAAATGCAGGGCAGCTTCAGACTCAGGGTATTGAGATGGACCTTAAACTTACCCCGCTTATCAGTGCCGGTGATTTCAACTGGAATTTAACCCTGAGCTATGCTTATAATACCAGTAAGGTAATATCCATCTATGGAACTCTGACTTCATTGCCAATTCAGGACATTTCCTATGCTGTAGTTGGCCAGCAGTTCCCGGCTTTGATGGTAACCGACTTCGAGAGAGATCCGCAGGGACATATTGTTGTTGATCCTTCAACAGGATACCCGATAAGGAACCCTGCTTTGGTACAGATGGGACATGGTAACCCGAATAATATTCTTGGTATCAACACGACCTTTAACTATAAAGGATTCAGCTTAAATATTGTTACTGACTACAGGAGTGGCAACAATATTGATAACTGGGTTGGTAATGCTCTTAATTTTACAGGTAACTCCTGGTTTTCAGCTCAGAACGGACGCCAGAACTTTATTATTCCGGGTTCTGTGATCCAGAGCGGAACTGATGCCAGTGGCAACCCGACCTACGTTCCCAATACCAATGTGATTACCAAAAACAACGGATGGACTCTGTGGTCAAGCAGTACTACTACCAATACTCAGAGCTTATATATGACAAGTGCCGCTTTCTGGAAACTGAGAGAAGTGTCACTTAACTATAATATCCCCGTCAAGAATATCCTTGGTGGAGCTATTGCAGCTGCCCAGGTAGGTATTGTAGGAAGAAACCTCCTGATGTTTGTCCCCAAAACCAATGTATGGACCGATCCTGAATTTAACCAGGAAGTAGGAACCAGCAATGCTCTTGGTTATACAACAGAATATCAGACACCTCCTACAAGAGTTTACGGGTTTAGTATTAAACTTACTTTCTAAGTAGCAAAAACAAAAAAATATGAAGAAATTAATTATATTATTAACTGTGTTGCTTGTTTTGGGAAGCGCGTGCAAAAAAGATTTTCTCAATGTTGACGAAATTAACCCAAATACAGCATCTGCTGTTCCGGCAAATTTGGTTTTGCCGGCAGCTCTCAACTCTATAGCTGCTATGATTGACCAACCCGATAATTATGCTTTCTGCTATCTGTGGTATGGTGAATGGTGCGTACAGAATGGTTATGTACAGAACCAGAATTTGACCCAATATGACCTTCTTAACAGTGCATATCAGTATATCTGGGATAACTCTTACATGATCCTTCAGAATCTCGACTATGTTGAAAAAGCTTCCATGTCATCTAAGGAAAATAATTTCAGAGCAATAGCAATGATCATGAAGGTCTTCCTTTATCACAACCTGGTTGATGCTTATGGGAACATTCCTTATTCTCAGGCTTTGCAAACGTCCACCGGAATATTGAAACCTCAGTACGATGCCCAGCAGGCAATTTATGAGGACCTGGTTGTCAAAATTGATACAGCAATTAACCTGATACAGACAGCTCCGGCAAGTGCTGATGAAGTAGGTAGTTCTGATATAATCTACCAGGGCGATATGGGAAAATGGGCAAGGTTTGCCAATACCATTAAGCTCAGGATGTTGATGAACCAGGAATTTATGTCTGGAAGGACTGCCTATATTACAGGTGCATTAGCAACTACTGCTTCAGTAGGATATCTTGGCGCAGGAGAAGGCGCGATGCTTAACCCCGGGTATCTTCAAACAACAAATAAGATGAACCCATTCTGGGAAAATTTCTACAAGCAGGATAATTCACAACAACCAGATGCTCTTGCTTATTATGGTGCAGGGCAGGATGAATGTGATTTTATGACAGCCAATAACGACCCACGTAAACTAAGGTTCTTTCAACCTATTACTGGATCAACCACCACAATTCAGGGTAACTATTATGCAGCTCTCGTGTTGCGTACGGTACCTCAGACTTCCAGGCTGGGTGCAGGTTTGTTGCAGTCGTACAATCAGAGTGCCCCGATTCTGACTGACTTTGAAAGTCTCTTCCTTCAGGCTGAAGCAGCTTTAAATACCTTTATTCCGGGTGATCCAAAAGCATTTTATGAAAGCGCTGTAACACAGTCTATTATTTATATGGGGCAGAAATCTTCTATACTGGATCCTTCAACATACGTTCCCCTCACTGCAGCTAATGCTGCAACATATCTGGCCCAGGTTTTACCAGATGTTAATTATGATGCATCTCCACATAAACTTGAAGCTATTATAACACAGAAATGGGTGGCTTTGGATGGTATCAGTGCAATGCCTATCTGGACCGATTATCGCAGAACAGGTTATCCGGATTTCATTCATTTCAGCCAGGATCCTGCAAGGAAAAACGATACCCCTCCGGTTCGTCTGTTTTATCCACAAACAGAGGTTAATACGAATAATGACAACGTTTTGGCTCAGGGTACTATCAATTTGTTCACATCGCATATATTCTGGGATCCGAATCAAAAATAATTAACTATTAAAAAATAAGAATATGAGAAACAAAATATTCATGATAATATCCTTTCTGGCAGCAGCTTTTATTTTCAACTCCTGTCTGAAAGATGATGTTGGTGTGGACTGGACATCTTCCCTCAAGGGGAAAATGTATGCCGAAATATGGAATGCCGGTTTTCAGGCATTAGCTTTACAACCCACAACCGATACCGTTACCTTCAAGTTCTTGGTTAATATTGCTTCGGATCAACCTCCCACACAGGATATTACTATCACAATGTGGGTCGATTCAGCCGCAATAACCAGGTATAATACTCTTAAAGGAACCGCCTATGGGCTATATCCTTATATAAAGATAGTTGATAACCCAATTGTCATTAAGGCAGGGACACAGAATGCTTATGTTCATGTCCAGGTGTGGCACGCCGATCTCCTGGATGCATGTGCTAACTTCATGGCTCCTATAGCTATACAGACTGCATCAGGCGGGGTTGTTGTGACTGATCCTCTAAACCAGGGAGCATGTCTGATGGCTTTACCAATTAACAATCCTTACGCTGCTGATTACCAGTGTGTAGGTTACCGTATTCGTCCGGGCAATCCTACGGAACCGGTCAATCAGGTGGAAACTGCTTCTACAATTGATTGCAAAACGGTTGAAAAGCCAGGATTCGGGAACTATCCCTACAATATTATTATTGAGGTTACTTCAAATGTTCTGGTTGTTAACGGTGTAGATTGTTTCAAGGTAATTGCTACCCCTGTCGATCCGTCAACCGGTTTATCTGTTGGTGGTATGTGGGCTGCCTGGACGGGAGATCCTGCAACCCCTCCTGCTCCTCCTACAGATCCTTCATATATCAATTATTACAATCCTGTAACAAAGCAGTTTGTATTGAATTGCTACTATGTTAACGCTACAGCTAACCGTATAATGTATGAAGTCTTAACAAGGTTATAAGTAAATAATTCTTATAGAAAAAATTTGCTCATAAAAAAATTGCAATATGAAAAGAAAAATAATAAATTTTGTAACACTGCTGACTATATTCGGCTTAGTTACAATGCAAAGTTGCACAAAGGAAACGACAGTTGCGCCAACAGCATACAAGGCAGCCATGCCGGCTGCACCGGTCCCAGGCAATGATGCAGTAGTAGCATTTACCGGTACGGGCCAGACCATAAATTTAACATGGACTGGAACTGCCACAAGTTCACCTAAATGGGATGTATATTTTGGTAATACGGCATCTCCAGCTCTGGCAGCATCAAATGTGACCTCAAACGCTTATAGTACTACCATTACAGCAGGTGGTACATATTACTGGCAGGTTAGCACAACTGATGCTCATGTTACTACAACGAGTCCGGTATGGTCCTTTGAGGTTAATTCAAACCCGAATGTTCCAACTACTCCTTCGCCGGCTAATAATAAGATCGGTGTATCGTGTACCGCAACACTGTCATGGGCTGCAACTGATCCTGAAGGCGATCCTTTAACTTTCGATTTGCTTCTCGATCAAAACAGTACACCTGCTGCCATTGCAGCCACAGGGTTAACTGCTGCAAGCTATCCCATAACCGCAGCTTTAAGCCCGAATACCGTTTATTACTGGCAAGTTGTAGCACACGATCCTTATGGAGGAGGATCAGTGAGCCCAATCTGGAAATTTACTACAGGTGCATTGCCAATTGCAGCGTTTACAGGTAATTACACTGTTGATGAACCAGCTGAAGGTTGGACATATCCTGCAACATTTACAATGGTGGATCCAACTACATTGGATGATAACAGCTATTGGGCTTCGTGGGATGCACATTTTACTCTTAACTTTACCAGTCTGACTTACAGCATGCCACTTACTACTTTTACTTCAGGCTATTCCGGAGTAGAATCAGGTGTTATAGATCCTTCAACCGGCACTATGACGGGTACGTATACAATTTTTCATAATGGTACTCCAATTGAGCAGGGACCTCATACCTATACTAAAGATAAAAAATAACCAACCTGGAAAAAAATTAATTGTCAGAGAGGCAACCCGAAGGGTTGCCTCTCTTTTTTTAAAGATGTTCAAGTGCGCTGCATTTTTCAGGAACTGTTCACTGACATCCGGAATGAATGAATTAAGATTATTGGTTATTAAAGAGAGATTACCATACAAATTTGTACACCAAATTAAATGACACTTTTCTGCTGAACGCAGGGGATTACCTTTAATGAGTTCGTCCCGACTAAGCTATACCTGGTTTCTTTCTGAGCTTCGGGATACAGTCTCGGTCAGCTCTGAAAGAGCAATATGTGAATAACCCCCGGTGCAACCGGGGGTAAAAGTACTCACTCAATTGTGAGCTCTGAAGGAGCGTAATATCTATCAAGGGAAAAACCTCTCATCTATCACTAATCCAGACTCCAATAGCAAACTTCTGTATTCTTCTTCAAAAGTCTTATTCCTGTGATGTTCCTGTTGATGTTTTATATAATCAATCAGCCTTCCCATATCCATATATGAGCAGGTAACAGAGCCATAGCCTTCCGACCAACCATTAAATGCAGGAAAATATCCCGAATTTTTCATCCAAAATGAAGATGATGCTTTTATCTCTCTCACAAAATCAGCAAGTGCAATGGATGGATGAAGATCTGTAAGAATATGCAAATGATTTTCAACTCCATTTATCCGGTATAAATGACTACTCTTTTTCTTAATTATACCAGTAATGTAGGCATAAAGCTTATCGGACTGATCTTGCTTAATAGTGGGAAGACTATCCTTTGTTCTGAAAACATGGTGATACAAAAGTTGACGATAACTTGACATAGTTGAAATAATTTTAGCATGTTACACAGCGAGAAAAGACCAAGTTATAAAAACTTCTTTTCTATTCCAAAAGTGTAACGCCCCTTCAGGGCTTAATTTGCAGGGTAGTTTTCTACCCCCGGTTGCACCGGGGGTTATTCATATTTAGCCACTTGGTGGCTGGAAACCATAATGTAAAAGCCAGATTCATTAACTAAACTCACAAGTGTCTGTTAATATGTGAGATATGAGATGTTGTCATTAGTAATGAAGCGAAGCGAAATGAGGAATCTCCTTATCTTAAGTGCAAATTTGTTGAAATGTTATTACTGGCCCGTGAATGCAGCGAAGCGAAATGAGGAACCGCATCCCGCTTTACCGGACTAGCTCACAAAAGATAATCTCCCTTTCGCCACTAACATGCTGCCTTATTATTCAATCTTCAGATTTACCATTTCAAGCCTGGTTGTAGTAGCCTTCAGAACTTTTACAACAATATTGCCTATTCTTATTACATCGTTATTTCCCGGGATACTACCATGGTAAAACAAAATCATACCTGCAAGTGTTTCATAATCATCTTCTTCAGGCAGATTAAGATGATATTTCTCATTCAGGTAATCAATCTCAATCCTCCCCGAAAGGAGATATTCGTTTTTCCCAATTACCTTTTCAGTCAAAACATTTATATCATGTTCATCTTCAATATTTCCTACGATCTCTTCAAGTATATCTTCTATGGTCACCATTCCTGATGTCCCGCCAAACTCATCTACCACAAGGGCAATACTTTTTTTTTCATCAACAAACAACTTTAAAAGCTTATTTGCAGGCATTGTTTCAGGCACAATTGCAAGTTTCCGTGTTGATGACATAATGTCTTCAGGGTTTTTAAAAATATCCTTCAACTCAAAATAGCCGATGATATTATCAATCGAATTCTGATAAACCAATATCCTCGAGAGCCTTGTTTTGATGAATTTCTCTTTCAGTTCTGCTATCGGACTTGTACATTCAACTGCCTCAATCTCAGTCCTGGGTATCATGCATTCCCTGAGCTTTACATTGGAAAAATCGAGAGCATTCTGAAATATCCTGATATTATGATGACCGGGCGCTGATTCCTCCCTGCTCTGCTTGCTGATCTCAACAAAATGATCGAGATCGACTTTGCTGAATACAATATTCTCCTGCCTTTTCTGGCCGGGCTTAATTTTAAAAAATACTTTTATGAACAGGTTTGAAGCCGCCAGTGTAAATTTGCTTACCGGGTAAAACAGAAAAAAGAAAAACAGTGTCGGGACGCTTAAAATTTTAAGAAAAAAATTAGGTGAAATGATGAAGATAGTTTTCGGAAGAAATTCTGCAACAAATAAAATTATGGCAGTTGAAATGAGCGTATTAAGAATAAGAATTAACAGATCTGAATCGATAAAACCTGATAATTCCCTTCCCATCTGTTTGGAAAAAACCAATCCGTAAATAACAAGTGCAATATTATTGCCGATAAGCATAGTTGCAATATACTGCCCCGGATTGTTAGTAAATAGTTTTAATATTTCGGATCCGAATGCCCCTTGTTTCCTGTCGAGCTCTATACGAAGCCTGTTTGATGCAATAAAAGCTATTTCCATACCGGAAAAGAATGCAGAAAGAATTATTGCGACAAATATGATCAGGATTCCATCCATACATCAAAGTTAACTCTTTTTTCTCTGTCTGTGTCTTAACCATGCAAAGACAAAGGAGATAAGAGCCATTGATGCGAAGATGAATATCTTGGGGCCACTGCTAATTAATGCGAACCTGATGCCGGCAGCAACGCATAATACACCTGTTGAAATCCAGATAATTTCGAGCATAAGCAGCGAACTATTCCTCATCCTTGAGATATATTATTGCATTTACTTTTTTGATCTTACGGTTATTAAGATGCGAATCGGATTCAAATCCGAATCCCTGAATTATCTGATCCTCATTAGTTATTTTGACAAATCTGTCGGTATGAATAAGGTCAGCATCCTGATCCCAGTATAACAATTCAGTTTCAAGCTTATCATGATTCTCATTGATAACCACAACACTATCCTTAAGCTCCCACCTGCTATTGGGTTTTGTATACTTTGCGTATTTTGAAGTAACTGAACCTGAAGGTTCCTTCCGGCTATTATAATAAATCACCTTTATACCCGATTTGAATTCAGAATACGGGACTGTAGCATTATCGTATTGCTCCATGATGGGAGAGGACAGCACAAGTTGCAATTTCCCCGAGTCAGTGTATTCTGTTATAAAATCCTTGACAGTAATTGATGGAAGTGTAAGAAGATCTGATTTTGGAATGGAATCAATTTTATTTTCACATGATAAACCTATCCCGGTTAAAATAACAACTATTATAACAAGTACGTACGATTTGATTTTAGTATCTGAATTTTTCATATCCGGCAGGATAGGACACATATTAACTCAGGTGATTTTTAATCATATTTACGCTTCACAAACCAAAAATCGTAAAAGTTCAGACTAACACCTATAGTATAACAGTTTTCGACCTGGAATTCACTATTCGGAGAACCGTATCTCCTTGTATAGTCGAAATAGATATTGGTTTTTGAGAATGTCCGTCTCATGGGTAACCCGACACCAAAACTTGCGCCGTACTCTTTTATCTGCTGGTTATCTATAATTACATAATTATTCCCGATATGACCACCAATACGATATTCCACTCTTCTCGGGAAGCTGTAATTTGAAAATTTATCAGGAATATATTCAACCCCAAAAAGAAGCGATCTTGTATTAGCTGCGTAACCCGCTGATCCGGGAATTTTTGATTTCGACCATTGAGTCGATTCATAATCAATGGCAGCTGTAAATTTATTCTTCTTCCCAAATGAGATTCCCAGCCTCAATGTACCCGGAATATAGGTTTTAGCAGAATCACTGGTGACATTTGATATTGTATCTCTTGTACCATAAGATGTAAATCTGTAAGAAAGGTTATTATATGTTGTTTTATAACTTTTATTTTGACTCCACGAAGCGCCTAAATTCAAAAAGTAATCATTCTTGAATTGTGCATTATATTGCATCCCATAACTAAAGCTGACACCATTTACATGAAGACTCTCAGTGCTGTTATCATTAAAGACATTATCTACCTCAGTAAAATTAACCTGGTTTGTCCTGTCAATTTCGCCGAATAGAAAGGACATATTTGCTCCAATTGAAAAGTTCCTGGTAATATTTAATCCCGATCCTACAAAAACATTTGTAAGCCCCCCGGAACCAGTATGATTCGAGGTATATCCATTTGAAATCGGATCATCAGTTGCAAGAACTGATTCATAAATATTATAATAACCATTGCTTAACGGAACTATGCCGGTAGCAAAGCCCCATCCCTTTGCTAATGGAAAGCCCAGGAGAAGATGACCAAAATTAATGTCACTCGAAGTAAATCTTGATCCGCTGTTGGTAAGGACATTATTGCCATAATCAAGACCAAAATCAAAAACAAATGAGATTGTATCGAGACTACTGTACGATGCAGGATTTGTAAAAAATATTGAACTGTTGTCTCTTATTGCTGTTCCGGTACCTCCCATCGAAATACTTCTGAATGATCCCTGTGGATCCAGTGTTCCAATGTTGAACCTTGCATAAGGGGAATCGACTTGTATCTGGCCGGAGACCGTAAAAGCAAAAGCAAATAATGAGATGAAAGTGATAATTATAAGTTTATTTCGCATTGTATTCTAAAATATAATTTAAACCATCAATAACAATATCAGGCATATATATGAATTGATAGTTGATTTTCTCTCTGAGATATCCGCTGTCTCCGCCTGTAAGAATAATTTTATAATCAGTATGCTTTTTCTCAAACGTGCGAATATACTCATTTATTTCATATATCACCCCTGTAATCACTCCGGCCATTATAGCATCGTTGGTATTTTTACCGGGGAATGTATAATTTTCAATTGGTGAAACAAGAGGTAATTTCCCTGTAAATTTGTTTAATGCCTTGAATCTTATCATTAATCCCGGTGAAATATTACCGCCTTTATAGGTATCGCACGAGAGAAAATCAAATGTGATGGCAGTTCCTGCATCGATAACAAGGATTTCTGTCGCGGGGTAAAGGTTGTACGCCCCGGCCATTGCTGCTATCCTGTCGGTTCCAAGTGTTTCAGGTGTTTCATATTCAATTTTGAAAGGAAGCTTTGATTTATACGAAAGAACATGAACATACGGGATATTGGTAAAGAACAATTCGGATATAAACGGGGGCAATTTCTTAACTGATGAAATAATTGCCTTTTTTATTTTAAAACCTGATAACTCTTTTTCAAGTTCCTCGCAACTTAGCTCGTTGATACGGGAAACGGAAAGTTTTTTCGGGCCTTCATAGACTGCCAGCTTTGTTGTTGTATTTCCTATGTCAACTATAAGATTCATAATGCAAAAGTAGTAATAAATTGCCCCCCTGCCCCCCTAAAAGGGGGTTAATCCTCTATTTTAAAGAATAAATTTCTTAGTGGAAGATTTTTAGCCCCCCTTCAGGTGGGATGGGGGGTAAAATTTAGCAGGTGGGCCATCCATGTGCGATTTCAGTATCTCATTCAGAACTCCGATCGCCTTTTTCACCGATTTCACGTCATTTACCATAAGGCTTAGCTTGGATGCTTTTTGTTTCATATTCATCTCACTTTGCTTTCTGTTGATATAGTTCATTATCGAAACGAAAAGTGCGCTGCGATAAAACTGCGAGTTATGATCCGAAACGAAATTGGCAATGAGCAGATTATTTTTTAATAATATTTTTTCGATCCCGAGTTTTACAGCTACCCATTTAATTCTTACAATATCGAGAAGAGCTTCTGCCGGAGGCGGGATACTTCCAAACCGGTCAATAAGTTTCTTTTCAAATATTATCAAAGCTTCGTCTGAATCGATCTCATTCAGCTCTTTATACAATCTTATTCTTTCTGAAATATTAGAGATATATTCATCGGGGAACATAATTTCAAGATCTGTATCGATTTGAAAATCGGCCACGTATAGTTTTTCATGTTCTGACTTTACTTGTATTGCAACCTTTTCTGTTCCCGATGACTGTTCTCTGAACTCAGACTCTCTCAATTCGATAAGGGCTTCATTTAAAATCCTCTGATAAGTCTCGAATCCTACATCGGCAATAAATCCGCTCTGTTCCCCTCCGAGCAGGTTACCGGAACCTCTGATATCCAGATCCTGCATTGCAATATTGAATCCGCTTCCGAGTTCCGAAAACTCTTCAATTGCTTTAAGCCTGCGTCTGGCCTCGTGTGTCAGCGTGCTCAGTGGAGGAGCCAGCAGATAACAGAAAGCTTTTTTATTCGACCGTCCCACTCTGCCTCTGAGCTGATGCAACTCAGACAAACCAAAGTGATGGGCCTCATTTATAAAAATGGTATTGGCATTTGGAATATCAAGTCCCGATTCAATAATAGTGGTTGCTAACAAAACATCATAATCGCCCTGGATAAAATCGTACATCACATTTTCTATATGAACGCCATCCATCTGCCCATGTACAATTGCAGTTTTCACATTAGGGCATATACGATTGATCTGAGCCTGTATCTGTTTTATGTTTTCGACCCTGTTATGAATAAAAAACACCTGCCCGTTCCTCGAGACCTCATACTCGATACCTTCTTTTATTATCTCTTCATTAAACCCGTGTAATTCAGTCACTATCGGCATCCTGTTCGGAGGAGGAGTGTTGATAATTGAAAGGTCGCGGGCTCCCATAAGAGAGAACTGCAACGTACGTGGTATTGGAGTGGCTGTAAGAGTAAGAGTATCAACGTTCGCCTTCAGCTTCTTAAGTTTTTCTTTTACCGAAACGCCGAACCGTTGTTCTTCATCAATTATCAAAAGTCCAAGATCCTTAAACTTAACATCCTGTCCGACAAGCTTATGAGTGCCTATTATTATATCTATTTTCCCTTCAGCCAGTTGCGACAGTATCTTCTTCTGATCAGCAGCTTTTTTATGCCGGCTTATATATTCAATGTTGCATGGAAATTCTTTAAGACGTGATGAAAATGTCTTGTAATGTTGGAGAGCCAGGATTGTTGTAGGCACAAGCACAGCTGTTTGTTTACTGTCGGAAGCCGATTTGAAAGCTGCCCTTATGGCTATTTCAGTCTTGCCGAAACCCACATCACCACATACCAGCCGGTCCATCGGATGACCGGCTTCCATATCTTCTTTAACGGCCACAGATGCAGTAAGCTGATCGGGTGTATCCTCATAAATGAAGGAAGCTTCAAGCTCGCGCTGAAGATAGGAATCGGGCGAAAATGAAAATCCCGGCGATGACATTCTTTTTGCATAAAGATGGATCAGATCTTTTGCAATATCCTTAACTCTGGCTTTTGTATTCTGCTTCAGCTTCTGCCAGGCGCCTGAACCAAGCTTGTAAATCTTTGGTTCGGAATTATCTTTCCCTTTATATTTCGATATGCGATAAAGAGAGTGGATGCCAACATAAAGAATATCATTATCCCTGTAAACCAGTTTTATGGCCTCCTGTATCTTTCCGTTAACTTCAATCTTCTCCAGTCCTCCGAACTTACCGATGCCATGATCGATGTGTACAACATAATCTCCGGGGTTAAGTCCGGTAAGCTCTTTTACCGAAATACTCTCTTTTTTTGTAAAGTATCCTCTTATCCTGAATTTATGATACCTGTCAAATATCTGGTGATCAGTATACACCGAAATCTTCAGATCGTGATCTGTGAACCCGCTATGCAGATTAACCAGTAAAGGATTAAAATGAACCTCAGGGTTAATCTCAGCAAATATATCCCTGAGTCTTTCTATCTGCGATTCGCTTTCGGAAATGATGTATGTAGTATAACCGGCAACATCGTTCGAAAGAAGTTTTGAGGAAAGCAATTCAAAGTTTTTATTGAAAACAGGTTGAGGTTCAGAATGAAATTCAAACCTGGCATCGGGTTCAAAAATGCTTTGCTTTCCGAGCTCCAGCATCCTGAATTTTTTGCAATGTTCCAGGAAATGATTCCCTGTCATTACAAAATCTTTCTTATCGGTTATCTGACCCGATTCTTCCCTTTGTGTTGTCTGGAAGAAGATGTTATTGATCTTTTCTTTAATATAAGCTGCATCCTCAATCCATATCAGTGAAGATGGAGGTAAAAAGTCGGTGAAGGAATCATTGATCTCTTCAAGTGATATATCCTGAATATTAGGTATAATGGATATCTGTTTGTGAACACTCACCGATAATTGATCATCGGTATTAAACGACCTGATTGTTTCGACTTCTTCACCAAAAAAGTCAATACGGTAAGGGAGATCGGCAGAATAAGAAAATACATCTGCAATGCCACCTCTGATAGAATATTGTCCCGGTTCATATACAAAATCGGTCCTCACAAAATTGTATTCACGAAGCATCTCCTCAAGAAATTCTAGTGATATCCTGTCGCCCTTGCTTACGTTGAAAGTGTTCTTTTTCAGGTTTTTTCTGCTCACCACCTTTTCCATAACTGATTCGGGGTAGGTGACAATAATCCCTTTTCTTTTCCCTGAAGCAAGATGGTTCAGGACTTCGGTCCGGAGTACAATGTTGGCAGGTTCGGTCTGCTCATACTTAACAGAACGTTTGTATGTTGAAGGAAAAAAGAAAACCGAATCTTCGCCGGCAAGTGAAACAAGGTCATTATAGAAATAGGCAGCATCCTCTTTTTCCGGTATTATTACCAGGTGAGTGGTTTGTGTTTTGTGGAAAACTAGCGATAGAACCACTGCCTTTGATGAACCGGAAAGCCCTTCTATCCTTATCTTACCAGCCTTATCTTCATTGATAGTTTCAATCAGTGCCGGAAGGACAGGATGACTGTAATAATGATCTGTTATTTCGTTTTCTTTCATTTTACGGAACGTGGCGGCAAATTTACAAAAATGAATTCTAAAAGAGATGGTTGCTTTAAGAATTGAATTTTGTAACGGAAATGTTAATTTTAGCCAAATTTTATTTTATGAAGGTCTATAAGTTTGGAGGAGCATCTGTAAAAGATGCGGAAGGAATAAGGAATCTCACAACCATTGTCTCTGCAGAATCAGATAATCTATTAGTTGTCGTTTCAGCATTCGGAAAAACGACAAACGCTCTTGAGAATGTCCTAAGGGCATGGTTGAATGATGAAGAAAATTATAATGCCCTTCTGGAAAGAGTGTATAATGAACACTTAATTATAATAAATGAACTTTTCGGGGAGAATTCAATAGTAAAAGGGAAGATAGATTCCATTTTTACCAGTCTGAGAGATTATTTACTGATGGCAGTTAATGGTAACTACGATTTTGAATATGATCAGATAGTTTCTTATGGTGAGATCTGGTCAACAATAATTGTGGAAGCTTTTCTGAAATTGTCGGGAATAGACACAAAATGGATAGATATCAGGGAACTTCTGATGACAGACGACAGATTCAGGGATGCTAGTATTTTATGGAGTGAATGTACTGGCAGAATAAGAACAAATTTTGATTTTAGTAAGAAGAGAATTTATGTCACACAGGGTTTTATAGGGGGAACAGTTTCCGGAAATACAACCACGCTTGGCAGGGAAGGATCGGATTATACAGCAGCCATTCTTGCAAACATGCTCGATGCTGAAAGTGTCACGGTATGGAAGGATGTACCGGGTATCCTGAATGCAGATCCGAAATGGTTACCGGATGCACAGAAGCTGGATGAAATATCTTATAAAGAGGCCGTTGAAATGACCTTTTCAGGAGCAAAAGTAATTCACCCTAAAACTATTAAACCACTTCATAATAAGAATATACCATTGTATGTGCGATCATTTCTAGTGCCAGGGGGGAAAGGTACAGTTATTAAAGCTGATGCAACTCTTAAAAAGATAATCCCGGTTTACATTAAAAAAGAGGACCAGATACTCATTTCAATACTGCCAAAGGATTTTTCATTTGTTATGGGTGATAACCTGAGCAGGATCTTCCATTCTTTTTTGGAAAATGGAATCAAAGTGAACCTTGTTGAAGCCAGTGCCGTAAGCATAGATGTATGTGTTGATGATGAAAGGCCAAAGGTTGATGCTTTGATTAATAGTCTCATCGTTGAATTCTCAGCTGTATACAACGAAAAGGTGGAAATGCTTTCGATAAGACATTATACACAGGAAGCAATAAACAGGATCACTGCCGGAAGGAAAATCCTTCTGGAGCAAAGAACAAGAAGTACTGTAAGATTTGTTGTAAGAAAGATCTAATGCGCAACGGCGCAATCCCGGCTCAACGGAAAAACAAATCTTTATGCCTTTGTACCATTATGATTTTGTGCCGTTCTTTATCTGTCAAATATGAGTCGTTGGCCCCTGAAGTTTTCGTTTATCACACCATTATCATAGACAATGTTCCCATTTACAATTGTCTGTACAACTTTTGATCTGAAGGTGGTCCCTTCAAATGGTGACCATCCGCATTTATAGAGTATATTATCCTTAGAAACGCTCCATGGCTGTGAAGGATCTATAAGACACAAGTCAGCTTTATATCCTTCCCTTATAAATCCTCTGTTCCTGATATTGAACAGAACAGCAGGATTATGGCACATCATTTCAACAATCTTTTCGAGACTGAATATTTTCCTGTGCCATAGTTCGAGCATAACAACCAGTGAATGTTGAATGAGCGGACCGCCTGATGGTGCTTTGAAATAGCTGTTGGTTTTTTCGGTTATTGTATGGGGAGCATGGTCAGTGGCGACTATATCGATAAGATTAATATTAACACCATGGATGAGAGCATCCCTGTCGAACCGGGTTTTTATTGCAGGATTCCATTTTATAAGGGTACCAAGGTCATCATACGATGATTCATCAAACCACAGATGATGAACACAAACTTCTCCTGTAATTCTTTTTTGATTTAACGGTAAATCGTTATTGAAAAGCTTAAGCTCATCAGCTGTTGATAGATGAAGTACATGAAGTCTTGTATTATACTCTTTTGCAAGTTTGACAGCATGCGATGATGAAAGAAAACAGGCTTCACGACTACGGATCAGAGGATGCATTTTAACAGGAACCTCCTCCCCATATTTTTCTCTGAATATCTCACTGTTTTTTCTTATTGTCGGTTCGTCCTCACAATGGGCTGTCACAGGTAAGATAGCTCTTGAAAACAATTCCTTCAATGTATTTTCGTTATCAACAAGCATATTACCGGTCGACGATCCCATGAATAGCTTGATACCACACACTGCCGAAGGATCGGCCTTCATTACTTCATTTAGATTTGTGTTTGTGGCTCCAATATAAAAAGAGTAATTAGTAAGCGAGTCTTCAGAACCTATCCGGTATTTTTCGTTGAGTAGATCAATTGTCACTGTTTGCGGATCGGTGTTGGGCATATCCATGAAAGAGGTAACACCTCCGGCAACAGCAGCCCTCGATTCGCTGAAAATATCTCCTTTATGAGTTAGTCCGGGCTGTCTGAAATGAACCTGATCGTCAATTATCCCAGGGATCAGTAATAACCCTGTTGCATCAATTATTTTTGTACCGGCCGGAAGAGGCAGTTTCTCAGCAGATATTATTGATGAAATGAGTTCATCTTTAATAAGGAGATCGCTTCGATAACTCTTTCCTTCATTGATGATTGTGGCGTTCTTTATTAATATGCTGCTCATGGTAAGACCTCATTTCAATTTTCAGATTATCTGTAAACCCCCTTTGTATTTCCCCCCACGCGGGGGAGAAATCCACTAAGATTTAAAAGTATTTTCGCCCCCCTGGGGGAGATCCTGCTTTAGCGGGAGAGGGGGTTCAAGATACCCTAGTATATATAAAGGTATACCCAAATTCAGAGGTTTTTAATAAATATGCTCCTTATTTTCATCTTAAGAACTCCCCATAATGCCTCATTAAAGATTCCACCGCTCATTTTTGAAGCTCCCAGTTTCCTGTCGGTAAAGATAATAGGGATCTCGACTATCTTATAGCCCAGTTTCCAGGCAGTAAACTTCATTTCAATCTGGAAGCCATAACCTACTGACCTGATATGGTCAGGTTTGATATTCTCCAGAACCTCCCTTCTGTAACATTTGAATCCTGCAGTGGTATCCATTATTCTCATTCCGGTGACAATTCTGACGTAGATAGAAGCGACATACGACATAAGTACCCTCGAGAGGGGCCAGTTGACAACGTTCACTCCGCTGATATATCTGGAACCTATTGCAAGGTCAGCGCCATCTTCTTTGCATGCTTTGTACAGTCTCATCAGATCGCGTGGATCGTGGGAAAAATCTGCATCCATTTCATAGACATAGCTATATCCATTCTCCAGAGCCCACTTAAAGCCTTCAATATAAGCTGTACCTAATCCCTGTTTGCCGGGTCGTTCTATAAGGTGAAGATTTGGGAGAGATAGTTGAAGTTTTTTAACGATATCTGCGGTTCCGTCAGGGGAGTTGTCGTCGATTATCAGAATGTCGAACGGGACAGGAAGAGATGATATGGCTTTAATTATTGCCTCTATATTTTCTTTTTCCTTGTAAGTAGGAATAATTACAATGTTCGACATATCAGATAAATATTTACGAAAATAGCATTTTTCATTAGACAGACATTTAAAACAGGTGGTTTATTTCGGGAAATAGCGGAAAAAAAATATCAATTTCTTTGGAAGAAAAAATTGAAGCGCTATCTTTGTCGTCCCAAAAGCGAAAGTTGGGTCTTGAAGGGGTAAGTTGGAGAGGTATTAAGTTCTTTGAAATTATGGAGTAAACAACCAGGCGAGATAAAGAGATCTCGTCAAAAGAATAACTTGTTAGTATTTTGAATTGAGTACACGGGATTGGTTTTTGTAAAGGAACAAATAAGAATAAATTTTTACAATGAAGAGTTTGATCCTGGCTCAGGATGAACGCTAGCGGGAGGCTTAACACATGCAAGTCGAGGGGTAACATGGTGTAGCAATACACTGATGACGACCGGCGTACGGGTGAGTAACGCGTATGCAACCTACCCTGTACAGGGGGATAGCCCGGAGAAATTCGGATTAATACCCCATAAAGATATAAAGAGGCATCTTTTTATATTTAAAGTTTCGGCGGTACGGGATGGGCATGCGTAACATTAGCTAGTTGGTAGGGTAACGGCCTACCAAGGCGACGATGTTTAGGGGTCCTGAGAGGGTGATCCCCCACACTGGTACTGAGACACGGACCAGACTCCTACGGGAGGCAGCAGTGAGGAATATTGGTCAATGGGCGGAAGCCTGAACCAGCCATCCCGCGTGCAGGAAGACGGCGCTATGCGTTGTAAACTGCTTTTCCAGGGGAAGAAAACCAGCTACGGGTAGCGGCTTGCCGGTACCCTGGGAATAAGCATCGGCTAACTCCGTGCCAGCAGCCGCGGTAATACGGAGGATGCGAGCGTTATCCGGATTTATTGGGTTTAAAGGGTGCGTAGGCGGACAAATAAGTCAGTGGTGAAAACCTGCAGCTTAACTGTAGACTTGCCATTGATACTGTTAGTCTTGAGGGTGGTCAAGGTAGGCGGAATGTGTAATGTAGCGGTGAAATGCTTAGATATTACACAGAACACCGATTGCGAAGGCAGCTTACTGGGCCATTACTGACGCTGATGCACGAAAGCGTGGGGAGCGAACAGGATTAGATACCCTGGTAGTCCACGCCGTAAACGATGATCACTCGCTGTTGGCGATACACAGTCAGCGGCTAAGCAAAAGCATTAAGTGATCCACCTGGGGAGTACGGCCGCAAGGCTGAAACTCAAAGGAATTGACGGGGGCCCGCACAAGCGGAGGAACATGTGGTTTAATTCGATGATACGCGAGGAACCTTACCTGGGCTTAAATGTAGAGTGCATGAAGTGGAAACATTTCTTTCCTTCGGGACTCTTTGCAAGGTGCTGCATGGTTGTCGTCAGCTCGTGCCGTGAGGTGTCGGGTTAAGTCCCATAACGAGCGCAACCCTTATCGTTAGTTGCCAGCGGGTAATGCCGGGAACTCTAACGAAACTGCCGGTGTAAACCGTGAGGAAGGTGGGGATGACGTCAAATCAGCACGGCCCTTATGTCCAGGGCTACACACGTGTTACAATGGCCGGTACAGAGGGCAGCTACCTGGAGACAGGATGCGAATCTCGAAAGCCGGTCTCAGTTCGGATCGGAGTCTGCAACTCGACTCCGTGAAGCTGGATTCGCTAGTAATCGCGCATCAGCCATGGCGCGGTGAATACGTTCCCGGGCCTTGTACACACCGCCCGTCAAGCCATGGAAGTTGGGGGTACCTGAAGTCCGTAACCGCAAGGAGCGGCCTAGGGTAAAACTAGTGACTGGGGCTAAGTCGTAACAAGGTAGCCGTACCGGAAGGTGCGGCTGGAACACCTCCTTTCTGGAGAAAATCAAAACTGTCGATGAAATCTTATGGAAAGTAATTGCTTATCTCCCTGGTTTATACTTCATTATTATATAGAGTTTAAGGTTCAATGTTCAAGGTTCGAAATTTTAAAACTGATACATAGACCCCGGAACTTTTAATAGTCCCGTAGCTCAGTTGGTTAGAGCGCTACACTGATAATGTAGAGGTCCCCGGTCCAACTCCGGGCGGGACTACAAGAATTTTCGATATTCGATTTTTGATATACGATTTTAAAAATCGCAAATCAAAAATTCTAAATTGCAAATTTCTTTGGGGAATTAGCTCAGTTGGCCAGAGCACCTGCCTTGCACGCAGGGGGTCAAGGGTTCGACTCCCTTATTCTCCACAATTGCTTTGTGAAATCCCGATATGAATCGGGATTTTCAAAGTGATAAGCACAGGGAAGTTCTTTTAAATAATTTGGATTTTTGGCAAAAGGGCCAGAGCATCCCGACCTTGGTCGGGAGGGTCAAGGGTTCGACTCCCTTATTCTCCACAATTGCTTTGTGAAATCCCGATATGAATCGGGATTTTCAAAGTGATAAGCACAGGGAAGTTCTTTTAAATAATTTGGATTTTTGGCAAAAGGGCCAGAGCATCCCGACCTTGGTCGGGAGGGTCAAGGGTTCGACTCCCTTATTCTCCACAATTGCTTTGTGAAATCCCGATATGAATCGGGATTTTCAAAGTGATAAGCACAGGGAAGTTCTTTTAAATAATTTGGATTTTTGGCAAAAGGGCCAGAGCATCCCGACCTTGGTCGGGAGGGTCAAGGGTTCGACTCCCTTATTCTCCACAATTGAAATTTAGAGTGTGAAGTGTGGAATTTGGAATTAAACTTCAAACTCTAGGCACTTCAAACTTCAAAAGTTCTTTGACATATTGGTAAGAAAGTTAATAAGAAAGAATACTTCAAGAAAGTAAATAAGAGCGCATGGTGAATGCCTAGGCTCTCAGAGGCGAAGAAGGACGTGACAAGCTGCGATAAGCTGCGGGGAGGAGCAAATATCCGATATATCCGCAGATTTCCGAATGGGGGAACCCACTATGCTGAAGGCATAGTACCCGTAGCAATACGAGGAGCAAACCCGGAGAACTGAAACATCTTAGTACCCGGAGGAAAATAAAACAAGAGTGATTCCCTAAGTAGTGGCGATCGAACGGGGAATAGCCCAAACCGATATCGTTTTGGCGATGTCGGGGTTGAAGGACCAGTGATATTATTATTAATATGAAATGGAAGATGTCTGGAAAGTCATACCATAGGGGGTGAAAGTCCCGTACGTGTAAGTATTAATAATATAATTGGAATCCTGAGTAGGTCGGGACACGAGAAATCCTGATTGAAACTGCCGGGACCATCCGGTAAGGCTAAATACTTCTGAGAGACCGATAGTGAACCAGTACCGTGAGGGAAAGGTGAAAAGCACCCCGAACAGGGGAGTGAAATAGTACCTGAAACCGTGCGCTTACAACCTGTCGGAGTCCCGACACGCAAGTGTTGGGATGACGGCGTGCCTTTTGCATAATGAGCCTACGAGTTACACCTCACTAGCAAGGTTAAGACTTAAAGAGTTGGAGCCGAAGCGAAAGCGAGTCTGAATAGGGCGTAAAGTTAGTGGGGGTAGACGCGAAACTTTGTGATCTATCCTTGGTCAGGCTGAAGTTCCGGTAACACGGGATGGAGGGCCGAACTAGTAAACGTTGAAAAGTTTTTGGATGAACTGAGGATAGGGGTGAAAGGCTAATCAAACTGAGAAATAGCTCGTACTCCCCGAAATGCATTTAGGTGCAGCCTCGTGGAGAGTCTTGCAGAGGTAGAGCTACTGATAGGGCTAGAGGGCTTCACCGCCTATCAACCCCTGACAAACTCCGAATGCTGCAAGATATACACGGGAGTGAGCCTGCGGGTGCTAAGGTCCGTGGACAAAAGGGAAAGAACCCAGACCATCAGCTAAGGTCCCAAAATATATGCTAAGTTGAATTAACGAGGTGCGACTGCTTAGACAGCTAGGATGTTGGCTTGGAAGCAGCCATTCATTTAAAGAGTGCGTAACAGCTCACTAGTCGAGCGGTTGTGCGTGGATAATAATCGGGCATAAGCATATTACCGAAGCTATGGACTCCCGACACTCACGTGTCGGGATTGGTAGGGGAGCATTCCAGTCAGCGCAGAAGATGTATCGTAAGGTATGTTGGAGCGGCTGGAAAAGAAGATGTAGGCATAAGTAACGATAAGGCCGGTGAGAAACCGGCCCACCGAAAGACTAAGGTTTCCTGATCAACGCTAATCGGATCAGGGTTAGTCGGGTCCTAAGGGTAAGCCGAATGGCGATCTCGATGGACAACTGGTTAATATTCCAGTACCACCGTGTACTGCGAAGGGGAGACGGAGTAGTGAAAGATCCGCGTACTGACGGAATAGTACGTTAAAGGGTGTAGTTATATCTTCAGGTTAAAAGCTTGGGGATGATGAACCTGACAGTACCATGAGCCTTCGGGCAAGTGGATAGTGATCCTAAACAGACTTCCAAGAAAATCCTCTAAGCTCTAGGTACATGGTGCCCGTACCACAAACCGACACAGGTAGTCGAGGAGAGAATCCTAAGGTGCTCGAGTGATCCGTGGCTAAGGAACTAGGCAAATTAGACCTGTAACTTCGGGAAAAAGGTCCCCTGACGGAGACGTCAGGGCGCAGATAAATGGCCCAGGCGACTGTTTAGCAAAAACACATGGCTTTGCGAAATCGAAAGATGAGGTATAAGGCCTGACACCTGCCCGGTGCTGGAAGGTTAAGAGGGGGGGTTATTTTCCTTCGGGAAGAGAAGCTCTGAATTGAAGCCCCAGTAAACGGCGGCCGTAACTATAACGGTCCTAAGGTAGCGAAATTCCTTGTCGGGTAAGTTCCGACCTGCACGAATGGTGTAACGATCTGGGCACTGTCTCAGCCACGAGCTCGGTGAAATTGTAGTCCCGGTGAAGATGCCGGGTACCCGCAACGGGACGGAAAGACCCCGTGAACCTTTACTATAGCTTAACATTGATTTTGGGTAAATAATGTGTAGGATAGGTCGGAGACAATGAACCGGTTTCGCCAGGAATCGGGGAGTCACCCTTGAAATACGACCCTTTATTTATCTGGAACCTAACCCCCGGAAGGGGAGACATTGTTTGGTGGGTAGTTTGACTGGGGTGGTCGCCTCCAAAAGAGTAACGGAGGCTTCTCAAGGTGCCCTCAGCACGATTGGTAACCGTGCGGAGAGTGCAATGGCATAAGGGCGCTTGACTGTGAGACCGACAAGTCGATCAGGTACGAAAGTAGAGCATAGTGATCCGGTGGTTCCGCATGGAAGGGCCATCGCTCAAAGGATAAAAGGTACTCCGGGGATAACAGGCTGATCGCCGCCAAGAGCTCATATCGACGCGGCGGTTTGGCACCTCGATGTCGGCTCGTCACATCCTGGGGCTGGAGAAGGTCCCAAGGGTTCGGCTGTTCGCCGATTAAAGTGGCACGCGAGCTGGGTTCAGAACGTCGTGAGACAGTTCGGTCCCTATCTGTTGTGGGCGTAGGAGATTTGAGAGAACCTGACACTAGTACGAGAGGACCGTGTTGGACAGACCTCTAGTGTACCTGTTGTGGCGCCAGCTGCATCGCAGGGTAGCTATGTTTGGAAGAGATAAGCACTGAAAGCATCTAAGTACGAAGCTCGTCTCAAGATGAGATCTCCTTTAAGGGTCGTTGAAGACTACGACGTTGATAGGCTGCAGGTGTAAAGGCGGTAACGTCAAAGCCGAGCAGTACTAATTACCCGTAAACTTTCGAGGTATGATTTTATTAACTTTCCTATCCGATGTGTCATAAGGTATTGAAAGCCTTTAGGTGACTATAGCGGCGGGGTTCCACCTCTTCCCATTCCGAACAGAGAAGTTAAGCCCGCCAGCGCCGATGGTACTGCAATTGTGGGAGAGTAGGTCGTCGCCGACTTTAAATTCAGAGGGTGTCTCAAAAGGACACCCTCTTTTATTTTATAAAAAAAGAACTAAGAATAAAGAATAAACGAACAGTGAATTAAAAATTTGACTAAACTTCAGCATTATGATTTCAAATGTTCTTCATCCTTAATTCATCTGGCTGGAAGATATCCTATTCGGGAGAAATGTCCCGCTTCAGTGCTACATCTGAGCACTGCTTTTAAACAAAAAGAGGGTACCCGTTAAACAGAATACCCTCCAGGTTAAATTTGAAATTCTGCTAGTAGAACTTATATCTTTTATCTATAACGTTAGCTCCCTTGCGAAGAGCTTCATACGCTTCATAGTTACCTCTCATCTGAAAAGTCGACTTGAGTCTGTTCTGGATTAACCTGAGATCTTCCCCTGTTGATTTTGTTATATTATTTGCAGCAAGCATGTAAACGCCATTGGTGCCTTTGACAGGACCAGAAACTATTCCATGTTTTGCAACAGATGCAGCTGCAACCAGTGCAGGTTCAGTACCAACTCCTGGTACTGTGTACGATCTGAAATTAATCTTAGTAGCCTCTTGTACTGTAAGCCTCATTGACCTAGCGATATCATCAAGAGTTGTACCTGTAATGTTATTTTTATTGAACTCAGCTGATATAATCTCTGCTTTTTTGTCTTTAACAAGAGCGAACCTGATATCGTTCTCAACATCTTTTACCGGAGCAACTCCATCCTCTTGTGCTTTAGTACAATATGCAATAACATATTTGTCACCAACTTCAAAAACAGCCTGCTGACTGTTATCAAGAACAATCTTTCTTTTTTCTGCCTGGAATAAAGACATTATCAACGATCGCGGATTATCCAATCCCGGAAGTGTTTTTTGCTGTGGAGCAATATCATTAGCTACTCTTTTGTTCAAACCCTGAGCAGCAATTGATTTTATGAATTTTTCATAGGTGTCATTTGTCCCTGCAAACTGGCTTGCTTCACTATATGCTTTCTGGTTTGTTACTGAACCTGCTGTAATTTTTCTGTCAATTATTCCTATATTATATTTTCTGGTGTCTTTCGATTGAGCCAGAATCTCAATTATATGAATACCAAATGATGTTTCGACTGTTTTCAGATCACCTTTTTTCCCCGAAAAACATGCATTACTAAAAGGCACCACCATTCTGCCTTCCGGAAACCAACCAAGGTCACCACCAATCTTGGCTGAAGCCTGATCATCTGAATTAGCCTGAGCAATTTTATCAAATGGTGTTCCGGCTTTAATCAATTTCAAGAGACTATCAGCCTGTCGTTTTACAACTTCTAAGGATCTGGTCTTGTTAGGTGTTAAAAGTATATGACGAACATGCACTGAATCAGGTCTGTCAGCAACTGCAATCAATTTCGCCAGTTTATACGATCCATCCTCAATGTATGGTCCGAAAACACTTGTCAGATCTTCTTTCCTGACAAAATCTTTCAACTTTTCAGGGACACTTTTTAATGGAACAAAGAAACCGACATATCTTGAATCCGAACTGGTATTAATAAATTGAACCAGGTCTGTAGCTGTTGTAAATTCTTCCTTTGTTTTGTCTATCCATTGTTCAGTTTGTTTAATATCATCTTCAGATGGGATAACATCAAACGTCACGTATTCAATATCCCTTAACGCACTCCTCTTGTAATTCTCTTTATGTTTTGCATAATAAGACTGGATATCACCTTCAGAAATTTTGACCGAAGAATCAGGAATAGAAGCATAATTTTTCAGGATATAACTGAAATCAACCGCGTTACCAGAAAGGTTTTTTTCAAATTCAGCTTGTTTTGATGTAACAAATAACCCTTTTGCAACAAGATTGTTATATTTAGTATTCATCCTGTCATTAACAATTTCATTTTCAAAGAACAACCAATACTTTTTTGCTGATTCATCAGTTTCTGTCTGCTTCAGGAAGTTTACAAGAAAAGACTTATTGAAAACACCTGTTTTCTGATCTGTGAATAACTGCTGAACAATTTGATGAGGATTGTTCCCCAGAACCAACTCGTCAACCTCTTCAGTGCTGACCCCTATACCTAGCTTTTTGTACTGAGGGTCCAGAATTTTTTCTCTTACCATTTGCTGCCAGGTCTGTTCCCGCAATGTCTCATTGGTCGATTCATCAATATTCGATTTTCCTGATAGTTTATAGATCTCCAACAAATTCTGCAACTTTAGTTCATAATCCTGGTATGATATATATTCTCCAGCGATCTGGCCGATCTCATAATATTTTTTTTGCTTAATTCTCTGGCCTCTTCCTCTTCCGAAGAAATCACTGACCACAAACAGGAAAAGAGAAAAACCAATAAGACCCGCAACTAATACCCCGGCTTTCTCGCGTAAAAATTGAAGTGCTGACATCTAATATATACTTTAATAATTAATAGAAGTTTACCTTTTTTAATACAGGCGACAAATATAACAAATTTTCATTAAAACTCTGACCTGTCCTTAAATTGTTATAGGATATGTAACAGATACTATTGAATGCGTATTTTTAGAAGATTTTATAATAGGCCAGCTCTATCTGCAAAAACAGCCCTAAGGACAGAAAACACATAAAAAATCATAATTTATGTAAAAAAAGGGGGGTATGTTGATAAAAATGTGCAAAAAAAGTTAAGAGATAGGTAAAAAAACGGAGTGAATATTAAAAATAGTTATATTTTTGTAAAAAAAATAAAAAAATGGCAGAACTTAGATTTAGTGCTTTAAGAGAAGTATTCAGCAGGGGACCTGTTGAAGTTACTACACCGTCGAAAATCGTTTCCGAATACTACGGAGAAAATGTTTTTGATCTTCCTAAAATGGAGCGATTCCTTTCCAAAGAGGCTTACAAGGTAGTGAAACGTGCAATTGATGAAGGAAAATCCTTAACCCGTCAGGAAGCTGACCAGGTTGCTATGGGGCTCAAAGCCTGGGCCACAGGTAAAGGTGCAACTCACTATACTCACTGGTTTCACCCTCTTACCGATGGAACCGCTGAAAAACATGATGGATTTATTGAGATTGTTGAAAATGGACAAGTTGTTGAGAAATTCTCCGGAGAAGTTCTTGTCCAGTCTGAACCGGATGCTTCCAGTTTCCCTAGTGGTGGTCTCCGCAATACCTTTGAGGCAAGAGGATATACTGCATGGGATGTTTCGTCACCTGTGTTTATTGTAGGAACTACACTCTGTATACCAACAATATTCGTTTCATGGACAGGTGAAGCTCTTGATTATAAAGCGCCTCTTCTGAAAGCCCTGTCTGAACTCGACAGAGCCGCAGTCGATGTCTGCCAGTATTTTGATAAAGATGTTACCAAAGTAATCGCAACTCTTGGATGTGAACAGGAATATTTTCTGATTGATGATGCTCTATATTATGCAAGACCTGACATTGTGCTGGCTGAAAGGACATTGATGGGCCACCAGTCATCAAAAGATCAACAGCTTTCCGATCATTATTTTGGTTCTATTTCAGAAAGAGTTATGGCTTTTATTGAAGATTTCGAATGTGAGGCTTATAAACTCGGAATTCCGGTTAAGACGCGTCATAATGAAGTAGCTCCAAATCAGTTCGAGAGTGCTCCGATCTTCGAAGAGGTAAACCTCGCAGTTGATCACAACCTGCTGCTGATGGATGTTATGAGAAGGGTTGCCCGTAAACATAAGTTCAGAGTTTTATTTCACGAAAAACCATTTGCAGGAATTAACGGTTCAGGGAAACACAATAACTGGTCAATGGCTACAAATACCGGGGTCAACCTTTTATCTCCCGGGAAAAATCCAAAAACCAATTTACAGTTTCTTACTTTCCTCGTAAATGTTATCAAAGCTGTAAATGACAGCAATGACGTTCTGAGAGCATCTGTAATGAATGAATCAAACTCTTACAGACTCGGAGGTCATGAAGCTCCCCCGGCAATAATTTCAGTCTTCCTTGGTACTTACCTGATTAATATGCTTGAGAATATATCACGGAAAGTAACAGATAAAAAGATGACACCTGCTCAAAAAACCGAACTTAAACTAGGAATTGGCAAAATACCTGAAATTCTACTCGATAATACCGACAGAAACAGAACATCTCCGTTCGCTTTTACAGGCAATAAGTTCGAGTTCAGAGCTGTGGGTTCTTCAGCAAATTGCAGTCCCGCTATGATTGTACTCAATGCTGCAGTTGCATATCAGTTGACCCAGTTTAAAAAAGATGTGGATGTCATTATTAAAAAGGGTGTAAACAAAGATGAGGCTATTTTCCAGGTCCTTAAAAAGTATATTCTCGAATCAGAGAGAGTATTATTTGAAGGTGATAATTATAGTAAGGAATGGCATAAGGAAGCTAAGAAAAGAGGACTATGTAATCTGGCCAGCGTACCTGAATCGATCAGCCTGTATCTGACCAAGCAATCCAGAGAGGTTCTTGTGGGGTCAGGTGTTTTTACAGATAAAGAACTTGAAAGCCGTGTTGAGGTTGAATATGAAAAGTTCACCAAAAAGGTACAGATAGAATCAAGGGTACTTGGTGATCTGGCGATGAATCACATTGTTCCTATAGCAATAACGTACATGACCTCTCTGATAGACAATATTAAAGGACTCAAGGATATATTTAATGATACTGAATATGAAAGGCTGGCTGGTGCACGTAAAGAGGTGATAGTTACCATTTCAGATCATATATCAATGATTAAAAAACTTGTCAACGATATGGTGGAAGAACGTAAAAAGGCCAATGTTATTGAAGACAATTACAAAAAGGCAATAGTTTACGAAAGCAAAGTCAAACCGTACCTTGATGAAATCCGTACTCATATTGATAAACTCGAGCTTATTGTGGATAATGAAATGTGGCCTCTACCTAAATACCGAGAGTTACTTTTCACCAGATAAAAGGTTAGTTTATTCTTTAATTTAAGTGGAAGGATTCCTTATTCAGGGATCCTTTTTTATTAATGGACCGTCTTGAATCTTGAAGATTTCTTCATTGTTTTTCAAGCGATCTTTGATAAGGATTTCATTATTGGAGCTACTTAGAATTAATTATAATAATTGTAAATCCGCCACGTTAATTATTATTATCAGAATTCCTTAAATTGATTACTTTTATGGTCAAATTGAAGGCGGAATTATGAAACGATCATTATTACTATTAATATTTTTAATTATAATAACTTCTCCGGAAGTCACGGCCCAGAAGCGGAAATCTGAGAGAGCCTATTCCTCCTTTAATGCCGGGGAATATTTCGATGCGATTGATCAATTCAAGGATGCCTATTCCAAAACAAAAAAAGCAGATAAAAACTCCCGGACCGAGTTGGTATTTATGATCGCTGAATGTTACAGACTTACCAATGATCCGAAAAATGCCGAGACATGGTATAAGCTGGCAGTGAAGTCATCATTTTCAAAACCTGAAGCCCAGTACTGGCTTGCAGAGTCATTAAAAAAGAACGGTAAATATCAGCTGGCGGAAGATGAATTTAAAAAATATAAGCAGGTGGCCCCTTCTGATGCAAGGGCTGACCAGGAGATACGTGCATGTGAACTGGCTATGGAATGGATGAGGAATCCGGAGCCATACAAGGTTGAAGAACTTAAGGATCTGAACTCAAAAGAGTCTGATTTCAGCCCGGCCTATGGTCGTGATGATTTTGGACTAATTTATTTTACGTCGTCGCGCGATGGTGTTGCAGGGAAGAAAACCCATGGTGCAACGGGTCAGAATTTCACTGATATCTTCGAAAGTCGCATCGATAAAAAATCAAAATGGAGCACGCCTGTCCCAGTCGGAGTTATTAACACTGAGTTCGAAGAAGGCACTCCTTCCTTTTCATCTGATTATAAAGAGCTCTATTTTACAAGGTGCGAAGCAGGGAAACGTGAAAAAAAAGGTTGTAAAATCATGTACTCAAAAAGGAACGGGGATACCTGGAGCGAGCCTAAAAACCTGGGACTTTTGCCAGATTCACTCGTTACTGCACATCCTTCAATATCAGCCGATGGTTTGACGTTATATTTTGTATCAGACATGGCCGGTGGTTTTGGTAAAAAAGATATATGGAAAGTAACGAGATTAAGACCGGGAGATGCCTGGTCAAAACCAGTTAATCTTGGTCCGGATATTAATACATCGGGAGATGAATTGTTTCCTTACATCAGGCAGGATGGGACGTTATATTTTTCCTCTGACGGATTGATCGGAATGGGAGGACTTGATATTTTCAAAGCTAAACCGCAACCAGACGGAAGCTGGGTGGTGACAAATATGAAATCGCCCATTAACAGTAACGCCGACGATTTTGGGATCATTTTCGAGAATGAGAATGAAAAGGGAATATTTAGCTCGACCAGGAAAGGAAGGGGAGATGACGATTTGTATTCCTTTGAGTTGCCACCTTTGAAATTCAATGTTACAGGACTTGTTAAAGACGAAAAAACCGGAGCAGCAATTCCGGGTTCTGTTGTTCAGCTTATTGCAAGCGATGGATCAAATCTTCAGGCTGAGACAGGTAGCGGGGGCGATTTTAAGTTTGCACTGAAACCGGCTGTTGACTATATTTTTCTTGCATCAAAAAGAGGTTATCTGAATGGAAAGGAGAAAGAGACAACCAAAGGTCAGGAAAAAAGTCGTGATTTTATGGTGACGATCCTTCTTACAGCTATTGACAAACCCATCGAACTGCCTAATATATTTTACGATTTTGATAAATGGGATCTGAGACCTGAATCAATGGTATCTCTCGACAAACTTGTAGAAACTCTGAACGATAACCCGAATGTGACTATTGAACTTATGTCTCACACCGACTCAAGAAATACAGAAGAGTATAACCTGGTCCTTTCACAAAAAAGGGCACAGTCGGTTGTTGACTATCTTGGGAGCAAGGGAATTGATATAGAAAGACTTACAGCTAAAGGATATGGTAAATCAACCCCGAAAGTTGTTGATGCCACAATAGCCGCACAAAATCCATTCCTGAAACTTGGTTCCACACTTTCAGAACAATATATTAACACCCTCGCAAATGACGAGCAGAAAGAGATTGCTAATCAAATAAACCGCAGAACTGAATTTAAGGTACTCAGAACGGATTACGAGGCACCAAAGAAATAGTCTTAATATATGTTGCTAATATGAAAGCCTCTTTCTTATCAGTTTTATTAAGTGTTATTACGACACTTATAATTTTTACCAATGATCCTGTTGCAAAACCAATCCGCATTCTTGTAATTACAGGGCGATAAAGGATTAATTTTATTATTATACCGCTTAATGACATTGTATTCTCCATCTTTCATCTTTTTTCTATCTTTGTCACCAGATCTTACTAAACAATGGTTATTGAATCAAAATACAGCAAAAGAGGCGTATCTTATGCAAAAGAAGATGTTCATGATGCTATAAAAAACATTGATAAAGGTCTTTATCCTAAAGCATTCTGTAAAATAGTACCTGACTTTCTTGGGGGCGACAAAGATTATTGTAACGTTATGCATGCCGACGGAGCCGGAACAAAATCATCTCTTGCGTATGTCTACTGGAAGGAAACAGGCGATCTTTCAGTCTGGAAAGGAATAGCACAGGATTCCATTGTGATGAACCTCGATGATCTCATTTGTGTTGGAGCTTGTGAAGATATCTTACTTTCATCAACAATCGGGCGTAACAGAAATCATATACCCGGAATAGTCATCTGTGAAATTATCAATGGAACAGAAGAAGTGCTTGAAGAACTCCGGAAACTTGATATAGGCATCTGGTCCACAGGAGGAGAGACTGCAGACTTAGGCGATCTTGTGAGAACCATTGTTGTTGACTCTACTGTAGTTGCCAGGATGAAAAGATCAGATGTGATATCAAACCATAATATTAAAGTAGGTGATGTTATTATCGGAATGGCATCATATGGAAAAACAAGTTACGAAAAGGAATATAACAGTGGTATGGGAAGTAACGGACTTACTTCAGCCAGACATGATGTTTTTGCTCCATATCTTGCATCAAAATATCCTGAAAGCCTGGACACTACGCTGCCTTACGATCTGATCTATTCCGGTAAACTGAGATTGACAAATCCTATTGAAGGTTTAAATACCGATGCCGGGAAACTATTGCTTTCACCAACCCGCACCTACGCTCCTGTGATTAAAAAGGTGATTGAAACCATGCGCCCTGAAATTCATGGTATGGTTCACTGTTCCGGCGGAGGGCAGACAAAAGTCATGCATTTTATTGATAATATGCATATTGTAAAAGACAATATGTTTCCAGTACCCCCATTGTTCAGGATAATTCAGGAGCAGTCGGAAACAGCGTGGGCGGAAATGTACAAAGTGTTCAACATGGGTCACCGGTTCGAGATCTACACTGATGAAAAAAATGCTTCTGAAATTATAAATATCGCATCAGGGTTCAATCTGGAAACAAGAATTATAGGCCATTGTGAAGCATCTGATAAGAAAAAGCTAACCATTAGTTCTGAATTTGGAACATTTGAATATTGAACTGATTCATTAACCCTTTCGCCAGTTGCCTTTTGCCTTTTAGTTTTTCCACCTTTTTTATTATCTTTGCACCCTGAAAATTCTTTATGATATGGCTAACAACATGATTCTTGAGAGGCTGGAGGGTGTGAAATCACGGTTTGTTGAAGTAGGTGAACTTCTAACGCAACCCGAGATTCTCTCGGATATGAAGAAGTATGTCAAATTAAATAAAGAATATAAAGATCTTCTTCCTATTATCGAATCTTATGAACGATATAAACTGGCTCTCAGTAATATAACCAGTACGAAGGAACTGCTTGCCACCGAAAAGGATGAAGAGATGCGCGAGATGGCTAAAACCGAGCTTGAAGAACTCATTTCGCATATACCTGAAATGGAGGAGGAGATTAAAACCCTGATTATTCCGTCCGATCCCGAGGATGATAAAAACGCTGTTATGGAGATAAGGGCAGGAACCGGCGGTGATGAAGCAAGTATCTTTGCAGGCGATCTTTTCAGAATGTATAGCAAGTTCTTTGAAGTCAAAGGGTGGAATGTTGAAATTAATAATGTTTCGGAAGGAACTGCAGGAGGATATAAAGAAATTGTTTTTAGTGTATCTGGTGAAGGTGTTTATGGTAAAATGAAATATGAGTCCGGGGTTCATCGTGTCCAGCGGGTTCCGCAAACTGAAACACAGGGCCGTATTCATACTTCCGCAGCATCGGTGGTAGTTCTTCCTGAAGCTGATGAGTTCGATATTGACCTTAAGAGTGAAGATATCCGCAAAGATACCTATTGTTCTTCCGGTCCTGGGGGACAGTCGGTAAATACAACTTATTCTGCAATTCGTCTTACCCATATTCCTACGGGTGTCGTAGTTACGTGCCAGGATGAAAAATCGCAGATTAAAAACTATGACAAAGCCCTGAAAGAGCTCAGGACGAGGCTATATAACCTTGAATATCAGAAATATCTCGATGAGGTCTCTCATCGCAGGAAAACAATGGTCTCAACGGGAGATCGCTCTGCAAAAATCAGAACATATAATTATCCCCAGGGAAGAATGACCGACCACAGGATCAACCTCACTATTTATAATCTTCCTTCTATCCTCGATGGTAATATCCAGGAAGTTCTTGATAAATTGCAAATGGCTGAAAACACCGAACGACTTAAGGAGAATAATGTTTAATCAGGCTGGTAATGACGCATACAGGATTATTTGAAAAAATTGTTGAAAAACGCTCATTCCTTTGCGTTGGCCTCGATCCGGAAATGGAAAAGATTCCCTCTTTCCTCCTGAAAGAAAAGGACCCGGTATTCGAGTTCAACAAAAGGATCATTGGTGCAACTCATAAATATGCAGTAGCTTATAAACCTAATGTTGCATTTTATGAATGTTCAGGATCGAAAGGCTGGGCATCTCTTGAAACCACAATTAGATACATAAAGAAAAACTATCCTGACATTTTTGTCATTGCTGATGCAAAACGCGGTGATATTGGAAACACATCAAAAATGTACGCCAAAGCTTTTCTTGAAAACATGCCGTTCGATGCAATAACAGTGGCTCCGTATATGGGCGAAGATTCTGTTGCACCATTTCTCAATTATAACGATAAATGGGTTGTACTTCTGGCTCTTACATCCAATAAAGGCGCTGATGATTTTCAGTATCACAATGAAGATGGAATAAAACTTTTCGAAAGGGTATTATCTGTTTCACAGAAATGGGGCACTATTAATAATATGATGTATGTTGTAGGTGCAACCCGTGCTGAGATGCTGAAAGATATTCGTAAGATTGTGCCGGATCATTTTCTTCTCATTCCCGGTGTCGGCGCGCAGGGCGGAAGCCTTGAGGACGTGGCCCGTTTTGGTATGAACGGCAAATGCGGTCTTCTGGTCAACTCCTCGCGTGGAATAATTTTTGCCGATAATACGGAAAACTTTGATAAGGTTGCAGGCGAAAAAGCAAAAGAAATCCAGTCCGAGATGGAAAAGTATCTCTCCGAACGAAATCTCATCTGATTCACCCTTTCTCCCATTCACCCTTTCATTCTCTTTTTCTTTTTGAGTTAATCCCTTGCGCCATAATAACATTTTTCATAATTTTAGGTTCTCGCTATTAATTAATTCGTGCTGAAATGAAAGAGGAATTTCTACATTATATATGGAAATACGGTCTCTATGACCCGGATCAATTGTTAGATAATGAACTTAACAGAATTATTGTTAATTATCCCGGTGAATATAACCGCGATTCAGGTCCTGATTTTTTCAATGCCCGAATCTCTATTGCAGGGACCGAATGGGCCGGGAATGTTGAAATACATACTCATTCATCTCATTTTAATATACACGGCCATCAGAATGACCCTGCTTTCAACAATGTTATTCTTCATATTGTTGCTGAAAACGATAAAAGGGTTTTCAATGAAAATGGAGAAGAATTACTTACAGTCGAAATAAAATACGATACGGCACTTTTTGAAAAATATCTTTCCCTTGTCAATAATCCGTACATAATTGCATGTCAGGATGAGTTTAAAAAACTGGATGATATTCTTATCCGGCATTGGCTTAATTCTCTTGTAATTGAAAGATTCCAGAATAAATCAGATTTGATTTTGAAATTATTCTCTGAAACAGGTAACGACTGGGAGGAAACATTTTACAGGTTGCTTACACGGTATTTTGGATTCAGGGTAAACACCGAGCCTTTTGAGATGCTCGCAACAGCTCTTCCTTTCAGGATATTACGCAAACATGCTGATAACAGGTTTCAGATAGAGTCTCTTCTTTTCGGATCAGCAGGAATGCTTGAAGAGGGACTTTTCAAAGAGGCTCTTGCCGATGATTATTATTGCAAACTTATTAAGGAATACAGAATTCTGTCGGCAAAATATTCGCTTCAGCCCATTCATGGATGGATGTGGAAATTCTCCAGATTGAGACCGGCTAATTTCCCAACAGTAAGAATTTCACAGCTTGCAGCAATGCTCTCAGATACAGACGGGTTATTCTCCAAAGTATTGGAGGCTACTGATATAAAGCAGTTAAAAGGAATGTTTGAAGTGACAGCTTCCGACTATTGGAACGATCATTTTGTTTTTGGGAAAAAAAGCAGAAATGTTTCGAAGAACACAGGATCACAGGCAACCGATATATTTCTTATCAATGCAGTGATCCCAGCAATATTTGTCTATGGCCATAAAAGGGATTGTCATGATATTTGTGAAAGAGCACTTTCATTTCTCGAGGACATCAGTGCAGAGGAAAACTCAATAATTCATGAATGGAAAACCGCAGGAATCGGAGCTGAGTCGGCTTATTATTCCCAGGCACTGATCCAGCTAAGAAATAATTATTGTAAAAAAAGAAAATGTCTCGATTGCCGTATTGGCAGTAAACTAATAAGTATCGGGAAGAAGCTGAAAGATCATGATGAACTTATCCTGGAACCATAAGGCACTTCTTTTGACGAAAGTCTGAAATTGTTTGACAAATAGCTGAATGATAACGTTATTCAACGCAACGTTCGGCATATTTTTCCCGTCTTTATATAAACGGGAACAATAACTATTTTGACTTTTTCGTTTTTATGAAAATAAATAATTCAGGAACTTTTTAAAAAAAAAGCCAATTGTTTGATAATTTACATAAAAAAGCCTTATTTTTGCGTTCCAAAATTGGAGACTCAATTTATTTATGGATAAATAATATTTTAATTAGAGACATGTATTTAACAACTGAAAAAAAGCAGGAGTTTTTCAAAACGTTTGGAACATCTGAAATCGACACTGGTACAGCAGAGGGCCAGATAGCACTTTTTTCGTATAGGATAAACCATCTTACCGAACATCTTAAGAAGAATAAAAAAGATTTCAGTACCCAGCAGGCACTTATCAAACTTGTAGGGAAAAGAAGAAGACTTTTGGACTACCTGAAAATTAAAGATATCGAGCGATATCGCGAAATCATAAAAGCATTGAAATTACGTAAATAGAGAAAAAGGCAATTCAAAATTGCCTTTTTTCATACTATTTAAAATATTTTGTAATTTCAATTTTCATAAATCACATATATAATGTTTAAAGTAAAAGAGAAGATTATTGATCTCGGCAACGGGAGAACAATAACCCTTGAAACAGGCAGAATGGCCAGACAGGCTGATGGCTCTGTTTTATTAAAAATGGGAAAGACAATGTTGCTGGCTACTGTTGTGTCAGCAAGAGAGGCAAAGGAAGATACTGACTTCATGCCACTATCAGTTGAATATAAAGAGAAATATGCTTCATCGGGACGCATACCTGGTGGATTTCTGAAAAGGGAAGCCAGGCCATCGGATTATGAAATTCTTATTTCAAGATTGGTTGACAGAGCATTAAGACCTCTGTTTCCAGATGATTTTCATGCTGAAACATTTGTCACTATCAGCCTTATATCGGCCGATATGGATATTATTCCCGACGCACTGGCAGGCCTTGCAGCATCTGCAGCGCTTGCAGTTTCAGATGTTCCCTTTAACGGACCAATGTCCGAGGTAAGAGTTGCAAGGATAAATAATGAGTTTGTTGTTAATCCTACAGCCACCCAGCTTAAGGAAGCAGATATCGATCTTATGGTTGGTGCTACTTACGACAATATTCTGATGGTTGAAGGTGAAATGAAGGAAGTTTCAGAGGCAGAAATGCTCGAAGCTCTTAAAATTGCCCACGATACAATTAAACTTCACTGCAAAGCCCAGATGGAATTTGCGCTGGAGCTGGGAACGACTGTTAAACGTGAGTATTGTCACGAAGAGAATGATGAAGATCTCAGAAAGAAAGTGTGGGATGAAACTTATGCCAAATGTTATCAGGCAGCAAAATCATCTACCGCCGATAAACATAAAAGACTGGATGCATTCGAAGCTATTGTTACAGGATTTATCAGTCAGTACACTGAAGAGAATCCTGTTAATGAGACACTAGTAAAAAAATATTACCACGATGTCTTGAAAGAAGCATCACGCAGACTGGTTCTCGATGATGATATTCGTCTTGATGGCAGAAAACCTGATGAGATCAGGCCTATTGTTTGTGAGATAGATCCTCTTCCAGCCACTCATGGTTCAGCCCTGTTCACAAGAGGTGAAACCCAGTCGCTTACGACAGTCACATTGGGCACAAAGCTGGATGAAAAGATTATTGATGATGTACTGAATAAAGGGACAGAGAAATTCACCCTCCATTATAATTTTCCACCATTTGCCACAGGCGAAGCTAAGCCTGCACGTGGAATCAGCAGAAGGGAAATCGGTCATGGGAACCTTGCTCATCGTGCACTTAAAAACATGATGCCCTCTGATGATGAAAACCCCTATGCAATAAGGATTGTATCAGATATTCTTGAATCAAACGGTTCCTCATCAATGGCTACGGTTTGTGCCGGTACTCTTGCTCTTATGGATGCCGGTATTAAATTACGGAAACCTGTATCGGGAATTGCAATGGGACTCATAACAGACAAGGAGACTAAAAAATATGCAATTCTTTCAGATATTCTTGGCGATGAAGATCATCTGGGTGATATGGACTTTAAAGTGACAGGAACACGTGATGGCATAACCGCGACACAGATGGATATAAAAGTAGAGGGCCTTTCATTCGAGATACTGACTAAAGCTCTTAATCAGGCCAAAGCCGGCAGATTGCATATTCTTGATATAATGAGCCAGACTATTGCTGAACCGCGTCCGGAGCTTAAACCTCATGCTCCAAGAATTGAAATGCTTACCATTCCTAAAGAACTTATTGGTGCGCTTATTGGTCCCGGTGGAAAAGTTATACAGGAAATACAGCGCGTAACCGGCGCCACTATAATTGTTGAAGAGATTGATGGCCATGGCGATGTCAATATTTTTGGTGAGAATGCTGAAGTTATTACTGCAGCACTCGACTGGGTGAAAAAAATTGTTACTGTTCCGGAAATCGGACAGGTTTATAAAGGGAAGGTTAAAACGATAGTTCAGTTCGGGGCATTTGTGGAGATACTTCCAAACAAGGACGGACTGCTTCATATTTCAGAGATTGAGTGGAGAAAAATCAACAAGGTAGAAGATGTTCTGAAAGAGGGGCAGGAAGTTGAAGTTAAGATAATTGATATCGACCCGAAAACCGGTAAGATCAAATTATCGAGGAAAGAACTTCTCCCGCGACCTCCTCGTCCGGAGAATGAAAAAAGAAATCCTGAACAGAATCAGAATAATTAAATTGAGTCCCGCTATTGCGGGATTTTTTATTGCGATTTCATATACAATTTCTACATTTGATTTATTGAAACGTACAAGTCAGAACAATAGTTTTCAGTGATGAAGATTAAATACAACTATGTAGTTATTGAAGGAAATATAGGATCGGGGAAAACAACCCTGGCCGGAAGAATAGCGGAACAGTTTAATGCCCGTCTTATTCTTGAACATTTTGCTGATAACCCCTTTCTCCCGAAATTCTATAGCGATCCAGGAAAATATTCTTTTCCTCTCGAACTGTCATTTTTAGCAAGCAGATACAGGCAATTAAAAGAAGAGCTGGTTCCTCAGGATCTTTTTAAGACTTTTACGGTTGCAGATTATTACTTCATGAAATCGCTTGTATTTGCTGCTTCAACACTCAAAGGAGATGAGTATAATCTTTACCGCCAGATCTTTTATATTATTTACGGATCTCTTCCCAAACCCGATATTTATGTTTACCTTCACCTTAACCCTGAAAAGTTGTGTCAGAATATTGAAAGGAGGGGACGCAACTATGAGAGATCAATAACTAAAGAATATCTTCAGAAGATCCAGGATAGTTATTTTTCATTTTTTAAGCAAAATCCCGAAAACAAATATCTTGTTATTGATATTAATGAAATAGATTTCGTTTCAAATGAAAATCATTATACAAAAATAATCGACACTATTTTTTTTGATGATTATCCTGTAGGCCTGAATAAAGTAATTTTATAATTATTTTAAAAGTGTTCACCTTTGTCAGGCAGTTTCCTGGCATGTATTCAGGAAATTAAACATAATACAAAACTGGCATTTCCAAAGATGCATTTAAGCCTATTTAAAAAATGAACTCTAAATTAACTAAATAAATTCCTGACAGCTGAATTGGACAAAATATGGGGAACATTTATTCAGCGGATCATTAAAGACCTGTTTAGCTATAAATTATTAAAATACAATTAATCATTACCTATAGTTATTTTATTTTGTTTAATTTGCTTAAAATCTGACTATTTTATTGTAAATTTGCACTTAAGTTGAAAAATCCAGTGAGTTGTTAATTAGAAACAAATACAAAATATCATAAACAAATAACATTTTTAACTATGAAAAAATTCAGAAGCTATTTTATCCTTATCCTTACCGCAGCTGTGTTAACGAGTTGTAGCGGCCTGAATAAGATGAAGAAAAACTCAAACTTGATTAAGTATGAGGTCACTCCAAAAGTTCTTCGTACAGATGCTGGTGTGGTTACAATAACAATTAAAGGTACATTCCCGGCCAAGTACTTTGATAAGAAGACAATTGTTACGGCTACTCCTGTTCTGACTTATACCGGTGGCGAAACTGCTTTTGAAAAAGTTCAGGTTGTTCAGGGCGAGAGTGTTCAGGCTAATAATAAAGTAATATCTGCTACCATTGGTGGTGATTTTACTTATACCGATAAGATTGCCTATAAGGATGCTATGAAAATATCACAATTGATGTTAAGAGTAAAAGCTGTCAGAGGTAAGGAAAGTCTGGATTTTGATCCTGTTAAACTAGCTGACGGCGTCATTGCAACCTCGACATTGTTTGACAAAAATGGTAATGCTATTTCGATGAAAGATAATTTTGTCAGAGTAATTCCTGAAGTTAAGGAAGCTGATATTAATTACCTGATTAATAAATATGACATTCGCAGTTCAGAGCTTAAAGCTGAAGATATTGCTCTTCTTAAAGAATATATCAAAACTGTCAGCGCTGATTCAACCCACAAGTTGAAAAGCACTGTTATCAGTTCATATGCATCTCCTGATGGGCCAATGAAAGTAAATGAGCCATTATCGAAAATGAGAGGCGAATCTGCTGACAAATTCATGAAAAAAGAATTTGAAAAGGTTCCTGCAGCAAAAACTGCTGGTTTCTTTGATGAAAAGACCACAGCTGAAGACTGGGACGGTTTTAAATCAGAAGTTGAAAAATCTTCTATTCAGGATAAAGACCTTATCCTCCGCGTTCTGTCAATGTATTCCGATCCTGAAGTCCGTAACAAGGAAATTAAGAATATGTCTTCAGCTTTTGAAGCTCTTAAAACTGACATCCTTCCCAGACTGAGAAGATCAAAAATGCTGGTAACCGCAGATAAAGTTGGCCGCAGCGATGAGCAGATTCTCGCACAGATGAGATCAGATCCTAAAGTGTTGAGCCTCGAAGAGATGCTCAGGGCCGGTACTCTTACGAAAGATCCTAATGAACAACTCAAGTTTTATCAGGCTACAGCAGATAACTATCCGAAATGCATACGTGCAGCAAACAACGTGGGATGCTCCTTTATGGCACTCGGCAAAACTGACGAAGCAATTGCTGCATTTGAAAAGGCAAAAGCTATTGATAATAATGATGTGATAAAGAGTAATCTTGGTATATGCACACTCGTGAAAGGCGATTTAGCTAAAGCTGAAGAGTATTTCAATTCAATGTCTGCAGCAACTGCTGAATCAAAGTGGGGTCTTGGTGTAATCGCTATTACCAAAGGTGAATATGACAAGGCAGTTAACTACTTTGGTGCTGAACCTTGCTACGATCTTGCTCTTGCCCAATATTTGAAAGGCGATGTAAATAAGGCAAAATTAACTCTTGACAGCATGAAGGAACTCTGCAAATGCGGAAAGCCTTCATATCTGAAAGCTATTATCGGAGCCAATACTGACGACAGGAACTATATGCTCAACAATCTTCGTGAAGCTATCGGATTCAATGCTGACTGGAAAGCTTATGCAAAAACCGACCTTGAGTTTGCGAAGTTCTTCAATGATGATACATTTAAATCAACAGTTCAATAAGGAAAAGCTATAAAATTAAAAAGGCCGCATCAAAAGTGCGGCCTTTTTTTATTCAATTCCCACAACACAATCCCCACACTTATTGCAATATTGAATGAGTGTTTAGTTCCAAATTGAGGAATCTCAACACTGAGATCACAAAGATTTAAAACATCCTGATCCACCCCATTTATTTCATGACCAAATATCAGGGCATATTTTTCTCCTTTATTTACCTGCATTTCCTGCAACCCGACTGAGCTGTCAGTCTGCTCGATTCCAACTATTTTATATCCTTTATCTTTAAGTTCCATGACAGCATCGGAAGTTTCAGCAAAGTATTTCCATGCAACAGATTCAGTGGCTCCCAGAGCAGTCTTCTGAATCTCCCTGTGGGGTGGTTTGGCGGTGATCCCGCAAAGGTATATCGCCTCAGTAAGAAAAGCATCAGCGGTTCTGAAAATTGAACCGACATTACTCTGGCTCCTCACATTATCCAGGACTATTAAAAACGGGGATTTTTCAGATTCTCTGAACTGTTCAATAGTTTTTCTGTCAAGTTCCCTGTTTAGAAGCTTTCGCATTCTTTTTTGTGCGAAAATAATTAAATAATCTGGTAATTGTTGTTATTTTGTGATCAGCAAGTTTTAAATTAAAGCTTGTTATTTAATTAACATGTCGAAGAATGAATGTTCATGAATTTCAGGGAAAGTCGTTGTTAAAAGCTTACAATACAGACATTCAGGAAGGATTTATAGCAGAGACTCCTGAGCAGGCCATAACTGTGGCCCGACAGCTACGGGAGAAATCCGGGACCGAAGTTTTCGTCATAAAAGCCCAGATACATGCAGGAGGGAGAGGTAAGGGCGGCGGTGTCAAAATAGCCGGATCAGTTGAAGAAGCCGGGGAAATTGCAGATCAGATGCTGGGTAAATTTCTAATTACATCACAGACGGGCCCGGAGGGGAAAAAGGTTAAAAAGGTGCTTGTTGCACAGGATGTATATTATAAGGGAGAATTCAGAACTGAAGAGTTTTATATTAGTTTGCTTCTGAACAGAAACAACGGGAGATATATGTTTATGTATTCTCCCAAAGGAGGAATGTCAATTGAAGAAGTTGCTGAAAAATCTCCTGATCTCATTTATACTGAGGAGATAGCTCCGGGTGTCGGATTGCTGCAATTTCAGAAGCGGAACATTGCCTTTAATCTTCAATTGTCAGGTATTGCGTTTAAAAACATGCAAAAGTTTCTTTCATCCGTCTACGAAACTTTCATGGGTTGCGATGCTCAGCTGCTCGAAATAAACCCGGTGCTAAAAACCAGCGATAACAGAATACTGGCAGTCGATTGCAAACTTGTTCTTGATGATAACGCTTTGTTCAGGCATCCTGAACTTGCTGCTATGAGGGACATTGATGAGGAGGACCCTGTAGAAGTTGAAGCTGGAAGATTTAATCTCAATTTTGTAAAACTCAACGGGAATGTAGGTTGTATGGTGAACGGAGCAGGCCTTGCGATGGCGACGATGGATATTATAAAACTTTCGGGGGGAGCGCCGGCAAATTTTCTGGATATCGGAGGAGGCGCAAGTGCAGAAACAGTTGAAGCCGGGTTCAGGATTATCCTTAAAGATCCTGCCGTAAGGGCAATCCTGATAAATATTTTTGGTGGAATTGTAAGATGCGACAGGGTGGCAAATGGAATAGTGGATGCATATAAATCAATAGGCGAAATAAAAATTCCGGTAATAGTCAGGCTTCAGGGTACAAATGCAGAAGAGGCTAAGAAAATCATTGACAATTCGGGACTGGAAGTATTTTCATCTGTCTCATTCAATGAGGCTGCCGAAATGGTTACAAAAGTTCTTAACCGACGGGAACCGGATAATTAATTCTACTGTTGACTTAAATCAGATCAATAATAATGATATTAAATAAGTCGCGTATTATTTCTTTATTGAAGGTTTTTACCATTATTATTTTTATTCTTGTTTTAATCTGTTTCATTTTTAACAATAAAGAAAGCAGGAGTCATCTTGCTCCCTTTTTAAGTACAAGGTGCATAGATTATAAACAAATTGATTTCAGCAGAAAACTAAACGATAAACTTGTCGACTATTCATCTGATGCAAAACAAAAAGGGATAAAAGTTTGCAGGGATGAAAAAGATTTAAATGAAAGAATCTCAGAGGGGCAACTGGTAAAAGTCAACGACGGGGATGAATATATAGTCGACAAGATGACTTATAGTTATCCGTATGTTACAAAAGAAACCAAAATTCTCATTGACGAGATTGGCGACAGATTCAGAGAAAAAACTTCAAAAAAGGGATTAAACGGGTCCAGGTTTATCATTACTTCAATGACGAGAAAAACAGATAATGTAAAAAACCTGAGAAAATTCAACCTGAATGCCTCCGAAAACAGTCCTCACCTTTATGGAGTTGCTTTCGACATAAGTTATAAAAGGATTTTAGCACACAAACTGGTTTTAACGAATTGCGATAAAAGATTTCTAAAGGAAGCACTTGCTGAAGTAATATGGCAGTTAAGAGAGGAGAAAAAATGCTGGGCTACTTATGAAAAAGAGCAGAGTTGTTTCCATGTAGTTTGCAGGCAATGATATTTTCGGGTGAAGCAGCTATGTTAATGTTTATGTGATTCATCGCAATATGGTTTGTTCCTTGATTTTCCACATCTGCACAGCCAGACCTCACCAGGAGATTCCTCCTTATTTCTCTTCAAATCTTTTAACAGGAAGTTCCCTGTAATCTTCAATGGACCAAAGTCAATTACTTCAATTATTGCCTGAGATTTGTCTGATTTCTTTTCTTCCATACCCGGGATATTAGCCATTAAAACCGATTATCCTGTGTTGGCCGTCGCAGAACGGTAAGTGATCGCTTGCACCACACCGGCACACTGATATCATGCTTTCATGTATTTCTTTTCTATTCCCGCTATAAGCTAACGTAAAATTACCTTTAAGAACAATCGGTCCGTCAGCCATTATCTTAACAGATACAGGATTTTCTTTCTGAAAATCTTCATTGCTATTTAAAAGTTCGGGTCTTCTGAACTTAATATGGTTCAACTGATCAGGACCAACCGTCCCGTTTTTTTCATCATCGTTCCATTTCCAGGAGAGAGCTTCAGTGGGGCATAAATTTACAACTTCAATAATTCTGTCAGTTGTGGCGCCGTTCATATCGACCCAGGGTCTCCTTGCCGGATCGAATACTTCAATAAGTTCCCGGTAGCAGTAAGAGGCATGAATACATGCCAATGGTTTCCAATAAACAGTTATTTCATCGTTCCTGTACCTTCTCCCTCCGGAAAATTGACCATCTTCTCTTCCTGTCATTGTTATATCTTTTTTATAAGATCATCATTTTTTCTTCAATTAGAAATCCATCTGTATTCCCCGGGATTCAAATATTAACCCTTTGAATTCTTGCAAAATGGAATAATCATTTTATAGTTGCAATTTAACATTTTTTATATTTATCCGGGACGAAGTGATACATCGAATATTTATATTTGCACGAAATTTTATTTTAAGTGCACAAAATTCATTTATTTAGCATAAGATAAAAAAAAGAACTTCAAATTGTTTTTAATTAATTGAAATGGCTGATACTCTTTTTTGAAGTCACAGCATTAGTTAAAAACGAGGAAGTTCGGTTTTTGAATAATTTGGATATATTCTTCATTCATTCGAGGTCAATTTTATGGTAAGAAGAACTTGGAAAATCGGGTTCAGGTTAGCCCAAAAATATTTTTTACATTTTATATTGGTTCTGTTACTACTCTTTTTATCAGTAAAATCATATTCAGGTATCGATGGTAAAACTCACCTTTCAACGCTCCCCTTAGCTTCGACAGCTGTTTTAACAAAATCCGTTCTTAATTTACTGTTGACTTTAATGGGTACTCTGGTGGTTATTTGCATTGTAATAATTTACTTTTCAATAAAACTTAAAAGAATTAACAGGGAGCTTGAAGTAAGAAACAAACAAATTCTCGATGTCAATCTTAACCTGCAGAAAACGCAAAATGAGATGGCAATTCAAAAAGAACTTATTGCAAAGGAGCATTATGAGTCAGATAAGTTTTACGGGATGCTCGTACAGGCTGCCACAGATGGTATCTCATTCTACGACAGAGACTGGAACCTGAAATATGCTAACTCGGCATTTTATTCAATGATTGGCCTTGAAAGGGATTCCTCCAATTCTGTAAATTACCTGAGTTTTATTCATCCCGATGATCAGGATTATCAAATAAAAAGAGTGCAGGCTCTTTTCAATAACGGTTTTTTCGAAAGTGAAATCAGGCTCAGACACAAAGATGGGCATTATATAAATCTGTCAAGCAGGTCGGTTACTGTCAGAAGCGATGATGGCCAGGTGCTGGGGGCTCTTACAATTTCGCGCGATATTACACGATTGAAACAGGTTCATGAAGATCTTATAAAAGCAAATCTTGAGGCTAAGGCAAGTAACAGACTGAAATCGAGTTTCCTTGCAAATATTTCGCATGAAATCAGGACACCGCTGAACAGTGTGGTTGGTTTTTCAAACCTCCTCCTGTCGAATAATCTGACTAATGAAGTGAAAGAAGATTATATTGAGCATATCAACCACAACAGTGAAAAACTGCTTCAGATTATTGGTGATATTATTGACCTATCGCGTCTTGAAAGTTCCCAGATTGAGATTACTTATGAAGAAGCTTCTCTTAATCAAATTGTTAATGAAATTATTGAAGAAGCCAGACAGATTATAAAGCGAAACGAAAAGCCAATAATGCTGAATGTTAAAAATCAGTTTGAAGATAACACTGACCTTATTTTTACAGACAGGATCTGGTTAAAACGTGTTTTGAACCATCTTATGGACAACGCCGTCAAATTTACGCTTGACGGATCAATCGAGTTCTCATATTTTTTGGAAAATGAGAAAATTGTATTCAAAATCAAGGATACGGGAATCGGGATTAATAAGGAGAACCTTGCAAGGGTTTTTGAAGAATTCCGGCAGGAGATTGATGGTCATCATCGTCCGTTTGAGGGACTGGGAATAGGACTGACGCTTGCAAAAGAGGTTGTTGAAAGAATGGGAGGAGAGATTTTTGTAAAATCAGAAAAAGGGGTAGGTTCCGAATTCAGCTTTTCACTTCCATACAGACCAGCCGGGAGCACTAAAACCAAAATAAAAACTATTAGTAATAGTCAGGTGATCACATCAATTAATTGGAGTTCAAGAAAATGTCTTCTTGTTGATGATAATAAGGATGTGCTTCTTTACCTGAACCGGATTCTTCTCGATACGGGAGTTACAATAATTACTGCCAGGTCAGGTTATGAAGCTATTGAAATAGTAAAAAGCACACCCGACATAGATGTTGTACTTCTGGACATGCAAATGCCTGAAATGAATGGAATTGAAGCAACAAAAGAGATCAGAAAGATTCGTAATAATCTTCCTATTATTGCACAAACTGCTTTTATTTTCGAGGATGACAAAGATATTATTCTGGAAGCCGGATGTGACGCCTGTCTGATCAAACCGATCAGGAAAGAACATTTATTGACGGTAATGTCGAGTTTTGTCAAATCGAACTTAATTACGTAACTATTTCATGATCAGAGACCTTATTTAACAATTTTTACCCTTAGACCCTCTCTAATCTTTTCTCGTACAAGCCCATTCGGCTGCTCTTTATGTGCATTTTTACCTTTTTACCACTGTGTCGCACGGAGTGACCACTGAGTATCATGGTTTTATAAAATTGAGTAAATTTAGCAGATGACTAATAACCGGTTTGCTGATATTATTTTGCCCCTGGCAGTAAGGGGTAGGTTCACTTACACTATCCCTGGTGACATTTCTGACTCAGTAAAACCCGGAATGATGGTAACAGTTCAGTTTGGCGGGAAAAGAATCTACACAGGTATTGTTTGCAAAATTCACGATAAGTCGCCGGATATTAAAAATGTAAAATCTATTGTTAAGGTGCTTGACGGGATCCCTCTGATTAATGAGTTCCAGCTAAAATTCTGGCAGTGGATATCAGAATATTATTTATGTTGCGAAGGAGAGGTGATGAAAGCTGCCATACCTGCTGAAATAAGTCTTAATAATTTTAAACCTCGTCTTGAAACATTCGTTAAGCTTACCAGAAAATTTTCTGAAACGGAATTAAACAGAATTCTTGATAAACTTAACAGAGCACCAAAACAGCAGAATATTCTTTTAACTTATATCAGGTTTACTGGGTACACAACCGGATCGGTTATTATGCCTGTAAATAAATCACTGCTTTTGTCGGAGGCCCATTCCTCTCAGGGCATTCTTGAAACTCTTACCAGGAAAGGAATACTTACCCCGGTTTCTCTGCCGGTCTCCAGGATAGCTGAAGCTGACAGTTACAAAGAGCCAATAAAGAAGCTTAGTGAAGCTCAGTCAGTGGCGTATGAATCAATCAGGTCCCATTTTCTTGAGAAGGATATTGTATTGCTGCATGGAGTGACATCGAGTGGTAAAACAGAGATTTATATTCACCTTATTGAAGAACAGTTAAAAATGGGTAAGCAGGTACTTTACATGCTTCCCGAAATAGCTCTTACAACTCAGATAATCCTCAGATTAAAAAAACACTTTGGAGCAGTAACAGGCGTATATCACTCGCGGTTCAGCGATCCTGAAAAAGCGGAAATCTGGAAAAGGGTTGCAGATAATGATCCTTTAACTGGTTATGGGCTTATTCTAGGAGTGAGATCATCTCTGTTTCTGCCCTTCAGTAATCTTGGACTTATAATAGTCGATGAAGAACATGACGGGTCCTATAAACAGCACGATCCGGCACCGCGATATCATGCACGCGATTCTGCAATAATGCTTGCTGCTCTTCATAAGGCAAAAACCATCCTTGGGTCGGCTTCACCATCAGTCGAAAGTTATAATAACGCAGTTAATGGAAAATACGGGTTGACAGAATTAAAAGAGAGGTACGGGTTTATAAAACTACCGGCTATCATCGTTGCCAACACACGTGAGGCGTACAGGAAAAAACTAATGGTTTCGCATTTTACACCTGAACTGCTTCTGGCTATGGATGAGGCGCTCGGTAAAGAGGAACAGATAATTCTGTTCCAGAACAGGAGAGGGTTCTCTCCATATATTGAATGCTCAGAATGCGGATGGATACCGGTCTGTGTCCAATGTGCTGTTAATCTGACATATCACAAAGGGATCAGCAAGCTAGTCTGCCACTATTGCGGATATACCCTGAGCATGCCGGAAAAATGCGGAAACTGTCATTCCGCCGCGATGGTTACCAAAGGATTTGGGACAGAAAAAATTGAGGACGAGATAAAAATCGTTTTTCCTGCAGCAAAAGTAGCCAGGATGGATCAGGACACTACAAGAAATAAAAATTCTTTTGACAAATTAATAAGGGCTTTTGAAGAGAGACGGATCGACATCCTTATAGGGACGCAAATGATTTCAAAAGGTCTGGATTTTGAAAACCTTACTGTTGTCGGGGTATTAAATGCAGATAACCTGTTAAACTATCCTGATTTCAGGGCACATGAAAGAAGCTTTCAGCTTATTGAACAGGTCAGCGGAAGAGCAGGCCGGAGACAGAAACAAGGCAAAGTTGTGATTCAGACATCTGATCCTTCCAATAAAATAATAAGATTAGTACTCCGGCACGATTATGCAGGGATGTTCAGAATGCAGGCTGATGAAAGAGTGACCTTCAACTATCCACCATTCTGCAGAATGATTAAAATAAGTATTAAACATAAAGACAGGGCACTTTTAAATTATTATTCTGATATTCTGGGATGTGACCTGAAAGCAATTTTTGGGAAAAGGGTACTTGGTCCTGAATCTCCTGTAATTTCACAGGTTCAGTTATGGTTTATCAAAACGATCCTGATCAAAATTGAAAGAGAAAAACCTCCCATGAAAGCCAAACAGTTGATCACTGAAGCGATTGAAAGGCTTGGAAAAGAAATAGGAACCTCGGCGCTCAGGATTGCGGTTGATGTGGATCCATATTGAAAAAAGTAGAAAGTAGAAAGTAGAAAGTAGAAAGTAGAAAGTGAATGAGGAGAATATAAGACAAGGGTAAGGGGGGATTTGACTCCGTGATACTCAGTGAACTCCGTGGTAAAAAAAGATATAAGCAAAAAGTAAAAAGTAGAAGAAGAAAGATGCTAATTTTGAACTTATATACCTCTTAATATGAAAATTGAAGTATCAAACGGTGAAATTATTGATAAGCTTACCATCATCCAGATAAAACTTGAGAGGATAAAGGACAAGGGTAAGCTCATTAATCTTAAGAAAGAATACACCAATCTTGTTGAAGTATCATCCTCTATTATCAGCACCACAGATCCTTTATATTTAGCACTGTACCAGGTTAATTGTGAATTATGGGATATTGAGGACCGTATACGGGATTTCGAGAGAGAGAAAGATTTTGGGAACGATTTTATATCCATTGCACGGGAAGTATATATTAAAAACGACAAAAGATCAGAATTAAAAAGGGAGATTAATATCAGAACTTCTTCAGGTTTAATTGAAGAAAAATCATACGAAAAATACTGAAATGCGTCTGCTTGTAATACGAACCTCTGCAATGGGCGACGTAGCTCTTACTACTCCTGTACTATCCGGATTCAGGAGTCAATATCCTGATATTGAGCTTGTACTTCTTACCAGAGCCTCTTTCGGACCATTTTTCACTTCTATTGATGGACTCCGACTATTCTTTCCTGACTTTAAAAAAAGACACAAAGGCTTTTCAGGATTGGTACGACTTTTCAGAGACCTCAGTAGGGATGGCCAATTTGACTATGTTGTTGATCTGCATGATGTTTTAAGATCAAAGGTTTTACGACTGTTCTTCAGATTATCAGGAGTTCCGGTTACTGTTATTGACAAAGGAAGAAGTGAAAAGAGAGCTATTATTTCAGGAAAGCAAAAGACCCGGTTAAAGCACTCAGTTGAGCGGTATTGTGATGCATTTTCCAAAGCAGGTTTTCCTGTAACACCTGCAAAAGGGCCATGGATCATTCCATCCGCTGAAGCCATAATGAAAACCGGTTCAATGACAGATAAAAAACTGAACATTGGTGTGGCACCATTTGCAAAACATAAACTTAAAATGTGGCCCGAAGAAAATATGATCCGGCTGCTTGGATTGATATCTGAAAAACATAATACTAAGTTCTGGCTCTTTGGAGGATATGATGAGTCTGAAAGGCTTGCAGCTTTTCAGTCACGAATTGACGACTCTGTTAATCTTGCAGGGAAACTGAGTCTCGATGAAGAGTTAGCCTTCATGAGTAAGCTTGACCTGATGATTGCGATGGACTCTTCCAATATGCACATGGCTGCTCTTGTCGGTAATAGAGTAATTTCGATATGGGGAGGTACTGATCCGTTAAGTGGTTTCTCAGCCTGGATGCAGCCCGACAACTTTTCGATCCGAATTCCTTCAGAAGAACTCACCTGCCGTCCGTGTACAACTTTTGGAAAAGGAGAATGCAGGAGAGGTGATCTGGCATGTATGAAATGGCAGACTCCTGAAATGGTATTTCAGAAAATTGAAAAACTGGTATTATCAAGTGTACCCCCTGTCCCGCCGAAGCGGGACTTCCCCCTAAAGGGGGAATAAATCAATGCAACACAGGCACCAAACTCCGGTGTGTACAAAATATGAAATTAGCCACTTGTCATTCGCCATCTGGCGAATGACAACCCTCGCTGAAAAGCAGGAGAAAGTGAAGATAAACACCATATAAAAAAACTAAAAATGAACTTTGAAGATCAGACAAACAGGGAAATGGGAAAATTTGTTTCCGGAACATCAAAAAGAAGGTTCTTTATTGGATTGACAGCAACTGCTATAGTTCTGGTGATATTTTTTGTTCAGAAATATGGAAAAAAATCAGTATTTGATCCGGCTGATATTGTTAATCCGCTTATGGGTACTGAGTCCGAATATGAGTTATCGAACGGTAATACTTATCCGGCAATAGCTTTACCCTGGGGGATGAATTTCTGGACACCCCAGACCCGAAAAATGGGTAACGGCTGGGCCTATGTTTATAATGATTATAAAATTATGGGAATAAAACAGACCCACCAGCCAAGTCCGTGGATCAACGATTATGCTGCCTTCTCGCTAATGCCTGAGACTGGTAAGATAAGGATAGATGAAAAAGAAAGGGCATCATGGTTTTCGCATAAAGCTGAGGTGTCAAAACCTTATTATTACAGTGTTTACCTGGCTGATTATGATGTTACAGCTGAAGTAACGCCTACAGAGAGAGCAGCTATTTTCCGTTTTACCTTCCCTGAAAATGATTCTTCATTCATTCTTCTTGATTGCTTTAATAAAGGATCGATGGTAAAAATAATTCCTTCCGAGCGCAAGGTTATAGGCTACTGCCGCAATAACCACGGAGGAGTACCGGCTAATTTTCATAATTATTTTGTTGCAGTTTTTGACAGGGATTTTACTTCAGTACATACATGGCACGGGGATACACTGAATATGAACGGTCTTGAGGAAGAAAGCGATCATGTTGGCGCTGTTCTTGGTTTTAAAACCAAAAAAGGCGATAAAATTAGCGTGCGGATCGCTTCTTCATTCATAAGCCAGGAACAGGCTCTTCTCAACCTGACACGTGAAACAGGCGGGAAAGATTTTGAAGCTGTAAAAAAGGAAGGGAGGGAAGCCTGGAACAAACAGCTGGGCCATGTTGAAGTTGAAGGTGGCACTCCGGACCAGCAACGTACCTTCTATTCCTGTCTGTACAGGATGTTATTATTTCCCCGTCAGTTTTTTGAGATAAATGAAAAAAATGAGATTGTACATTATAGTCCTTATAACGGCGAGGTCCTTCCCGGATTCATGTTCACCGATAACGGTTTCTGGGATACGTTCCGGGCACTTTTTCCTTTTTTCACACTTATGTATCCTGATACCGATAGTAAAATAATGGAGGGACTGGTCAATACTTATAAAGAGAGTGGATGGCTCCCTGAATGGGCGAGTCCCGGACATCGAGATTGCATGATCGGTTCCAATTCAGCATCGTTGATTGCCGACGCATATATGAAAGGAATAAGAGGTTATGATATTGAAACACTTTACGAGGCTATAATTAAAAATACAAAAGGGCCGGGTCCCCTATCATCTGTCGGTCGTCTGGGGGCAGATTATTATAATAAGTCCGGTTATGTCCCTTATAACGTTGGTATTAACGAAAATGCTGCCCGTACGCTGGAATATGCTTATGCTGATTTTTGTATCTGGCAGCTTGCTAAAGCGTTAGGGAAGCCGAAAGAAGAAATAGATCTCTTTGCAGAAAGAGCGAATAATTATAAAAATGTTTTTGACAGCGGGAGGAAACTAATGCGCGGCCGTAATCTTGATGGTACTTTCCAATCGCCGTTCAACCCTTTTAAATGGGGCGATGCATTTACAGAAGGGAACAGCTGGCATTATACATGGAGTGTTTTTCAGGATGTTGACGGCCTGGTTAATTTAATGGGAGGTAAGAAGAACTTTATTGCAAAGCTTGATTCTGTATTTGAAGTGCCGCCTCTGTTCGACTGTTCTTACTATGGAATGGTTATTCATGAAATACGTGAAATGCAGATTTCAAATATGGGTAATTATGCTTTTGGCAATGAGCCGATTCAGCACATGATATACCTGTATAATTATGCCGGTGAGCCATGGAAAGCTCAATATCATGTGAGGGAAGTTCTTGATAAACTTTATAATTATACACCTGATGGTTATTGTGGTGATGAAGACACGGGACAGACATCGGCCTGGTACGTATTTTCGGCGCTTGGTTTTTATCCGGTGACACCGGGTACTAAGGAGTATGTCTTTGGTTCACCTTTATTCCAGAAGGTAACTTTAAATTTTGAAAACGGAAAGAAGCTGATAATCAGAGCTCCTGAAAACAGCAAGGAGAATATATATGTTCAGGATATTAAACTGAATGGAAGGAAGATCGATAAGAACTTTATAACCCAGGAAGAACTATATAATGGAGGAACGCTTATTTTCAGAATGGGCTCTGAACCTGATAAGAGAAGAGGTATCAGTGAAGACTCTTATCCATATTCGATGAGCAGGAAATAAAGGAAACTTTTACCTTTAACACCCGAAGTTTCGTTCCGGGTAGGCGTAATAGAGGGCTAAATGGTTGTTATAATTTCAGTTTAATATTGATGCGCACCAAAAGCGCGGTCAACCCAACCATCAAGAGGGCCCAAACGACTGACCCGGCAATTACTATTATCGGAACTCCCGATTGTTTATAAAAAAGAACAGGAATTCCGGTGCTCCAGATAAGATAGTAAATAATATCAGGAGCCATATAGGTAGTAAGAGAATTCTCACCGGCCGGTTTCAGAAAAAATGTCCATTTTTTGAGGTTCCTAATATCAATGATCCAGTAAAGCAAAGCAAAAAGCAACATGCTTATACCGTTACAAATCAAGCCCCAGCTGGGTGTTGCATGGATCTTTGAAATAATGAACCACTTCCGGATGAAAAAACCTGAAATTATACTTAGGATTCCGAATGTGACAATTGTAAGCATAACTTTCAGGAAATCACTTTTAGTGTATTTTTTCAGGATCAGGGCAGTTAGCATACCGGAAATAACAATAAAAGGAACATTACCTTCAATAATTACACCTAAAACAGGTTTGACCGGATTCAGAAAATTCAAGAGCTCAAGTTTTGAAAGAATGTTCAGGGCCAGAAAGAAAATCGAGGCAATGACAGTATTCAAGACATTATTTCGAACCGCCAGGAAAACAAAGGCTGTTACGAGGTAGCCCCATCCTATAAGACCAAGGATGCCCCACCAGCTGGTTATTAAAGAGCCGTTATTTGCAAATTCACCTGATCTGAATTTAAAAACCAGGTAAACAAGAATTGCGACACCAGTAAATCTTAATCCTGCATAAGTAAAAAAGTTCTTATCATTTTCGGGATATTTATTCCATATCAGAAATACGCCGATGTACATAAGAATTGCCCAGAGGTTTTTCCCAATATGGGTAAATTCAGGATTGACTCTTTCGGAATTGAGCATTAGTACGCCTATTATAAGCAGGCTCACAGATCTGATTATAATATGCCGGGCGATAGTATTTACACTCTGACCTTCTGAAATTCTTTTCCCGATTGAAAATGGGATAGCCATTCCAACCATAAAGAGGAACCCAGGAAATACCCAGTCGGCAAGTCCCATTCCATCAAAGTTTGCAGGTCTATGGCCGAGCCATGAAGGTACCCCGGGCATATACAGATCATTTACAAAAAGCATCAGGACGAGGGTTAAACCCCTCATGATATCAATTGAAGAAATACGATTATTCACTGTCATGTGGCTGTAAATAAAATTGAGTTGTCAAGTTAAAAAAATAAATAGAAAATTATTGTGTTAGTTGGTAAGGACGAATGACAAACAGGAAAGAGTGTTAATTCATTGCAAAAATTTGTTATTTTTGCAATCCTGAAACTGATTCACCGGGGTGTGGCGCAGTTGGTAGCGTACCACGTTCGGGACGTGGGGGCCGGAAGTTCGAGTCTTCTCACCCCGACTTTTAGGTACTGAAAGTCAGTAAGTTACAAATAATTTGTACTTATTTGTACCTTCGAAGACAAAACCCTGTCAGGAATGGCGGGGTTTTTAATTTTAACTCTAATGCGTTCCTGTTTCATACGATTGTTTGAATTTACCGCTTTAGCAGTAAAATGTCCAATTTAAATGATAAAGGGGTATCATTAATCTCAATATTACTGCCATGGCAGTAATTATCTGACAAATGCTTGTTTATTTAAATATAACTGACTATATTTACCGCTATAACAGTAAAAAATGATACAATCTCAAGAATTAGCAGATGTAATCAGGATGCATCGAAAAGCAGCCAAATTAAGTCGTGACAAATTAGCAGAAATGTCTGGAGTTGGTAAAACTGTGATCTACGATATTGAGAAGGGGAAGGAATCTATTCAATTGAATACCTTACGAAAAGTACTCAGTGTATTGAACATCAAAATAGAATTGACAAGTCCGCTAATGGATAATTTAGGAAACAAGGAAAATGAAAAAGGCTAAAATATATGTTAAAGGAGTTGAGGCAGGAACTTTGACTGAATTACTACAAGGTAAAGACTATCAATTTGAGTACCTTGATGGTTATGAAGGTCTTGAAATCTCAATGACGATGCCAATAAGTGTTAGAGTATATAAGTTCGATAAATTTCCACCTTTCTTTGATGGGCTACTACCAGAAGGGATACAATTGGATGGATTGCTGAAAATTAGAAAAATCGATAAGAACGATCATTTCTCACAATTAATTGCAGTTGGTGATGACATGGTTGGAGTTGTTACCGTAAAAGAGTTGTAGAATGAGCTTATGCCCAATAACATATACACCCTGCGGTGAAAATCGTTACAGCGAAGGGGGTCTTAAACTCTTAGCCACTGGGCTGAAGATACTCAACGACCTTGAATATACTGCCGAAGAACAACGAAAAGAGGCTTTCAACCGTGCAGCAAAAATGTCAATTCAGGGAGTCCAGCCTAAGTTAAGTGCTTTACTGAGTATCAAGGATGAAAAATTCATTCTTGTAGATAAGGGGGGCAAATATATACTTAAACCTCAACATCAAATTTATATTCAGTTGCCAGAGAATGAAGACCTTACAATGAGATTGGCATCCGAGATCGGGTTGGAAATACCAATTCATGGTTTATTGTGGTCAAAGGATAACACATTAACTTATTTCATCAAACGATTTGACAGGAAGGGACAGAATGATAAAGTTCCTGTTGAAGATTTTGCTCAATTGGCTGGTTTAAGTAGAGATACGAAGTATGATTATAGTATGGAAAAGATCGTTAAGTTGATCGATGATTATTGCACCTTCCCTGCTATTGAGAAAATAAAATTGTTTAAGCTGGTCATATTTAATTATTTAATCGGCAATGAAGATTCGCATCTTAAAAACTTTTCCATTATTACTGATGATAATCAGGTGAAGTTATCTCCTTGCTACGATCTGGTTAATTCCACAATAGTATTAAAAGAACAAGATGAAGAAATTGCTTTGCCTTTGAAAGGTAAAAAGAAACATCTAACTCGTAATATTTTGGTTGATTACTTTGGGATAGAAAGATGCAAACTAACTGAAAAAAGCGTTGAAAAAGTTCTGGAGACAATCACTTTAGCAATTCCTAAATGGAAGAGATTGATCGATATTAGTTTTTTATCAAAGGAGATGAAAGGCAAATACCTCGATTTATTGGATGGACGGCTGACTACCCTGAAAATAGAATTAGTTAACCACTGAAAATCCGAACAGAACGACCAATAGTAATTTTAAAATTACGATGATGTAACAAATTATTCTTTAAGGTTTACGAAAATGAAATATCTGACTTTAATGACATCTAAAATAAATAGGAACCTGATTAATGAGACAAGTAATGCGCTGTATTTGTAGATGCATCTTTTAGACTGTAACTTACTCCTGAAATCCTGATAAGCGCTTCACCTTTCAGATCGGAATTATAAAATGAGACCTTTGCTTTTCCTGTTGAATCGGTTTGTACTTCAGGATCCCAGTAAATAGTCGTTCTGTTATCAGATATTTTGCTGTTGGTATTTTCATAATCAGGTTTATAAAACTCTCGTGCCATGTAAATTCCCTGAAACTGGAAAATAATTGCTCCCTTTGGATTTCCCCTATATGAATTTGAATAAGTTTTTAATGAAACTACAGGTAAGTAAATCTTACCATCCGCTGCCGATAAGTAAAGACCTTTTACCATTTTTTGTGGAGGTGGAGGTGGCGTTAGCCATTGACTGTACTTACTTTCCGCCTCGTAGAACTTAACATCCGAAACTTCATTGACGGGAATTGAGGCCGCCCATCCATAAGCATAAGGATCATAGCAAGGCGGACAATACTCTACAGTCAGCGGGGCGCCATTCACAACCAGGATCGGGTTATAGATCTTCCCGTGAGTAGCGAACCCGGTGGCGCTAAATGCTTTCTCACCGAATTCATCATATATCATCTGAAACAGGCTGGAGTATTTTTTCCCTGTCGGATCTTTCTTATCAAGATTAATCGTTTTATCAGGAGTAGAATAACCGGAACGATCGGATTTTGCTAAAATTTTAACTTCAGGCAGATTAATATATTTAATATTTGATTCATTTGCCGACTTCAATTCAGCAAATTTTTCGTTAAGAGCTTTCAGGTAACCTTGTTTATACAAAATATAGGGCAGTTCATTGTTTCTATAATTAATGACCGGAACATGGACAGTATCCAGGGTAATACCAAGATTAGCAACTCTGTCTCTTTTATTTTTGTTCTGAATGAATAAAACATGAGAATCGTAGAAGAAAGGAATTTCAATTTTAAATCTACTGTTTTCATCAATTTTAACAATGTCGTTAAAACCTGTTTTAAAGTCATAAAATTCAAGTTTATAATTACTTGCTAATCTTCGGTTATTGTAACTAATTACTGCCCCATCCAGGTAAAATCCTTTTTCGATCGGGTACATCTCTTTTAATGTGGTGCTGTATCGGATTGAGTTCCATAAATAATTTCGCCAGCCTTGTGTCATCATCACAAGATCTATATTTCTTTTGCCGGGAAGGGTTGTATCAGCAAGGTTTAAAAATTTGTAATCGATTTTCCCTTTCAGTTCGGAAGCAAGATACAGGTATGATTCAATACCGGCGGAGTTTGAAAGCGAGTCAGTTTTTGAAGCATCCACTACTGCTATTGCTAGAGATGATCCAACCTGTTTTCCGGCAGCGTCAGTGACATTGATCGTCAGATTCACTCTTTCCCTCTGCCGATACTCCTTTTTATCAGCTTCAACATGAATTAACATCTTCTGATCGGGCCGGTTATTAAACACCAGCCGCTCAGCAAGCGGACGAAACAGGCTGTCAAACAGGGTTATCTGAACAATACCCCTGGGATACATTTTAAGAGGCAGATGTATTTGCAGTGTTTTGGTGTCCAGTTTTGTTTCAATTGAATAATAAACCACTCCACGTACAGATACCAGCAGGTAATGACTGTTCTTATAATTGTTCTGGTTATTCTTAATAAAGATATCGCTGGAATCAGAATTGAAATTCAGAACATAACCCTTTGGCTCAGTGACCGGAAGATTAAAAACATATTTGTTGCCCGACAAAGTCAAAAGCGCTCTGTAGGTGTGATTTAACTGAGGTGTAAATCCAAACTTTCCAACTCCCGAATTATCCCCGGTAATATGTGTAACCTTGTTTTGATTTTCGTCCACAATATCGGCATTGAATTCAGTGGGATAACCTTTATTGTCCACTGCTTTATAAGCAATTACAGTTTCGATTCCATCAACCAACTTCCCGCTTTCCGGGAAAAACTGAAGGTTAATTCCTGATTTCAATGGAAGTGATAATCGTTGCTCCGAAATGACAGCCTTGTCGGATAGGGTAAGCCTTATGTCGGCAAAAGAGCAGGAAAGCGACGATGGCACAAAAAAACCCATCGAGCCATTTAAATCCTTTTTAAAACTGAAGGTTTTCCTTACGCTCAATGTATCATTAAGCCTTACAAACACTTCAAGTTGTTTTTCCCGGGCTCTGTATTCTTCCGGCACAATTGTCTTAATGTACAAGTCGACTGAATCACCATTAGGACTTTTATTTATGACCGGGTTTACTACTATAAAGTTGTTAAAATCCGACTGATGAACAGGAATCTCCTTTTCGAAAAGATATTCACTCTGAAAATTTCTCATAAACTGTGTGTACGCCCTGATACGGAATATTCCGTTTTTCAGATCCTTATTAAGTGTAAAATCACCCCTGGACCTGCCATTTTTGATTAAGAGTTTCAGATGCTTTTCCAGTTTATTATCTGCATTTATTAAATCGACATACAAAATTTTACTCATGAAAGTTGAATCCATGTGAAGGTTGTCGAGCACAAAAGCACTGAACCATATAGTGTCACCGGCCAGGTAATCGGGACGATCGGTTTCAACATATACGTTTTCGACAGCAACTATGTTATTATTCATTATTTTAACCAGTGAGTCAACTCCGATTACTTCATTTGCAGAGGAGAGGCGATTTTCAGAATAAAACCTGTTATCATTCTCCCAGTTCTGAATTTGTTTTTGTTCTTTTGAATCTGGTGTAACATAGGCGTTTTGAACCCAGAAATCGTGTTTATAGGGCTTCCGGAACAGTTTTTCTGTTTCCGAATTAAAAACTGTGGACTTTCCGGATAATGAAAACTTTGCATTAAAGTTAATCTGCTGGTTCGCTTCGGTTAATGTTTCATGCGAAACATGATCTCTTACAGCATTATGTATCCGGGAAGAATCAGGAACAATGGCAAAAAGAGTGCTTTTAGAAATAGTCTGATCAGGTTTATTTTTCTGAATCAACCTGTAATCTTCATTCTCGCTGATACAATCAATAATGTAATTGTCTTTATTTTCAATACTGTGAGAAAAAGAAATCTCAGTTGTAAAACTTCTGTTCTCCTGCCATGTTGGCAGAGACGCTTGTATTCTATTCCTGCGTCTTGATTTGAAGTTACTTGTGATATATATAATCGAGGTATCGGCAACATTGATATAATAGACATTTTTTGTTTCACCTAAATCAATTCCGACTATTGCAATCTGACTCCCATTCTGTTCATAAAATCCTCTCCGCGTGATATAACCTTCAATAAACATTGGCAGGTTGATGAAAGGGTCAATTTTAAATTCCAGCAAGTTTCCCGAAAGTCCGGGAATATAATCCTTTGTTGATGCATATCGGGCAATATCAGATTGTTCTCCCCGGAGAGCATACTTATTGATATTCATGTGCGCATATCTTTCAAACAAGCTTGTTATTGTTGAATCGACAGATGAAGTGATCCGGCAATAAACAAGTTTCATTTGTAAAGGATCAGGAGATTCCGAGCCTTCATATTTTTGGAACTTTTCAAGAGATTTTTTAAGCAATATTCCATATTCCGGTAGTGGCTTTTTACTGAGTTTTTTCTTATGAATTTCAAGAGGAGTAAGTGAAATCAAAACAGAATCATCCGGATTATTAACAATGACAGTCTCTTCATTAAAACCGAATTTACTTATTCTGAGAGTAGCCGGAAACTCAGGCGGAAATAGCAGAAATTCTCCCCTGATATTTGATTTTGTAAACGAGGTTTTATCGCTGCAGGAAATGTCTGCAAAAGAAATCGGAGAGTTAGTTTTTAAATCAGTTATCCAACCTTTTATTAAACCTTTTTCTTGAAATCTTTCTGTCGCTTGCAAGGTTGAATAAGATAAAGTGCCAGCTCGCAGTTCAATAGTTTCCCGCTTAGCGGATTGAATTAGTTGAGTAGATTCCTGTCCGGGTAAATCAACAGAGACAATAGCCAGGAATAAAATCACGAGCCCACTCAGAAAGGACTTAGTCATGTGATGGTCTGTTTTCTTGCTTAAAAAAATTCATTTCAAAATTTATAGTTACATTCAATGATCCTGAGAATCCTGTTGCTTTTCTTCAGCTTTTAATGGTGTATTCATCCAAAATCTTCCTGAATCGTCAGAGGTGGAAATACAGTTCTGTTCGAGGGGCGCAGGCTGTATAAAACAATTATTCTGAAATTCCAGAGGCTTATTATATTCCTGCACAAAAAGTTCCCTGAACTGGCGAAATTCAAGCTCTTTTCGTTTGTTAAGGATATTGCCATTAATGTCTTTCAGGTTTTTATAACTTAAATGACAGGAGTCAATTTCCCTGTTCTTGAATTTGTCATCTCTAACGGTTATGTACAGGGTGTCGCTGCCGACTTTAATCCTGGTGATCTTTGCTTTTCTTTTGCCTATGGTCATTTCATAATTATCCATTTTGCCTCCCGAGACAGGATCGATCTTCCTGTTGAAAAAAGTTAGAATTGTCATATCGGGGTAACGACCAGCATAAGGGCCACCGGCTTGCTCCCATTCTGTTTTCACAACTTTAAAGAAATTATTGTCACTCGAATCAGGTACAGTGAATGAATTATTGAAAGATATGTATTTAAGACACATTTTGGAATCAACTGCCGGCTCATGCCCATATTCAAGCTCAAGATTGAAAATCTCCCTGTTCTTATTTTCTGAATCTAAATATGAACCGGAATACTCAAGTCTGTGTATCGAATAATCATCGGGCTGGATAAATATTGCACCTTTCATCCGGATAATTTTACCTGTGATCTGACGCTTAGCAATGAAGTCGAACTTATATAATATTGTATTTCCATCATAAATTCCGTCCGGATTTGAAAACCAGTGATTTCTGATAAAATCCTGAGACAGGGTATCAACAAATGAAAATGATCTTTTATCGTAATTTCTGATTGCATCGTGAACCAGCAATATAAAAAGCTCATTGCCATATTGATCACCAACCATTGCATAGGGTATTTTTTTAAACCATTCATCAGAATGATCAGTTTCCGGAAGATCATAATAGGGAGTTATATTCCTTCTTAAAAAATCCATATTCTTTTTGAAATCAAGTAGCCTGTATTTGTTATGTACAGAATGACAGGCAAACCCGGTATCCAGAGTCTGAATTATTGCTTCATTCAGGTTAAGATAATTGACACTATCTTTCTGATAATCCAGGTAATAGGATACATAACTGAATGGTATAGAAGGATTATTATTCTTAATATCTCTGATCGCCCTGGCTATTATTATAGCCGGACTGAGTAGTCTTTTTTTTCTGGCATTAATCCTGACCTCACTCAGGCTATAGATGTTGGGTACAAGCTTTAGATTGTTCATTCCAGATGTCTTTAGGACACTAAAAGCCACTGAAAGTCTGTGATATCCAATACAGGACACGATCAGGCTGTCAGATTGAAACACGGGCTCGTTTAATATTCTGAAATCACCTTCAGCATTTGAAATGACCCCAACTTGAGAGTTTTTAAGACGTACTGTCGCGTAAGGTACAGGTTCGGATGTTTTAGAATCAGTCACTTTCCCTCTTATGTAATCAAGCTGTTGACTATAAATCAGAGGATGACTAACAGAGAGCAGTAAACCAATAAAGATTAAGTGTCGTATCATCTCTTTTCAATTTAAGCGGAACCTATGCCTTATTCCTGGCAGATTGATTACCTCACACCTCATGCCTCACGCCTCACTACTCGTACCGGAGAGCATCAACCGGATTCTTACTTGCTGCTCTATACGATTGCCAGCTTACTGTCAGCAAAGCAATCAGTAAAGCAAGAACCCCTGCCAGAGCAAATATCCAACACCCTACACTGATCCTGTAAGCAAAGTTTTGCAGCCATTTATGCATTACATACCAGGCAATCGGGCTTGCGATTAGTATTGAAATCAATACCCATATAATATATTCTCCTGATATCAATGTGAATATTTCATTGGACTTTGCCCCATTTATTTTCCTTATTCCTATCTCTTTTGTCCTGCGCTCTGTCATAAATGAAGAAAGTCCTAATAGACCCAGACATGAAATGAAGATTGCAAGAAATGAGGAATAACGAATTATTTTACTCATGTTTTGTTCTGTCCGGTATAGGTTGTCATAATCATCAGCCAAAAAATGAAAATTCAGGAGATAAGACAGATTAAATGATTGTATAGTTTTCTTAATGTAAGGAACTATTGAGGTTATTTTGTCAGGCTTCATCCGGATAAAAAATTCGATATCCGGATCTAATGTCATAATAAGCGGTTCAATTTTATAATGCATAGATTTATAGTGAAAATTCTTTACTACACCTATGATATGTAATTTCGATTGCCAGGGCGTCGATATAATTTCCCCGATTGGATTAATAAATCCCATAGTTTTTTCCGCACTTTCATTGATTACTACTGCAGAAGAATCCGTTGAAAATTCAGAGGAAAAAAAACGCCCCTTCTCAATGTCAAGTTGAAAGGTTTTGGCATAATCTGCATCACAACTCAAAATATTAAATGAAATATCATTGCCTACATTATTTTCTCTCCAATTAAAGCCATTAGCATTATTCTCAATGTTGACAGGATTATTGCCTCGAGTTATACTTACTATATTCGGGTTGTTTAAAAGCTCTTTTTTTAAGTCTTCAAGTACGGAGCCTTTAGGTCTGGTGTGACTAGTAAAATAGCCTATGTTATCTTTATTTAATCCAAGATTCTTATTTCGAATATAGTTAAGTTGATTTCCAACAATTAAGGTACAAATGATTAGCAAGACCGACAAGGAAAACTGGAAAATGACCAGGACTCTTCTGAATTGTGCATTGCCGGGATTTTTATTAATTACACCCTTTATTGTATTCAGTGGTTTTAATGAAGACAGATACAAAGCTGGATAACTTCCGGCCAACATACCGCAAAACAGTATAACTGCAATCAACCCTATATATAAATGAGCGTTTTGATAGTTAATATCAAGTTGTTTGCCAATAAGGTTATTAAAACCGGGCAGCAGCAATTCAACTAAAATCATAGCTATTATGTGGGAAATTAATACCAGCAACAGAGATTCTCCCATAAATTGAACAAATATTTTTCTTCTGTTTGCTCCTACCACTTTGCGTAAACCAATTTCCCTGGCCCTTCTGGCAGATTGTGCAGTATAAAGGTTCATAAAATTGATACAGGCAATAAGAAGAATAAAAACAGCTATGAGGCACATAATTCTTACATAAGTAATGTCACCATTGCCCTTTATATCCTGTTCATATTTTCCGGAAGAGTACAAATGGATCTTTTTGATGTTTTGAAGGGAAATCCCAAAAGTCATCGTGCTTGAATGATCTTTTAAAAAATTTCGAATTTTTTCATTAACCATTTTACTGTCGGTACCTTTTATTAACTCAACATAGTTATAACAAAATATTTGCATATCACTTTTGAGGCTTTCAAACTCTTTTGTAAGCTTTATTGGAATCAATAAATCATACATGAGATGACTATTATGTGGATTCTTTACAACTCCGGAAATTGTATATATTTCATAAGATTCAGCCATTTTCAATGTTTTGCCGATCGGATTTTCGTTACCGAAATATTTCTTTGCTATTTTTTCTGTTAGAACAATGTTGTTCGGAGCTGTTAAAGCGCTATTTATATCCCCTGCAACAAACTCAATATTAAACATTTTTAAGAAATCACTATCAACTGGGACAGCTGTTTCATCTATAAATTCATCTCCTATTTTAAATGATAACATGGAACCAATGCCGCATCTTGAAGATCTGATTATTTCAGGATATTCTTCTTTCAACGCTTTTGCTAATGGGGCAGGTGTTGTTGCATTCAAAGAGCTTTCTCCTTCAGTAGTACTCATGTCCCTAATCACACGGTATAAACTATCTGCATTATCAAAATGCCTGTCGTAGCTCCATTCATCCTGAACCCAAAATAGAATCAGAATTGCAGAGGCCAGGCCAACGGCCATACCGATGATATTCAGAATTGAATAGGTTGAATACCTTCTGATATTCCGGAGAGCGATCTTGAAGTAGTTCTTGAACATTTGTTGTATATGTTGAAAAGTTGAAAAGTTGAAAATCCTTTTTAACACGGAGTTTCACGGAGTTAAAATCACGGAGTCACACTGTTTTATCTCCCTCTCCCCATTCTCCTGTTCTCCCATTCTCCTCTTCTCCCTTTCAAGCCTCACACCTTCTTCCCCTGTGCCCTGAGCCTTTTCCTACTCATATCGGAGAGCTTCGATCCCGATACGCTTCGCTATCGAGGATTTCGGCTCTCCTCACTACTCGTATCGGAGAGCCTCCACAGGATTTTTCCGTGCTGCCCTGTAGGATTGAAGGCCTACCGTAAGCAATGCGATAAACAGAACAATCAAACCTACCACAGCAAAAATCCATGGATTTAAAGTTATCCTGTATGCATAGCTTTGCAACCATTTATTTATGCCAAACCAGGCAAGAGGACTCGCGATTAGTATTGAAATCAATACCAATACAAGATATTCTTTTGATAGCAACAAAAATATCTTAATTGATTTAGCTCCATTCACTTTGCGTATCCCTATCTCTTTTGTGCGGATTTCAATCATGAATAATGACAATCCTATAAGCCCCATACATGATATTATAATAGCCAGAATGGAGGAGTAACCAAGTATTTTGCCTATTCTCTGTTCTGTCCGGTACAAATTATCATACTCATCATCAAGAAATTTAAACTGTAACGGATAATCGAGGTTATGTGATTTAAAAATCTTCTTTATATAATCAACGGTTGAGGTAATATGACCAGGTTTCATTCTGATGTAGCAGTTGCCACTGAAGTATGGAGATAGTTTCATAATGGCAAGTGGTTCAATTTTAGTGTGTAATGATTTAATATGAAAATCTTTTACTACTCCGATAATTCTGAATTTAACTCCACTACTTGATAATATTTTTCCCACTGGTTCCTTAAAGCCAATGAGTTCTGCTGCTGTTTCATTGATCACCACTGCAGTGGTGTCACCTGGAAAATCAGGAGAAAAGAAACGCCCGTCCTTTAACTCAAGTTGAAATGTTTTTGCAAAATCCGTATCAGTATAAATAGCGCCAAAATAAAACTCACCATTGACCTTGTTGCCTTCCCAGTCAAAACTTCTAGCGGTGCCATCAGCATCGAAAACATCCGGAACTTCTATTGTTGTACTCAATATATCAGGATTGTTACCAAGTTCCGCTTTTAAAGTTTCGTTACGTATACCGTATCTGAACGTGAAATGACCTATGTTATCAATATTAAGTCCAAGATTTTTGTGCTGCAAATATTTAAGCTGATTTCCGACAATCAGAGTGAATATGATAAGCAGGAAAGAGAGAGAAAACTGGAGAACAACCATGACTCTCCTGAATCCTGCCTTCCCGGGTTTATTTATTATACCATTTATAGTATTCAAAGGCTTTAAAGAAGACAAGTACAATGCGGGATAACTTCCGGCCAATAAAGTGCAAACCAATACAACTGTGATCAGACCAACATATAAGCCCGCATTTTGGTAATCAACAAACAATTGTTTTCCTGTCAGATTATTAAAGCCATGCAGAGACAATTCCACCAAAATCATTGCAATCACATGAGCCACCAATACGATCAGCAGTGTTTCTCCTAAAAACTGGAAGATTATTTTTGATTTATTTGCACCTGTTACTTTCCGCATTCCAATTTCTTTTGCCCTTCTGGTTGATTGAGCCGTTGCCAGGCTCATAAAGTTTATGCATGCAATTACGAGTATAAATATGGCAACCAGACCCAGAATCCTTACATACGTTATATCACCCATACCGGGAAGATCGAAAGCATATTTACCTGAAGAATACAAATGAATCTTTTTGATGTTTTGAAGGAAGATCTCAGGTTTATAAACCGGATCTTTGAAATTTCTCTGGACAATATCTTTAATTTTATTGTCGACAAACTTACTGTCAGTTCCTGCCTTAAGCTCTATATAGGAAAAACAACTGCCATGAGCACTCCAATCATTCATATTTACACCCATTCCTTTTAAAAATTCAAAAGGAACCAAAAAATCAAAATGCAGGTGACTATTATGAGGTAAACTCTTTATAACACCTGTGACTGTGAATGTGTAACCTGATGGCTTCAATGTTTTACCAATCGGATCATCGTTACCAAAGTATTTATGGGCCATCTCTTCTGTCAGAACTATATTCATGGGCCCGTTAAAAGCGCTGCTTATATCACCACGTTTAAATTCGATATCAAACATTTTTAAAAAGTCCTCATCAGCGAAAGCAACCTCTTCGAGTATATAATCATCGCCTTTTTTCAATGAAATAGGTAAGGTCAGGTATTTTGAGGACCTTATTATTTCAGGATATTGCTCTTTTAAAGCAGCTGCCAGTGCTGTAGGTGGTTTGGCTTCCTGAAACAGGTGACCATCGATACTTACTGTTTTTTCAAGCACACGATACAGATTATCGGCATCTTTGAAATGCCTGTCATAGCTCCATTCATCCTGTACCCATAAAAGAATCAGAATTGAGCAGGCCATGCCTATGGCCATACCACTAATATTCAAGATTGAATATGTTGAATACCTTTTGATATTCCGGAGAGCGATTTTGAAGTAGTTCTTAAACATTAGTTGTATTTGTTGAAAAGTTGAAAAGTTGAAAAATTGTAAATCCTTTTTAACACGGAGTTTCACAGAGTAAAAACCACGGAGTTTCACGGAGTTTATAATCCCTTAGTCTCCCATTCTCCGCTTCTCCCAGTATCCGCTTCCCTCACGCCTCACACCTCACACAACACACCTCACATCTTCTTCCCCTGAGCCCTGCGCCCTATGCCATCTGTTCAATTACCATACCAGTATTTTTTACTCTTTGAAAATTAATCATTTAAGCGATAGCATCAAAATAATAATATTTATATTTGTCTAACATTAGGACAAAAAATGTCCATAATATAGACATAGATGAATGGCAAATTGCTGATCGTGGACGATCATAAGCAGGTTTTAAAAGCATTGATCCAGCTGCTTGAACCGGAATTTGAGAGTATCACTGGTATATCAAATCCCAATCAGATTATCAGCTGTTTAAACAAGGAGGAGTTTGATGTTATTTTACTTGACATGAATTTTTCAGCCGGCGTTAATACAGGCAATGAAGGTATTTACTGGCTCAACCGAATACTAAAATCAGATCCACTGGCCTCTGTGGTTATGATAACAGCTTATTCAGATATCGATCTGGCTGTAAGGGCAATAAAAGAAGGCGCCACCGATTTTGTAGTAAAACCATGGGACAACAATAAGCTGATTACCACCCTGCAGGCAGCATTTAAGCTCAGGCAATCAAAGATTGAAAATAAAAAGCTCCGCGACAGGCAAAAGCAGATAAACAAAGGAATTATTAATCAATCTGATCCTCTGATCGGGAAGTCTCAGCCAATAGAAAATGTTCTGCAGGTAATAAAAAAGGTAGCCAGGACAGATGCTAATGTTTTAGTCATTGGCGAGAATGGAACAGGGAAAGAATTAGTTGTAAAAGAAATCCATAATATTTCGCGCAGGGCCGACGAAGCATTTATCAGCATTGACATCGGCACAATAACCGAGACATTATTTGAGAGTGAAATGTTCGGACATATTAAAGGTGCATTTACTGACGCCAAAGAAGATAAAACCGGCTGGTTTGAAACAGCTTCAGGAGGCACCCTGTTCCTGGATGAAATAGGCAATCTTTCTCTTACAATGCAATCCAAACTTCTTACAGCCATTCAAAACCGGGTTATATATAAGGTAGGTTCAAAAACGCCAATCCCTTTTGATATCCGGCTGATCTGTGCAACAAATAAGAATCTGGAAGAATTGGTCTCAAATAACCTATTCCGCGAAGATTTATATTACCGCATTAATACGATTGTGATTGAAATACCTCCTTTGCGCGCCAGGGGTGAGGATATTGTTTTGCTTGCGGAGCACTTCTTAAAGGAGTACACAGTCAAATACGAGAAATTCCATTTGAAATTCAGCAGCAAAACCCTTGACAAACTTATGAAGTACAACTGGCCGGGGAATGTCAGGGAGCTACGTCATACAATAGAAAAGGCTGTAATATTATGTGATTCTGACATTTTAATGCCGGAGGATTTCATCATATCACATTCAACACAACAAATATCTGAGCAGGACAAACCATCAACTTTTGCCGAAAAAGAAAAACAGATTCTTCAAAATGCTCTGAACAACAATAACGGTAGTGTTCTGAAAGCTTCAAAAGAGCTGGGATTGGCGCGACAAACAATGTACAATAAAATGCAAAAGTATAACCTATAGAAAACTATAACCATGGTATTAAACAGATTCTTTATCAACGTACTTACCAGGGTAATTTTCATTGTATTATCCAGTGTAGTTTTAGGAATAGTTCTGCAGCATCTCGACCATGGATACTATTATACCCTGACAGGTATGATTTTCCTCATCGCATGGCAAGCCTTTATGCTTGTAAATCAGGTTAATAAAACAAATGCAGATCTGGAAAAATTCTTTTCGTCGGTTCAGAATTATGATTCATCCTTACGGTTTTCTGAAATCCCAAAGAATAACTCATTCAAAAAGCTGCATGACAGAATGAATAATTTAAACACGATCATTCAGAACGTCAAAATTGAAAATGAGAGAACAAGCCAGTTCCTGCAAAGTGTGGTTGACCATGTTGATATCGGGTTATTATCGTATGATATGAATAGGAGGATAGAAATTTACAACAGGGCAGCAAAAAGGTACTTAAACGTTCAACAACCCCGACAACTCTCATCTTTAAAGACTATGAATGATGAATTATTTAAAATTATAAACAGTATAAAACCAGGTCAGGAGATATTGCATAAAATGAAAACAGGCAATCTTTTACAAAGTATTTTAGTAAAAGCCATTGAACTGAAATCTGAAAGCAATGTAATAAAACTGGTTTCATTTCAGGATATAACCAATGAACTCGATAAAAAAGAATTGGATTCCTGGCAAAGATTAATCAGGGTGTTAACTCATGAAATCATGAATTCAATAAGTCCGATTACCTCTCTTACAACGGTGATTTCAGGTTACTTTAAAAAGAAGGACAACGATACCCCGGTTCCACTGGAAAAAATCGATCATCAAATAGTTTCCAAAACACTTTCAGGGTTGAATACCATTGAAGAAACAGGAAAAGGATTATTGGATTTTGTTGATAAATACAGAAGCTTGACATCATTGCCAAAACCCAATTTAAGCAAATTCACTATTGATAGCCTGTTCCGGAAGTGCAAACTTCTTATGGAATCAAATATTCCAGATAACATAAAAATTATTGCAAATGTTTATCCAAAAGATATTGCAATAGAAGCAGACTATGCCCAGGTTGAGCAAATTCTGATAAATCTGATTAAAAACGCTATTGAAGCTTTATCCGGGAAGAAGAACGGAACAATTCAACTTAAAGCATCCTATGCTGATGATGCTACATTAATTCAGGTCGAAGATAATGGAACAGGGATACCCAATGATATAATTGAAGATATTTTTGTGCCATTTTATACAACCAAAGAAAATGGTTCAGGAATAGGATTAAGCCTGTCAAAGCAAATAATGCAGAATCATAACGGCACAATTTCAGTGAATTCTGCTCCGGGTAAGGGATCTGAGTTTACCTTAAAATTTCAATTATGACGATCCACAGATATCCAAATACATTTAAACCTATTGTATTTATACTCTCTCAAGATTCTTAACCCAAATAAGGAACTGTCAAAAAAATACTTTGTGGAACTTTGTATATAATCTTTTAAGGCTCTCTTAAAACTCAGAAATAAGTGAGAACCATCTTGCAGCAGATGATCCCCAGACTTCTTTATAGGTAGCAGTATTGAACTGGGGCCAGTATGGCGTATCTTCATTGGCCCGCGACTGCATACCTACAGGTATCTCACCAACAGTTTCTCCGGGTAAAGCATTATAGAGTTGCGGGTAATTACTGCCTTCTCCCCAGATTATAGATTGTCCGAAAGGATTCTTCCCGACGATCCAGAACAACTGCTGTTCGGCTATATTCATCAGTTCTTTATCGTGCAGGAATTTACCACACAAAGCAGCTGCTTTACCAGTTGACAGGATGACGGCATTATTACCTTTAAATGAAAACCAGACCGGGAAAACCCTGAGATAATGATCATCATCAAGTCTGACACCATTCTCAAGCTGTTCTTTAAAATCTTTGGATACATCCTGGTGTATCCATACCTGCGTTATATAAAAATTTACAGAATCCTCTATTTCGTCCTTGTTGTAAACTCCACTCGGAACCATTCCGTACGGTTGTACATATTGCATAATAGATTTCAGATAATCGCCATACAGCCTGATGGAATTCTCCCACGTTTTATAATCAGGATGGTTGGGCTGTGTTTTACACAGTTCCGTCAATGCCTGCATATAAACCTGGTCGCGCGATTGATGGTTGAAATGAACAATGGATTTTTTATTCAGATCGCGATAGAAGAAACCTTTGATCTTGTCTTTGTCATTCAATGGCTCCGAACGCTGACACTGAATGGTATATTTAATAAAACCGGCTGCTTTATCAGCATAGACTTTTTCTCCCGTCAACCTGAAAAGCAGGCTGGCGGCCCATGATACCGTTGCCATGTACTGGCTTTGAGAAGCCATATAGGCATGTCCTCCCGGGAGTCTTTCATCATATCCCAGTTTTTCGAAACGATCGAGGGCAAAGCCAAAATCTTCTTTTGCTGCTTTGCAGAGATATTGTTTAAGCATTGCATCATCATCTATTGTCATGGAAGCATAAGCTTCAACGGCTGAAAACATGAAGTTCTCAAGACCGCTGTTGTTCACTCTGGCCTGTCTTTTTCCTGCATCATCAATAGTACCAATGAAACCATCGGTCCATAAATTTGTACCCCATATCTGTACCCGGTAACCATCACCAAGACGGGTTTTAAGGATAAAATCAAGTCCCCATTTAGCCTCTTCCATAAGTCTCAGATACAAATCGGTATTATTCTTCTCCTTAGCCCTGTTTGCCATCTCCAGCATTGAAAACGCAATCTCGCCCGTTTGCACCGATTGCTGCGACATATCAGCGGCATCGTGCCAGCCGCCGTTCACGGGGAATATATGTCCATTGTACTCACAGTTAATGTCAGTATGGCAATCACCGTGCTTGCCGGGTACAGGGTAACCGCAGCGTTCACAGAACATGAAATTCAGAACACGCCATGCCGAGTTGTCCCATATATTATTGTTAATACAGAACGGCCGTGTAGAAACATTCCCGACCCTTATCATATATTGCCCATCCTTTTTAAAATCAGTAAAATCGATAGTTTCAAAATCGCCTATATGGGTTTTACTCTCATTGATTTTACCTTCATAAGCCACCTGAGATGTAGTATAATCAACTAGCTGGAACTTTCCATTATTGTTATTCACCCGTGCAATTGCTGATTTTTCACTTTCGGTCCGGTACCCGGTGGTCGAATATATGATCCGGTTCTCAGCCGGCTTCCATCCACTTACGACTTCCGGATTTTCAATTGTCTGCAGCTCAACTGCATCAATATCAAACTTCAGGGAATCACCCATTGTCTGCTCTTTTCCAAAGACTTCAATGGCAAAGGATATTTTAGTGATTTTGTCCCTTGCCAGCTCCGGCATCTCGACATAACATTCATTCCACTGCCCATTGATCAGGTTGATCTCATGAAGTCCTTCGCGTCCATACTGATCAGGTACCTTCACCTTCCCATCGTTCTCCACATAAAGATTCAGATATATACTGCGGGTACCTTCACAGTCGGGATAGACATAAAAATGGATCCGGTCATATTTCTCCCAGTTCTTTCCACCTACCTCAAAGCTGGCCATGGAAGTCCCTCTTCCAATTCCCCAGCCGGGAAACTCATTGACAACGGTAGGAGCAACCAATTTCAGACTATGGGTTCCGGAAATACTCCTTTCAGATGTCTGCGACATGTAACCGATCCCTTTATGCGACCATTTTTTCATATCTTCCATATCGCAAAGCATATCGGAAACCAGCACTTTTTTTGTAAGTCCGGAGGTTTCAAGCGATTTGCTATAATCAAGAGGCAAATGAGAATGAACATATCCCGTGCTACGGATATCAGATTTCAGCTTATCATCCGTCTGAGAAAACAGAAAACAGCAACTGCAAAAAAGCAGCAATACTATATTGGTTAATTTCTTCATGTTTACAGGTTGATTTAATTAATATTGAGTATCAGGAATCATTGACACAGTTTTATTATTTGGTTTTGCCGCGCTCCGCTTCTCTTTAGTTCTTCGTTTACCCCTGCCCTTAAAGGGTGCGAAGAACCGAAGTGATTTTTACTTCCGGGTATTCAACCAGAGGTTTTCAAAATTAAGTTTTTTATTGATAATGTAGTTTTTCCCTCTATAAGATCATAAAAAAAACCGGAATTCTTGGATCTATAAATCGGGACCATTACAGATTGGTGGAACATCCGACCATATTCATATACTTTGCATTCAGCCAAAGACGATAGCAAGTGCTGTTTTTATTTCGCCCGCTACGGGGCTTTATAGTATTGTGGTTGTTTTTGCGTCGGGCTAATCCCAACGTTACCATATAAAGGCCTACGGCCTTAATTAGTCACATCGTTTCTAAAAGCTGATCCATTCACAAATGAAAAGTTTTCATTCATCAAGCATTATCTGATACTAGTGTAGTTGTCAAAAAACCTGGTGTGCAAAAATGTATGTGGACCTGGAAGGGCATGTCATCCCAAAGGCCAGGGAAGGATCCCATCCTCACAAGACTTTTGATTTGATTCGACAATCTTAAATTTGGTTGTACTTTGCACAAAAAGGAAAAGGAGTAAGTTTTTTTCGTATGGGGAAGAGTTTCTGAATATCAAATAATTATTTTTCTTGTTACTTTTTGTAGTGAGAATAAAGTAAAGAGATAAGTTTGATATTTCTTATTCCTTCACTTTTAATATCTTTCAGAAGATATTTTAATGAGAAAGACTTTTAGATCTTAAACCAACAAATGCAGACTATGGAGAAATTAATTAAAATTTGCCTCGTTTTCATGGTGTTATGTACCGAAATGGCATGTACAAAAGTATTTCAGCCAATTAAAAAACTGAATGATCTGGTTGATAGTAAAAAATACGGTGAACTGTACACAGAACTGTCTGCCAACAGGAATACTTACAATGAAAAGAGCTTAATTTATTACGATCTTATTCTGAAATCGGTTTTGAACCAACCTGAGGAATCGAACGATTTAATTCAAAAATTCCGCAAACAATTCACCAAAGTCAGTGACGCTGTAAATTATAATTTGGTTCAGACTGAATATTACAACAACCAGAAGCTGCTTAATTATAAAAAACTGAATGATTTAAGTAAGAATTTAATTGAAAATTATAAACAGTTTATTGATCCGAACGATTTTGTCGAATTGAAAGATGATAATGTCGCGTATGGGTTCCTCGAGAATGAATTGGCTACTACGGTTATCAAGAATACTGATACTAAAATTAAAGTCATTAAAGATATGGCAGGATATAACCTGCTTCGCGTGAAGAGTAAAAATGACTCAATTGTCGATATGATTTTCGATACGGGTGCAAATGAGAATGTAGTAAGTGAATCGACTGCTAAAAAGTTAAATCTCAGGATACTACCGAAAGCAGTTGTCTATGTAATGGGGTCAACCGGTACACGCAATGCTTCTAAAATTGCTATTGCCGATGAGGGATCTATCGAAAATATTGAATTTAAAAATGCAGAGTTCATTGTTTTTGCCGATAGCCTGTTGACCTTTGGAAGATACAAAATCAATGGGGTTATTGGTTTTCCTATAATTATGCGCTTCGAATCCATTCACTTCACTGATTCGATTATATACATCCCTAAGAATCCAGATGTTAAATCAAATATTCCCAACTTGTTCATTAAAGGCGATGATTATATTATAGATGTTGCTTACAAAAATAAGATACTTCCGTTTTTCTTCGATACAGGGAATTCAAATACAAGTTTTTATAAAAATATGTACGATATTGATTCGACGAATTTCAAATCACTGAAAGATACTGTTTTTTCATATTCAAGTGTGGGAGGCACTATTACACAAAAGGCTAAATTATTGCCTGAAATCAAGTTGGATTGCGGATCAAAAAGTTTTGTTTTAAAGAATACATATATTGCCCTTTCTAAAAATATTTTAAGTCCCGACTTATACGGTAACATAGGTAAAGACTTTGTAAATCAATATAAATCAGTCACGATGTGCTTTAAGTATGCGTATATTGATTTTGAATGACCGGAATATTTATGTGGAACAAAGTTGACTTTGATATGAAGCCAGACTTTGCCAGGAACAATCTTCAGATAAGCGGAACTGATATCTGAGACGCCGGGATCAATAATTGTACTATGGGAACCGGTCTTTGGGTGACCGGGAGCAGTCTTCTGGTTCCGGGAACTGATATTTGAACTCCAAGGGAAGATTATCTGGTTATAAGAACTGATTTTTTTGTTAACGGGAGCGGTCTTACGGTTCCCGGGAAGCAATATGGTGTAACCGGAAGCGATATTTAGTGTTCGGAATAGATTCTGTCCGGTTCGTAATTGAATCTGTCCGGTCTTCAATAGCATCATATAATTCCCGGAACTCATCTTTTGATTGCCGGGAACGATAATCCGGGTCCGAAACTTAATCTCTTCTGTCTGCAATAACATTTTTTGTCAATGAAATACGATCATTGTGCATCGGAATTAAATCTGTCTGCACCGGAATTAAATCTATCCGATCTGCAATGGCTTCATTGATCTTCACAACTTCGTCTCTTGTCTCCACAATTGCGTCTCGAGGTTGTGCAATAGCGTCTCTTGCATGATAAACAGCGACTAAGGTCCTCAAGATGGAGTCTAATGTCGTTGCGAAGGCATATTTTGCTTTCACAACGAAGAGAAAGGATGGAACAATTAAATCTTTGTTCTTCCTGACCCATCCACAACTCTTCTACAAGATATTACCATTTTATGCACATTCATTTGTTTAAAAGTCATATTTAATAATGACGAAGGAAGCGTCAAAGTCCAATTAATACTATCGAGCATGGGAATCAAAATAGATTAAAGGTTTAACGCCGGAGGTACCAGATTCCAATTAATACTGTTGCGTATGGGGAGCAAAATAGATTAAAGGTTTAATGCCTCCGGCATTATTTACAAAATTATTGCCTTCTTCAACCCCATCCGGGGTTGGCAGCGGTATTGCATTGTCAGCCACGGACGTTACCGTGGCTATTGGACTCCATCCCTGCAGGCTGGCTCCTCCCTAAAATTAGCCTTCTGGCTAATTTATTTACGGTCGGTCCTCTCCGGCATTATTCAACAAAATTGCTTCATTAATATTTCCAAGATAGATCACAAATCGAAATAATCAAAAATGTGTACAAAGAGTAGCCTGGAGGAAGGGGCTTAAAAGAGTAACAGGAGGTATAAAAACCGTGACAGCAACCTACCTTTATTGTCTGTGTAAAAGTTTCGGGGATTATTACTATTCCAGACTTGTTAACCAACTTGCTGAATAATTGGCTACTTCTTCCCAATTCTGCTGTCCACAGATGTAATGAGTTCTTCCTGCAAATTCCTTAAAATCTATCTTACTGTTCTTGTCTTTGTATGCTTCAAAATTTTTCTTATTCAAAGAAGATGGAATAATATTATCCTTTTCTCCTGCAATTATCAATAAAGGATTATGAGGTTTTTTGAAATCAATTTTGCCTTCATTTTTTGTGCTGCTCCTGGGAATATTTCTACTTTCCGGGACAACAAATTTGTTGTATTCAATTTCAGTTTGTTCCATTGTCATGGTGTTACAAAACGCGTAATTAAACCATTTCACACCCGGTAAGCATACTGAATTACCTTTTAATGGATTAATTGTCGGCATATTAGCTTTTAAAAAACTCCATTTAAAACTAAAGATTCCTTTAGGTGGTGCAGGATCAATACAGATTCCAGCAACCCCTTTATTCATTTCTATTAATTTCTGTACAGCAAGTCCACCTATTGAATGACCTATTAATATTGGTTTTTCAGGTAACTTATCAATAAATTCAATTAAACTATCTATGACTTGTCCAAAGGTTATTTTACCCAGATCTGGATTTATATTGACGCGTAAATCAGAAGGATTCCCTGCATGGAACGCGAAGAAAGGTGCATAACATGAGTATCCTTTTTTTTCAAAAAAACTTATCCATGTATCCCAGCTTGCCGGATTCATAAAAAGTCCATGAATGAATACGATTGTTTTAGATTTAATGTAACTACTCATTGTTGTGTTTTTTTCTTGTTTATAAGAAATATGATGTATTATGTAAACAGTCGGATTGTACTTTTGTTGATATAGTATTACTGTCATACTGATTGAAGCCGACAAAGGATGCTAAATGAAGTTTCCCGCAATTTTGTATATTCTGAAAGATGTGTCTAAAAGGTGGTCCTGGGAGGGAGGGGCTTAAAAGAATATACGGAGGTTCAAAAACAGTGAAACTCAGTGTCAAACTCCGCGTAACTCAGTGGTAAAATAATCTCCCCCCTCATTCACCCCTAGCAAGGGGATAATCCTCAGCAAATAAGCGGATGACCATATAAAGTACAAAGATTCTACTTGTTCGTTTACCCCCCTGCCCCCCTAAAGGGGGTATAATTCATTGCCATTTACCAGAATTTCATTAATTTCCCTTAAAATTTGCTGAATGACCAAGAAACAGGAATGTAAGCTGATAATGTACCTTACAGTAAAGGAGTATTTAGCACGGAATGAGGACTTATTAAAGAATGTGCCCCATTTCGGGGAGTGTTTTTCAGAATTCATAAAGATTTTAGATCAGATAAGACTTACAAGCACCAACCAGAGAACATCCAGAACGGGCATAGCGACAGATAAGAAAAAACGAAGGCAAAACCTTGTGTCAATTGCACTGGACACTTCGAGGAAGCTGGCTGCATACGCTAAAATGAATGATAACCTTCGCCTGCTTTACCAGGTGAAAATAAGTAAGTCTGAGCTTGAGGATAAGAAAGATGTGGATCTGAAAACCCAGGTAGAGATCATTTATCACGAGGCTGAGGCCCGTATTGATGCTTTGCAGATTTACGAAGTTACACCGGAGACCCAGAAGATATTCAGAGAGGCTATCAGCGCATTTGATGAATACTTCTCGAAACCAAGGTTAGGGATTACTGAAAGGCACCAGTTGACCATTCATCTGAGTGAACTGATGGGGAAAGCTTATTCCGTACTTCTTTTAATAGATATTGAAATGGGAATTATCATGTACGAAGAACCTGATTTTTACACGGGGTACAAAACAGCCAGGAAGCTGGTTCATACAAGAACCTCAAAGCTGGCTCTGAGAGCTACAGTGAAAGAGGCCGGAAAAGGTACTCCGATAAGAGGAGCGATTTTTACTTTCATTGCCGACGGCGTACAAGGTGGAAACGAGGAAAAACATCATAAATCGGTTAAACTGGTAAAGAAAAGTGCGATTCAGGGCGGTCTCAGAATTAATAACATGAAGCCAGACCCTTATAAGGTAGTTGTTAAGAAACCCGGATACAAAGAAAAAGAGTTGACAGTGACCATTGAAGATGGGGAAAGATGTGAGCTGAAGGTGGAGATGGAGAAGTTATAACGGTGCAACGGCACAATGGCGCAATGGCGCAATGGCAAAACTTAAAAACTGAAATCCAAAGAAATTTACGTTCAACCTCACGCCTCACACCTCAAAACCGTGTGTCGTGCGTCATGCACCTTTTATCATTTTTAAGATTACTTTTATCTTTATACTTTAGTCTTTTTTCCTGAACACTATGCTTAGAAAGTACCTGGTTTTTTTAATGGTCATATTTTATTGCGATGCAGAGGCGCAATCAAATTATATAATACAGCCGGATTGCAGCGATACCATTACCAGCAATAAGCCATTAGTAATATTTTTTACAGGTGATTCCGGCAGGAGCTCTTTTGGTAAAAAATTAACTGACAGCTTATGTGCAAATAATATTCCTTTAATGTGTATTAATTCATATAAATATTTCCGCAAGCGTAAAACGCCTCAACAAACCCTTGATAGTATTTTGCCTTACATTGAGTTGAACTTAAAAAGATATAATCGCCAGAAATTTATTTTTGCCGGTTATTCATTTGGATCTGAAGTGGTGCCCTTTCTTTACAAACAGATGAGTAATGAATGGAAAGACAAAGTGGAATTTATAGTGTTGATTTCACCATCATACACCTCAGATTTCAGAATTCATTTTTTGGACAAGGTGGGACTTACTTTCAGGCATTGGCCTTATGATGTGCCGCAAGAAATAATGAAAATTGATAATAAAAAGATAATCGTGTTTTGGGGGAAAGATGAAAAAAGGTTTGAAAAGAAACAATTTACAAAACGTAACATAACAGTACATCAACTAAAAGGTGGTCATAGACATACTGAAGTAAGACCAATTATTGAAGTGATAAATCGACGTATAAGACAAAGCAATAAGTAGCAAAGACGAATGGGATATGGGGGTAGATAGATAAGGAGAAGGGGAGACTGAGGGACTGAGAGACAAAGGGACTAAGGGACTAAGAGACTAAGGGACTAAGAGACTAAGAGACGAAGAGACTGAGAGACTAAGGGACGGAGAGACGGGGAGAAGAGGAGAAAGGGGGACTGAGGGACTAAGTGGCGAAGGGACTGAGAGACTCATTGAAGCAAAAAACGAAATCTTCAATTCATGGAATACAACCGGGCAAAAAATCGGGTCGTTTGTCCGCTGACAATAAAAACAGGATATGATAAAAATTAAAAGAACCAATTCGGATAATAAGGATTTCAAAGATCTTGTGAAATTACTTGATGCAGAAAAAAAGGAATTGCAACCAGAATTCTGCAAGAGCTGGAAGTCTGGGCGAAAGAATTATCCTTTTCAAAGTGTATTTTAGAAACAGGGAAGAGGCAGCCAGAGGCAATTGAGCTTTACAGGAAGAGAGGATATACTTTGATTTCAAACTATGGGCAATATGCCGGAGTGGAAAACAGTCTGTGCTTCGAAAAGGAATTGAAGTAAAGTGTGATGGTAAGTAGGTTCTTAAAAATGGACTTATTTTACTTTTCGATCAGCTTTGTTTTATGGGAAGAACCAAAATCATAGATGAATCAAAAATAAAATTCTTTCAGGAAACACTCTTAGAATGGTATTCTGAAAATGGAAGAGATTTTATTTGGAGAAAAAAATCCTCAACAAATTATGAATTAATTATTTCAGAAATATTCTTACAAAGAACCAAAGCAGAAACAGTATCAAAATTTCTACCACATTATTTTAATAAATATCCAACTTGGCAACATCTTGGCGAGGCATCCGAAAAAGAATTACAAGAATTTATAAAACCAATAGGTTTATATAATCAACGTGGAACTAGGCTTTATAAACTTGCACAGGAATTAAAAATAAGGAAATGGCTATTCCCTATTGAAAGGGATCAGATTGAAGATATTCCAATGATGGGACAATACATCACCAATGCTTATGAATTATATGTTTTACACAAGAAAACACCTTTACTTGATGTAAATATGGCGAGGTTATTAGAAAGATATTTTGGTGAAAGAAAACTTTCCGATATTAGATATGACCCTTATTTACAAACGCTTGCCTATAGAATTGTAAATATCAATAAACCTAAAGAATTGAATTGGGCAATACTTGATTTTTGTGCAAAAATCTGTAAAAAAATCCCGTTATGTAATATTTGTGTAATAAAATTAAGATGCAAATTCTTGTCTAATTAACTTTCTTGAGCGAACTTTTTAAAATGAAGCTTTTCTTGCATTCAGCCATTTAAAATTAATTTCTTAAATCATATAATTGACTAGGTGGAAATAACATATCTAATGAATTCGATTTAATCTTGAATAAGGGCCCCTTTTCCACGACATTTCCCTTATCGTTCCTTTTTATTAAATGATCCATAGTTATGACTCCTTGATCTAACATAATATCAAATTGAGATAATATTGGCTTTTTTGTGTGCTCCGCCTGTGTAAATGAAAAATACTCAAATCCATTAAAGATTTCACTTTTAGCAGCAATCCAAAATGTTTCATTGTGTTTTTCAAGCAACCTTTCATGCAGTTTTTTAAGAGTCCATACTGCAAAGTCATTTATAATTTTTCTATCTGAGTTTTCGACTAACCATTCTAAAGTGTCATCCATTTTAAAGATTAAACCTTGAGAATTTCTTGATTTTGTCGATATTGTACAATACAATTTAAAATCATTTCCACGATAATATCCAAAGTTATCAAGAATTTCAGCTGAGCTCTTGAACTTACTTAGCTCCCAATTTGGAACTTGGGCAAAAAGAGTTTTTCTATTTCCTCTTTTCTCACGAAAAGACTTAAGCTCAATACCTTTATAGTCTGGTTTTTTAGATGAATTAATTTCAATGCCTAATTCACTTTCAAGTACTCTTCCAATTGCCGTATCTCCATAAACCGATGCTGGAATAGCACCTTTTTTTGCTATTACTTTTAACTTCATAAGTAATTCTTCTGACACAGAGCTTTGTGATTTATAAATAGTGTAGACTAATTCCTCAAATGGATTTTTCTTTCTCTCTTCAAGCAATGAAGCGATATCCATTCTGGTGATGTTTACAACATATAGCTTTCCCTCAAAACTGATTATACCAAGAATATCATTTGGATTTGCATATTTGTGAAGTCTACTAAACCATATTCTTGGATCGCCTTTTTTTGTTTGAGGACGGTATAGAGAAGCTGAAGTTTTAACTAGTGAATCGTTTTCGATTAGATAAGCATCAACTATATGTTTATGCTCGACTCCCTGCTCCTGTTCTTGAAAATTATGCAGCCCTTGATCATACAAATATAAACGAACTGGAGCCGTAGCATCCATGATGGATTTCTCCAAACCTGTTCTTGTTGGTTCAATCAATGAAAAAGAAATTGATTTTTCTGTAAGGACTTTTATTCGTTCTTTTTCAATAGGCGTAAAGTCTCGCATAATTATTTTATTATTTTAAGTATTTCAATACCTATTGCTCTTGCTAAAAGTGGAGGTATAGCGTTTCCAACTAAAGTATATTGAGGTACTTCTTCTTTTCTTTTATTCCCCCCGGTTGATCTTTTGCCCTGAAATACAAAGTTATCATCGAAAGACTGTAATCTGGCCATTTCTCTTACTGTTAAAGATCTTGGTGAATTAAAATGAATATAATCGTCCGGTATAGTCATTACTGTTGGACTTAAGCCTTCAGCTTTTAGAACATTATAATTTCTTTTATTCGATTCGAGTCCATATTCACTAAGTTCTTCTTTGGCTTCACCATAATGGCCATTCTTAAGAATAATATTAAGACGTTTGATTACATCCTCATTTTGATTGCTAGTTTGATGATTATGAAGAATTCCATATTCTTTGACTCCATTTTTTAAAGCTTCGATATTTTTGACATAAAATGCTGGTTGAATATTAAATCTACCATTTAATCTTCCTTTTTTAGACCATTCTGCATATGTCTTACCATTATTATCAATTTTCCCATCAATAGATCTAGGCTTTAATAGTTGACGATATTTCTTTTCTAAACCATTATATCTTTTGTCAAATTCAAATTCAATGTAATCTTTTTTAAATTGATTGTTATCAATAAAATCTAAATCATATAAGGCTTCAAAAACAGAAATCTTTTCATTCTCATTAACAGTGGGTTTAATTTCGCTCAATAATTTTTGATCTTTTCTACAACCAATAAATAGTACTCTTTCCCTGTTTTGTGGTACTCCATAATTTGAAGCATTTGCCACAAAATGCTTTTCAATTCTATAGAGCCTAATATTGTCGACAAGACTCTTAAACTCATTTTCTTTAATATTGTTTTTAAAAAAAACTTTTAATAGGTCGACACAGTCCTCGAATGAAGCAATGTAGATCTCAAGAGATTTTAAAAATGAACCAACCTCATCTTTATAGCTTTCAGGTACTTTTAACTCTGAAAATGAGGTTTTAATTTTTTTAATAACATTCTCTGATTCAAGTTCATCAAGAAAACTATTGAATGAGCCTACATAATCATCATTATCAATGTAAGATATATCCTTTTCTTTTATTATTTGCCGTTGTAAGACTTCCAATTCCTTATTTCTGCTTAGCATGTTAAGCCCATGGCGTATAGTACTTATACGCATATCAGTTTTACTGGTTTTATAATCTGTAATCTTGGGTGTTATACTTTTAAATTTGTTTTCTAAGAGACTTATATACTCCTGTTTAGCTCTAGCCAATTCATCTTTCTTTTTATTCTCAAATCTAATCCTATTGACAATACTTTCAAGGATAAAATTGACTGATTCAGAATCAGTTTTGAGAGTCCTGATGAACTGAACAAGCTTGGGAATCTCTTTTATATCAATTATGGATCGAATCTCATTAATAATAAGCTCTTTTATTTTACCTCCTTCCTTTGTAAGTATCCCTTTCACGTTTTCCATCACAAAATATTTTGGTTGTAAAACCTTGATTACATCCAGATAATGAGAGAACAAGTCATCTTTTTTATCAAATTTCTTTCTCTTTCCAGCTAAACTAAAACTTTGGCAAGGTGGTCCACCACAAACCACATCAATTTTCTTCCCATCTATCTTTTTAAGAAGAGTATCTATAAAATCAGGCTCAGTAATATCTTGGTGTAGAAATTCTGTTTTTAATCCGAGTTGATTATTATATCTTACTATATGAGTTAATTCACAATTGTCATTTATATCACTAGCTAAAACAAAATCAAAGATTTTATTTCCAAATTCCGCTTGCAAAAATCCTTCACTAAATCCACCTGCGCCAGCAAATAAATCAATAAATGTAAAAGATTTTTCATAAAGTGAAAGTTGCTCCTTAATAATATGGACCTCATCGTCTTGGATGTAACTATTTACAAGTTCTTTTATTTTATTCTTAATTTCCCTTGTGGTAAAAGACTTTGATAAAGAATTGTTTAGGTACGCCTTAGTTTGATTTTTTAATAGATTAAGTTTTGAATTCTTTGTCTTATGATTCTCATCGTGAGGTGTAATAATTTGCTTTTCTTTGTCGAAATCCGCGGGAAGGACCTTAATGCCAGTTGCACTTTTGATTTGTTCTCCATCGCATAGAATCCTCAACATTATTCTGTCAAGACCTTTTTTATCGGTTTTACTATCTAGATAAAAATTTATTGAAGCCATATTGCGAGCATTTTCACTTATGCGGACAAATTTACGGACATATTTATATTATTGAAAGCATTTTTTAAAAAGTTTTTAACATAAAATACTACAAATTTGTAGGTGCGCAATCTAACTAATCTCAAGGAACGGCCATTCAATTAATGAACTATCAAAGGACTAATACAGTTAGGGCTCTGAAAAAGAAACGTTTTTAATAAGTTTAAACCTTAAATCGATCCTCTCATAAGTCACATTTATCTGTTTTTAGCATAAGTGTTTTAATATTCCTTTTCATGCTTTGGTAATGCGAGCCATTCCAGTAAATCCGGTTACAATACTGACACTTTTTAAATTTCCGGTAATATCGGCTGGTTTTAGGTAATAAACGGTTCAGAATTTCCTTTTTTGTAACATCCTTAAGCAGTCCATTACATTCCATACAACGTGCAAAAAGAGTGACCTGGTTCTTTAAATCAAAATGGAGGAGTACCTCCCTCAATTGCTCAGGATAGTACACAGATCTTACCCAGTAACCACGGGTCACTTTTTTATTTTTAAGCAATTCTTTGTCCCTCGTAAGGATAACTCTTCTATCAGATAATGCAAGATTTATCATTTCCTGATTGTTAAAGTCTGTACGATAACAGGTATCAAAGCCGCATAACCGCAGGTACTTAGTGAGTTTTCCCAGATGAACATCTGCAATGAACTTCAGATCACGTAAAGGTTTTTCCCTTAAATGCGTCACAGAAGCGATGTCAAAGCTTTCAAAAACAGGATAAACAGATACCGAATCAGCATGTTTAAGTTTATAAGAATAATCCACTGACAGGCTATTTACAAGGATCAGGTCAACTTCAACATGAGGTATTCCAAGTGCTTCGATAGCATCTTTAACTGAAGGAGTGCCGTTAAATTCGTATGAAAAAAGTATTTTTCTCTTCTCCAAAGGCAGAAAATCATTCAGCTCCTCATAAAATCTGAAAGAAGCAATACTCATAACCATATTAACATTTGAAGATCCGGATTGAAGATCTTTGCAGCAAGCTACGAAGATATTCAATATTGCGGTGCTCTGCACCTGTGGTTATCTAATTAAAATGAATTTCTACAAATATTTTGCAGCTCTGTTGCGCTGGTTATACCAAAGCAGTGGTGAGTATCACAAAATTTGCAGGGGAAAATATGTCTTAGAAATAAAGTTTGGAACAGAGATACGAGGTGCGGAGCACTAAAATATTTGTAAATAAATGTTTATTGATGAGAAAAAAAGTACAACGCATCGGAATACTTATTTAAAGATAGAAATTTAATACCTAGCCGATAAATATCTCTGATTCCTAATTCGCAATTCCTAATTCGTAATTTGTAATTCATATTTACTACTGATGCGTTTGATTTCAATATCTTTTAGTGCCGCGAAGTAGCGCAATCTGAATAACCGTGGGTAAAACCCACAGATAACTGTAAACTGAATTTCTCAGCCCTGAAGGGGCTGAATATTAGACTGGTAACGAGTTCATTATTCAACTCCTCCGGGGTTGCCAGGTGGTTTTCTTGTCTTTACCGTGGGTTGCACCCACGGTTATTGAAATTAAACCCCTTCGGGGTTAAAAGATTAATTCAAACCAAAAAATCAAAGAACGCTTATATTTTATTTATTGTCAATGATATATAACTATATTTATCAAGTTAATGCATCATCAGTATTTCACATTCCGTAAATTCTTCGCATTTTTGCCCCCGAAAATAAATCAATATGAAGTCGTGGTTTTCCGGTAAAGCTTTTGCAGTCATACACATAAAAAATTTCCGTTTTTACCTGTTATATCGTGTTTTTATGACAATGGCCGCACTTATGCAGTCGGTTATTGTGGGATGGCAGATATACAGCATCACTCAAAATGTTCTCTGGCTTGGGTTTATTGGTCTGACAGAAGTGATTCCCCAGATAAGCATTTCTCTCTTTGCAGGACATTATATCGATTTATACAATCGTCGCAAGATCATTAATTATACCACGCTTTTACTTATTCTTGGCGCAGTAATCCTGCTGATATTTAGTTCAAATGCAGCCTATTTCTTCGGGAAATTCGGGGTGCTGCCGATTTTTATCACTATCTTTTTAACAGGACTGGCTCGTGGAATATTAAGTCCGGCCCAGGTGGCATTAATGGGCCAGCTTGTACCAAGGAATTTATTGGCAAATGCGGCTACCTGGAACAGCGCTAACTGGCAGATGGCGGCTGTAATGGGACCGGCAATAGGCGGACTGGTCTATGGTTTCCGGGGAATAGTGCCGGCTTATTCACTGGTATTGGCTTTATATACTTTATCGTTCTTTATGATAATGTTCGTAAAAACCGGCAGACATGAAGTTGCTGAGACTGCTGAAGGTGTATTCGTCCGTATTCAAAGCGGTATAAGCTTTGTCTTTAAAACACCGGAATTGCTTGGAGCATTTACACTCGATATGTTCGCCGTTCTGTTTGGCGGAGCAGTTGCAATGCTACCGGTGTTTGCATCCGATATTTTACATGTGGGACCCCAGGGACTGGGTCTGCTCAGAGCCTGTCCTGCCATAGGAGCTGCATTTATGGCTTTCATTCTGATGTTCCGTCCGCCTATGAGGGATACAGGAAAGATACTATTCATTTGTGTCATTGGTTTCGGAATTTGCATGATCGGCTTTGCACTTTCAACAAGTTTTATATTATCGGGTCTGCTGTTAATTCTCAGCGGCGCTTTCGATAATGTGAGTGTGGTGATAAGGGCAACTATCCTTCAGCTGTTTACACCCGATGAAATGCGTGGACGGGTTGCATCTGTGAACAGTATATTTATAGGGTCGTCGAACGAATTAGGCGCATTCGAATCAGGAGTCGCTGCTAAACTGATGGGCCTCGTGCCTTCAGTGGTTTTCGGTGGTATTATGACGCTTGCTGTAGTTTTCACCACCATTAAGGTAAATAAACCGTTAAGGAAGCTATCTCTCAGAAATAAGTTGTGAAAGGGCGAAAGGAAAAAGTAAAAAGGCGAAAGGAGAAAGGTCAAAAAGATATCCTGTCAGTTTATTCCAAGTTTTTTTGCAATTGCAGCAGGAATGGCATTCTTGTTCACCATAATGTTGGTAGTCTGCAGCATCACATAAGGTTTGGAAACAAAAATAAATCCATTATACTTTCCCGTAACGCCCCAGGAGTTCTTCACTTTGTAGAAAGTGTTTCCGGCCTGGTCGGTTGCCAGACCGATTATATGCATTCCGTGGTCATCGGTGGTGGAATAATTATCAAATCCTTTCTGCCTGATTTCCTGAGTAATTGTTTTTTCGGGATGAGGTCCATTAAAGACTTTTGTAGCTTCTTCTTCCGTCATTTCGTTCCAGTTTTTTTCAGGAACAATAGCCACTCCATTCTTCATTGAAAAGCCCTTATCGCTCATATCGCTGGCCCATCCTACTGAATAGCCTTTCATCAGTGCATTATCAATGATCTCTATGAGTTCATCGACAGGAATGTTGTAAAAAGAACCTGCAGCCCAGTTATCGGGTACTTCAAGCATAAATGGTTTATAGAAGGGATGATGACTGAATGAGGTTAAAAGAACATAGTCATCAGGATTGATTCCCAACTCCTTCATGAAGCTTGCAGGCGTATAAGTTTTGCCCTCATATTCAAAGCTTTCCGGAACTTTTCCAAGGTATGCATCGAGGATCCCATTCAGTCCGGCAAACCAGGCAGTAGTCAGTTTTCGACTTTTAATGACGGCATCCATAAATCCTTTCAATGCTGCATCCATTTCACTATGATTATGTTTTGTATCTCCGTAATTCAGTCCGGGATAAACATTATCCGGAACCAATCCCACCTCACGGCATCCATTGAGAAGATCACCGTACTCACCACCTCCGCCGAATGAAGAGCTGCCATGCATCCTGGCGTACATTTCAGCTTTTTTCTCATAAGTATGTCTTACAATATACATTACCGAAAGATCGACAGATTTCTTTCCCATGCGTAACAATTCAGATTCCAGTACAGATATTCCCGAGAAGCACCAGCAGGTTGATGTTGCATTCTGATTTTTAACAGAGGTGCAGGCCAGTTCTTTCTTCATTGTAAAGATGTATCCTGTATCCTGGCTGTTGGCTAATGTACTGACAAGGAGTAAGAGTATAACCAGCTTGAATAATTTATTCATAGTATTGAATTAATAGTTTTTAAATTAAGCATCAAATCTAATAATTTGGAATAATTAATAACAGGATTTTTGAGATAAATAGTAGTTCATTTAACTTCGGCAGTTTCACTTCGCATGAAAAGAATAAAGTGAGCAATACCTAGTCCTGATACTATAATGGATGGTTTTTGCGATAATTAAAGTTTTTATTTTAATTTTAAGTCATAACTCTTTACTATGGATAAAACGATAGGATTTTTTGCCCCGGTTATAATTGCTGTAATCATTTTTATTTTAAATGTAGTATTGCCAGGCAGATGGGTGACAGGATACGTCACAAAGACAAATTCTACGGAAAAAATGAGATATCATCTTAATGGTATCATTGTTTTCTTTACTGTGGTTTTATCCTGGTTTTTATTGGGATATTCCGGCATTGTTCCTTTTGACTGGCTATACAAATACAGGTGGTATGGACTGGCCGGTGCATTTTCATCAGGTGTGATTTTTTCCCTGGCGGTAGTATTGTATTATCCTCCTGTAAGAAAGTCCTTTTTGTCAGATCTTTTTTTTGGCAGAGTTGAAAACCTTCAGATCAGGGGTGGATTGGCAGATGTAAAAATGTGGCTGTATCTGACAGGAGCTACCATGCTTGAACTAAATGCACTGAGTTTCGCAGCTCATCACCTGATTCTGTATTGAGATCAGTCTTCAACAGGCATTGTACTTTCGACAGCATTGCTTACTTACTTCATTATTGATTATTTCATCTTCGAAGAAGTTCATCTCTATACTTATGATTTATTTGCAGAAAAAGTAGGATTCAAGCTGGGCTGGGGATGTATGGTCTTTTACCCATACTTTTATGCCATCTTCTTATGGTCCACGGTAAGTTTACCTGATCCACATACACCTGCCTGGTTATTAATAATATATGTTTTTATCTTCTTTGCCGGATGGATTTTATCGCGGGGTGCTAATTTGCAGAAGTATTATTTCAAAAGAGATCCGGGGAGAACATTTTTCAGAATTGTACCTGAGATTATCACAAATGGAAATAATTCCCTGCTGGTAAATGGATTCTGGGGCATCAGCAGGCATATCAATTATTCAGGTGAAATTTTGATGGCATCAGGTATAATCTTGTGCACAGGTTATCCCGGTTTAATCTGGCCATGGTTATATCCTTTATACTATGTTTTACTGTTAGTTTCGCGTCAACGGGATGATGATAAAAGATGCGCACTCAAATATGGAGCACTTTGGGAAACGTACATAAAAAAAGTTCCATATCGGATTATTCCCTTCATATATTAAAAGGAGAAAGGAGAAAGGCAAAAGGCGAAAGGCGAAAGGCAAAAATGAAAAGGAGAGTGGGAGAAGGGGAGAATTAAAGCAGTTTAACTCCGTGAAAACTCAGTGGCCGTGATATTAAAATTAAATAATCGGAACCGGAAGTTAAAAGTCAGCCGCACGCCGCATACCATGTGCCGCTAGCCGTCAAGTTTATAACCTGTACATTTTCCTCGTGGTATCTCCCATGGTATTTATGGCCATTTTCCTGAGCAGGATCTTTTGCATGATAAATGATGCTATTCTGTTTCCACGGCCTGTGATGAAAAAGGGTTGTCTTCCCAGTTTCTGCAGGCATTCATTCGCCACCTCTTCCGGTTCAAGCACCCGCGGAGTAAAAAGCCCGGTCTTTTCGGGATGAGTATTCTTATAACCGGGTGTTGCCGTGGCACCGGCGCAACAGGCTATTATATCGACACCACTGTTTTTCCACTCGTACCATAGACTTTCTGCCAGGATCCTGTTAAAGGCTTTGGTTGCTGCGTAAACCGATAAATAACCGCTGCCCTGAAGGCCGGCTAATGAAGTCATTAAAACAATTGCTCCTTTACCCTTAGCCAGCATTATTTCTCCATACAGCCGAACCATAGTCAATGGGGTCATCATATTTAACCTGGCAGCCTGCGAATGGTTCTCTGCGGAATTCTTAATGAACGGACCAATGTACGACAGTGCTGCATTATAAATCAGCATATTGATCTCCCGCCCGTTCAGCGCCTCCTCTATCTGCTGTACTGCATTTATTTCTGACAGATCGCAGGAGATACACATCACATTTATTTTGTACCTGCTTTCCAATAAATCAGCCAGATGCTTTAAAGGCTGAAGCCGGCGGGCAATGAGAACAAGATCGAATCCTTCCGCTGCCAGACATGTTGCATAAGCAGCTCCGATACCTTCAGAGGCGCCAGCTACCAAAGCTGTATTGCCGTATTTTTGTTTTAAAGTCATTCCAGGAATTTTTTTATCTGCGCATTCATCTGAAATACGCTTAGGGGAACAACTATCATTAAAAAAAGAATAAATTTCTTCATGCAAGTAAAAATTAGGTTTATCTAAGGTAAGGAATTTACTTCAGGAAACAACTGCATTACCTGTGAAGCCCTGATGAAGTCAAATTCAATGTTACTATGCAGTCAATTGATTTCATTGGAAAAGTTGGATCGGGGTTCTGATACTATATAGACCTGAACCGGCGTTATTAAATACTAATAATGATTTAAAATGTGAACTAATTTATTCCGGATTCTTCTTTATGATAAGCAAAGTGACAAATAAGTACATTGAATTATTATTAATAGCCTTTATCTGTACAGGGTTGACCGGATTACAGGCACAGGCTGTAAGAGATATTGACGGAAATGTATATAATACAATTACTATCGGAACACAGGTGTGGCTTAAAGAAAATCTGAAAACAACAAGGTATAGTAATGGTGATTCAATAGGTACAACCATTCCGGCAACGCTGGATATAACATTCGACAGCACACACCGATATCAGTGGGTTTATAATGGCATTGATAGCAACTTAGCCACTTATGGCAGATTATATACCTGGTTTGCTGCAGCCGATAGCCGGAGAATTTGCCCTGCAGGCTGGCATGTACCCTCCGATGCCGAATGGACCATTTTAACTGATTACCTGGCAAAGAATGGTTATGGTTTTAAAGGTATTCCGGGCGAAACAGCAAAATCATTGGCAGCCACATCGGGTTGGGATACAGATAAAGCACTAAGTAACATAGGGAACGACCAGATTAGCAACAATAAAAGCGGTTTTACGGCATTTGCCGGAGGCTACCGTTACGGGAGCGGGTTATTCAACGGCTTTGGGAAATTTGGTTACTGGTGGTCGGCCACGAAGGTATCTGCAACATCTGCCTGGTATCGTGATTTGAGTTTCTATAGCAATGATATGTACAGAGGCAGTACCAGTAAGCTGAATGGTGTTTCAATCCGATGCCTCAGGGATTGATAGAGTACAATATTGAATGATTTAAGGATCTTTGGTTACGCCCGAATTTGATAACTTTATGCCGGAGAATCTGAAAGTAAAAGAATAAGAATTAAACGATGAACTAAAATGAAGATCATAAATGCGGGCTTATTTTCAGTAGCAATACTTTGCATTGGTTTAACCGGACTTAAAGCACAGACCGTTAAAGATATAGACGGCAATGTTTACAGGATTGTAACTTTGGGTACTCAGGTCTGGATGGCAGAGAATTTAAAAACAACCAGGTATAATGATGGTACAGCAATACCATTGATTACCGCTAACAGTTCATGGGCCGCTTTAACTTCAGCTGCATTTTGCTGGTATAATAAAGATTCTGTTGCTAATAAAAATATATATGGTGCTTTGTATAACTGGTACGCAGTCAGTACTAATAAATTATGCCCGGGTGGCTGGCATGTATCGACCGATGAAGAATGGACAACTTTATCTTCCTGGGTGGGAGGAAAAAATGTTGCAGGCGGGAAATTAAAAAGCACCAGCCGTTGGGAAAGTCCTAACCTGGGGGCAACAAACGAAGATGATTTTACGGCACTTCCGGGTGGTTATCGTTACACCAACGGAGCATTCGCCAACATAGGCTATTACGGTTTCTGGTGGTCAGCTACGGATGTCAGTGCAGCGGATGCCTGGGCCCGTTACATGGGATACACTTCGAGCGAAGTAGTCAGGGATAAATTCAGTAAACAATATGGCTGGTCAGTTCGCTGTGTGAAAAATTAGCTGGTTGCCATTTAAATATTTAAATTTATCGGTTTTAAAAAACTACCGGATATGGACAGATTTGAAATTTATTTTAAGAATAGACCGGCACTAAGAGCCGTGATAGTCTCAGTTCTGATATTATTTGCATTAATAAATGCCAGTGCCCAGGTTGGTGGCATCAGGTGGTCGAATGATGGGAATTCCTATTATAGTATAAAGGGGAATGAACTTCTTCAATTTACACTGCCTTCCAATGAATCCAAAGTAATAATGTCAAAACAACAGCTTACCCCAAAAGGAAGCACAGTTGCTCTTAAACTCGGTTATTATGCTTTCACAAACGACCAGCAAAAAGCATTAATATTTACCAATACAAAGAAAGTCTGGAGGCTGAATTCAAAGGGAGATTACTGGGTACTGGACATGAAAACCGGGGCTCTCGATCAGTTGGGCAGAACTTTTCCTCCATCCTCGCTTATGTTTGCCAAATTTTCGCCCGATGGAAAGTCAGTTGCTTACGTGAGCGGGAACAATATTTATGTTGAAGATCTGACCTCTTCACGTATAAAGGCATTGACAACTGATGGTTCCGTCACATTGATCAATGGCACTTTTGACTGGGCATACGAGGAAGAATTTGATTGCAGGGATGGTTTTCGCTGGAGCCCCGACAGCAAATCTATTGCCTATTGGCAGATCGATGCCGGAAGTATTAAGAAGTTTTACCTTATTAATAATACCGATTCTATTTACTCGAGAATCATTCCAATTGAATATCCTAAAGTTGGACAAAACCCATCTTCCTGCAGAGTGGGAGTAGTTAATATTGAGAATGGAAAAACAACGTGGATGAAAATCCCAGGCGATCCGGTTCAGAACTATATTGTAAGGATGGAGTTTATCCCATCGACTGGAAATTTACTGATACAGCAACTTAACCGTAAACAGAATAACAGCAAACTTATCATTTCGGAAATCACAACGGGCGATTCCAAAGTCGTACAGGAAGAATCGGAAGATGCCTGGATTGACATCTATCAGCCGGGGAACCATTATACTATCGATTTTACAAATGGTTTTATCTGGCTGAATGAAAACAGGAACATATTATGGACCTCAGAAAAAGACGGCTGGAGACATTTATACCAGGTTTCTCTTGAAGGAAAGCCGGAAAAACTGATAACTAAAGGCAATTATGATTTTATCGATCTGAAATTCATCGACAACAAAAAAGGTTATGTATATTTTATGGCTTCTCCGGATAATGCAACACAGAAATATTTATACCGGACCCGGCTGGATGGAACAGGTGTCTGTGAATTACTCAGCTCTCCATTATTAAAAGGGAATCACGATTATTCTTTTTCAACTACCGGAAAGTACGCCTTACACACTTTCTCCAACCATTTTACCCGTCCGTCGAGGGAATTCATAACTGCAGCAAATCAAAAACCATTAATTGAAAAAGAGAGTATTCTCGCCAGGCTGGATTCGCTTCAGGTCAAAAATACCACTGAATTCTTCACTGTAACCACCTCCGACAGTGTTAAAATGGATGGATGGATGGTAAAACCGAAAAACTTCGAACCTGATAAGAAATATCCGGTGGTGTTTTATGTATACAGCGAGCCTGCAGAAGCTACAGTGACTGATTCTTATGGAACAAGTCAGGATTTTCTGTATAAAGGAAACATGGCTGAAGATGGTTACATATATATTTCTTTAGATAACCGTGGTACTCCCGCCCCAAAAGGAAGAGCATGGAGAAAAGTCATTTACCGGAATATCGGACGGATTAATATCCGCGATCAGGCTATGGCGGCGAAAGAGATACTTAAATGGAAATTTGTGGACCCTGAAAGAGTTGCCGTGTGGGGTTGGAGCGGTGGCGGTTCTGCGACATTAAATCTGATGTTCCAGTATCCTGAAATATACAAAACAGGCATTGCTATAGCTGCTGTCGGCAGTGAGCTTACTTACGATAATATTTACCAGGAACGCTATATGGGTCTGCCACAGGAAAATATGGAAGATTTTATAAAAGGCTCACCCGTTTCGTATGCAAAAAACCTGAAAGGGAACCTTTTGTATATCCACGGGACAGGAGATGATAATGTGCATTATCAGAATGCAGAATTGCTGCTTAATGAACTGATAAAATACAATAAACAATTTCAGTTTATGTCATATCCGAACCGTACACACAGCCTTTCGGAAGGGGAAGGGACCACAGAACATCTCCGGACACTTTATACCAATTATTTAAAAATGTATTGTCCACCCGGGGGTAAATAATATCAATAAATAATCCTTAACCACCGGGAATAAGGCAGGCCTGATTTATTATCGGAATTAATATTTCGGATAATAATTTCTTTGACTATTTTTGCCCGGTTTTTTAAATTTCATAATTAAAAATAAAATTTTATGGCAGAAGAAAAGAAAGAGAGATGGCTGACTTATATGGCTATCACAACAGTATTAGTTGCCGTAGCAGCAACCTTATCGACTTTTAAAGGTAGTGGTTTTAGCACACGAAGCCTGCTTAACCAAACACAGGCCAGTGACCAATGGGCATTTTTTCAAAGCAAAAGCATTAAAAGCTATATTTATGATATGCGCCGGGAAAACCTTGAGCTACAGGTTGAATCGTTAGAGAAACAGAAAGGGAATGATACACTGGTTAAAAAATACAAAGAGCTGATCGGCGATTACAGGCAAAAAGTGAAAAAATATGAAGAAGAGAAAGAAACAATAAATAAAGCTGCAACCAGTTTCGAGAATCAGCGCGATGATTGTAAGAAACACTCGGGGAAATTTGGTATCGCTGTCATTTTCCTCCAGATATCTATTTTACTCTCCTCCATTGCAACACTTTCTAAAAAAGAATTTGTCTGGATATGCAGTTTAATATTAGGAATTATTGGCATTTTCTATTTTATAGACGGGTTTTTATTGTTTATTTAAAAGACAGACAACCAGCTCATTAATCTTATAAAGTAATAGCTCTATGTATGACAATGTTTTTTAATCAGCTCGTGCAATAAGGCAATATTTATTGGTTTTGAAATATAATCGTTACATCCCGCTTCGATTGCCTTTTCACGGTCATCTATAAAACCATAGGCTGTTTGCGCTATGATGGTAACTTTTTTGTTAAACTGACGAATCTGACGTGTGGCTTCATGGCCGTCCATATCAGGCATCCTGATGTCCATTAAGATCAAATCGAGGTCCGGATTATTCTGGCATTTATCAATGGATTCAACTCCAGTTCTGGCATTTAAAACCTCATAACTGTTTTTTCGGAGCAACCTGGTAAGGAATAAGTTGGATATTTCATCGTCTTCGACAATTAATAGTTTCAGGTTTCTGATTTCAGTTTCTTTTTCCATAACTGAAAGGGTATTTGGGATTAATTTTTTTTCTTTTGATACAGCAATATAAGGTATTGTAAAATAAAATGCTGAGCCTTTTCCTTCTTCGCTTTCCACCCATATTTTCCCATTCAGCATTTCCACATAAGATTTACATATTGACAAACCCAAACCAGAACCTTCATAATTCCGGTTATCCGATTCACTACCCTGCCTGAATCTCTCAAAAATTATTTCCTTATGATGCTGTGGAATGCCTATCCCTGTATCTTTTACAAAAAATTCCAGTTCAGCAGGCTCACTGTCTGATTTTAAAATATACCCAAATTCAATTGAACCTTCATAAGTAAACTTAAGGGCATTTTTAATAAGGTTAGTCAGTATGGCATAAACTTTTTCCTGGTCAGTTTTAATTATGGCTTCTTTTGATGGCAAGCTGTTTTTGAAGGAGAACAGAATCCCTTTTCTTTCAATCTCAGGTTTGAAGAATTTATAAACGAATTCGATTTGCTCATTAATATTTGACTGCTTAATATTTATTTCCATCATTCTTGCTTCAATTTTCGAAATATCAATAATGTTGTTGATGGTAGTGAGCATGCGTTCGCCACTCAATTCAATGGTTCTGATGTAATCCCGTTGTTCCTCACCTGTCAGGCCTGGTTCTTTTAAAAGTTCGGCAAACCCAAGAATGCCGTTCATGGGAGTCCGTATCTCATGGCTCATATTTGCAAGGAAGGCTGATTTGAGGCGTTCGCTTTCCTCGGCTTTTTCTTTGGCTAATTGCAATCTCTTGTTGGTTTGATTAAGTTCTTCATTTAGTTGTAAGTATTCTTTGTTTTGTGCTTCTATTTCATCTGTTTTTTCTTTCAGAATTACTTCTGCCTGCTTGCGCTCTGTGATATCTTCAATAATCGTATGTACCATGTCTACGTTAGAGTGTTTATCAAAAATGGGTACAAAACGTAAATGCATATCAATTGATTTTCCCCAATTAGTGATATAAGGATACTCACCAAAAACGATCTGACCTGTTTCAACACAATTCTGGAAAGCTGATGAAATACCTGCCTCAATGAGATTAGAAAATGTCAGCAGGTTAATTGACTTTGTTGCCTCATAAGATGGAGATCCAAGTATTTGAAGTGTCGCAGGGTTCATCTCAAGAATTTGCCCCGACCGGTTCACTAACAGTATCCCGACCGGTGCATATTCATGCAGCATTTTGTAGCGTTCCTGGCTTTTGATAAGTTCTTCTTCCACCTGTTTGGGTATGGTGATGTCGTTAATAATGGATAAAACATTCGGTTTGTCTTTGATATGAATAATTTTGGAGTAAAACAAAGTCTTCATGATTTCACCATTCTTTCTTCTGAGCATGAATTCCTTTCCTGCTATATCCCTGCCTTTAATAAGAGAAGATATTACCCACTTTTGATCTTCTCTGTTTACCCACATCTTGAGATCAACAGCTGATTTGTTAATTACCTCTTCCCTGGTGAAACCAGAGACATGGGTAAAGGCATCATTGACTTCGATGAATTTTCCATCTTCTGCACCTGTGATTGAAAGTGCATAAGGCGATGTCATAAAAGCTTTGGAATATTTCTCTTCGCTTTCATGCAATGCCTGTTCTGCCTGCTTACGTTCTGTAATATTCTGATGAGTACCTGACATTAAAAGTGGTTTGCCATCTTCATCCCATTTGTGAATTTTTCCTTTGTCAAGTACCCATATCCAATCACCATTTTTGTGCTTCATTCTTATTTCACACTCGTAATGGTCCGATTCACCCTTGATGTGCTTCAATAACAATTCATCGGATTTTTTTAAGTCTTCGGGATGCGAAAATTTTATCCAGGCATCATTAGTTATAGAGGATATTTCTTCCAGACTATAACCAATGAATTCTGCCCATCGTTTATTATATTTTTTTTCTCCGGTTTTTATATTCCACTCCCAGGTTCCGGCATTGGTAGCCTGAAGAATTAAAGAGAGTCTGAGTTTTTCGTCTTCCTGAGCCTGTTCTGCCTGTTCGCGTTCGGTGATGTCAATATTTTTCTCCAGGCTTTGTTCCGGATATTTGTCTGTAATTATGCCCGATTTCAGATTACTTAATTCGAGTTCTAATTCTTTAATTCTTCTTTGAAGGTCATTTTTATGCATCCTGGTACTTCCCCTTTCAGACAAATTTACAACTATTAAACAAGTAATTACATAATTCGTTGAGTAAACTATCAGACATTAATTTATTGCCTTGTATTCCGTAAAGTTCAGTAAGGTTTTTACTCTTAAATTATTATGTTTGTAATCTAAATCTTATTCAGTATGAAAACACTTATTAAAAGACTTCCGTTCACAATAGTTGCATTATTCTTTTTTCTTCAGATCAGCAAGGCCAATATTTCAATCCCTGAAATATTTTCGGATAATATGGTTCTTCAGCAAAAATCAGAAGTAGCACTATGGGGTTGGGCGAAAACCGGTGAAATGGTAATTATTAAAGCTGATTGGATGGATTCTGAAATTACAACCAAAGCTGATGTCCAGGGCACCTGGAAGATAATCCTGAAAACTCCCGGAGCGGGAGGCCCTTATAATATTTATATTAAAGGCAGTAATGAGTTAACGTTGAAAAATGTATTAATCGGTGAAGTATGGCTATGTTCCGGACAGTCCAATATGGAAATGTCAGCTCAATGGGGGATAAATAATGGCGAGGAGGAAATAAAAAATGCCAACTACCCGGAGATCAGGCTTTTTACAGTTTTTTCATCTACCTCACATTATCCGCAGGATCATTTAACAGGTAAATGGTCAGTATGCACACCTGAAGAAATGCGTAATTTCAGTGCTATTGCCTATTTCTTTGCAAGAAAGCTGCATCAGGAGCTGGGTGTTCCTATAGGAGTTATTAATTCCAGCTGGGGAGGAACGCCTGCTGAAGCATGGATGCCGGAAGAGGTTATTCAGAAAGATGATTTTCTTCGTGAGGCTGCAGCGAAACAAAAACCCGTACCATGGGGACCTGTTGAACCAGGAAGAATTTATAATTCGATGATTTTTCCCCTGATATCTTTTCACATTGCTGGTGTTATTTGGTATCAGGGTGAGGCCAACACGGTTAACGCATACGCTTACAGCCAACTGCTTTCAGGTCTGATTAAAAGCTGGAGAAGCAGATGGGAATATGATTTTCCTTTTTATTATGTACAGATTGCGCCTTACAAGTATGATAATCCATCTGAAGGAGTTGAGGTGAGAGATGCCCAGCGGAAAGTTCTGGAAGTGCCAAATACCGGGATGGCTGTTATCAGCGATATTTGTGATACGCTGAATATCCATCCGAAAAACAAGCAGGATGCGGCAATGCGACTGGCTTATCTTGCTCTTAACAGATATTATAAAAAGGCTATGTTTGAAGATTCCGGGCCTCTATATAAAAATATGACTGTAGATAAGAATAAAGCCATCATTTCATTTGACCATAGTGAAGGGTTACATTCAGTCGGAAAAACGATTACTTATTTTGAAATTGCGGGGGAAGATAAGATATTCTATTCTGCCGATGCTATAATAAAAGGGCAACAGGTAATTGTTCAGTCAAAAAAAGTAAAGTCACCTATTGCTGTTCGTTTTGCATGGAGAAATACTGCAGTTCCGAACCTGTTTAATGGTGCAGGTTTGCCCGCTTCCTGTTTTACTACGGAATAAGATTCGCGTGAATTAATTGCTGTCTTAAATTCTTTCGGGATAGCATGTGTATTTTTTCACGTGTACTGTTCACTGTGTCTCTTTTCAGAGATTGAAGATCTTCGCAGCAATTGATGGAGAACGCACTCGCGGGGATTCAAATGTCCTTATAAATCAAATGCAATAATCATGAACCAAGCAACTGTTTTACTTTGGCAGAGATCTCTTTTCCATCAGCTTTCCCTGCCAGTTCTTTTGAAGCAACACCCATTACTTTACCCATATCTGACAGGGACTTTGCACCAACTCGGGCAATGATCCCTTTAATAATAGCCGACATCTCTTCATCGCTCATTTTAGCAGGAAGATATTTCTCAAGTACATCAGCTTCAATAATCTCTTTCTCGTATAAATCTGGTCTGTTTTGCTCTTTATAAATTGCAGCAGATTCCCTTCTCTGCTTAACCAGCTTCTGAATGATTTTCAATTCTTCTTCAGGACTCAGTAAGGTATCTCCGCTTTTCTCTGTCCTGGCAAGGGTGAAAGCTGTCTTTGCGGCCCTTATGGCTTCAAGGGCAACTTTATCCCTGGCTTTCATGGCATTTATAAGATCACTGGAAATTTTTTCGGTAAGTGACATAATGAAAGTTTTAAATTAGTATCCAATAAAATAAGAATCATACTATAAAGATACAAGATAGATTCAAGAAGTAAAAAATGAAAATTATTCCTTCTAATAAATCCATATCGCCTGAAGTATGCGCTACTCATTCAGATTAATAAAAAGAGTTTTTTTTCACCGGGGTTGATGCAATTCCATAAAATGTAATTTTTTCTCATGTTTCTGATATTCTCAGTTTCATTAAGTTCCTGAATCACTACTTATGCGTTTGATTTCAATATAAACCCCTTCGGGGTTAACACATCAATTCAATTCAAAAAATAAATAAACACTTATATTATATTTATTATCAATAATATAAAGATATTTATTTCAAGTTAATGCATCATTCGTATTCCTGAATATGAAATAATATTTTCTTGTATCACGGAGAAATAAGGCTTAATTTTGTAACTAATTTAAATTGAGTTAAAAATGACACAGGGAGGGAAATCAAATCAGGAATCATTTAAAGTCTCCGGCGATGAGATTCTGACTAAAATCAAAGAGATTATTAAAGAAGGGAACGCCAGAAGGATAATTATCAAAAATGAAAAGGATGAAACTATTATGGAATTCCCGATGACAATTGGAGCGATCGGAGTTGTTTTGGCTCCTTTATTTGCAGCTATTGGAACAATAGCTGCCCTGGCAACGAATTGTACAATTATAGTCGAAAAAAAGAGTAATGAGGAGGAAAAATGATTGAGGGTCATATTACCGGTACATTTTATAAAGTACTTACAGGTTTAACCTGATATTAATAAAATTGATAATTACAGATAATTTTGTTGTATGTATTTGATATTTATCTGACAAAAAAGCAGTTGTTTTAACAATATAAACTTTATGAACAATGAAAATTTCAAAAAAGAAGGTGCCCATTAAATCGAAGAAAACTTCTGCATCCGGTGAAGATTCAAAGAGTAAGAAAGTAACTGCCGGTAAATCGGAACCGGGTGAAGAGGAAATTCGTATAAAAGCGAGAGAAATCTACTTTGAGCGTATTTCCCGTGGGGAAAGCGGAACCGCAGAAGACGACTGGCGTGAAGCTGAGGAACTTTTAAGGGAACCCTGAAATGTATTAGTAATCAGGGAAATCTAATGCCAGATAAGTTTAAAACTCCGGAACTTATTTCCATGGATGGATAATTGATGTGTTCCTGAATATATTCCTCCGGAATATATTTTGCACCAAAACAAAAGAATATCAAAGTAAAAAAGAATTCTTACTGAAAGAATATCTTTCTATAATATCCTCAAAAACAAAATATTATGAAGAAAAAAGTAATTATTATCTTTTTGTCGTTTTTTATTTGTTCTACGCTGGTACTGAGTCAGACCAAAGAGCAGCTTACAGATCTGCAGAAATCGTGGCTGTCAAAAGCTGATACTCACAAAAAAAACGGATGGATTTATCTTCATATTGAAGGCTCTCCGGAAGAACGTGGTTTCCAGCATGGATACCTGCTTGCGAAAGAGATAAAGGAATCAATCAGAATACTGAGCGAAGTATGGCATTATCAGAGTGCTATGGAGTGGCAATGGATTGTTCAGAAGTCTGCCATTATGTTTACGCCCAAAGTTGATAATGAAAATCTTGCCGAGATTGACGGGATTGTTGAAGGATTGAAAGCAGCCGGTGTTAACAGCACACGGGATGAAATTGTAGCTTACAATGGTTCCATAGAGCTTTTAGGATATTGGTGGCCAACTGTGAAAAACAAAATATCACCTGATTCACCTGATCCCAAAAAACAGTCCTGCAGCTCGTTTATTGCAACAGGAACCATGACTGCTGATGGTGGCATCGTCCTTGGACATAACACTATGCAGGGATATTATAATCCTATGCCAAATATTATCATAGATATACTTCCGGAAAGAGGACACAGGATCCTTATGCAAACCATGGCTGGTTTCATTCATAGTGGATCAGATTTCTTTATAACTGATGCAGGAATAGTGGGTTCAGAAACGACGATCGGTGATTTTTTCCCATTCGATGAAAAGGGAGATCCCGAATTTGTACGTATGCGCCATGCAACCCAATATGCCTCTTCGATTGATGAATGGTGTGAAATAATAAAAAAAGGGAACAACGGTGGATATGCAAATGCCTGGTTGATCGGTGATATCAACACCAATGAAATTGCAAGGCTTGAGCTGGGATTGAAATATGTCGGATTTGAGAAAAAGAAAGATGGCTATTTTGTTGGCTCTAATGTTGCCGAAGATTTAAGAATTCTGCGCTTCGAAACTCTAACAAATGAAAACAACATTAAGCTCTCTTCAGTTGCCCGTCGTGTCCGATGGAAACAATTAATGAAAGAAGATGCGGGGAAAATAGACCTGGAGCTTGCGAAAGAGCTTGAAGCCGATCATTATGACACTTATCTTAATACTAACAGCCCTGACGGGAGAACATTATGTTCCCACGGGGATCTCGATTCTGATATGTATGATTCGGGTCTCCCTTTTGAACCCGGAGGGACCGTTGATGGTAAAGTTGTTGATTCAAAAATGGCAAAACAGATGTCATTTATTGCAAGGTGGGGTTCTGCCTGCGGATTACCATTTGATTCCAAGTCTTTTTTAGAAAAACATACACAATTTGACTGGATGAATGGATTGCTCGTAGACCGGCCGACACAACCATGGACAACATTCAAGGCCGGTGAGACTAAATGAAACAAAAGGCCCTTTTAGCTCGGTTCAACGTGAATGGTCACAGTCAGGTTTTCATAATCGCCAGTGAGCTCATTCTCTATTTTATCGCAATATTTATGGGCTTTTCCAACTGATACATCTTCAGGTATCTGAATATGCAGGTCAATGAAACGATAGTTACCGGCTACGCGGGTCCTGAGATCATGATAATTAACCTCCAGATGGTTTAATTTCTTCTTAAGCACTTCAATCTCATCTTCCCCCCATGCAGTATCAAGAAGAGGAGTAAAGGCTCTTTTCAGAAGATTAAAGGCCTCTCTTATAATGAATAATGCAACAATAATTGCGACAACCGGATCTAACCAGTTAATTCCGGTAACCATTATAAGACCAAGACCCAGCGCCACTCCGGCAGAAGTGTAAACATCAGTTTTAAGATGAAGGGCATCAGCTTCGAGAGCGACCGAATTTGTTTTACGTGCCACTTTATATAATCTTCCAGATACAATAAAATTGACAATTGCTGAAACTAACATAACAATTGAACCAAGGGCGATTGAATCAAGGATGATTTTTTCTCCGAACAATTTCCTGAGAGCCTCAACGATAATGAGGATAGCGGCCGCAAATATAAGAATGGCTTCAATTACGCCTGAAATATTTTCAATCTTACCATGCCCATAGGGATGTCTCGAATCGGGCGGGTTATCAGATATCTTAACAGAAATGAACGAAATAACGGCTGCAATAAGATCCATTGAAGAATGGATTGCCTCTGAAATAATACTGACGGACCCACTTATAATCCCAACAATTAACTTCATTATTATCAGTAAAGAGTTGGATAAGATAGAAAGCCGTGCAATACTTACTTTAGCATTCATTAGGTCAATAAGTTATTTCCGACAGGTTTTAACTTCTTATTTTAAACAGTTACGAGTTCGTACACTGTATTTCCAAGTCCTATCTTTACAGCATGTTCAAGACCTGCCTGCCAGAAGGTATCAGGATGTGTTTTTTTGAATTTATCTACTCCCTTCATATCGCCATTTATGTGGTCATCACAGATTCTGCTTCCCGGCAGTGACGGAGATGCTTTAACCATGTCAGCACAAGCCTGATCGAGAGCGACCGGATCGAACGATGCTGCTATTCCAAGATCAGGTACAAGGGGATAATCATTGAACCCCCAGCAATCGCAATCGGGGGAGACATTCATAATAAAATTTATATGGAAAGAGGGTTTATCTTTTACAACAGCTAATGCATATTCTGCAACTCTGTTGCAAACTGTTTCAGAAGACTTTTGCCATACAACTCTTGAGGCATCATACTGGCATACAGCAACGCACTGTCCGCAACCCACACATTTAACATAATCAATATGTGCAATTTTATCTTTGCCGACTTTAATAGCATCGTGAGCACAGTATTTCTCACAAATCCTGCAGCCTGTGCAGTTTGCTTCATATATTTCGGGAGAAGAGCCGGAATGCAGAAACAATTTTCCTCCGACAGATGCACATCCCATTCCGAGGTTTTTCAGTGCCCCGCCAAATCCTGTTATTTCGTGTCCTTTGAAATGGTTCATTGAAATAATGATGTCGGAGTCAGCAATTGCACTGCCTATTTTTGCCGTTATGCAGTATTCCATATTCAGCTCAATCTCGCGGTAATCGGTACCCTTAATTCCATCGCCGATGATAACCGGACAATCAGTTGCAAGAGGGTTATATCCATTTTTAAAAGCTGCTTCAAGATGGGAGGGAGCGTTAGAACGACTACCATAATAAAGAGTGTTACAATCGGTGAGAAAAGGGATCGCCTCTTTTGCTTTCAAAAATTTTACAATCCGGGCAGCATAATTGGGTCTCAGGTAGGCAAGGTTTCCTGGTTCGCCGAAATGCAGCTTTATTGCTACTATTTTTCTGTCGAAATCAATTTTATTGATGCCTGCTTTAATGATAAGTGTATCAAGCTTTTTAAGCAGGTTTTGTGACGGATTTGACCTAAGGTTGGTAAAGTAGACTTTAGATGCAGACATATTCTATATTTTTTATACCGATAATATTTTTGCTAATTCCACAAGGTCGCGGTTAACGTCTTTATGAAGTTTTACAGCTTTACGGAAGGGAACGAGTGTGATCTCACCGTTCATTATACCAACCATTACACTTTTTTGGTCATCAATAAGGGCCTCTACTGCGGCGTGTCCAAGACGACTTGCATTAACCCTGTCAATTGCTGATGGAGAACCTCCGCGCTGGAGATGGCCAAGTACTGATACACGTACATCGTACTCTTTGAATTCATCTTTCACCTTCTCGGCCATGGCAAATGCTCCTCCTTCCTTATGACCTTCTGCAACAATGATAATATTACTCGATTTTTTTCGTGTGTTGCCAGCCTGGATCATCGTTTTCAGGTCTTGTTCTGCTCCCTGGATCTCAGGAATGATTATTGCTTCAGCCCCTGTAGCAATTCCGCTGTAAAGAGCAATGAATCCGGCTTCTGCACCCATCACTTCAACAAAAAACATCCGGTTATGAGCGCTTGCTGTATCTCTTATCTTATCTACAGCTTCCACCACTGTATTAAGTGCTGTATCGTAACCAATCGTGTAATCAGTACCATAAATATCATTATCGATTGTTCCCGGAATCCCTACAAATGGGATATCATATTCTTCGTTGAATATTCTTGCACCGGTGAATGATCCGTCTCCGCCAATTACTACAACACCGTCAATCTGAGCTTTCTTCAGGTTATTATATGCTTTAAGTCTGCCTTCCGGAGTTTTGAACTCCTCGCACCTGGCAGTTTTAAGTATTGTTCCGCCCTTTTGGATAATATCGCTGACACTGGATGACTGCATAGGCATGAAGTTTGCATCTATCATCCCCTGGTAACCCTGACGGATTCCGGTTACTTCCAGACTGTTATAAACTGCAGTTCGTACAACTCCACGAATAGCTGCATTCATACCGGGAGCATCTCCTCCTGATGTCAGCACTCCGATTTTCTTAATCTTTCCCATAAAATTATCTGTAATATTAAGGCAACAAAGGTAACATATTTTTTTTGCCTGACAAGTGCCGGAACTTTGCTATAGTCAGATCATTGAAATGATATCCCTTATGTTTTCTATGAGCCATTTTGGTGTGGACGTTGCCCCGCAGATCCCTACAGATTTTTTCCCATCGAACCACAATTTGTCAATCTCTTCGGGCGATGAAACAAAATGTGTATCAGGATTGATGTTTTTGCATACAGAATAGAGCATTCTTCCGTTGGAACTTTCCCGTCCGCTGACAAAAATTATTGTATCATGTTTTCTGGCAAATGCTTTAAGATGAGGTTCTCTGTTTGAAACCTGACCACAGATTGTTTTATTAATAGCCAGAATTTTATCAGGATCGGAAATTCCGTTTTCTTCCATTTCTGAGTGTAGAATGTCAATAAAATTACTATAATCTTTGACACTCATTGTTGTCTGGGCAAAAAGATATACAGGTCTGGTAACATTTATCTTCCTGATATCGGCAGGCTCTGAAACAAGAATACCTTCATTATTAATCTGTCCAAGCAATCCAACTACCTCTGCATGGCCCGGCTTACCGAATATTACTACCTGCCCTTTGCCTTTCTTTGTTTTGAGCCAGGTATCCTTAATTTTTGATTGTAACCTTTTTACTATGGGGCAGGTAGCTTCAATTATTATAATATTGTTTTTCTCAGCCGTGATATAAGTTTCCGGAGGTTCTCCATGAGCCCTGATCAGCACCTTGCAATTCTTAAGTTTTCTGAACTCATCGTGGTCGATTGAGACCAGCCCCAGAGCAGAAAGGCGCTCTACTTCCTTATCGTTATGAACAATGGGTCCGAGCGAAAAAACTTTCTCCCCTTTTAATAGAGCTTTTTCTGCTATCTCAACTGCATTTTGTACGCCAAAACAAAACCCGGATTGTTTATCAATTTCAACAAACATCTTTCTTCTTTTCAAGAATCTGTTTTATCCACGACATCTGTTCTTCTACAGTCATTCTGCTGTTATCGAGAACTAAAGCATCGTCCGCCCTTCTCAGCGGACTTATATCCCTGTTTTCATCAGAAATATCGCGAGCTATTATGTTTCTTTTAATTTCTTCAAAATCAACGTTAATATTCTTTGCTTTTAACTCATCATATCTTCTTTTGGCCCTGATATCAATAGATGCCGTCATGAAAATTTTAATATCTGCATCAGGAAATACTACGGTTCCAATATCCCTACCGTCCATTACAATTCCTTTGAAAGCGCCTATCTGCCTTTGTAATTCAACCATTCTGGTACGTACTTCCTGTATCTGGCTTATCCTGCTCACATACGCCGCAACCTCAATACCCCTGATCTCCTTTTCAACATTTTCAGAATTAAGGAATGTTTCATATTCATTAATATCAGGGTTATATATAAAATCAATATTAATATTATGCAGTTCGGAGATAATACTCGTAATACTCAATCTGTTTTCGCTGACAAAATTTTTTCTCATGCAATAGAGTGTAACTGTGCGGTACATAGCACCACTGTCGAGAAATAAATAATTCAGCTCTTTTGCAATCAATTTAGCAAAAGTGCTCTTTCCACACGAGGAATAGCCGTCTATTGCTATTATAAGTTTTTTCTTCATACAAATGTTATAAATAAACCATTATGGCACAAGGGTTGCTTAATACCATCATTTCTTATAAATCTTATCCAGTCTTACAATTAATGATACATTGCTTGATGATCCGGCAAGATGGTAAGTTGCCCTGCCAAACTCGATATCCAGCCACGTCGTTTTTATACCGAACCCCCAGGAAAAACCTACTGTCGATACATTTGAATCGACCTCCAGCTCTCTTCTTCTCTGATAGTTGTACCCGGCACTCAGATAGAAATTTTTATGAGGTATCAGTTCAACACCCACAACGAAGTGTCTCATCAGGTTCTCAAAGAATTGAGATTTTACCGGTGCGGTGTTCACAGTTGAGTCAGGTACTATATATTGATAAGTAAGATCAAATTTTTCCAGGTGAGTAAGGGTTATAGAGAAACGGAAAGGAGCATAAGCAAGTTTTTGAGAAAAACCTGCCTGTATCTCAAAAGGAAGTTTCTCACGTGGTCCCCCGGCATAGGTTGTGATCTGGTAACCTGCATTTTTTAAAACTATACCAGCTGAAAAAAGATTGCTTTGATTGTGCCATGAACCCCCGATATCAAAAGCAAATCCGACAGATGTGTATTTTTCAAGATTTGATAATACCGGTTTAAAGTTCACACCAACTGAGAAAAGTGAATCGATTTTGCGTGAGTACATCATTGAAAAGGCATATTCAGCGGCAGTGAAGCTGCCGGTTATGTTTCCCGAGGCATCAGTTTCAGTAAACGAACCATAATTCAGATATGTGAGACCGACTTCAAAATTTCCCACCTTCGGATATGACAGAGAGTACATTGCCAGCCCATAATTGATACCAGCAAAATAGTTTACATAATTTAATGCCATGGTATTATTCATGTCGGAATTAAGAAGAGCGGGATTATGATAAGCAAGATTCAGATCATTTCCCGGCAGGGAAACATTTGTACCCCCAAGGGAAGCGACAAGTCCGGAATGAGTAAGGTTAAGGAATTCATAAACATCATCGCCTCCTGTTTGTGAAAATAAGGGAGACATAATAATGCTGAAAAAAAGAATATTCAGGACTTTTTTCCCCATAACTGTCAGTACACATCAAATATAGTACGATTTATTTAAACGGCTTAATTATGTAAATTAGTATTAATGAATAGAATATAACCAACTGGCAGAGATCACGCAGTTTTTCCCGTGAATACAAGCGCGTCATCAATATTCTTTTTCCTGCCATCAATCTGCGACATGAACAGACCGGCAATTATGATAACCATCCCAATGATGTTCTGAACAGTCAGTTTCTCGCCAAACAAGATGAAAGAAAAGAGAGCTGTGAAAACAGGGATACTGTTAGTAAAAACATTTGCCTTTGATATCCCAATATTCCTGACCGAAAAAGCGAAAAGGATGAAAGCGCCGCATGATGCGAAAACAGCTAGCTCAATTATCGGTTTAAACATATTGAAGGTGAAAGGAGTATTAATAAAATGTTTGAGATCTAATATTAAAAAAAGCGGGAGAAAAAGAGATGCCCCTATGATGTTCTGAACACTTACAATATAAACAGGACTATAGGTTCCGACAAGACGGCTTAGAGTGAGGTTATATCCGACAGCTGAAACGATCGCAAGAAACAGGAGAGCCAGTCCTTTAGTATTGAACGAAATGTTCCCATCTTTATTAAGGATGAACACCAGTATCCCGATAAATGAAAATATGATTCCGGCATAATTTACTGCTTTCAGCCTTTCTTTAAAAATCAGCCATGCCCCGATTGCAGCAAAGACCGGGATTATTGATATCAATACCGAACAGACAGTCGCTGAAACAAAAGTAAGCCCGAAACTTTCCCCCAGAAAATAAAAGAATGGTTCAAACAGAGCCAGCATAAGAAATACTTTTTTGTCTCCTTTCTTAATCTTCATAAATTTTTTTGTAATAAAAAGATAAGATGTCAGGATAATAACTGAAAATGAGAGCCTTATAAAAATAATTGTGATAGGGTGAAATGTTTTATTTGCTTCCTTGAACCAGATAAATGAAAAGGCCCAGAAGATCATTGCCAGCACTACAGATCCGTATATTTTGACTTTGTTATTCAATTTTCTTCTTTTGATTTAATTCCTCTTTAAGGAGTGGCGAATTTAATTTTAATATTCTTATTTCTCGAATAGTTGAGAAAAAAACTTAAATAACTTTTTAACCTGTTCCGGAATACTTCGAACATCCTGTTTTAATATAAGATATTATGTGAATAAAGAGCAGTTAAATAGATAGTTAGCACATAAAATTATTTCGAATAGGCTATATTAATGATATTTTTCAGATTTGATTATGAAGCATAAATTATTATATTTGCCGCCTCAAAGGTTTAAGGACATAAATATGAATCTTTTAACCTGTTTAGGATAAATAAAATAACTAAAATCAAAGTACAGATGAAAATTCTGGTTTGCATCAGTAATGTTCCCGATACAACAACAAAAATTAAATTCAGAGAAGGGAATGCTTCAATAGATACTATCGGCATTCAATGGGTTATTAATCCATGGGACGAATTATCGCTGACACGTGCTCTTGAACTCAAAGATGATCCATCAACCGGAGTAAAATCGGTTACTGTAATACACGTAGGTCCGGCAACTGCTGAGCCTACAATACGTAAAGCGCTGGCAATAGGCGCTGATGATGCTATAAGGGTAAATGCTGAACCATGCGATGCCTCCTTTGTTGCAGCACAGATTGCAGAAGTAGTTAAAAAAGAACAGTTTGATGTTATTATGTGTGGAATTGAGTCAAGCGATTATAATGGATCCGTAGTAGGAGGAATGATTTCTGAACTTCTGGGAATCTCTTCAGTTTCAGCCGTTTCGTCTATTAAAATTGAAAACGGACAACCTGTTATGACACGCGAAATAGACGGGGGGAAAGAAGTTGTTACCGTTAATACACCTTTTGTTGCGATTGTTCAGAAAGGGATTACTAAAGAACCCAGAATAGCAGCAATGCGAGGTATAATGATGGCCAGATCAAAACCGGTCAAGCTGGTCGAACCTGTTAATGCCGAACCCCTTACACGGATAGTTCTGTTTGAAAAACCGGTTCCCCGTGCAGCATGCAAATATATTGATGCCGATAATCCTGCACAGCTTATTGATCTTTTACAGAATGAAGCCAAAGTTATCTGATGAATAATTAAAAAAAGTAAATCACTACGATATGTCAGTATTAGTGTATACCGAAAATTGGGATGGGAAATTCAAAAAGCTTTCCTTTGAACTTGTCTCCTATGCGACCGGAGTCGCTAAAATGCTTAATACCAATGTAACAGCAGTTTCAATCGGAAATGTTGATGAGAATGAGTTGAAGAAACTGGGGAATTATGGTGCGAATAACGTTATAAATGTTAAAAGCGCCCAACTTAAATCTCTTGACAGTCAGGCTTATACCAGTGTTCTCTCTGAAATTTCCCGGAAAGAAAATGCAACAGTTATAATAATTTCAAATAATAACACGGGTAAAGCTATTGCTCCACGATTATCTGTAAGGTTGAAAGCCGGGGTCGGGTCGGGTGTCAGTCGGCTTCCTTTAGATGTCAATCCTTTTACTGTTTATAAAAGAGCTTATTCGGGAAGCGCTTTTGCCCATGTTATGATAAAATCCGATGTAAAGATCCTCACCCTGGCACAGAATTCTTTTGACCTAGTTGAGAATTCCAATAATGCTTCAATTGAAGATATGAATGTTTCAGTTGAAGGGTCATTGCTGAAAACCGTCGTTCAGGATGTCCAGATGCAGAAAAATAAAATAGTATTGACTGATGCTGATATAGTTGTTTCAGGCGGAAGAGGAATGAAATCTCCTGATAACTGGCCTTCACTTGTGGAGCTTGCTGATCTGCTTGGTGCAGCAACAGCCTGTTCACGTCCGGTTTCTGATGAAGGATGGAGACCTCACGAAGAACATACAGGGCAGACCGGGAAGATAATTGCGCCTAACCTCTATATTGCAGTGGGTATCTCTGGTGCAACACAGCACCTTGCAGGAATAAGCTCGTCAAAATATATTGTTGCGATAAATACGGATAAGGATGCTCCTATTTTTGAAGCAGCACAATATGGTATCATCGGCGATGCAATGAAAATTCTTCCTGAACTTGTTGAAGCTGTAAAAGCAATAAAAAAATAGGAAATTTAGAGACAAATGTTAAAAAGTTACCCAAGTCGCTTGAAGATCAATTTATTTACTCCATCCCCAAGGGGAGTAAATTGATTTTGACTGCGTCGAGCTCTCCCGCTTAGGCGGGATCGGTTCTTCTCTCCCTGTAGGGTCGGGATAAAACGAAGAAAATCAATATGACTAAACAGATAATATTTGCAATAGTGCTGTTAGTGACACTTGGAGTATTTTTTTATTCAATAAGAAGAATAATAAACTTTTTCAGATTTACCAGACCGGCATTTCCCGTAAAGAATTTTGGGAAAAGGATAAATGTTATGCTTTCTGTTGCCTTTGGCCAGACAAAAATATTCAGGAAGCCGGTAATAGGTTTGTTTCATGCCATGGTTTTCTGGGGATTTTGCATTATTATTTTCGGAAGTATCGAAATGGTTATTGATGGCCTTACAGGCTCGCAGAGGATTTTACAATTTTTAGGTCCCGTTTATTCGGTAATAATAGCATCGGGTGACGTCTTTGCGCTGCTTGTAGCAATTGCAATTATTATTTTTCTGAGCCGCCGTCTATTCTTTCATATTAAAAGATTCGAGGGCATCGAGATGAAAAAAAGATCTCATATCGACGCTAATATTGCACTTTCAATCATCCTGATTCTGATGGTTTCGCTTCTTGCAATGAATACAGGATATTTAAAATATAAGTCGCTTATGAGTGAAAAAATAGTCGGCATTTATCCTGTCAGCTCTGTCCTTTCCGGATTATTTACCGGAGGAAAGGCAGAGAGCTTCAGCATCATGCATGAAATATCATGGTGGACGCATATCCTTATGATCTTTATTTTTGCCAATATTCTGCCATACTCAAAACATTTCCATGTGTTCATGTCAGTTCCTAATGTTTTCCTTTCCCGGCTTGACCCGCTCGGCAAACTTCCCAATATGGACAGTATTACAAGAGAAGTCAGGCTGATGCTCAACCCTGATACAGCTTTTAGTACATCGGCTGGTGATGTTCCTGTTGAACGGTTCGGCGTGAAAGATGCTGAAGATGCTTCATGGAAGAATTATTTTGATTCATTGTCATGTACTGAATGCGGACGTTGCACATCTGTCTGTCCGGCCAATATGACCGGCAAAAAATTATCACCCAGAAAAGTGATGATGGATTTAAGGGCAAGGATGAAAGTAAAAGGTCCGCTCATGGTTAAAAATGGAAGGGATTTTGATGATAAACGCTCACTTTTAAGAGATTATATTTCAGAAGAAGAGCTCTGGGCCTGCACAACCTGCAACGCCTGTGCAAAAGAGTGTCCGGTCAATATCAATCATCCTACATTTATTGTTGATATGCGCCGTTACCTGGTGATGGAGGAAGCTTCCGCTCCGGGAGAACTTAAAGCTGTTTTCAATAATATAGAAAACAACGGTGCTCCGTGGCAGTATTCCTCTGAAGACAGGATGCTTTGGGCAAAAGATTTGGAAATCAGTATTAAGTACACTCAAAGTAACAAAGGGTAAAACAGATAAAAAGAATAAAATAGCAGATTAAAAGAGCAGATAAATTATGGAAACCCGGAAAATTGAAGTTCCTGTCATGGCAGATCTCTTTGCAAGGGGAGAAAAACCCGAATACCTTTTCTGGGTAGGTTGTGCCGGAGCGTTTGATGACAGGTACAAAAGAGTTGTCAGGGCATTCGCCAAAATCCTCGATTATCTTAACGTTAGCTATGCTGTACTGGGTAAAGAAGAAACCTGTACAGGGGATCCTGCCAGGCGCGCAGGCAACGAGATGCTTTACCAGATGCAGGCCCTGCAGCTGATTGAGGTTTTCAAGATGTATGAAGTGAAGAAGATCATTACCATTTGTCCACATTGTTTCAACATTTTTAAAAACGAATATCCTGATCTCGGAGGTAAATATGAAGTTATTAACTACCTTCAGTTTTTAAACAGGAATATCGAGGAAGGTAAATTAAAGATAGATTCAGCATCGTTGAAAAATGTTTCAGTTACGTATCACGATCCCTGCTACCTTGGAAGAGCTAATGATATATATGACGAACCTCGTTCTATTCTGAAAAAGCTGACAGGCAATTTTGTTGAAATGCACAGGAATAAAAGTTTCGCCCTTTGTTGCGGAGCGGGTGGCGGGCAAATGTTCAAGGAGGCTGAGAAAGGAGACAAAGAGATTTTTATTGAAAGGACTGAAGATGCGCTTAAAACTGAGGCTAAGGTAATTGCTACGGCTTGTCCTTTTTGTATGACTATGCTGACTGACGGGTTGAAATATAAAAACAAGGAAGAAGAGATCAGAAATCTTGATATTGCCGAACTTGTTGCAAAATCGCTCGAATTATAGATTTATCCAAATAATGAACTGAAAAATGGAAAACAGTAAAACATTGAAAAGCGGTGAATTTCTTGTAAGCGAAATTGAATCGAAAGATATTTTTATTCCTGAGGAATTTAACGAGGAACAAAAAATGATAGCTCAGACATGCCGCGACTTTCTTGAAGCTGAAGTTTATCCCAATCTCGAGAAAGTTGAAAAAAGCGACAGGGAGCTGATGAAAAGTATCCTTAAGAAGGCTGGTAAACTTGGATTAATGGGGATCTCAATTCCGGAAGAGTTTGGCGGATTCGGGCAGTCGTTTGTTACACAAATGCTTGTGGCTGAAACAACCGGTGCAGGATATTCCTTCTCAGTGGCATATATGGCACATTGTGGTATTGGTACCTTGCCAATTATGTATTACGGAAATAAAGATCAGAGACAGAAATACGTATCAAAGTTGGCGTCCGGTGAATTAATCGGGGCTTATTGTTTAACCGAACCAGGTGCAGGAAGTGATGCGAACTCAGGGAAGACAAACGCGAAATTAAGCAGCGACGGAAAACATTATATTCTGAACGGACAAAAAATGTGGATCACAAACGCAGGATTTGCTGATACACTTGTGGTATTTGCAAAAATTGATACCGACAGAGTTCTCAGCGCGTTTATTGTTGAAAGTAAATATCCCGGCGTGGTTATTGGTCCGGATGAACATAAAATGGGAATCAAAGGATCATCTACGGCACAGATCTACTTCAACGATGTTCAGGTACCAGTCGAAAACCTTCTTGGAAAGAGAGGAGAAGGTTTCAGGATCGCTCTTAGTATCCTTCACATGGGTCGCCTTAAGCTTGGAGCCAATGTTATCGGTGCTGCTAAAAAAGCAATCAACAATTCAGTTAAATATGCTAACGAAAGGAAACAATTTGGAGTGCTTATTTCGACCTTTGGTGCTCTGAAACATAAAATGGCAGAACAGGTTATTCGTCTTTTTGCTTCAGAATCAGCTGTTTACAGGGTGAGTAAAAATATTGATACTCTTATGGAGAAACTGACAGAAGACTGCGGGGACCATGGAAGAGCTTCAATAGAAGCTATCAGCCATTACGCCGTTGAAGCTGCAATTCTTAAAGTTGTTGGCTCAGAAATGCTGGATTTTGTTGCTGATGAGGCAGTACAGATACATGGAGGTATGGGTTACTCTGCGGAGATGGATGTTGAAAGAGGTTATCGCGATTCGCGTATTAACAGGATTTTTGAAGGAACAAATGAGATTAACCGTCTTTTGGTTGTCGACACAGCAATGAAACGCGCGATGAAAGGAGATTTTGACCTCTTTGCCAAAGCTGAAAAACTCTATAGCGAATTAAATACTATTACTGATAGCAAATCCGAGGGAGAAAGTTATTTCCAGAAAAAATCCAGATATATCAAAAACTTTAAGAAAGTTATACTAATCTGCATTCATGGTGCAACCAAACGTTTCGGGAAAACCCTGATAAACGAGCAGGAAGTTTTGAACAATATTGCTGAAATGGTGATGGAGACATATGTTTCTGAATCACTTGCATTAAGAGTCGAAAAAATGGGAATGATTAAAGGAGATGGACCACTCTATAAAGATATTCTTGATGTCAATATTTCCGATACTGCCAATGTTATAAGAAAATCGGCCCTTGAAGCAGTCGGATCGTTTTCTTCACCCGAAGAATGCCCTGTACTGATCAAAGCAATTGAAAACCTTACAAGAGTGGAATGTACTAATGTGAAAGATGCCAGAAGGAGGATAGCTGATAGACTTATCGAAGATAACGTTTATAAATTCTGAACGACCTTCTAAGGATCAGCAGTAATTATTTGATCAGGCACGAGCAGTTTAGGGGATTCAATTCAGGAATATAATATCAGATGAGAAAATTCAGGTATTGAGAGAAATCTTAAAAATCAATATCATTTGGATATGTTTTGCAGATTATCTTCAGGCATGAAAAAAACTAATTCAGGCACTACAATATTTAATTGTAAAAAACTATTAATCAGTATAATCAGGTATATTTGTAATATAAATCATCAATAACAATAAAAATGAAACGGAAATTTAGCAGGACAAGACAGATACTGGTTGCAATAGTTCTCATTGCGGCGGTTGAAGGATTTCCTTCATGTGAAAAGTATTCATATCCTCCGCCTGCTGTCGACCCGAATGCAACCTGGCATTTCGAAACTGATATCCAGCCAATTTTCACTGCCAATTGTATTTCTTGTCATGGAGTCACTCAATTACCTGACCTGAGGGACGGGAAATCTTACGCGGCTCTGAAGCAGGGAGGGTATATTACACCTCCCGGAGCGACAAGTATTCTGTATCTTCAAATGACAACTAATTCAGAGCACATACCAAGATCGACTGCAGCCGATAAGCTTGAAGTTCTTTACTGGATCAACCAGGGAGCTCTTAACAATTGAAAATAACTTAACCTGATAAATCCTCTTAACATGAAAAAGACTTTTATAATTTTTGCTTTATCATTATTCCTTACTCCACTGTTCTCCCAAAAAGATACTCTGAACCTAAAAAAATCCAAACCAGTCAGGTTTACATTCGGAACAGATATTCTTATTGATAATCAAACAGTCGCCACTCCTTACAAAGGTAGCCTGGAACTGGAAATTTCCCATAGATTCAGCCCGATCGACAATTATCATGACCTTTTTGGTATTTATGCTTCGGCTAATACACGGATTGGTCTTAATTATGGTATTACCGACAGGTTAATGGTTGGCGCAGGAACGACAAAGGATTATAAACTCCAGGATATTCAGTGGAAGTATCTTATCCTTCAACAAACTGAGGATAACAGCATGCCTGTTTCACTTTCATATTATGGCAATATAGTTGCGGATTTAGAAACGGAAGATAATTTCGGGCCTGTTGACAGATTCAGAAATATTCACAGGTTATCGTATCTCACGCAGTTCATAGTAGCCTGCAAGATAAATCAGATGTTCTCGGTTCAGTTGGCTCCAACTGTCGCTTATTATAATTCTGTTCCTCAATACACTGATTCCACCAGTTATAAGAATCTGAATTTTGGATTTTCAGCAGGCGTGCGCGCGAATCTTTTCGGATCGCATTCACTTATCCTTGAATATGATCAATTACTTACCAAACAAAAAATTGACGTTCAGCCAAAACCAAATCTTTCATTTGGATGGGAAATTGGAACAGCTACACATACTTTCCAGGTATTTGCTACCAATTACTCAATGATTATCTTTCAGAGGAATCTTGTGTTCAATACAAATGATTTTGCAAACGGAGGATATCTGATAGGTTTTAATATAACTGTCAGGTTTTAATTATCTTTATAAATTAATCAAAATCGAGAATTATGAAAACTTTAAAACTATTTTTTATCAGCTTATCAATTCTGTTTTTAAGTGTATCATTGTTTGCACAGCCTAAACCATGGGTTGTTCCGGATAATTTCAAATCACTTAAGAACCCTGTAGCCGTAGGTGATGCAAGTACTAAAACAGGGTTGACCCTTTACACAAAGAATTGTGTTGCCTGCCATGGGAAAGCAGGATTGGGTGATGGTGTTAAAGCAAGAACTTTGAAAGGTTTCCCCGGCGATTTTTCTAAAGCTGAATTCCAGAATCAGACCGATGGTGAGCACTTTTACAAGACAAAAACTGGAAAAGGTGAAATGCCAAAGTACGAAGGAAAGCTAAGTGATGATGACATCTGGAATATTGTAAACTATCTTAAGACATTTAAGAAATAAAAAGAAAGAAGAGTATCTGAAAGCTAAGAAGCTGAACAAAAAAGTTCAGCTTCTTTTTTATTTCAATAGGCAGATCTCCAAAACTGCTGCATTGAATATATGAATATACTCTCCTTAATTTATTTACGTATTGTGCTGTTAAAAAATCTATGTAGATAGACTGATTAGTATTTCCCTTTTTCAAATTGAATTCTGACCCTTGAATACTCTGGAGTTATTAATCGTCACAATGTGTCCATCCCAGGTAAGACTGCCCGCAGTCAACCCTGTAATGGTAGCAGTAGCACGTGCATCTGAATATAAATCCATAATCACATCATACGTTCCAATATTTGTGATAACTGAAAAATGAACATAATAACTTAGGTTTTTGGTATTCTTAATAACTTTCCATGTTCCCATATCGCCCTCAGCTGTAGCTCCGCCTACACCGTTAGAGCCAATCTGGTTGTTGGAGCCGGTCTGTATTACACACCTTTTGTTATCAATCCTGATAAAATTAATATTCGACAAAACATTTATCCTCTGGCCCCGTCCGGTCTGAAGAAAATCTGCTTCAATAACAAAGCTTTTTGCTTTTATTAGTGAATCGATTATATTAAAATTAGTCATCATCACAGCTTTTCTTATCTCCCTGCGTTCCGTTCTGCTCTCTTTCTTATCCTGGGAAAAGCTGTTCAGGGAAATCCCCAGCAACCCGACAGCCAGGAAAAAACTTGATGTATATAATTTCAACCTTTTCATATCCTTAACCTTTTAATGTCATTTTAAATGGTCACAAATTACATGCCATTAAATTGCCAGAAAGGCAATAATAATACCTCAAACCTGTCCTTCTTTTTATTTAATTATCAACCCCGCAATATGCTTATATGATAAAATACTTTATTGGAGCACAGCTATTGAGTTAGTCAACAAAGTTGTCGTATACGCAGTATTATGAATACCTAAACTGAATTCTCTGAGACATAACTGGAAGTTTATAATAGCTCCCATTTGAGCATTTGTCAGAGTAAGCTTTGGTAACGAACTATTAAGTGCAATCTGTGCGGCAGTAAAGCCCGAAGTACTAGGATTCTGAAACAAGGTTGTATTATATGTAGGGCCGGCAGGATTATTGACGGGGTCATAAATATTCAAAGTTCCATCATAGTTATTAGTAGTAAGTCCGGCCCAGAGGTTTGAAGTAGCATCTCCATTTCTGCCCAGAATATCAACGCCTCCAATAGTTAAATTTGCAGCTAAATTGTCAAGGAGCGATTTGGTATTAGTCCTGGTTTGTTGCCATAATGTGGTTGAAGAAGAAATCGGATTTGCCCCATGACAACCTGTAACATTACACCCGTTAAAATTTCCCTGCACAAAAAATGTATGCCCGCCGGCTTTTCCTGTCATTGGCGCCATGTGGCAATCCTGGCACGAAGCTACAGTTGTATGAGCAGAATTGGAATATCCGGTTCCGAATTCCACACCGCCAATGCCTGCGAATATTGCAGCAATAGTACCATTATGAGTACTTGTTCTATAACTGGGTTTAAGAACATTCAGACTATTCGATTGAGCTGCGTCGTAGAACACAGCATTTGGATTGCTTACGAGTCCCGCATAATTCAACACATTCTTATCAGTATTTGAATCTGTGAAAGGACGGGGCTGATGACATTTAACACATAAATTGCTTATGCCTCCTTCCTGTGTCAGGTTAATGGTTTGTGCCCCTCCTAAAAAGGTCATAGGAACAGGAGCAGTAGTTGTCAGAGGCATAAAATCAGCAAATGTATAAGTTGTATGTAAATGGAAATGACACATTTCGCATTGCATTGGTCCGTACGATGTACTGGAAGATGCTGCATAAGGATTTGAATATGTAGTTGCCGGCGGAACAATTGAGAAAACTGTTGAAACATTATTCGTTACAACATATTTAAACCCTTCTGATTCATGACATGGGGCACAGCTTGTACTTCCGACTTCCTCGAAATTTGCATCGCCATAAGAATGTTTTGAATATGCATATTCGGTACTTACAGAATCAACTCCTGCTGAATTGTGGCATTGCGTACAGGTAGCATTTGCATCTATTCCATTTATCCCGGCTGCACCGGCAGGACCCATAGGTCCTTCACAAGCTGCAAGCAGAAATCCAAAAGAAAAAAGAACTGAAATTAATCTGATAAGGCTTTTCATAACTGGTTTATTCATTAAGATTTCTTTTTGCAATATACTAAAAACCTTTGGTATATTAGCATCTTGTAAAAGGCTATTTATGTTATATGTAATTGTTAGATATAGTATTAACAATATTTATTAATTAAAAGGGTAACTTTTTTCGGTTTTGTTTAACATTATGTTTCAAGCCCCTGATTTTGAGTTCCTGAAAACAGGAACATGGCAGTGGTAAATTTAAGATATAGTTGCGAGATTTGCTTCCATAAATGGGGAGACTTGTTCACGTTTCACGAAAAAGTTAAAATGCATTGCAGCCGGAAGTTGAAAATATAAAAGTATCTTGTCCCGTGTTCAGAGTACACGGAATTTTCCATCTTTGAACTTCTCAATGCTTATTTAAAATATCTGACAGATTGATACTATGAAATATATAAAATATATAAAATTTCTTTTTTCTCCTGTTTTTATGGGAGTTTTACTGCTATTATTTGCTGTTGCGATGGCAGCTGCAACATTCATCGAAAATGACTTTGGGTCACCTGCTGCATACAGTATGGTGTATAATACCAGGTGGTTCGAACTGATATTATTTTTGCTTGCTGTCAACCTTTTTGGACAGATAGTAATATTTAAACTCTTCAGGAAAACTAAACTTACAGTCGCTCTCTTTCATCTTTCTTTTATTCTTATGATTATCGGAGCAGGCATAACAAGGTATTTTGGCTGGGAAGGGACAATGCATATACGGGAAGGTGAGGAGCAAAAAGAGTGTTTTTCAAATGAAAAATATATTGGATATTCTGTTAAAGATAATAATGGAGCTATTATCACCAGTCAATTTGAAAAATATTCAATGACCTCAATTTCAGCTGATAATTTTAAAAAGGTAATAAAGACCGATGGCAGGAATTATGACCTGGTCCTTGCAAAAATCATCCCCAATGCTTCAGAAACGATTACCGATAGCCCTGAAGGAGAGCCCATTATTTCACTGCTTGTAACGAAAGAAATGACATCTCGAGAAACTCTCATTCTTAAAAAGGGTGACTTAAAAACTACAAACGGAATCTCGATAGGGTTTGCATCTGGTGAGAAGGCTGATCTGAATATTTCGGTCGATTCAGGTTCTTTTTTTATAAGATCCCGATTCGATCTTGGCGAGATGAATATGATGACGCAGGCGGTCACTTTTCCGGAAACAGGAAAACCGGTAAAATTAAAACAGATGCAAATTATTACATTTCATGATATTAAAATTGTGCCGCAGCAAATGTCCTTGAATGGTACTATAAAAGCTGTTGCAGTAAAACCTGAAGAACAGAATACAGGAGAGAATGCCTTTATATTTCATCTTTTTAGTGAAAAAGAATCGGCAACACTCTGTTTGTGGGACAAGGAAACTGAAAAAATTGCCACCGGCTCCTGTGTAATAGATGGGAAAACAGTTGAAATAATCTATGGCTCAAAGCCAACTATGCTTCCTTTCGCAATAAAACTTAATCGTTTTGTTTTGGAGAGATACCCTGGCTCTGCAAGTCCTTCAGGTTATAAGAGCGATGTTATTCTTCTCGATAAGAATGAAAACATAGAAAAACCTTTTATGATTTTCATGAATAATATCCTCAAATATAAAGGATACCGATTCTATCAATCCTCCTTCGACCGTGATGAAAAAGGTACAATCCTGTCAGTTAATCGCGATAAGCCAGGTATGCTGGTAACATATACAGGTTATGCACTTCTGTTTATATTTATTATTCTGTCATTGCTGAATAAGAACTCAGTATTTCATAAAATTAACCCCGGGTACTGGAATTCCACCATCCGGAAAACTATTCCTTTAATAATTGTAATCCTTTTTTTATCAGGACTTACAAGTGTTAATGCCCAAAAACTGATTCCTGATAAGTCAGTATCAGAAGAGTTTGGCAAAGTACTCATTCAGGATCAGAAAGGCAGAACCAAGCCATTATTTACATTAAGCAACGAAATTCTCCGGAAAGTTGCCAGGAAGAATGAGTTTGAAGGTCTCACATCAATGCAGGTCTTCCTGGGGCTGTATCTTGATTTTAATAGCTGGAAAGATGTTCCCCTGATAAGTGTTTCCAACCAAGATATACAGAACAAGCTGGGTATCAGAGGAAAATATGCTTCATTTTCTGACCTGGTCAACCTGAATGGTAATGGATCGTACAAAATATCTGAAGAGGTTAATAATGCTTATTCGAAGGCTCCGGACCAAAGGAGCAAGATTGATAAAGAGTTCATGAAAATCGACGAAAGGGTGAATATTGTCTATATGATCTATAAAGGTGATTTTTTAAAATTATTTCCACTGAAGGACGGAACATCTGATTGGGGATCACCACAGGATGTACTTCAGAAAGCCGGAAGTAAAGAAGATTCCCTCTTTCTGATAAAGATAATTCCGGTTTTTGCGGACGCATTGAGAACAAATAATACCAATGCAATTAAGCAACTGACAGGAGCAATAACCGGCTATCAGGCCAGATTTGCCGGGTATAATCTACCTTCAGAATCAAAAATCAACGCGGAATTGATTTATTATAAACTCAGCATCTTTGAAAAGCTCTTCCCGTATTATGCGACTGTCGGATTGATAATGCTTATCGGGTTGATTACCATGGTGATCAGGGGAAGAAAAGTGACTTCATTACTCGTCAGAATCCTGGGATGGTTGCTTTTTATCGGGTTCATGTTTCACACTTTCGGGCTGGGCATCAGATGGTATATTGCGGGACATTCACCAATGAGTAATGGATATGAATCGATGATCTTTATTTCCTGGGTTACACTTTTGGCAGGATTTATTTTCAGTCGCAAATCGGCATTTGCACTTTCAGCAACTGCAGTCCTGGCCTCCATGACTCTTATGGTTGCTCATCTGAGCTTTATGGATCCCGAAATAACTAACCTTGTACCGGTTCTAAAATCGTACTGGCTCACACTTCACGTGTCGGTAATTACCGGAAGCTATGGATTCCTGGGGCTTGGTGCAATACTTGGACTTATAACTTTGATACTTCTGGTATTGTCGAATGATAATAACCGCGAAAGGATTGCAGATACTATTGAGGAGCTGACAATTATCAATTATAAGACTCTTACCCTGGGGCTTTATTTTCTGACAATTGGAACTTTTCTCGGTGCGGTATGGGCAAACGAATCGTGGGGAAGATACTGGGGATGGGATCCCAAGGAGACCTGGTCGCTTATTACAATTATAATCTACAGTATTGTAATACATTCACGTATGATTCCGGGAATGAAAGATATCTTTACGTTTAACCTGCTTTCTCTTTTTGCCTTTTCATCGGTACTGATGACCTATTTTGGTGTGAACTACTATCTCTCGGGACTTCATTCGTATGCATCCGGTGACTCTGTAGCGGTGCCTCCATTTGTCTACATAGTTGTTATTGCTCTTTCTGCCCTGTCTTTCCTGGCCTATTCGAAATATAAAACGACAAATAACATGAATAAAAAAGATTAAAAATGGAAGAATCAAAGCACATTGAATTAAATGAAGCAAAATGGGATAAATGGGCACATTCACTTGATGATAATACCTGGAGGAATTATTATTTAAGAAAAGGACAAAGTGATGTTATCTCTTTATTAAACATCAGGGAAGACTTTTCTCTACTTGACATTGGTTGTGGAACAGGATGGGCATTGGGACAAGCTGCTCTGTTAATCGGCGAAAAAGGTTCTTTTTATGGTGTTGATTTATCTGCTAAGATGATTGAAAAAGCGAAAGAAAATTTTCAGAACAGAGGAAACTTTCATTTTATAAAAGCCAATGCGGAATCAATTCCTCTTGATGATAATTTATTTGATGCTGTCATTTGTACTAACTCTTTCCATCATTACCTGCATCCTGATAAAGCACTGAAAGAAATGAACAGGCTTCTCAAAACAGGAGGGAAAGTCTATATACTTGATCCGACTGCTGATTTCTGGATGATTAAAATTATAGATAAACTCAGTCATCTGATAGATCGGGGACATGTGAAAATGTACAGTACCAAAGAGTTCAAAAAAATAATAGTTGGTGCAGGGTTAAAATATGAGGGTTATAAAAACATCAGAATCAGCCAGCGAGTCCATATCGGAGAGAAATGAATATGAGTTTTACATCTTGTACTGGTTTAGTCTATGTCATAAATAGCCAAAACTGTATACATTTATTGAATTGTTGAGCATCATAAAAAAAGACAGAATATGGACATTATTGAGATAATTAAAAAACGGAAATCATGCAGGACATATAGTCATGTTTCAGTAACACCTGCTGATAAGAAAAACCTCGAAAGTTTCATCATCGAGAATAATAAAGGGTTAGAAAATGAGGTTGTAAATTTCAGAATCATTGAAAAGAATAATTCTGATAAGCAAATGAAACTAAATTATGGAATGATTAAGGGGCACAGTACCTATATTCTGGGAACGTCAAAATCTACTGTAGCATCAAGGGTGAACTATGGATACCTTATGGAAAGGGTAATACTAAAAGCCACAGAAATGAACATCTCAACATGCTGGATTGGATATTTTGACCACACTTATTTTAATGAAGTATCCATTGAAGATGGTTATGAAATACCAAGTATAATTATTATCGGATATTCTGAAGACAGGCAAACATATCAAGATAAATTTGTAAGATTCACTATTAATGCTTCAAACAGACAGAGTTGGGAAAAACTATTTTTCAATTACAAATCGAAAGCACCGCTAACCAGTGAATATGCAAAGAATTATTCTGATTCTCTGGATATGCTAAGGTTAGCACCATCATCAGGGAATACCCAACCATGGAGAGTGTTTTTTGATGATAAGGCCAATGAATTTCATTTCTTTAAAAAAATAATTAACAAAAGGTACGAGTTAAGAGGATTACATGATATTGATATGGGCATTGCAATGTCTCATTTCGAATTAGCTTCTTTACAAAATGGATTATCAGGAAGATGGCTTAAACGTGCAAAAGAAAATGTCAACTCAATCGATGAATTGCAATACATAATGACTTGGAAATGTGAATAAAATGCACAAAATTTTAATGCAGAATTATGAGTTTTATTCTCATTCAAAAATACCTATTGAACTGTTTCGTCTTAACTGTACCAGTATTAGTTTGGAATATTGCTTTGACCAACAAATTACCAAAGGAATTTCAGCCTGAAAAATTTTGGAAAAATATTCCACCTATATTGACTTATGGAGAAGATAATCGAAAACAGGAATCCATTCTGAAAGGATCAGATTTTTGAGAATTTTAGTCTTCAGGGTTCAGAAGTTTCAAAATTCAAAGTACTGGAGAAGAGAGATAAATGCAAAAAACCTGCCAGGATGACAAATTCAGGGTCGTGCCTTATTTTTATTGAATAACAACTTTTTTGATACTTTTTGTTTTATCTGAAAGAAGCCTGATGATATAAATTCCTCTGGGTTGCTGGGAAAGATCAAGAACATTTTCACCAATGTTTTCTATTTTCTCGCATATCAGATATCCCATAAGATTATAGACGGAGATTTTACAACTTTCATAGTTTTTCAGATTAAATATTCCGTTATGTGAAGGGTTCGGATATATTTCTATATCATTTGCTGATTCAACTACAGGAATACCTGTTCCTTTTTCGACAGTTATGCTAAAAATCTGTGAAACTGTTCCACATTCAAATCCATCTGAACCATTTGATGTATAGATGCCAGTCTGAATTGTATCATTGGCAGCAATTTTTACAGCTCTTGATGTAGATGAAAATCCATTTGGTCCAGTCCATGACCATTTCCAACCTACAGAATCAGGTGGCATGGGACTGAGAATAACAGTATCGCCTGTCATGACAGTCGCAGTATTCCCATATATGAATGGTTTTTCATTGATTTCAATAAAAGGAGAAATAGTATCCTTAACAAGATTTAAACTGAAGTTAAAAAAAGTATTCTTATGAGTCACCTTATATATGCCAGTATCTTTTAACTGAATATTTTCAAGGTTGATCTGCATTGTATTTGCCAGGTATCCATCCGGACCGTTCCATAACCATCCGGTTGTATCGGATGATAATGTGCTGAATGAAACATTTCCTCCTTTGCAGAGCAATGCTGATCCCGATTGTTGCCATCCAGCATTATTTACATTGACCCATGGCTTGATCAGAATGCTATCAACCTGGCAGGTCGTACATTCTGGTTTCACACAATTTATTGTTACAAATGCCGGGTTAAATGTGGTATATGACCCATCGAACAACCTGAATTCAGAAAAAGCTGCTTTATTAGTGTTGCTTGTGCCACCGGTAATAGTAATCCGCACATATCTTGCAGTTATATTGAAATTATCTGTCTCGATTTGCAAAGCGCTGTTATTATTTGTTTTGTCGGATGCCAACATCCAGTTGGTACTATCTGCAGAGGTTTCAATTTTATATTTATAAGCTATATCGGACGTCAGCCAGACTACCTGACTCCCGGTAAGATTTAAATTTGATTCCAGATCGACAGCCCATGAATGTCCTGCATTTCCATCTGCAGCACTCCAGTATGAATTAATGTTTCCATCATTGCCGGCTGAAGCTATATTTTTTTTGGATGATATAGAATATGTACCATCGAAAACTTTAAATTCAAAGAAACTTGCCCAGTTTCCACTATTTAAACCTCCAGTTATAGTAATCCTTACATATCTTGCTGTTTCTGTGAAATTATCGTCCATTGTTTGAGATGCGATTAAATTAGATGTTTTGTCGATCACTTGTGTCCAAGATGAATTATCAATTGATGTTTCAATTTTATATTGATAATCGCTAGTATGTTCCCATACTATTTCAGTACCAATAATATTATGGTTTGCCCCAAGGTCAACCTTCCACCAATGGCCCGTATTATCATCATTGGCACACCAGCGTGTATCATTATTACCGTCATTTCCTGCCGATGTCGGGTTATTTCCCTGCTGGCTGTCTGATGTAGAATTTTTCCCAACTGCAATGTCTGTTAAAGAGTAAATGTCCTCAGAGTCGGCATGAGAAGGTTTACGTAATGCCACATTATTTAAGACAGGAGAAGTCGAGGCTGTTAATACAATCTGTCCTTCAGTGCCTGTAGACTGGACAATAGCAAGGCATTTCCCATTGAAGGCCTGACGATATGAAGCTTTAAATGATTCCAGGCTGATAGGGTTACCATTATCAACGCCAACAATTTTACCAGGTCCACTGATTGAATAATTAATCTGGTTGCTTGCGTCGGGAACAAGGATACCATTGGCATCCATTATATCAGTTTCAATAAATGCCTGATCGCAGCCGTCAGCCAGAATGGTATCCCTATCCAACTTTAAACCTATTTTTGAAGCTATTCCTGCAGTAGTTATGCTATCGCTTGAAACCATAATACCATTATTAAATGCAAGAGCTTTTATTTTGCCCACTTCAAACGGTACTTTCCATTCTGAATGATAAGGTTTAGTAGTACTACGTTTTTCCCCACCAAAAAAAAATCCATTGACATATAAATAAACACTGTCACAGTTGGAATAAGACCAGATCGGAATTGTATCGCCCGTTGACCAGTTCCAATGTGGCAATAAATGAACCATGGGTTTCGATGTCCATTGGCTTTGATAGAAATAATAAATATCTTTTGGGAAACCACACATATCGACAATCCCAAAATATGAGCTTTTGGCTGGCCAGCCGTAAGGAGTGGGCTCACCAATATAATCGAATCCGGTCCAGATGAATTGGCCAACAACATAAGGACGCATTTTATCAAATTCCCATGAATCTTCAGCACTATTGCCCCATGGAACTACCGAATTGTCATAATTTGAACACTGCATATCGGCTGATGTGAGTATATTCTGGTTTACAGGTAACTGGTAAACTCCACGCGTCCTTAAGGCCGATGATGTTTCACTGCCCATAATTACCCATGTGGGATTACTATTATGGTCATTATCATAAGTTCCTCCCGAAGCATAATTATAACCAACTATGCCTAATAAAGGGCCTAACAAAGCCTCATAATTCAAAGCCTGAGTAATGGGTCGTGTTATATCATCCTTATGGACCCAGTTGATAAGTTTCTGTGCTATTGTGTACCCACTAGCGTCCCCTTGCTGTGGTATTTCATTACCTATGCTCCACATCACGACAGACGGGTGGTTGCGGTCGCGCCGAACCCAATCCTGAACATCCTGCTGCGCCCATGTATCAAAAAATAAGTGGTAATCGTTTGTGTTTTTACCTGTTTCCCAACAATCAAATGCTTCATCCATTACTACTAAACCTAAATGATCGCATATATCAAGCAACTCGGGAGCTGGAGGGTTGTGAGAAGTCCGGATAGCGTTGCATCCAAATGACTTTAATATTTCAACCTGACGTTCTAATGCACGATAGTTCTGAGCAGCTCCAAGGCTTCCTAAGTCATGGTGCATACAAACCCCGTGAAGTTTAATATTCTGACCATTTAACCAGAAACCTGTTTTAGGATTAACTGATAAAGAGCGGACACCCAATGTTGACATAAAAATGTCAACTATTTTCTTATTAACGAAAACTTGTGTTTTTACTGTATAGAGATAAGGATTTGAGATTGACCACAAAACAGGGTCAGTAATATTCAGTTTTAAGCCAATTGTGTTTTCACCATTAATCTCAATCGTTGATGGTGCACTTGTACTAGTAGAAACACCATTTCCCAAACGGTCATAGATAGTTGTAACTACGGTGATTATTTGTATTGAAGTTGAATGATTTTGTACCCGCGTGACAGCTGATATAACAGCAAAGGATTCGCTCACCGATGGGGTTGAAACAAAGGTGCCGCAATAAGCAACATGTACCGGGTTGGTCACTGTAAGCCAAACATTCCGGTAAATTCCGCTACCTGAGTACCACCGGCTATTGGGCTGGTTATTATTCACTTTTACAGCAATTACATTCTGGGTTGAACCTGTTTTGATATAAGGGGTCAAATCATACTCAAATGTGCTGTAACCATAGGGTCGTGTACCTAATTCCTGACCGTTAATCCAAACAGTACTATTCATATAGATTCCTTCAAACTGAATGGTGACTCTTTTTCCGGAAGTGGAATCAGGCAAATAAAAGGTTTTTCTGTACCAGCCAATTCCTCCGTCAAGATAACCGCCACCACTGCCTGCAGCTGAACTCTGATTAAAGGGCTGCTCAATACTCCAATCATGGGGCAATGAAAGTTTTCTCCATGCAGAATCATCAAAACTAATATTTTCAGCACCACTGACATCTCCTATTTGAAATTTCCAATTATCATTAAAAGAGGAACCTCTCCTTCCATTGTACACATCATTAACTGGAGCAGGCACAGCAGTATAAGCTTCTGTGATAAAAATATTCATTAAAACTAAAATAAATGTTCTTATTAATATGATACCTTTATTTTTCATACCTGGATTTTATTATTCCCTTAATACTCTTATTCAGAGAGTTTGGTAGAACTCCACCAACAATCATTGGAGCTAAATAAGAGAACATTGGTACCGGATTAGTTGAATGCGCCATCATTGTTACGACTTCCTCTAGGAAAAGCAGTAAATCCACTTTCATAAGTTGCCCCCGTTTCAGGACTTTCCATGCCTTATCATCAATAGCCAATGAAATGGCTGTGCCATCATTACACTTTGTAGTTCTCAGGTTTTCCGCCATCCAAACCTGTGTACCGATGGTTACAGTTTTGTAAACATTACCGTTAATATCTTTCAAAGCTTGTGCATTAAGTATTGTTGATCTAAAGCAAAATAAGGTCAATGAGGCTAGTATTATATTTTTATATTGCATTTTATTCAATTCATTAATGATTACCCAATTCCTTTCAAAATTCAAAAACTTAAAGGTATTAGATTTAAACTTATTCAATGATCTTTTATCCTACTAACATAAAAAGCAGCCTGACTAATAGAACCAAATCAGATTTAAAATGGTAATAGATTTGTATTGCAAATGATATTCAGATATATAACAGATATGAATCTGACACTGTTATGATTTTTGCGGAAAATCTTTTAATTGAGAAAAAAAGTACAATCTATTAGCAATAATTTAACACTTTCTGTATAAGAATGTAACAAATCCATCCGAATTATAAATTAACTTGTAAAAACAATAATAATTATGGAAACTCTTGACTTTCACAAAAATGCTGTCTATTATTTTAAATAGGCAGCCGAACAGCACAAAATGGCTCATGAATATCACCTATAGAATTCTGCTCACCTTACTCATTTAGTATATGGACATTTAAAAATAGCATCACATCATGCCGAAGAAGCTACTAAACACTATACTGAACAAGAACAACGATAAGATTTATTTTAAAAGTGGCAGTTCATTGACGTACTCTCCGGATGATTTTATAATATTAACTGATGCAATTTTATTAAGATTTTTTTAAGCCTGTTATATCTGAAGCATAACTTATCTTTAGGAAGTATGACAAATGTAAATCCTGTTATTTGCTTTAGGACCCTATTGTAATCAAAAAAAGTAATAACATTATTAGACCATTCAAATTATATCAATAATTCCAATTCTTAGAATAAAGACCAGAATGGTGTTAATTTCCATTGATCTTTGTTTAATTTTAAACATGCAAGCATGAAATCATGTAATATTATTAATTTATACGTTTAATTTTATGGTAATTTATTCTTATGAAAGTTATTCTTCTTTTGGGATTGTTTTCAATTGCAGCATTGTCCTGTAAAAAACAGACAAATGACTCTGTCACTACCAGGACTTTGTTATTTGAAGACAATTTCGACAAGCTTTCACTGGATACGCTTTGTCCTCCATCCGGATTGCAAAACTGGGCGACTTACTATGTGGGATGGAACATTCACTTCCTGTTAGGGAATAATGATCAGTGCTACAAAACTTTCTATCCGCGTGTAAGCAAGATCCTTCATGAAACAACCGGGACAGATTCAACTCTCAGGCTTTATGGAATGCAAACTCCTCCAATAGATTCTTCAAAGGTCGATCATAAGCCATATATTGGAGGGATGATCAGCGGACAGGCGAATCATTCTCAATTGTATGGTTACTGGGAAATCAGGGCAAAATTTGACATTTCCAAATCACAACACTGGGGAATTTGGATGGTTCAAAGTAGTAATGAAGGTTCAGGTGAAATTGACATTGTTGAAGTAGTTGGTAATGGAACGAATCCAATCACCAATGTATATATGACTCAACATGGAAGTTTAAATGATTATATGACCACAGTACCCGATGTTACCATCGACCACTTCCATGTCTATGGATTAGAGTGGACTTCCACCAAAATTAGCTGGTATCTTGATGGAGCCGAAATAAAGAGTATACCAAATTATATTTACAGTTCTATGTACATAATGGTAACTCCTGAGATTGCCAATGTCTGGGCTGGATCGCCTGATAGCACTACCAGATGGCCGACAATATGCGAGCTCGATTATGTCAGAATTTATGATAAGAAATGAAAATGTCATTATTAACTGGTATTTGAGGTCTCTGATATTATAATGCAAAAGGTATATATCAATAGCCAGAATCCAAAACCAAACAGATTGACAACATAAGACCTTCCAGATGTAAATGAACCTGCACGACAAAAAAACAAGGGTTTAACTCCGGCTTTGAGTGGTCAATTTCTTCAAGTTTAAAATGGGAAGGACCAATTGTGTAAGGTTTTTTCAGGACGAGACACTCCGGTTTTTGCAGACAGGTTTTAAATTCAAAATGCAATTTTATACTCAAATAGGTAAGTTATAGGTTATTGTATAAACGAAAAAAGAAAAGAAAAAGAAATATGAAAATAGTAATTACAACAGTTGGTTCAAGAGGTGATTTGCAGCCATTTATATCGCTTGGACTTGGTCTGAAAAAAGCAGGATATGATGTTTTGATTGTTTCAGCAAAAAATGAAGAAGATTATGTTATAAATTATGGATTAAATTTCTATGCACTCGATGTAAACATTCAGGAATTAATGGAAGGAAACAGCCATGTTCAGGAATTTGCAAAAGGCAGCAATCCTCTTAAATTTATCATAAGCCATTTAAAAGGGTCTAAGCATCTGAAAACCCTTATGATTAAGACGCAGAGGGAAATATGGAATGCTTGTCAGGATGCAGATCTTATTGTTTTTCATCCGGGAATGCCAATTGGATATTTCATTGCACAAGTCAACAATACAAAAAGTATTTTATTAAATCCGTTTCCTGTAGTTGCAACTAAAGATTATCCATCCATACTTTTTTATTCTTTACCAAGATTGGGCAGAGCTTTTAATTCATTGACTCATGCCATTTTCTATAAAGTATTTTGGGCACTGACAAAGTCAGCAATCGTAGAATTCTGGAAAGAAGATGTCCAGACAAAAGTTGATTTCAAAACATCTCCTATACAACAACAGATTAAAAGCGGAAGACCGGTAATTAACGCATACAGTCCTTTGATCTTTCAACCGGCGCTGGAATGGGGTAATAATGTACAAACAGTTGGTAGTTTGATTATTGAAAACGAATCAAATTTTATACCACATAGTAACGTTTTCGAACTAATTTTGATTTTTGGGCATCCCATGCAGAAAACTCTATGTACCATCTGCCAGAAAGATTTCCAGCGCAGTCATTGAGCCTTGCTTTTTTGAACGGATACATCTCTTCAGAGAGTCGAAGCTTTTTCAGACCAATTTTGGCGCAGCGTCAATATTCAATTCTTTAGATTCCTGATAATGAGAAACTTTGTATGACTTAGGGTGGAAGATGGGGCTCGAACCCACGACTTTCGGAACCACAATCCGACGTTCTAACCGACTGAACTACATCCACCGTTTCAGGAGTGCAAAATAAGGGCAAAATTTCTATTTCACAAAATTTTAATTTTATTTTCTCATCCTGCAGTCAATTACTATCTTTGAACAGTTCATTTAAAAATGAACCTTCTGCAACAATTATTAATAAATAAAACTTGTTGAACGCAGGAGCCTGTTTGTTATTTGTTTTGTTTTGAAAAAAGTAAAATTTATAGACAATATTTCGGGGCTTCAACTTTTCCAGTTGATGAAGCCGGTTATTTTCTTCATTATCAGCATTATTTTTACAAAGTACAAGATTTCCCACCTTAGCAAAGCCGATATCGGAGAATGGGAAATGTTTATGTTCATCAGCGGGCTCATGACATTCTTCTGGGTAACCGGAATAATTCAGTCTTTACTTCCTCTTTATCACAGGAATAAGACCTACAGGAAAATGGGTGATAACGGAATAGACAAATCACCTGAAGTTTTTAATGCATTCCTGCTGTTGTGTTTATTCAGCCTGCTTTTTTTTATTTTTGGTCATTCAGTAAAAGGCTATTTTTCTATCTTTCATAACAGGGGAAACGTACCGTATATAAATCTGTTATTACTTTATATTCTCTTAAGCAGCCCGGTTTGTCTTATCGAGTATATCTATCTCCTCAATAACCGTTCCTATAGGATTTTTCAATACGGGTTATATACTTTTACGGCGCAGTTGATCTTTATTATTACACCAATATTATCAGGCAAGGATATAATCTGGTCAATTTACGGATTACTCCTGATTACCGGGTTCCGATGGATATGGCTGATAATACTGTTACGAAGGTACACCGAATTGAAGATATCGGTCGATTTTATGAAGGAGCATCTTTACCTGGGTCTTCCATTGATAATTGCTACCCTTATAAGCGGATCAGGGCAGTATATCGATGGTATAATTATTTCAGCCTTCTACAGGGATCCGGCTACATTTGCTGTCTTCCGATATGGGGCAAAAGAATTTCCTCTGGTGCTCATGCTTGCAAACGGACTGAATGCTGCTATGCTTTCGGAATTTTCAACCCGTGAAAAGATGAAGGAATCACTGGAGACGATAAGAATCAAATCAAGGAAACTTATGCACATTCTTTTCCCTGCCACAATGGTTATGATGCTGATTGCACGTTGGATCTTTCCGATAATGTTCAACCAGGATTTTGAGAAAAGTTCAGGCATTTTTCTTGTGTATGCGTTGCTCATTATACCACGGCTTGTTTTTCCACAAACAATAATTGTAGGAAGAAAGAAAACTCACATAACTCTGATTGCTGCCATAATTGAAATTGTTGTAAACATTTCTTTGAGCCTGCTTATGCTAAAATGGGGTTATAAACTTGTTGGTGTTGCAGTCTCGACATTTATTGCTTATGTGGTCAGCAATGCATTTTTGGTGGGATATGTCTGGTTTAAAATGAAAATCAAACCGGCAGAATATATACCATTAAAAATATTTGCTCTCTATTCTTGTCTTATCGGAATCCTTTTTATCCTTATTGACCACAGGATAATTGATATATATTAAAAAAGGTAATAAAGGGCAACTGTTAAGAAATTGCCCAGAGGGAATTTTAGGGAAAAGCTTCCGTCTAAAGGTTATAAAAATCTGTCTATATTTGCAGTTAATAACGATAAGCTGATGGAATTAGCTGACAGATAGCTGATTCTCATATAACTATATATAATGAAAGTAGTTGAGGTTAAAACAAAATATGATAAAAAGAAGTTTATCGATCTTCCAAAATACTTATATAAAGGGGACCCGAATTGGGTCTGTCAACTTGATTCTGTTATTGAATCTGTTTTTAATCCGGCAAAAAATCGTACTCTTATCCATGGTGAAGCAATCCGCTGGATACTGACAGATGATGATGGTAATACTGTCGGAAGAATAGCTGCCTTTATTGACAATGTAAGATCATCCGCAAACAAACAGCCTACTGGAGGAGTTGGTTTTTTTGAGGTTATAGAAAAGAGAGAAGATGCTTTTACACTTTTTGATATAGCCAGGGAATGGCTTGCGGCCCGGGGTATGGAAGCTATGGACGGACCAATAAATTTTGGCGAGAATGATAATAACTGGGGACTCCTGATTGAAGGATTCATTCAACAGGCGTACGGAATGCCATATCATAAAAAATATTACAGAGTTTTTTTTGAGGAGTATGGTTTTAAAAATTATTTTGAACAATATTCTTACCGCAGGAACATTAGAGGAGCTGATAATGTGATAGTACAGTTTCCTGAACGGATGATGAAAATTGCCGACTGGCTCTCCGGAAGACCAGGTTATTCATTGCACCATTTTGAGTTCAGAGATAAAGAAAAATTTGTAAACGATATTGTAGAAATTTACAACTCTACATGGTCGGTATTTAAAGAAGATTTTACACCTCTCGATCCTGCATTTCTTGAGGAATCTCTTCAAGAGGCAAAAGTTTTCGTTGATGAAGAACTTATATGGTTTGCCTATTTTAATAATATACCAATTGCATTCTTTATTCTCTTTCCCGATCTGAACCAGATACTTAAGCATTTTAACGGGAAACTGCATATTTGGAATCTGACGCGATTCTTATATTTCAAGATGACACATAAGATGACCAGAGTGAGAGCAGTGGTGGGAGGTGTTCACCCGACGCATCAGAATAGTGGGGTAGAATCAGCAATCTTTTTACAACTTTATGAAGTGTTTAAAAAGAAACCATGGTTTAAAGAGATGGAACTGTCATGGGTGGGAGACTTTAACCCTAAAATGATTGCAATATATGAAGCCCTTGGTGCGACGAAAACAGCTACTCATATTACTTATAGGTTCCTCATTAATAATGAACTTCCTTTTATAAGGTATAAAGACGAAGTGACAGAAGAAAGAAGGTTTAACAGAGATCATCCACGACAAAATCAATAATTTTGCAATTCATTTTGCATTTTAAATAATGTTAATTACTTTTGCAAACCCTATTTGGGGGGAATTTATTTAGATAATAAAGGATAAAAATATATAGCAATGAAAAATGGAATTCATCCGGGCAATTACAGGTTTGTTGTATTTCAGGACATGTCAAATGGATATTCTTTTCTGAGTAAGTCAACTGCACCGTCCAGGGAGAACATTAAATGGGAAGATGGGAATGAATATCCGCTTATCAAGCTTGAAATTTCCAACACATCCCATCCTTTTTATACCGGTAAAATGAAACTTGTTGATACTGCCGGCCGTGTTGATAAATTTATGAACCGCTATAAGGATCATATTGGGAAAAAGAAATAAATGATAAAATAAACCAGATAAAAGCCCTCTGTCCGGGGGCTTTTTTTTTCAATATTCTGTGGCACAATCATTGCATTGCCTGATTTCACATCAGTTGTAAAAATATTATGTAATTTTGGCACTTTCTGGAAGAACATTATGTAAAAGACAATCCACCTTCGCTAAAGCTACAGTGGATGAAGAAAGTAAAAAGACAAAAGTGCAAAATTATTGGATGAGCAGTTGAAGCGCACTGACAAAAGGTGGATGAGGTGTGGTTGACAATAATATGAAAATGTAAAAAGCCTAAGGTAGGTGCCGGAGGCAAAATTAAGGAGTAAAATACCAGATGGAAAACAAATTCAGGAAACCTGTCAGCGAGATACTAATTCCGGATATTCTTGATGGAGAAGGGGATATAATTCCTATTATTGCCGATGGTGATGATGGCGAACTTGAGGATGTTGACGTTCCGGAAACTATTCCAATACTTTCACTAAGAAATACAGTGCTTTTCCCTGGTGTTGTTCTTCCGATTTCCATTGGTCGTCCCAGATCAATCCAACTGATAAAAGATGCATACCGCAACGACAAGATAGTAGGAACCGTAGCTCAAAAAGATCCTGATATTGAAAACCCTAATTTTCAGGATCTTCACTCTATCGGCACTATTGGTCAGATAGTTAAGCTTCTTGAAATGCCCGACGGATCCACAACAGCAATTATTCAGGGACGAAAAAGAATGATGTTGCATGAACTTGTTTCTGACGATCCCTATTTTGTTGCTAAAGTAAAAGTAATACCTGAAATAAAACCGGAAATTCGGAATAAAGATTTTGATGCTATCGTAGGTTCACTGAAAGATCTGTCACTTAAGATTATTAAGATAAATCCGAATATCAGCCCGGAAGCCTCTTTCGCCATCAAAAACATCGAAAATAACACATACCTTATTAATTTCATCTGTTCCAATACTGATATCAAAGTTCAGGATAAACAGAAGTTATTGGAAATTAACAGCTTGCGCGACAGAGGATTTATTCTGCTGGAGTTTTTAGTCCAGGAGATTCAAGTATTGGAACTTAAAAACGAACTGCAGTCAAAAGTTAAAAGTGATCTCGATCAGCAACAGAGGGAGTTCCTGCTCCATCAGCAGATGAAGACCATTCAGAATGAGTTGGGAGGCAATCCTGTTGAAAAGGAGGTTGAAGAATATAGAAAAAAAGCTGATACAAAAAAATGGAACGATGATGTTAAATCGATATTTGACAAAGAACTCGATAAGCTGCATCGTCTCAACCCTGCTGCAGCTGAGTATTCTGTTCAGGTAAACTATATTCAAACCCTTTTGGATCTGCCCTGGAACTTTTATACACAGGATAATCTCGACCTTAATAATGCACGACGGGTTCTCGACTGGGATCATTTTGGTCTTGATGAAGTTAAGGAGAGAATACTCGAACACCTTGCTGTTCTTAAACTTAAAGGGGACCTGAAATCTCCCATTCTATGCCTTTATGGCCCTCCCGGGGTTGGAAAAACTTCTCTTGGCAGGTCAGTAGCCAAGGCGCTCGACAGGAAGTATGTCAGAATGTCACTGGGCGGATTGCACGATGAGGCTGAAATAAGAGGTCACAGAAAAACTTATATAGGCGCAATGCCCGGGCGAATAATACAGAATATAAAAAGGGCCGGATCGTCAAACCCGGTTTTTATTCTTGATGAGATCGATAAAGTAGGGCAGGATTTCAGAGGCGATCCTTCTTCTGCAATGCTTGAAGTCCTTGATCCGGAACAGAACAGCACTTTTTTCGACAATTTTCTTGAAATGGAATACGATCTCTCGAAAGTGCTATTTATAGCCACTGCCAATAATCTGGCGACCATAAGTCCAGCTCTCAGAGACAGAATGGAGCTGATCGAAATAACAGGGTACCTTGTAGAGGAGAAACTTGAGATTGCACAAAGACATCTCTTCCCAAAACAACTTGAAAATCATGGTGTAAGAAAAGAGCAGATTACTATTGACAATAAATTGATGGAGATGATTATTGAAAAATACACCAGGGAATCAGGTGTAAGGGAACTTGATAAACGTCTGGCAAAAATAATAAGGGTTACGGCAAAAAACATTGCATCTGAAACAAAATATGATCCTGCTCTTTCAGCTTCAGTGCTAAGCGAAATGCTTGGCCCTCCAAAATATACCCGCGATCTTTATTCCGGTAATGATCAGGCAGGTGTAGTTACGGGACTTGCATGGACAGCAGCAGGTGGAGAGATATTGTTTGTGGAAACCAGCATCAGCAGAGGTAACGGGAAGCTTACTCTTACCGGTAATCTTGGAGAGGTAATGAAAGAATCAGCTATCATCGCCCTTGAATATCTGAAATCAAATGCAGAAATGCTCGACTTACCCGATAATTTTTCCGAAAACTGGAATATTCATATCCATGTACCCGAAGGTGCGATTCCTAAAGATGGACCTTCAGCAGGTGTAACCATGGCAACCTCCATTGCTTCTGCATTCACCCAAAGAAAAGTAAAGAAATACCTTGCAATGACCGGTGAAATTACCTTAAGAGGGAAGGTTCTACCGGTTGGAGGTATCAAAGAAAAAATACTTGCCGCAAAACGGGCAAGTATAAAGGATATAATAATATCGGCTGATAACAGAAAAGACGTGGAAGATATTAAAGAAGTATATATCAAAGGATTAAGGTTTCATTATGTCGAAACAATTATGGGAGTCCTCGAACTTGCACTCCTGCAGCAAAAGGTTAAGAATCCTAAAAAAATATCATTTAAATGAAGAAAATAGCTGTTTTCCCGGGATCTTTCGATCCCATCACAATCGGACATGAAGCTATTGTCAGAAGAGCTCTGGACCTGTTTGATGAAATAATTATTGCTGTGGGTACCAACACGCTGAAGAAAAGTTATTATGCTCTTTCGACAAGAAAGGAAATGATAACCAGAGTCTTTCAGAATGAACCGAAAGTAAGAGTTGATCAGTATGAAGGGCTTACTGTTGATTATTGTAAAAATAATGGTGCCGGTTACATCCTGAGGGGACTAAGAACAGCTGCTGATTTTGAATTTGAAAGAGCTATTGCCCAGATAAACAAAGTGATGGCACCTGGCATTGAATCGGTTTTTCTTCTTACGGTACCTGAACACGCTCATATTAATTCGACTATTGTGCGTGATATTATAAGTAACGGAGGAGACGCATCCAGATTTGTTCCGGCTGCAATTGATCTTAAAAAATTTAAAGGGGAAGAAGCATAGAATATCACGTCCTGAGAACTGAACAGTTGATGAGTTCCATCAACGACAGCCAGGCAGTGCTTTTAATCTTATTTAATTCGTCAGGCAATAACCATTCAACTTTTGTGATCCCTTCATTAGTCTGAGGTTCAGTAATCATATCGCCATCATATTTCATCAGAAACCAACTTGTCTTTTTGAGATATGAAATTCCTTCCCAGCTATAGGTGTGATAACTGGGAACCAACTGTTTAACGATTGTATGACCAGCGATTCCACACTCTTCTTTCACTTCTCTTAAAGCGCATGCTTCCGGTTCTTCCCCTGGTTCAATATGCCCCTTAGGAAGGTCAAGTTTCCCTTTCTTTTCAATAAAAAGATAGCAGCCCGATATGTGCCTTACCAATCCGCCTGCAGCACCTACTTCAGTAAAATAGATCCTGAAAATCTTCCATAGATGTTTAATATCTGTTCCATATATATTTATAGAGGGAATGTTTTTATCTGACTGAAAATCAGATATTAGCTTGTAAAGTTCTTTTGTATCATGGAATTTATGGAATAAGCCGTATTTTTGTATCCGGTCAGGTTCAGGGCTTATCGTTATGAATCTGTTTTCAAAATGAACTTTATACATTTTCTTATGGAAAAAAGTGCAAAAAAAACAGCTGAATATCTTTTACAAATTAAAGCAATTAAATTACAACCATCAAATCCTTTTACATGGGCTTCGGGTTGGAAATCCCCAATTTATTGCGATAATCGCAAAACTCTCTCATTTCCCGAGGTAAGGTCCTATATCCGTGATTCTTTTGCTATACTGGTAAACAAACTATACCCACAGGCAGAATTAATTGCCGGAGTTGCAACAGGCGCAATAGCTCATGGTGCACTGGTTGCCGATAAACTCGGTTTGCCATTTATATATGTCAGATCAGAAGCAAAAGAGCATGGTCTTGGAAACCAGATTGAAGGCTATTTTGAAGTTGGACAGAAAGTTGTAGTCATTGAGGATCTGATATCTACAGGGGGAAGCAGTCTAAGCGCCGTAAGAGCCCTTAAGGGAGCAGGTTGTGAGGTTCTGGGTATGGTGGCAATATTCACCTATGAGTTTAGAAAAGCATCAGACGGGTTTGCTGCTGAGCATTGTGCCTTAAATACGCTTAGCAATTATTCGGTTCTTGTTGATACTGCAGTTAAAACTGGATATATTGGTCAGTCTGAAGTTGATACATTGAAGAAATGGAGAATGGATCCTTCAATATGGGGAACGAAGCAATAACCTGTCATGGATAATACTTCGTACTTTGAAAGCAGGCCCGGTAAGTTATTATGCACTGCAGAAGAGGCATTTGATTTTGTGACTGATATCAGGAATTTTGAACAGTTTATTCCACCGGCGACAATCAGTAACTGGCAGGCTGAAAAAGAATCATGCAGTTTCAGCGTATCAATGCTCGGAACAGTGAGTTTCCGCCTTGCTGAAAAAATTATGTATGACAAAGTGGTTTTTACCGGCGACGCCCTGAAAAAAAATGACTTTTCATTGGTGCTGGTGATAACTGATAATGGCAAAACCCCCGCTGAAGTTAAGATTTCGTTGAAAGCATATCTGAATCCTGTGATGAAAATGATGGTATCTCAACCTATACGACAGTTTCTCGAAATGCTGATTAATGAAATGGAAAGTTTCCGGAAATGGAAAGATATTAAAGGATAAAATCGACCTCTTTATAAGCATACTCTCTGATTTCGCCTGTCTGCTTTTCAATTTTTAACCTGCCATAATCAGTAACAGATTTTAGCATCCCTGTAAACTGGCCATTCAGATCTTTGTAATTGCACCATTGTTCCAGGCGATAAAGTTGTGAGACATATTCATGTTTAATTTGGTCGAAACTCCCTGATAAAAGTTGTTTGTATCTTTTATCCAGATTGGAAGCCAACTGGTTCAGACAGGTTGCTAGATCATAGTTTGTTCCTGTTATCAACCCAAGAGAAATCGGATTGGGGGCATCACTTGAGAATTTATTCTGATTAATATTAAGACCAATTCCCACAATGGAATTTTCAATCTTATCGCCTATAATTGAGTTCTCAATTAATATACCTGCTATTTTGTCATTGTTTATATAAATGTCATTCGGCCATTTTATTGTACAAACTGAAGTATATCTCTTAATAAAATCACAAATACCAAGGGAAACTGCCATAGAAATATTGAACTGTTCTGCAGGACATATAACTAAAGGAAAAAGTATTATGCTGATTAGCAGGTTTTTACCATCCTCGCTCTCCCATTTGTTCCCTGAATGTCCTCTTCCTGCCGATTGATAATTTGTATAAACAATTGTCCCTTCCTGAAGATCATTGTTTTTTAGAAGGTAAGCAGCATGTAAATTGGTCGATGGCAGATTCTCAGAGAAAAATAGTTTTGACCCTATTATCATGACTAACAAGTTGTTAAATAATTGCTGGTTATTTTCCGGGAGGGTTTCTTATTTGAAGGAAAGATTGGCATCGAAATTGCAAAAGAAAGGTTATGGATGCAAAAATACAGATAAAAGTGGTACTTTTGCGACTTAATATCAAACTGATAAATATTAATGAAGAAAAAAACTGACGGAACCGATGTCCTTTTAGGGAGTGTTATAAAAGGAATTTTTGAGAAGAAAGGACAAAATGTTCTGAAAGTTGACTTAAGAAAACTTGAAAACAGAATTACTGATTATTTTGTTATTTGTCATGCCTCTTCCGGAACACATGTAAGTGCAATATGTGATTCAGTAGATGAAACTGTAAGAAATGAAGCAGGTGAGAAACCATTGCATATTGAAGGGCTCGACAATTGTTTCTGGGTACTTCTGGATTATGGTAATGTTGTAGCTCATATTTTCATTGAGGAATACAGGAATTTTTACAGCCTCGAGACCCTATGGGCAGATGGAAATATTGAAAAATTGGAAGATAAAATACAGTAAGTTAAATATTTATGGCAGAAAATAATAATACTAATCAGGGAATAGACAAAAAACCCGATAAAAACATTAAGCCACGTTTCAATACAAACTGGATTTTTGCAATCCTAGTAGTTTCTTTCATTCTTTTTCAGTTTCTCAATGGTGGAAAAGCTGTACAGAAAACCACAACAAGCGAAATTAAAGAGATGATCGCCAGTCGCGACATTGAAAAAATTACCGTGGTTAATAAAGATGTGGCTGAGATTTATCTTAAAAAAGAAGCCCTGGAATCTGGAAGATATCCTAAGCAGCCGAAACCCGGAACTGGGTTTGGGATGTCAGAACCAAAGCCAAATTTTACATTTAATATTGGTGATATGAGCACTTTTGAACCATCTATACTGGAAGCTCAAAAGAGTGCAGGATATACGGAGAAAGAGCTTATTTACCCTGATTATATAACCCGTAAAAATTATCTTACTGATATACTTTCATGGCTGCTATTGCCAGTATTGCTGATAGTTTTTTGGCTTTTTATCATGAAACGGATGTCAGGTGGCGGAGCTGGTGGCGCAGGAGGTATTTTCAGCGTAGGTAAATCGCGTGCACAGATATTCGATAAGGATACCAATGTAAAATTAAACTTCAATGATGTTGCCGGTCTGGAAGAGGCCAAGACTGAAGTTATGGAAATTGTTGATTTTCTTAAGAATCCAAAGAAATACACTCAGCTTGGAGGTAAAATCCCAAAGGGTGCTCTATTGATAGGTCCTCCCGGAACAGGTAAAACTATGCTTGCAAAAGCTGTTGCAGGTGAAGCAAATGTACCTTTCTTTTCTATCTCCGGATCAGATTTCGTTGAAATGTTTGTTGGTGTGGGTGCATCAAGGGTTAGGGATCTTTTCAAGCAGGCCAAGGAGAAGGCCCCATGTATTGTTTTTATTGATGAGATTGATGCGGTGGGTCGTGCAAGGGGACGCAATGCAAATTTTGGATCGAACGATGAGCGCGAAAACACTCTTAATCAACTTCTTACTGAGATGGACGGTTTTGGAACAAATATGGGTGTAATTATTCTTGCTGCCACTAACAGAGCTGATATCCTCGACAGAGCTCTGATGCGTGCAGGCCGTTTTGACAGGCAGATTCACGTCGAACTTCCCGATCTTACCGAAAGAGAAGCTATTTTTAAAGTCCACCTTCGTCCTATAAAGCTTGAAAAAGATTTTGATATAGCATTTATGGCCAAGCAGACACCAGGGTTTTCAGGTGCTGATATTGCCAATGTATGTAACGAAGCGGCACTTATTGCAGCAAGGAAAAATAAAACTGTTGTAGAAAAGCAGGATTTTCTCGATGCTGTCGACCGTATAGTTGGCGGCCTTGAAAGAAAAACAAAGATCATATCCCCAGTAGAGAAAAAGACAATAGCATATCACGAAGCAGGGCACGCAACAGTAAGCTGGCTTCTTGAATATGCAAGTCCTCTTCTTAAAGTTACAATAATTCCACGCGGAAGAGCACTTGGCGCTGCATGGTATCTTCCTGAAGAAAGACAACTTACAACACGTGAACAGATCCTGGATGAGATGGCTTATGCTCTTGGGGGAAGAGCTTCTGAAGAGCTTATTTTCGGGAAAATTTCAACCGGTGCCCTGAGCGATCTTGAAAAAATTACCAAACAAGCTTATGCCATGGTCTCCTTTTTCGGAATGAGCGAAAAAATCGGCAATATAAGTTTTTATGATTCATCGGGTCAATCTGATTTTGGATTCACAAAACCGTATAGTGAGAAGACGGCAGAGCTTATTGATCAGGAGGTTAACCTCATTATTGCTGAATCGTATGTGAGGGCAAAGGAAGTTCTCAAAAACAATATTAAAGGATTAACAGAGCTTGCAGAGCTTCTTCTTGAGAAAGAAGTAATATTCAGCGAAGATCTTGAAAGGATTTTTGGCAAGAGAAAAGCTGAAATATTGAAGGACGAGCGGGAAGCTGAAGAAAAATCCAAACTTCCTGCAGAAAATAAAAAAATTCTGGTTGAAGATAAAAAAGAGAAAAAATCCGGGAAATCATCACAAATGGAAGAAAAAACCAGATCAAAGCAAAAGAAATCTGTCACACAAAAAGAAGCTTCCGTAAAAACTGCGAAAAAGTCAAAGAACAAAGCATAATACACTGACATTTTGAATAATTTTTCCAGACGGACCCTTACCGGAGCATGGATAGTAATATTCGTAATGGGAGGATTCTGGCTTCATCCCTTATCCTTTTTCATCACCGGTTTGATTATCCTCATAGGCACACAGTATGAGTATTATATAATGATAAGGAACACCGGTGTGAGACCACAACTGGTTTCTGGTATCATTACAGGAACAACAGCATATATTATATCAACTCTTGTTGCTGCCGGAGTGCTCCAAAAAAACTTCTTCCTTGTACTGATTCCTTTGATGTTAATTATTATTGTTGTGGAACTCTACAGGAAACAGGAAAAACCATTTGACTCACTGGCGCATACTTTTTTTTCAGTTCTTTACACTGCTGTTCCATTCTCTATACTTCCTTTTTCTGCGTTTTCACATGCGGGACTTAATTCTTTACTGCCTCATAATAACATTATTTTCTCTCCCGGAATAATTATCGGGTTCTTCCTTCTTGTCTGGGCTAATGATACAGGAGCATATCTCTTGGGTATATCTTTTGGACAACACAGGCTTATGGAACGTATCTCGCCAAAGAAAACATGGGAAGGTTTTTTGGGAGGTGTGTTAATTGCAGCACTTGCAGCCTGGCTGCTTTCAGGCTGGCTAGGTGTTGTAGATAAGGTTCATTGGCTGATTGTTGCTGTAATTGTTTCTATAGCAGGTACATACGGAGATCTGGTCGAATCAATGCTGAAAAGAAGCATTGGCGTCAAGGATTCAGGATCAATTATGCCAGGTCACGGTGGATTTCTCGACCGGTTCGACAGTGCAATAATATCTTTCCCTCTTGTATATCTTTTTATTTCACTTTTTGGATGATTGGAAGGACTTAATTAGTTTTGTGCAAATTTTATAGAGATGAGTATTCATAAGGAAGGGTATAAGATTTTAATTTTCGGTTTTGTAATATTACTGATCCTTAATATCGTCGTAAACATTATTTGGAAAGATATTGATCTTTTAAAATGGGCATTTATTATCTGCTCTTTAATCTTCTATATCTTTTTATTGTTTTTCTTCAGACTACCCTCAAGAAACATGGAACCTGATCCGGGACTTATATATGCTCCGGCTGATGGGAAAGTTGTTGTAATTGAAGAGACATTGGAAAATGAGTATTTTAAGGATTTGCGGCTACAGGTCTCAATTTTCATGTCTCCGTTCAATATGCATAGTAACAGATATCCGGTATCAGGTCGTATTAAATATGTATGTTATCATCCGGGCAAGTACATAGTTGCATGGCACCCTAAATCTTCTGAGCTGAATGAGAGAAGCACAATAGTTATTGAAACCAAGGAGGGAACGGAGATACTTGTAAGGCAGATCGCAGGAGCTGTAGCGCGAAGAATAGTAACATACGCAAAAGAGAATCAGGATATTCTGCAGGGAGAAGAACTGGGATTCATTAAGTTCGGTTCGAGAGTCGATGTCTTTTTACCGGTTGGAACAGATATTGAGGTTCCGATACTTCAACAGGTTAAAGCAAATAAAACCGTGATTGCTAAACTCTGACCAGGGCGATATTATGAGAAGGAAAGATGACAAAATAATTGACATTACACGCGATGTAAAGTGGATAGGAGTATTTGATTATGACATCAGGACATTTGATATAGTAATGCATACTGAGTACGGGACTACCTATAACTCATATTTTATCAATGCTGAGAAGAAGGCAATTATTGAAGTCGCAAAAGAAAAATTCAGTGAAACATATCTTCAGAAACTAAAATCGGTTACCAACCCTGAAGATATCCGGTATATTATTCTTGATCATACTGAACCGGATCATTCAGGAAGTCTCAGTCATCTTCTTGAACTGGCACCGTCAGCAACGGTAGTCGGCAGCGGAAATGCAATAAGGTACCTGGAAGATATCATTAATGTGCCTTTTAAATCGCTGGTAATAAAAGATGGAGATACATTGAGCCTTGGGGACAAAACTCTCAGGTTTATATCAGCACCTAACCTTCATTGGCCCGATTCAATCTATACTCTGCTAGTGGAAGACAAGGTTTTGTTTACATGCGATTCCTTCGGGGCACATTTCTGCTCATCTGAAATGTACAGTGATTTTTCTGAAAAATATACAACAGCTTTCAAATACTATTTTGAAGTAATCCTGAAGCCTTTCAGCAGGTTTATGCTGAAGGCAATTGATAAGATAAGGCCCCTCGATATTGATTTTATATGTCCGGGACATGGTCCAATTCATCACGGGGCCCTTAAAAAAGCAATTGATTTATCTGAGAAACATGCCGGGCAATATCTGGAACTTACAACCGGGAGAGGCAATAAAACAATACTGATAGCTTATGTATCTGCTTATGGTTATACAAAACGAGCTGCAGAATTTATATCTGCAGGGATACTTGAGTGTGAAAAAATAAATACAGACATTATTGATATCGAGAATATTCCTTTAGACGAACTGGAGTCAAAAATTATTCTGGCTAATGGGATACTTATTGGCTCTCCAACTATTAATCAGAATACGGTACTTCCTGTATATAAGCTATTTGCTCTGATAAATCCTCTGAGAGACAAAGGTAAATTCGGTGGTGCATTCGGATCGTTCGGGTGGAGTGGCGAATCTCCAAAAATCATTCTCGAAAGTCTTCGTCTTCTAAAATTAAAGATATTTGAAGAGACAGCAGCTTTTAAATTCTCCCCGGGAGGCAACAAAGAGGAATCTTTAAAAGAGTTCGGAAGAAAATTTGCTAGGAAATTTCTGGAAGAATGTGGGCAGACAAAAAATCCCGGCAATTAGCCGGGATTCTTTTTTTAAGAAGATTATGAAATCTTGATTTGTCTGGTGATTTTATTCTTCTCTTCTTCCTGTTTTGGGAGACCGACAGAAAGGATCCCATCTTTGTAGTTTGCTTCTATCTTTTCTCTGTTTACATTTTCAGGAATGTAGAAACTTCTGCAGAATGATGCATAGCTGAACTCTTTCCTTTTGTACCCGTCTTTGTTTTCCTCAGTTTCTTTTTTTGTTTCGGATGAGATTGTCAGAACATCTTCATTAATATCAATTTTCAGATCATTCTTTTCAATACCCGGAATTGCAAGTTCAAGTATGTAATTCTTTTCATCTTCCCTGATATTTACAGCTGGCATTGAGCTGGTTTTGTTACAATATACAGGGAAAAAATCATTGTCAAAAATATCAGGCATATAAAACGGCCTGAAAGTTCTTTTGCTAATTGTTGGTAACATGGCTTTGTCCTCCTATAATTTTAGTTTAACTTTTTTTTAATTACAATCTTTTAATTTCAAACTCTGTTCCAATTCAATAAATGCGACATAATGACATGGTATTATTAATATGAACGGACAATATGACAGTGGTTCTATTTATCTCTGGATTTAAATTGTTGATATTGATTGTGTTTATCTCAATGCCAATTATTCTCATTGAATATGGATCCACTCTTTTTTTGCTTCTCTCCAAACACCTCCCCTGAGAGGGAGAGGATTTAAAGCATTGTTAGTCATTTTGTTATTCTATTCTATTTTTGGATTTGGAGAAAGGGTAATGAGGTAATAAAAAACAGGAATAATTAAAACCGGAGTTCAATATCTATGGAGTAAGTTTTTAGTGAATTCCAAAAAATTGGATTAGGTTTGTAAAAAGAAATAGCTTTTGCGATGAAAGCGACATTAAAAAACATCCTGATATTCTTTGGAATTTTACTGCTCTTGGCTTGTGTATGGTATTTCCGGAATATAGTCGCATATATATTGGTTTCGGGAGTTTTATCCATAATGGGCAGACCGCTCGTAGATCTGTTCTGCAGAATAAGAATTAAAAAATGGGTTTTTCCGCGTTCATTAAGTGCTCTGTTAACTCTGGCCATTATCTGGGGGCTCATCATTTTGTTCTTTGTTATTTTCGTACCTCTTGTAACCAGACAGATCAACTATTTCTCAACTATCGACAGCGGAAAAATTGTACAGATTATCGCAGATCCTGTTAAAAAAGTTGAGAGTCTGTTCAGGGCTTTCAACAAGGATATTGCAAAGGACCTTTCCATTCAGGATTATGTTGTAGGGAAAGTCGCAGGGGTTCTCAATATTAACATGATACAGAATTTTATTGGTTCGCTCATAGGTATTCTTGGCAACATTATGATTGCTGTATTCTCAATTACTTTTATCACATTTTTTTTCCTGAAGGACCAGCGGTTGTTTTTTGAATCTATATTAATGTGGGTACCCGATAAATATGTTGATAATGTAATCAGGGCTCTCTATTCAATAAAAAGACTTCTTACAAGGTATTTTATAGGAATCGTAATCCAAAGTACCTGCATAATGATACTTATTACTATTGGAATGACGATCGCAGGAATTGATTTCCAGCAGGCTCTGGTTATGGGACTGATTCTGGGGATTTTAAATGTCATCCCGTATGTCGGTCCCTGGATTGGTTTGTTCATAGCAATAATAATGGGTGTTGCTTCGCACATTAATCAGGATTTTAATACTGTAGTGTTGCCTCTTGTTACATATATGATAATTGTTGAGGCCGTTACTCATCTGATTGATAATGTTGTATTTCAACCGGTTATTTTTTCAAACAGTGTAAAAGCTCATCCTTTAGAAATTTTTGTTGTAGTACTTGCGGCAGGATTTGCAGCCGGGATTCCCGGGATGATATTCGGGATACCGGCTTATACAGTTATGAGGGTTTTAGCCAGGGAGTTCTTTTATAATTTTAAAGCAGTACAAAAGATAACTTCCAGCCTTTCGCCCGAAAATATGGGTGATAAAACTCAATTTTCTGTGTGGGAAAACAAAGACTCCAAAAATAACCCCGATTCCTGATCATATACTTTAAATATATAGTTTCTGAAGATCGTTTTTTTAATTTAAATTATCAGATAAATGAATCAGTTTTTCCCTTTATTGAACCGACTGTTCCATTTTTACTACGAAGGTTTCAGAAGTATGTCCATCTGGGGAAGAAAGGTCTGGATAATAATCATAATCAAGCTTTTTATTATTTTTGCCATTTTTCGGCTCTTTTTTTTTCCTGATCTCCTTCAGAAAAAATTTAACAATAATGAACAGAGAAGTGAATATGTACGGGATCAATTAATTAATTCACACTAAAATAATGATTGGAAATGTTGATTTGACCCTTGTGGATTGGTCCAGAGCTCAATTTGCCCTGACTGCTATCTACCACTGGCTCTTTGTACCGCTCACGCTTGGATTGTCTTTCATTATTGCTATAATGGAAACAATTTATGTCAGGACCGGCGATAAAGAATGGAAACGTCTTACCCGTTTCTGGATGACCCTTTTCGGGATAAACTTCGCCATTGGCATTGCGACCGGGATCATTCTTGAATTTGAGTTTGGTACTAACTGGTCGAATTATTCATGGTTTGTTGGTGATATTTTCGGAGCTCCACTTGCAGTTGAAGGTATCCTGGCTTTTTTCCTGGAGTCGACTTTTGTTGCTGTAATGTTTTTCGGTTGGAACAAGGTGAGCAGGAAATTTCACCTGACATCAACCTGGCTGGTTGCAATAGGAGCCAGTTTATCGGCACTATGGATCCTTGTTGCAAATGCATGGATGCAAAACCCTGTCGGAATGACATTTAATCCGGAAACAGCACGAAATGAAATGATTAACTTCTGGGCTATTCTCTTTAACCAGGTTGCTGTAAATAAATTTTTTCATACTGTCTTATCAGGTTTTCTACTGGCATCAATGTTTGTCCTTGGAATCAGTTCATGGTTCCTTATCAGGAAAAGAGAAGAGATTCTGGCTAAGAGAAGTATGCTGATTGCAGCTATATTCGGACTTTTATCTTCATTGCTGGTTGCTTATTCCGGTGATGTATCTGCAAAAACGATATCAAAAGTACAACCGGTTAAATTCGCTGCTATGGAAGCGTTATACGAGGGTAAAAGTGATGCAGGACTTGTTGCTCTGGGGGTTCTTAAAAATTCAGATAAAAAGATCGGGGAAATGAATATAAAGGAACCTTCATTCAGGATCGAGATTCCGGGGATGCTTTCTGTTATGACACTTGGGGACAAAAATGGATATGTTCAGGGAATCAGAGATCTGGTTTCAGGGAATGAGAAAATGAGAATAATTTCAGTGCAGGAAAAAATGATGAGAGGCCGGTTTGCGATGAATGTGCTTGACAATTACAAAAAAGCCAGGATGATTAATGACACAAAAAAGCTTGAGAGTATTAAAGCTGTTTTCAGCAACAAACAATTTCAGGACAACTATTTCAGATACTTTGGTTATGCTTTTATTAATAAACCGGAAGATGTGATACCAAATGTGCCTGTTGCATTTTATTCTTTCCGTGTGATGGTTTTTCTCGGTTTTTTCTTCATTCTGATCTTTGCAACAGCACTTTACCTGCTTTTTAAAGATACAATTTCTAAAATCAGGTGGTTCCTGTGGATAGCACTTCTGGCAATACCTCTTCCTTATATAGCAGGAGAGTTGGGATGGATCCTGACAGAAATGGGCCGACAACCATGGATAATTCAGGATATTATGCCGGTATCAGTGGCAGTCTCACATATTAGCTCTGGTTCTGTGATCACAACTTTTATTCTCTTTGCAGTTTTGTTCACAGCATTGCTGATTACGGAAATATCTATCATGGTAAAACAGATTAAAATAGGTCCGGAAAATTAGGAGGGAAAGATATGACATTAATGATTTCACAACTGTTCCTGCAGCACTACTGGTGGATAATAGTCTCCCTGCTTGCGAGCCTGCTTGTTTTCCTGATGTTTGTTCAGGGAGGGCAGTCTTTTATCTTTTCGCTTCTTAAAAGTGATCTCCAGAAAACAATGATAGTTAATGCTTTGGGAAGAAAGTGGGAATTCACTTTTACTACTCTTGTAACTTTTGGCGGCGCCTTTTTTGCTTCATTTCCTCTTTTTTATGCAACAAGTTTTGGAGGTGCATACTGGGTATGGATAGCAATATTGTTCAGTTTTACTATTCAGGCAATAGCTTATGAATTCAGATCAAAACCGAAAAATGTTTTCGGACAGAGAACATTTGATCTCTTTCTTTTTCTGAATGGTTCACTTGGCCCGTTTCTTATCGGAGCAGCAGTAGCCACTTTCTTTACCGGATCGCAGTTCAGTTTAGATAGGATGAATCAGGTACACTGGGCAACTTCCTGGTACGGTCTTGAAGCTTTATTGAACGTGCGAAACCTTGCTCTTGGTTTTGCAGTATTATTTCTTGGCAGGATTAATGGTCTTTTATATTTTATCAACGCAATTGATGATGAGATGATCAGCAATAATTCAGGTAAAAGATTAATATTGAATTCTATCCTTTTTCTTGCATTCTTCCTGTTTTTTATAATTTCTCTTCTCTTCTCAACAGGGTTTGCCGTTGAACCTGTTATCGGAACAGTACTTTTGGAGAAGTTTAAATACCTTCATAATTTTATTCAAATGCCACTAGTGATGATTATTTTTCTTGCAGGTGTTATTGAAGTTTTGTACGGTATTTGGATAACTGTATTCAGGAATAGTACGAAAGGTATCTGGTTTACCGGGACCGGTACTGTGTTTACAGTATTCTCTTTGTTTCTGATTGCCGGCTTTAACTCGACTTCGTTTTATCCTTCCACGTTCGATCTGAAAAGTTCTTTAACGATAATGAATGCATCTTCGAGCAATTTCACACTGAAGACCATGATGTTTGTTTCATTTATTATACCCTTCGTTATTGTATATATCTGGCATTCATGGAAGGCAATCAATAATAATAAAATCACTGAAGAAGAGATGAAATCAGCTGACCATAAATACTAATTATAATCAACAAAATAAAAGGTAATCTCCGGTCAGAAGAGCAGTGACAATGCTGAGGCAATAATATAAAGAGGTATTATTAAGGGTAGTGCCATTATTCCAAAAATCGCAAAAGCGATTATTACTAATCCGACAAGAATATATCTTCCTTCATTACCCTTTAATTTCAGGTTTGAAACTTTCAGAGAAAGCAGCGGTATCCTGCTGACCATCAAAAGGGATAATATAATTGTAAAAATAATCAGCAGAACCGGCGATCCGGTAAATGAACTGAAAAGCACCGATGATGAATTATGTCCGGCAATAACTATGGAAATTACTGCAAGAGCATTTGCAGGAGTGGGCAACCCTTTAAAATTTTTTGCCTGTGTTGCATCAATATTAAAAACTGCAAGTCGCAGAGCAGCACAAACCGGCATTATTACAGGAATCATCAGAATAAGTGTGATTTTTACACTCTCAAACTCGGCCATTATTGGTCCGGATATTGAAAGTGAATTATTTAGTAATTTGTAAATGATCAGTCCGGGTGCAACTCCAAAGCTTACTACATCAGCGAGACTGTCGAGTTCTTTCCCTATAGCTGAATAAGTTTTGAGTAACCTGGCAGAAAATCCGTCGAGAAAATCGAATATCATTGCAGCAATTATGAGCCACGATGCAGTATACAGATCTCCGTTAGCTGCAAAAATAATTGCTGTGAACCCGGATGCCAGATTTAGCGAAGTGATAAAGTTTGGAATATGTTTCATCTTGAAATGAGATATAGTAATTCAGAAGGGGAGCAAATTTAAGAAAATCTTCTCTCTTTTATTATTAGATTTGTATTAATAATCAGCTATCAGATGATAGATTTCACAAACATAAAGATTGCTGTAGATTTTGATGGAACAATTGTTGAACACGAGTATCCCGGAATCGGTAAAGAGAAACTATTTGCCTTTCAGACTCTGAAAGAGCTCGAAAGAATGGGGGCGAATATCATCCTGTGGACTTTCCGGACTGGTAAAGAACTAGATGAAGCAGTGGAATTCTGCAGAAAAAACGGAATTGAATTTTACGCAATAAACAAAAATTACCCGGAGGAGATATTCGATGACACTGTGAGCAGGAAGATCGATGCAGATATTTATATTGATGATAAAAATTTAGGAGGGTTCCAGAGTTGGAGTGATGTATGGCAGATGCTGAATCCTTTTGAGCTTCAACAGAAAGAGGCTGAAAAAAGAATAGCTTCTGCCCGAAAAAATATTTTTAAATGTTTATTTAAATGGAAAACCAAGACAGATGAAAACTGATTATCCGAAATATATCATAAACCTTTTTCTATTTCTCCTGATAACATGGACCCTTTCATGTTCAGGACGACCGGGGAAAAAAGCAGAAATAGAAGTCAGTCCTGCTTCTTTTTCTAATGAAGAAACTGTTGTAAAGTTAATTAAAATGATTTCTCCTGACGAGAATGCAGGTTTTAAGCTCAACGACCCGATAAAAGTCGTTCTGGCACCTGAGGATAATAGCATATTACCTGATTCGGTTATGATATTTTTTGATGGCAAAGCTGTAACTACTATAAGATCAGTACCATGGGAGTACTCCATTCCTTCTGCTTTTACCTTTGCCACAGGTAGAAAATCTTTGAAAGCTGTATCATATAAAGGAGGTAAATCGCAGAATACTATTATCCGTTTCCTGGTTATCTATTCTGATATTGTTCCCAAGAAGTATAGTTATAAGGTGGTTAATATTTATCCTCACGACAGGGAAGCATTTACCCAGGGACTCATTTACGATAATGGTGTTTTATATGAAAGTACCGGACAGGAGAGTTCTACACTGAGGGAGGTGGAGCTTGAAACAGGTAAGGTTATCCGGCAACACGATCTTGATGCCACCTTGTTTGGAGAGGGGATTGCTCTGTACCATGACAAGATATATCAGGTGACATGGGAAAACAAAGTTGGATTTGTATATGACAAATCAACTTTTAAAGTGATAAATAAGATATATTATCCTACACAGGGCTGGGGCTTGACAACTATTGATGACAAAATTGTAATGAGCGATGGAACAAATATTCTATATTTCTATGAGCCTGACATGTTCACTGCTGTCTCGAGGATTGAGGTCTATGACAATAAAGCAAAGGTTGATTCACTCAACGAACTTGAGTATATCAAAGGTGAAATTTGGGCCAATATCTGGATGAGCGATCGTATTGCCCGCATCGACCCCGTGTCAGGAAAAGTATTGGGTTACATTAATCTGAGAGGGATATTACCAAACTCTGACCGGGTAGCTGATACTGATGTACTAAATGGAATCGCTTATGATCCGGCTGGCAAAAGAATTTTTGTTACCGGAAAGAAATGGCCCAAGCTTTTTGAGATCAGGCTTACTGAATAATACGGGTTCCGTACACAATATTTATACTGGCAGGAATTATGCTGAACTCTGCAGGAGTATGGCCAAGTGATTCTCCATCAGCCTCTGTATATATAACAGAATCAGAGCTTACCTTTATGTTTCTGCATCTGTATCCATCAATTTTTGGGTGACTAAGAATTGTGCCATTATAAAGTATTTTCAGGTTCCTGATAATCTCAAACTTTCCCATACCATTTATGACAGTTACATCAAGTGCTCCATCATCAGGCAGCGCATTTGGTGTTTGCCTCATACCTCCTCCGCAATACCTGCCGTTACCAACATTAATTGAGAAAACATCTGCACTGATTCTTTCGCCATCAATATCTATCTCTGCTTTAGTGTTTTTATACGAAAGAAGGCTCATAAGAAGGTTATAAAAATATATCAGTTTGCCGCTTCGTCCCTTGTCTTTCTGGATATTAGTTCTCCTTACCACAATCGATTCAAATCCTAATCCTGCAATGTTTATAAAATATCTCTTTTTTTTCTCAGGGCCGTTGAAAAAACTAACCGTTCCGATATCATGTAACATCTGTTTGTTTTCGCTTATAATCTTAATCGCTTTTTTATAATCAAGAGGTATTCCAAACATTCTGCCCCAGTCATTTCCAGTTCCGACTGGTATCAAAGCGAGGGAAATATCTGTTGTAGAACATGTGCTACAACTAAAAACTCCATTCACAACTTCATTCAGAGTTCCATCGCCACCAACTGTTATTATTTTTCTGAAACCTTCTCCGATAGCTTCCGAAGCAAATATAATAGCGTGACCTTTTCTTTCAGTGAATTTAACTATAAAAGGCAATTGCTCTTCTTTCAGCAGTGCTGAGATACTTTCCCAGTCCTTTTTCCCTTTTCCGTTCCCGGCGTTGGGATTGACTATGACCATGTATTCTTCCTGTTTGAAATTTTGGTTCATTTGTTGATTTGGGTTAATTGGCAGACAAAGATGGAAATAAATTGGTAATTTTTTTAAAACTAAATTAATATCAGAATAATGATCTCTTTTGAGGAGCTTCTTATCTTAGCAATTAGAAAAGTCAATGTAATACAAATTTTACTAAGAAATCAATGTTAATAAGATGTTGAAAACCCCAAAAAAAATGTTTACAATTACAGCTTTCACTACCAGTAGCAGTGGTGCATTAATAGTAAATTTGAAACTCAAAATATAAATGTAAAAAGCTAAAGAAAAAAATGGGAAGGATAATAGCAATTGCGAATCAGAAGGGTGGTGTTGGGAAAACAACAACAGCAATTAACCTGGCAGCCAGTCTGGCTGCTCTTGAGAAAAAAGTGCTGATTGTTGATGATGATCCACAGGCAAATGCAACTTCAGGGATAGGTATCGACACACGGCAGATAAGATGTACAATATATGATTGCCTGATCGATGGGAAAGAGCCAGGTGAAGCAATAATGAGCTGTGAAGTTGAAAATCTATCAATAATTCCATCCAATATTGACCTGGTAGGTGCTGAAATTGAGATGCTTGACAGGCCCGAGAGGGAAAAAACACTGAAAAAAGTCCTTAAGAAAATAGAGGGAGATTTTGATTATATTTTTATTGATTGTTCTCCGTCGTTAGGATTGCTTACTGTTAATGCGCTAACAGCATCACATTCGGTAATAATACCTGTGCAGTGCGAGTATTTTGCCCTTGAAGGTCTTGGGAAATTGCTTAATACCATTAAAATTATTCAGAATAATCTTAATCCTGATCTTGAGATTGAAGGGTTTCTTCTTACTATGTATGACTCAAGGCTCAGGTTATCGAACCAGGTTGCTGATGAGGTAAATAAGCATTTTCAGCAGATGGTTTTTAAAACAATCATTCAGAGAAATGTTAAGCTTTCGGAAGCACCGAGTTTTGGTCAGCCAGCAATTCTTTATGATGTCGATTCGAGAGGTACGGTAAATTATCTTAATCTTGCCAAAGAGCTGATTGAGAAACAGGAAGCAAGAATAAAACAGTAGCAGAAGAACTATTCGATTTACATTATATTAATGAATATGGCAAAGAAAAATGCGTTGGGAAGAGGTCTTGGTGCATTGATTGATGGTGTAGAGAAAGAGGTTCTTGAGAAAAAAGTAGAAGCAAACCTCGATATATCAGTCGATTCGATAGATGCTAACCCATTTCAGCCACGGACAAGCTTCGATGAACAGGCACTTGAAGAACTATCAGTTTCTATCAGGAAACTTGGCATAGTTCAGCCACTTACTGTTCGTGAGATCGGAGCGGGACACTTCCAGCTTATAGCCGGAGAGAGACGACTCAGAGCTGCACGCCTTGCAGGGCTCACTCATGTACCTGCTTATGTAAGAACAGCCGATGACCAGGCAATGCTTGAACTTGCACTGGTCGAAAATATTCAGCGTGAGGACCTCGATGCAGTAGAAGTTGCAATAAGTTTTCAGCGACTAATTGAGGAGTGCAAGCTTACCCAGGAGCAGTTAAGCGACAGGGTCGGTAAGCAAAGGTCCACTGTGGCAAACTATCTCCGTCTTCTTAAACTTCCGGCAGAAATTCAACTTGGGATCAAGAACAAACACCTGATGATGGGTCATGCCCGTACACTAGTCAATATTGAAGATCCCAAAAAGCAGATCAATGTTTATTACCAGATAATCGATGGAGAACTGTCTGTACGTCAGGCAGAAGAATTGGTAAGGCATTTGCAATCGGAAAAAAGCAAAGATCCCGGGAAGATTGAAAAAAAGAAAAAACTCAATGATGATTTCATTCAACTTTCAGACCATCTCAATAAGATATTTTCATCTAAGGTTAACTTCAGAATAAACGAAAAGGGGAAAGGGAAAATCGTTATCCCATTTGAGAACCCTGAAGAAATGGAGCGTATTTTAGGAGTTTTTGATCGCCTGAACTCCTTAAAATAATTATCTTTATCGCTTCGTTATATTTATATCGGAATATAAATACCGGTTTGATTAGATTTTGAAGGCTATTCAAAAAATATCGATTATAATTATCCTGCTACTGATATCCATCGAGCAGAATATCTTAGCTCAGGATACAATACCTGTTCCAAAACCAGTAACACATAAATTTCAGCCAGATCCGCTTAAAGCGACTATGATGGCTGTTGCTTTTCCCGGACTTGGACAAATATATAACAGGAAATACTGGAAAATCCCTTTAGTATATGCAGGTTTTGGAGGGCTCATCTATGCAGTAGGATTCAATTCCAAGAATTATAACTTGTTTATGAAAGCTTACCAGGACTTTACAGATACAAATCCTTTAACAAAAAGTTATGAGAGTCTGATTAATGCTAATCCGTCAACTTACGATCCTGTTTTATTTCCTAAGACTTATGTTCCGGCAAATGCAGCTTATTTTCAGGGAGAAATGCTCCAGATGATTGATTATTATAAGAGATACAGGGATCTTTCGTATATTGGTATCGCTGGATGGTATCTCTTATCAATACTGGATGCTAATGTTGATGCCAGTCTTTTTAACTATGATATAAGTAATAATCTTGATATTACATTGGTTCCTGTGAATTTGACTTTACCGGGAGGTTTTACTGGAGCCGGCCTTAATGTGAGTTTTAAATTGACTTTTTAATATATATTCTTATGAGATTTTATGTTATTCTGATAACCCTTTTTTCCTTAGTTCTGAATATAAATGCCGCTTCAATTTCCGATACTATAATTATTAAATCAGATAACGATGCTGATAGAATTACCCGCGATCTCGACAGCCTGGTCACCTCCTGGTACGTAAGAATGGCTTTCAATAATAATCTGGCTGAGTCTAAGGGTGATACAGTTGATATACAATATCCTGATTCTGTGTATATTAGTAGATTAAGTAAAATAAATTCAATTATCAGTCTTCCATTCAACAATATTATAAAGAGCTGCATTCAGGTTTACACTGTTAAACAGAGAGAAAAATTCTGTGCAGTTCTGGGGTTGAAAGATTATTATTTTCCAATGATTGAGGACATATTCGATTCTTATGGACTACCGGCTGAATTAAAATATATGGCGGTAATTGAATCGGCTCTCAATCCCAATGCAGTTAACAGACGTTCAGGAGCTACCGGTTTATGGCAGTTCATATACAGTACCGGGAATATGTATGGGCTTACCATTAATTCTATTATTGATGAACGCAGGGACCCGATAAAATCAACACATGCGGCTGCAAAGTATATGAGGGATCTGTACAAAATGTATAACGACTGGATACTTGTTATTGCAGCTTACGATTGTGGTCCGGGAAATGTCGATAAGGCAATCAGGAGATCTGGTAATAAAAAAGATTATTGGGATATATATTATAGATTACCAAGAGAAACAAGAGGATATATTCCGCAATATGTTGCTGCAGCATACGCTATTAACTACTATGCAGAACATAATTTGCACCCATTGCCACTGAATATTCCTGGTGCTACCGACACTATTATGGTAAATAAGGATATTCATCTCACACAGATTTCTGAAGTGATGGGGATTCCTCTGGGAGAACTTCGTGCACTTAATCCTCAGTACCGTACAGGTCTTGTTCCGGGTTCATCAAAACCTCTTGCACTTACACTTCCGGTAAATCATCTGAGCGATTTCATTGATTTAAATGACACAATTCGGAGTTATAAATCGGATATTTATTTGAATAAGGCAACCAGAATAGCAGATCCATCGCGCTCTTCTTCGTACTTGCCGGCTGATGTTAAGGGGAAAACAAGACTTATTTACACCGTACAGGATGGCGATAACCTCGGGTTTATTTCGGCTTGGTACAGGGTTGGATTATCGGACCTTAGATATTGGAATAATATTTATCGTAACACTATAAGAGTAGGTCAGAAACTATCCATTTATATTGATCCGTCAAAAGTTGAATTTTATTCAAAGATCAGGACAATGTCGTTTGCTGATAAACAGGCGATGGTTGGGAAAACGGTGCCTTCCGGTTCCCAGGCCGTAACAGCCAATCCGCCGGTTGAAACGGATGGAGAGTTCATTATATATACTGTCCGTTCCGGAGATACAGTATGGGATATTGTTAAACTGTTTGATAATGTAACCACGAGCCAGGTACTGTCATTAAACAATATTTCCGATCCGGTGAAGATAAAAGTCGGGCAGAAATTGAAAATCAAGAAAAAAAGCTGATTTTTTTCTAATATATGCGCCCTTTAAGGTCATTTTTGTTATTACTGATCTTTCTAGCCTGTTTTACCGGTCTTCATTATTTAATTCAGGCCAATCAATTATTCCCGTCAATTTATGAATTTATTCCTGCAAATCTGTTAAATGATTTGTTTTCAAATCATAAGACTCCCGTTCAAATCTATCCCTGGCAGCAAGATGAAGCTAAAAAAATTTCAGCTGCTGAAACCATCATTCCGGTTGATTCCTTTCATTTAACTGCTGATAATTTGTTAGGTAATCCGTTGCAGGGGTTTCTTGATTCACTCAGGTTTTCCAAAAGACAGGTGCGGATAATATACTATGGTGATTCACAGATTGAAGGAGACCGGATCACTTCCTACCTGCGGCAGACCTTGAGAAAAGGTCATGGAGGCACGGGACCGGGACTGTTTCTGCCTTTGATGCCTGTAATGTACACTAAATCAGTCTGGATCAGATCCTCTTCAAACTGGGAAAGATATAATTATATATCGTATAAATCAGGGGAAATATCACATCGTAATTTTGGACCTTTCATGACTATCTGCCGCTATTTACCGGAAGGTAAAAAAGCATCAGCTCCACAAAAAGCTTTTGTGAGAATCAGACCTTCAAATGTTGCAGATAGTGCCTCCTCTGTATACGATATTCTGAGAGTGTTTTACAGCAATACAGAAGATGTTGTAAATGTTGTAGTAAAAGCAGGCGATAATGTCGTATTTGAAGATACATTGAAAAGGGGCAATGGCTTTAATGAGATCACCTGCCCGTTAAACAGAGCAAAAGATATCCTGATCGGATTTGAAGGGAAGGTGAGTCCTGATATTTACGGAATAAGCATTGAAAGTAAAACTGGTTTAATAATTGACAACATTCCTCAGCGGGGAAGCGCCGGACTTGAATTTACAATGGTTAACGAGGGAAATCTTGCTGAAGCATACAAAAAGCTCGCTCCCGATCTGTTCATTCTTCAATATGGTCTGAACATTGTAAAGAATGTCAGAGATAATTATTCATATTATCAGAAGGGATTGGGAAAGCAGCTTTCACTTATAAAAAAGATATCCCCATCAACGCCAATTCTGATAGTAGGGCTTACAGACATGGCTGTAAATGATGGTGATAGTATTAAATCATACCGGAATATTCCGGCAATAATTGATGCTCAGAAACAAGCTGCAGAAAAGGCTGGTGTTGCTTTCTGGGATTCGTATAGAGCGATGGGCGGTGAATCTTCAATTATTAAATGGGCAGGAAAAAAACCTCCTCTTTCTCAAAAAGACTATGTTCACTTTACTTATCCGGGAGCAGATACACTCTCGAAAATGCTTGATGATGCACTGTTTTCATCCCGGACAGTTGATACGAATCGGCTAAAATATGTTAGTTCGAAGCCGGCTACAATTACAACGGCTCAAACTTTATCTGTAACAAAACCAATGACTGTTTCTAAGGAGAATAGTTTAGTAAGATCTGTTATATCAACATTATTTAAATATGATCCGGGAAGACCTTTAATCTTTTCAACTCCGGCTTTCTGGCTCTTTTTCCTTGTAGTGCTTGCAGGGTATAGCCTTATCTATAGGAAACTGTTTCTCAGAAATGCCTATCTTTTTCTTGTAAGCCTCTTTTTTTATTATAAATCGGGAGGGTTGTTCTTATTTCTTTTGATCTTTATCACTCTCGTTGATTTTACATGCGGATTTCTGATCTATCGTTCAAGGACAAAATTATTGAGACGGCTTTTTCTTCTTCTAAGTATTTCCTCCAACATGGGAATACTTGCTTATTTTAAATATACAGACTTTTTTGTAAGTACAATAAATGACCTGTTTGGGACCAATTATCAGGTTTGTGATTTCCTGGCAGCATTTTCGAATTCACATCTGGGTACTTCATTTAATATCAGTAATATAATTCTTCCAATTGGTATTTCCTTTTTTACATTTCAATCGCTCAGCTATACGTTTGATGTTTATAAGAGAAAGATGGAACCGGTAAAAAATATTATTGATTTTGGTTTTTATATTTCATTCTTTCCTCATCTTGTTGCAGGTCCGATTGTCAGAGCTTCTGTTTTTATTCCACAATTATATCAGAAATTCAGGCTTTCGAGGCATGAATTCAGTCATGCTCTTTTTATGATTTCCAAGGGTTTAATTAAAAAAATAGTCATATCTAATTTTATTGCACTTAACCTTGTGGACCGGGTTTTTGATGCCCCGTCAATTTATTCCGGTTTCGAAAACCTGCTGGCGGTATATGGATATGGACTTCAGATTTATTGTGATTTTTCAGGTTATACAGATATAGCAATCGGGGTCGCATTAATACTTGGATTCAGGTTACCTGTAAACTTTAACTCACCCTACAAAGCGAAAAACATAACAGATTTCTGGAAAAGATGGCATATTTCTTTGTCACAGTGGCTTCGCGATTATCTCTATATTTCATTGGGTGGAAACAGGAAGGGGAAGATCCGTACTTATGTAAACCTGATGATTACCATGCTTCTTGGCGGATTATGGCACGGGGCTTCATTAAAGTATATTATCTGGGGGGGATTGCATGGCATTGGGCTGGTAATAAATAAACTATGGAATTTAATATTTAAAAGTCATTTTCGGGTAAAGTGGTCTGGACGGGCTTTTTCCGGATTTTTGACTTTTCATTTTGTAAGCTTTTGCTGGATCTTCTTCAGAGCTTCCGATATTGATAGCGTGAAGCTTATGTTAAAACAGATATTCGATAATTTTTCTCCGGGCTCATATCTGACTGTTCTTCCTGCATATAGCAGTGCCTTATTATTGGTGGCTGCAGGGTATATAATACATTTTCTGCCGGAAAAGACCAAAGAGTCATACAGGGGACTGTTTATAAAAATCCCGCTTTTAGCTCAGCTTGCTGTCATAATGTTGGTAGCAATTCTGTTATTTCAGATGAGAACAACAGAAGTAATGCCATTTATTTATTTCAGGTTCTGAAATTTGCCTCGCGAGAGATATCTCACTCAATGTTTTTTCATAACTATCATTTAATGATCTTTTTTCTGAGTAAAGACAAAAGAACAATATCAGAGTTGCATCCAGAATGGAATTATTTAAGATAGATATTTCCATGAGTGGCATCAATTTTGACTTTAACCGATCCCGGATTTCTGCCAACTGTTCCATAGGTTATATATTCCTTTTTATCTTCATTTAAAGCTTTCTGCTCAGTTTTAATATTTTTGTCAGGCAAAACCAGGAAAGCATTAGTACTTCTGATTTCCAGATTATAAGATGATCCGGGATCAAATCTCAGAGAAATGTCTGAATAGCCTGAGTTAATATTAATGGCTTCAAACCCTTTATCAACAAGATCGGCATTGACACTTCCATATCTTGTTGAGAGATTAAGTTCTTTCGTAATAATATTCAACCTGTAATCTGTGAAATAGGCAGTGCCCTGAAGGGATTCAATATTCTCAATGAAAAATTTATCTCTTTTTGATTCACCCCTGATCATTCCTGCTTTTTTAATATCATATTTTGTTGAGATTGAGTTTATTGATAAATCTTCTGTTTCACCAATTGAAATTTCTGAAAAAGATGCATCGATGTTCCCTGAAACCATGGAATTGATTGTAGCATCACAGAAGACCATTTTTACAAATGAACCTTTACCGATGGAATTTGCTTTAAACGACCCGTTGGAAAGTGAAATGGAAAAATTCCCTTTATTGTCTTCCATGTATACATCCCCATATTTATTTTCAATTTTAAGATTAAGATAATCAGGTATTTTAATGTAATAATTGATCTCCACATGCGAGTCATATGATATCAGTTTGTTTGTCATTCCTTTAAAGCTTTCGAATAGCATGTTAATATTCTGGGTGAAGTTTGTCTCAGCTCTAACCAGGTATTTAGTATCAGTTATATTGATTTTTATTCCATCAAACATTTTCGCAATTTTCGCCTGGTCAGGAGAAAATGCTTTTATTTCAGCCCGAATTAAGGCAGAGTCTTTATTCCAGGGAGTTATCTGGATCGTACCGTACTTATTGAAAACTTCCAGTGAAGTCTCTTTTCCAACAGGTACCGTTTTTATGAAATTCCGTGTTTCTGAATTACTCTGTGCTGATAATGAGCTGAATATGAGTAATATTAACTTAGTGGCTATGATAGTTTTATAGTTCATGGGTTTTGTTTTTTTCAGGGTTATTTTCATTTTCCTTCAATATAATCAGCATATCCTCAAGCAGACGGATTTTTATCCTGTAATTCCGTATCAAAGCTTCTACAACTTCCTGGTTTGCAACATTATCTTTCAAATCTTTTTTTATATCCATACAGATACTGTCGATTTTTGAAATACCCGAATTAAGTTCTTTCTTAATATCAGGATTACCAGTCAACAGAGGTGCTGCCTCGCTATAGAGTGAATTTACAAGGTTATTATAATAGATTTCTGTTTCCTTAAGCTGATGATTATCAAGAGTCAATCCGGCAGCATTGTTTTTTATATTTCTTGTATCCAGCGACCTGTTTCGCTCTACTAAGAGAACTACAGCACTACCAAGTATAATAATTATCATTGCTGCAATAGATAACCAACGACTTAATGCGATTTTATCCTTATTTAATTTTTTCTTAGTCCTTTTCCATATTTCTGAAGATGGACTGTACCTGTCCAGATCCTCCCTGTTCTTCCTGATATGTTCTTCAAGCTTATCCATATATATAAATTTTTAAAAGAATATTCCTCAGTTTTTCTTTTGCTCTCGAATATTGAGATTTTGAAGTCGATTCGGATATCCCGAGTATCTGAGATATTTCAGAGTGGTCATAACCTTCCAGCAGATATAGAGTTAATATAATTCTGTAACCATCGGGAAGCATCTCAATACCCTTGAATATTTTTCCGGTATCGTAGACAGTCTCATCTTCTTCTTCATAAATACAGACCGGAAGATTATCACAAAAAGTCAGATCAATTTTCTTCTTCTTAATATAATTTATACACTTATTTATGAGTATTTTTTTCAACCACGCACCGAAAGTGGATTCAAACCTGAAGGACACTATGTTCCTGAAACATTCAATAAACGTCTCCTGAAGAATATCCTCAGCCTCTTCACGGTTGTTCAAGATTCTGTATGCAAGGTTGTACATTGCTTTAGAATATTGATGATAAAGCATAAACTGAGCTTTGCTATTGCCCTTTCTGCACTCCTCAATAAGCGGAGCATGTATATAAACGTTCAAATTATCCACCTGATTAGCTTACCTTGTTACAAAGACAAAAGGATGTTTTAAGGGTCGCACGATTATGTTAAATCGCCTTTATTTTTTTTCTTAATGGAATTGCTATGAAGGTAATTAAAAGGATAAAAACACTAGCCAACGATGAAATACTCAGCAGGTAATCACCGTATTTTACATAAAGAGTTATTCTTGTTTCACTAGAAATTTCTCCCTTCAATACTGTTTTGGTCCACCATCCGGTTTCTGCTGTTCTGACACCCCTGATATCAATTGTGCAGGATATTCCTGTGTTGGCTGCTCTTGCAACTGGTCTCCTGGTCTCGATTGCCCTCAGTGAAGCAAAAGAAAGATGCTGTTTATATCCATTTGTGTTTTTCCACCATCCATCATTTGTAATAATGAATATTGCTTCAGCTCCTTTTTTAATATAATCGTTTATGTAGCTTCCAAAAACAGATTCATAGCATATAACCGGAGCTATTTTCTGCAAAGTACCGGCGTGGTTAAAGCATGTTCTTTCCTTCTGAATGCCATAGCCCCATTTTGTGCCTCCTAGGTAGGGAAGTATTTTGCTTATAAATCTTCCGGGGCCGTTTGAAAATTGCATTTCAATACCTGGTACCAGCTGCGACTTATGATATACTTCAATGGACTTTCCGGAGTCAATTTTAAAGGCAGAGTTAAAATGGTCATAATAAAAACCTGATGCGTTTATTATTCTGGCACTTTTTGTAGGTGCTTCAGGTGATGGCGGATATAATTTATAGCTTACTAATCCTGTAACAATGGATGCCTGGGGATGTTTTAAAGTCATTAGTCTGATCGTACCGATGTATTTGTTATTATTCAGATCGTCGAGGTTGACAGGATCATCAACAGTAGTTTCAGGTGTGATGATCCAGGAAGTCTTATCTGTAACGGCTGCAGATGCAAGGGAGATTACCTTATTCAATTGTTCTTCAAAAGGAATGGTAAACTTTTCAGTATATGGATCTATGTTGGGTTGAATAATAATAACTTCAGAGGAGACTTTATCACTTTGTTTTATTGTATAGTACCTTGTCACGGAAATAACCGACGGGATGATAATTATTGACAACCATATCCATAGGAAAAGCCTGTTTCTTCTTTTTCTTTTCCAGGAATTTATCAGGAAAAGTGCCAGTAAAAGATTTGAGGACAAGATCCAGAGTGAACCTCCGGCAGTACCGGTTACATCGTACCATTGAATGAACATGATATCTTTTGAGAGTCCGTTTCCAAGATTCAGCCAGGGTGAAATAAGATTTACATTCAGACTTAAAAATTCATAACCTAACCAGAATGTAAAAAGAGAAATAAAACCGTAAACATTACCAGCTTTAACCCTTACAATATGAGCCAGCCACAATGAGAATGCCATAAGGAATGACAATCCCATAATTACGCATATTGCTCCCGTAAGGCTGGCAACTCTCATCCATCCAAGAGCTATGATGCTGAAGATCACAAAACCGGGTAGAGAATATATAAAAAAATCATTAAGAGTGTATTTACGTCGATTTTCAAAAAGATGGTTCTCGATTATAAAAAATGGCACAAATGCGATAAGCAGGATAAGACCGGAACACCAGCCTGTCCATGCTAATCCCGAAAGAATCCCGCCTGTAACCGACATTGCAACTAGTGTATATTTATTCATCTGATATCAGAAAGAAATAAAATTGTAAGAAAAACACCTGGTTGAATTTATCTTTTTTCAGCTATCATTTATTAATCAACAAAAATAGCAGAAGAAAGACAGACCTTATTTATATCATCATAATATAATTGTTTTTAATAGTATAAGGAACCTGTAATTCACAATAATTTTCAAAAATATAATACGTTAATGAGGTCAATAAACTTGTTATATTTGATCCGCGAATAGGGGAAGATGGTTCAGGCAATAGAAATATTACTTAAAGGGATAGTTCTTGGCCTAATGGTTTCCATGCCGTTAGGGCCTATCGGAATAATACTGATTAACAGAACAATAAAAAGGGGTTTTCTTTCAGGATTTTTTTCTGGATTAGGTCTTGCATCAGCTGATACGATACTTGCAATTTTAGCCGGACTAGGTTTTACGGTTATCATCGGCTTTCTAAAGGAAGAGAGATTATTGATTACCATTATTGCAGGAATAACAATAATTGGAGTCGGTATTAAGGTATTTATGTCTAATCCGGTAAAAGATTTCAGAAATAAAGAGAAAGGCAATAAATCTTTGTGGCGCGATTTTTACTCAGTTTTTGTCCTTTCCATAACGAATCCTTATACTGTATTTATTTTTGTGGCTTTTTTTTCGGGCATTCATATTGCCGGAAATGTGAGACCAGAACAAATGCCTTTTTCCCTTTTTCCGGGTGTATTCCTTGGAGCTATTGCCTGGTGGTTCTTTTTAAGCTATTTTCTTAGCAGATTTAAAAAGAAAATAAGGCTGCGGCGGATAGTTATGATAAATAAAGCGGGAGGTATCACTATAATTATTATTGGAATAATTGTCCTTTTAAGTGTATTTACCACAGTTAAACTATAGTTCGTCTAATATTTCTATACGCTTGCGAAAACGGTTCTGATTTTATTGGATTTTGAAAAAAATTAGTATATTTTTACGTATGATATTGGTTATTTTATAATTAAATATCCCGAAATGAAACGGTACATATTCACTTTATTAACAGTACTTGTTGCATTATCTGTAAATGCGCAGGTACAGCAGGAGGTCATTGCCAGTGCCGGTGGGTATAATGTTAATGGAGATTTATCGATAAGCTGGACACTTGGTGAAACAATTATTCCGACCTTTACATCCCAGGATGGAACTTTGATCCTGACTCATGGTTTTCAACAACAGCTGATAATAACGGCCGTAGAGGAAAATCTTGCAGTTCTGGTAAATCTTAAAGTGTTTCCAAACCCTTCAAGTGATTTTGTAAATATTCAGTTTGATTCGCCTCTTGACGGAGAGGTGAACCTTTACATTATAGATTCTCAGGGCAAAATTGTTAAAACAGATATTGTTGAACCGTCTATGGTTGATAAGCAGATTAATCTGCAGGATGTCCCGGCAGGTATCTATTATCTCAGATTGACAAAAGGTAAACTGGTAAACGTATATAAAGTTATAAAACTTTAAGAAGAAGCTTTTACTGTCCAAAAGCAATTTTCCCATTCGCCCCGACATTCATCGTCGGGGCTTTTGCATTGTTAAAATAGGTTAAATATGAGCAATTTATAATTCGCAGATATCATTTTAATTATCTTGCACATTAAAGTTCAAGATTGGTAAATGAAAACTATCATTGGTGTTTCGATGGTCATTTTATTATTCGCCGGTTGCAGAAATAGTGAAGAACAACTGATAAGAAGAGCTGAAAAGATTCATGCATCCGTTCTTACAGTCGATTCTCATTGCGATACGCCATTGAGATTTGCTGATACCACATTTGACATGGGAGTAAGGCATGATGACGGATGTGTTGACTTTCCAAGGATGGTCGAAGGAGGCCTTAATGCCGAGTTTTTTGCAGTGTTCATTGGTCAGGGCCCAAGAAATGATTCATCCTTTAATAAAGTTCACCAGAAAGCTCTGAACATTTTCGATGCAATACATAGAAATGTTGAAAAAAACTCATCAATGGCGGCAATAGCAACCTCAGCAGACGATGCTTACAGGTTGAAGCGAGCAGGTAAAATAGCTGCATTCATTGGTGTTGAAAATGGTTATCCGATTGGTACTGATATTTCAAGGATCAAACAATATTATGACCTGGGTGCCCGGTATATAACTCTTGCCCATACGAGAAACAATGATATCTGTGATTCCTCAACAGATACAAAAGGTCCGGAAAATAATGGTCTTTCTGCCTTTGGGACTCTGGTTGTAAAAGAGATGAATAAACTGGGAATGATGATAGATGTTTCACATATCTCCGATAAATCTTTCTATGATGTTCTTAAAGTCACAAACGCTCCTGTCATAGCATCTCATTCATCTTGCAGGGCTTTATGTGAAAGTCCCAGGAATTTTACAGATAAAATGCTGCTTGCACTTAAAGAAAATGGAGGAGTTATACAGATCTGCGTTCTTAGCAATTACCTTAAAACCCCGGAACCAAATCCGGAAATGCAAGCGAAACTGAAAGAAATTACGAATAAATACGGTGAGTATAATTCACTGCCGGATGAGACTAAAAAGCTTATGCGTAAAGAGTACGATGAGGTTCAGAGAAAATATGAAAAACCTGCAACAGTTAAAGATGTTGTCGATCATATTGACCATGTGGTACAGGTAATAGGTGTTGATTATGTAGGCATCGGAACGGACTTTGATGGGGGGGGAGGAGTAGATGGTTGCAGAACTGTCACTGAGATGAAAAATATTACAATCGAATTATTGCGTCGTGGATATTCTAAAGCAGACATTACCAAGATATGGGGCGGCAATATAATGAGAGTGTTACGAAAAGTCGAGGAAATTGCGAAAAACAGTATGCTTAAAAAGTGAGGCTATTTCTTTACTCTCGAAAACCTGAGTGTCTTAACTATCCAGTCGGGAAGCGATTTTCGCGGGTCTCTTTTCCTGAGATCGAGGTACCAGCCAATTTTTTTCAGTATAGGCACTTTGTGTGTTTCAACAAATTCGATAAGTGCTCCATCCGGATCTTCAATATATGAAAAGTAGCCGGCAGCTTCACCCATATCAAAACTATTGCCTTGGTGGCTCTTTTTACTATCAACCGTAAAAGGGAATCCTTTACTTTGGCAGAATTCTTTCAATTCGTCCATTCCCCGCATATCATAACAGATTTGAATAAATCCCGGATCGCCCCAGAATCGGTTTTCATATATCTTCTTACCTGGTTTCCCGGTTGCACTAATGAGTTCAATTACGCTGTTTCCAAAAACCTTGCTGAAAGGTCCTGAAAATGATTTTGATCTTTTAAGAAGGACTCTCCGGCACTGAATATTTCCCCCCGGCAAATTTAACAGGTCAGGAAAGGACCCGGTAGAATCGTAAATTACTTCATTGTAACCAAGGATATCGGAATAAACAACCCTCGATTTTTCAATATCTGAAACGCCAATAATAGCACCGTAAGATCCTCCTGTAGCTTTCTTCTCGTCCATAAACCAGTCGGTGGCTTCAACAATCTGAAAAATATTTCCATAAGGGTCTTTCATGAAAAAAGTCATTTTACCCGATGGATCAGCAGATGTTTCAACAGGTACAGAGATACCAATTTTCTTATAAAAGTTTAAAGTTTCCTGTACGTTCTTCGCTTTAATTTTGCATGCAAGAATACCCAGGTCCCCGATCCTGATCTCTTCTTTAATCTTTAATGGTTCTCTGCCTTTATGCTGCCAGATTTCGAATCCGCCGCCACTCTGCAGATTCAATGCCAATACTGCGTGTCGGCTCCTTGGTTCTCCTCCCGTGTATGGCAGCATTAGTTTAGCAACTGCTTCATCATCAAAAATCCGGCAATCCATTCCAAACTGCCTGGCATACCATTGCCAGGCTTCTTCAACATTCACTACGCCTATTCCAATCTGCTGAATACCACTTATAATATATTCCTTCATTTTGTAATTTGAATTAAGTTGATTTTATTTTATCTGCTATTCTGAAAAAAAGCCATGGACAATATCTTCTTATATGCAACATCATTAATTCGCCTTTGCCTACCAGAATTTCCCGTTTGTTTCTTAAAATTCCATTAATAATTATTTCAGCGGCACGATCCGGTAAAATTCCTTTTGCCTGTCCTTCGTCAAGTTTTCCATGCTCATTACCCTGGGCATCCAAGGCATGAATTGAAATAGCCGTTCTGACTCTTCCGGGTATTATGACTGACGATCTTATATTGAATTTTTTATTTTCGAGATATAGTGTCTCTATGAATCCGTGAAGAGCTTGTTTCGATGCTGAATATGCTGAACGAAGAGGGAAACCAAACCTTCCTGATATGCTACTGGTTGCCAGAATATGTCCCGATTTTTGTTTGATCATGTAAGGAAGGACTGCTTTGGTAAGGGCGATAGTTCCGAAATAGTTAATCTCAAAAATTTTTCTGTCGAGCCAGAGAGGAGTTTCATCAATTCTCGATCTTTGACTTATTCCACCAATATTTAGCAAATAATCAACTCTTCCGAATATATTGAACTGTTTTTCAACTATTTCATTAATTCCCGACATGTCGCTTAGATCGAATGGCACGCAGTAAACCATGCTGGATTTATCGCCACATTCTGCTTTTGTCTTCTCCAATCCGGGCAGATCAATTGACGATGCTACCACTGTTGCACCTCTTTTCACAAACGCATGGACCAGCGATTCCCCGATACCTGATGATGCTCCTGTTATCCAGGCTACTTTGCCGATGAACAATTTGTCTTTTCTCATATTATAAAGCTGCAATCAAGGTAACCAGTTCGTTATGGTTCTTCCTAAGAAGATCAAATTCTTTGTTTTTGTTTTTTATTAAATGCCTTATTCTGAAACCTCCAATTATCCTGCGGAATTCTAGGTAATAATTCCATGCGAACAATCCTGAAAGAGGCAATGTAATAAAAATGAATAACCCCAGCCACCAGGGTGAAAAAATAATTAACGAAAGAACCAGGTATAAAGGTAAAAAAACAAATGCCAGGGCCAGCGAAATGCCATATCGCATTGATGAATGAAACTGGGGGTCGCGTATTTTCCTTACCTGAAGATTGGGAATTTCAAGAAAGGTAAGGTTGAAAATATTTCCATAAATAAATACTGGGAATGTAAGTAAAACACCAACCATGCCTAAGATCAACCACACTATCGGATGTTTCCTTTTTTCAAGCAGTCTGTAGTCGGTATTCAGTTCTTTGGCTTTTTTCTTGATCTCCAGGCTAAGTGAGCATATTCTCTCGTAAACGGACTGATCAGAAGATTTAAGAAGGTTCAATTTATTAATAAGAATTCTGTCTCTGAACAGTTTTGGAAACCTTATATCATCGCTAAACCTTCCATTTATCATGCTTCTGAGTTCATCGATGGCGTCATAATCCTCCTCTGATTCAATATGTACCATATTATTTTTCATCTCACTTGAAAGCTTGGCTCTTAACTCGTTAAGCGCTCTCTCAGGATTTACTTTATAGAATTCGAAAAACTCCGATACCTCAACTGGTTCACCATATACAACTGTCAGAACCTGCCTCCATCTGCTGTAGTTTGAAAATTCAAGCCCAACCGGTATTATTTTAATCTTAAGATTAAATCCTGTTGCTTCATCAGATTGAAAAGCTACGCGGCAGATACCTTTTTTTAATTGTCTCAATCTCCTGAATCCGGCATGATCACCCTCCGGAAGAATTACCAGGCCATTTTTGTTTTTGAGGACATCAATAGTCTTAAGGAATATTTCATCATTGCCTATAAGGCTTCTGAATCCATCCCTTATCCTGTAAACAGGCAGTATTTTTAGAAAATAAAGGATTGCAGCAATTGTCTTTTTTTTAAAAATATCAGCTCTTGCAAGAAAGACGGGTTGTCCTTTGTGTGTGAAAAGAACTGCCAGTGCATCCATCAGTGCATTCTGATGGTTTGGTGCAAAAATCAGATGATGGTCAGGATTGATATTCTCGCGACCAAGAACAATAACTTTTCTGTAGAAGACATTATTATGCCAGAAACCAGCGATAGATTTTAAGAGGGCATACCCGGCCGAATACTTTTCAATGTTTTCCTTCCCCATTTAGAAAATAATACACTTAAGCCAAATCGTTAAATTCTGGTAGCTGTAAGTTGTTCAGTGCAAGTTAAAAAAAATGAAGTTTTTGAGGTAAAATAAGAAATATTTTAATGCCAGTTTTTTAAATATTACGTCTTTATACCACCAGTTAAGCTTCCATTTAAGTCCTCTTTCAGCTTATCGATCAGCCTTCTTTCTTTTTTTGTAGGACGACCGGTACCTCTGTTTCGGTAATCAACTCCCACCGCATGCCGGATATCAAGCTTGACCTTTTCATCTTCTGCGGTCAGATCTTCAATAAACTGCCCGACAAGTTTAGCTGATACTCGGTTTTCAATAGGTTCGATCACTCTATATGTATAAATAACAGGGGGTTTCTTAACAATGATAATATCGTTGCTCAAAACTATTCTTGAAGGTTTTACCTGTGTATCGTTGATTATGATTCTTCCTTTCCTGCACTCATCCGAAGCTATACTCCTGGTTTTATAAATTCTTACCGACCAGAGGAATTTATCAATCCGTATTGATCTATTCTCAGTCATTAATTCAATATTAGCCTGAAACTAAAACGCATATATATTCAGCTGATCAGCTCTTCTTTAGAGGTTGGGGATTTTTTTCAGGAGGAGCCACTTTCCCTATTTTATTAAAGGATGTCATCGTCAGTTCCAATCCGGCAAAAACAAAGGACCTGATCATCTCGATAACAATGGAGATCCTTTCTTCCATGAATTTTTTTTCTTCAGCGCTCCAGGTGCCAAGAACAAAGTCGATTTGTGCCCCTTTCCTGAAACTGTTGCCGATTCCGATTCTTATCCTTGGATACTCATTGGTAGCCAATACAGCATTTATATGGGCAAGTCCATTATGTCCTCCATCGTTTCCCTTTGGTCGCATTCTTATACTTCCAAGAGGAAGCGCAATATCGTCGACTATGATAAGCATATTTTCAGCAGGAATTTTTCCCTTTTTAAGCCAGTAGCTTACGGCATTGCCGCTAAGGTTCATATATGTGGATGGCTTTAAAAGGATAAGATCACGGCCTTTATAACTGACCTGGCAAACGGCTCCATAACGTCTGTCAGTAAAAGAAGTATTGGATGCCATTGCCATAGCATCCAATACTGTAAATCCTATATTATGACGGGTATCTTTATACCCTTCACCTATATTTCCCAGGCCAACTATCAGAAATTTCATCAAGCCTGAATGTTTTTAAGAGAAAAGAACAGATATTACTCTGCTTTGGGAGTTTCAGTTGTTGCTGCTGTTGCTGCTGCTGCTTCTGCTTCAGCTGCTGCTGTCTCAGCCACGATTTCTTCTTCGGTTTTTTGTGCTACACGCGATGTGGCTATGGTCAGAACCATCGATTTTTTCGCATCAAGTAATTCCAGCTTATCATACGATAACTCACCAACTTTTATACCCTCGTGAATTTTTAATTCAGTGATATCTATCGGAAGAGATTCAGGAAGATCATTGGCTAATGCTTTAACTTTCAGAGTTCTTTTCTTAATACTTAATTTTCCACCTGCAATTACCCCTGCTGAATCGCCTGTTACTTTGATAGGTATGTTTATAACAACCGGTTTATTGTCAAATATCTCAATAAAATCAGCATGTAAAATTTTGTCACTTACCGGGTGAAATTGCATATCTTTCAGTACCGCTTTAAACTCTTTATCCTCAATGCTCAGTTTAACCATATGAGCTTCGGGTGTATAAACAAGGTTTTTAAAGCTATTCTCGTGAGCATGGAAGTGAATATTCTTCTCTTTTCCGTATATAACACATGGCACATTACCTGCTTTTCTGAGCAGTTTAGAACTTTTCTTCCCTAATTCCGTCCGGAACGATCCTTTAATCTCTATGGTTTTCATTTGTCTAAAAGTTATTGTGCTACTAAAAGTTATCATCGCGATAACTCCCCATTACACGTTTGTGATTAGTAAAAAAAATAGCCTGCAAATATAGGTCAAAGGAATCAAAATACAAAATTTGTACTAATCGATTGATTTGTAGTGACAGCCTGGATAGTGTTGGCAAATATTTCAGCTATAGAAAGCACTTTTATTTTTTTTGAATTATTAATAAACGGGACCGAATCAGTAACAACCAGTTCCTCAATGGCAGAGTCGTCGATTCTCTCCACTGCATTACCTGAAAGAATAGGATGAGTAGCAAAAGCCCTGATGCTTACAGCTCCTCTTTCTTTCATCATATTTGCTGCAAGGACAAGTGTTCCGGCAGTATCAACCATGTCATCAATGATAACTACATTACGTCCATCAACCTCACCAATTATAGACATCTCTTCAATAACATTTGGTTTTTTGCGAAGTTTATAACACAAAACCATTTCTGATTGAAGATGCCTTGAATAGGCATTTGCTCTTTTTGATCCTCCCATGTCGGGGGCTGACACTGTAAGGTTTTTAAGCTTCAGATTTGCAATGTAAGGAGCAAATATTGCAGAACCGAAAAGATGATCAACAGGGACGTTGAAGAATCCCTGAATCTGATCGGCATGCAGATCCATTGTAATGACCCTGTCAACACCAGCAGTACTGAGAATGTCAGCTGACAACTTCGAACCAATCGAAACTCTTGGTCTGTCTTTTCTGTCCTGCCGGGCAAATCCATAATATGGTATAACAGCTATCACTTTGTAAGCTGAGGCTCTCTTAGCCGCGTCGATCATAAGAAGAAGTTCGAAAAGATTATCGGCGGGGGGATTAGTTGACTGGACAATAAAAACCATACATCCTCTTACTGACTCATCAAAACAAGGTTGAAATTCTCCGTCGCTGAATTCTGTAACTGAACTTTTCCCGAGTTCGATCCCTAGTTTATCGGCGATCATTTTAGCCAGGTGCTGCGAGGACCGGCAGGAAAAGAGTTTCATAGGTGCTTTTCCAAACATTTTCTTATTATTTAGCTGTTATTTTTTGATTAATTATGAGTACAAAATTAAAAATTCCCGCCGATATCAGGTGCCATTTGAAAAATTGTTCATAGATTCTTCAATATAGTTAAGTATATCATTTCTTCCGACACCATTAATTGCTGATGAAAGAAAAGAAACCGGCAAAGTTTCCCAGTTTTCCAGCATTTTAGAATTATAATGATTTATTGAATTTTCCAGGGCTACTGGCTTAAGCTTATCACTTTTTGTAAAAACTCTGGCAAAGGCTATATGGTTTAATCCCAGAAACTCCATAAATTCAAGATCGGAACGCTGAGGTTTGTGTCTTGAATCGAGAAGAACAAAAAGACAAACGAGGTTCTCCCTTTTCAGAATATATTGCTCAACCTCCTTAATCCAATTCACCCTTAGTTTTATGGGAACTTTTGCGTAACCGTAACCAGGAAGATCTACAAGATACCATTTTTCATTCACCAGAAAATGATTAATAGTTCTTGTCTTACCCGGCCTAACTGATGTTTTTGCCAGTTTCGACCAGCCTGTTAACATATTTATAAGCGATGATTTCCCCACATTCGATCTCCCGATAAATCCAAATTCAGGCTTTATCGGTGCCGGACACTCTTTTAATGTCGGACTGCTTTTAACAAACGTGGCTGAATGGATTATCATTTTTACCCTTTAGTTGAGATCATTATAGGGTAGCTCGATCTTTTTATAAACCAGGTAATTATTTCCGAAATTTGTTAAAATTTCAGCTATTACTCCTACATACCCGGTTTTAGGCGATCCGGTTTTTTTCAGATCCAGATAACCAACTCCTTTTATAGTATTTATTATTTTACAATGAGCAGTATCAAAAACTCCGTTCGAAAGATCACCACGATAAAATTTAACATCATGTGACTTATTAGTTAATTCCAGCGTGACTCTGTAAACGCCTTTCGACTTATAATCATCCTTTACATTGACAACCAATCCGGGATAGCCTCCCACCAGTTTCCCATCATCCGTAAACTCCTCGAGATATGGAGTCCGTAATCCTTTTTTATAACCTAATTTGGCTTTCAGCCTGCCATTCCTGTAATACTGTTTTTGAATACCGTCAACGGTATCTTTCCTGTAAGGTGTTGATCGGAAAACCTGTCCCTCCTCATAAAACCATTTTGCTGAATCCTCCCTGAAACCGTTTTTATATGTGAAAGTCTGACGTACTTTGCCACTCGGATAAAATCCTTTCATAAGTCCTTCTCTCACACCGTTTTTAAAGGTCACCTCCTTGATGAGATAATGACCGCTCATGTATCTTTTAATACCGGTATAGCCTGTATCAGGAACTGTTGCGGTATCATTTGCTGTCTCCGAAGTTTTTTTCACGCTTCCTTTCCCATGGCATCCTGAAATTAAGACTAGGGATAAAATAATAAATAGTGAACCAGGGAATACTTTCATAAGATTATTATTTTTAAATGAGATGGTCAGAATTAATGTAAATTTCAAGCAATTTAGCTTCATTTTCAGGTTCAAGAACGATTTCTTTAATCATTGCCGGAAGAAGTACAGTCTCTCCTTTTGAGACTTTCTCATAAGTTTCATCCCAACGGATTAAAAACCCGCCATCAATACAAATGTACACAACAAATGAATCATTAAAATAATATTCCTTTTTTATTGAGTTATTAAAACGGATAATATTAGTGTTAAAAAATTCACAGTTGACGAGATTTTCGGTCTTGTTAAATTCAGGTTCCTTCCTTATCTTATTTATCCCAGTCGCATTAAAATCGATCGTATCAAGTGCCAGCTCCGTATGCAACTCCCTTTTTTCTTTGCCGGAGCGATTCCTGTTCCAATCGAATACCCTGTAAGTAATGTCCGAGGTCTGCTGTATTTCAACAAGCACAACACCGGCTCCAATGGCGTGCACTCTTCCTGCCGGAGTGAAGAATGTATCTCCTGCTTCAGGTTTTTCTACATTTAGCAGATCAGCAAGATTACCTTTATTGAGCGATTCCTGGTACATTTCTTTAGTGACACCTTTTTTAAAACCGGTATAAATCTTTGAACCTTTTTCACTTTCAAGAATATACCACATTTCAGTTTTCCCATAAGCTTGATGTCTCTTTTTTGCAATGGCATTTGTGGGATGTACCTGGATCGAAAGATCCTCTTTTGCTTCAATAAACTTGATCAACAGCGGAAATTCTATTCCGAACTTTTCAAAAATTGAATCACCGGTAATATCACCCATGTAAACTTCAATAAGTTCTTCGATGTTGTTTCCGGCAAGGAACCCGTTTTTTATTATTGACTGGTTATCAGCCACAGCCGATAATTCCCAGCTTTCACCTATGTGGAGTGAACCAGTGGGCTTTTTGTTAAACCTTGTGACAAGAGTGTTCCCTCCCCATACTTTCTCTTTCAAAACCGGTTCAAACTTAAGCGGATATAATTCTGACATATTAATTTTTTAATAAGTGTTTTGTGTGCCTGAAATGTCAAACTTTAAATCTCTTTAGACACTATTTCGATACAAATTATTATTTTTGATAATTAATACTGCAAAAATATATATTTATGTTGACAGTAGGAATAACCGGAAATAACGGTTCAGTAAAAATAACGATTGTTAGAAAAGTTGTGGAAGTAATTTCTATCATTAAAAATAAATCATAACATAATGCTTGATAACATGAGGGTTGAGGATGTTTTGTTCCTCGATATTGAAACGGTCCCTGTAGCGTTGTCTTACGATCAGCTCGAACCGATTATGAAGACTCTTTGGGATAAAAAATCAAAGCAGTTCAGAACACCTGAGCAAACTGCCGGTGACACCTGGGAAAGAGCAGGAATATATTCTGAATTCGGAAAAATCATTTGCATTTCGGTCGGACTTATTAATGGAAAGAATCCATTTAGCTTCAGGTTGAAATCATTCTTTGGAAAGGATGAAAAATCTATTCTTTCTGAATTTTCTGCCATGCTTTCAAAGTTCTCAAAAACCAATAAAGAAGCTCTTCTTTGCGCCCATAATGGGAAGGAATTTGACTATCCGTATATTGCCAGGAGGATGATTATTAACGGACTTGTCATCCCCGATATTCTTGATAATGCAGGAAAAAAACCCTGGGAGATTAAACTGCTGGATACAATGGACCTCTGGAAATTTGGTGATTATAAGAATTATACATCACTCGAACTGCTTACATCAATACTTGGCATACCTACGCCGAAAGATGATATTGATGGTAGTATGGTTGCCGGAATATATTATAATGAGAACGATATAGAAAGGATTGTACATTATTGCGAGAAAGATGTGCTAGCGATAGGCAGGGTTCTTTTAAGATTTATGAACCTTCCGGGAATCAGCGATGAAAAGATTGAGTCTGTGACCTTCCAGTAGTCAGTTATCACCTTTTAACCTTCTGAGATTATTTATGACTTCCTCCGGCTGGTCAGAATGAACCCAATGGCCAGCGTCCCGGATTTCAACAAACTCAGCTGCCGGGAAAACTTTCAGAATATCATTGAAATCAGATGAAGGAAGATAATCTGAATCTTCCCCCTTTAAAAAAATAACAGGAAATCCTGTAATTTGATGATTTAAGGCTGACTGTCGATCAATGCTTTCCATTATTCTTTCAAGATTATTCAGGAGCGATGGAGCATTTATTTTCCAGATAAAATTATTTTCGGAGGATCTTTGCAGATTTTTCAGAATGAACCCTCTGACTTTTTCAGAAGGGATCTTTCCCATTAAAACCGACTCTGCCTCAGTACGTGATGAAATCCGGGACAAATCGACCGAAAGCATAGCATTAAGGATTGCAAGATGTTCATTATAAGCTGAAGCCATTATGCCTTCATTTGTAAACGGAGATATATCTGCAATCAGCAGGCCATTTATCATTTCGGGCCATTTAAGGGCAAAAGAGATTGCCGATTTACCTCCCATACTATGTCCGGCAAGAAAGAATTTATTAAGTTTTAAATCACCGGCCAGTTCAAAAAGATCATCCCGCATTGAATTATAATCATGGATATTGCTGTGGGGAGACTGGCCATGATTTCTCTGATCAGGCAGATAAACAGTGAATGTATCACTTAGTCTTTTTGCTATTGTAACCCAGTTATCTGACGATCCGTACAGGCCATGAAGTATTACAAGAGCTGGCCCTGTGCCATATTTCCTAAAGAAGAGTTTCATCAGAAATGCAATCAGGATAATTGCCGCTTGTACATCTGAATACTGTTTTCCAGACCAAGGTACAGTGCATCGGAAATAAGGGCATGTCCTATTGAAACCTCATCAAGCCATGGAATGTTTTGATGGAAAAATTTCAGGTTTTCAAGGTTAAGATCATGTCCGGCGTTTAATCCGAGTCCGGCTTCGCGGGCCATTTCAGAAACCCTGATGAATGGTTTTACTGCTTCTGATGCATTCAGGTCGAATCGTGTTGCGTATGGTTCTGTGTAAAGTTCAATCCTGTCTGTTCCTGTCAGTACCGCATTCTCAAAATTAACAGGATTAGTATCGACAAACAATGATGTTCTGATACCTTCCTTCCTGAAGACAGAAACTACCTCAGTAAGAAAAATCCTGTATTTCAGTGTATTCCAGCCGGCATTCGATGTTATGGCATCATGCGGGTCTGGTACCAGAGTGACCTGATCGGGTTTTACTGAAAGGACAAGAGCAATAAATTTTTCAGATGGATATCCTTCAATATTGAATTCTGTCGTAATAATGGGTCTGATTTCCAGGACGTCATTATATCTTATATGTCTTTCATCCGGGCGCGGATGAACCGTTATTCCGTCGGCGCCAAAAAGCTGACTGTTAATTGCTGCTGTCAAAACATTTGGTACATTACCGCCACGGGCATTTCTCAGAGTTGCAATCTTATTGATATTTACACTTAACTTTGTCATTATAAAAAATGTAATATTTGCTCAGATCTTAATATGTGGTACAAAATTACAACAACTGGCTTTTTTTTTACTATTTTAGTTGAAAATAATAGTTTATATGGTCGCTAAAGACTTAATATCTGAAGTAATTCCTTCCCTGAAGACATCCGATTTGGGGCAGACTGCATTAAACTGGATGGAGATTTTCAGAATATCACACCTGCCAATAGTAAATAATCAGGATTTTCTTGGTCTTATATCCGATACCGATATATATGATATGAATCAGCCGGAGGAACCTATTGGTAATCACTCTCTTACGTTACTTAAACCTTATGTGGATGCCGAGCAGCATATTTTTGAAGTAATAGGACTTGCTTCAAGGCTTAAACTTTCGGTTGTTCCTGTTCTGGATTCCAACAATCATTATAAGGGAGTAATAACAACAAGCGACCTCATAAGACATATGGCAGGAATATCTTCAATGGATCAACCGGGTGGTATTATTGTTGTTGAACTTATTGAAAGAGATTATTCACTTTCACAGATCGCCCAGATCGTTGAAAGTAATAATGTTAAAATACTAAGTATGTATATAACTTCCCCTCCCGAATCGACAAAGCTGGAAGTTACACTTAAAGTAAATACAGGGGACCTGGTGTCGGTTATTAAAACATTCGAACGTTACAACTACGAAGTCAAAACATGGGTAACCACCAACGACTCGATGGACCGGTTTTATTCTGAAAGATTTGACCTCCTGATGAAATATCTTAATATCTGATAATAATGATAGAGAGAGTAGCCATTTTTAGCAAGGGTAATAATTTAAAAACCAGGGAAGGAGTCAACAGGCTGGTTAATGAATTTTGCAGGAGAGGAATTAAAATCCAGATTTATCAGAAATCGGAAGATTCGGTTATTTACCCTGATACTGAATTAATTGAAAGGTTCAGTGACCTTCCAGGCGTTTCAGGATTGCCCGACCTGGTATTAAGTGTTGGTGGTGATGGTACTTTTCTGGAAACAGTTCTCAAAGTAAAAGACCTTGGAATTCCAATTGCAGGAGTTAATACGGGCCGCATGGGTTTTCTTGCAAATATTTCAGAGGAGGAGATAGATCATTCAATTGACATGTTGTGCCATGGCGAATATGAAATAATTGAAAGATCTCTTATTGAGATTTCGCAACCTGTTGGATTATTCGAGGGAAATTCTTCTTCAGCTCTGAACGAAATCACAATCCATAAGGCAGACCTTAGTATGATTACCATTATTGTTTATGTTGATGATATCTACCTTAATACATACTGGTCAGACGGACTGATTTTTTCTACTGCCACGGGTTCGACAGCATATAACCTCAGTGTTGGTGGTCCAATACTCTCCCCTGAGGATGAGAGTATTATTATCTCACCTATTGCTCCCCATAATCTGACCATCAGGCCGATTATTATTTCGGGCAAAAGCAGGTTGAGGATGGTAATTGAGGGTAGGAGTAATGAATATCTGGCTACATGCGACTTCAGATCAAAAAGGTTGCGTTTCAGCAAGGAGATACATATTAACAGAGCACCGGTAAAGCTTAAGACCGTAATGTTAAAGGGAAGGGATTTTTACAGCACCCTTAGAAATAAGCTGATGTGGGGTGCTGACCGGAGAAATTGAAAATATTATTATATTTGTTTCAGTAATAAAATTAGAATACTTATGAAAAGGCCCGTTTTAATCATATTGCTTTTTAGTATTCTGTTTTCTTTATCTGAAATTCAATCTCAGGGTCAGTTATGGAAAATGAGAAGATGGGAAGCAACTGCAGGTTTAGGACCGACCTTCTTTTTCGGGGATATCGGAGGATATTCACCGGGAAAGGATATTCTTGGAATACGCGATCTGAGCTTTCAGCAAACCAGGTTTGATCTCAATTTTAATGTGAAATACAGGATTACCGAGGATGTAAATGTAAGATTAAGCCTGGCATATGGGTTTCTTCATGCTACAGATGCAAAAGGATCGAACGAAGCAAGGGGATATGAAGCTACCACTTCTATATTCGAACCCGCCATTCTCGGAGAATACTATTTTATTAAAAACAAATCTGAAGCAAGTTATCTGTTTAATAAAGGAGGCGGCAGAGCTGGTGGCGGAATCTTCCAATCGCTCGATTTTTATGTTTTTACCGGTATAGGGGGGCTTAATTATTCTGTTAAGGGAAATGCGAAATTGATAAGTTATGGGATAAATCCTGGTGGATTTACCGAAGTAATACCGATTGGCATAGGTACAACTCTTGTGTATTCACCCGATTTTAATTTTGGAATTGAATTGGGCGGCAGATATTCCTTTTCTGATTACCTCGATGGTTATTCTTCACAATATTCCAGCTCAAATGACGTTTATTATTTTTTAAATTTCACGATTACTTATAAGATGAAGACAGGGCCAACTGGTTTACCTTCCTTCAGATGATAAATGAGCTGGATAAGTTTTAATGAAAAGATTACATTGGTTTTTATTGTTTTTATACCTTTCACTTTCCTTATCCGGTCAGCGAAATTCTGATTATGGAGTTTTCGCAGGTGTTTCATCTTATATTGGTGATATCAATCCTGGCAGATTATTATATTCACCAAGTCCTGCCGGGGGAATTTTTTACAGATATAACTTAAATCCCCGGCAATCATTAATAGCTGATATTTTTTTTGGTGGAGTAAAAGCAAATGATCTTGACTTCAAAAACAGTTTTCAAATGGCAAGAGCAGCTTCATTCTCAGGAACTGTGGGTGAGTGTGCCCTCCAGTTTGAATTCAATTTCTTTCCTTATTCAACAGAAGGAAAGCTATGGAATTATACTCCTTATATTGCAGCCGGTGCAGGAATTGCCATGGTCAACACAACTAGTTTAACATTAATACCTGTTCTTCCATTTACATTTGGTTTTAAGGTTAATATTTATAAAAATATGGGATTGGAAGCCGAATATGGTTTTCGTAAAACTTTTTATGATAACTTTGACGGCTTAAAAGATTTGGTTGCCCCGTCTGATTTGTCCTGGATTTACCACAACGACTGGTATACATTTACTGGTATAGCAGTTACATGGAAATTCTATAACAAGTTAGTAGGATGTCCGGCTTATGATGATGTGGATTCTAAAAGAAAACGCTAGGTTATGCCGCTAAGGAAACAGATTAATACCAATAAGTTGCCTTCTCATGTGGCAATAATTATGGATGGAAACGGCAGGTGGGCACAACAACGTGGCCTTGACAGGATATTTGGGCACCAGCAGGGTGTAAATGCATTAAGAGAAATAATTGAGAGTGCGGCTGAATTGGGGATAAAATATCTTACACTTTATGCTTTCTCCACTGAAAATTGGGGAAGACCCGATGAAGAAGTATCGGCTTTAATGGGGATTATGATCCAATCGCTTAATAATGAAACTGACACGCTTATTAAGAACAATATAAGGCTCAAAGCAATCGGGGATGTCGACAGGCTTGCTGATGATGTCAGGGAAAGACTGATCGAAACAATTAATCTGACTTCAGTTAGCACCGGACTTAATCTTGTTGTTGCTATCAGTTACAGCTCAAGATGGGAAATTATGGAGGCAGCCAGGAGAATGTCAATGGATGTTTATGGAGGATTACTCAAACCTGATTCAATTAATGAAGAGAATTTTGAAAAATACCTCTCCACTTACGGGATCCCTGACCCTGAACTAATGATCAGAACCAGTGGTGAGTTAAGAATAAGTAACTTCCTCTTATGGCAGCTTGCATACACTGAATTGTACTTTACCGATAAACTTTGGCCTGATTTTGGTAAAGAAGATTTTTATAATGCTATAATTGACTTCCAAAAAAGGGAAAGAAGATTTGGAAAAACGAGTGAACAAGTTTTGGAAAAATGATGAAATAATGGTGATTAGAAGAATTAAAAAGACTTTTGTAGCAATATTTCTGACTCTGATGGGTCTCTCACTTAATGCACAGGAAAAACAGGGAATTGTCGATTTCACATCATCCGAAGATTACATTATCGGAGGATTATCTGTTTCCGGAATCAGGTTTCTTGATACCAATGCTCTTATTGGCATTTCCGGGCTGAAAGTAGGGCAGACAGTTACCATACCGGGTGATGTTGTCACAACTGCCGTAAAAAAACTTTGGCAGCAGGGCCTGTTTTCAGATGTAAGGATTTCTATTACAAAAATTGTGTCTGACTCTGTTTTTCTTGATATTTTCCTCCAGGAAAGGCCGAGGATTTCATCAGTCAAATTAAATGGATTAAAAAAATCAGATACTGAGGACCTGAATAAAAAGATAAACCTTCCGGTCGGATCTCAGGTAACTCCATATTTAATTAACACTGCCAGGAAAATAATTAAGGACCATTTTGTTGAGAAAGGCTTCCTTAACACACAGGTCGATTTTGTTCAGAAAGAGGATCCTGAACAACCAAATAATGTTATTCTTAATATTAATGTTGATAAAAAAGAAAAAGTTAAAATTGCTGATATAGTATTCGTTGGAAATGAATATTTCGATACTAAAAAACTCAGGAGGCAACTGAAGGATACCAAGAAAAAGAATTTGAATTTTTTCAGGGCTTCAAAATTCATCACTGACAAATATACTGAGGATAAAGTTAAGCTGACCACTTTTTATAATGATAATGGATTCAAAGATTTTACCATCCTTTCCGATTCAATTTATCCTGTTTCAGAAAACCGTATAGTTTTACAGATCAGGGTCGATGAAGGGGACCAGTATTTTCTCAGAAATGTTGATTGGGTAGGGAACAGTGTTTATAAAAAGGAAGATCTTGCAAAAGTTTTCAATGTTAAAAAAGGATCAGTTTATAATCAGTCACTTATAAGTGACAGATTAAATGGTTCCTCTGGTGCCGAGAATGCTGTAAGCTCATTATATCAGGATTATGGTTACCTGTTTTCACGTCTTACACCTATTGAATCCAAAATAGATCATGATTCTATCGATCTTGAAATAAGAATTTATGAAGGTGACCAGGCGTACCTTAATAATGTTCTTATATCGGGTAATACAAGAACCAATGAACATATTGCCCGCCGTGAACTTTACACCCTGCCGGGGGACCTTTTCAGTAAGGATAAAATAATGAGGTCTATCCGCCAGTTAGGTGTTCTTGGTCATTTTGACCCTGAAAAGATAAATCCGACACCGCTTCCTGATATTACAAATGGAACTGTCGATCTGCTTTATAAGCTTGAAGAAAAAGCAAACGACCAGTTCGAGGTCTCAGGAGGATGGGGAGCCGGTATGCTTGTCGCTACGGTTGGTGTGAGGTTTAATAATTTCGCCATGCGCAACTTCTTCAAACCAAGTGAATGGAGACCTTATCCTTCAGGTGACGGACAATCATTAAGTTTCAGGGTTCAGACAAATGGTCTTGTATATCAATCATATAACGTATCATTTGTAGAACCATGGCTTGGCGGTAAAAACCCAAATACTTTTTCAGTCTCACTTTTCAGATCTATAATGACTGACGGATCAAAACCAGGGGCAGAAGGACATCAGTCAATGACTATTGATGGAGTGACAATTGGACTTGGTAAAAGACTTGCCTGGCCCGACGATTATTTCTCGCTTTATGGCGAACTAAACTACGAAAGGTATAACCTTGATAACTATACTCAGTATGCCTTCCTGTTTTCAAACGGACAATCAAACCTTTTTAGTGTTACAGCACGACTGACGCGATTCTCAACAAGTCCGAACCTTATATACCCGAGAAGCGGATCATCATTCACACTTTCAGTCCAGGCAACTCCTCCTTATTCTTTGATAAGCGGCAAGGATATGTCGAATGTTACGGATCAGGTAAAATATAATTGGATTGAATTTCATAAATGGATATTTAAATCAGATTATTACTACCCGATTACCAGGGATGATAAAATGGTACTTAACGCCCGATTCGCATTTGGATACCTGGGGTACTATAACAGTAAAATCGGACCGTCTCCTTTTGAATACTTTTACGTAGGCGGAAGTGGAATGACTGGCTTCAGCTTTTATGGACGCGAGGTGGTTCCGGAGCGCGGTTATATTGATGGATCACTCACACCAAACGATCCTGTCAGGGGAGTTCCGTCAGGCAACGTCTATTCTAAGATTACGTTCGAACTCAGGTACCCGATAACTCTTAGCCAGCAGGCCACAATTTACGCCCTCACATTTCTTGAATCGGGAAAAGCCTGGTATGATCTTAGTGAATATAATCCTTTCAAAATGAACCGATCTGCAGGTATTGGCATAAGGGCTAATCTGCCTATGTTCGGATTGCTTGGTGTTGACTGGGGCTATGGTTTCGACCCCGTTCCAAATCCTACAGCTTATCCAAACGCAAATCACTCTCAATTCCAGTTTGTTTTAGGTCAACAGTTTAATTAAGAAAATATTAATTTTAAATTTATGAGAAAATCAGCAGTTTTAATAGTATTATTCATTCTGACTTCGGCCATGGCCATAGCTCAGAAATATGCATTTGTTGATTCCGAATATATAAGAAAAAACATTCCGGCTTTCAACACTGCACAGGATCAGCTCGATAAACTCTCAAAACAATGGGAAAAGGAAGTTGCTGACGGCTATGCTGTCGTTGAACAGATGTACAAAGCATATCAGAATGAATCTATCCTTCTTTCTCAGGATATGAAGACCAAAAGGGAAGAAGCGATCGTTGCAAAGGAAAAAGAGATGAAGGACCTTCAGAATAAATATTTTGGAGTGGACGGTGATCTGTTTAAGAAAAGAGAAGAATTGGTAAAACCTATTCAGGATGAGATTCTGAAAGCAATAAAGGAAATAGCTGTCGAAGGAAGTTATGCAGTTATTTTCGATACTGCAGCAGGAGGGAACATCCTGTTTGCCAACCCTAAATTTGACATCAGCGATCAGGTTTTGGAAAAATTAGGTTATAAAAATTAATTAATTACTTTTGCATTAATTGTTTAATAAAATTATTTAAAATGAAAAGATTTTTAGGCATAGCGGTGTTATTGATTCTCGTTGCATTGGTTGGACAAAGTGCAATGGCACAAAACTTTAAGTTTGGGCATGTTAATAGTGATGAACTTATTCAGGCATTACCGGAATTTGACTCAGCCAATGTTAAGCTTGAGAAATTTCGCAAAGAACTTGTTAATGCCCTTGATCTGATGTCAGTAGAACTGAATACTAAGAGCGAAGCTTATAATAAGGAAAGTAAAACCCTTAGTGATATCGTTAAACAAACAAAAGAACAGGAACTGATAGATATGCAGAAAAGAATTCAGGAATTTCAGACTAATGCGCAGACACAACTTCAGAATAAACAGACAGAACTTTTCCAGCCTATCATGGCAAAAGTTGACAAAGCCATCAAGGAAATTGGCAAAGAGAATGGATACCTGTATATTTTTGATGTCGCAAAAGGTTCTCTTCTCTATTTTGATGAGACAAAAAGTACTAATGTTATGCCTATGGCCAGAGCTAAACTCGGATTAAAATAATATAAATATATCAAACCCCTGACCATCCTTAACCGGGATGGTCATTTTTTTAATATACCTGTAACGTGAGAGAACAACCAATCGGAATATTTGATTCAGGTGTCGGAGGACTTACCGTAGCTCATGCAATTAAGCAGATTTTGCCTGGCGAAAGCCTCGTTTATTTTGGAGATACGGCGCATCTGCCTTATGGGGATAAATCGGCTGAATCAATAAAATATTACTCAAAACGTATTACTGAATTCCTTCTGGAACACAATTCAAAGGTCGTTCTTGTAGCCTGTAACTCAGCATCTGCTTCTGCGTTCGATTCACTTAAAAAGGATTTTCAGGGGAAAACGATTCTTTTCGATGTTATAGATCCGGTTGTGGATTATCTGGGTACAAGAAACTTTAATAAAATAGGTGTCATTGGAACAAAAAGAACCATAAGCTCAGGGACTTACGAACAGAAAATCAGAGAAAAATCTCCATCGACCAAAGTTATTTCAATGGCAACACCTCTGCTGGTTCCGATGATTGAGGAAGGATTTATTTTCGACGATATAAGCAACGCAATAATACGTACATATCTTTCAAATGAATCACTTAGCGGAATACAGGCCTTAATACTGGGCTGTACTCACTATCCTATAATTAAAAATCAGATAAGCAAAATATTTAATTTTAATATTGAAGTGGTTGATTCTGCCAGAATAGTATCAATGATCCTGAGAGATGCCCTTGATAGAAACAATCTTTTAAACGATTCAGGAATTGTTAAAGATCAGTTTTTTATTTCTGACTATACAAACTATTTTGAGAAGATTGCCAGGATGTTTTTTGAAGGTGAAATTGACCTTAAGAAAGCCGACATCTGGAGCTGAATCCCCACGAGCGCATTCAGCGAGCATTAAGAAATTACCTTAGGGGATCGAAGATCTTCAATATCACATCAAAACATGATCAATATCATACTCCGGAAAAATATTTTATACGATTTTCAATGGTTAAAAAGTTAATTTTGTGCATAATAAGCAGTAATTGTTTTTAGTATTTACACTCTTCTGAAAATAAACTAAAAGGTATTATGGGTAAAAAATCAGAGGTTATCGAAAGGGAAGAAGTAGTTATCCGGTTCTCAGGCGATTCAGGTGATGGTATGCAGCTGACTGGTACGCTGTTTTCTGACACTGCAGCTTTATTCGGTAACGACTTGTCAACATTTCCTGACTACCCCGCTGAAATTCGTGCTCCCCAGGGTACTGTAGGAGGTGTATCAGGATTTCAGGTTCATTTGGGACATTCGGAAATAAACACTCCTGGGGATTTTGCCGATGTTCTCGTTGCAATGAACCCGGCTGCAATTAAGGCAAATGCCAAATGGGTCAAACCGGGCGGAACAATAATTTTTGATGAAGGCAATTTTACCAGTAAGAATATTGAAAAAGCCGGTTATAAAAAGGACCCTATTGGGGAGGAAAAACTTGATAGCTACAACATAATTGCTGCACCTATTTCTTCAATGGTAAAAGAGGCCCTTAAAGACTTTGGACTTGACCCCAAATCTGTTTTAAGAACAAAAAACATGTTTGCGCTTGGAATGGTGTATTGGCTTTTTGATCGTAAACTAGACTATACTGAGGAATATTTTAAGAAGAAGTTCCAGAAAAAAACCGGCATGGCGGAGGCAAATAAAATTGCCCTGAGAGCAGGTTATTACTACGCTGAAACTATTGAAGCTTTAAATCCTGTTTACAAAATTCTTCCTGCCCAGATCGCTAAAGGTACCTACCGGAATATTTGCGGAAATGTTGCAACAGCATGGGGCTTCGTAGCTGCAGCAGAAAAAGCCGGTCTGAAACTTTTTATCGGTTCATATCCTATTACACCTGCAACAGGAATCCTTGAAGAGCTTGCTGCCCGAAAAGATCTTGGTGTAATAAGCTTTCAGGCTGAAGATGAAATAGCAGGAATCTGTACATCACTTGGCGCAAGCTTCGCAGGCAACCTGGCAGTTACATCTACTTCTGGTCCGGGACTTGCACTTAAATCGGAAGCTATAGGACTTGCTGTAATGGCAGAACTTCCTATTGTAATCGTAAATGTACAGAGAGGAGGACCCTCAACCGGCTTACCCACAAAAACAGAACAGGCCGATCTTATGCAGGCTCTTTATGGTCGCAATGGAGAATGTCCCGTGGTGGTCATAGCTTCCAGCACACCTTCAGATTGTTTTAATTTTGCATTTGAAGCTGCAAGGATCGCTTTGGAACATATGACTCCGGTACTGCTTCTTTCTGACAGTTACCTTGCTAATGGTACCGAACCATGGAGAATTCCGAAAATGAGTGATCTTCCAAAAATAAATCCACCTTTTGCTGATGCGAAAGAGATTCCTTTTTTGCCATATAAGCGTGATAATGAAAAACTTGCAAGATCATGGGCAGTTCCAGGGACACCATACATGGAACACAGGATCGGAGGTCTTGAGAAGACTATCAAAGGAACTGTATCCTATATCCCTGAGGATCATGAACTAATGGTTAACCTGAGGGCAGAAAAGGTCGAAAGGGTGGTTAATGAAATCCCTGATCTTGTCGTTCAAGGTGCTGATTCGGGTGATATCCTGGTAGTTGGCTGGGGTGGTTCGTACGGATATCTTATCACAGCTGTACGTGAATTACAATCTGCCGGGCATAAGATAAGTCTTGTCAACTTCAATTATATCAATCCTTTACCGAAAAATGTCAAAGATGTATTCAGAAGATTTAAGAAGATAGTGGTTTGTGAATTAAATTTAGGACAGTTTGCCAATTATCTGCGGATTAAGCATCAGGAGTTTACTTATGAACAAATTAATAAAGTTCAAGGTCTACCTTTTACAATAAATGAGATTAAAGACAAATGCATAAAAATGCTGGAGGGCATGTAAAATGGCTGAAACATTAGGAAATATATATACTCCCAAAGATTTTAAAAGCGATCAGGAAGTAAGATGGTGCCCGGGTTGCGGCGATCATGCAGTTCTGAATTCTGTTCAGAAAGCCCTGTCTGAATTAGGTATACCGAAAGAAAAATTCGCATTTATTTCCGGAATCGGTTGCTCATCAAGGTTCCCGTATTATATGGATACATACGGCTTCCATAGCATTCATGGCCGTGCATCAGCAATAGCTACAGGTGCAAAAACCTCCAATCCTGAATTATCTGTATGGCAGATTACAGGAGATGGTGATGCCCTTGCTATCGGCGGAAATCATTTTATTCATGCTATACGACGAAATATTGACATTAATATCATATTGTTTAACAATGAAATATATGGGCTCACTAAAGGCCAGTATTCTCCTACTTCTACAAAAGGACTCGTAACAAAAACCTCACCTTATGGAACGATAGAAGAACCCTTTTCAGTAGGAGAATTGGTAATAGGAGCCAAAGGCAAATTTTTCGCCCGTACAATCGACGCAAATGTCACTCTTTCTACTCAGATTTATATTGAAGCAGCAAAGCATAAAGGCACATCTGTAATTGAGGTTCTTCAGAATTGTGTCATATTTAATGACGGTATTCATGATACAATTGCAAGCAAAGAAGTAAGAGATGACAGAACTCTTATTCTTAAGCATGGTCAAGCTATGATTTTCGGAAAGGGAAATGACAAGGGCCTGATACTTGATGGGTTGAAACTTAAGGTCGTTAAATTAGGAGAAAACGGTATCACGGAAAAGAACCTGCTGGTTCATGATGCTGTTGAAGCTAATCCGGGAATCCAATATATGCTAGCTAATATGAGGTATCCGGAATATCCTGTAGCTCTTGGAGTAATAAGGTCCGTGCCCGGCCCTACTTATGAAAGATCTGTGGAAGAACAGATAAATAAAGTTCAAAAAACAGCCAAAATAAAATGTATGGATGATCTCCTCATGAGCGGATCAACCTGGAACGTCCAATAGTGTATTATTTACACTTATTTTTATTCAATTCTTATTATCTGAAACTATTTTAGTAATTTTAAGATCTGATCCTGCATTGAAATTGCAATGGATGAAATGAGTCATAATAATCCTGAGTACAACCGGTTACTTCACGATCAAAGGGAGCGGTTAAAGGAGCTGTCATGTATAAACCAGACAACTTCTGTCATGAAGGAAGGTAAACCAATCGAAGAAACTCTTCAGCAGATTGTTCTTCTTTTACCAGCAGCATGGCAATATCCGGAATACACTAAGGCTCGTATCATATTCATGGGTAAAGAATTTGAATCAGTCGATTTTCTGGAAACATCCTGGCGAATGGCTCAGGAGTTCATCACAATCGACGGCGAGAAAGGATCAATAGAGGTTTTTTATACAACAGAATTCAGTCTCGAAAGTGAGGGCCCTTTTCTGAAAGAAGAACGGGACCTTATCAGAAATATCTCAAGCCTCATAACCGGTTATATTAACAGCTTTAAAAGCCAGGGATATAATAAAGTTTACTCAGGTTATCCAAAAAGATGATGAAGATATAAAAGATATACCCAGCAGGAAGCTGCTTCAGAAGTTTCTCGACCGTCACAATGCAGAGAGAGATGTATTTCACGATCTGATGCCGTTTAATGTAAAAGAGATTCTCCTTGTCGCTAATCTCTACGACGCTTATTCCATTGAAGGTGAAGGTCGGTTTTCCGATCACATGCTCGGCGAATATTACCAGTTGAGCCTTACTTCAATTCCAAGGGTTACAGGAGTCTCCGGTGAGGAAGAAGCTTTCAGCCGGCTTAAGGCCCGGCATTACGATATGATCATTATTATGATAGGAGTGGATAAGGAAAGCCCGATGATGCTCTGCAAAAAAATTAAGACTATTTATCCATATATCCCGACTTTCATCCTTCTTAACAACCCAGGTGATATACCCTTTGTAAAAAAGCAGAAATCCCTTGGGGTCCCATTTGATAATTATTTTGTGTGGACCGGTGAATCGAAAGTGTTTTTTGCAATGGTAAAGCTACTTGAAGACAGGGTAAATGTCGATAATGATACGAAAAAGGGACTCACAAGGGTTATCCTTATTGTTGAGGATTCGGCAGAGTATTATTCAAGTTATCTTCCGATGCTCTACACCCTCGTGATGGAACAGACTAAAAACCTGATTGAAGATGTCTCTACTGATGAATTGTACAAAGTACTGAAACTGAGAGCAAGACCTAAAATTCTGCTTGCTTCAGATTACGAGGATTCGGTTATAATTTATAATAAATACAAAGACAGTTTGTTATGTGTAATTTCTGACATGCGGTTTCCTAAAAACGGTGTCCTTCACGATACAGCAGGATTTGATCTGATCAGGCATATTAAAGAAGACCTCCCTAATCTTCCATCAGTACTCCAATCCTCAGATCCTGAAAATGCCAGATATGCTCACATCTTAAAATCAAATTTTATTAATAAGAATTCTGAAAGCCTTCTTCAGGATCTGAAATCATTCATCAATTATTACCTGGGTTTTGGCCATTTCGTCTACAGAGACACCAAAGGCCGCCAGATTGCGGTTGCAAAATCGATGAAGGAATTCGAAGCATACCTCCAGACTGTTCCCGAAGATTCTCTTGTTTATCATGGTATGAAAAATCATTTTTCATTGTGGCTGATGGCCAGGGGAGAGGTGAAAATTGCCAAGATGATAGACCCGATACGAGTATCAGACTTTAATAGTTTGAAAGAACTCCGTGAATTTCTTATCGACATTGTCCGCAAACGACGCAGGGAAATGAACAAAGGTAAGGTGGTGAATTTCGATGAATCTGCGGTAATTGATGAGACGAATATAGTGAGCCTTTCAGGAGGATCCCTTGGGGGAAAGGGACGTGGTCTGGCATTTGTCAATACCCTGATATACAGTTTTGAACTTGGACGTCTTCTTCCGGGAATTAATATCAAAACACCTGTAACCGCAATAATTGGTACTGACGAATTTGACATGTTCATGGAACGTAACCATCTGTGGGACAATGTAAAAGAGGAGAAGGACTTTGATACGCTTAAAAAATTATTTATTGAAGGGAGCCTTAGTTACACGCTCGAAAAGGAACTAAGAATTTTTATCAGGCTCATAACTAAACCAATTGCCGTCCGATCTTCAAGTTTATTCGAAGACTCAATGAGTCAGCCATTTTCAGGCATTTTTGGAACCTATCTTCTTCCAAATAATAATCCTGACCCTGAGATCAGATTAAGGCAGTTGTCTGAAGCTATTAAACTTGTGTTCTCTTCAATTTATTCAAGAAATGCCCGTACATATTTTGAAGCCATAAACTATAAAGTGGAACAGGAAAAAATGGCTATCGTAATTCAGGAAGTTGTAGGTAACAGGTTTGAAGATACCTTTTATCCTCACATTAGCGGAACTGCCCAGTCATTTAATTTTTATCCTGTTGCTCATATGACCCCGCAGGATGGGTTTGCAGTAATGGCTGTTGGTCTTGGACAATATGTTGTTGAGGGAGAAACAGCATTCAGATTCTCACCGGTTTATCCATCACTTGATATCATCTCCTATAAAGATCTTTATAAAAACTCGCAGGTCTGTTTCTATGCTGTTGATATGGCAAAGAAGGAATTGAACCTTCTTGAAGGCGAAAATGTCGGGCTTGTAACACTCAATATAAGCGATGCTGAGAAACACGGTACATTAAAACACTCAGCTTCAGTATTAAGCACCGATAATGATACCGTGGTTTCCGGATTGGATGCACAAGGTCCCCGTGTCATAAATTTTGCCGATATATTAAAATATAATTATGTTCCATTGGCTTCTACTCTCAAGGTTGTACTGGATGTAGTTACTGAAGCTTTTGGTACACCGGTTGAGATAGAGTTTGCCGTTGATCTGACAAAAGATAAAGCAGGAAATGCCTCTTTTTATCTACTTCAGATAAAGCCTCTTGTAGGAAGTGGCGCCGGTTATAACATCGATCCTGAAAGCATTTATACTGACGATCTGATTCTTGTAACCAGGAAAAGTATGGGGAACGGAGTCATTAACAATATTACTGATCTGATATATGTAGAGCCGGGAAAATTTAACAACATGCTTACAAATGAAATGGCAGATGAAATTGACAGAATAAATGAAAAAATGCTTAAGGAAAACCGTCGGTATGTTCTTGTGGGTCCGGGAAGGTGGGGAACCAAAGACAGATTCCTTGGAATACCTGTCGTCTGGCCGCAGATATCAAATGCAAAAGTTATAGTAGAGGTTAGCTTGCCTGATTTTCATCTTGATGCATCACTTGGCTCTCACTTTTTTCATAATGTCACTTCAATGAATGTTGGTTATTTTTCAATCAACCAGGGATCGCACGATGGTACTATAATCTGGGAAAAACTGAAGAAACAAAAGGTCATTGAAAAAGGAAAATTCTTCAGACATATTCGGTTTGAAAAGCCTCTTCTTATACGTATGGATGGCAAAAAAGGAATGGCTGCAATCTCAATGAATCATTAAAACAATTGAATTTATGACAATTATTGAGGGAGTAATGGATCTCCAGAAATACGATTTTACTGATACGTCTTTCGATCTTCTGATGCAGAAACGGATACATCGCGTGCTTGTAATATGCAGTAATTATGATAATTATATGCTTGAAGAAGACGGAAGAATTGATGAACAGATTTTTAATGAATATGCTTCTCTGAACCTGCGATATCCTCCGACATTTGTTCAGACCGATAATGCTGAAGATGCTTTCAAAATGCTTCAGGATAGTGATATTGATCTCGTCATCTCAATGCTTAGTCTTAAGGGAACAGACGTTTTTGCTCTTGCAAAAAGAATAAAATCAAAGTACGAAAATATTCCTATTGTTGTACTTACCTATTTTTCAAGGGAAGTATCTCTGCGACTTGAAGGTGAAGATCTGAGTGCAATTGATTATGTGTTCTGCTGGCTCGGTGATGCATCTCTGATTCTTGCGATAATCAAGCTGATTGAAGACAAAATGAATGCTGACTATGACATTGAAAATATTGGTGTTCAGGCAATTATTCTTGTCGAAAACTCGATCAGATACATATCTTCTTACCTCCCGAATATTTACAGGATAGTCCTCTTGCAGTCTCTTGATTTTCAGCGGGAGGCTCTCAATGAACATCAGCGGATGCTTAAAATGAGGGGAAGGCCCAAAATCCTTCTTGCAAACAATTTTAACGATGCCCTCAACCTCTACAAAAAGTATAAATACAATGTACTGGGCGTTATTTCAGATATCAGCTACAAAAGAGATAACGTCCCTGACGAAAATGCAGGTATTGAGTTGTGCAAAGTAGTTATGGCCGATGATGATAAGGTCCCTTTCCTGATACAATCCTCCAGTACAACGCATAAGAAGATTGCAGAAGAGCTTGGAGCCGGATTTATTAACAAATATTCGAAATCGCTATCTCTCGAGTTAAGAAACTTTATTATACAGAATCTTGCTTTCGGTCCGTTTGTTTTCAGGAATCCCGACACGCTTGAACCCATAGCTATTGCAACTGATCTCCAGAGCCTTCAGCAGAAATTACTCACAGTGCCCGACAAAACGCTTGAATATCATGCTACCCGTAACCACTTTTCAAAATGGCTGAATGCGAGAGCTCTCTTCCCTGTGGCCCAGATGTTCAAATACATAAGGAAAGAGGATTTTGAAACAATGGATGAAATGCGCAGGTTCCTTTATGTTGCCATTTCCAGCTTCAGACTGGGAAAAGGAAGAGGCGTGATCGCCAAATTCGATAAGGAAAGCTTCGATGAATATCAGATCTTTTCACGTATCGGAGAAGGTTCAATTGGAGGAAAAGCCAGGGGGCTTGCCTTTATAAACAGCGTAATTAAAGACAATAAACTGTTCAACAAATTTCCTGATGTGATTATTACTATCCCGCGAACAGTTGTTTTAAGCACCGACATCTTCGATGAGTTCATGGATCAGAATAACCTGTATTCAATTGCACTTTCTGACCTGACAGATGATGAGATACTCAACAGATTTATTAATGCTGAACTTCCCGGACACGTTTATCAGGATTTTTATGCATTCCTGGCTGTTTCAAGAAGTTTTCCGATAGCAATTCGTTCTTCAAGCAAACTTGAGGATTCACACTATCAGCCATTTGCGGGTATTTATTCAACTTATATGATCCCCAGGCTCCCTGATAATAAGCTGATGGTTAAAATGTTATCGGATGCAATAAAAGAGGTTTATGCCTCAGTTTACTACAAGGCGAGCAAGACGTATATGACAGCTACTGCAAATGTTATTGATGAAGAGAAGATGGGGATCATTCTTCAGGAGGTTTGCGGTAACAGGCACGGGGAAATTTATTATCCGACTTTATCGGGTGTCGCTCGCTCGATAAATTATTATCCGATCGGCTCTGAAAAAGCTGAAGACGGCATCGTAAACATTGCCTTTGGCCTTGGGAAGCTGATAGTTGAAGGAGGATTATCTCTCAGGTTTTCACCTAAACATCCCAAAAAGATACTACAGCTTTCATCACCAGAGGCAGCATTAAGAGATACACAAAAAGAGTTTTATGCACTCGATATGAATATCAACAGCTTTGTTCCTTCAACCGACGATGGTGTGAACATTCTTAAGATTGATATTAAGAATATGAACAACGAGGGTGCTATGAAATACGTCGCTTCAACTTATGACAGAAATAATAATATCCTCCGTGATGGGATAACTCAACCCGGAGAACGAATTATTTCCTTCTCAAATATATTGCAGTACAAGACTTTCCCTTTAGCCGAAATTTTAAGCACCCTTCTGGAGATCGGTCAGCATGAGATGAATAATCCAATTGAAATTGAATTTGCCGCTAACCTTGAAACACCAGCCGGCACACCGAAAATATTCAACTTTCTGCAAATAAGGCCAATTGTACATACTGAGGAGGCGCATAGTATTAATCTTGATCATGTTACAAGAGAGCAAACTATCATTTATTCTGAATCAGCCCTCGGAAATGGCCTTTTTAAAGGAATTCACGATCTCGTTTATGTAAAACCTGAAACTTTTAACGCGGTAAATAATAAAAGTGTTGCAATAGAAATAGAGAAGATTAACGCTATATTCGTGAAACAGGGGAAAGGATATGTTCTAATTGGTCCGGGAAGATGGGGGTCAACTGATCCGTGGCTGGGGATTCCGATTAAATGGCCACAGATTTCAGCAGCAAGAATCATCATTGAATCAGGGTTAAAAAATTACAGGATTGATCCAAGCCAGGGAACTCATTTTTTTCAGAATCTTACATCATTCAGGGTAGGATATTTTACTATAAATCCATTTATTAACGAGGGTTATTATGATGTAGGCTTCCTTAATAAGCTCAATGTTGTTTATGAAGATAAGTTTTTAAGACATGTGAAGTTTGAGAAACCTCTAGAAATTATGATCGACGGAAAAAAACACAGGGGAGTAATATTAAAGCAGTAAGTAAATTCCTGATGTGATCCTGTGTATTGGTGTATGTGGCGGAAAAAACTAAGACGCTAAATTGCAAAGAATTGTAGAAGAGATTATTTAATACAATTTTTTTGGAACTTCTTAATATATATTTACAAAATGGAAACAGCAAAGACAAAATATCTGGGTGATCTAAGAACTGAAATAGTTCATCTCAGATCAGGAAGTGTAATAATAACCGATGCACCGGTTGATAACAAAGGGAAAGGGGAAAACTTTTCACCGACCGATATGGTTGCTTCAGCGCTTGGAAGCTGCATTCTCACAATTATGGGTATCGCTGCCAGGGAACATGGCTTCTCAATTGACGGCAGCACCTGTAAAATCACAAAGATAATGACTGACAGTCCACGAAAGATTGGTGAGATCAAAATTGAATTTAATTTTATTGGAGGACCTTACGCTGATAAACAGAAAAAGATCCTTGAATACTGTGTAAAAACCTGTCCGGTATCTCTATCACTTCATGAATCGGTATTCCAGAATGTTACTCTGTTATTTGAATAACGCCGCAATGGCGTAAAGACACTACGGCACAACGGCTTAACGACACAGGAACATAAACAATTATTAAGGAGAGCGATCTGTTAATTAATTAACAGTATCTTTTTCAGAATGTTGCACTTTCAGTTACGGCATCTTTATTGACTTTTTTTATCAGACCCTGTAAAACATTACCGGGACCAACCTCGATAAACATTGTTGCACCATCAGAGATCATGTTCAGGATGCTATGAGTCCATCGCACTGGTGATGTCAGTTGCAAAACAAGGTTTGATTTTATTGCTTCAGGTTCCATGGATGGTTTGGCATTAACATTCTGATAAACAGGACATACTGGTCTATTGAAATTTGTCGTTCTGATAGCTTCTTCGAGTTCCAGACGGGCCGGTTCCATAAGCGGTGAATGAAAAGCGCCACCCACTGCGAGTTTTAGAGCTCTTTTGGCGCCTTTTTCTTTAAGCATTTCGATAGCTTTATCAATCCCTTCGTTTGAACCGGATATGACTATCTGTCCTGGACTGTTATAATTTGCAGGGACCACAACATCTTTTATCGAAGCACAAACTTCCTCAATTATTTTATCATCGAGACCAAGTATTGCGGCCATTGTTGATGGGGTTTTCTCGCAGGCTTTCTGCATGGCAGTAGCCCTTTTTGACACAAGTCTAAGTCCGTCTTCAAAAGAAAGTGCTTTGTTGGCAACAAGGGCTGAAAACTCGCCAAGCGAATGTCCTGCTACCATATCGGGTTTAAATGAATTTCCAAGAACTTCAGCAAGAATTGTTGAATGAAGAAATATGGCAGGCTGTGTAACTTTAGTTTGTTTAAGGTCTTCATCTGTTCCGGCAAACATCAGATCGGTTATCCGGAATCCGAGTATCGAGTCGGCTTTTTCAAACAAACCTTTTGCAATGGGTGATTTATCATAAAGATCTTTCCCCATACCAACGAACTGCGCTCCCTGTCCGGGAAATACGTATGCATTCATTATTTATTGCTTTTAGTTTAAGACATTGTTTCAGGCGAGAAGCAAAAATATGAAGAATTTTCTAGTGCAGTTTTGTGCCTATCAGGTGAACAAACTCTTCCCGCGTATTAAGTTCTTCGAGAAAAATGCCGGTAAAAGCCGAAGTTGTCGTAACTGAGTTTTGTTTCTGTACACCTCTGATCTGCATACACATATGCTGAGCTTCAATTACAACTGCAACACCCAGTGGGTGAAGCGTTTCCTGAATGCAGTCTCTGATTTGTGTGGTGAGCCTCTCCTGAACCTGCAGCCTTCGTGAAAATGCCTCGACTACCCTTGCTATCTTGCTGAGTCCAGTGATATAACCATTCGGAATATATGCAACATGTGCTTTCCCGAAGAAAGGCAGCATGTGGTGCTCGCACATCGAATAAATATCAATATCTTTTACAATAACCATCTGTTTATAATCCTCTTTGAACATGGCTGATTTCAAAATCTCTTCCGCGTTCATGTTGTATCCGTTTGTAAGGAATTTAATAGATTTTGCAACTCTAAGTGGAGTGCGTCTAAGTCCTTCTCTTTCAGGATCTTCTCCAATAAGTTCCAGTACTCTGTGGTAAATAGAGGAAAGCTCTTCTATACTTTCAGCATCCCAGGTTTCAATTTTATTATATCCGTTAATTACCTCTCCGGAACCATCATTAATCTTCTCAAATTTTTTAACCATAATATTCTATTGAATTGTTTTCAGTTTCTTCAATTTTAATGCAATGGAGTATGGATCCTTCTTTTTCGATAAAAGGTTTCAATTCATTCCATATAGCAATGGCCAGGTTTTCTGTAGTAGCAATCCTGCCTTTCATGAAATCAACCTCAAGATTGATATTCCTATGATCAATTTTATTAATCACCTTATCCTGAATTATCTGCTTCAGAATGTTGATATTCATAACAAAACCATGATCTGGTGAAGGTTCTCCTTTTACCGTAACCCACAAAATATAGTTATGTCCATGCCAGTTCGGATTGGAGCACTTTCCAAAAACTTTGTGGTTAACTTCATCAGACCAATCCTGCCTGAACATTCTGTGTGCAGCACAAAATCTTTCTCTGCGTGTCAGGTAAATCATACTTACATGCATTTATATTACAATATTAACCAATAATTTTGATCTTTGTAATTCATAAAAGCAATATATTTTATCGCTTTTCAAACTTTAATGTTACCGGATATATATGTCGTTTAAAATATTATTTGTTGCAGCTACTTCTGTTGAAGCCGATACTCTGAAAAAGATCAATGGTATGACGCCTGTCCCGGGTGGTTACAGGTTCGGAGACCTTGAATTCAGTTGTTTGGTCACTGGAATAGGCTCTGTATCAACAGCATGGGCCATGAAACAATGGATCTCGGTTAATGAAAAGCCTGACCTTGTACTTAACGCCGGGATTGCTGGAAGCTTCAAAGATGAGTTTGGTATAGGGAACATTGTTATGCCAGTCTCTGATTGTTTTGCAGATGCCGGTATTGAAGATGGAAACAGCTTTCTCACATTCTATGAAGCCGGCATGTCTAAAGCAGATGAGTTTCCTTTCAGGGAAGGTCTTCTTTATTCTGATACAAAGTTTAGTATAGTGATGGAGAGTCTTTTAAGACCTGTCAGGGCTATAACAGTCAACACAGCCACAGGCTCCGAAAGTACCAGAGACAAACTTTTTGGAAAATTTAATCCTGATATCGAAACGATGGAAGGAGCAACTTTTTTCTATATTTGCATCAGGGAAAATTTACCTTTTCTGGCTCTCAGGGCGATCTCAAATAAAGTCGGACCCCGTAATAAAAATAAATGGAACATCCCGCTTGCCCTCGAAAACCTGTCAGAAATGCTTAATGAAGTTATAATAAGACTGGATTAAAGAAATGAAATTAACATTGGGTTTCTCGTCATGCCCGAACGATACTTTTATTTTTGATGCGATGGTGCATGGCAGAATTGATACAGAAGGGCTTGAGTTTGATTATTTTCTGGCTGATGTTGAAGAGCTTAACAGGAAGGCCCTGGCTTCAGAAATTGATATCACTAAAATGAGCTATCACGCTTATGCCTATGTGGCACAGAACTACATGATACTTGATTCGGGAAGCGCGCTGGGACACAGAAACGGACCGTTATTGATAAGTAAAAGACTGATTAACCCATCTGAGCTTCCTGATGCAACTATTGCTATACCTGGCAAATACACTACAGCCAACCTCCTTTTCAGTATTGCATGGCCCGATGCTCTTAAAAAAACCGAATACCTCTTTTCCGATATTGAGAATGCTTTACTAAAGGATGAAGTCGATGCCGGCATTATAATTCATGAAACCCGATTTACATATCAAAAAAGAGGACTCCTGAAAATAGAGGATATGGGAGAGTACTGGGAAAAACTTACAGGTTTGCCAATTCCTCTTGGAACAATTGTTATAAAAAGAAATGTGCAGGAAGATATCGCTCTGAAAGTCAATCGTATATTGCGAAGGAGCCTTGAATATGCTTACAAAGATTCATTTGCCTCATACGACTTTGTTTCCGGCAATGCAAAAGAGATGGACAGTACGGTTATGAACAATCATATCAAGCTATTCGTTAATGAATTTACGCTTAATCTTGGAATTAAGGGTCGGGAAGCCATTAATGCTTTATTCAGAATTGCAGGAGAGAAAGGGGTTATTCCTTCTTTGCCCGGCAGGATATTTCTAACATCTGAATAAATAATTCAAAGAATAAAAGTGTCATATCTGAACATAAATTCCTGTCTATTGTTTTATACTGAAAGTATTAATTCAAAATAATAAAGTCATGGCATTTGAACTACCAAAACTTCCGTATAAGCTCAACGCACTTGTTCCGTATATAAGTGAAGAGACGCTCGATTACCACTATGGGAAACATCATCAGGCTTATGTCAATAACCTGAACGGACTGATACCAGGCACTGAGTTCGAAAAAGCAGATCTGGAAACTATTATCAAGAAGGCTGAAGGTGGTATTTACAATAATGCTGCACAGGTTTGGAACCATACCTTCTATTTCGAAACTTTTTCACATGATGGGAGAAAGATGCCAAAAGACGTTCTTGGTGACGCCATAAATGGTTCTTTCGGTTCTTTTGAAGCATTTAAGGAGCAATTTAGTAAAGCAGCTGCCACGCTGTTCGGAGCCGGTTGGGCCTGGCTGGTGAAAAAAGAAGATGGAACTTTGCAGATTGTACAGGAATCAAATGCAGGCAACCCTTTGCGAAAAGGGCTCAAGCCTCTGATAACATGCGATGTATGGGAACATGCCTATTATATTGATTACAGGAATAAACGTCCCGATTACATAAAGTCTTACTGGGAGATCCTTGACTGGGATATTGTCGCGGAAAGGTATTAATGGTATTACATTATATATTGAAAGGGAGTTATAAAATGATTCCCTTTTTTTCTAACTTTGTATAGAGTACGACAAAAAAACTTAAGATGGATCTAAAGGCTCTGATATTAAGAACCCGCTCATACCGGCGTTTCGATGAATCGCACAGTATCAGTAAAAAAACTCTTGAATCAATTGTTGATCTTGCCAGGTTATCAGCTTCGGGAGCAAACAGGCAACCTCTGAAATATCTGATTTACAATACTCCTGAAGACTGCGAAAGAATTTTCCCGTCAATTGTATGGGCAGCTTATCTGAAGGATTGGTCAGGTCCCGGCAAAGGAGAAAGACCATCAGGGTACATTATAATATTAAGCGATAAATCAATTACAGAGGTATTTGGAGTTGATCACGGAATAGCTGCTCAGAGTATGATGCTGGGGGCCACGGAGGAAGGTCTGGGAGGATGTATAATTGCTTCTATAAAACGTGAGGAACTCAGGAACGAACTCAAAATCGCTGAAAAGTTGGATATATTGTTAATTCTTGCTCTGGGGAAACCGGTGGAAAATGTTATTATTGACGAGATGAAAGATGGTGATGTAAAGTACTGGCGCGATCGCGATAACAACCACCATGTGCCGAAAAGGAACCTTAAAGAGCTGATAATTAATTTATAAACGGATATATAGACATGAAGCGCATATTTCTTGTAATATTTTCCCTTCTCATTATCATTCATTCCGGATTTTGTCAGGATGAAGTGAATCAGGATATCAGGATTCTTTTCCATGGCATGATTATGGATGCATCCTCTCTTTCCCCAATCATTAACTCTCAGATAATTATTAACCGGAGTTTCTCATCAGTAAGCGGTGACAAAGGCACTTTTTCATTTTATGTACACAGAAATGATACTGTTCTCTTTAAAAGTCTTGGTTATAAATCCACTGTATTTTATATAAGCGATACACTTACCGGAAATGAATTTTTAGCGGGGATATATATGCATTCTGATACGTTGCTGATAGGGGAGGTTGTGATAATTCCAAGGCTCAAAAACCTTAAATCCGAGATATTAAATGCCAGGACCAGAAAATCTTCGGATATGGAAAATGCCAGGTATAATGTTGCAATATCTGCGTATCAGGGAAGAAACAACCAGAGCAAATTGGGAGATGCAACTGCCAACTATAGCCTGTTAACTCAACAGCAGAAGGTTGATGCGTATGAAAGAGGAGGTATACCTTCCGACAGAATTGTAGGAATTAGTCCATTATTATTATTGCCTGCAGCATATCTTCTGCTGCATGGCGTACCGGAAAAGCCTGCACCTTTTAACCTTCAGCTTACCGACCAGGAAGTTGACCAGATCCAGAAAAAATATCTTCAAACTCTTAAGTAGCAAAAGTGATATCTCGGTGCACTGCGCCCCGCGCCATGTGCCTTTTATCCCTTATAGAATATTGCTTTAATGATATGACTTGCCATCTTCGGATTCTCTTTCAGACGACGGGTGGAATAACCAAACCATTGTTTACCGAAAGGTACATAAACTCTCATAGTATGTCCTTCATTTACAATGCTTTCACGAAGCTTTGGAGTAACTCCGTATAGCATCTGGAATTCATACATATTCTTAGGCACTTTATATTTTTCAAGAAGCTTATAAGCACCATCAACCAGAGGCTTGTCGTGTGTGGCAATACCAACATGTACTTTATTTCTCAGCAGGAATTCCAGATCTTCAAGATAATGCTGGTTGATCTCTTCATGTTTTTTATATGCAATTGCTTCAGGTTCAATGTATATTCCCTTGCATAACCTGTAACTCACAGGAATGTCGGAACTATTCATATCCAGCATCTTTTCAATATCGATGAAGGTTCTTCTCAGATACGCCTGCATTACGAGTCCGACGTTTCCGGGGAATTCAGCCTTCAGTTTACGGAATAGTTCAATCTCAGCATCAGTACATGGAGAGTCTTCCATATCTATTCTGATGAACCCTTTGTAAGAGGCAGCTTTTGCAACTATCTCCAGGATATGATTAAAACATATATTTTTATCGATCAGTAGACCGAAACTTGTGGGCTTAACTGAAAAATTTCCATCAACATGGTTTCTATAAGTAGTATCAATGAGATTAAGATACTCTTTTTTATTTAACTCAGCTTCTTCAAGAGTTTTAATGAACTCTCCAAGAACATCAAGTGTTACTTTTATGTTTTTGCTGTTCAGATCTTTAGATACACGCATTGCATCTTCGATTGTTTCACCGGATATATAAGATTTTGAAAAAATCCAGATAAATTTTTTAGGGAACCAGGGCAGTATTGACGCAATGAATTTGTTAAACATGGTATGAATTTGTTACAAATAAAATCAAATTATCTTTTTTTCTTTTAAAAAATGCTAATTAAACAGATCCCAATTCATTTTTTAATGACCTTTGTCATTCTGAAAACATAAAAAACGCATGAATTTGTTTATTTTAAAGAAATTTTTCAGTTAATGCAACCATTTTTTTCAGTGCCATGTCTTAAAAATGTCCTCAGTTTATGATGAGCGACCGGCAAATAATAGAAGGGTGCGCTAAACATAACCGAAGAGCGCAACAGGAGCTGTACGATAAGTATTCGCGTTTTTTACTAGGTGTTTGCATAAGGTATGCCAGTGATAAAGCTGAGGCAGAAGATATCCTGCAGGACAGTTTTTTAAAGATATTTTTTAACATTAAAGAATTTTCAGGTAAAGGTTCTTTTATAGGCTGGTTAAGAAAGGTCGCAGTCAATACTGCTATAACTCACTATCATAAAAATCTGAAATACAGATATCATGTTGAGATTGAGGAGTATGTATCGGTTGAGACAGGAGTAACGAGTTTTGAGGAAGATTTTTTTACTTCCGATGAGCTCTATAAAGTGCTTAATGAGCTGCCTACTGGTTACAGAATGGTGTTTAACCTTTACGCGGTAGAAGGTTATAAACACAAAGAGATTGCTGAAATCCTTGGGATTGATACTAATACATCGAAGTCGCAGTATAGCAGGGCAAAAGCAGTGATAAGGGACAAGCTTGAAAGATTGAGGAAGTTAAAAAGCAACTATTCCGAGAGTGGTCAAAATAATGGATCGACTGATTGATAATAAATTGAAAACGAAAAAACAAGATATGAGTGTAAGGGAGTTATTCAGGCGGAAGCTTGAAAACGCTGAGGTTATTCCCGATGCATCAGTAAGTTCCAATCTTATGGGCAGACTGGCCAGAAGGGAGTTCCTGCGTTTTAACCCTGTAAGGTTTAACATCTTTTATCTTGGAGGAATATTGGTCGCCGGGATTACTGCTTCATTGATTCTTTTTTCTGGTTCAGATAAATCAAACATTAATACTGCTATATCACTTCCCGTTGAAATAAATAAAACTTTAAACAATGAAAATTTAAATGTCTCTTCTGAACCATCTGCAAATCAAAAATCAGTCAAAACTGCCAGCAATCAGTCAGGGACAATTGTAAAAGAAGCAAATACAAGACCCAATGTTAATTTAAGAAAAATTACTGCTCAGAACAGGACTTTCGCGGATACCACTGTTATCCATACTGTAATGAATAATCCTGATCTGGGGAAAGAATTGTTATCCTCAGCAGCTGCAGATAAGAATAATCTTAAGGGTAGATCCAATCCTGGTGAGCTTTTTATTAAATCTTCAGTTACAGAGGGTTGTCCTCCGTTGAGAGTGCAGTTTAATAACAAGTTATCTGGTTACGATTCGTGCAGTTGGACATTTGGTGACGGTGGTTTTTCAAATGAAAAAAATCCTGAATGGATATTTGATGTTGAAGGGGAATATAAAGTTGTTTTACATGTGTTTGGTTCTGAAGGTTTTCAGGCAACTTCTTCAACTATTGTAACTGTCTATCCCAAACCGATGGCCCGCTTTGAAATTGCTCCTGAAAAACCTGCTCTTCCTGATGATGAAATCCGTTTTTATAATTATTCCACAGATGCAGAATATTTCAGATGGGATTTTGGTGATGGAACCTCCTCTGAACTTTTTGAACCTCAGCATACTTATACAAAGTTTGGCAAGTACAACATTAAATTATTGGTATCTTCAGAATATGGCTGTTCAGATTCTCTTACAGTTATTAATGCCTTTTCCGGTTCAGAATATTTTATTGATTTTCCAAATGCTTTTATTCCGAACACACAAGGTCCGACAGGTGGATATTATTCATCAAAAAGTGATGAGGCTTCACAGGTATTTCATCCTGTATCTTCGGGTATATCCGATTATCAGTTAAAGATTTTCAGTAAACTGGGAATGATGATTTTTGAAAGCAGCGATATTAATATTGGCTGGGATGGCTATTTCAAAGGTCAGTTAAGCGATCCGGGTGTTTATATATGGAAGGTTCGTGGTAATTTCAGAAACGGAGAACAGTTTACCAGGATGGGAGATGTAACTCTTCTCAGAAATTAATTATGATTAATTAGAACTGGCATAATACTTTATTTTCCATTCATCAAATATTTAAGGCCATTCATCTAATTTTTTTTATTGTTTATTAAAATCTTGATAGAATACCGGATTTCCGGAGATAAATTTCTTCAAATAGTAATAGATTTTAATTGCAATTCACTATTTTCGTCGGAGTAAACCTAACGGGATCGATCTTGGTGAAGAGGATTATATATTTACTCATACTGTCATTCATCATTTTTACAGATAGTTTTGGTCAGGATCCTACATTCTCCCAGTTTTATGCTAATCCACTATACCTTGCCCCTTCTTTTGCCGGTGCAACCCCTCAATATCGTCTTGGAATGACCTTCAGGGATCAATGGCCCTCTGTTCCGGGTGTGTTTCAGACTTACAGCATTTCTTTCGATAAAGCCATGCCTAGCTTCAATTCAGGTATCGGTGTCCTTGCAACGTACGATGTTGCAGGATCGGGAGATCTTAGCACCACCAATATCGGATTACTCTATTCTTACGATTTTAATGTTAATAAGGACTGGCATATCAGACCCGGAGTCAATTTCAAATTCTATTACCTTGGACTTGACATTGCTAAACTCATCTTTAACAGCCAGATAACAGGAAGTGGAACAACACCATCAGTTAATCCACCTCCCTTTAATAATGTGGCTGATGTAGATTTCGCAACATCAGCCCTTGTTTATAATGACAGGATATGGGGTGGTTTTACTTTCGATCACCTTCTTAAGCCCAAAACATCTTTTTATGGTAACGATGCAACAGTCCCAATGAAGTTTAATTTATTTGGCGGATTCCAGGTCCTGAGAAATACCAGGTTAATGCAAAAAATGCAGGAGGTACTTTCAGTGGCGATGAATTTTCAAAAACAGGGGAAATTCTACCAGTCTGATATAGGCCTGTACTATTATAAAGATCCTTTGATATTTGGAATATGGTATAGAGGGATACCTTTAGTCACTTCTCAGGCCGGTGATGCCATTATTGGTTTGATAGGAATAAAAACTAACCAGCTTCGTATCGGTTATAGCTATGATTTTACAATTTCCAGCCTTATAAGCTCCACCGGGGGTGCTCATGAAGTATCACTCACTTATGAATTTAATAACTTATCATTTGGTCAGCAGCGGAAACGTATCAAAGCTATCCCTTGTCCGGAATTCTGATTTTTAAAACCTTGTGCAATGGCATAATGGCACAATGACACAATGGAAAATTTATCAAACAAACTTATCTTAGTCTCTTCGTCTCTTCGTCTCTTCGTCCCTTCGTCCCTTCGTCCCTGGTTAAACTGTACAGTCTAAATTTATCAGTTTTCGGTAGCCTCATTTATTAAATTGTTTATATTTGCGCCTGACTAATGTATAATAAATATTAAAATTGTGATGAAGAAACTGTCTATAGTTCTGTATGTTGTTCTGTTTTTAGCAATAATCGGCCTTTATTTTCTGCACTTTTCGGGAAGTAAAAGAAATGTCGTACAGGGTTCTGTTGCAGGTGTTCCTGCCAATGGAATTGCATTTATTAATATCGATACGGTCATTTTCAAATTTGATATGTATTTCGACAGAAGAAATGATTTGTTGTCGAAGCAGAAAAGCGCCGAAGCAGAACTTAATTCAAAAGGAAGTGAATATGAGAAGGGTGCAAAGGATTATCAGGATAAAGTTAATAAAGGGCTTGTAACCAGGGCTACTGCCTCTCAGATGGAACAAGCTCTGGTTCAGCAACAGCAGGAACTTGTGACACTTCGTGATAAACTTCAATCAAATCTTGTGGAAGAGGAACAGGTAATGAATCATCAGATTGTTGAATATATAACAAAATTCCTTGAAGAAAACAGATCTGAATACAACTACCAGTATATCCTTGGAAAAAGTTTTGGAAGCGTAGTTCTCTATGGTGATAATTCTTTGGACATAACACAAAAAGTACTTGATGCTATTAATAAAAAGTACAAGGCAGAAAAAAAATAATATGCAATGGGTTTCGCCTCAACCTATCTTGAAAAAAGGACATTATTCCCTGAAATAATCAAAGAGGCTCCTGACAAGCAGACAGGTATAATTGTTGTTGTTCCTGCCTGTAATGAACCAGGGATAGCAAGATTACTCGATTCTCTCTCATTATGCACTGAACCTGAATGCAAGGTTGAAGTTATTATTGTTATCAACGGTCCTGCAGATGCAGATAAGGAAAGTACTGAAAACAATATAATAGCTTTAAAAAATATTGAAAGCTGGAAGAAAGGAAACAGCAATATTTTCTTCCGGCTATTTGCTTTTACAGTTGAACAAACTTCTGTTAGAGGATGGGGAGTAGGACTTGCAAGAAAAACAGGAATGGATGAAGCTGTCCATCGCTTCAACAGAATTAATAATCCGGACGGAGTCATACTTAACCTTGATGCCGATTGCCTTGTTGAACAGAATTATTTAAAATCTGTCTGTAATGAATTATTGAAAAAATCCGACCGGGCAGCCTGCTCAATATATTTTGAACATCCTTTGTCGGGAAATGATTTCCCGGAAAACATATATAAATTTATTACTTTATATGAGCTGCACCTTCGTTATTATTTTCAGGGACTGGCATTTTCAGGCTTTCCTTATGTTTTTCATACCGTCGGGTCGTCAAGTGCAGTAAAAGCTATAGCTTACATAAAAGCAGGCGGTATGAACCGTCGGCAGGCAGGCGAGGACTTTTACTTTATTCAGAAGCTGGTTCAGGCAGGAGGCTATTTTTATCTCAATTCAACCATAGTACATCCCTCACCGAGAGTTTCATCAAGAGTTCCATTCGGAACAGGTGCTTCTATCAGGAAACTTAATGAAGAGAAAGGATCGACATTTCTCACATATAATATGCTGGCTTTTATGGAACTCCGTGTTTTTTTCGGGATGATAGAAAATATTTATCATTACACCTCTGCAGAATTACAGGAGTGTTACAAATCATTCCCCCAGGGTTTGAAATTATTTATTGGTGAAAAAGAGTGGACAGAAAAAATGACGGAGATACAAAACAATACTGCAGGATTGGCATCATTTAAGAAGCGGTTTTTTGGATGGTTTAATATGTTCAGAATAGTAAAATATCTGAACAATGTTCATTCTGGATTTTTTGAAAAGAAACCTGTCGACGATTCTGCTTTAGAATTACTGGAAAGTATTGGGATCATTTTTGATTCAAAAGAACCACTCGGCTTGCTGCTTTATTACAGAAAGATGGAAAGAGACACCTGATTTATCTGTTTTTTCTGTCGTTCTTCCGGTCTTCCTGTGGTGTCAGAATAATATAGAGATCCTCATCAGACTTTTTCATGCGGTATTGTTCCCTTGCAAATTTTTCAAGGTTATGATTGTCAGTTTTTAATTCATGAAGCTTCTGCTTATCAATCTCTATACGTTTAATATAGTATTCCCTGTCTGTTTTAAGTTTATGTAACTCCCTCAAATCCTTGTATCTGGCAATCAGATTATTTGAGTCAAAAAGCAAAAGCCAGACTAAGAAAATAATTATAGTCAGAACATATTTATTCCTGAGTACGGGAGGAATTTTCTCTGTGAATTTAAAACTGATCATATTTGTACAAACCTACAATTTTTTTTTTAACCTCCACTCATGAGGTAAAGCATCTGCACATCATCGCCGTCGTTTATAATTGTGGAATCGTACTTGTCTTTTGAAATCAGAACTCCGTTAATCTTAATGATTCTCATTTTAAATGAAAATTTTTTCAGGCTAAGCATTTCGCTTACACATAATTTCTCTTTATCAAATTCTTCTTCCCTGTCATTTAATATTATTTTCATTTTATCAAATGATATTATTTTACTTCATTTTCATCAGGATTTCTATTACAGCATTTGCCTGCATATTTGCTACTATCCCTACACGTGGTGCCATTGGTGGCAGGTTATCAGATGCTTCCGAGAATTCATCACCGCAAACGTACAGAGTCTCATCAATTTTTCTGAACCTGATAACTTCACTTCTTCCCCATCCAGCCATACCTGACCCGATAACCAGCGGAGTGCCTGGCATTTTCAGTTGAACAGTTTCGATCAACATTTCCTTCATATCAGCCCTGTCGAAAGCTTCTACTATAACATTACACCCTGAGAAGATTTCAGGAATATTTTCGCTGTCAAGCCTTTTCTGATAAGTAATTACAAAAACATCAGGATTTATACGCGATATATTCTCTTTTAATGCAACGGTTTTCATCATGCCTACCTGATCGATGAAATAGTATTGCCTGTTCAGGTTAGGTTCTTCAATAACATCATAATCAGATAATACAATTGTCCCGACTCCACTTCTGGCAAGAGCAATGGCACAATTTGAACCAAGCCCGCCTGCACCGGCAATCCCGACTCTGAATTTTTTCAGGTGGGTTTTAATTTCAGAAAATCTCATTTCCGGTTGAGTTATTATACCCTGAATTTATTATTCCAGAGTTCCCGATTCAAATTTAATCATATTTTAACTTACTTCATATAAGTTAATGACCCACATCCCATAGTATATTGATTAATATCATGTTGTAACTCATCTTAATGTCATATCTTTGAATAGAGTAAATGACTGAAGATACTACCCGAATATCTCAAATATGGATATTAAATCAATAAAAGAACAGCATAGGCTCATCAAAAAATGGGATTACAACTGGACTCCACTGGATAAGGGTTATACCGACAAGATTCTTTATATTAATGTGGGTACCAATGAAATAAAAGAGAAAGCCGTTCCTCCGGTCATGAAAGAAAAATTCATAGGTGGAAAAGGATATGGGCTAAGGCTTCTCTGGGATGGAACAAAACCTGATACCAAATGGAATGATCCTGAAAATGAGATAATTATTTCTTCAGGACCGATTGGAGGCATAACACAATACTCGGGGACAGGCAAGTCGTTGGTTGTCAGCATATCACCCCAGACAGATTCGGTAATGGACAGTAATGTGGGAGGATTCTTCGGACCATTTCTTAAATTTTCAGGATTTGATGCAATTGAGATACAAGGTAAATCCGAAAAAGATATTATCGTTTTTATAGATGGAATAGATCATAAAGTTGAGATATTTGAAGCGCCTGCAGAAGCCGCCGACAGTCATCTCCTGGCGGAGCAGCTGACGGAAATTTTTGCTGATAACGATAATGAAAAAAAATCCATTGGAGTCGTATCTACAGGCTCGGCAGCTGAACATTCACTGATTGGGATGCTGAACTTCACATTTTACGACCCGAAAAGAAAAAAAGTACGATTGAAACAAGCAGGAAGGGGAGGCATTGGGACTGTATTCCGCAATAAGAAAATCAAGGCGCTGGTGTGCAAAATCCCCGGAGTGAAAGGTAATCTCAATAATGTTGTTGATCTCGAGGCAATTATGGAGAGAGGAAAACGGTTCAACAGGGAGATGCGCGAACTTGATGATAAGCAATGCAAAATGAGGCAAATAGGTACGGCTCACCTGATGGAGGTAATGAATGACCACGACCTGCTTCCTGTGATGAACTATAAATATGGGAGCCATCCTGATGCTTTTAAGATAGACTCATCGGTATGGAAAAGAAATTTCACCCAGAATATTCCGGATGGTTGCTGGATCGGTTGTAATATGTCGTGCAGCAAAGGGATTGATGATTTCATCCTGAAGACAGGCCCTTACAAAGGCCAGAAAGTAATTGTTGATGGACCGGAATATGAAAATGCCGCAGGTCTTGGATCTAATTGCGGAATATTTGATCCTGAATATATTATTGAAGCAAATTTTTATTGCGATACTTATGGAGTATGCACTATAACTTGGAGCACTCTAACCGCATTCATTATGGAGTGTTTCCAGAATGGTATTCTGAATAAAGAAAGAACAGGTGGTCTTGAACTTAACTTTGGCAATTCAGAAGCTGCCCTTGAGATGTTGCATCAACTCGCCAGAGGTGAGGGATTCGGAAAGATAGCCGGAACAGGGGTACGCAAAATGAAAGAACTATTTATTAAAAACGGATGGGGCGATGCAGGGTTCCTTAATGATATAGGAATGGAAAACAAAGGACTTGAATACTCCCAGTACATGCCAAAAGAATCTCTTGCCCAGCAGGGTGGATTTGCGCTTACAAATAAAGGTCCTCAACACGATGAAGCATGGCTTATCTTTATGGATATGGTTAATAATCAGATCCCCACGTTTGAAAATAAGGCCGAAGCTCTTCATTATTTTCCGATGTTCCGTACCTGGTTCGGTCTGGTAGGATTATGTAAACTCCCGTGGAACGATGTTGAGCCGGAGAACAATGCCCTGAGTGATGAACCTGCTAAAGTACCTGAACATGTTGATAATTATGTGACTATATATAAGGCAGTTACAGGTCGTGAGTTTGATAAGAAACGATTAATAGAAGATTCAGAAAGGGTATATAATTTTCAAAGGGTGTTTAATCTCAGACGCGGTTTTGGTACCCGTATTCACGACCGGCAACCCTATCGTGCCGCTGGTCCGGTTACTAAAGAAGAATATGAATCGCGTGCAGAACGTTACGATAAACAGCTTAAGGAAAAGATAGGTTTCGACCCTGCAGGTAAAACAACCGATGAAAAAATGAAAATACTGCGGAAATATCGTGAGGATCAGTATGAATCATTAATGGATGCCGTTTATCTGCGGCGTGGATGGAATAAAAACGGAGTGCCGAAAATCGAATTCCTGAAAAAAATCGGGATGGATCTGCCGGAGGTAATAGATGTTGTTAAGAATTTTCAGTAAATTTATTTGACAACCGGGGCGACAGGATGCTGTTCCCTGATTTCTATATTATATTCAGAAAAAATCCAGGTGCAGACTTATATCTCTTTTCTACGGGGCATTAATATGACCGGTCATAATTTAATCAGGATGACCGATCTGGAAGCTTTATATAAGAATATGGGTTTTAATGATGCAGAGACATATATCCAGAGCGGAAATGTTATTTTCAGCACTATTGCTGACCTGTCTTCATCTGAAATTGGTTTGAAAATAGAAAATGCAATCCACGAAAAATACAATTATAATGTGCCGGTTTTGATCAGAACTGCTGAGAAGATGAGAAAATTACTATTTGTTAATCCTTTCCTTGAAGAAGAAAAATTCGATCCCTCAAAAATGGCAGTTCTCTTTCTTTACAAAAAACCATCCAAAGCTCAGATTCAGAAAATTATTGACATTGATTATCCTCCTGATAAATTTAAAATTATCGGAAGTGAAATATTTGTTTACTGTCCGAACGGTTTTGGAAGAACTAAGCTTTATACAAATTTTTTTGAAAGAAAAATGGGAGTAACTGGTACCGGAAGGAACTGGAAAACAATTACAACGATATTGAATATCTTTGAAAAAAAAGGATTTTGATATTTTAGTCACCCGGAGGCAAATTATTTAATCGTTTAATAAATTATACGACAGAAAATGAAACAAATATTTCTTCTTCCGATTCTGGCTGTTTTTCTTTTTCCCGGTTGCAGATCTTCGCATTCCGGAAAACCAAAGGAGATAATTATCTTTCATGCAGGCAGCTTGTCGGTACCTTTCAGAATGCTTAAAGATGAATATGAAAAGAGAAACCCTGGCATCAGAATATTACTTGAACCTGCAGGCAGTCTGGTATGTGCAAGGAAAATAACGGAACTTAAACAACCCTGTGATATAATGGCTTCTGCAGATTACTTTGTTATCAGTCAGCTTTTGATGCCGGAATATTCAAGCTGGAGCATCAGGTTTGCCACTAATGAAATTGTTATTGCCTACCAGGAAAAATCGAAATACTCCAAAGAAATCAATGCTGATAACTGGATGGATATACTTCAGAGGAATGATGTCATTTATGGGCGTTCAGATCCTGATTCAGACCCTTGTGGCTACCGGACAGTATTTACATTCATGCTGGCTGAAAAATACTATAAACGTCAAGGACTTTCTGAAAAAATGGTGTCAAAAAACAAAGAATATATCAGGCCAAAAGAGGTTGATCTTGTGGCAATGATTGAAGCAAACGCTATTGATTATATGTTTCAGTATAAATCTGTTGCAATTCAGCATGGGCTAAAATACATTGAGCTGCCTGGTGCGATTAATCTTTCAGATCCGTTAAAAAATGATATTTATTCATCCGTCAGTCTGGATGTTGCCGGAAGTAAGCCAGGGACAAAAATAAAAGTCACGGGAGATTATATTAATTACAGCGTCACTGTTCTTAACAAAGCACCTCAGAAAGAAGAAGCTGTAAATTTCATGAACTTTCTGCTAAGTCCTGAAGGATTAAATATTTTCAGAAAAAACGGGCAGGAACCAATATCACCTTTAATTACTGAGCAGGTAAGTAAGCTGCCATCAGAATTATTAAAATATTTCCCTGTAACTCCTGCAAAGTGAAGTTATAATGAGCAGAAACAGCATATTTACATGGATACTGATGATTCTTTCATCATTGGTACTGCTGTTCATTCTCGCACCACTGGCCGGCATGTTTATGCATACAGGAGGAGCTGAGTTTCTTGAAACGGTTAAGGATAAGGAAGTTCATCAGAGTGTGTGGTTAACGCTTTGGGTCTCTTTTGCAGCTACTCTCTTTTTTGCTGCTGGTGCAATTCCTTTAGCATGGTTGCTGGCCAGAAAAAAGTTCCCTCTGAAAGATGTTGTTCAGGGAATTATTGATCTTCCTGTGGTACTTCCTCATACAGCTGCAGGGATTGCACTTCTCGGATTCATTTCGCGCGATGGGCTCCTGGGAAAAGCAGCTTCTTCGGTGGGGCTTAACCTTGTCAATCATCCTTCCGGTATTGCTTTGGCAATGGCTTTTGTCAGCGTTCCTTTTCTAATAAATGCTGCTAAAGACGGGTTTGCTGCAGTACCTGAAAGACTTGAAAAAGCTGCACTTAATCTTGGAGCGAGCCAGTCAAAAGTTTTTTTCACTATATCGCTACCTCTTGCCTGGCGAAGCATTACCACCGGGTTCGTCATGATGTTTGCAAGGGGAATGAGTGAATTTGGCGCTGTCGTAATTATTGCTTACCATCCAATGATCGCCCCGGTCCTTATCTATGAAAGATTTAATTCTTATGGACTTAACTATGCAAGACCTGCTTCAGTCTTTTTTATCCTGATTGCACTGTTGTTTTTCATAGCATTACGTCTGATATCTGCAAAAAGAAAAGAGAAACACATAAGCATTAATGCTGAAACTGACTGATATAAACCGGAGACTCGGCGACTTTGCCCTTAAAGATATTAACCTCGAAATATCCGAAGGCCAGTATTATGTTCTCCTTGGCAGGTCAGGCTCCGGAAAAACTCAGCTTCTGGAGCTGATTGCCGGATTGGAACATCCGGATAAAGGTATTATTATGCTTGATAATGAGGATATTACAAAACGAAGGATCCAGGACAGGAAAATTGGTATTGTTTTCCAGGATTATGCAGTATTTCCTCACATGACCGTCTTCGGTAATATAGCATATCCTTTAAGAGCAAGAAAAGAAGATAAGAAAAGCATAGCTGAAAAAGTGATGAAGGCTGCCGGTGCTATGAATATTCAGCATATTCTTGAACGTAATACGGAAAAACTTTCAGGTGGTGAGATGCAGCGTGTTGCTCTTGCAAGAACGCTTATTACTTCACCCCGGCTTTTACTGCTTGATGAACCACTCTCGTCGCTTGATGCTTCTCTTAAAGACGACATGAAAAGGCTTCTCAGAAATCTTAACAATGCCGGTCAGACAATTGTCCATGTTACACACGATTACAGCGATGCTATAAGTCTCGCTAAAAGAGTCGGAGTAATACATAATGGCAGGATTGTTCAGGAAGGATCTGTTGATGAGGTATTTAAAAATCCATCCAACAGGTTTGTAGCCAGGTATGCCGGTATAAGGAATTTCTTCAGTGTTGAAATATCAGGAGAAAACGGCCTCCGGTACGGCGTGACAAAACATAATGTCAGGTTTAAACTTGAAGGTAAAAACAGTGTCAAAGACGGCCTGATAATTATTCAGAATGATTCAATTATCCTTACAAAGGAGAGGCCGGTGGATAGCGATCTTAATATTATCAAAGGAAAGATTAAAGAAATAATACCTTCGGAATTTGGAAGGGAAATAACAATTGATGCGGGTGAATTATTTTATGTTAATATACATACCATGGTTTTTGAAAAGATAAAGTTTTTTGAGGAAGAAGAGGTCTGGATGAGTTTTTCCCCAAAAGCGATAGTTGTGCTGAAAAGTACAGTTTAAAAACAAAAGACAAAAGTAGAAAGATAAAAGTGTAGAGTCAAAGCCAAAGTGCAGAGACGAAAGTGAAAACAACACGGAATTTTAAAAAGAGATGATATCATTTGAAGAAGCTTTCGGAATAGTGATAAAATCAGCCTTTAAGACTGAAACAGAGACAATTTCATTTATTATTGCCGATGGCCGGATTCTTGCAGAAGATATTACCAGCGATATTTACATGCCTCCATTTAACCGGTCTGCAGTGGACGGTTATGCTTGTCACAGAATTGATCTGGGAAATGCCATGGAAGTCGTTGAAGTGATTCCCGCCGGTAAGGCACCTGTAGAAAAAGTTAGAAAAAATCAATGCTCAAAAATAATGACAGGAGCAATAGTTCCTGATGGCTGTGATATTGTTTTCATGCTGGAAGATTCAGAAATTCTCTCTTCAGGAAAAATCAGATTTACAGGGGAAGATCATAAGATAAATTTCTCATTTAAAGGAGAGGATGTCAATCCTGGAGAAGTAGTTCTCAGACATGGAAAATTATTAAAACCTCAGGATATTGCTGTAATGGCATCTGTTGGACATACAAGAGTCCAGGGAAAAAAGAGACCGGTAGTTGGTATACTCAGCACAGGTGACGAACTTGTTGATCCTGCTGATATTCCGGGCATCTCACAGATACGCAACAGTAATGCTTTTCAGTTAGTTGCCCAGGTTACCAGGGCAGGAGGTACAGCTAAGAATCTTGGTATTGCGCCGGACAATGAAATTGTCACTTTTAAAATGGTAGAAAAGGCTATTAATGAAAGTGATATTGTTATCATTACCGGTGGTGTCTCCATGGGCGATTTTGATTTTGTGCCATCCATTTTTGAACGTGCCGACGTAAAGATCCTGTTTAATCAGGTCAATGTTCAACCCGGGAAACCAACAACTTTTGGTGTTCATCCAAAAGCTGTAGTGTTTGGACTGCCCGGGAACCCGGTTTCTTCATTTATCCAGTTCGAATTGCTTGTGAGGCCATTAATAAATAAAATGATGAGTAGTGAATGGAAACCAATTGAACATAGGCTTCCAATGGCTGTCAACTATGAAAGAAAATCACCGGCCAGAATGGGATTGATCCCTGTAATTATTAACGAAAACAGGGAAGTTGTACCGGTCGATTATCATGGATCGGCCCATATTACAGCACTTTCTGATTCAGACGGGATTATTACGATGCAGCCTGGAACAGGATCTTTGATAAAAGGAGAAATTGTAAGTGTTAGACAGATTTAACAGAAATATTAATTATCTGCGTATTTCGGTTACCGACAGGTGTAACCTGAGATGTACTTATTGTATGCCGGAAGAGGGTATTAAACTTCTTCGTCATGAAGATATACTTTCTTATGATGCAATAACCAGGTTTACTGAGGTTGCTGTAGCAAACGGTGTAACTAAAGTAAGAATAACCGGGGGTGAACCGCTTGTCAGAAAGGGAATTACAACTTTGGTCAGGATGATATCGGATATCAAAGGTATCAGTGATCTTTCAATGACCACAAATGGTACACTTCTGAAACAGTTTGCCTATGGCCTCCGGGCAGCTGGTCTACACAGGATTAATATCAGTCTTGATTCTGTTCATCCTGAAAAATTTAAAGAAATTACCCGTTCAGGAAATATTATTGATGTAATTGAAGGAATCAATGCTGCAAAAAATGCCGGACTTCATCCTGTTAAAATAAATTGTGTGATAAAAGAATCAAAAGAAGAAGAAGCAAAATCCGTAACCAGCTTTTGTAAAGATAATAATCTGGAGATAAGGTATATACGACAGATGGATCTTGTTAAAGGGCATTTCTCGACGGTAGATGGAGGAACCGGAGGCGACTGCCCGTCATGTAACAGGTTAAGACTTACTGCAAATGGGAAACTAAAGCCGTGCCTTTTTAATGATATGGAATTTGATATCATGGAGCTTGGTTTTGAAAAAGCATTAAAGATGGCCGTGGAATTAAAACCGGAATGCGGATCAAAAAACGAAACCGATGCATTTTATAATATAGGAGGTTAATAAACTATGAACAAACTGACTCATACCGACAACAAAGGTAAAGCTGTAATGGTCGACGTAGGTGAAAAAGAAATTCAGTTCAGAATTGCCAGGGCAAGCGGCCATATAATTCTTACAGCAGAAACCATTAAGCTCATTAATGATAATCTGCTGAAGAAAGGCGATATGCTGACTGTTGCTCAGCTTGCAGGGATAAGTGCAGCAAAGAAAACTTCAGAGCTTATCCCGTTATGTCATAATATTGTTCTTGATAACGTAAAAGTTGATGTGGCTATCGACAGCACAGGTGTGAATGTTCGGAGCGAGGTACGGTGTATAGGCAGAACCGGCGTGGAAATGGAAGCACTGACAGCTGTATCAGTCGCTCTTCTTACAGTTTATGATATGTGTAAAGCAGTAGATAAGAAAATGGTCATTGATAATATATGTCTCACGGAAAAAATAAAGAAATGAATCTTTCTGAAAAATTTGAAGTTCTTATTATTACTCTCAGCGACCGGGCGCACAAAGGGGAATATGAAGATCTAAGCGGTCCAAGGATCAGAGAGATTCTGTCCGGATATCTTTCTTCCCAAAACTGGGAATATAGTGTTAATTTGACACTTATGCCTGACAATGCTGAAATGCTCAGAGAACTTTTAAAGAGTGCCGGAAGTATTTATAATATTATAATAACCTCGGGAGGTACCGGTATCGGCCCCAGGGATATTACGGTTGAAACTGTCATACCTCTTCTCACAAAAGAAATCCCGGGAATTATGGAATTTATCAGGATCAAATATGGTACGCTGAATCCTGATGCTTTATTAAGCAGGAGTGTGGCCGGAATTATCGGGAGATCACTTATTTATACTCTTCCTGGTTCTGTAAAAGCTGTTGAAGAGTACATGAGTGAGATATTGAAAACTTTAAAACATACCGTTTATATGCAGTACGGCATTGACACACACGAGAAGCATTAGTTGGAGAGACGATTCAGTGTATTGGCGACAAATGAACCGATCATCCTGTCGTAACGATCGCGCGGATTTCTGTAATAGATCAATACAACATAATCGTTTTCAGTTTCATAATGACTACCCTCGAAAAGTGTTGCAGTACCATCGGTAGAACCGTCTTTCAGAAAAGCATATTCATAATTATACCAGCCCTGTTTAAGTTGCATAGTGCATTCATATTCTCCTCTTTCATGATTGTATGTCATAAGGTTATTTTTATCAAAAGTCCAGTTATTGAGATTGCCTGATACGTACATCTTTCCTCCCGGAATGATTTGCTTTGACGGGAGAGTGAAATAAACATAAACATAATCTGCATCGATATCGAAATTATCCCCCTTTTCGACAGCTATATAATATTTCCCGTCGAAATCCTGCCAGTAATAGTATGGTTTGGACTCCCTGCTTTCCGATGGATAGAGATAAACATTATAGTATGGAACAGCATAATCTATTTTCTTTACAAATTCAGTCTGATATTTTAAGTTTTTTATGTCGAAATACCTGTATTCATTTCCTCCCTGGAAAATATTCTTATCAGATAATGAGTTATAATTAAGTTCGTTATTTCCGTAAAAATCTGGTTTCAGGTTTCTTTTTGCATTATCCCACCTGCCGTTCTGAAGAATAAATGCATAAACATTCCTGAAAGGATCAATGATATCGAGCCCTGTATAATTCACAGTAAAATCAACCTGCTGCTGAGAATTATTATCTTTTGTCATTTGCGGTCTGTGGGCGTTCACAGAAATTTTAATGGCATCCTCTGTTATAATGAACCTTTGTGTTATTGCCGGTTCTTCGGGTTTGTCGGCAGGATAAACCATTATGATGTAGTTGCCTGACAGGCTTAAGTTTATTCTGTCGTTAGGGAAACTTAGCTTATAGTGAAAATAGCTGACAGTTGTATTAAAGGATGTCTCATAATCTTCGATAGTATTTTCAGTGGTGCCAGTCATATAAGTGTTTGGGAAAAGATCAGATTTTTTCCAGTCTTTGTCACAATGAATGAATGTGTAATAATACGTTTCAGCCTGATCATCAAGAAGATCAAAGTGAAGATCGAGCTTCTCATTACTTCTTAGTTTGATTATCGGATACGAAAGGTTCCAACCCTCTTTGTAAAGTTGAACACTCTTTATTTTATCATTATAGATATGATTTGAACAGATTACTGAATCAGGATAACTTTGCTGCCCGTGAACTGGGATCAGGCAGCTTAAGAAAACAGTAAGCAAAAGATATCTCATTTAAATACGGCTTATATAAGTTTTAAAACATTAAAAGTATAGAAATGTTGCATTATAAATGGAACATTTTATAATTGTGTTGAAGAAGAATTATTTTCCTGAGTCATTGATAAGGCCCGAAAATATTTGTTATGCTGATTCAATACCCTATTTTCGCAGAAGAATTGTAAATAAATGAAGAGAAAAATATTTCCGGTGCTGGCATTGATCATTGCTATTATACCGGCCTGTAAGGACAGAAAAGCTATATTTGAGAACTTCAGAGGTTTTGCACAGGGATCAACGTACAGTATAGTGTATGAAAGTCAAAAAAACATTGATCCGGGTGAACTCAGGTTCAAGGTTGAAAAGATACTTCATGATTTTGACATGTCACTCTCAGTTTATCAGGATTCATCAATCATATCAAAGATAAACCGTAATGAGGATGTGGTTCCTGATTCATTCTTTGTTGAAGTCTTTAATAAATCAGCTTTAATATCTAAAATGACAGACGGGGCTTTTGATATCACCGTGGGTCCTCTTGTAAGAGCCTGGGGATTTGGTCCCGATGCCCACAAGAGTTTTACTGAAGCCAAGCGCGACAGCCTGCTGAACCTTATCGGAATGGAAAAGGTATCGCTTGTCAGTGGAAGGCTGATAAAATCCAACCCTGCTATAAAACTGGATGCTAATGCTATTGCCCAGGGATATTCAGTTGATGTGGTTTGCCGTTATTTTGACAGCCTTGGTATAAGAAATTACCTTGTTGAAATAGGAGGTGAAGTAAGAGGAAAGGGAAACAAAGATGGTGCACTCTGGAGAATAGGTATTGATAAACCTGTTGATAATAATATGTCACCCGGACAGGATCTGCAGGCTATTATTAAGATTGGTGACAAAGCACTTTCCACCTCGGGGAACTACAGAAAATTTTATATCGAGGACGGGGTTAAATATTCGCACGAAATTGATCCAAAAACTGGCTATCCTGCACGAAATACTCTTCTGAGCGCCACGATAATTGCTGATGATTGTGCCATGGCCGATGGTATTGCTACTGCTGCTATGGTAATGGGTAAAGAAAAGACAATCGGATTTCTACATATTCATCCTGAGTTTGATGCCTACCTGGTATATTCAGATGAAAGTGGAAGTTTTAAGACCTGGGCAACTGAAAACCTGAAGAGTTATATTTCGGCATCTGAAAATAAGTAGTACCAGTAGCTTGTCATCTTTTTTCTTTCTAACCACGGAGTAACACGGGGTAAACACGGTTTGACACTATTCAGGACAACCAGAAATTTTGGTATAAATAATATAATTCAGAGATTAATTCATAATTAAGATTTCCACTCCGTGAAACTCCGTGCATCTCCGTGGTTGACTGATTTCATCGTATCCTTACCAATGGAATTCTAGTCTCTTTAATGATTTTTAATCTTAGTTACGAATTATAATCAGGCCAACCTCTTCTTTCAATATTTTGTACTAAATTTCAGGATATTATTCTTAAAAGCTCAAATGGATATGAAAATCCGTGCAATTATTGTTGATGATGAGCCTGACTCCAGGGAATCAATAAAATTGATGGTGACTCATTTTTACAACGATGAGATTGAAATAATTGACTCTGTTTCTTCAGTCAGAGAGGCAGTGAGATCAATAAATTCATTAAAGCCCGATCTGGTATTCCTTGATGTTGAGATGCCAAATGAAAACGGTTTTCAGTTATTTGAATACTTTGGAAACAACTATGATTTTGAAGTGGTCTTTATTACTGCATTCCAGGAATATGCTTTATCTGCATTCAGGTATGCAGCTTTGGATTATTTATTAAAACCTATTGATTATAAACAATTTGGTGAAACTATTCAAAGGTTCAGGAAAATCGACGGTCATTATTCAAGATTAAAAGTTGACACCTATTTTAATAATCTGACCCACGATCATGAAATCAACAAGAATATCCTCTTACCTACAAAGAATGGGTACAATATTTTGAAAATCAAGTCTATTCTTTACTGCAAGGCGGATGCAAACTATTCAAATGTTTATACTCTGGAAGGCAAATCATTTTTTCTCACTGCAACTTTAAAAACTCTTGAAGAAAGACTTCCAGCTTCACTCTTTTTCAGAACTCACAGGTCATTTCTTGTAAACCTTAATTATGTAAAAAAAGTGGACAGGACAAAAAACCTGATTTTTCTTGAAAATGACAAGATCGTCGAGATTGCCACCAGAAGAGTTAATGAGTTCGAAAAGGTTTTGAAAAACATTTGATTCTGATGAAGGTTAATTCCTTGTTTATTAAAGCTTTCCCGCTTCTGTATTTATTAATTTCAATAAGTATTTCAGGTTATTCCCAATATCATTTTACCAGGAATATTACAATAAATGACGGACTCCCCTCAAACAGCATTCAGGCAATATTTAAAGATTCCAGAGGTTATTTCTGGATAGGAACAGAAGGAGGTTTATGCAGATTTGACGGGAACAATTACAAAGTCTATACCCGGCAGGATGGTCTCCCGGGGAACCGGATATGGTCCATCACTGAAGACGATAAAGGGAACCTTTGGTTTGCATGCTACGGAAACGGGATCTCAGAATTTGATGGGAAAACTTTTCATAATTATTCAACTAAAGACGGACTTGTCAATGATAATGTCAGGAAAGTTAAGTACTCTGCAAAAAGTAAAGGATTATTAATAGGTACTGAGTTCGGCTTCTCTTATTTTAAAGATTCACTCTTCACATCATTCCAGGATAAATCAATCACAAAAAGAGATTTAATGCAAGTCACAGATTTTCTTGACTGCGACTCGATTATTTATATTTTCACCTATTATGATAGTCAGCAGTTTATCAGATTCGATCCGGTAACTAAGATTTTCCGATATCTTCCAAAAAATCACAGGTATCATTATAAATCTGACAAAACCACCTGTTCATATATCACTTCAAAAAAGGATACAATCATTGGTGATTTTATCCACGGAATTAAAATTTATACAAAGGATTCAATTATAATAAATGACAATACAGGACAGGTTTTTGATATCACTGAAGACAAATTGGGAAACATCTGGTTAGCCTCCTGGAATGATGGTAACATTGGTGAGATGAAAGCAAAAGGAGGGATTTACAGGCTGAATAATTACAAAGCTGATTATTATAACGACTACCTGGGAATAAATTCGCAGAAATGCTGGTCACTTTATTATGATGAAAATGAAAATGTTCTCTGGATCGGTACCCTCGATAAAGGTCTTTATCAATATCCTATGGCAGGTATCGGATACACTCCTGCATCAGTATTAAATCCTGGTAAACCTGTTTTCAATGATGTTTTTATAGACTCGCATGAAAATCTTTGGATTTCCGACGGTGACAAGATCATAAAGAAAGATACCTGTACTACTATTTACCCGGCAAGCCTTTTCCAGAAAAGGTACAATAATTATATCAATAAAAAATATTCTTTTCTTAATGATTCCAGTCGAAGCTACCACGGATATAACTCCCTTGAGCTTAATAAAATAGTTAATGCCAGAATAACCGATTTTTATAAGTTCAATGAAGATATACCCGGCAGATTACTTATAAATACAAATGCCGCAATTTTTTATTTAAACAGTGATTCCCTGATTATTAATCATTTTGATTTACAGGATGGTATTTCATATTTTATTGAACATGGCAATATCATTTCAATAATTTCTCAATATGATATGATAAGACTTTCCCTTCCTGATTTTAAACCCATTGAAGATTTCAGATTAAGGCGGAGTGCTACATATTCTTCCTTCTGCAGGTATTTTAAGGACCATGATATTTTCTGGATCTATAACAACACAGATGGGATTTTTAAGTACCAATCCGGGAGGTTGACAAGATTTAAAAACCTGGAAAGTAAAGTCGATCCTTCTTTTTCAGCTTTAACAAAAGATCGCAATAATAATCTTATAGCCGGCACAAACTCTGGTGTTTATATAATGAATATTGACAATGATTCTGTAAATGTCGTTTCCCATATAACACAGCAGGATGGAATAATCGGGACGGATATCCGGTGGGTTCTGACGGACAAAAATAATCATCTTTGGCTGGCAACAAACAAGGGATTGAATATGATAGATCTTGATAAGCTTTATAGCGAAGGGAAGAAAGAAGTTTCATTTTTTAATGAGGAAAACGGATTTTTCGATAAACAGACAACCAGGGCAATTCTTGATTCATCCGGGAATATTCTGGCTATGTCGGGAAGTAATCTGTTTAAAATAAATCCCGATGAATTGATTAATAGTATTAATAACAAGATGAGTAATCTTAAAATAGATAATATTGAAGTTAATTTTAATAAATATGAATGGTCCGGCACGATAAAAACCAATAATTGGACCAGCGTTCCTGAATCAGATTTTATTCTCCCGTATGATAAGAACACCCTGACTTTCTATTATCACATCTGGCAGTTTAATGAACCGTCAAAAGCACAATACAGCTATAAACTCGAGGGTTTTCAGGACGAGTGGACACCTTATGCCACGGAAACGAAAGCCGTTTTCACAAATCTTACTGACAATAAATACCTTCTAAGGATCAGGGGCAGGCTGACCTCATCACCCGGCAAGATAACTGAAATTACTTATGCCTTCCATATAATGCCACCCTGGTACAGAACATGGTGGTTTTATATTATGACCTTTTTAATTGTTTCTACATTCATATTTCTATTCTTAAGAAACCGGTTCAGGGCAATAAGAAGAAAATCGGAAATTGACCGTAGGATATCAGAATTAAAGATGGAGGCATTAAAATCGCAGATGAATCCCCATTTCATTTTCAATGCATTTAATTCAATTCAGAAATACATCCTTCAGAAAGATACCAGGGCCGCACTTGATTACATGTCAGAATTTGCCCTGCTGATACGGCAGACACTTGACAACTCAACAAAGAACCTGATCTCTCTTTCAGATGAAATAAAATATCTTACTTCCTATATTGATCTGGAAAAACGAAGGGTATTAAACCTTGGATATGTTATAAAGCTAGCTGCAGACATCGATCCGCAGGAAATATTTCTACCCCCTATGCTAATCCAGCCATTTGTGGAAAATTCTATTATTCATGGGATACGTCATCTGGAGAAAGAAGGAAAAATAATAATCAGGTTTAATTTTTCTGAAGAGGGCTCAGTTCTTATATGCACTGTTAAAGATAATGGTATTGGCAGGGCAAAAGCTGAAGAGATAAATGAGGTTCGCAACAGAACCCATATATCGCAGGGAACAAAGAATACCTTCCAGCGTATGGAACTGTTTGGAATTTCATCCGGGACTATTGATTTATTTGATGAAAATGGATTGCCGGCAGGGACTAAAGTTGAGTTGAAAATACAACTCTAAGTAATTCTGTATTTCGTTAAATAAATTTCTGTACGTTTTAATTCTTAAATCAGTCCAATTTCCGCTTCCCTCTTCCCCTTGCTCCAGGATTATTTGACCCCTTAATTTAACTGGCGCTTCAACCTGGTTACACACAGCGCAGTACCCTTACAACTTTTACAGTCTCTACTGCTTGTAAAGTCTTGGTGACAGTTTCATTATTACGCCATTAATCTGGATCGACAAAGCTATTTGATCACCTTAAACTTAATCTGCAAAAATATGTATCTTTGTTGGTGTAGGAGAATTCCCATGAAAAGAAACGCTGAAATAATTGAATTAATCAAACAGACATCTCATGAGTATTTACCTGATGCTGAGATACTTCTTTTTGGATCCCGTGCTCGGAAGAATGCTTCTTCAGATAGTGATTATGATATTCTCCTTATAACTAATTCCGAACTTCTGCCTAAAGACAAATTACCAATAAGAACCACGATTCGCAAATCGTTACTTGCAATCGGGATTCGCTCTGATATTTTGATCCAGAGTAAGTCAGAGATGGAAAAAAAGAAAAATCTTCCCGGACATATTATTAAAAAAATTCTTAGTGAAGCGATTATACTATGACAGATGACCAGAACGATTACTTAAGAAATTGGATTTTTCGTGCTGACGAAGATATCGCTGTGGTTGAAAACCTCTTCAAATCCGATCCTGAATTATTTGCAAGTTCAATCTGTTATCATGCTCAGCAAGCAGTAGAAAAATTTCTTAAAGGATACTTAGTCTTTAAAAATATTGATTTCCCCAAAACTCATGATTTAGACTTCTTACTCTTAGAATGCAAAAAAATTGACAATCAAGTATTCGATATTGACTTAGGTAGTTTAACTGACTTTGGAGTAAGTATTAGATATCCTGATGATTTTTATTTACCAGACAAAAAAGAAACTATGTTTTACCGTGACATATCCTTGATGGTAAAAAGAATTGTAGAGGACAACATTAAAATTTAAAATAAAAATTACTAACAATGGGAAGCTGTTAATTGCATAGCTGTCTCACAGTCTCCATTTACACAGTTTTTTGGACAGTTTCTCCAGTTTTTTGGACAGTCTCCGGAATTCGTTCCCTCTCGTTCGGAATTCGTTCCCTCTCATCCCGAATTCGTTCCCTCTAGCCCCGAATTCGTTTCCCTCCAACCCATGATGGGATAATAGAATGATGGAATAATGCCGGAGAGGACCGACCGTAAATAAATTAGCCAGAAGGCTAATTTTAGGGAGGAGCCAGCCTGCAGGGATGGAATGCAATAGCCCCGGTAACGTCCGGGGCAGATGATGCAAGACTGCTGCCAACCCCGGAGTGGGTTGAAGTTTGATAGGAATATGATTTTTCTTCAACACATCCTGTGTTATCAAAAATAACGATTCCGTGACCACAGATGTTTCTGTGGCTATTGGGGACGCCTCCGACGTTAGACCTTTAATCTATTCAGGTACTATCTGCGTCACTATTGCTTCAGGAATTTAGCGTCTCAGTTGTCAGACCTCTAATAATATTCATTCCAGCACTTTAATTTAAACAACAGTTAATTAACTTTGTTTAGTTATTTGATTCGGATTTAATTTCCAGTTATTTGAATGACAATGAAACAAACTACAAATCCATCTGGCAACATAATGAACAAAGAAAACATTCTCGCAGATTTTCGTCTAGCAAACCTTAGCCGGAATCTTAGCATTATTGGTCGCCGCGAAGTGCTCTCGGGAAAAGCCAAATTTGGGATTTTCGGCGATGGGAAAGAGATTGTACAGATAGCACTTGCAAAACAATTCAGAAATGGTGACTGGAGATCAGGTTATTACAGGGATCAGACCTGGATGATGGCAATGGGTCTTTACGACTCACTTGAATTCTTCCACCAGCTTTACGGAAACACCAACAGGGATATAAATCCTGGAAGCGGAGGAAGAGTCTTCAATAATCATTTTTCGGTTCCGAATATCAATCCTGACGGATCGTGGCGCGACCTTACAAAACAGAAAAATTCATCATCCGATATTTCTCCTACAGCAGGGCAGATGCCTCGTTTGCTTGGACTGGCTTATGCGTCAAAATTATTCAGGGAAAACAAAGATCTGCATCAGTTTACCACGCTTTCATTAAAGGGAAATGAAGTGGCATTCGGATCGATAGGGGATGCTAGTACATCCGAAGGGCATTTCTGGGAAGCAATTAATGCTGCGGGAGTTCTCCAGGTGCCTATGGCAATTTCTGTTTATGATGACGGATATGGCATTTCTGTACCAAAAAAATATCAGACAACAAAAGGAAGCATATCAGAAATTCTCAAAGGATTTGAAAGTGAAAAAGACAAACCGGGAATTAGAATATTCCGGGGCAAAGGCTGGGATTATGCCGGACTGATCAAACTATATGAAGAAGGTATTGCGATATGCCGTGATATGCATACTCCTGTTTTGTTTCATATTGAAGATGTTACGCAACCGCTGGGTCATTCAACTTCAGGCTCGCATGAAAGGTACAAGAGCGAAGAAAGGTTGAAATGGGAAGAGGAATTTGATCCTATAAAGAAGATGCGCGAATGGATACTGGATACGAATATTGCTTCGGCTGAAGAACTTGATAAGCTTACTCTGGAAGCTGAAGAGGAAGCAAAAGATTCAAGAAAAAAAGGGTGGGAGATGTTCCAGAATCCTATTAAGATTGAACGTGATGCTCTTGTTAAAATTATTAATGACCGAACATGCCGCTGCACTGAAGAGGCTAAAGAAGATTCGGTTGAAAACTTCACGGAAGATCTGAAAAAAGTTCTTTCACCGATAAGAAAAGACAACTTCGTGACAGCGCGTAAAATTTTGAGAAATGTTTGCGGATCGTGCCTTAAAGCCGATAATCTGAAAGAGGAGCTTCAGGGGTGGCTCGACCGCAATTATGATGATGCACGAAAGAGCTATGATTCATTTCTTTATGATGAAATGCCAACGTCTGTTCTTAATGTGAAGCCTGTTCCTCCGGTTTATTCTGACAACTCACCTGAGGTTCCCGGACGACAGATTTTAAGAGATAATTATGACAAACTTTTTACTAAATACCCTCTTCTTGTTACATTCGGTGAGGATACAGGAAAAATAGGAGGGGTAAATCAAACGCTCGAGGGGTTGCAGAATAAATTCGGGGAACTGCGTATTACCGACACAGGTATCAGGGAAGCGACTATTCTTGGTCAGGGAATAGGGCTGGCGCTGAGAGGAATGAGGCCCATTGCCGAAATTCAGTATCTCGACTACCTGATGTATGCTTTGCAGGTGCTGAGCGACGATCTGGCAACTACACACTACAGAACTGCCGGAAGAATGGTTGCACCATTGATTATCAGTACACGAGGGCACCGTCTTGAAGGTATCTGGCACTCCGGATCGCCCATGAGTATGCTTATCAATTCTGTACGAGGAGTATATGTTTGTGCCCCGAGGGACATGACAAGAGCAGCAGGTTTTTATAATACGCTCCTTGAGGGGAATGATCCGGCAATAGTCATTGAACCTCTTAACGGCTACAGGTTGAAAGAAATGATGCCGGATAACATAGGGGAGTTCTGTTTGCAGATTGGTATTCCTGAGATTTTAAATCAGGGAACCGATCTGACATTAGTTACTTATGGTTCTACTGTTAAAATTGCAGTTGAAGCTGTAAAGCAACTCGCCTTACACGATATATCAGTTGAATTGATCGATGTTCAGACCCTTGTCCCATTCGACAGAAATAAAATGATTCTGGACTCTGTCAAAAAGACAAACAGGATTCTTTTTCTCGATGAAGATGTCCCGGGGGGAACAACTGCGTACATGATGCAGGAGGTTCTTGAAAAACAGGGTGGCTGGCAGTATCTCGACAGTCCTCCTAAGACTCTCACAGCCAAGGAGCATCGTCCGGCTTACACTACCGATGGGGATTATTTTTCAAAACCAGCTGCCGAAGATATTTTCGATATTATTTATGAAATGATAAAAGAGGCCATTCCGGGAAAATATTAACCATTCCTGAAATAATTACGCAGAAGCATTCTCAGCAACCCCTATTATCTTTAACAATTCTGTTGCAGCTTCTCGTGGTCCGCTTGATTCATAACCCGGAATACCAAGCCTGGTCCTCATTTGTCCGACAAAAACATTATTCTTAAAGAATGCTGCGAAGAATTGAGCGGCAATCTTTTCATGTTCGCATTTGTACTCGGGAGGTCCGAAAATATTTGCAAAATAGGAATGCACAAGTCCGGTGGATGTTGTTGTCCCTTTGCTCATTACAGCCCCTTCGCGGAAGATATCCAATGCCCATTCCGGGGAATCAAATTTCTCTATGACAGGATGTTCATTATCAATCTCCTCGTAGTTATTTGCATAAAGAATATAATCAATCTTATGCCCCATTATTATAGTCTCAAATTTGGTTACCGGGAAAACGATCCGGGCATTAATCTGGCTGGGATTCATAATAATTGACCTGTCAAGATGGCCGTAGGCATAACCGGGCTGCAGATCGTCGAGACGGAGGAATGCGCCTATCTCAGTACCATAACCAACCGGGCAGCCTTTTGCATCAAGCTCAATTGAGCCCATATCATCCGCAATAATTGTCAGTTCACGGATATGCTTTTCACCAAGTACACGAAAAGCTTCAAGAGTCTCTGATTTACCCGCACCTGTATCTCCCATCATCAGGATCGTTGCTTCTTTGTTCCCCTGCAGGAGTATCTTTACCATGGCACCGTGAAAGGGCATGTTACCCGATTTCATCACTATGGAATTATGAAGCGTAAGGATCATTTTTTTCAGATATCCAAAATATCCGAATTCCGGCCTGTTGGGAATTGCCCCGACAAATATCCCATTTTCCTGATCATCAAAAAAGACTGTGGAATACTTTGAAAGTCCATCCAGAACATTTCCCGGAACGCCATAAATAAAAAGTGCATCAGGTTTCTTTTTAAGATCTTTATCATCGGCTAGTTCGAACAGGTTACACAAAGAAAAACCAAGGTCAAAAAACTCCTGATGGAAGTAAACCATTATGAGCAGTTTGCCAACTTTAGCTGGATAACAAATCCACTCTCCGTAATTTAATTCAATCAGATCAACAGGATTCTGCTGGATCCTTTTAAACTGCCCGGTCCTTTTATTCATTGGCTGCTGGATCACAAGAGGAGGATAGATCAGCATCTGACGAATGACAGGTACATTGTTGAGTTTCTTATATTTTGCTCCTTCGTAGGCAATATCTTTGGGTAATGATATGACAGCCATTTCCGCTCCGGCCGGAACTTGCCTGTAAACAGTAGGATGACTTCCCGTTATATTTTCCTGGATATGCCGGTAAACTGTCCGGATAAGATGAGTCAGTTGTTCAATTGTCTCATTGAAAGTACGATAAGGTCTTTTATCCAGCCTGTCACCTTCTGAATCATTAATTATAAAACGATCAAAATGACGCCAGTAGTCATAAAGATATTCCACCAAACTGGCCAGTTTATCAAGGTCCTTCAGGAAGATTACTGAATTCTCAAAAATATGAGGTACTACATTGTTCTCATATTTAACAAGAAATGAAAGGGTCTTAATGAGATCATTAACAGACTCTTCATCAGGTTGGCAATTGATAAATATTTCAAGTAATGGCGAGTTTTTCGACCTGAGATGGTCAATACAATGATCCAGAACCAGACGGAATTTATCGCTTGCCAGCAATTCTTCAGGCGTTTCGCACATCCTTTTGCGGATATTCAAAACTGCTTTATTCCCAATTATTCGCAATGTGCTTCTTTCCATATTAATTATTTAACAATCCGGGTAAAAATATGATAATATTTAATTGACGATAAGGTTTTACTTAATTATTTTTGTATAATTATATTGAGTAATAATTTTGCCTCGTATGCAACCGGAACTCGATTTGTTTGCAATCTTGCCGGAAGACAAAATTCCGGAGAAAGGTAAGATCCTTATTTCGGAACCCTTTCTTCCTGATACTTTTTTTAACAGGAGCATAGTTTATCTGACAGATCATACACCCGAAGGATCTGTTGGGTTTATTCTGAATAAAAAACTTGATTTACAAATCAATGCAGCCATTGAAGGTTTCGAAGGGTGGGATGAAAACCTAAATATGGGAGGACCCGTTGCACCAGATACTCTTCATTATCTGCACAATTTAGGTGACCTGGTTCCTAAAAGCGTGTTTGTTGAAGGAAACATTTTCTGGGGTGGAGATATTGATTCAATAAGGGAACTGATAAAAGCTGGAAAAATCAATAAGACACAGATCAGGTTCTTTCTTGGTTATTCCGGCTGGTCAGCCGGTCAGCTGGAACGCGAACTCAAAGAAAACTCATGGGTCATTGCCAAAGTTAAATCCGATATTATTATGAATAACAGAGGCGAGGATACATGGAAAAGAGTTTTAAGGAGCTTTAAAAACAAATACAGGATGTGGGCCGATTTTCCGGATTCGCCGGAGATGAATTAACATATTTTTTAGCCATGGATTGACTCGGATTGAAATTGATAGATTCGTATTTATTATTTTGATATCTGAGTGCCTCTTCCGTAAAACTCCGTGAATTACGTCTTAAAAGAAAGTGTGAATAAAAGGTAGCTCTCTTATTTCCCTGAATTACTTACAAAAGCAATCTGCTTACTATCGGGTGACCAGGAGGGTACATTTATGGTCCCCTGTCCTCCGTAGAGGTAAGCTATAACCTTTGGATCTCCGCCTGAAACAGGCATGATCCGAAGCATTACACGCTTGTAAGAAGGGTGGCTGTTTGGTTCTACTTCGGGAGGAAAAGAGATGAGAACGATCCACTTTCCATCGGGGGAGATATGCGGAAACCAATTCTGGTAAATATCGAAAGTAAGTTGTTCCTTTCCGGTACCATCAGGTTTCATTCTCCATATCTGCATTGTACCTGTATGACTTCCGTTGTAATAAATATATTTCCCGTCAGGCGAATACTCACAACCGTCAACATGCTCACCTGCTTTCGTATCAGTAAGTGCAATCTCTTTCCCACTGTTTATTGAGTTTTTGTATATATTATAAACCATCTTGCCATTGCGCATAGCAACATATACTAACGCTTCATTATCAGGTGCCCAACCATGAAAGTATGAAGGTGTGTTTTCAGTAATTAATCTGGGCACTCCTCCGGTCAGCGGAAGAACATAAACCGTTGAACCGCCTCCTGGTAACCCCTGGCGCTGATGACTTATTGCAAGCAACTTGCCATCAGATGAAATACCATGGTCATTATTGATATTGTTGGCAAAATCAGTATTGAGTTTCTCGGGTTCTCCTCCCTCAGCCGGAATTTTATACAATGAACCGTCCATATTGAAAAGAAGCTTTTTTCCGTCCGGCATCCAGTTTGGCGCTTCAAACCTGCCGGGTTTTTCAAATATGACCATTCTTTTTCCGTCAGCTACAGTCATCGTTTCCATCCTGCAACCCAGATATCCGGAACTTCCCGGGTCATAATTATCAGCAACGGGTTTGTCAATCCTGACATTCCATACTTTGACTTCCTCAGTAATATCGGGATTGTGGGAACAGACAAAAAGACCTGCCAGAACCTCATCTTGCATATTTTCCATTTCATGGGAACCTATAACAACTAACGGTTTCCCCTCGTGGGCGGCCCTCATTATTATTTTCTTCCCTGTTCGCTCTATCTGTAATACATTATAACTTGAATCAGTAGCAAATATTTCATCCTGGGGATCTCTCATAGCTACTCCGGTCGAACCTCTCCACTGAAGAACATCAAGACCGTTCCCATGCAAAGTTGCCGAGATATGCATAGATTTTTCATCCGTTGACTCTCGCACCATCCATCCGGTTTTTCTGTGGGCTTCCGTCCCCTTTCCAGCGAATTCGAAATTTGCAGTCATGATGAAATCGCCCTTTATTTTATTATAAAGAAAGTGAAATTCATCTCTTTCAAACCAGATGTTATAGCCGCCGCCTTTCAGGGTGTAGCTCTGATCGGCCTGATTATAAACTGCAGAACCTGCTTCTTTGGGATTGCCTATATCGGAGCTAGCCTGAAAAATTCCTACAGGAGAGTTCTGGGCTGAAGCCATATTTGCCAGAGTACTTAACATAATGATAAATAAGTATTTCATGCGTTTAAATTTTATTTTTATGAAATTTGAAAGTCCTTTCGCAACAAGCTGAAAAAATAAGCCTGCCCGGGCCATAAAGCAAATATTGTTTTTGCCCAGATGTAAATCAACAGCGGGAAAACTATCAGGAATAATTTGTTATAGTGAAAAGCATTCTCAAACTGGAGGTGAAGTGCAGACAATATTGCTCTTGTCATGCCACATCCGTAACATTCATGACCTGTAAGATTTTTGTACAGGCAAATCGAATGCTGATTTTTCAACCATTCCAAAGGGATAAAATAAAGAATAACCGGGATTAACAAAATCGCGGTGCTTTTAAAAAGTCGGAATAGTTTTCTATCTCTTAACCAGTAAATGTCCCCGAGCATCTTTGAAATTACCAACTACAATTATAATAAAGTCAACAAGTGTCCATATACCGCAACAACCAAGTGTCAATAACTGGACTACTCCGATTGCGATGTGCCCTGTATAGAACCTGTGAATACCAAACACACCAAGGAAGAAGCACAGTAAAAGTGCTGTCAACCAATCTTTGCTTTCTCCCGGGATTGGATTGCCTTCTTTAAGACTAACGCCGCATTTCATACAAATTGCTGCGTTAGGTGTTGTTTCTGCTTTACAGTTGTGGCAGTATTTATCTCCGGCTTTCGGAGGAGTACCGCATGCAACGCACATAACGGCTTTTTCGGAAACTTCGTTTCCACAATTTCTGCAATACATAATTCTGGTTTAAATTTTACCTACTCGTATGGCTTTTCGATACGCCCCGTTTTTTAGTGGTAGCTGGTCTCCACGATATAAAAGATAGATTTAAAGATACATATTTTGAATAATATATTAATGATTAAGTTATCAAAAAACATGATCAGATACCTTTTAATTTATTTTAATTTAATCAGTGAATAGCAAAAAAGTCCTTCAATCAGTTGCATAGATTAAATAATTTATCGTTTTAGCACTAAACAGAATAAATTGAATTATTTTGGTATTCGAAAAAGTGGGTCATCTTCCTTACTGTATCAGACAGATATGACCGGTATGAATTAAAACAGGTATAATTATGAATGAAATTCTGGATAAAATTGCACATTGTGTTGAGTTTGGAAAAGTCAATAAAGCATCTCCATATCCGCCTGACATGAAAAATCAGGATGGTGCTGATGAATTGACAGAAATAGCTCTTGAAGAGGGAATAATACCCGGTGACATTCTAGAAAATGCTCTTATCCCGGCTATGGCAAACATTGGCAATAAATTCAGCAGGAATGAGGTATATGTACCACAGATGCTTATGGCTGCTAAAGCTATGAATAGTGCTATGATACATCTTAAACCATTTTTTCTGTCGGGTGAAACAAAAAGAAAGGGGAAATTTATTATCGGAACTGTTTCAGGCGACCTTCACGATATAGGGAAGAACCTGGTTGCAATGATGATTGAAGGTGGCGGTTGGGAAGTGATTGATCTTGGAGTTGATGTTGGTGCTGAAAAATTTCTGAAGGCAATGAATGAGAATCCAGGTGCGGTAGTAGGCATGTCAGCTCTGCTGACAACCACTATGGAAAACATGAAAAAAACGGTGACAACAATTAAAGAAAAACATTCAGATTCAAAAATACTGGTTGGTGGTGCTCCTGTTACCAGGGAATACTGCGAGAAAATCGGTGCCGATTTTTATTCTCCCGATCCCCAGGGGGCTGTAAATTATTTAAAACAACTTGTATCATAGGCTTGCAAGATCATTTTTATGCAAACAATTCTTAAAGGAAAAAACAGGGAAGTTGTTATTGATACAAATGGACCTGTGGTTATAATCGGGGAGTGTATTAATCCTACAAGACGAAAAAAACTTGTATCTGCATTACAGGAAGAGAATTTTGGATATATTCTGGAATTGGCTGATAGTCAAATAAAAACAGGAGCTGACGTACTTGATATTAATGTGGGATTTCCGGGGGTCGATGATATTAAACTATTACCTGAGACAGTCAAAGCAATAATAGAAAAGTTTGATATCCCTTTATGCCTCGATTCTCCTGATCCAAGGGCAATTGAAGCTGCTTTAAAAGTTGCTGGAGGCAAATGTCTGATTAATTCCGTTAATGGAGAAGAAGCATCATTGAAAGCGCTTCTGCCTTTAGCTAAAGAGTACGGTGCAGCAATAATAGGCTTGTTAATGGATAATGACGGAATCACAAATGACCCTGAAAAAAGAGTGGCTATAGCTGAAAAGATACTGGAAAGAGCCGTTAAAACAGGTATAAAAGAGGAAGATGTTATTATCGACCCTCTGGCAATGGCTGTAAGTGCTGACCCGCAGGCCTGTATTGTGACCCTTGAAACTATAAGACTTGTTCATCTTATGCTTGGACTCAACATAACCATGGGTGCCAGTAATATTTCATTTGGATTACCAGACAGAGAAGCTCTTAATGCAGCATTTATTTCATTATCAATACTTAATGGTCTCACATGTCCCATTGCGAACCCTGAAAAAATAACTACTGTAGTCCGGGCCACCGATCTGGTTTTGGGAAGAGATGATTATGCAGTAAGGTTTGTCGGAAATTTCCAAAGGCGCATGTAACTTGTTGATAATTTGAAGTTTTATTTGAATTTATAAATATGTCCGTTATTAAACCTGCCCGCCGATGGCAGCCGGCTTTTTTCCCGTTTAAAAGAGAACCATTTGGCAAAAGATTGTTGGCAAAAGTGGAAATATGGGTAAAGGGGCCTCTGTTTGGCTGCCGTATGTGTGGCAATTGCCTGCTTCAGGAAACAGCATTTATATGCCCTATGGAATGTCCAAAAGGGATGCGAAATGGTCCGTGCGGTGGAGTAACGCCTGTAAAGAATTGTTACATCGACGAAACCCGTAAGTGTATATGGTACACTATTTATAAGAGAGCGCTCAGGACAGGAAGAGAAGATACGCTTCTTGAAGTATTGCCTCCCCTTGATTGGGATAAAGCAGGAACAGAGACGTGGGGCGATGTAGTCAGGCAGGTAAGAAAGGTCGGTACCGGAAAATTCATTGGCGGAATTTTGTCAGCAGACAAGGAAAAAAGGAGTGAAGTCTGGAACAGCGTCTTCAAGACAATCCGTCAGCCTGAGTGGTGGCAGGGCGATTCAGATTACCATCCCGCAGTTAATGCTGAACCTGTTTCCAACTTTGAGAGGCAATTACGCAAAGGAGAATTTGTTGTTGCCACTGAAGTGACCCCACCGCTAAGTTCCAGGACAGATAAACTTATTAAGGACATAGAACTGGTAAAACCCTATGTAACAGCAATTAACTTCACTGATTCAGCATCTGCCAATCCTAGAATGTCGAGTATTACCTGTTGCAAATTGGCATTTGATGCTGACGCAGACCCGGTGTTCCAGATTGCTGCCCGCGATACTACACGCTGCGGATTGCAATCTGATGTTATCGGTTTAAATGAAATGGGGATCTATAATGTACTATGTATTTCAGGTGATAGCCCCAGGGTAGGACCTCCGCCAATTGGCAATATGAGTATAGTTGATGTCGATTCGGTGCAGATGCTCTGGATTTTGCGAAGAATGAGAGATGATGGCATTTATCTTGACGGAAGAATGATGAAGTATCCTCCAAAGCTCTTTCTTGGAGCTGCTACATCCCCTTTTGCATCAGATCCTGTTTTACAGGCAATTAAGGACCATAAGAAAGTGAACGCAGGTGCACAGTTTTTCCAGACAAATCTTGTATTTGAACCTGACAGGCTTGACTTATGGCTGGAACAGCTTGATAAAAGAAATATCCTGGATAAAGTATTTATCCTTGTAGGGATTGCACCTCTCAAAAGTTATAAGTTGGCAGAATATCTTCATACGAAAGTTCCGGGAGTCACACTACCAGAAAATATTCTGAAACGCATGGAGAAAGCCGGAGAATCAGCACCTGAAGAAGGAGTACAGATTGCGCTCGAACTGATTGATAAAATAAAACGGAAACGTGGTGTAAACGGGATTCATATTATGACATTAAGCTGGGAATCAATAGTCCGGAGGATTGTAACTGAATCAGGTCTCGGTAAATGATATGGATGTTAATCCTTTACGGGGACCTTTAACTTTAATGAATTAATCTGATAACCAAAAGGTGTATCAATATTAGATTATGAACAATAAAGAAATCCATTTTGACTTTAATGATCTGAAAATAAGTGCTTCACAGATTGAAGAAGTAATAGGGTATAAAGAAGGCGAGGAGCGTGAATTAGTCACTGAACTTATTAAAGAGTTATTAAAAGAATCACATGAGATAAGCAATATTAAAGCTCAATATAATATCTTTCCGGTTGCTCAGTTTGATAATGACAATAAATTGATTGAGATTAACAATATCACTTTTAATATAAAAAAAATAGTTTTTCAACAGATTAAAAAATCTGACTCCGTGGCACTCTTTCTTTGTACTGCCGGAGAGCATATCGGAATAATGAGCAGAAAAGCGGTTCAGTCGAAAGATCTGCTGAAAGGATATATCTATGATGTTATTGGCAGTGAAATAGTCGAGGCCGCAGCGGATCTGATGCAGGATGAGCTTGAAAAATCAGTGGTATCAGAAGGGAAGAAAATTACTAACCGGTATAGTCCGGGATATTGCGGCTGGGATGTTGCAGAACAGTTTAAATTATTTCAGCTTCTACCGGAAAACTATTGTGGAATCAGGTTAACAGAATCTGCTCTTATGGATCCTGTAAAATCAATCAGCGGCATCATCGGTATTGGCAAGAAGGTCAGATACAATCCTTACACCTGCAGGATGTGTGAGTTGAAAAACTGTATTTACAGGAAAATAAGAGGAACAAAATAAAGAACATCATTAATTTGATTTTTTAATATGTTATTACTTGGAATAGATTTAGGGAGCTCTTCTGTTAAGGCTTCGGTTGTTGACGGAGAGTCGGGCAAATGCCTTTCAACTGCATTTTATCCTTCTGATGAGATGAAGATAATCGCTCTGAAACCGGGATGGGCTGAACAGGAAACAGAGATGTGGTGGATAAATTTGAAAGCAGCAATTACTGACTGCATCAATAAGATTGGACAAAAGAAAAAAGACATTGGGGCAATCGGTATTTCTTACCAGATGCATGGACTTGTCATAGTAGACAGGAACAATAAGGTATTGCGTCCTTCAATTATCTGGTGCGACAGCAGGGCAGTGGGATATGGAGAAAAAGCATTTAACTCACTGGGTAAGGATTACTGCCTTTCACATCTTCTGAATTCTCCGGGTAATTTCACTGCCTCAAAACTTGCCTGGGTTAAAGAGAATGAACCAGGGATATTTGCGCAAATTCATAAAGTAATGCTACCTGGTGATTATATTGCTTTAAGGCTGACAGGTGAAATGAGTACTTCATATACAGGTCTTTCAGAAGGAATATTCTGGGATTTTACACGAAATAAGGTTTCGGAAGAATTAATGAAATATTTTGGTTTTAATTCTGATCTTTTGCCTGAAGCTGCTCCTTCATTTTCCATAAGCGGAAAGCTTCTGAAATCAGTAGCCGCTGAACTGGGATTAGCTGAAGGAATACCGATCTCCTACAGAGCTGGTGATCAACCTAATAATGCTTTGTCTCTTAATGTTCTGAATCCTGGTGAAGTTGCAGCGACTGCAGGTACATCTGGCGTCATTTACGGTGTGACAGATATGAAAAAACATGACCCTCTTTCCAGGGTAAATACATTTTTACACGTAAATCATAATCATACTGATACACGCCTCGGTGTGTTGTTGTGCATAAACGGAACCGGAATTCTAAATTCGTGGCTGAGGCGTAATACCGGAAGTACCCTGACGTATGATGAGATGAATGGTATTGCAGAAAAAGTTGACCCCGGATCAGAAGGACTTTGCATCTTACCCTTTGGCAACGGATCTGAAAGAATGCTTGGTAACAAAGATACAGGTGCACGGATCTCAGGATTAAATTTTAACACTCACACCAGTGCTCATCTTTTCCGGGCGGCTCAGGAGGGTATAGCATTTTCTTTCAGATATGGTCTTGATATAATGAGAGAGACCGGAATTAATCCTAAGGTGATCAGAGCCGGAAAAGCAAATATGTTCCTTAGCAAAGTGTTCCGCGAAACTTTATCATCTGTAACCGGTACAGTAATTCATCTTTATAATACTGATGGATCAATAGGCGCTGCAAGAGGAGCTGGTATCGGATGTGGTTACTACAAGTCTGAAAAAGAAGCATTTAAAGAACTTAATACAGTAGGTGTAACAGAACCGGACAAGGTCGGAACATCTGATTATGAAAAAGCGTATTTAAGATGGAAAGATCTTCTGATGACATTGTAATAATTAATATTTCTTTCGGTTAATAAAGATTTTTAAATAATTTTATAAAAATATCAGAATCTGAAATTATAAATGTTCATGAATTGATTTTAGATATAATTATTTTTACAAATAACATAAAGTCATTTTAAAAATATTCATTATGATTTACAAAGGCAAAAAAGTAGCTTATCCAGGTATAGGGAAAATTGAATTCGAAGGCAAAAAATCGAAAAACCCACTGGCATTCAGATGGTATAACCCCGATGAGGTGATTGCCGGGAAAAGGATGAAAGATCATCTTCGTTTTGCTATCGCATACTGGCACTCATTCTGCGGTGATGGTTCAGATCCGTTTGGCAAAGCTACCAGGATTTATCCCTGGGAAGATGTGACAAATATTGATGACAAAAACAGGCAAAGGCTCGATGCTGCCTTTGAATTTATCACGAAGATCGGCGCCGGCTATTATTGTTTCCATGATACCGATATTGTAGGTGACGGATCAGTTTTTGAAATCGAAAAAAGACTCGGGAAAATTATTCCGGTAATGAAAAAGATGCAGGAACAAACGGGTGTAAAACTACTTTGGGGAACAGCAAATCTCTTTTCTAATCCCAGATATATGAACGGAGCTGCGACTAATCCTGATTTTGCTGTCGTGGCCAACGCAGGAGTACAGCTTAAGAATGCAATTGCTGCAACGGTAGCCCTGGGCGGCGAGAATTATGTATTCTGGGGCGGAAGAGAAGGCTACATGAGTCTTCATAACACCAATATGAAAAGGGAACTTGAACACATGGGCACGATGCTCTCAATGGCCCGCGATTATGGCAGGAAAATAGGATTCAAAGGGACATTCCTTGTTGAGCCCAAACCAATGGAACCATCAAAACATCAATACGATTTTGATGTAGCTACAATTATAGGATTTTTGCGTCAGCATGGTCTGGATAAAGATTTTAAGCTGAATATTGAAGTTAATCATGCCACTCTGGCCGGTCATACTTTCCAGCACGAACTCCAGGTTGCAGCCGATGCAGGACTGCTTGGGAGCATAGATGCCAACAAGGGTGATTATCAGAATGGCTGGGACACTGATGAATTTCCTACAAATATTTATGAGGTAACAGAAGCAATGATGGTTATTCTTCAGGCCGGTGGATTTTCAACCGGAGGTATTAATTTTGATGCTAAAGTAAGACGTAATTCTACTGACTTTGAAGATGTCTTTATAGCTCATGTTAGCGGAATGGACACTTTTGCAAGAGCTCTTGTTATTGCCGACAAAGTACTGAGAGATAGCGATTATCTTAAGATGAGAAAAAAAAGATATGAGTCGTTCGATAAAGGTGCCGGAAAAGATTTTGAAAAGGGAAAGCTAACTCTGGCAAGGTTGAGAGATATAGCTGCTGAAATAGGTGAACCTGAGATGAGAAGTGGCAAACAGGAGTTATATGAGCAATTAATCAATATGTATTTAGCTTAATATTTACTACAGCTTTGTGGATCTCTGTGAATCCCCGCCATAGTATTCCACGTTGCTTGCAACGAGGATATTCAATTTGAGGTAATAATTTTAAAAACAGGAGGCCCTGCAATAGTCTTCTTTATTTTGCACAACCCGGCTGCGCTGATTACTTTACCACCGTCGAATGTTATTTCCAAAGTAATAGTGAAACTCCGTGCTCTTCGTGGTTAAATAAAAATCAGCGATAATATCTGTCATTTAATCTTATAATGGTCTTCAAGAATCCATCTGAAAGTTTTTCCGGGCAAAATATATTTTAAAGCGACAGCAAGTTTCTGCTCAAAGGAAGAAATAATATATCTCTGCCGGGGATTTTTACATTCAACGATTTTTACAAGTTTCCTTGCCAGTACCACCGGTTCCCATCCATTGGCTTCATCTTTTTCGATAATTGCCAGGGTTCTTTCATATTGTTCATGATAAGGATCATTTGCGCCTGTTGGTGCCAGGAAATTCCTGCGGTTGGCAGAGTTGTTTGTATGAAAATCACCAGGGTTAATCAGTACAACCTTGATATTAAACTGTTTGACTTCCATTCTTAAGGCTTCACTGAAACCTTCAATGGCAAATTTACTTGCTGAGTAGAACGGTTGAAAAGGCAAACCCATCAGTCCGCCAATAGAACTGAAACTGATGATGGTGCCACCACGCTGATTTCGCATTACTGGTAATACTTCTCTTGTGAGATTTACCATGCCAAGGAAATTAGTTTCCATCTGGAGTTTAGCATATTCTATAGGAGATGTTTCAATGGGTCCTCCCGTGTGCATACCTGCATTATTTATCAGGACATCAATTCTGCCTTCTTTTTGAACTACAGTCTGAACGGCTTTAATAATAGTATCAATATTTGTAAGGTCCAGTTTAAGGCCATTAACCGAAGGACTGATTTCTGCATTGTTGCGTACTGTGCCGTACACAGTGTGTCCTTTAGCTGCAAGAAGTTCTGCAGTTTGTTTCCCGAAACCTGTCGAGATTCCTGTTATGAGAATGACTTTTTTCATTTTTATATTTAATTGATTAACAGAAATACATCAGTAAATACGGAGCTTTTTTAACCCGCAAACCCCCATAAAGGGAGGATAAATCATAAATAATCTTATAAGCCCCTTTTAAGTTTTAAGGAGCAAAATTAACTCAGAATGCCGAGAGATTTCGCTGCTTTGGTTATCTTTTCGATCGAAATTTCAACCTGTTCTTTAGTATGTGTTGCCATAAGAGAATATCTGATAAGACTATCCTCTTTGGGAACAGCCGGTGATACCACAGGGTTCACAAAGATTCCATCTGCAAGAAGCATCTGGGTAAGTTGCAAAGCTTTAATGTCATCCCTGATAAAAAGAGGAATAATAGGTGTTTCGGACTTTCCTGTATTAAAACCTGCCGATTTAAAGCCATCAAGAGCAATGGCGGTAATATCCCACAGATGCTGGATCCTTTCCGGCTCATTTTCCATTATTTCAATTGAAGCAAGAACGGTAGCTGCAGATGCAGGAGTCATGCTTGCGCTGAAAATAAGCGATCTGGAATTGTGTTTTATGTAATTGATCACCTCTTTGTCTGAAGCAATAAAGCCTCCAAGGGCAGCAAATGATTTTGAAAAAGTACCCATTATGAGATCAACTTTGTCAGTCAGTCCGAAATGTGAAGCTGTGCCAGAACCATTTTTCCCCAGGACACCAAGTGCATGAGCATCATCGATCATAATTGAGGCGCCATAATGTTCAGCCAGTTTTACAACTTCGGGCAAATTAATAATATCGCCTTCCATTGAAAAAACGCCATCAGCAACTATAAGTTTGATGCTGTCTTTATGGCATAACTTTAATTTGCTTTTAAGTGCATCCATATCATTATGAGCAAACTTAAGCACTTTGGAGAACGAAAGCCGGCTTCCTTCAATAATTGAAGCATGATCAAGCTCGTCGAGAAGAAGATAATCATGTCGTCCGGCGAGCAACGATACAACCCCAAGATTGACCTGAAATCCGGTGCTGTAGCAAAGTGCTGCATCTTTATGAACAAGCTGGGCGAGTTTCTCTTCGAGTTTAATGTGAAGGTCAAGAGTTCCGTTCAGGAACCTTGAACCGGCACAACCGGTACCATACTTATCAATTGCAGCTTTTGCAGCCTCTTTAACCTTAGGGTTGCATGTAAGTCCAAGGTAGCTGTTCGATCCGAACATCAAAACCTTTTTCCCGTTAATGATTACTACAGTATCCTGTTCGGATTCTATTGCCCTGAAGTAGGGATAGATGCCTGCCTGCATTGCTTTCTGCGGGGCATCATAATCTGAAAGTTTGTTTTTTAGAATTCCCACTATTTAATATAAAATTTATTATAATTGCCCCCAAAATTAATAAAAAAAGAATAAAAGAGAAGAAAAACAGTCTTTTTGGATCAATATATTACTAAAATACGCTCAATTACTTATTTTTATATTTTTGATTCGGTGTACTGATCTGAGTCAAAGGATAAAAAAAAAAACTTAAGTGAACGGAACCTGAAGTTTTATTTTTAAAAATATTATGTATAATTTCTCTTTACTTCTGATTTTTAGTTCTGCTGTAATTGTCTTCATCCTGTTATTTTTTATTTCCGCACCCTATGGCAAATTTTTAAGAAAAGGATGGGGTCCTTCAATCAGGTCCAAATGGGCTTGGATGATAATGGAATCTCCATCCCTGGCGCTAATGATATACTTTTTCCTTATTTCTGATCAGAAAAATCTGCCACAGGATATTTTTATCCTTTTATGGCTCTCTCATTATATTCATCGAACCTTTATTTACCCGTTTACCCAATCTGGCAGGGATAAATCATACCCGTTTATTCTGGTTTGTATGGCCCTGGTATTTAATTGTTTCAATGGTTTTGTGAACGGGTATGGAATCTTCCATCTTCTGGCATTTAATAATTCATGGCTCTTATCGTGGCAATTTATTGCAGGAGTATCAATTTTCGTCGCAGGGTTTATTATCAACAAAATCGCTGATGAGAAATTTCGGATAATGAGAAAAGAAAGCCGTGATGAATATGTTCTTCCGCAAGGTTGGTTGTTTGAATATATATCATGTCCGCATTATTTTGGAGAAATCATTGAATGGGGTGGATGGGCAATAATGACCTGGTCACTTCCGGGACTGGCTTTTTTTATCTTCACTTTTGCAAACCTGTTCCCCAGGGGAGTCAGTTCTTATAAGTGGTACAAAGCAAAATTTCCCGATTACCCTCCGGAGAGGAAAGCTGTGATACCATTTATTATTTGAACGACAGGTCCACACTTCATATTTCAAAGGTTGACAAATTAGTATAATATTATTTGGAAAGTAAAGAGATGAAATTTACTTTTGTTCGCGAAATCAATTTATGAATTTAATGGACGACGACCCGGCGAATATATTAATCTTAACCCTGGTATAGAAGGGTAGCCGGTACAACTGGTCACCTTTTTCTGTATCAGTAACAGCAAGGAGGTGACTATGACATCACTCACAACTTTTTATTTAAGCGGAATAATCGGTAAAGAAGCATTTGGAGCCGATGGAGATGCTATTGGAATAATTAAAGATTTGCTTGTAAATTCTATGCCTTCGGGACAAAATGACCCGAATCAGCAACTTGTAACTGGTGTCAGGCTTAAGATAAGGAAGGAAAGCAGGTTTTACTCTTTTATAAGCTTCAGGGTTGTAAAGACACGGGAAATACTTAATGTAACCTGCTCTGATCTGATAGAGCTTAGCAAAGAGGAAGTGGACAACGGACTTTTACTCGTGGAAAATATTCTCGACAAGCAGATTGTGGATATGAATGGACGTAAACTTGTAAGGGTAAATGATGTCAGACTTGCAACTCTGCCTGCAGGAACATTTACAATAGCAGTTGATATCGGGATCGAAGGACTTTTACGCAGGATAGGAATATCCCTGCCTATAAAAAGATTTTTCTCTCTGTTTAATATAAATATTCCTTCAAAATATATTCTTTGGGATGATGTTCAGGCCATTGATCATTCAAACTTCAGTATCAGACTTTCAAAGAGCTATGCAAAGCTTCATACTCTTCACCCTTCCGACCTGGCTGATATCCTCGAGGATCTTGGTAAAAAGTCGAGTATGTCGATTTTCTCTTCTCTTGATGAAGAAAAGGCAGCTGATGTTCTTGAGGAACTTGAAACCCACGCACAGGTACATATTGTTGAGAACCTTCCGGTAAATAAAGCAGCTGATGTACTTGAAAAGATGCCGGCTGATGAGGTAGCCGATATCCTTGATGAACTTGAAGATGAGAGGGCAGAATTACTTCTTAAGGAAATGGATACGGAATCATCACAGGAGGTCAGGGATCTGCTCGAATACCCCGATAACTCGGTAGGGAGCCTTATGACAACTGATATATTGTCTTTTAAATCAGCCATTACAGTTCAGGAAGTGATAGATGAACTTCGTATTAAGAAACCTGAATCAGCGGAACTTTACAGCCTGTTTGTTACAGAGACCAATGATGAATTGATAGGCACCTTCAACTTGCGCGACCTTATTGTTGCACAACCAGGTACTTTGGTGAGCCAGATAATGAAATCTGAACCTTTGTCGCTGTACGATAATCAAAAAGTAGATGCCATAGCTGAATTAATTTCAAAATATAATCTTCTGGCAGTACCGGTGGTTGACATCAATAACCAGCTTCAGGGAATGGTGGTGGTTGATGACGTTGTTGAAGATCTCGTAAATAAAAGAAGGACCAAAAAACGTTAAAAGTCTGCAAACATGTTCTGGACCAAACTCAGAGATTCCCATTTCTTTAAAAAACTTGCAATATTTCTTGCAATCCTGGGCCCCGGGATAATAACCGGAAGTGTTGATAATGACGCAGGCGGGATTACAACCTATTCGGTAGCCGGAGCAATGTATGGTTATAGTCTTATCTGGACCCTGATACCCTCTTTTGCTGTACTGCTGATCGTTCAGGAGATGAATGCAAGAATGGGAATTGTAACTGGGAAAGGGCTGGCTGATCTGATCCGAGAAAATGCCGGTGTGAAAGTTACTTTTTTCATTTTCGTCGGGCTTCTTCTTGCTGATCTGGGGAACACTACTACCGAATTTGCAGGAGTAGCAGGAAGTATGGAGATATTTGGCATAAGTAAATATATTTCTGTACCTGTTGTGGCATTTCTGGTCTGGATTCTTGTTGTAAAAGGCACCTATAAAATTGCAGAACGTATCTTTCTGATATTCAGTGTTTCATTGCTCACCTATGTCGTCTCGGCCATGATGGGAAAACCTCACTGGGGTGAAATAGGTTCATCAATTATTCATCCGAGGTTTGATTTAAACACACAGAGCCTGGCAATGGTGATAGGTCTGGTCGGAACAACCATTGCTCCATGGATGCAATTCTATATGCAATCGTCGGTTATAGAAAAAGGTCTTAAGATGAAGAATTATAAATATACACTTGTAGATATCGTTGTTGGATGTGTCGCTACAGTTGTTGTTGCCTTTTTTATAATTGTCGCTTGTGCTTCAACACTTCATGTGAATGGAATACAAATAGACGAAGCAAAGGACGCTGCCCTGGCGCTCAAACCTCTTGCAGGGGGTCTGGCTTCACAGGTATTCGCCTTTGGACTTTTTATAGCATCTATCTTCTCAGCTACGATCCTTCCTCTTGCGACCGCATTTTATGTGTGCGAAGCATTTGGCTTCGAGGCCGGGATAAATAAAAAATGGGACGAAGCAAAAGAATTTTTTACTTTATATACAGGTATATTGTTAATTTCAGCAATTATAATCCTGTTGCCCAATGCTCCTCTTATAAAGATTTCTTTATGGTCGCAGGTTCTGAACGGTATCCTTCTTCCCGTAGTTCTTATCTGTATGATAATTCTTGTGAATAACAAAAGAATTATGGGTGTTCACGTCAATAAACCTGTTATTAATATAATCGGATGGATCACTGTTGTAATACTTATAGGGCTTTCTGTAGCCCTGGTTATTCTTTCGATACTCAACAAATAGGGTTTTTATGGACAGATTGGAATATTTTTCCTAAATTTGATTCATTCCATAAAGTAATCTGATTCTTTCAATTGAGTTTAAAAATTATGGAATAGTTATGTCAATTTATTTTGTTAGTATGAAAAAACTGAAAATATTTACCGGAACTATCCTGACAATTTTGATTTCTTTACTCTTATTAGCCGGAAGGCAAAGAGACTTAAAAAAAGAACCGGTTTTCACAAACAGATCCGGTACTGCAATAATAATGACCGGAGCAGGTTCAAGGATACCTCAGGAAGCAGCACTGCTTGAAGAACTCTATAACAGGGGCCTGCTGAAAAATGTTGTTTTTATATCGGGCGTAAGCTCCGGAGCTCTCAATGCTGTAATGCTTAATGGTATTTTAAGCGGAAAGCTTACCTGGGCGGAATATAAAAAGATATTGTTTAACCTGAAAAACAGCGATATTTTTGTTCAGGGGGAGGGTAAAAAGCTACCTGTAAATTCGCAGCCGGAAAGAACACTGTTTACAAAGATTGTTGAAGAAAAACTTGGTTATCATAAGATTGGTGATCTTCCTTTTATGACAGAAATTTCTTTCACCGACCTAAGGGAATTGGATCTTAAAAAGAAGATTTACAGGATGTGCAGCCGGAAAATAAATGAAGAGACTGATACAACTTTAAGCCTGGTCGATATTATGATGGCTTCTTCAGCATTTCCGATCGTTTTTCCATCGGTAAAAATTAAAGATGTAAAAACCATTCCCGATGTTGGATATGTAGATGGAGGCGTAGGTAAAGATCATATCCCATTCTATGCTCTTCTGGAATTTGAAAAATTCAGAGGAAAGGGTGTTGAAAAAGTCTATATTATCAGCAGAAAGAGCGACAGCATACCTGAGGTGAGCGAAGAGCTGAAAGGACTTGGTATTGACGACAGAGGCAGATTTGATAAATTAGGAGTGTCTCTTGATAATATTCTTAAAAAGGGAATGATCAAAAGGCTTAAAGCCTTTGCTACTGACGCTCCGGATTTAATTCCACACACTTATGTATGGATCCCCGACTTTGAGGGAGATTTCCTTATGTTCAATTTTGATAACCTTAAGGAACAATATAATCTTACGTCGCGCTGGGCAAAAACTCATGATCCTGTTTCCCTTGGCAACTATCTGTTACCTCTTATTTTAAACAATCATTAAAAGTACCGAATTATGAAACCATGTACTCATCCATGGCATTGCATTGAAACAGGGAAAGATGCTCCGGCTTTTGTAAGAAGCGTGATAGAAATTCCAAAGGGATCAAAGGGTAAATATGAAATGGATAAGGAAACTGGTATGCTCCGTCTCGACAGAGTTTTGTTTTCATCGGTCCATTATCCGGCAAACTATGGTTTCATCCCTCAAACCTACTGTGACGACCACGACCCGCTTGATATTCTGGTAATATGCTCCATCGATGTTTATCCTATGTGCATTATTGAAGCAAAAGTGATCGGGGCCATGGAGATGGTTGATGGGAAGGAGAGGGATGATAAAATTATTGCTGTCGCCAGAAATGATATGTCAGTCAACTATTTAAATGAACTTTCAGAGCTTCCTCCTCATACCCTTGTAGAACTAAAACGTTTTTTTGAAGATTATAAAATGCTTGAACATAAAAATGTTATCGTTGAGAAATTCATGCCAAGGGAAGAAGCATATAAGATAGTTCTGGAAAGCATGAAACTTTACCAGGAAAAGAAAGAAACCCTTGTATAACATTATTAACCGTTTATATGCAGAAAGGTAATTTTGATTCAGATTCTTACGATACACCTGAAAAGGAACATTTGACCATTCAAGAGAAAATTCTTTTAAATAGCCGTTTATATTTCACATTAAAATATGCCGCTGCCGTTTTTCGGACAAGAAAGGAAGCTATCAGGAAGATTTACGATACAAAAGCGTGGGCCGATTCTTCATTCGAAATTTTCAGGTTCATTGAAAAAACAGGCGGAAAGTTTCATATTACCGGTATGGAAAATATTACCAGGTCGGCCGAACCTGTTCTTTTTATCAGCAATCACATGAGTACTCTTGAAACCATGATCTTCCCCGGGATTATTGCACCGCTACGGGAGGTTACGTTTGTTGTGAAGGAAAGTCTTGTCAAACACCCGCTTTTTGGAGATGTCATGAGATCAAGGAACCCTATTGTTGTTGGCAGAACTGATCCACGAAAAGATTTTGAAGCTGTTATGAATGGGGGGGTCGATTTACTGTCGAAAGGGATTTCAATAATTATTTTTCCGCAAAGCACCAGAAGCCTTGAGTTTAAGCCTGAAGAGTTCAATTCACTCGGGGTAAAGCTGGCAAAAAAAGCCGGTGCAGAGGTTGTTCCTGTTGCTATAAAAACTGATTTCTGGGGTAACGGAAAGTTGATTAAAGAACTTGGACCGATCGACAGGCATAAACCTATTCATATAAAATTTGGTGAACCCTTCCAGGTTGTCGGAAACGGGAAGGAAGAAAATCAGAAAATAATTGATTTTATCCAATCCTCCCTCCGGGAGTGGAGATAGATTCACTCAACCTTTACACTTTTTCGAACACAATTTGTCAGGGGGATTGATCAAAAGGTTATCTGTGAACCTTATTGTTTTACCTTCAGGGAGTTTTATTTGATAATAAATTGCTTAAAAATAAGTTTATTATGTTTCGAACTTTTATTCATTTTTTTGTCAGTTTTTTAAGTGTAACATGTACATTTAATATGTTTTTTTTATAGATTTGTTGGGAATGAATTACAGGTTATAAATAAAGTGATTCCTTTAGTTTAAAAATTTAAATATTATAATAAAGGCAGTTTATACATTATTATATTAATTTATCCAATGAATTTTTAATTCAATGAACCGGTTACAACCTTTCAGGCCGTATTGGAGAAAGAGTTAAAACACTTTTCCCCAGTGGGAATAAGAAAGGGGTTCAAAAAACAAGGTGTTATGGAAAAAATTAAAACGAAAGAAGTCTGGTTTGTTACTGGAAGTCAGCATCTGTACGGTCCCGAAACTCTTAAGCAGGTTGCTTCAGACTCAGCCAAGATAGCTTCGGCTCTTGATAAATCACCAAAAATACTTCAGAAAGTGGTCTTCAAACCGGTTCTTACAACACCTGATTCAATAACTGACCTTTGCACCGAGGCTAATAATTCAAAAAGCTGCATTGGTCTGATAATGTGGATGCATACCTTTTCACCTGCAAAAATGTGGATAAGAGGGTTATCTATCCTGAATAAACCATTTCTCCATTTTCATACTCAGCTCAACAGGGATATTCCGTGGGAATCAATCAATATGAACTTCATGAACCTGAATCAGTCAGCTCATGGTGACCGCGAGTTTGGGTTTATTGGTACGAGAATGAGGCTGAATAGAAAAGTTGTTGTTGGTCATTACCAGGATCAGGAAGCAATAGACCGTATTGCTGTATGGGTAAGAGCAACATCGGCATATAACGACGCACTTGAAATGAAGATTGCCCGTTTTGGTGATAATATGCGGGATGTGGCTGTTACAGAAGGGGATAAGGTTAGTGCACAGATGAAAATGGGATATTCGGTTTATGGATACGGCATCGGCGACCTTGTTAAATTTGTCAGCAAAGTATCTCCGGAAGCAATTAAAAAACTTCTGTCTGAATATGGTTCAGAATATAAACTGACAAAGAGCGTTGCATCTTCTGAAACTTTGAAAGAAGCTGCCAGAATAGAGCTTGGAATTGAAGGATTCCTGAAAGCCGGTAACTTCAAAGCGTTTACGACGACCTTTGAAGATCTCCACGGACTTAGACAATTGCCAGGTCTTGCAGTCCAGAGACTTATGGCCAGAGGTTATGGTTTCGGAGCTGAAGGTGACTGGAAAACAGCTGCTCTCGTTCGTTCAATGAAAGTGATGGCAAATGGACTGAAAGGCGGAACCTCATTTATGGAAGATTACACATATCACTTCGATCCGGAAGGTATGAAAGTACTTGGTGCTCACATGCTTGAAGTTTGTCCGTCAATAGCGCTGGGGAAACCTTCACTTGAGGTACATCAGCTGTCTATCGGGGGTAAAGAAGATCCGGCAAGACTTGTTTTCAAGACCGCTCCGGGAAGTGCTGTAAATGTTTCTGTCATCGACCTGGGAAACAGGTTCAGAATGATAGTGAATGAGGTTGAAGTGGTCAAATGTCCCGACATGCCCAACCTTCCGGTTGCAAGCGTATTGTGGAAACCGATGCCTGATCTGAAAACAGGTGCTGCGGCATGGATCCTGGCCGGCGGAGCGCATCATACAGGTTTCAGCACATCAATTAATTCAGAATATCTTGAAGATTTTGCAGGAATGATGGGGGTTGAATATATTCTTATTGATAAAAAGTGTGATCTTACTTCTCTTAAAAAGGAATTAAGATGGAATGAAATATATTATCACATTTCCAATGGTATAGTATGATTAAAATCTGATTAATTTCATCTAACTAGCAAGAATACAATTAAATGAAAACAAAAGTTTATGCTCATGCCAAAAAACATCTGGTTGCAGTTGACTGTATTATTTTCGGCTACGATATTCTTGAAAAGGAGATAAAGCTTCTTCTTTTTAAACGGATAGTTGAACCCGCTAAAGGCAGATGGTCCCTTGAAGGAGGATTCGTCGATGATAATGAGAGCCTTGATTCTGCTGCTGCAAGAATACTCCGCAAACTTACCGGATTAGAGTCTGTTTATATGAAGCAATCATTAGCTTACGGTGATGTGGACAGGGATCCTGGTGCCAGGGTAATTTCCGTTGCATATTGCGCTCTTATCGCTATAAGAGATATCAGCAAAGAACTGGCGGATGAAAATGGAGTTCAGTGGCGTTCAATCTCAAGATTGCCAGATCTGATCTTTGATCATCCTTTAATGGTTAAAAAAGCGCTTACAGATTTACAGAATCAAATTAAAGTTAAGCCGGTTGGCTTTGAATTGCTTCCTGAAAAATTCACTCTTGTCCAGCTTCAGGATCTTTATGAAGCGATTTACCAGAGAAAAGTGGATAAAAGGAATTTCAGAAAAAAAATATTGTCAATGGACATTCTTGAAAAGCTTGATGAAAAGGAGAGGGAGACATCAAAAAGGGGAGCTTATTATTATAAGTTTAACAAGGACAAATATGAGATATTGAAACAAAACGGATTCTATTTCAATCTTGATGTCAACTAGCTGATCTGACCTCACCACCGCAATCTCTTCTTCATAGGGAGAAAAGGAGCAAAAAGAAGTTAATCAGTATATGAAGAGCCTAAAGTATAGAAAAATGCTTGAGAAATTAAAAAGTATTGTGCACAAAGCAAATCTCGACCTGGTTAGTCGCGGATTAGTAATACATACCTGGGGAAATGCAAGCGGGAGAGATTTTAAAAGCGGACTAATTGTTATAAAGCCATCCGGGTTGAGTTACGATTCAATGAAACCAGTTGATATGGTTGTGATTGATCCTGAAGGAAAGGTTATTGAAGGAAAATATAAACCTTCTACAGATGCTCCGACCCACCTGTTGCTCTATAAAACCTACAGTAATATCGGAGGGGTCGTACACACGCATTCTTCCTATGCTACATCGTGGGCTCAGGCAGGAAAGGGTATTCCGCCTTTCGGGACCACTCATGCCGATCATTTTTACGGAGAGGTTCCATGTACACGGTTATTGACTGATAAGGAGATAGAAAATAATTATGAAATCAATACCGGAAAGGTGATTGTTGAAAGGCTGGGTACTGTTAATCCTTTAACAGTACCGTCAGTACTTGTTAATTGCCATGGCTCTTTCTCCTGGGGAACCGATGCTGATGATGCTGTTTACAATGCTGTTGCACTGGAAGAGGTGGCAAGAATGGCATTTTATACAGTTTTACTAGGGAAAAGTGAACCAATCTCTAAATCTCTTCAGGATAAGCATTTTAAAAGGAAACATGGAGGCGAGGCCTATTATGGGCAAGGCAGGTAAAAATCAAATTAACAAGTTTAATTATGGTAAAGACATTTGTAATCGGCATCGATTACGGTACTGATTCTGTTCGTTCAGTTGTTGTTGATACAAAAAATGGTAAAATTTCCGGAACATCAGTGTTTGAATACCCGAGGTGGAAAAAAGGTATGTATTGTAATCCATCAATCAATCAGTTTCGTCAGCATCCGCTCGATTATATAGAAGGTTTGGAGCAATCAGTAAAAGGTTCTCTGAATGGATTACCTGAAGAAGTCATAAAAAATATTGTTGGCATTGCCGTTGATACCACAGGCTCAACTCCCGTTGCTGTTGACAAAGAGGGAGTTCCTCTTTCACTGAAACCCGGATTTGAAGACAACCCCGATGCAATGTTCGTTTTGTGGAAAGATCATACAGCGGTAAAAGAGGCTTCCGAGATCAATGAATTAGCCAGAACATGGGGAGGCGTTGACTTTACCAGATTCGAAGGAGGAATATATTCATCAGAGTGGTTCTGGGCAAAGATCCTTCATGTTTTGCGTAACAGTGAAGTTATCCGGAAGAATGCCTGGTCGTGGGTTGAACACTGTGATTTTATTCCTGCGCTCTTAACTGGCAACAACAATCCACAGCAGCTGAAGAGAAGTCGCTGTGCAGCAGGACATAAAGCTATGTGGCACCATGATTTCAACGGTTTGCCTGACGAAAAATTCCTTAAAACCCTCGATCCTGTCTTATCAGGTCTCAGAGAAAGACTTTTCAGCGAAACATATACTTGCGATGTCGAAGCCGGCATACTATCGGAGCAGTGGGCAAAGAGACTGGGCCTTCCGGCAAACGTGAAGGTCGGAGTTGGTGCTTTTGATGCACATCTGGGGGCAATTGGCGGCGAGATTAAGCCTTACCATCTTGTTAAAGTTATGGGTACATCTACATGCGATATGCTTGTTGCACCTATGAAAGAGGTGGGAGATAATCTGGTGGCCGGTATCTGCGGTCAGGTTGACGGATCAATCATCCCCGGTATGCTTGGCCTTGAAGCCGGACAATCGGCATTCGGTGATATTTACGCATGGTTTGGCAAACTTTTAATGTGGCCCATAACCGACATCATATCAAAAATGAACTGGCTTGATGAAAAAACCAGGGACAGAATCAAAGATGAAGCTGCCGATAAAATAATTGCTGAACTAAGCAGACAGGCAGAATCTATTCCGCCGGAGGAAACATCTGTTATTGCCCTCGATTGGATGAATGGCCGACGTACTCCGGATGCTGATCAGGCACTTAAAGGTGCAATAACAGGATTATCATTAGGTTCTGATGCTCCGCGAATTTTTAAAGCGCTTGTTGAAGCCACAGCATTCGGTTCAAAAATGATCAATGACCGTTTTATTTCCGAAGGATTGAGGATTGACGGAGTAATTGCAATCGGAGGCGTTGCAAAAAAGAATCCGTTTGTGATGCAGATAGTTGCAGATGTTCTCAACATGCCGATTAAGGTTGCTGCCTCAGATCAGACATGTGCACTGGGTTCAGCAATGGCCGCTTCTGTTGTAGCCGGAGTTTATAAAGATATACCTTCTGCACAGAAAGCAATGGGTGGAGGATTCGAAAAGGAGTATAGCCCTGAACCTGCAAGAGCAGAAAAATACGAAGCTCTTTTCAGGAAATATAAAGATCTTGGCTCTTTAGTTGAAAAAGGTATGAAATAGTTTTGTGATCCTTCGTGACATCCTTAGAGTGACTTAGTGGTTAAAAAATCCTTACCATATTTTAGCTCAAAGGGATTCACAACGTAATACAAAGGAAAACAACGAATAAAGAATCTTAATTGATATAATTTTATGAAAAACCCTATCGCAACGTTTATAATCTTGTTTTTGCTGGCTGGTATAAAAGCCGGTGCTCAAAAAGAGGAACAGGTAAACATTAACCAGTTGGTGATCATAGCAAATCATCATGGCCCGGTTATAAGTAAAGATATTTACGGTCATTTTTCAGAACATCTGGGCAATTGCATTTATGGTGGTCTGTGGGTAGGTCCCGATTCAAAAATTCCAAATACTTACGGTATAAGAAATGATGTCCTGTTTGCACTAAGAGAGATCAAAATTCCGAACCTCCGCTGGCCGGGTGGCTGTTTTGCAGATACTTACCACTGGAAAGACGGCATAGGTCCAAAGGAAAAAAGAGCCTCAATCGTCAATACCAACTGGGGTGGTGTAACTGAAGACAACTCATTTGGAACGCATGAGTTTATGAAACTGACCGAACTGCTTGGATGCGACGCTTATATCAACGGAAATGTTGGTTCAGGATCGGTAAAAGAAATGGCAGAGTGGATTGAATACCTTACTTCCGATTCCGAAAGCCCGATGACAAAATTGCGTAAGGAGTATGGTCGTGAAGCTCCATGGAAAGTGAAATATTTTGCTATAGGGAACGAAAACTGGGGTTGCGGAGGAAATATGACGGATGAGTTTTATGCAAATACAATGAAACAATATTCCACATTCCTCAGAGACTTTACTAGTAACAGAATTTATCGAGTGGCTTGCGGTGCTTCGGATTATAATTTTGCATGGACTGAAACTTTGATGAAGGATGAAGGAACGCGGAACATGTTTCAGGGCATATCAATACATTACTACTCAGTTGTGGATGGATGGGGTTACAAAGGATCCGCAACAAAATTTGATGAACGGGAATGGTTCGAAACCATGAGGTTGAATCTGCAGATGGACGACATAATAAAAGGTCATTCAGCTATTATGGATCGCTACGATCCCCTGAAAACAAAAGGACTTGTTGTGGATGAATGGGGCAATTGGTTCAATGTGGAACCCGGAACCAACCCTGGCTTCCTGTATCAGCAGAATACAATGCGCGATGCAATTACCGCTGCAATTCACCTTAATATTTTTAACCAGCATGCCGACAGGGTAAAGGCTGCTAATATTGCCCAGATGGTAAATGTCCTTCAATCAGTTATCCTTACTAAAGGTGATAAAATGGTTCTGACTCCTACATATTATGTCTTCAGGATGTTCAAGGTACATCAGGAAGCTAACCTTCTTAATATTGACCTGAAATGTGAAGAGTATGCTTATGGCGACAAAAAGATCCCTTCAATCTCTGCTTCAGCCTCCGTTGATAAAGATGGCAAAATGCATATTTCACTTGCAAACCTAAACCCTGATAAATCTGTCACAGTGACCTGCCCTGTTATCGGTGAGACATATAAAAAAGTCACAGGGGAGGTACTTACTGCTAATGAAATGAATTCCTTTAACAGTTTTGAACAACCGGATGTAGTGAAGCCGGTTTCTTTTAATGGATTTACTCTCAGGGATGGAACTCTGATTGTAACGATGCCATCAAAATCAGTGGTTGTTTTTGAACTAACAAAATAATCTCAGTGAAAAAGAATATTAGTGTAGTTATTACACTTGTCATTTTTGTATTATTGATGCCGGGATGTGTTAAAAAGTCTTCATCAGGCAAAGACTATCCTATTAAACCGGTTCCCTTTACAGCTGTAAAACTGACTGACAATTTCTGGGCCCCGCGGATAAAAAAGAATGCTTCAATAACAATCCCGATTGCATTTGGCTACTGTGAATCGACAGGAAGAGTTAAAAACTTTGAAATTGCAGCTGGTCTTTATACTGGAAGATTTCAAACTATATATCCTTTTGACGATTCCGATGTTTATAAAATTATTGAAGGAGCCAGTTATTCACTTCAGACATTTCCAGATCCAAAACTCGAAGCTTATCTCGATACTCTTATAAGAAAAATTGGCCTGGCGCAGGAGCCTGATGGTTATCTGTACACCAACAGGACCATCGCTGAGAAACATGGAGGAAAAGGTTTGCATGAATGGGCCGGTAAAAACCGATGGGAAATGGATTCAGTTCTTAGCCATGAGCTTTATAATCTGGGGCACCTATATGAAGCTGCTGTTGCACATTACCAGGCTACTGGCAAAAGAACATTACTGAACATTGCCTTAAAATCTGCTGATCTTGTAAATAAAGATTTTGGCTGGGATCGGATGAAAGTTTATCCGGGGCATCAGGTAATTGAAATGGGACTTGTTAAGCTTTACAGGGTCACAGGAGAAAAGAAATATCTCGATCTGGCACGATTCTTTCTGGAGGTACGTGGCCCAAAAGGTCAACCATATAACCAGGCTGATCTGAAACCGGTTGATCAAACCGAAGCAGAAGGGCACGCTGTAAGAGCCACTTATATGTATTCCGGGATGGCCGATATTGCTGCAATTGATAAGGATTCTTCTTATCTGAATGCAATTACTAAAATCTGGGAGGATATTAATTACAGGAAAATTTATCTTACCGGGGGTATCGGAGCCACAGGTGGAAATGAAGGTTTTGCCGATCCTTTTGTATTGCCAAATATGTCAGCCTATTGCGAGACCTGCGCCTCAATAGGAGATATCTTTTTCAATCAAAGGCTGTTCCTCTTACATGGTCAATCGAAGTATATTGATGTTCTGGAAAAAACGCTTTATAATTCCATGCTTTCAGGGGTATCATTGTCAGCTGACAGATTTTTCTATCCTAATCCGCTTGAGTCTGACGGAAAGCAAAACAGGCAGGCATGGTTTGGATGTGCCTGTTGTCCTTCAAATATTGCCAGGTTTGTTCCTGCTATTCCAGGGTATGTGTATGCAGTGACTGATAAAGCACTATATATCAATCTGTTCATTTCAAATGATGCAAATATTACTCTGGGAAAGAGAAAGATCAATATTTCCCAAAAAGCAAATTTCCCGTGGGATGGGAAGGTAGAAATATCAATTAACCCTGAAAAACGTGAGAAATTTGATCTGAAAATCCGTGTTCCGGGATGGGCGCTTAACGAAGCTGTGCCCGGGGGACTGTATAAATTTACTGATCAGAACAATGAGCCCGTTAAGTTTTTGCTTAATGGTAATGAACTTAAGGTAAATATGATTGATGGTTATGCTGTTATTTCCAGAAAATGGAAATCAGGAGACAAAGTTGAGGCTGATTTTCACATGACTGTCCGCAAAGTTGTTGCTGATGGAAAAGTTAAAGAAGATAAAGACAAAATTGCATTTCAGAGAGGTCCTGTTATTTATTGCGCCGAATGGCCCGACAATAATTCCGGAAATGTGCTTGATTTTGTTATAAAGAAAGATGCCTCATTTACAACTGAATTTATCCCTTCGCTGCTTGAAGGAACACAGGTGATTAAAACTTCAGGGTTTCAAACAAAAAGAACTATTGATGGCAAAGTTGAAATGCTCGGCGAGGAACCTGTTACATTGATACCTTATGCATTATGGAACAACCGTGGACCGGGCCAGATGATAGTGTGGCTTCCGACATCTGTCATGGCCACACGACCTATTCCTGCTACAACCATAGCAATCAGGAGTAATGCAAGGGAAGCATTACACCCGACGAATAGGAAATTAAATGACAACTAATATATTGAAAATAAAATATTAATGCAGATTTATATGGAGACAGATTTCAAATCAAGATTAAAGATTCTTACAGAAGAACATGGGAAATTATTAAGTAGGAAAAATGAAAGAATTGAACCGGGGAACGGGATCTACTGCAGATATAAATATCCTGTTCTGACAGCGGACCATGCACCTCTTTTCTGGAGATATGATCTGGATCCCAATACTAATCCTCACTTAATGGAGCGCATTGGAGTGCATGCTGCGTTCAATGCAGGTGCCATGAAATTCGACGGAAAATACATTCTCGCTGTCCGGGTGGAAGGCAATGATCGTAAATCTTTTTTTGCAATTGCAGAAAGCCCGAATGGTGTCGATAATTTCCGGTTCTGGGACTTTCCGATAACTATGCCTGAGACAGAAAATCCCGACACAAATGTATATGATATGCGTCTTACAAGCCATGAAGATGGATGGATATATGGCATATTTTGTTCTGAACGGAAAGATCCTTCAGCTCCTGTAGGAGACCTCTCCTCAGCTATAGCTGCAGCTGGTATTGCCAGGACACATGATCTTATAACATGGGAAAGACTACCTGATCTGAAAACCAGGAGTCAGCAACGAAATGTTGTTCTTCATCCTGAATTTGTAAACGGAAGATATGCACTTTATACTCGTCCTCAGGACGGATTCATTGATGCGGGTTCAGGAGGCGGTATAGGCTGGGCGTTGATAGATGATATGACACGCGCTGAGATCAAAGATGAGAAAATTATCAATTTTCGCTATTATCATACTATAAAGGAACATAAAAACGGTGAAGGGCCTCATCCTGTAAAAACAGCCAAAGGATGGTTGCATCTTGCTCATGGCGTAAGAGGTTGTGCAGCTGGTCTGAGGTATGTATTGTATTTGTATATGACTGATTTAAAAGACCCTTCAGAATTAATTGCAGAACCTGCCGGATTTTTTATGGCCCCTGTGGGGGAAGAAAGAGTTGGTGATGTTTCGAATGTACTATTTACAAATGGCTGGATAATTGATGATGACGGTTCAGTTTTTATCTATTACGCTTCGTCGGATACCCGTATGCATGTTGCAGTATCAACTGTCGAAAAGCTTGTTGATTATTGCTTAAATACACCTGCGGATGGTTTGAGGTCAGCTGCTTCGGTTGAGACACTGAAAAAACTGATTGACAGGAACCTTAATTTGAAGCAGAAAAAGTAACAAATATTAATTACCCATTTATATACCTATTTCTATGATTTCACAAAAGCTGAAACTGAAAGAAAAGATCGGATATGGGTTTGGTGATGCCGCCAGCTCTATGTTCTGGAAGCTCTTCTCAATGTACCTGATGTTCTTTTATACTGATGTTTTCGGGATTTCTGCCACACTGGTCGGAACCATGTTCCTTGTAACCAGAATATGGGATGCAGCATTCGATCCGTTTGTGGGTATCCTCGGTGACCGTACTGAGACCCGTTGGGGCAAGTTCAGACCATACCTTCTTTGGATAGCTATACCTTTCGGGATTATAGGAGTACTGACATTCACAACTCCCGCATTTTCCCAGTCAGGAAAGGTGATTTATGCATTTGCCACATATTCGCTTATGATGATGGTTTATTCAATGATCAACGTCCCCTATGCTTCACTGATGGGAGTGATGACAGCCGATGGTAAGGAGCGGACAAGCCTGGCTACCTTCAGATTTATTTTTGCTTTTGGAGGAAGTCTTCTTGTGCTTGCACTGGCTGAACCTTTGGTAGATATCTTCAGCAAACTGGGAAAAGGAGGAGTGAATCTTCAGCTGGGATGGCAGATGGCTGCTGTAGTTTTTGCAATTATTGCAATAACATTTTTCCTGTTCACTTTTTCGTGGACGCGCGAACGAATAAAGCCTGTAACTGTAAAGACATCATTGAAAAAGGATCTCAACGACCTGCTCCATAATTCTCCGTGGTTTATTCTCCTTGGAGCAGGGATCGCAGCAATATTTTTTAATTCTATCCGCGATGGAGCAGCTATCTATTATTTCAAATACTATATCCAGGGGCAGAGTGCATTTTCTATAAAAGCTGTAAATCTTACTATCACACTCAGCAGTCTTTACTTTGTTCTTGGTCAGGCGGCCAATATCGTCGGAGTTATTCTTGCCAAGCCTGTTTCCGACAGAATAGGCAAGAAATATACTTTCTTATACGCCATGCTTTTTGCCACATTGTTCAGCATAGGATTTTACTGGCTCGACAGAAACAGTGTCAGCCTGATATTTGTATTTCAGTTTTTGATCAGTGTAAGCGCAGGTATCATTTTCCCGCTGGTATGGTCAATGTATGCCGATGCCGCTGACTATTCTGAATGGAAAACAGGGCGACGGGCTACAGGTCTTGTCTTCTCAGCATCATCAATGTCGCAGAAATTTGGATGGACATTAGGTGGTGCGCTGGCAGGCTGGCTACTTGGTTATTATGGGTTTAAAGCTAATGTTGTTCAGACGGCGGGAACTCAGACCGGTATAAAAATGATGCTTAGTTTCTTCCCGGCTATCGGTACTCTGTTAGGAGCATTTTTTATGTTTATTTATCCTCTGAGTGAGAAGAAAATGGTAACAATAAGTGGAGAACTGGCTGAAAGAAGAGAATCAGTAAAACAGATTGATGAACTGAAATGAATAAAACTGTGAATTTATCAGATAATAAACTGGAAAAACTCAGATCTGAGGTTGAATCGGAACTTTGCACTAACATTCTTCCTTTCTGGATAAATAAAGCAATTGATCAGGATAATGGAGGGTTCTATGGAAGGATAGATGGTGAAGGTTTTGTGCATCATGATGCTAACAAAGGATGCGTTCTGAATGCGAGGATACTCTGGACTTTTTCTGCTGCATACAGAGTGCTGAAAAATCCTGAATATCTCGAAATGGCTGAGAGGTCAAAAGACTATCTCCTTAATCATTTTTTTGATCAGAAATATGGTGGAGTGTACTGGCTGCTCGACCATAAAGGAGAGATGAAAGACGGTAAAAAACAGATCTATTCCCAGGCATTTGCTATTTATGGACTGTCAGAATATTATCGTATTACAAACGATAAGATTTGCCTGGAAAAAGCAATCGACCTGTTCAGATTGATTGAGAAATATAGTTATGACCCCAGACTAGATGGATATTTTGAGGCCTTTTCCAGGGAATGGGGCAATCTTGATGACCTTCGTCTCAGTGCAAAGGATGCCAACGAAAAGAAAACAATGAATACTCATCTTCACATTCTTGAAGCATATACAAATCTTTACAGGGTATGGAAAGATGATTTTCTAAAAAAGCAGTTGAACAATCTGATCGGAGTATTTGTAGAAAAGATAGTTAATAGCCAGACATATAACCTCAATATATTTTTTGATGAAAACTGGAATGACAAAACAGACCTTGTTTCCTATGGCCATAATATCGAATCTTCATGGCTGCTCTGCGAAGCTGCTTTAGTACTGGGTGACGAAACAATCATCGGAAAAGTGAAGGAAATTTGTCTCAGAATTGCTGAAGCATCAAAAGCAGGAATAATGCCAGATGGTGGTATGATTTATGAATTTTTTTTTAGATCGGGGCATATCGACTCGGACAGGCATTGGTGGGTTCAGGCTGAGACTGTTCTCGGTTTCTTAAATGCCTTTTCTTTATCAGGTAATGAAGAATACCTTGATTTAAGTCTCGCAGCCTGGAAATTTATATCTGATCACCTGTTTGACAAACAAAACGGGGAATGGTTCTGGAGTGTGGATAAAAATCTGCAACCGAATCTTAAAGAGGACAAAGCAGGGTTCTGGAAATGTCCATATCATGATTCAAGGATGTGCCTCGAAATAATAGAAAGGCAGCAGGACAAGCATCAGTTCATCAAAATAAAGTGAGAAACATTTATATTAAATAATCCCGATTATGAAAAATTTTATTTTATTTCTTTCAATATGTATTTCAGTGTCATTTGTTTCCAGAGCACAGGATGCTTCTGCCAAAATAAGGCTGAACCAGATCGGATTTTATCCCGATGCTCCCAAAGTGGCTGTTGTTACAGAAGACATTAGCGGAGATTTTTTTGTGTTGGATGCTGGTTCGGGAGAAGTGGTTTTTACTTCAAAACTAAGTGCCCCGCACAAATCAGAGTTCTCTTCAAAATTAACCCGGATAGCAGATTTCTCAGCGGTAACAAAACCCGGAAGCTATAAATTGAGTTTACCCGGACAGGAGTATTCATATACCTTTGAAATAAAACCTGAGGTATTCTCTAATCTGACAAAAGGGCTTATTAAAGGATTCTATTTTCAGAGGATGTCTACTCCTCTGCTTCCTGAATATGCAGGAAAATGGAGCCATGCAGCCGGACATCCCGATACTCATGTTATTATTCATCCTGCAGCAGCTTCTCCAAACCGGCCCGCGGGAACAATAATATCCTGTCCACGAGGCTGGTATGACGCAGGAGACTATAACAAATATGTCGTGAACAGCGGTATCACCATGGGTACATTACTTTCATTGTACGAAGATTTTCCGGCTTATTTCGACACCCTTAAAACTAATATCCCTGAAAGCGGAGATAAAGCTCCTGATCTGCTGAATGAAATAGTGTGGAACTTACGATGGATGCTTACCATGCAGGATCCATACGATGGAGGTGTTTATAATAAAGTAACAAATGCCAATTTCGATGGTATGGTTATGCCTTCTGAAGCAGTGACACCCCGTTATGTTGTACCAAAAGGAACCGCAGCGACGCTTGATTTTGCAGCAGTAATGGCACAAGCCGGACGTGTCTTTAGTAAATTCAAAATAGTATTTCCGGGGTTAGCCGATTCATGTCTGAAGTCTGCTGTTAAAGCCTGGGAATGGGCAGTAAAGAATCCCAAAGTAGCTTATGATCAAGACCTTATGAACAAAGAATTCAAACCGGTTATTAATACAGGTGGCTACGGCGATTCTGATTTCACCGATGAGTTTATCTGGGCTGCTGCTGAATTGTATGTAAGCACAAATAAAATTAATTATTATACAGCATATCCTATGTTTCCTGACACATTAATGCCATTGCCTTCATGGGATAATGTAAGACTTCTGGGATATTATACCCTTATCAGGTATGAAAAAAAGCTGACCGGCACTGCGAAGAGAGATTTCTCTGTACTTAAAAAACGAATAATACAAACTGCAAATAAGATGACTGAAGGAGTTGCTAATGATGCATATATGACAGTAATGGGTAAATCGGCCGGCGATTTTATCTGGGGAAGCAATTCAGTTGCAACTAATCAGGGAATCTTGTTGATACAGGCTTATAAGCTTTCAAATGACAGTAAATATCTGGATTTTGCCCTTTCAAATCTTGATTATATTCTGGGTCGCAACGCCACAGGTTATTCATTTGTAACAGGATATGGACATAAAACACCAATGCATCCGCACCATCGCCAATCGGAAGCCGATGGAATAACCGATCCTGTCCCCGGCTTAATTGTCGGGGGTCCGAATCCAGGCCAGCAGGATGGATGCAAAACATATCCATCTAAAATTCCTGATGAGTCGTACACTGACTCCGTTTGTTCATATGCATCAAATGAAATTGCAATTAACTGGAATGCACCGGCAGCTTATCTCGCCGGAGCTGTCGAAGCTCTGTATAGCCAGCCTCCTGCAACTAAACGGAAATAACTTTTGCAAAAACATTGGTTGCTTGCGAAATATTAATTATTACTTTAGCAAAACTAAAATAAGCAAAATGAAAAAGGTTCTATTATTATTAACTCTGGTTGCAGTTATTTTCACCTCCTGTAACCAGTCAGTAAAAAATAAAGAGATGGTTAAAAAAGAAGTTTTCGGTACACACAATGGGAAAGAGGTTTATTTATTAACCCTTACAAACAAAGAAGGTAATGTCATCACACTTACCAATTTCGGAGCAAAGATCACATGGATTGAAGTTCCGGATAAAAACGGTAAAAAGGACAATATTACTTTTGGGTATGACACTTTTGATGAAACAGTTAAGGGTGATATGTCTTTTGGATCTGTAGTAGGAAGATATGCCAACAGGATCGCTAAAGGGAAATTCACCCTTGACGGAACTGAATACTCACTTCCTTTAAACGACGGACCAAACACTTTGCATGGCGGGCCAGCCGGATGGCACAGTGTCGTATGGAACACAGAGGTTCTTAAAGACAATCAATACCCTTCTGTCAGGTTTACATATATAAGCCCAGATATGGAAGAGGGTTTTCCCGGCACCGCAAATGCTGAAGTTATTTATACCTGGACGGATAAGAACGAAATTGTTATGGATTATAAGTGTACCACAAATAAAAAAACTGTTATAAATGTAACTAACCATGCATATTTTAATCTTCATGGTGCAGGCAATGGTGATATTCTTGACCATGTGATGACCATAAAAGCTTCAGCTTTCACTCCGGTAGATTCAGTCATGATTCCAACAGGAGAAATTCGCCCGGTTGCCGGAACTCCTTTTGATTTCACAACTCCTCATGCTATAGGAGAAAGAATTGGAGAAAAATATGATCAGCTTGTCCTGGGACGTGGCTATGATCACAACTTCGTTCTGGACAAAAAAGAAAATGTGGCTGTGACAGTATATGAGCCTGTCAGCGGACGTATGCTTGAGGTTATTACAGATCAGCCGGGAATGCAGTTTTATACCGGTAATTTCCTTGATGGAACTAAAACAGGTCACGGTGGAAAGCCTTACAAATTCAGATCCGGGTTATGTCTCGAATCAGGTCACTATCCTGATAGCCCGAACCATCCTGCGTTTCCGACAACTGTTCTTAATCCAGATGAAACTTTCAAATCGACAACAATTTACAGATTTTCAGTTAAATAAAATTCTCTGATGACTACACGAAGAGCGTTTTTGAAAAACACTGCACTAACAACTGCAGGATTGACTCTGGTTCCGACTTTATCGAGTGCACTTACGGGCTGCGCTCCATCTGACAGGATTAATGTCGGACTTATTGGCTGCAATGGGATGGGGTTTGTAGATCTGAGTACATTTCTTGATCATTCTCAGATTGAATGCATTGCTTTATGCGACATCGATGAAAGTGTTCTGAATCGCAGAGCCTCTGATATTGAAAAAATGCGTGGTAAGAAACCTGCAAACCTTTATAAAGACTGGCGAAAACTTATCGACAACAAGGATATCAATGTTGTAATTGTCGGAACCCCTGACCACTGGCATTGTCTGCCAATGATTTCTGCATGTGAAGCAGGGAAGGATGTCTACTGTGAAAAGCCCCTTGGCAGGACTATTGAAGAATGTAACCTCATGGTCAGTGCTGCAAAAAAAAATAAGCGAGTTGTTCAGGTTGGTCAGTGGCAAAGAAGCGATCCTCACTGGCAGGATGCAGTTACTTTTATCCGTTCAGGCAAACTGGGGAAAATCAGACTTGTAAGAGTATTTTCATACCAGGGTTGGTGCCCGTCTATTCCAGTTTTGGCTGATGAGCCTGTTCCAGCAGGAGTAGATTATGATATGTGGCTGGGACCAGCTCCAAGCCGGCCATTCAACAGAAACCGTTTCCACTTTACATTCAGATGGTTCTGGGATTATGCTGGCGGTCTTATGACCGACTGGGGAGTGCATCTTCTAGATTATGCATTATTTGGTATGAATGTAACTGCTCCAAAATCTGTTATGGCTATGGGTGGTAAATATGGCTATCCGGGTGATGCCTGCGAAACTCCCGACAGCTTGCAGACAATTTATGAATTCGATGGATTCAATGTTCTGTGGGATCATGCCATTGGCATAAATGACGGTGCTTATGGCCGGAACCATGGATTAGGCTTTGTTGGTGAAAACGGAACCCTGGTAGTGGATCGCGATGGATGGGAAGTTATTCCTGAAGAAGTTGATGGGAAAACCAGGATGGAAGCAGTTACGCTGAAAAAGGGAACAGGACAAGGTTTGAAGAATCACGTGAAGAATTTTCTCGATTGTATTGACAGCCGCAATCCAGACACAAATGCAAGCGTGGAGATAGGTGCACATATAGCAAGATTTTCAGCTCTCGGTAATATTGCGTACCGCACCGGCAAGAAACTTGTATGGGATGGCACTAAATTCACTAACGATAACGATGCCAATAAATACCTGGTACCGGAGTACAGGGAGCCATGGAAACTGCCTAAAGTATAAATGCCTTTAAGAGTTTTATAACATAAATTATGTAAAAAGTATACAGGAGATTATCCGTACTTCTTAAGGCTTCTAATGATGTTCTTTTCCACCGGATATGATAGAAACATTTCTTTTCATATCCGGTGTTTTTTTTATACTTTTCCACTTATATAAAATTTAAACTCATGAAAAAAACTACTTTGTTAATTCTGGTCTTATCGTTGTCTGCAGCAATAACCTCTGTGCGGGCACAGCAGAATCAATATGCATTTCCATTCAGGAATCCTTCTCTTACTTTAGAGGAAAGGGTTAACGATCTTGTTTCAAGGATGACTCTCCAGGAAAAAGCTGACCAGCTGCTTTACACTGCACCAGCTATTCCGCGTCTTGGCATTCCGGCGTACACCTGGTGGAACGAAGCTTTACACGGTGTTGCAAGAGCAGGTTATGCAACTGTATTTCCGCAGGCAATTACTATTGCCGATTCATGGGATGAAGGCCTGATGTTCAATGTGGCAAACGCAATTTCCGATGAGGCAAGGGCAAAATATCATGAGTTTCAGAGAAGAGGAAAAACAGGTATCTACCAGGGGCTCACGTTCTGGTCACCAAATATCAACATCTTCCGCGACCCGCGGTGGGGAAGAGGGCACGAAACCTATGGCGAGGATCCTTTTCTCACCGGCAGGATGGGGTATGAATTCGTGAGAGGTATGCAGGGTGATGATCCGAAGTACCTAAAGACAGTTGCAACTGCCAAACATTATGCCGTTCATTCCGGACCAGAACCATTAAGACATTCATTTAATGCAAAGGTCAGCGAAACTGATCTGAGGGAAACATATCTTCCCGCGTTCCGTACCCTTGTTGTGGATGCCGGAGTTTATTCTGTAATGGGAGCTTATAATATGTTCAGGGACTATCCATGCTGCGCCAACCCTATATTGTACGGTATCCTTCGCAATGAATGGGGCTTCAAAGGGTACATCGTTTCCGATTGCTGGGCCATTTCAGATTTTTACAAATTCACACATTTCGCAAAAGATCCGGCGGAAGCTGCTGCTCAGGCTGTTAAAGCCGGAACTGACCTTGAATGCGGGGTTGATTATAAAAACCTAGTTGAGGCTGTCAGCAGGGGAATATTGACTGAAGCTGATATCAACATTGCCGTAAAAAGGATCTTCACCGTTCGATTTAAACTGGGTATGTTCGATCTCGACGAAATGGTTCCCTATGCACAGATACCTTACTTTGTCAATTGTTCCGATTATAATAATTCATTGTCGCGGCAGGCTGCCCAAAAATCAATTGTTCTTCTTAAAAATGAGAATAATACACTTCCTCTTTCAAAAGAGATAAAGACTATTGCAGTGATAGGCCCTAATGCTGATAATTTTGAATCACTTATCGGAAATTATAACGGTATACCGAAGGATCCGGTCACAGTACTTAAAGGTATTGAGAATAAGCTCACTCCAGGTACGAAGATAATTTATGCAGAAGGGAGTGATCTTGCTGAAGGAATCCATAATCTGACACCGATACCTTCACGATATCTCGAGACACCCAATGGAACACAGGGAGCTTATGGTGAATACTTTAACAACAGGGATATGAAAGGTGAACCTGTTTTCACAAGAGTTGATGATAACATAAATTTTTACTGGGAAAACCTTTCACCAAGATATGACATGCCTGATGACAATTTTGGAATAAGATGGACAACTTACCTCATACCTCCTGAAACCGGAACTTATGCAATTGGCGGATGGGGATCATCAGGTTATGATATACTGCTTGACGGCAAAAAAATAATTTCATCAATGAGTGAACACAGTGCTTTTCATATTGAAGTTCCGGCTGAACTTCAGGCAGGAAAAAAATATAAGATAGAGGTCCTGTATAAGAATTATTCAGGCGATGCAGATATAAAACTTCTCTGGGCACTGCCCAGGCTAAACCTTGTTGAGCAGGCCGTGAAAACTGCCAAAGAGGCTGATGCAGTTGTACTTGTCCTCGGTTTGTCACAGCGTCTTGAAGGAGAAGAGATGTCAATTAAAATTGATGGTTTCAGCGGGGGCGATCGTACAAACCTGAATCTTCCTGCAGTTCAGGAACAACTTCTCGATGCAGTTATTGCAACAGGGAAACCTGTAGTTGTAGTGCTTACTAATGGTGGCGCCATGTCGGTTAATAAAGCTCAGGAAAAGGCCTCAGCTATATTGCTGGCAGGTTATGGCGGACAGCAGGGAGGAAATGCGGTTGCTGATGTTCTTTTTGGTGATTACAATCCGGGGGGAAGACTTCCTGTAACATATTATAAATCTGTTGATCAGATCCCGGCTTTTGAAAATTACGATATGGAGGGGAAAACCTACAGGTTCTTTAAACAGGAGCCTCTTTACCCTTTCGGTTTTGGTCTTAGCTATACTACCTTTAAATACAGCGATTTATCAGTTCCTGAAAAGGTTGCTGCCGGAGAAAAAGTAGCTGTAAAAGTTACAGTCACTAATACAGGCAAGATTGCCGGTGACGAAGTAGTTGAGCTCTATTTAACTGATGAAAAAGCTTCAACTCCCAGGCCAATCCGTCAGCTGGAAGGTTTTACCAGGGTTACACTGAAACCGGGCGAAAGCAAAGTTGTTGAGATCAAACTTGAGCCACGTCAGTTCTCGATAATTAATAATAAGTCGAAAAGAGTAATTGAACCGGGTTATTTTACAATCTCTATTGGAGGTAAGCAGCCCGGCTTCACAGGATACCTCGATCCGCAGTTTACTCAGGTTTTATCTGGAAGGATCAGGCTGACAGGGAAACAGGTAGATATGGCTAATTAACTGAAATTAATCTAAGAATAAATGCTGGAAGAGAACCATTTCCTTAAAAAAAGAGTAAACCTTTTTGATGGAATATCAATTGTTGCCGGTGCGATGATCGGCTCAGGAATCTTCATAGTCAGTGCTGATATTGCAAGGAACGTGGGTTCTCCTGCCTGGTTGCTGGTAGTCTGGCTCATAACAGGGATTATTACTGTTATCGGTGCAATCAGCTATGGTGAGCTTGCTTCAATGATGCCCCACGTTGGGGGACAATATGTATACCTTAAAGAATCGTATCATCCGTTGATCGGATTCCTTTTTGGCTGGACAACTTTTCTGGTTATTCAATGTGGTTCGATCGCAGCAGTGGCAGTTGCATTTGCCAAATTCAGCGGTGTTCTTTTCCCATGGATATCTGAAAAGAATGTATTGTTACAGATAGGCACTTTGAAAATCAACAGTACCATGGTTATAGCCATCTGCATGATCTCATTCCTTACCTGGCTTAATACAAGGGGTATTGTGACAGGGAAAACAGTTCAGAATTTCTTTTCATCAACCAAGGTAATTGCTCTCATAGGATTCATCGCAATTGGATTTCTGGCAACCAGAAACATCCATTCATTTGAAATAAACAGGGAGGTGTTCTGGAAGGCGAGCCAGATCGGCCCTGGTAACCATATAATGCCTCTTGCCGGGTTTGCTCTTGCTGCTGCTGTCGGGACAGCTCTGGTTGGCTCCCTGTTCTCAGCCGATGCATGGTATAATGTCACCTATATCTCGGGCGAGGTCATAAATCCGAAACGAAATGTCCCCTTAAGCCTCTTTTTTGGAACTTTGATTGTTTCGGTGCTATATATGCTTACCAATTACATCTACATTAAGGTTCTGCCGCTATCGGGCTCGCCTGATGGGGCAGATGTATTAAGCCGCGGAATACAATACGCAACTGACGACAGGGTGGCTACATCCGCAATGAGTGTCGTATTTGGTGATTATGCAGCTATCATTATGGCAATATTTATTATGATCAGCACATTTGGTTGTAACCATGGTCTTATAATGGCCGGCCCGAGAGTATATTATGCAATGGCAAAAGACGGTCTGTTTTTCAGGAAGGTAGCGAAAATTAATAAAAACGGAGTTCCGGGATTTGCCATTGTCGTCCAGGGAGTATGGTCAGTTTTGCTTTGTTTATCAGGAACTTATAGTAATCTGCTTGATTATGTGATCTTTGCAGTATTAATATTCTTCACATTAACCATTCTTGCAATATTTATCCTTAGGGTAAAACGGCCGGATATCCCAAGACCTTATAAAGCATTTGGTTACCCGGTGATACCATCAATTTATATATTAACCACGGTAGCTATTATGATAATCCTGTTGATCTATAAACCTGATTATACATTTCCCGGTCTCGGAATAGTTGTACTGGGGATCCCGGTTTTCTATCTCTGGAGAAAATACAATAAGAATCCGGAGAAAAATGGAGAAACAATACAATAATTTTACATTGCACCTCAAACCGCACACCAGATTACCAATATGTTCCCTGAAGGATTTATAAAAAGGATTCACGAACAGAAGTATATCGATGCAGAGGCTCTTCTGAATGCTTTGGAAGAACCTGCTCCTGTAAGTATCAGGATCAACCCCTTAAAGTGGAATAAAAAACCAGTTGACGCTGAATCTGTTCCCTGGTGCACAAATGGTTACTATGTCCCTGTCAGGCCATCCTTTACTCTTGATCCGCTTTTTCATGCCGGCTGTTATTATCCCCAGGAGGCTTCAGGAATGTTCCTGGAACAAGGTTTCAGACAGACTGTCGGATCTATGGAGAATATCAGGGTGCTCGATTTATGCGGAGCTCCGGGAGGCAAAAGCACTCTTTTGTCTGATATTATTGGTCAGAGAAATTTTCTGATCGCTAACGAGGTTATCAGATCGCGGGCGGCCATTCTGGCAGAAACAGTAACAAAATGGGGCATGGGAAACACACTGGTTACTCAGAATGATCCGGCAGCATTCGGTCGATTATGCGGATATTTTGATATAATACTTGTAGATGCTCCCTGTTCAGGGGAAGGGATGTTCAGAAGCGAAACTGCCAGGAATGAATGGTCAGTGGAGAAGACGGCTCATTGTTCTGAAAGGCAAAAAAGAATACTTATGGATATCTGGCCGGCTTTGAAAGAAAACGGAATTCTTATTTACAGCACATGCACATTTAACCCTGCAGAGAATGAGGAAAATATAAGTTGGCTCATTGGTAACCTTGAAGCAGAATCTGTGCGGATTAATATGGAAAAATTTAATGGAATAACTGAAATTAATTATAATGGTATTTTTGGATATGGTTTTTATCCGGATAAAATCAGGGGTGATGGCCTCTTCATTTCTGTTATCAGGAAAACAGGTAAACAGGAGCAAACCCGTATAAAAAGCCAAAGAAGAACTGAACTCAAACCAGGCAGAAATGATATTTTTGTTGCTAAAGAATGGACCTATTTTTCTGGCGACAAACTTATAAAATGGGGCGATGAGGTTTTTGCTGTTCCATGTTGCACGGATGAATATCTTCACCTGTTTCAGAATCTGAAAATTGTCAAAGCCGGATCGAAAATATTCGCTACTAAGAAAAACGATTTTCTTCCTTCTCATGAGATCGCATTATCGTATCATTTGAGAAAAGATGCTTTCCCTCGTGCAGAAATTAATCTTAATGATGCACTTTCATTCTTGAAACGTGATGCCTTCGCACCTGGAGATATATCAAAAGGATGGAATATCGTGACGTATCAGGGCGTTAATCTGGGATTTGTAAATAATATCGGGAAAAGGGTTAATAACTATTTTCCGGTTGAATGGCGCATACTAATGAAAACCGCGCAATCAAGTTCCGGAAATATAATAAAATGGGATAATGATGAAAACTGTAATGCGTGAGTTTCAGATATTTGCCAAGCCTGTTGGATCAGTTTGCAACCTGAACTGCAGCTATTGTTATTATCTGGGGAAGAAGAATCTTTATCCGTCTGATGATCAATTCCTGATGGACAATGATACTTTGGAAAAATATGTTATACAACATATTCAGGCATCGACAGAAAATCCGATAAATTTTTCATGGCATGGAGGAGAGCCTTTACTTGCTGGAACAGACTTCTTCAGGAAAGTTTTAATGCTTCAACAGAAGCACAAACCAGACACTTCAATAATAATTAATGGTATTCAGACTAACGGAACACTTCTTAATGATGAATGGTGCAGGTTCCTGTCTGTTGAAGATTTTGTAGTTGGAATAAGTATTGACGGTCCGGGTGATCTGCATAATATCAACCGTCGCACAAGACAGGATGGCACTTCATTGCAAAAGGTAATCATGGGGTACGAACTTTTGCGGAAATACGGAGTCGTTCCTGAAATTCTCTGTGTTGTTAATGACGATAATGTAAAATACCCGCTGATTATCTACAACTTTTTTAAGCAGCTTGAAGCAAAATATATTACTTTTTTACCGCTGGTTGAACAGCAACCTGATTCACCAGACGGAGTCAGCAGGAATTCTGTCTCTGCCGAAGAATTTGGAGTTTTTCTGAGCGCAGTTTTTGACGAATGGGTTGAAAGGGATATCGGTGAATTAAAAATTCAGATATTTGAAGAAGCTTTCAGAACTGCTTTTAATCAGGAACATACTCTATGTATTTTTAAAGAAACCTGTGGAGGAGTTCCTGTTGTGGAACATAATGGTGATTTTTATTCATGCGATCACTTTGTTGATAGTGACCATCTTCTGGGTAACATAAAGGACCATTCGCTATCTTATCTCCTTGATACCCAGGAACAGAAAGCATTCGGAAAAGCAAAATTAATTACACTCCCGCGATATTGTATTGATTGTGAAGTCAGACCAATGTGCAATGGCGAGTGCCCAAAAAACAGGTTTTTGATTACTTCTGATGGAGAAAAGGGACTAAATTATCTCTGCAGCGGATACAAATATTTTTTCAACCATTGCCGACCCTTTGTGGAGGCAATAAGTGCGACATGGAAAAATCAATATCCTGCGTAAGAATTTGTATCAGATCATGTTTTAAGCTTTTCTTTAAAGAAAGCGATTGTACGTGACCACGCAAGTTTGGCAGCCTTTTCATTGTATCTTTCAGGATTGGAATCATTATTGAAGGCATGCTGGGCTCCTTCGTATATAAATATCTGGTATTCTTTTTTCTCTTTCTTCAGAGCCTCTTCAAATGCCGGAATTCCTGCGTCGATCCTTGCATCGTCTCCAGCGTAATGCGCCATAATCGGAGCTTTAATCGATGCAACCTGTTCAGCCGTGGGTTGCATGCCATAATAAGGAACAGCTGCATCAAGATCAGGTGAATTTACTGCTACCTGGTTGGTCATTCCTCCTCCCCAACAAAATCCTGTGCATCCAACTTTACCAGTTGAAAGAGGATTTGTCTTGAGGTACTTTACAGCAGCAACAAAATTTTTAACCGTTTGTTCCTGGTTCAGTTCCCGGATCATCGACATGGCCTTATTCTGATCATTTTCGGGGGTTCCTCCCACTGACGAGAGAGCATCAGGAGCCATTGCAATAAAACCTTCTTTTGCAAATCTTTTTGTTACATTAATGATGTGAGGATTCAGCCCCCATATTTCGTGAATCACGATCACAGCCGGGAATTTTTTACCTGCTTTCGGATGCGCAAGAAAAGCTTTTACATCTCCCGTTTCACCGTGATATTTAATGAATTCAGTCGACAGATCCGGATCGGCCTGAAAAGCGGATGAACCTTTTATTGTATTGTCCTCCAGAACAGGAAGCAAAGCTAATGCGGCAGCAGTGCTGCCTGCAACCATCGCAAGTTTTTTTATAAAATCGCGGCGATTTGTTCGCCCTTGCCTGTAATCATCATACAGAGAGGTGATTCTTTTATCCATAACCGACAGGTATTGTATGTTAATGAACAGTAATAAATGAGGCCTGAAATTATTTTTTACATTTGTTGTTGGCTCTTTATAATAAACCATCAATTTACAAAAAAATTGTAAAGTGTGCAACTAAAATCAATTATCAGCGATGAAGAGTATTATGATAATTCTTTTCAGGTGATAAGTAATATATCAGGGGTAATCATGGCAGGCGATGCCGGCAACGGATTAATTGGCATTATGAAGGCAAATATTGTCATTGATGGTAAGACAATTATTTTCAGGATATCAGATACAATAAAAGATATTTTCGAACAGATAATCATTGTAACAAACACTCCGGGAGAATTCGGAGAATACATCAGCTTTAAGATAGTTGTTGATCAGTTCAGAAATGTCGGCCCATTGGGCGGAATTCACTCTGCCATGAGCCGGAACAGGCAAATTGCATTAGTACCATTTTTTATTAACTTTATCTCCTTATAAAATCAAAACCTTATGAAGAGAATATCATTTTATATTCTTGTGATCGCATTATCATTTTCAGCTTGTAAAAAGTACAGCAAATATGAAGGAGTAGCTTTCACTGAGAAGGAGCCACGCGACTGGGAAAACCCTGAAGTGTTTAATATCGACAGGGAATATCCGCATGCATCGCTCATCAGTTTTCCTGATGAAAAGAGCGCGCTTGAAGCAATAAAAGCGAATTCTTCGAACTATAAATCTCTCGACGGGATGTGGAAATTCAACTGGGTTAAAACGCCCGATCAACGGCCTTTCTGGTTCTTCAAAAATGATTATGATACACGCGACTGGAAAGATATTGAAGTACCGTCGAACTGGCAGATGGAGGGTTATGATGTTCCGGTATATGCAAATATTGTTTATCCGTTCTGGACCTATGAGGATGTATTCAATCCCGGGGGTTCCTATAAAAAAGTTCCGCCGGCTATTCCTCACGATTGGAATCCGGTTGGATCGTACAAAAGAAATTTTAATATTCCATCTGACTGGAAGGATAAAGAAATTTTCCTCAATTTCGGGGCAATAAGTTCGGCATTTTATGTATGGGTGAATGAGAAACTTGTTGGTTATAGCGAGGATAGTAAAGTACCTGCAGAATTTAATATTACAAAGTATCTTAAAAGTGGAAAAAACTCTGTCGCAGTTGAAGTTTACCGGTGGAGCGATGGTAGTTATCTTGAAGATCAGGACTTCTGGAGATTAAGCGGTATTCAGAGGACGGTCTTCCTTCATGCTCGTCCAAAAACATTCATACGGGACTTTTTTGCTGTCGGCGACCTTGTAAATAATTACAACGACGGTCTGCTGAAAGTCGATGTTTCATTAAAAAGTGCGGTTGAGAATGATAACGATTTTATCGTTAATGCATCTCTATATGATAGTGCACAAAGAATATTCACAGAATCTAAAAATATTAAATTAACGGAAGGTAAGGCTTCCATTAATTTTAATAAAAATATCCGGGGCATAAAGAAATGGTCAGCAGAGAAGCCAAATCTTTATTCACTGGTCATAAGTCTGAAAGATAAAACCGGAAATGTTTCTGAAAGCATCAGCGCTAAAATCGGATTCAGGAAGGTGGAAATTGTCAATTCGCAGCTTCTGGTCAATGGTGTCGCTATACGGATAAAAGGGGTTAATATGCATGAACACAATGAAATAACCGGGCATGTTATAGATGAAGAAACAGTATTGAAAGATATCAGGATGATGAAGAGCAATAATATCAATGCTATGCGGACATGCCATTATCCCCAGCAGGAGCTCTGGTATGAAATGTGCGATAAATATGGCCTGTATCTTGTTGATGAGGCTGATATTGAATCGCATGGCATGGGGTATGATAAAGATGTTACTTTAGCTGACAAACCCCAGTGGGCAGCAGCACATCTTGACAGAATGCAAAGGCTTGTTGAAAGAGACAAGAATCATCCATCAGTGATTATCTGGTCGATGGGTAATGAAGCCGGTGATGGTCATAATTTCCTGAATGGTTACAAATGGATAAAAGAGCGGGATGCAACACGACCTGTTCAGTACGAACGGGCAGAGAAGAGCACCAATACCCCTGAACGGCATACAGATATCTGGTGCCCGATGTATGCAACAATTCAGGAAATCGAATCTTATGCAAAAGATACTAAAAACGACAGACCACTGATAATGTGCGAATATGCTCATGCTATGGGTAATTCGACAGGTAACCTTCAGGATTATTGGAACATAATAGAAAAATATCCGAAACTGCAGGGCGGGTTCATCTGGGATTGGGTCGATCAGGGTTTTCTCAAAACAAATGAAAACGGTGAAAAGTACTGGACTTATGGCGGTGATTATGGTGATGAAGGCATACCTAGTGATGGAAATTTCAACATTAACGGACTTGTCTGGCCCGACAGAACCGGTCATCCTGGTCTGAAAGAGGTCAGGAAAGTTTATCAGTATGTTGGATTTGAACCTGTTAATCTGGCCAATGGGGTAATTAAAATCAGGAATAAATATGATTTTACAAACCTTTCGGAATTTAACTTTGAATGGGAGGTTGTTTCTGATGGCATTGTAAGGAAATCGGGCAAACTTTCATTTCCCGATTTTAAGCCTAATACAGAAACACTTGTGAGTTTACCTCTTGGTAAGATTGATCCGGTGCCAGGAACTGAATATTTTCTTAATATAAGGGTTTTAAGGAGCGATGAATGGAATTATGTTCCCGAAGATCATGTTTATGCTTCTGTACAATTTAAATTGCCTGCAGAAGGTAAACCTGTTTTGGCCAAGCGGGATAATCTTGCCGTCCTGCAGACTAAAACTGTCGATAAGAAGCTGGAAGTCAGCGGAGTTGATATGAAGATTGTTTTCAACCTGGTAAGTGGCAAACTTGAATCATTTAATTATAAAGGGAAGGAACTGATAAAAAAAGGCCCGGAACCTGATTTCTGGCGACCACCTACAGATAATGATTATGGCTATGATATGGATAAATTGCTTGGAATATGGAAAAAAGCAGGGGAAAGAACTGTTGTTACAAAAGCTAATATCAGTCAGCCGGAATTGGGTAAAGTGATAGTTAGTTTTAATTATGATATTACCGGGACGGATGGCAAAAAAATTGCCGGATATGCTACCTCATTTACTGTTTTCGGATCGGCAGATGTGGTAATTAAAAACCAGTTTTCAAAAATTTCAGATAAAATTCCTGAAGTACCAAGAATGGGAATGCAGATGCAACTTCCTGAGGAATTCTCTAATCTCAAATGGCTCGGACGGGGTCCTCATGAAAACTACGTTGATCGAAAAACATCTGCTGATGTCGGCCTTTATGAAAGTACTGTTGCGGACCAGTATGTGCCATATATCAGGCCTCAGGAAAATGGCTATAAAACCGATACGCGATGGCTTACTTTAACCGACGACAATGGTAACGGGATCCTTGTAAGCGGAGATCCTTTATTCTGTTTTGCAGCTCTAAATAATCTTCACGATGATTTCGAATCACCCGGAAAATTGTCACAATACAGAAAAGATGCGAAAAGCGCAAACACTCATACTATTGATGTTAAACCACGTGATCTGGTAAATCTGAATATCGACCTTGGCCAGATGGGAGTCGGCGGTGATAATTCATGGGGTGCATTGATACATCCGGAATATCGGCTTCTTGAAAAAAGATATGAATATTCTTTCAGGATAAGACCAGTTGTGAAGGAGGATGACATAATTAAACTTGTAAAGGAAAAATTTTAAAGAAAGTTGAATGGGTTTAACTGTCGAAAAGTTAAACTTTTGATTAATTCAACACTTCAACCTTTCAGATTAGTTCTTCATAGAAATATGCCTCTTTCTTGTCTGCATCATCCCATGTATAGATCTTTTTATCCCTGTTCAGAAAGTAAAAATTAAGTAGCGCAAAATCGCCGGCACACATTGTCGCATGAGCAAAAAGAAAAAGCGAAAAGCTCCATTTCCATAACCCGGGCAAAATAAAAATAGAAAGTGTAGATATTACACTTATAATAATGAAAGGGATTACTGCTACAATTTTGAATTGAAGCGGAGTTGCAACATACCTGTGGGCTGTTACATAAAAGAGATATTGTTTGAGATCCATTCCAACCCGTATTTTTTTTGCACCGGACAAGTAATATGGTATTATGTGTAATAATTCATGCACAGGAATACATAATACTGGAAAAATTATCAGTCCGAGAGCTGAGTGAAAAAAGATATCAGAAATTGGGAAATATCCGGCAATATTTATTCTCACTTTAATAGCAATTCCAAGAAAAACCATACAGGCTGACCAGAAGAAAACTATCAGACCAGATTTTTTCATTAAGTAATCGAAAATAAACTGAACAAGATTTTGATAGGAAATTGTAAGTATCTGCCTGAATTTTGTCTGATCGTCAAGATCTTCTACTGATAATGCCATGATAATGCTTTCAGCAAATTTACTTTTTTAAATATGCAATACAAAAGAGAAACAGGGATTTCTCTTAATTCCTGTTAATTAATAGCTACTTCCCGGGTAATATTTTGTGGCCCATAATTTGATACATTTGTAAAAAATATTCTGCTTGTGAGACTAATATTAACAATATTGTCGATCTTTTTTTTTGTTACAGATATTTCAGGCCAGAAGGACTCTCTGAAACAAAAAAATGATACTGTGCCCGGCAGAGTTTACCTGTTACAGAATGTGAAAAGAGACGGAATAACCATGCCTGAAGTCGAAATCAAAGAGGTGACTGTTGTTGGTCGTCCAAGGAGTACTAACAGGAGTGAATATCGTAAATACGAAAAACTTGTCGATAATATTAAAAGAGTATATCCTTATGCATTGATGGTTAGGGTACGGCTCGAACAGGTTAATGAGGATCTGAAGAATATTTCCGATGAAAAGGAACGGAAGAGTTATTTAAAAAATGTGGAAAAAGATGTATTTGCAAAATATGAGGGTGATATACAGGAGTTGACTATAACACAGGGGAAGCTTCTTATTAAGCTGATTGACAGGGAAACACAGAATACTTCTTATTCTCTGATCAGGGATTATCGGGGTAAGCTGACTGCGGCTTTCTGGCAGGGTATAGCCCGTTTATTCGGTACAAACCTTAAAGAGCAATATGACCCTTATGGCGATGATGCCCTCATAGAATTAATAATCGGAGAAGTTGATGCCGGGAGATTATAAAGCTGATATCAGAACAAACCTCTGAAAATGAAAAGGATTTTTATAGCTGTGAAAGTTGAGGCAGATGAAACCTTTCAGAAGATCGTTTCATCACTAAAATCGGAATTAATCAACGAAAACATTAAATGGACAAATCCGGATAATATTCATATAACACTGGTATTTTTAGGTGATACTGAGGAAGAAAAGATAAAACCTATTGCTGCAAAGCTAAAGGAAAAATGTGAAGGATTCGGGAAATTTGAACTTATTCTCAAAGGATCAGGTGTATTTAAAAACCTTCACGATCCACGTATTATCTGGACCGGTATTGAACATTCTGAGAAACTGATACAACTAAATGAATCCATTATAAATGGACTGAAGAATGAAGGTTTTGAAATTGAGAGCCGCCCATTTAACCCTCACCTTACTCTTGGACGAATAAAAACTCTGAAAGATAAATCCGGGTTGAAATCTCTGATTGAGAAATATCAGAATACTGAAATCCAAAAAGTATCTGTTAATGAGATTATTCTCTATGAAAGTATTCTTCTCCAATCCGGACCAGTGTATAAACCACTCCGCAAATTCAGCCTTTAATCTGCCTCACACTTCACGCTTCACGCCGGATTTAAATTCCTCCCCCTTTAAAAATAATGCCGATCGTATAAAACATAATTTTAAGATCGAACCAGAGCGATTCATTTTCGAGATAAAAAAGATCATATTCAAGTCGTTCAACCATTTCATCAACAGTTGAAGCATAACCATATTTAACCTGTCCCCAGGAGGTAATTCCGGGTTTAATATTCTGAAGAAGTTTGTACTTAGGAGTTTTTAAAAGGATCTGATCAATGAAAAACTGTTGTTCCGGTCTCGGACCAACAAGCGACATTTCACCTTTGAGAACATTTATGAAATTCGGTATTTCATCAAACTTATGTTTTCTCATGAATCGTCCAACAGGAGTGATCCTTTTATCATTTTTCCCTGAAAGAAGAGGAACATTCTCTTCATTATCAAAGTACATTGATCTGAACTTGTACATTGTGAAGGATTTACCGTATTTACCGATTCGTTTTTGGGAATGAACCACGGGCCCCTTGCCGGATATTTTAATTACTATTGTAAGAGCCAGAATCAGAGGGCTTAACAGAATTAAACAAAGCACGGAAACAAAATAATCAATTATCGATTTTATAATTACCTGGAAATTTTGAAAAGGTGAATTCATAATATAAATATACAAAAAGAAATGAGAGTAGATTCTTGAAATGGCTGTCTTACATTTTTTATATTTTTGCTGAATAAATTTTATGCTCAGAAATATAAGATGGCGGATACTTTTGAAGCGAAAGGTAAACGGAAAAAGCTTGTAGAAGAGCTCAGGCAAAAAGGAATTGCTGATGAAGATGTACTGAGAGCAATTGATACAGTCCCAAGACATCTTTTTATGGATCCTGCATTCCTGATTCATGCTTACGTGGATAAAGCTTTTCCAATAACATCGGGACAGACAATATCACAACCATATACTGTTGCAGTACAAACTTCACTTCTGAAAGTGAAAAAGAGAGATAAAATTCTTGAAATAGGAACCGGCTCAGGTTATCAGGCTGCAATTCTTGCTGAAATGGGAGCTAAAGTTTATACTATTGAACGTTTCCGGGAACTTTTTGTGAAGGCGCAGAGAACTCTTGCATCACTGGGATATACTGCTGATTTTTTTTATGGTGACGGGTATGAGGGCAAACTACAATATGGTCCTTATGACGGTATTATTATTACAGCAGCTGCTTCTGAGGTCCCTCAGAAACTCCTTCAACAGCTTAAAACAGGTGGCAGGCTGGTGATCCCTCTTGGAAATTCCGGTTCGCAGGTTATGACTGTCGTGGAACGGACGGGAACGGACAATTATGTATATACGGAGCACGGCAATTTTATTTTTGTTCCTATGCTAAAAGGGACTATAAACGGAAATTAATTTACTATGGAAATTTATAAACTTGTCTTTTCCCCGATTGAAGTGAACACGTATATACTCGCTGATAATTCAGGCGATTGTGTAATTATCGATTGTGGTTGTTATGATAATAATGAATCTGAAGAGCTTGCCGGATTAATTAAGAAAAAAAACCTGAATCCTGTGTTGCTTTTAAATACGCATTGCCACCTCGATCATATTTTTGGAAACAAGTTCATTCTGGAACGGTATAATCTGAAAACTTTTTGTTGTAAATCAGATGTATTAAACATGAAAAATTCACCGCAGCATGCCACTCTTTTTGGTCTCACAATGGATAATCCTCCTGAACCTGCAGGCTTCATAACCGACAACCAGGTGATTACATTCGGAACAACAGAACTTGTTGCACTTCACGTGCCGGGGCATACTTCAGGGAGTCTGGCATTTTATAGTGAAAAAAATGAATGTGTTTTTACAGGCGATGCCCTTTTTGCAGGAAGTATTGGAAGAACGGATCTTCCTGGCGGTGATTATGATACGCTTATGAAAAGTATCAGAAGTAAATTGTTTGTTCTTCCCCCATCAACCGTCGTTTACCCGGGGCATGGGAATGAAACGACTATTGAAAGAGAAATGAAATCAAATCCTTACTTTTCATAACTTATATCCTATTATTTAATCAGGGAATTTCTTATCATTATCCATATAAAATTTAATTAAAAGGTTCTGCTTTTTGTAGATTAATAAATAATATATATGCTGTCAGATAAATTTGTTTACCGTCATATTGGCCCTAGAGATCATGAAGTGCCCGGGATGCTGAAAACTGTTGGTATAAATTCCCTCGACCAATTAATTGAACGGACAGTTCCAAAATCGATTATGCTCGATAAACCGCTCAGGTTGCCGGAAGCAATGAGCGAATTCGAATACCTGAATCATATAAAATCTATTGGTCAGAAGAATAAGATGTTCAGGTCATTTATCGGCCAGGGATATTACGGTGTTGCTCCGCTTTCGGTAATTATCAGGAATGTTCTGGAAAACCCTGCATGGTACACATCTTACACTCCTTATCAGGCTGAAATATCTCAGGGACGACTTGAGGCGCTCCTGAATTATCAGACAATGATAATTGAGCTTACTGGCATGGAGATTGCAAATGCCTCGTTGCTTGATGAATCGACGGCAGCAGCAGAAGCAATGATTATGATGTTCAATGCACGATCGCGTGCAGCAGTAAAGGCAGGAGCAAATAAGTTTTTTGTTGATGAGAATATATTTCCACAATCTCTGGCCGTAATCAAAACGCGTTCAAATCCACTTGGCATTGAGCTTATTACAGGAAATTATGATAATATTATTTTTAATGATACATTCTTTGGATCGATGGTTCAGTATCCGGCTGCATCCGGACTGATAAGGGACTATAAAGAATTTACGGGCAGGGCTCATTCTGCCGGAGTTCTTGTAGGTGTAACTGCCGATCTTATGAGCCTAGCTTTGCTCATTCCTCCCGGAGAATGGGGTGCCGATATTGTTGTCGGTTCAAACCAGAGAATGGGACTACCGATGAGTTTTGGCGGTCCTCATGCCGGATATTTTGCTACAAAAGATGAACTTAAACGAAGCATGCCTGGTCGCATTATTGGCGTATCGGTTGATGCACAGGGGAATAGTGCTTTAAGGATGGCTTTGCAAACAAGAGAACAGCACATCAAACGTGAGAGGGCAACATCAAATATATGTACCGCACAGGCGCTGCTTGCTACAATGTCGGGAATGTATGCCCAATACCATGGCCCTGAGGGATTAAAAAACATTGCAACTCATATACACAGATCAGCATGTACTATCAGTGATGCAGTTAAAGAACTGGGTTTTAGTCAATTAAACTCTGAGTTCTTCGATACAATAAAGATTGGCTTACCTGGCAGTATCCTGGTAGATAATATAATGAAACTGGCACTTGAAGAAGAAGTAAACTTCTTTTATCCAGGTGATAATTCCGTAGTTATAAGCACCGATGAAATAACCACACTTAAAGAAATAAACAGGATAATAGGGATTTTTGCAAAGGTTGCTGATAAAAAGCCATTTCAGGTAAGTTCTTATTGCGATTGTAAGAGCATTGAGGAGAAGTTCCTCAGAAAATCTCTTTTCTTAGAAGAGGGAACTTTCAACAGTTATCACTGCGAAACGGAAATGATGCGATACATCAAGATGCTCGAGAGAAAGGATTTTTCCCTTACCCACTGCATGATTTCTCTCGGCTCATGCACTATGAAGCTTAATCCTGCGAGTTCGATGTTTGCAATGAGCTGGCCGGAATTTGGAAATATTCATCCCTTTGTTCCAAAAGATCAGGCATTGGGATACTATCAGATTTTAGATGAACTGGGTGAAGCACTTAAGGAAATTACCGGGTTTTCAGCAATCTCGTTTCAACCTAATTCAGGTGCTGCTGGCGAATATGCCGGATTAATGGTAATACGCGAGTATCATCTGACAAGGGGAGAGGCTCACAGAAACATAGCTCTCATTCCATCATCTGCTCATGGTACTAACCCTGCAAGTGCTGCTATGGCCGGTATGCAGATTGTCGTCGTTGAATGTGATGAAAAAGGAAATATCAGTGTAGGGGACCTGAGGAAAAAGGCTGTGGAACACAAAGACAACCTCGCCTGTTTTATGATAACATACCCTTCTACACACGGCGTTTTTGAGGCAGCTGTTACGGAAATGTCAGATATCATTCATGCAAATGGCGGTATGGTTTATATGGACGGAGCGAATATGAACGCCCAGGTCGGACTTACCAGCCCGGGACATATCGGAGCTGACATCTGCCATCTTAATCTTCATAAAACGTTCGCTATACCTCATGGTGGTGGCGGCCCTGGTATGGGACCCATTCTTGCAAATGATAAGCTTGCTGAGTTCCTTCCTTCTCACCCGATTGTAAAAACAGGAGGAAGTCACGGTACCACTGCTGTTGCAGGCGCTCCCTTTGGCAGCGGACAGGTTCTTACAATTTCGCATGCATACGTCATGATGATGGGCGCTGATGGTCTGACTCTTGCGACAAAATATGCCATACTTAATGCTAATTATATTGCTGCATCATTGAAAGGTTGGTTTAATACTCTTTATACCGGAACAGAAGGATTTGTCGCACACGAAATGATTCTTGACTGCCGTAATTTTAAAGCTGAAGCAGGTATAACGGAAGCTGATATAGCAAAAAGATTAATGGATTATGGATTTCATGCCCCAACGCTTTCATTCCCTGTTCACGGAACACTTATGGTGGAACCTACTGAATCCGAGTCACTTCAGGAACTGGATAAATTTGTCAGTGCCTTGAAATCAATTTGGGAAGAGATTCAGGAAATAAAGGATGGAAAAGCAGATAAGGAGGATAATGTTTTGCATAATGCGCCTCATACTGTTAAAGTTTTAACAGACGATTTATGGAACCATACTTATGATCGCCGGAAGGCAGCTTTCCCTCTTAAATGGGTGGTTGAGAATAAGTTCTGGCCCACAGTAGGTCGTGTTGATGATGGTTACGGTGATCGTAATCTTGTTTGTACCTGTGTTCCTATAGATTTCTATAGAATGGAGACATTGAAGAAGGGATAAGATCCAATCGATCACTCATAACGATGAAAGACCAGATTTTATTAATTCTTACTGTTATTTTGGTACTCTCCTCCTGTGTTTCGGGCGGTTCAAAACAGCAAACAGGCAAATCTGATGCTTCAATGTTAAATAACTATCAGGTTAAATTGATCACGGTCGATCCGGGCCATTTTCATGCTGCTCTTATCCAGAAAATAATGTACGACCAGATATCTCCCGATGTTCATGTTTATGCACCTGAAGGACCTGATTATCTGCAGCATCTCAACAGGATCAAATCTTTTAACAGCAGATCTGTAAATCCGACCTCATGGAACGAGATAGTTTATTCAGGACCTGATTTTTTTGAGAAGATGCTTGCTGAAAAAGCAGGGAATGTTGTAGTTTTAGCCGGGAACAACAGGAAAAAGGCAGAATATATTACTAAATCGATAGATGCAGGATTTAATGTTCTGGCTGATAAGCCTATGATTATTACTTCCGAAGATTTTCCTTTACTGCAAGCTACCTTTGCAACTGCAAAAAGAAAGGGAATCCTGTTATATGATATTATGACAGAAAGATATGAAGTAGCCAGCATTCTCCAGAAGCTCATTTCGCAAAAACCTGAGATTTTTGGTACTCTCACTGAAGGAAGTAAGGATGAACCTGCTGTTTCAAAAGCAAGCATTCATTATTTCTCAAAAGTTGTATCAGGAATTCCGTTGCTTCGTCCGGAGTGGTTTCTCGATGTTGGACAGCAGGGAGATGGTATCATTGATGTTTCGACACATCTGGTTGATCTGATTCAGGTGGAGTGTTTCCCTGAACAGATTCTGTATCCGTCAGATATTACTATGATTAGTGCCAGGGAGTGGCCAACTCTTATCTCACACGAAGAATTTAAGAGTGTTACAGGCTCTGATAATTTTCCCGGTTATCTTCTGAAAGATATAAAAGACGGGAAGCTGAATGTGATTGCTAATGGAGAAATGGTTTATAAGATTAAAAACGTTTTTGTAAAAGTATCAGTTGAATGGAAATATCAGTCTCCAGATGGAGGTGGTGATTCTTACTATTCAGATATGCATGGCACAAAATGTGATCTAGTTATCAGACAGGGCGCTGAAGAAAAATTTATTCCAACACTTTATTTAGAGAATGTAAAAGATGAAACAATGGCTGACTTTATTTCACGATTGAAAACTGCTATCGGAACTTTACCATTTGATAGTCTTCAGATTGTGAACGTCAATGCGGGAATTCTTAAAATCAATATACCTGAAAAATACAGGCTGACGCATGAAGATCATTTCGGACAGGTAGCTGCAAAATTCCTTGGATATATGAAAGCAGGTAAGTTGCCTGAATGGGAAGTTCAGGGAATGATCACCAAATATTTTACTACAACAAGTGCTCTAAAACTGGCAAAGGAAAATAAAAAATAGGCTCAACGGCTGAATGGCCTAACGGTGTTAATGTTTTACAAATATTCTCTTTAAAGTTTTTATGACATTGCGCCGTTGCGCCTTTACTCAAATAGATCCTCCACTATTAAAGAATATAATTCTTCAAGAGTTATTCCTGCAGAATATGCCTGTTTCGGAACAAGGCTTTCAGGTGTCATACCCGGAACCGTATTAACTTCAAGAAAATATGGTTTCTGATCGATCACAATAAAATCAACTCTTACAATTCCCTTACATCCAAGAAGATCGTAAATTAAAGAGCTTAATCTTTGAATCTCAGTCGTAATAGCTTCGGGCATATCGGCAGGAGTTATCTCATCTGATTTTCCGGGAGTATATTTTGCTTCAAAATCAAAGAATTCATTTTTGCTGACAATCTCAGTTACAGGGAGAATTAAATCTTTTTTCTTTGTTTTAACAATTCCGCAAGCTACCTCTCTTCCTTCCATAAATTTCTCGATCATAACTTCGCTGCTTTCTTTAAATGCTGTTTCAATAGCTGAAATTATATCTTCACTCTTTTTCACTTTTGTCACCCCAAAACTTGATCCGCTGGCGTTTGGTTTGATAAAACATGGGAGCCCGATTTTTTTAATAATTTTTTGTAGATCTGGTTTTTCATCTTTTCTGATCAAGATATTGTCTGACATCGCAATATTATACTCTTTCAGGACAAGCTTGCAGGCTTGTTTATTAAATGTAAGAGCCGAACAGAATGTATCGCAACTCGTATAAGGGATACTCATCATATCCAAATAACCCTGCAGAAGACCATTTTCACCCGGGTTACCATGAATTGCTATAAATACTGCATCAAATCTGATATGATAATCTTCAACTACAAGTGTGAAATCATTTTTATCAATATTATGGTAACGTCCCTTTGTATCTTCCCAGTACCAGTTAGTTCCCCGTATCACAATAATATAAACTAAATATCTTCCGGATAGCGCTTTGCAAACCCCAACGGCACTTTTTACTGAAATCTCATATTCAGAGGAATTTCCACCTGCTACAATAGCAATTGTTCTCATCTTCAATAATTATGATTTAATCACAAATTTAGTTATTTGCATCAATAAAATTGTACTTTGCAGATATTGAATTACCTGCAGATGTATTACCTTTGTTGAAATTTTTAAAAATCATAAAATGAAAAAAGGTTGTTTGATTTCTATTATTATAGTGGGCTTTCTGGCTCTTGTTGTTTTAGTTTTGGTCCTTTGGTGTACAAAAGTGTACAACGGAATGGTTACTATGCAGGAAACCGTCACCAGTCAGTGGGGTAATGTTGAAACACAGTATCAGCGCAGATCCGACCTCATTCCCAACTTCGTCAATACTGTCAAGGGTGCAGCAAATTTTGAGCAGACTACTCTGACACAGGTTATTGAAGCCAGATCAAAAGCTACTTCTGTAACAATTGATCCCACAAAGATGACACAAGCTAATATGCAACAGTTTCAGCAGGCCCAGGGACAACTTACGTCAGCACTCTCAAGGTTAATGGTTGTCGTTGAGCAATATCCTGAACTTAAAGCCACACAGAATTTCAGAGATCTGCAGGTAGAACTTGAAGGGACAGAGAACAGGATTTCAGTTGAAAGGAGAAAGTTCAACGAAGTAGCTTTGTCGTACAATACTTATATAAAGCGATTCCCGCAGAACTTTCTTGCAGGTATATTCAGCTTCCAGGCTAAGCCATATTTTGAAGCTGTTGAAGGGGCTGAAAAAGCACCACAGGTAAAGTTTTAATTTTATTAATACATTCTAAATGAAAGCTTCATCGTTCTTTACGAAAGAACAACAGGCTAAGATTCTTGCTTCAGTTAAGGAAGCTGAAACGGAAACTTCAGGCGAGATAAGAGTTCACATCGAAACCACATTTAAGGGTGATGTTCTCGACAGAGCTGCCTGGGTATTCAAGAAGCTCAAAATGCATAAAACGGTTCATCGTAACGGGGTACTGTTTTATCTGGCTATAAAAGACAGAAAATTTGCTATCATAGGCGATGCCGGGATACATGCGAAAGTTCCTGAAGGTTTTTGGGATGATGTGAGTGAATTGCTTAAGAAAAATTTCAGTGAAGGTAAATTCACAGAAGGACTTTCTGAAGGTATTTTGCTTGCAGGGGAACATCTTAAAACTCATTTTCCGCACAGAAAGAATGATGTAAACGAACTGCCCGATGAGATTTCATTTGATAAAATATAGGGGAGCAATTATGATGAAAAGAAAAAGTTTGTATTTGTTGATCCTGGCGGTTCTGTTTTGCACACTTCCGGTTAAAATAGTTTTTTCACAGAATCTTCCTGCAAGACCTGTTCCTCCAAGGCTCGTAAACGATTTTGCAGGGATGCTTAAAACTGATGAAATAAGGATTTTGGAACAGAAACTTGTTGCTTTCAACGACTCAACATCAACTCAGATTACTATCGTTATTGTTTCTTCGCTGGATGGTTATGACAAATCAGAATATGCTCCAAAGCTGGCAGAGAAATGGGGTATTGGTCAGAAAGGGAAGAATAATGGTGTTCTGGTACTTGTTAAACCTAAAACTGCCAGTTCAAACGGTGATGTTTTTATTGCTCCGGGGTATGGTCTCGAAGGAGTAATTCCTGATTTAACCTGCAGCGAAATAGTTGATCGCGAGATTCTCCCCGCATTCAGGGAAGGAGCTTACTTCAGAGGGCTGAATAATGCAACAAGTACATTGATGTCATTGGCACGGGGTGAATTTTCGGCTGCGCAATACCGGCATAAGGCAAAAAAGAGTGCAGGAACTAACCTCCCGTTTTTAATACTATTTGTAATTATCATTCTTTTTGGTATGATAGGCAGAAAAACAGGTGGATCGAACAATAAACATATCAGTACCGGTGGGTTGCCATTCTGGATGCTTCTGGGAATGATGAATTCCGGAAGTAGTTCCCATAACGGAAGCTGGGGTGGATTTTCAGGTGGTGGAGGTGGAGGTGGAGGTTTCGGCGGCTTTGGTGGAGGAAGCTTTGGTGGTGGCGGTGCCGGTGGAAGCTGGTAGATATTAAAACCCGGATTCTCTGCCGGAGATATACTTTCTCCATTTTTCAATTACCTGTTGCATATCATCCGGAAGTTCGGAATCGAAAGAAAGTCTTTTCCCTGTTACAGGATGATCGAATGCCAGCGATTTTGCATGCAATGCCTGACGGGGTAAAATCTTAAAACAATTTTTAATAAATTGCTGATATTTGGTGAACGTAGTTCCTTTAAGAATCTGGTTTCCACCGTATTCTTCGTCATTGAATAAAGGGTGTTTTATATGACTTAAATGTACCCTGATCTGATGCGTACGTCCGGTTTCAAGTTTACATTCAATAAGTGAAATATAGCCCAGATCTTCAATAACCTTATAATGCGTTATTGCAGTTTTCCCTTCACTGTCATCGTTGAACACCTGCATTATTTTCCTGTCTTTTATATTCCTGCCGACATTCCCGTTAATAGTTCCCTCAAGAGGGTCAGGAATTCCCCAAACCAAAGCATTATACCTTCTATCGGTGGTTCGGTCAAAAAATTGTTTTGATAATCTGTTAAGCGCAAATTCGTTCTTGGCAATAACCAGAATTCCCGATGTGTTTTTATCAAGCCTGTGAACTAGTCCTGGCCTGTTTTCACCAGTATTAAAAAGAGGAAGATCCCTGAAGTGCCACATAAGTGCATTTACCAGTGTTCCTGTATAATTGCCGTAAGCAGGATGCACAACCATTCCTGGTTCTTTATTGACAACCAGGACGTCATCATCTTCATAAACAATATTTAAAGGGATGTTTTCCGGAATAAGCTCAATTTCTCTGGGTGGAGTCGGCAAAACCACCTGGACTATATCTCCCGGTTTAACTTTATAATTCGGTTTGACAGGATTATTATTGACAAGTATGTTCCCGGCATTGGCAGCATTCTGAATTCGCGTTCTTGATGTGTTTTCAAGCCTGTCGGACAGAAATTTATCTATTCTCAGAAGAGATTGCCCGGGATCGGCTTTAAACCTGAAATGCTCAAAAAGTTCTTGCTGGTCAACTAAATCTTCTTCTGCCATTTTTGGTGATTATCTTGTCTTAATTAACCTGTTATAGCCTAAAGGTACATTATCCTTACTTGTAATAATAATGTACACGCCATTACGCAACGAAGAGATATCAATCCGTTCACTGAATGGCACTTTAATTAATTCACGACCAGTCATATCCATCACAGTTATAAAGGCAGATCCTGACAACTGTTGTTCTCCTGAGTTTATATTAATGTAGTCAATAGCAGGATTGGGCCAGATTGTTATCAGGTTATTATTCCCATAATGGACATCATTAATTGATGTTAATTTCAGAGGATCACCTACAACCGGTCTTATCATGATGCTGCCATTCATTTGCGACTGTTGCCATTCACCATTTAACCGGTAGAACTGCCTGCCGTTGTTAGGAGTATTTACGTCAAAGCCGGCATTAAGAAAAGTTTCAGAGAGCTGCTTCCAGCCAACATAAAATACGGAATCCACCATAACTCCTTCAGGAATATTATATGTATAAAAACCGTTAATCGTGTTGCCCTGTTCAACCATAACCCCTTCCTGTGAATAAAGTACGTTCCCGGGTAATCCGTTGTTATCGTCCCAGACCTTAAGATCAAATGCCTTTTTGTTCGACTCCTGATAGCTGTCATTGAAGCATATACTTATAGCCCTTAATGTATCCTGCATATAGGATTGAAACCTGTAAGCAACCATTGCATCAGCCGAACCCTGCCCATTTATTCCATATCCGGCTTCGGATGAACCGTCGTCAAATGCAAAGTAATTTTTAAAAGTCTGATAATAGACCATTGTATCGTTTACTTTTGGATCAAATTCATCCGTTATAAGGTAACTTTTAATCCTGAACAGGGCTGAGTCATTACTATCAGTATTGAATGTATAAACCAGGTTGGCGTTGTAATCGATACTGGTTAAGGGGTTTATGTTTGTTGCACCTGCGGAGAAAGAATAGGACTGCAAATTTTTGTAAACATCCCATATTTCAAAATTACGGGTCACATTCCTTATAATTGTATCATTGTTGCGATAATGAATCGGAATAAATGACCCCATTTCCTGAAGATATATCTGTCTGAATTGCTTCCATGGTATTGCCTCATAGGTCTTTAGCAGAGAACGGACAGGAAGTGTCATAGCAACATCATGTGGTATAGTATCAGCGCCATTCCTGTTTTTGTCGAGCATGACATAATCTATGTTCCAGATATCGCAATTTCCAATCATTGAGGGGTCAGTCAGGTCAGGACTCAGGCTTGCATAGTTAATGAAACGGAACTGAAAACCTTTCTTAAGAAAATGCGGATCGACGATTGGTATAATTACCGGTTTGAATCTCAGATCTGAATTGCCATTAACCATCCACATTGAGTACCAGATGTTTTCATCAGGAGCCAGAAACTGAAGAGTAAGGCTGTCATTTGCTTCAGGTGGATCTCCTAATCCTCCAGGCTGATAAAAAAAACTGAGCCAGATATTGGCAGAAGCAGGATAATTAAGATTAATAGGTTTTGAAGTCAGATGATCAGCTTCAAACTCCTCAGTTGATGCATTACTATATATCATCCCTGAATCGTTAAGTGCATCGAACGTGGCTACTCCCATTGTAATCTGATTATTGGAGTATGTATTATTAATAAAGACATAGTCGTCGAGCCACTTTGTTGAATCAGGTAAAGGTGATTGCCCTGAGAAATCATCAAAAAAGGGTAGTTCCATAGTGTCTGGAGTGGCCATTGCTCTGAAATTCCCCTTTTTGTTTTTTATTTTAGTAATTGCAAAATTCGATTGAAGCCCCGTAAGGATTTCCTGTGCAGGTGAGCTGACCATACAAACATTGAGAACAATCAAATATATGATTATATGTCTGGTCATCTGGTTCAGTTAGATGTCTTTTTTACAAGATCTGCCGGAGGTATTGTGTCAGAAATAATATGTGTTGAATCTGTCTTTATTTTAGCTGAATCAACTGTAAGCCAGAGGTATATGTCAGATCCAAGCTGACGGCTGGCATTATCTTTAAATTCCGGATTCTGTTTATAGACAAATGCGTTGAGAGTATCATGCCCATTGATAATAGTGTTATCATAAATGTATGTCCCGAGATTAAGCGATGAGATGAGAATTTTATTCCTGGCCGGGTCAAGTTTCATCCCGATCAGGTCCGGCACGGGAGTACGCTGGTTGCTTAACCCTTTTCCAAGAACAAGGTCTACAACTGAACCCTTCTGAAGTGAATCACCTTCAGTGATATTCTTCCCTTTGTAAAGCTGATCAATAACCACATCAACAGATAAATCGGGCTTGTACTTCAGAAGTCCGATTTCAAGACCCGAACTTTCTATAAGAGCTAAAGCCTGCCGTTTTGGAAGATCAACCAGGTTTGGCATAGCAACCATTTCGGGGTGAAATGCGTTGATAGTAAGAACAATATTCCTCCATTTTTTTACCTTAAAACCGGGTCTGGGGCTTTGTTCCGCAACACAACCACGAGGAACAACTGTCGTGTAAATTGAATCATTAATCTGATATTTCAACTTGCTCTTTTTAGCGAGATTAGCCGTCTGCTCTATAGTAAGTCCGTAGAAATCCGGAACGGGTCGTGCCTGCCCATGTCTTGTAAAGAAACTGAGCCAGATAAGCAGTACTATTAAAATTCCGGCAAAAATAACAATAGCAAACCCAAGATTTTTTAAGAACAGTTTGCTCAAGATAAAGTTTTTGAGGCTCATACGTACAAATTGAACATTAATAATAACGCAAAGGTATTGATAAAATTATAATTAGATCACCATTCCTTAACGGGATTATAGAATGAATCTCTTTCTAATGGAACGAACCCTGCTTCATGTATCAGCATACAAATCTCTTCAGTAGTCATCGACGGATTCTCTTCTTTTGAACCGGCCATTGAATAAATTCTTGTTGTATCATCTATTGTACCATCCATATCATCAGCACCAAAAGAGAGGGAAAGTTGTGCACCCTCTTTTCCGATCATCGGCCAGTAAGCTTTGATATGAGGGAAGTTATCGAGATAGATCCTTGAAACTGCGTAGTTTCTCAGATCTTCTGCAATACTCACTTCTCCCAAATATGACATACTGTTATTCGCTTTCTTGTATTTTAAGGGTATAAAAGCATTAAATCCTCCGGTTTTATCCTGTAGTGCACGAAGTCTGTCCATGTGATCAATACGGTGATTGTAATTCTCTATATGACCATAGAGCATTGTGGCATTAGATGGAATCCCAAGCCTGTGCGCAGTTTCATGAATTTTCAGCCATCGTTCAGGAGAGGTTTTTTCGTTACAGATCAGTTTCCTGAGTTCTTCATCAAATATTTCAGCTCCTCCTCCCGGTATAGAATCCAGACCAAAATTCTTCAAAAGTATTAATCCCTCTTCGATTGAATAACCGGCTCTTGTGATCATGTAATCAAGTTCAATTGCAGAAAAGGCTTTAATATGGATGGTGGGACGTAGCTCTTTTATGGATTTTATAAGTAGTCCCCAATAATTCAGATCGTGTGACGGATGTACTGCACCTACGATATGAACTTCAGTAACATTTTTATTATCAAAGCGTTTCACAATGTCTAACATTTCATCATGAGTGTACTCCCAGCTTTCAGGATCTCCTTCGGATTTGTGATAGGAACAGAACCTGCAATTATATATACATTTATTAGTTGGTTCAATGTGGAAATTATGATTGAAGTAAGCAAAATTGCCATTATGTTTCCTTCTGACAAAATCAGCTAGCAGACTAAGTAATGCAAGATCAGCTTTTTTATAAAGAAACAAACCATCTTCGGGTGTAATACGTATGTTGCTGATTATCTTGTCAGCTATCAGCCTGAGGTCTTTATCGTTTATATGATCTGAAAGGTTGTTCATGATATTAATTAAAAGGCCGATAAAGATAAGAATAATAGAAAGGGATCAAAAAAAAGACCATTATGGAATGGTTTCAGAAAACTAAATTGAACAAAAAAGGTGCCTTGTTTAAGACACCCTCAGGAAGATATTGAATGATGTTAATTATCCTTTCAGCTTAAGCTCAGGGGAAACTGTAAGTTTTTTTCTCCCTTTTGCCCTGCGTGAGGCCAGAACTCTTCTTCCGTTGGGAGTTGACATCCGTTCCCTGAAACCATGCTTATTAACTCTCTTTCTTCTTGATGGCTGAAATGTCTGTTTCATCTTTTCAATTATTTTGTCGACTAGCTGTCTGATTTGAGAATGCAAATGTAGTACTTTTTTGAAATATAAAAACCGGGGAGCAGTTTTTTTTCAAAATAATCAAACAGGCAGATACACAATCTTTTTCATCTCAAAAAAAGGTTCATCAAAAAAATCCTTAATATTCCAGATTCTTGTTCTGTTCTGAAACAGAGCAAGCTCTGTCCTGAGATCACCTCCCTTCAGGCATAAAATGCCATTTCTGAGACTGTTTTTTCCAGATTTATCAATGTTTCTTAGAGTCAGGCTGACAAATCTGCTGAACTCAGTAACTGCCCTGCTTACTACAAAATCGTATTTGCCATTTTCTTCTTCGGCTCTTTTACGCAATGGAAAAACATTTTTTAGTTCCAGCTCATTGGAAACTGCCGTTACCACTTTAATTTTTTTTTCAATAGAGTCGAGAAGGGTAAAAGCAGAATCAGGGAATAGGATAGCCAGTGGTATCCCTGGAAAACCGCCTCCTGTTCCTACATCAAGGATCGTGGTACCAGGTAAAAAAGTAATTACTTTGGCAATTGATAAGGAATGAAGAACGTGATGGATGAAAAAATTGTCCATATCTTTTCGGGATATGACATTAATTATTTGATTCCATCTTGTGTATATCTCATTCAGCTGCGACAATCTCTTCGCCTGAAGGTCGGACAATAAAGGAAAATAGCTGATAATACTTTCGGACACTACCTGTTACCTGTTTTGATCAATATATTATATAATAATGTCTTTGCCCTGTAAAGTTGTGCTTTTACAGTTCCTATAGGTAGGTTGAGCTCTGAAGCAATCTCTTCATAAGAGTACTCCTTATAATAGCGTAATTCGATAAGCGATTTATATCTAGGCTTCAGCTGGCTGACAATATCCTTAAGGGCAGCGATTTTCTGATGATTTATTAATGACTCTTCAGGATCAGGCAGATCCGATTGGATATTTAGCGTCACGTTATCCAGGCTATCCTGTAAATAATCAAGTGGGGTAGGCGATACCTGTTTTTTCCTGATAAAGTCAACGCAGTTGTTTGTGGCGATTTTAAAAAGCCAGGTGCTGAAAGCAAATTTCGGAGTATATAAATCGAGATTTCTGAAAGCCTTACCGAAAGCTTCAATTGTAAGATCTTCAGCATCTGATGAATTATTGACCATCTTTAGTAGCATATAAAAAATGGAGTCCCTGTAGCGGTTCATCAGGCTGGCAAAAGCTTTTTCATTGCCTCTCCTGGCCTGTTCCACAAGCAGAAGATCACTCTTAGCCTTGTCCGATAAATCGTGAGCTATTTCCATTTGTTTTTACTGGGTCTGCTCCAGGTACTACTAATAAAAACAATGCTGTTGATGACAGGTGAAAAGATATCAAAAAAAACTGAATATATTAGTAATCCAGATTCATTCAATTTCTTCTGAACAAGAGAAAAGACTGCAATTTGAGTTATGAACCTTAACCCAAAAACAGCTAATACAATTGGCCAGAGAAAACTGAAAGATAGAAGTGTAATGAATGCTGTATAAAAGAGGATCCTTGTTGCTGGTTCAATTATTAAAAGCAATTTGTCTCTGAATTTATAGTAAGGGGCAGTTGTCAGGTGCCTTTTTTTCTGTGTTATCCATTCTTTTATACCGGAACCGGGGATTGACCTTGTATGTGCTATTTTCCTGAACTCAACACAAGTATTCTTCTTTTTGGCATTTGTATTCACGAAGAGATCATCATCTCCCGAAATAACATGATTGTGAGCTCCAAAACCTTTGTTTCCGAAAAATGCAGAACGTCTGTACGCAAGGTTCCTTCCCACACCCATATAGGGAATGCCCCTGATAGCCATACCCAGATATTGCATTGCTATGGTCATGCTTTCGAAACGAATGTATTTGTTAAGTAACCCTTTTTCATTGAGATAGCCTCCATATCCAAGTACAAAAGTTATTTTGTCGTTAAAATGTGAAGTCATAGCTTCGATCCATTTATCTGATTCCGGCTGGCAGTCAGCATCCGTAAAGAGAAGTATTTCATTCTTTGCTGCTTTTATTCCAATGAACTGAGCAAACTTTTTGTTATGGGTGAATTTGGGATCTTTATTTACAGTAGAGATTTTAAGATGCGGATATTGCATCAGGTATTTTCCAAGAATGTCGTAGGAATTGTCTTCAGAACAATCGTTTACAACAATAACTTCATAATCGGGATAATCCTGTTCCAGTATTGCGGGTAAAAAATTCCTGAGGTTTTCAGCTTCATTTCTGGCACAGATTATAACTGATATGGGTTGTTTCTTTGTTTCGAGGGCGGGTGTTTTAAACACATAAACTGAAAGGTAGTAGAAAAGATAATAAAACAATTGGATAGCAGTAACTAGCGTAAATATTGAGAAAACGGTCAAAAGAAATAGATTATAGTGCTCTGTCATTTAACTTTCATAAATATCAGCAATATTAATATTATAATCGGAACGGCAAAAAAATAAATTTCAACAATTTAAATCAAAATAAACTATCACTAAAGCCTCACAATTTTTTGTTTTGCATTAACTCAGATTATAATTTCACTTCACATTATTAGATTGAATCTGTAATGTATTTATTATTAGCTATTTACCAATGTTTTCAAAGCCTGCTATTTTACATCTTTATCAGGGAACAAACTCTTAGATTCATTTAAATTGATAAAATGAAATGTATCAATGACGGAATTTCATATAGCACGTTTCTTAAATAAATCAGGATCCTCGGATATCAGGTTAAATATCAGAAATGGAAATTATCCGGAAGAGTTTGTGGAATCTGAAATGAAAAATAATTCACGATAATTTTATAAGGCCATATGGATGAATTACCTTTGTGCATCCAAAAAACAGATTTAATATTATGTTCAGGATAGAGAGCAGGGATAAAGAATCAAATGCACGTACTGGTATGATTAAGACAGCTCATGGTGATATTCCTACTCCGGTTTTTATGCCTGTCGGAACAGGTGGTACCGTAAAAGGTATTCTGCAACGTGATCTTAAAGAGGATATTAATGCGAAAATAATTCTTGGGAACACTTACCATCTTTATTTACGGCCCGGCACTGAAATTCTAAAAGCAGCTGGCGGACTTCACTCTTTTATGTCGTGGAATCGTCCAATACTTACCGACAGCGGCGGTTACCAGGTGTTTTCACTCACAGGGAACAGGAAGCTTACTGATGAAGGTGCAATCTTTAAATCGCATATTGATGGATCGAGACATGTTTTTACTCCTGAAAATACTATTGATATTCAACGTATTATAGGCTCTGACATTATGATGGCTTTTGATGAATGTGCTCCATGGCCATGCGAATACACCTATGCCAGAAAGTCTGTTGCACTCACACATCACTGGCTCGACAGATCAGTTGTAAGATTTCGTGAAACCCATCCTTTGTGGGGTAAAGAACAGTATCTTTTCCCGATAGTTCAGGGAGGAACATTTGATGATCTGAGAAAACAGTCAGCTGAAAGATCTGCCTCATCAGGTCTGGCTGGAAATGCAATAGGAGGTTTATCGGTAGGAGAACCGGCTGAAGAAATGTATAGAATAATTGAGATCGTCAATGAGATTCTACCTGATGACAAGCCCCGTTATCTCATGGGCGTAGGGACCCCTGTCAACATCCTTGAAGCCATTGAAAGAGGCATTGATATGTTCGATTGCGTTATGCCAACACGAAACGGCCGCAATGGAATGCTGTTTACAGGTGAAGGTTCTATTAATATAAGGAACAAAAAATGGATTGATGATTTCAGTCCCATAGATTCGGAAGGTTCTTCGATTGTAAGTGTTTGTTATTCAAAGGCATATCTCAGACATCTTGTAATATCGGGCGAAAATCTCGGAGCACAGATAGCAAGTATTCATAATCTGGCATTTTATTTGAAACTGGTTGGCGAAGCAAGAAAAAAAATTGAAGAAGGTAAGTTCAAAAAATGGAAAGAGGTGATGGTAAAAAAACTTTCAGAGAGACTATAAATTCTCTGAAAATCAAAATTATTGATAAATATATTATCAGGAAGTTTCTTGGTACTTTTTTCTTTTGTCTTCTTTTAATACTGACAATTGCTGTCGTATTCGATTTCGCTGAGAAAATAGATGATTTCGTGGAGAAACAAGCACCTGTAAAGGCAATAATATTTGATTATTATATGAATTTCATTCCGTATTTTGCAATGCTGTTTGCGCCTCTTTTTGTCTTTATTGCGGTGATTTTCTTCACTTCAAAAATGGCGATAAGTACTGAGATAATAGCGATCCTGAACAGTGGAATGAGCTTCAAAAGAATGATGTGGCCGTATTTTCTCTCGGCCCTGGTTATTGCGATATTCGTTTTTGTACTTACTAACTTCGTTATTCCCAAGTCAAACCAGATAAGGATGGTTTTTGAAGACAAATATTACCATACATCAAACAGGACAGTAACTATTGAGAATATTCACCGGCAATTATTAAAAAATATTTATGTATATATGGGATCCTTCAACCCTTTGAGCCAGAGAGGGCAGACCTTCACACTTGAAAAATTCACTGATAGTGGAAGACTGGAATCGAAGCTGTCAGCTTCATCAGTAACCTATGATTCGGCAAAACATAAATGGACCGCTTTGAATTACTATCTCCGTCAAATTAAGGATAAGGAGGAAATAATCACCAAAGGCAAGCAAATTGATACTATTCTTACCATCAAACCAAGTGATTTTTCGAGAGATCCAGGATTTGTCGAAACCATGACGTATAATGAACTGAATAGTTATATAAGTCTGCTGAAACTTCAGGGATCGGATGAACTGAAACTTTTCCTGATAGAAAAATACCGGCGGATCGCCAATCCCTTTGCAGTGTTTATTCTAACGCTTATAGGAGTCTCCCTGTCATCAAGAAAAATAAGGGGAGGTCTGGGTATGAATATTGGCATCGGGCTTATGCTTAGTTTCTCGTATATCCTGTTTCTTCAGTTTGCCTCACAATTCTCACTCAAAGGTAACCTCGGACCTATGCTGGCAATGTGGATCCCGAATATTATATATTCAGTAATTGGTCTGATACTTTACAAAACAGCTCCGAAATAGTTCATAAATCGTACAATTTCTTTAAAATTGTACCATTAAAGCGATACATCGATTAAAGAAATAATTTTAGAATGATATAATTAAAACACAGTTATATGCCACTTAACAAAAAGATCCGCGAGTTACATGAAAAACGTGAGAAGGTTCTTCTTGGCGGAGGGGAACAGGCTATAGAAAAACAAAAGGCAATGGGCAAAAGAACTGCCCGTGAGCGTATTATGGCTCTTCTGGATGAAAATTCTTTCAATGAATACGATCTGTTTGTTGAGCACGATGCACGAGATTTTGATATGGATAAAAAATCGCTTCCAAGCGATGGAGTTATTATCGGTTCCGGAACAATCTATAGCGCTCCTGTCGCAATTTTTGCCCAGGATTTTACTGTGGCAGGAGGATCACTGGGACTGATGCATTCGAGGAAGATAACAAAGATAATGGATCATGCTCTGAAGATGAGAATGCCTCTTATTGGTATTAATGATTCGGGAGGTGCCAGGATTCAGGAGGGTGTTAACTCACTTGCCGGCTATGGGGAAATATTCTTTCGAAACACTATATCAAGCGGCGTTATTCCCCAATTGTCGGTTATTCTTGGTCCCTGCGCAGGTGGTGCAGTTTATTCCCCGGCTCTGACTGATTTTGTTTTCGTTGTTGATAATATATCGAAAATGTTTATTACAGGACCTGAAGTGATAAAAACAGTTCTTGGAGAAGAGATATCTATGGAAGATCTTGGAGGGGCACGGGTACATAGCGAGGTTACCGGCAATGCCCACTTCTTTGCTTTGAGTGAAGAGGAATGCTTCGATCAGATAAAAAGACTCATCACTTTCATCCCCTGGAATAATGGGCAGAAAGCAAGAATGTTTGAGCCTGGCGAACCTAAACCTGAATATAATATTAATAAGATCGTCCCCGATGATCCTACTCTTCCGTATGATGTAAAAGATGTAATAAGGGCAGTAGTCGATAATTCGGATTTCTTTGAAATAATGGAACTTTATGCAAAGAATATGGTTATCGGTTTTGGCCGTATGGGAGGACGTACAACCGGATTTGTAGCTAACCAGCCTCTGGAAATGGCAGGTGTTCTGGATGTTGACTCTTCTGACAAAGCTGCAAGATTTATCCGTTATTGCGACGCTTTTAATATTCCGATTATTACTTTCGTTGATCTGCCGGGTTATCTGCCCGGTGTAGATCAGGAGCATGCTGGTGTTATACGGCACGGAGCAAAAGTTCTCTATGCCTATAGCGAGGCAACTGTGCCAAAACTTACTGTTATAATAAGAAAAGCTTATGGTGGCGGATATATAGCAATGAGTTCGCGCCATCTCCGTGCTGATTTTGTATTTGCCTGGCCTTCAGCTGAGATTGCTGTTATGGGTCCTGAAGGAGCAGCTAATATCATTTTCAGAAAAGAGATCATGTCATCAGATGACCCGGACGAAATGAGAAGAAAGAAGGTTGAAGAATATAAAACCAAGTTTGCTAATCCTTATGTTGCTGCTTCCCGCGGATATGTCGATGCAGTTATTGAGCCATCAGAAACCAGGAAGTTCCTGATGCATTCCATCGAAGTATCTGAAAATAAGGATGTTTCAATGCCGTATAAAAAGCATGGTCTTCCACCTTTTTAATTGCCAGCGTTTAAAAATATTTAACCATGAATAAAATAGATACCCCCGGATACCTTAATATCGATACCACTTTGTATAAGACGAGGATCAGCAGCAAATTTGAAAACAGGAAACCTTATAAGCCTGCCGATCCAAGATTAATTTTAAGTTTTATTCCAGGTACAGTTCTTGACATCCTTATCAAACCAGGACAAAATGTTAAAAAAGGAGAAGATCTGATGATTCTGGACGCCATGAAGATGCAGAATAAACTAAAATGCAACATAGATGGCAAAGTGAAAACCATTGCGGTGAAGAAGGGAGACAAAGTTTCGAAAGGGACCTTTTTACTGGAGTTGGAATGAAAATCATATCATCCCTTCAAATATCACATTCTCACTTAGTTGATCAGGTAAATTAGTCTTACCTGAAAAAATTCCGTAGACACTCGATCCGCTGCCAGTCATTGAACTAAAGAGTGCACCCGATTTGTACAATTCTTTTTTAATGTCACCTATCTGGGGATATTTTTTAAATGTAAAATCTTCAAAATCATTTATTATCCGTCCCCTCCATTCGTTAACAGGACTGTCAATTAAATGCAACAGACTGGTCGATGGTTGTTCAGGCCGGCAATTCAGATAAGCTTCCTTAGTGTTTATCACAATTCCCAGGTTGAGGAGAACCAGGTAATAGCCGGTCAGAACAGGTTTTATGTGTTCTGATTTCTCACCTCTGCCTGAAGCAAAAGAAGGGGTGCTCTCAATAAAAAAAGGACAATCACTTCCCAGTTCCAGGGCCATAGCTTTCAGATCATATTCATCAATAAAGAGACCAAAACAGATGTTTATTGCTTTCAAAAGAGAGGCTGCATCTGATGATCCTCCTCCTAAACCGGCGCCAGGCGGGATAACTTTATGCAGATGTATTTTTAAAAAAGGGAGTGAATATTTTTTACGTATTTTCTTTACGGTTTTTATTACGATGTTGTTATCCGGTCCGCTGCCGGTACTGATTCCTGTAACAGTAAGTACATCTCTGTTCAAAGGTTCCTTTGAAACGACAAACTCAAGAGCATCTCTCAGTCCGACAGGGTAAAAAATTGTTTCAATGTCATGATACCCGTCAGGACGCTTTCCCGTTACACGTAATCCGAGATTTATTTTTGCTTTTGGGAAAACTATCATCTTCATCTGTTTGCTGTAAAAATACGATATGGTTTTGAATTTGTTGTTATTGATCGGTTTGTTAGCTTTTCAACAAGTTTTTAACATCTGTCTGTTTGTAACAATAGCTTAGCTTTTTTAATTATTACCTATGGTTATTCATACCTTTGAAAACGCCCCGGAATTTAATTCAGGTATTTTCTAAATAGCTATAGATCAATAATATAATATTAATGGCAAAACAAAGGAATAGCCCAAGGCCGACTATAACAACCCTTCCTGATTTTGGTAAGGTACCACCTCAGGCCAATGATATGGAGGAGGCTGTTCTTGGTGCAATTATGCTTGAAAAGGAAGCAGTAATAACCATTCTTGATATTCTTAAACCGGAAAGTTTCTACAGAGAAGCGCATCAGAAAATATTCAAAGCAATCTCTGACCTCTCTACAAAAGAAAATCCTGTAGACTTGTACACTGTTACCGAAGAACTTCGGGCACATAATGAATTGGAAAGTGTTGGCGGCCCGGTTTATCTGACACAGCTTACTTCAAAAGTTGTTTCAGCAGCCAATGCCGACTATCATGCAAGGATAGTGGCTCAGAAATATATACAGCGTGAACTGATAAGAGTTTCAACCGAAATTCAAACCAGGTCATTCGACGACACTTATGATGTGACAGAGCTTCTGGATTATTCAGAAAATGCTCTTTTTCAGATTGCTGAAGGAAACATCAAGCGGGAGGTTGCACCTATAAACGAAGTAATTAAGGTAGCTATAAGGGAAATAGAGGCGGCAGGGAAAAGAGAAGATGCCCTGGTCGGAACCCCTTCGGGTTTCACAAAACTAGACAGGCTCACTTCAGGCTGGCAGAAATCAGAATTGATAATAATTGCTGCCCGACCTTCTATGGGAAAAACAGCATTTGCTCTTTCAATGGCAAGAAACATGGCTGTGGATCATGGGAAGAATGTTGCTATATTCTCATGCGAAATGTCTTCTATTCAGCTGGTAAACAGATTAATAATAGCTGAAACTGACATACCTGGCGATAAAATAAAAAACGGACGCCTCTCTGAAGAAGAGTGGAAACAGCTTGATACAAGGATCAAAAAACTGGTTCTTGCCCCGATATTTATTGATGATACACCGGCAATTTCAATCTTTGAGCTCAGAGCCAAATGCCGGCGTCTGATGGCTCAGCACAAACTCGATATTGTTATCGTTGATTATCTTCAGCTTATGTCGGGTCCTGAAAATGCAGGCAGCCGCGAACAGGAAGTCAGCAATATATCACGATCGCTCAAGAGTATTGCCAAGGAGCTGAATGTACCAATACTGGCTCTTTCCCAGCTTAACCGGTCGGTTGAAATGAGAGGTGGCACAAAACGGCCTCTGCTTTCCGACCTCCGCGAATCAGGTGCAATAGAACAGGATGCCGATATGGTAGTTTTTATTCATCGTCAGGATAAGTTTGGGATGTCTACCTTTGAAGATGGTACTTCCACTAAGGGAATCGCCGAGATTATTCTTGCAAAAAACCGTAACGGCCCGGTCGACGATGTCAGATTGAAATTCCGTGAGGAGAAAGCTCAGTTTGTTGATATAGATGATTTTGATATTGATGCCAATCCTGATTTCAGGGATGTTGGAACTCAAAGTATTACACTTGGATCAAAGATGAATCACGATAATCTCAGGAAACTGGGCGGGGGATTTGACAATGAGTCCGATATTCATGATGAACCTCCTTTTGCTTAGGATAGGATATTAAACTGAAAGAGATCTTTTTTTATGATCTTAAGTCGCATCTGAACTTATCCCCTGAATAAGTTCCTGAAACTATTATAACTATCTCTCCCTTTGGTGGTTTGTTCGTGTAGTGTTCTGAAAGAGTTGACAAAGTACCCCTGGTGTTCTCCTCAAACACTTTGCTGAGCTCCCTCGAAACGCATGCTTTACGATCAGGACCAAAATACATGGCTAATTCATTAAGTGTTTTTACAAGACGATAAGGCGATTCGTAAAAAACCATGGTTCTGGATTCCGCAATTAATCCTGCTATTCTCTTTTTTCTTCCTTTCTTTGCAGGAAGGAATCCTTCAAAACAAAATCTGTCACATGGCAATCCGGAATTTACCAGTGCCGGTATCAGGGCGGTTGGCCCGGTAAGTGTTTCAACTGGGATATCTTTTTCAACACAAGTTCTCACCAGTAAAAATCCCGGATCGGAAATGCCAGGCGTACCTGCATCTGATATAAGCGCGATAGTCAATCCCGATAGGATCTTTGAGCAAACCGACTCTACACTTTTGTGCTCATTAAACATATGATGCGACTTGAGAGGTGTTTTGATATTATAATGATTCAGCAATTTCTTTGCCTGACGGGTATCTTCGGCAAGTATCAGATCGACACTCCCAAGTATTTCTACTGCTCTGAATGTAATGTCCTTTAGATTACCGATAGGAGTAGGAACAAGAAAAAGTTTACTCATTTGAAGTAGTTTTGTGTATTACTTTTCCAGGGTCAGGAAGCATAACCTGAATTCCGGTATATTTTTTACAATCATTGATTATTTCATGTTCTTCATTAGTATCTCTCAATTAAATTAATAATTGCGTTGAAATCCATACATTTTGATGGTAATTTAACAAACCATTTTCCTTATTTTGTAAAATTAACTATATTTCTGCAAGTCATTACGGAATAAACTACAATTTGCTTTCAGATATCTGATATAAACTGCAGATGGACTTTCTTGAAAATTCAATACGGGTAAATGGGGAAAAAGGATCTATTGAGGTCATCACAGGTTCAATGTTTTAAGGAAAAACCGAAGAGTTGATCAGAAGGCTCAGTAGGACTCAGATTGCAGGACTTGCTTTAATAAGGCGTTAAAATTAAGTAGGAGATGAAAATCAGTTCATCAGACATTGCTAAAACTGTTAAGGGTAAGCTGACTGGTCCGTCTGATTTACTGATGACCGACATAGTTACTGACAGCAGACATTTAAGTTATGCTGAAGGACTTGTTTTCTTTGCTATAAGCGGCAAAAATCACGATGGTCATCTTTTTATTGATAATCTGTATCATAAAGGGATCAGGATCTTCGTAGTTGAAAGACTTCCAGAGAAACCTGAAAAATACTCCGATGCAGCTTTTATCGTGACAGAAAATACGATTGCAGCTCTACAGTTAATTGCTTCTTTTAAGAGAAAAACCTTCAAATCGCCGATAATTGCAATCACGGGAAGTGCAGGAAAAACAGTAGTTAAGGAGTGGCTGGCAGATATTCTTGGCCTCACAACATCTGTGATCAGAAGCCCTAAAAGTTATAATTCTCAGATAGGAGTACCTCTTTCAGTCTGGAAACTGGAGGATAAATACAAATTGGGAATATTTGAAGCTGGCATTTCATTGCCCGGGGAAATGGAGATGCTTCAGAAAGTAATTAATCCGGATATTGGAGTAATAACAAACATTGGTGATGCTCATAGTGAGAATTTCCCAGATAATAAATCAAAGGCAACAGAGAAACTTAAGCTTTTTAAAAATGCCTCTTTAATAGTATTCTGCAGCGATTATAAACTTATTGAACAGTTGATTCTTAAAGATAAAGACTTAAAGACAAAAAAGTTGATTGACTGGTCTTTCGAAAATCCAGAAGCTAAAATATTTGCTAAAAAATATTCCCTTTCAAAAGGTCGTACTTGTATCCAGATGAAATTTAACGGGATAATCTATAATTTTGAAATTCCGTTCAGAGACAGGGCTTCCGTTGAAAATGCTATTACTGTAGCATCTGTTTGCCTGTCGTTGGGAACCGGAGCAGATATAATTGCAAAAGGGCTTGCAGGACTTGTCTCTGTTGCTATGAGAATGGAGATGAAGAGCGGTATCAATAATTGTCAGCTTATTGAAGATTACTATAACTCTGATCCGGGTTCACTTGGCATGGCCCTCGAATACCTTAAGTCGCAAAATGGCAGGAAAACTACATTAATTCTTTCTGATTTTGTTCAGAGTGGAAGAAATGAAGATGAATTATTCGGCGAGGTAGCAGGATTACTGAAAAAAACCGGGGTTGAAAAATTCATTGGAATAGGGCAGGCTCTCGTCAGAAATAGTGCATTATTTGTTAATACTGCCAGGTTTTTCTATTCAACCGATGAGTTTATTCATAGCTTTAACGGAGCTGATTTCAGAAATGAAATTATTCTGCTGAAAGGAGCTAGGATATACGAATTTGAGAAAATAGGTAAACTGCTTGAGCAGCAGGTTCATCAGACAGTCCTTGAGATTAATCTGGATGCAATCTCACATAATCTGAATGAATTCCGGGGGCATCTGAAACCCGGCACGCGAATTATGGCAATGGTTAAGGCATTTGCATACGGAGCAGGACCGGCCGAGATTGCAGCATTGCTTGAATACCACCGCGTAAGCTATCTTGCTGTAGCAATTGCAGATGAGGGTGTTGAATTGAGAAATGCTGGTGTGACATTACCAATACTTGTCATGAATCCAGATCCTTCAGCATCGGAAATAATAATAAAATATAATCTTGAACCTGAAATATTTAGTTTTTCCTGCTTTGATAACTTTATTGACATAGCTTCAAGACATGGGCTGATTAATTATCCTGTTCATATAAAAATCGATACAGGAATGCATAGGCTTGGTTTCATGCCTGAAGATGTCGAAACCCTGTCTGAAAGAATTAAAGCAACAGAGTGTATAAAGATCATTTCGGTTTTTTCACATCTGGCAGCAAGCGAAGATCCTGCCCTGGATCATTTTAGTCAGCGGCAGGTAGAAGTATTCCTTAAGGCTGTTTCTCAGATTCACGATGGTACCGGATATCCTTTTCTTCGGCATATACTTAATTCTTCAGGCATAACGCGTTTCCCGCAATATCAATTTGAAATGGTTCGTCTGGGTATTGGTATGTACGGTATTGGAAATTACGAGGGTCTGACTCTGAGAACAACAGGACGATTCAAAACGAGAATTTCTCAGATAAAGAAAATCAGAGCAGGCGAACCGGTAGGGTATGGCTGTGCTGATGTATCAGATAGTGAAAGAATTATTGCAATCTTGCCGGTTGGTTACGCAGATGGTTTGAACCGGAAACTGGGAAACAGGAATGGAAGCCTGTATATTCGGGGTCAGAAAGTACATATCATCGGAAATATTTGCATGGATATGTGTATGGCAGATATTACAGGGTTAAATGCGGATCCCGGCGATGAGGCTGAGATTTTTGGCAAGAACATTACGATCGATGAAATTGCCAGGGAATGTCAGACTATTCCCTATGAGATACTTACCACAATTCCGGGACGAGTGAAAAGAGTCTTCTTCAGAGAATAAGCTGTAAATATTCCTCTGGTACATCAGCCTAACTCACTAATGTGTTCAAGATTTAAGCTGTCAAGGATGCTGATCTTTCTTCCTTTAATTTCAATGTATCCTTCAGCAGCCAGGATTGAAAGTGTCCTGATAGCGTTTGATGTAGTCATATTCGAAAGGTTGGCAATGTCCTCCCTTGAAAGAAATATCCGGATTGTTTTTCCATCTGCATCATAACCATAGGTATCGCGCAAAATCAATAATGTTTCAGCCAGACGAGCCCTGATATGTTTCTGAGTCAGAGATACAATCCTGTTGTTTGAAAACTCAAGTTCTTCAGCTATAAACTTGATAAATCTCAAGGATAGATCAGGATTTTTCTTTAGTATCCTGACAAAAGAATTCTTTTCAAAAACACAGATTGCAGAATCTTCAACCGCTGAAGCTGAAACCGGCCAGACATTGTCAGAAAAAAGTGCCCTGTAACCTATTAATCCTTGTTGTCTCATCATCTTCAGAATCTGTTCTCTTTCACCAACTCCCACTTTGAAAACTTTTACTTTTCCTGAAGCCAGACAAATCAACCCATGTGGCTTTTCACCTTCTTTAAATAAAAAATCTCCTTTCTTAATGATTGCAAGCGTATGATTTTCTGCAATCGCCTCTTTATCTTTCGGATTTAATCCTTTGAAAATGGAAGAAGAACCTTCAAGGCATAACTCTATGTACGGATCAGTATATTGCATGAATTAATTATGTTAAATAGCATGTCAAAGGTAATAAAAGAAATGGGTAGAGTTTAAATTAACATTTTTTAACATATTCAATTACAGACAGTTGTAAAGATCACATAGACAGTTTCTTGCTATATGTTTTACAACATATTTGTAAAAACAAAAATATGATTTATATCATGATTGCAATTTTTAGCTGATAATTTTTGAAGAATATTAGTTCAGGTTGTGGTTGAACATTATTAATACCGAGCAACGAGAGGCATTCTTCTGCCAGCTCCAAATGCCTTAGACGAAATTCTTAATACAGGTGGGGCCTGGTATCTTTTATATTCATTGAAGTCAATCATCCTGATTACTTTTAATACAGTATCCTTATCTGATCCTTCACGGATTATCTTTCCGGCAGGCTTTTGTAATTCAATATATTGGTACAAAATTGCATCTAGGATGTTATAATCAGGAAGTGAATCTGTATCAAATTGGTCAGGTCTGAGTTCAGCGGATGGCTGCTTTGTAATAATGTTAAGTGGAATAATCTCTTTATCCCTGTTAATATAATTTGCAAGCCTGTAAATGTCAGTCTTATATACATCTCCAATAATGGATAATCCTCCTGCCATATCTCCGTAGAGTGTTCCATATCCGACAGCAGCCTCGCTTTTGTTCGATGTATTAAGAACAATACAGCCGTACTTGTTCGAAACAGCCATGAGCAGAATGGCTCTTATACGCGCCTGAATATTTTCCTCAGTTATGTCTCTGTTTTTTCCTTCGAATAAAGGAGCAAGTACATGCTCAAATGAGCTGAATGGTTTTTCAATGTTTATTATATCAAATTGTACATTGAGGCCATTGGTAAGGGCAACGGCATCCTTAACAGAATGGTCCGATGAATAACGCGAAGGCATCAGCAATGCTCTTACGTTTTCATGTCCCAGGGCCTCAACGGCAAGACAGAGGCAGATGGCTGAATCGATTCCTCCGGAGAGCCCGATAATACTGCTTTTTAAATTTGTTTTTGTAAAATAGTCACGGATCCCTGTCACAAGAGCCTTGTGGATAAGCGGTATTGGTTCGTGCATAGTTCCTTGCAGGGCAACAGAATCCGAATTTATATTATCGAATAAGTATGTTCTGACTGCTTCCTCAAAAAAAGGAAGCTGATTAAAAATATCACCCTTTTTGTTCACAACAATTGAAGCGCCATCAAAAATAAGCTCTGTATTTGCACCTGTCTGGTTAACTGAAATTACAGGAATTTTGTATTTAACAGCTTTAGATCTGAAGATGTTTTCTTTAGCTTCAATTTTGGAATACGAGAAAGGGGAAGCAGCTATATTGATAATGATATCAGGATTCAGTTTTGTAAGCTCTTCCATTGGAGAGAGAGTGTACAATCTGGTTTTTTCAAATTCGTTGTCGAATGGTTGTTCATCCCAGAGATCTTCACAAATGGTTATAGCAAGGTTTAATCCTTTGAATGAAAATACTTTGAAACGATTCTCCGGTTCAAAGTACCTGTATTCGTCGAAAATATCATAAGTAGGTAAAAGTGCTTTATTGGCTGAAAATATAACTTTCCCCTCTGACAGAACCAACGCAGAATTGAAGAGCTTTTTACCTTCCGGTTTTTTATTTAGAGTAGGAGAGCCAACAATAGCTGTAATTCCCTTACATTCTTCAGCTATCTCATTTACAGTAAGGTTGCATTTTTCGATGAAATCAAGTCGATCGAGCAAATCAAGCGGAGGATACCCGGGTATGCATAGTTCTGAAAAAATTACCAGATCAGATCCTTCAGTTTTTGCTTTTTTAATTGCATCACAGATTAAATCTTTATTCCTTGCAAAGTTCCCGATATGATAATTCAATTGTGCAATGGTGATTTTCATCAACATCCGGTTAAAAATTAACACCAAGTCTGAAACTCAAAATCTTATGCGATACTATGTCTTTAGGTTGATTTGCATTGTCTTTTGTTATATCAAGAAAATTATTATCAAAATTCAAACCGAGTACAATTGCCGTGGTTCCTCCCAGAGAATATTCGGTTCCAACTGTAATGTGATATGAAAGGTTGAACTTATTCAATTCATTCATTGCATTTTCACCTGTGATATTAAGCGAAGGAATATCTGCTTTGCCTCCGATAACAACTTTGGGATCGAGTCCTAAATCGGAAAAGAAAGTGAGGTATCCAATCTGGTTTGTCTGAAGCTTTAACCCAATAGGGATTACCAGATATTGAATAGTATAGACAACAGGTTTTCCTGGTAAAACTGTTGAAGTGTAATCTGGAAACCTCATTTTAATCGTATCCTTGCTGACAAGTCTACCCCCTGCATTCATCAGACTTATCCCTGTTGAAAAAGAATAGTTTGAACTGAAATATCTGTTAAAGGTCAATCCAAAATTGAAGCCGGCCCTGGCACCGTCATTTTTTATTTCATTAATGTCTGTCGAAAACCAGCAGACAGACGGATCGGCATGTATTCCGAAACTTATTTTTTGCTGTGCCTGAATTACGCGGTGAGGAATAACAAGGAAAAGCACAAAAAGCAAGGTTGTAATCAACCTGTTCTGAAGGAATTTTAGAATTTTCATAATAAATTCAATCAATATTTACTAATCTTATGTAAAAATAATAAATAAAAAGAGAAGTCGTTGTACTGTTTTAAATTGTTCTCCTATAATCGAAGAAGTGTTTATTTTTGAATACTAAAAACAAAGAATCTTATGAAAATCCGATTTATCATTTTTATCTTTTTTTTATTGACCATTCCGGTAATGACATCCTGTAAAAAAAATCATTATAAAGTTAATACTTCTACCATTAAGGTAAGAATTGAGGTAAAGAGGCTTGAGAAGGATTTATTCTCGTTGAGTCCAAATGAAATTCCAACCATGGTTCCTTCCTTCAGGAAAAAGTACGATGGGTTTCTTCAGTTATTCAGCTATGTAATTAATGCTGGTGATATTAATGACTCTTCATTTGGCGATTCCCTTGTAAGATTCTGCACTGATAAACAAAATAATGATGTTTTTGCGCTGACAATGAAGCAATATCCCGATGTAATGGAAATTGAGAAGGAGCTTCAGGAAGCATTTCGTCATTATCTCTATTATTTTCCGGAGAGAAGCCTACCAGGTGTATTTACTTGCATCACAGGGTTTAATAATAGTATTATTATCGGAGATTCTCTGCTTGGCATCGGGTTGGACAGGTATCTGGGTGCTGATTGTGAGTTTTATCCGAGGCTTGAGATATACAAATATATGGCAGCCAGAATGACCAGGGAGAATATTGTTCCTGATTGTATATATAGCTGGGGAGCCTCAGAGTGGGATTTTGCAGCACTTAAGTATCATGTTGATAATGTAATGGCCGAGATGATTCATAATGGAAAGCTTAAATATTTTGAAAAATGCACGTTACCTGAAACTACTGATGAAATTATCTTTGGTTTCACGCACGATCAGATGACATTCTGCAAAAACAATGAAAGCCAGATGTGGAAATATCTTATCGAAAATGATCTGTTATTTAAAAGCGATCAGTTAACAATACGTAAACTCACAGGGGAAGCTCCGTTCACAAGCTATTTCACTAAAGAATCTCCTGGAAGGGCAGCTATATGGCTGGGCTTCAGGATAGTTGAATCTTATATGATGAAAAACCCGGGAATTAATATTAAAGAGTTAATGAACAATACTGATGTGCAGGGAATTCTAGAAAAAGCCAAATACAGTCCACGATAAAAAAGGCTGTATCAATCGGTACAGCCTTCAGTTCCTTAAAATTGTAATACTATTCTGGATGAATAGCCTCGACCGGGCAAACATCAGAACAGGCACCGCAGTCGGTGCATACATCCGGATCAATTTTATAGATGTCGCCCTCTGATATTGCTTCAACAGGACATTCATCAATACATGTTCCGCAAGCAGTACAATCTTCACTAATTTTGTAAGCCATTTCGATTATTTTTTGATTGGTTAATTACATTAAGTGTACAAAAATACCTTAATTTTTTTAATTGGAAAAAAAACATAGTAAATATAATGGGATTATGCTTCTAAGTACCTGGTTTACTGCGAGAAGGAGTGAACCAGGATTATTCATATAACCTGGCCAGGAAACTATATTATAACCAGTTATAAGGAGTCTTTTAGAAATCGAGACTTAATGAGAGGTAAAATACCAAAGGCAAAATGTAATGATCCTCGATACCCCAGGCCCAATCGGCTCTTATGAAATAGCCCAACAACTGGGCTCTTAACCCTGCACCAAACCCTTCTACAATAGGATCCCTGTTTGAATCCAGCGTGACAGTAACCGGTCCACTAGTAATTTTTTCCGTATCATAACCATTATTGCCCGACCACGGGGATTTCCCTGACCACGCTGTCCCCACATCACCAAATCCGATAATCTGTAAACTGTTGAGGAAATTTGACCTCAATGGATGACCTGCAAAATATCTGATAAATGGCCATCTTAATTCACTGTTTATCAGGGCGAAACTATTTCCGTTCCTCACATTCTCCGAGAAACCCCTCATATTGGTAGCAAGAGCCTGAAAACCATAGTTCACATTTGGAGTGACAGGTATTGAATTATCGAAGGTGGGAGCTTTACTGAATAATCCCGTCCAGTTATCAACACCACCCAGGTAATAGATCAGTTTTGTAGGGCCGAAAGAGGTACTTGCTGCAAACCTGTTGGCCCAGATCAGTTCTCTGTGAATACGTATGTATTTTCTGAAGTCTACACCAAGAACGATCATATCGGAATTATTTTGAGTGAGTTCTTTATAATACTCGCCAAAGATTTTAAATCTGGTCCCAAATAAGATGTTTATACATCTGTTACGTGTGTTGTCATAAATCACTTCCCCTTTCAGACTGGCCCATTGCTGTGAGTAATCTTTGTGATTGAGCGAAGCAATATCGGTGGCCAGATAAACATTCTGATCCCACCTGTATGAGATTGTCCCTTTTATTGCAAGAACGGGGTTAATAGGTTTTGATAAGGAAAAATATAGGTTTTCGGAGTGTGTTTTAACCAGGGTATCACCCGATGAGACATAATATGACACTCGATGGAAAATCAACTGTTTATCGAAAGTTCCTTTAAGGTTCTCAACGCTAAGAAGATATTCGTTGCTGTCGAAATTCCCGGAGAATCTGAATCCTCCTGTAACCCTGTAGTTTTCAAACAGATCGAGTGTCCCGATTTTTGTAAATAGATTCACCCCCGGATTAAAATAGGGAGCTCCTCCGGTATATACCTGATAAGAATCATTCAGGAAACTGAAATCTATCTGAGTGGCTATATAATTATTATAGAAAGACGGTTGATATATCCTGATCACGGGCAGGCCAATGTGCCCGGTATCAAGATCGATATCCAGGTATTTCTTACGCCATAAATTACTATAGTAGTTTTCCTTCTCCTTCTCAAAGATGTAATGATTTATATCAATGGGTTCATTTTTAAGGTAATACTCGTAGATAGGTTTTTTAAGCGTATCTCTTCTTTTTTTATCTTCAACAATGAGCCATTGTCTTAGCTGTTCTATGCTGTCGGCTTTATGTATAAACTGATTTTTTTCTTTCCGGAACACACTTGTTGCAATTTCCGTATCAGGTACGGCATTTGATTCAATGAGGGATCCTTTTCTTAAAACATACTTTCTTTTGCTGAAAAGCAGTTCACCATATGAATCTGATCCATTTATGGCTGACTGGTTGATAATGTTCCGGTCATAATTAGTAACAGGTTTGGAATTAATGTAATATCTGTAATGGGTTGTCGTATCAATATAATTTATCGAACTGTCAAAATTTGCAGTATACATATTAAATATCCCGTTTTGGTTGCCTATGTATGCGAACATATTTTTTGCAATTCCTGAAGGCTGAAACCTGTCGGCATATTTACCTTCTGATAGTCTCACAAGAACATTGCTTCTTTTTTCAATGTTGTAAGTAAAAAGGTCGAAAGTCGGAGATAGTTTTTCAAACGGATCAGCTGTATTGGTAAGAGTATCAGACATCCGGTTTGAGGAGAAAATGATCTCATCGGGAGAATCTCTGAGAAAGGATGGATTAAGATCATCTGCAATATCCCTGGTGATCTGTTCATTGGTTCCTGAAGAGATTGTGTGAATGTATATATCTGTATTACCGTCTTTTACGGCAGAAAAAACAAGACGTGATCCTTCAGGTGAATAGGAAAAATCCAGGATTTTATCAAAATAAAGGAGGTTCCTTTTTTCGGTAGTTTTTTCATTGATCCTGTAAAAATACATAACCAGTCCACCTTTTTCTTCGTTTATGAAAGTAAGGATTTTACCGTTGGGGTGCCAGGCAATCACCGGATAAGTGTTATCAGTTACCTGTTCGAACTTTGGTTCTTTCCTGAAAATAATTTTTTGTTTTCCTGTTGACTGGTTGTACAGCCAGACTCGTTTTCTTCCCCAATCGTTTGTCACATAAGCAATGTATTCTCCACCGGGACTGATTTTTACCTGCTGGTAAATCTGCTCTTTCTTTGATTTTCTCACAGTGTTCTTGTCATCAGACGGAGCATTCTTGTCGCCGGAATACTCATTGAGGTAGAACTTTTTCCATTCTTTCATTAAATCTTTCAGATCCTTGCCTGTAACATAAAGGAAGCCATCATCAACATTTTTATAGATTTTTGTCAGGTATATAATATTTGGGATCAGCGATTCGCCATATACTTTCCCGATAAATCTCCAGAATGACTGACCTGCATCGGTTGCATCGTCATATTCAAGATGGCTTATATTTTTGAATTTTCCCGATTTGAGACCATCCTTAACCCTGTTTTCAGCTTCAAAGTCCCAACCATAAGCGATATAACGTGTAAGACCTTTCATATACCAGTCTGGCATATAGATCTGCGAAGTGCTGGATGTTCTATCTCTGGTATCGGCGTTGTATAAAATTTCATTGATTATCACTTCGGCTATTGAAGAGGCGATCTGTCGTTCATATGCCACATGATCACCTTCATAGTATAGCATAACCTTATTTTTAATTATCCTGTTGAACCCGCCGACATTATAGCTGTCAGCATCGAAAGTGACCAGGCCTATATTGGATTGTTTGTATTCGGCACTATTATTGAAGATGATTAGAATAAGTCTTTTATCGAGAGTGTAATCGAAATAATCTTCAATTTCAGCTAGTTTTTTTTTGGCATATTCTGCCGTGAATTGAGCCAGATCAGCTCCGTTTTCATTAAAATAGCAATCGAAATTATCGAACCGGTAGTACTGCCAGAAGTAGTCGAAGTACTGAACTTTGTTTTTCCCAAAAGACATTTGAAGTCCATTATAAAACTGACCGCTTGCATTTAAGTAAATTATGCAAATTATAATGGTGGTAATCAGTCTTCTAGTATATTTCATTTCTAAAACATTCATACTATAAACCGGATTTCATTATAGCAAATTTTGTTCCAAAGAATCCGGGTCACCCGGCAAAACTAATGATATTCTGTTTTAAACTATCTTAAAAACTTAAACTTTATTATTTTTACCAGACTTTATTGAAATTCATTTTCGGTATAATTTTTGGACTTTACAATGCAACCAAAACAAGATAGGAAGTGTTATAATAGAGAATTTCATTTTACATTGTTATATATTTGTAGAAAAATATAAGTTAATTATTCAAAATTCTAAAACCATAAATTGATATGAAAAGATTATTTTTATTTCTTTCTCTCCTTAATTTTGGAGTATTAGTGAAAGCACAGGTAGCACAGACAACAATGCAGCTATCGGTTACTGAACACGATTTCGGAACCTTCAAAGAAGAAGCTGGGAGGCAGACTTTCGATTTTATTGTAACCAATACTGGTACTGAACCACTTGTAATCCAAAACGTTGTTGCATCATGCGGATGTACGACACCTGAATGGACAAAGCAACCAATACCGGCCGGAGAAAAAGGCAAAGTTACTGCAATATATGATCCAAAAGACAGACCAGGACAGTTCAGCAAAACTCTTTCAGTATATGCCAACACAAAACCTCAGGTTACGGTTCTTGTAATTAAAGGTGAGGTTGTTCCGCATGAAAAAACTGTAGAAGAGTTATTTACATTTCCGGTTGGGGCCGTGAGATTTGAGAGTAACCATCTAGCTTTTACAAATGTTAAGAAAACAGAAAAAAAGATAAGGGTGATGCAACTTATTAATACTTCCGCCGCTCCTGTTACGGTTCAATTTGTTGGTTTACCAGCACATCTTTCTCTTAATGTCAATCCACAAACCCTTAAACCGGGCCAGAAAGGCATGGTGGAAGGGACTTATGATGCCACAAAAAATCCGGGTTGGGGAAATGTAAGTGATATGGTCAAAATAAAAATCGATTCTACTGTTCAGGAAAATGTATATTACTATGTTTCAGCTGATCTCGTTGAGGATTTTTCTACTCTTTCAAAAGAAGAGATGGAGAATGCTCCTGTATTTAAGCTTGCCACAACCACAGTTGATCTTGGTAAAATAAAAGGTTCCACTCAAAACGAAGTTGAATTTAAATTTACAAATGAAGGGAAAAGAGATTTGGTAATAAGGTACTTAAGATCTTCCTGCGGTTGTACGGCAGTTCAGCAGGGTAATCAGGGAGTCGGAGTTAAACCCGGAGAATCAAGTTCAATCAAAGCAGTATTCAATTCGGGTAGTTATGTCGGTAAAGTCACAAAAGCTATCTATGTATATGACAACGATCCGAAGAATTCGGAAGTGGTCCTTATGTTGAATGCTGATGTAGAACAACCCGCCATTGTAAAATAGATTTCAGAACGATCAGTATATTTATAGTATTATTCAAAAGGGTGTCTGATAATAATATTACACCCTTTTGTTTTTTATAGTAGCTTGCCAGACTGATGGATAAAAAAAAGGAATATAAGAGTGCTCTGAAGGTTCAGGAAGGTATTCCACAACCGGCAGGCATTAATCCTGATCTTATAAAATCAGGAAGAAAGCGATGGAAGAAATACGCAGTGGATGAATATGTTGCTGGCATTCTTTCAGGTAACACAACCATTTTAAGTCAGGCTATAACATTGGTGGAAAGTTCCTTGTCTGAACATTATGATAAGGCACAATCGATTATTGAGAAATGCCTCCCTTACAGTTCTAAATCAATAAGGATTGGAATAACAGGCGTTCCGGGAGTCGGGAAAAGCACCTTCATTGAGACTTTTGGATTACATTTAACAGATGAAGCAAGGAAACTTGCCGTACTTACGATTGACCCCAGCAGTGAACAGACGAAGGGAAGTATTCTGGGTGATAAAACGCGAATGGAAAAACTTGCTAATCATCCGGATGCTTTTATCAGACCATCTCCTGCAGCAGGTGCTCTGGGAGGTGTTGCTAGGAAAACACGGGAAACAATAATATTATGTGAAGCAGCTGGTTTCGATACAATATTGGTTGAGACTGTTGGAGTGGGTCAATCTGAAACAGCAGTTCATTCGATGGTTGATTTTTTTCTTCTTCTTATGCTTACAGGTGCCGGCGATGAACTTCAGGGAATTAAACGCGGTATTGTGGAGATGGCAGATATAATTGCAATTACCAAAGCCGATGGATCCAATAAAATGGTTGCAGAGGGAGCAAAAGTTTCATTTCAGAATACTCTTCATCTGTTTCCTCCAAAACCATCGGGATGGGTTCCGCAGGTAATCACATGTTCCGCCCTGACAAATTCAGGAATTAATGAACTCTGGAAAATCATAATGGAATTTATTACATTCACCAGGAAATCAGGTTATTTTGAGGAACTCAGAAGGCAACAGGAAGTTGTACGGATGCATAATACAATAGTGGAGTGTCTGAATAACTCATTCTACAATCATGAAGAAGTAAAGTCGTTGAGACCCGAACTTGAAAAACTTTTATATCAGGGAGGAATAACGTCGTATCATGCAGCTGTTATTTTACTTGACAAATACTTTAAAAGGCGAACTTAATAAACAATAATTCATATCTTTGCGCGAATTAAATCAGATTTAAACAGAAATATAATTAAAATTTTAATATGAAAAAGATCATCTATCTGCTTGTAGTTACTGTATTTATAGCTGCCTGTACTTCCAAACCACATTATGTTGTTAAAGGGAAAATAAAGGGTTCCGACACTATTACCTTTTTGCTTCAGAAGAGAGAAGCTGGTAAAACTATTACTATTGATTCTGCAGTTTCCAAAAAAGGATCATTTACAATTAAAGGTGGCAAAGTTGATTATCCTCAATTGATACAGCTTGTTGCAGGCAGATCCAGAAGGGGGACTTCATTCTATCTTGAGAACTCTGAAATAATCGTTACCGGAAGCATTGACTCGCTCTATAAAGCAAAAGTCACTGGGTCGAAAACTCAGGATGAGTACCAGTCTTTTATTGATTCCAATAAACCTCTGAGCGATAGATATACAAAAATTTACATGGAGTATCAGGCTGCCAATCAGACCGGAAATACTGCAAGGGTAGCAGAACTGGATAAACAGGCTGATTCTATTCAAGCCCAGATGAAGAAACTTCAGAAGGATTTTGTTAAAAATAATCCAGCTTCTTATGTCTCTCCTTCTCTTTTGATAAGCCTGAGTTATGAGATGGAAGCAGAAGAGATCGAATCGATGGTAAATGGATTGGATACAACAATTTCCAATTTGCCCCAGATTAAAACCCTGAAAGAGAGGGTTACTGTTATGAAATCTGTTGCTGTTGGTAAGAAGGCTCCTGATTTTACAATGAATGATCCTGACGGTAAACCAGTTGCTCTTTCATCAAAGATAGGCTCAAAATTGTTGCTGATCGACTTCTGGGCTTCCTGGTGCGGTCCTTGTCGCCATGAAAATCCGAATGTTGTAAAAGTATATGCTGAATTCCATAAAAAGGGATTTGACGTATTTGGTGTGTCACTTGATCAGAAGAAGGAACCCTGGGTTAAGGCAATAGCCGATGACAAACTTACCTGGACACATGTTTCAGACCTTCAGTACTGGAACAATGCAGCAGCTAAATTATATGCTGTAAATTCTATTCCGGCTAATTTTCTCTTAGATGAAACTGGGAAAATAATTGGTAAAAACCTAAGGGGCGATGATCTGTATAATAAAGTAAATGAAGTACTTGGCACTAAGAAGTAATTACGAATTAGGAATTACGAATTAACAATTAAGATCTGAGAATTTTAAAACATATTAAAAGGCTGCTTCAGAAAGAGGCAGCTTTTTTGTTTTCTTCTGGCAGCAGAACATAAACGTCAAACCGTTTTATTCTTCCTTCTTTATCTCTTCCAGTATAAACCCTGTGCCCCTTACTGTACGTATATCAATATTTTTATCCTCTGAGACATACTTTCTTAAGCGGCTGATAAACACGTCCATGCTTCTTCCAAGAAAATAATCATCTTCGCCCCAGATCTCTGTAAGGATATCTTCCCTTGCAAGTATTTTATTCTTGTTAATGATGAAATACTTTAATAGCTGTGCTTCTTTTAAGGTAAGCTTTTCTTTTGAATTACCACAAATCAGTTCAAGTGTGTTATATTTTAAAACAGTCTGCGATACTTTGAACTCATCATTCGCTGAGGAGTATGCCCGTTTAAGGATATTGTTAATGCGCAGGATGAGTACCTCAGGATCAAATGGTTTAGTGATATAATCATCTGCACCGATTTTCAGCCCCCTTACAATATCCTCCTTAAGACTTTTTGCTGTAAGAAAAATGACCGGCATATCCGGTTGTAACTCCTTTATTTTTTCAGCAAGTGTGAATCCGTCCATTTCAGGCATCATCACATCGAAGACACAAATATCAAACTTATCCTGATTAAACAGTTCCCATGCCTCCTTCCCATTGCGACCAAGTTTTACGTCAAAACCGCTGATCGTGATATATTGTGTCAATATATTTCCAAAATCCCTGTCGTCTTCAGCTATTAAAACTTTCATTTTCCGAATATTTTAATTATTAGGCAAAGTTACAGTAAATATACTACCTTTTCCCGGTTTACTGCTGACAGTTACATCGCCGCCATGAGCTTCTGCTATTTTCTTAACGTAATAGAGGCCTAATCCTAATCCTTTGAATTTATGTATGTTGCCTGTTGAGGCCCTGTAAAATTTATCGAAAATATGTTTTTGATCAATCTTATTTATCCCTATGCCGTTGTCAGCAACTTTTATACATATATTATTTTCCGTGGTGAATCCTTCAATATCAATTATCGGATCTTTGTCTGAATACTTCACGGCGTTGGAAAGAAGATTATTAAGCAACGTTGTGAAATAAACAATATCAATGTCAGCTTTTACTCCGCTTAAATTATATTTTTTATTTATCGATACGCTGTTTCCTCCACCCGACTTAAAACTGTCAACCACATCATTCATTATCTCCTCAATTTCAACTGTTTTTTTATCAAGCTGAAATTGAGTTCTCTCCCACATGCTAATCTCCAGTATCATGTTGATGAGCTGATTCAGATGTACACTTTGCTTTCCGATTAGCTTTGCAGTCTCAAGTATCTTTGCATCATCATTTCTTATCTGTATCATTTCAAGAGTTTTCCCGGCAACAGTTATAGTTGATAAAGGAGTTTTTAACTCGTGAGTCATGTTGTTTATAAAGTCTGTTTTAAGGTTCGAGAGCCTCTTCTCTTCCATCAGGTTCCTGTAAGTTATTATAAAAATAATTACAACTACAAGAATACTTAATATACTCATTGATAAGAAGGCAGATATCTCTTTCAAAATCACTTTTTGCTTATCGGAAAAGTCGATATAATATTCAAAAAAGAGCCTGTAATTATTGTCTTCAAGGTGGAACATGTTAACCAGGATTTTCTCTTTGGGATTATCAGAAAGGTTTTTTTTCCCACCCTGGGTTGGCGGACGGTGGTTAAAGAAATCTTCATTCCTGTATATAGTTATTGTGTCATTATTGATCATCTCAAGGTCGATAAATGAAATGGTGAACTTGAATTTTTTTTCAAATCCCCGCCTGTCAAAATAGGATGAAAGAAGGTAAGAAAGATACTGTTCCTGATATACAACTTTATTGAAATAATCGAGAATCTCCTTTTTTTTGGCTTTGAGCTTCTTTTCGTCCTTTATTGCATGTACTTCTTTATTAGCCTGCTCCGAATAGCTGGTTAAAAGGAGACGAACAGTATCGAAACCATCTGTCTGCATTCGCCTGTTAATAACGTCAAGTGCATCCTTTGACAACATTGTGTACCTGAGGACAAACATCTCTTCTCTCTGTTTCCAGATACCTTTTATAATAAATATCTGGACAGATATAAGAATTATTATAGAGGCAATACCAAGAATCTCAACGGTATTTCTTTTTTTCATCTTAAATATTTTACATTTTCAAAATTATTCAATTTATTAATAGCTCAGAACAATTAGCCAAACATTAACCCGGTATTAACCCTGTGTTAACAAAATAACAGTTCGACCGGCTCTATCTTTACATTGTCAAACTTAAAAAGGCAGTCATGAAAAAGGCAGGTTTATTTTTAATGGTTATTTTGTTCATATCAACTGTTTCTTCCTTTCAGAAGGTAATTGCCCAGGATCAGACAAAAGAAGAACAGGAAAATGACAAGATTATTCAGCAGAAAATCGAACAACAAAAAAAAGCTTTACTTGAGCTTAAAAAGGCCCAGGATCTGGCAGAACAATCTTTATTGGATCAACAATCAGCCCTTGACAGTAATCTTAAAGATATCAGGGTTGAAGTTGAAAGTTCAGGCAGATCAGGAGATGCATTACGTATGTTTGGTCAAAGAGGAGACAGAACGTTCAGATTTGATGAACCTTTTGATTTTCCTTCAGAAATAGTGCCAGACTTCTACCTTCATTCAGGTGTCGGTGATTCAGAAAGGACTACATGGGATTATTCCAAGTCAGTCAAAGAAAAAACATTTTCAAAAGATTACACTTTTGATGTGGAAAAAACGGTTAAAACAGTTGTTATGTCAGTTATGGGTGATTGCAAAGCCGGCGATATCCATATCAAAATCGTTATGCCTAACGGAAAGAATTATTCAGATGTAGTTATTGATGAAGCCGGCAACCTCAACTGGAGAAAGTCTTTCACCATTTCTGAAACTGAAAATCAGGATAAAACAGGTGAATGGAAATTTCAGATAGCTTCAGAAAAGGCAACAGGATTTTTTAAGATCTCATTTCAGACTTATTAGTTTAATTCAGGGTAATAATGGAGACTGGCATGAGGGACCGGTCTCCTTTTTTTATTCAGTCTGCCCGGAATTCCGGCCTTCGGGTTTAAGATGTTTTTTAGCCGGTGATCTGAAGTGGCAATTGTTAAAAAACGGATCCCAGTTTCTGTTCTGATAAAATTCAGATGTTTTTATATTAAAATATCCCAGGATATGTTTTGGTGATACAGTATAGATCAGTTCGTCATTGTCGCCAAAATATGGATCGGTGATTGTAAGAACATCTTCTATACCGACATCATTTTTATTGGAAACAGAAGAGTATTCTTCATAGATAATTCTTGGAATTGCGATAATTATGGTGTACGATCCATAATCTTTCCTCTGGAAAAGAAAATATGTCACTTCAATAGGTTCATTCGGGTTGACCCGATCGGTGGAATGAGGTAGCTGACTTTCGAAAACAAATCCCTCATTCATAATGTTTTCGACAACATTGAATTCTTTAGTGTTATGGAGAAAGAAGTAACAATCTTTGAAATTCTTCAGTATTAAAGCAAGTATCTCTCCTTTATTCTTCATTAGGCAGAAAATGGATTTTCTGTTAAATCATTTTCAAAATTAGCTTATATTATTTTATTTACAACACTTAAACCATTTGTTCTGTTATATGTTAAATTTGTACCTGACATTGAATTTCCTGTTAAATGAGAAATATTTTCTGTTTTCTGATAATTATTTTTTTTGTTTCATGCGGAAATCAACGGAATGATAGCAATGAAAAAATTATTACCGTAAGCATTGCTCCTTTTAAATATTTTGTCGAAGAAATAGCGGGTGATGATTTCCAGGTTAATGTAATGGTTCCGGCTGGATCCAACCCTCATATTTATGAACCTTTTCCTGAACAGGTAAACAAACTCAGAAAATCAATCGCTTATATAAGCAACGGTTACCTGGGTTTTGAAATAACATGGCTTGACCGTTTTTACGAGACAAATAAATCGATGAAGGAATTATCATTAGGTGATAAAATTGATCCTCTGATTTCCGGGCATCATCATGAAGAGGATCAGGTTGAAGGGGCAGATCCGCATTATTGGGTATCTCCTAAATGTGCCATGATTATGGCCTCTTCAGTCAAAGATTTATTATGTGAATTGAATACGGCACATAAGCAGAAGTATGAGACAAACTATCTGAATCTTATTTCAAAAATCCATGAGGTAGATAACAAGGCTCATGAACTTTTCTCAGGTATACAGAAAAAGTCATTCATGATTTATCATCCAAACCTGGGATACCTGGCAAGGGATTATGGTCTTGAAGAGATTGCGGTAGAATTTGAAGGCAAAGAACCTCCTCCCTCAAGAATGAAAGAACTTATCGACCGTGCAAGGAAAGATGGTCTCAGAACAATTTTCGTACAGAAGGAATATGATACCAAAAATGCAAAAGCCATTGCCGGTGAGATCGGAGGGAGAATCAGAATTATTGATCCTTTATCGGAAGACTGGCAAAGAGCGACTATGGATATTATAAATGCTTTACATGAAAGTTTAATTGAAAGTTCAAAATAATCTGAAGTTATGGCCAACCTGTTCGAAATGCATTCTTTATCAGCTTCTTATGGTGCTAACGTTGTACTGCATGAAGTTGATCTCAGAGTCAATGAGAGTGATTTTATAGGTGTTATTGGTCCGAACGGTGGTGGCAAAACAACACTTTTAAAAGTAATTCTTGGGTTGCTTAAACCATTCAAAGGTGAAATAGTATTTAATAGCACTCTTTTGAACAGAAACGCTATTGGTTATCTCCCTCAGATGTCGACTGGTGATATAAATTATCCGGTTACCGTGTCCGATATTGTTCTTTCGGGCCTCATGATTAATAAAAAGATCATTTCCGGAATGTCATCAGCTGATAAGAAGAATGCAGGGATGGTGATTGATGAACTGGGACTGGCAGGAATGGCCGGCTCAACATTGAATGAATTGTCAGGTGGACAAATGCAAAGGGTTTTACTCGGGCGCGCCATTATTGGAAATCCAAAATTACTGCTGCTTGACGAGCCGGGCAATTTTGTAGATACAACTTTTGAGAATGATTTTTATGAAAAACTGAGGGACCTCAATAAACGGATGGCGATTCTGATGGTTTCTCATGATGTCGGAACAATTTCATCTCATATTAAATCTTTTGCGTGCGTTAACAGGAGTCTTCATTATCATCCTTCGAACGAGATCACAAATGAAGATCTGCTCTCCTACGGATGTCCGATTCAACTTGTTACACACGGAGATGTTCCCCATACAGTACTTAAATACCATAAATAGTGGCAGCCAGTATTTTTCAATATGAATTTATTATCAAAGGGCTCCTCGGAGCCATATTTGCAAGCATAACTGCCGGATTAGCGGGAACATATATTGTCTCGAAACGAATGGTCTTCCTAAGCGGAGGTATAACACATGCCTCATTCGGTGGTATTGGAATCGGATATTTTATCGGAATAAACCCTGTTATAGGAGCAGCTGTTTTTGGTATTATGTCTGCTCTTGGTGTTGAATATCTTTCTGTTAAGCAAAAAATCAGGGAAGACTCGGCTATAGGTATGTTATGGGCCTTCGGAATGGCAATCGGAATAATCTTCATTTACCTGACTCCCGGATATACTCCCAACCTTATGAGTTATCTTTTTGGCAGTATACTTACAGTCACTAACGCTGATATTATAGCATTGGGAATAATGTCTGTGATCCTTATCCTTTATTTCGGGATATTTTACAGGACCATACTTTATATTTCTTTCGATGAGGTATTTGCGAGAACTTACTCATCATATGTTGATATATTTAAGTACATTACAACATCGTTGATAGCGCTTACAATAGTTTTAAATATAAGGATGGCCGGTGTGGTTCTGGTTATCTCGTTGCTGACTATTCCTCCAAATATTGCCATGCTATTCACGAAGACCTATTTCAAAATAGTCTTATTATCCATTTTTGCAGGATTCGTCGGTACTGCAGCCGGTTATGCTATTTCATATTATGCAGGGATACCTGTAGGCGCTACTATAATTTTTACCCTGGTGATAATATGGGTTATAGCGAAAGGGGCGAGCCAGTTAATAAAGAGAATATCAAAATCCGGATACAACCTTTAATATATAGCTGGGTTTGAAAAAAAATATTTAAGAATAATTTTCATAATAAATAGTACATATACAATGGATTACGATCTTATTATAATCGGCAGTGGGCCCGGTGGCTATGTTGCAGCAATAAGGGCATCACAACTTAAAATGAATGTTGCAGTAGTTGAAAGGGCTGAACTCGGAGGTATTTGTCTTAACTGGGGTTGTATCCCCACCAAATCTCTTTTAAAGAGCGCCCAGGTGTTTCGAATACCTGACTCATGCATCAGATTATGGAATTAATATTTTGGGTGAGACAAAACCGGATTTCAATGCGATTATATCCCGAAGCAGAAATGTTGCAGATGGAATGAGCAAAGGAATTCAGTTCCTTTTCAAAAAAAACAATATTGTGCATTTGAAAGGATTTGGCCGTCTTACAGGGAACAATATGGTTGAAGTGGAAGAGTCGGACGGGAACAGAAAAAATTATTCGGCAAAAAATATTATTCTCGCTACCGGTGCCAGATCGAAGGAGCTGCCGGATCTTAAGCAGGATGGAAAGAAAATAATTGGTTACCGCGAAGCTATGACGCTTGAAAAACAACCTTCTACCATGGTCGTTGTCGGATCGGGAGCCATCGGCAGCGAATTCGCAAATTTTTATCAATCTATCGGAACTAGCGTTACCCTCGTTGAATTTCTGCCAAGAATTGTACCAAATGAAGATGAAGAAGTTTCAAAACAACTCGAGCGATCGTTTAAAAAGATGAAGATGAAGATAATGACTGATTCGTCTGTAGAGTCTGTAGATACATCAAAAGATAAATGCATTGTTACTATGAAAACTCCAAAAGGGGCTGAAATAATAGAAACAGATATTGTTTTTTCGGCAGTAGGTGTCACTACAAATTTAGAAGGTATCGGCCTTGAAAAAACAGGTATTAAAACAGAAAAGGGTAAAGTCGTCGTTGACGATTATTACCGGACATCTGTCCCGGGTGTTTTTGCTGTCGGCGATATTGTTCAGGGACCGGCTCTTGCCCACGTTGCCTCTGCAGAAGGAATTATTTGTATTGAAAAGATAGCAGGGGTTGAAGTGGAACCTCTTGATTATAAAAACATTCCTGCATGTACTTACACTAATCCGGAAATAGCATCATGCGGTTTTACGGAAGCGGCAGCCAGGGAAGCAGGTTATGAAATAAAAGTAGGGAAATTCCCATTTTCTGCTTCAGGTAAAGCTACCGCATCGGGTACAAAGGAGGGCTTTGTCAAGCTGATTTTTAATGCAGCATACGGAGAGCTGCTCGGCGCACACATGATTGGAGCCAATGTAACAGAGATGATTGCTGAGATTGTAGTAGCCAGGAAACTTGAAACCACTGCTCATGAAATTATTAAAGCAGTTCATCCTCATCCCACAATGTCAGAAGCAATTATGGAGGCTGCTGCTGCTGCGTACGGAGAGGTAATAAATCTCTGATACCCACTGAACGCAACCTTTTTTCGGCATTTAACATCAATCTTTTAAAGAATTTCTGGTATTTAAGACAATAATTTTATATTTTTATCTTCTCAAATGGGAAAAAACCTTGTCGGAGATAAAAAAAATAATAAAAGGTTGTCTTGCAGGTGACAGAAGGGATCAGGAACTTTTGTACAGAAGGCATGCAAGTAAGCTATATGCCGTATGTCTACAGTATTCAGGAAATGATGATGAGGCCAGGGATATTTTGCAGGAAGGGTTTATAAAGATATTTGAAAACCTCGGTCAGTATAAACATGAAGGTTCTTTTGAAGGCTGGATGCGACGGATAACAGTTAATACTGCTTTGGAACAATTCCGCAACAGGCATAATCTTTATCGTGTCGATGATATTGATGCGATACAGGAACCTGATGCAGAACCTGATAATCAGGATTATGGCGGACTTGAAGCGAATGACTTGCTTGATATTATCAGGGAGTTGCCTCCAAAGTACCGAATGGTATTTAATCTTTATGCAATTGAAGGGTATTCGCATAAGGAGATCAGTAAAATGGTGAATATATCAGAGGGAACATCAAAATCAAACCTATCCCGCGCAAGGAATATCCTTCAAAGAAGGGTAGGATCCTATACAGGAATTAAGAAGAGAATAGCTAATGGATGACAGAGGCGCAAATATTGATATTGTCTTCAGAAACGGGCTAAAAGATTTCGAAGTGCTTCCGCCACCGGAAGTTTGGGATAATATTCAACCTGTTATAAAAAGGAGCCAGGCACCTTTAATAATGTTGAGAGCGGCTGCTGTATTTGCTGTTGTGCTCACAATGAGTTTTCTGGCGTACAGATGGAGCAGGGAAATACCTGCAGATATAGATAATGCAGTAACAGCTCTTAACGAGCAGACTGCACCTTCAGTAACATCCCCTTCAATTTCAAAACCTCGTAATGTTGCAATAAAAGAAAACAGGCAGTTCAAAAATTCTTTAAAAAGTTTAAATGAAAATATTCCGGAGAAAGGTATCAAACCTGAAAATGAGAAGACAAATTCTGTGGAGGTTACCCGCTTTCAGGAAACAAATTTCCTTTCGTTGAGCAAAGCTGAATCAATGCATCGGCAAATTATGGCATCTTTGAATACTCCTCGAGGGAATACCTACAAGATTAATGAGTCTGATCTGCAATATTTTCCGGAAAGCGCTATAACGAAACCCAGTACAACAAAACCCGATTACAGGTGGTCCTTATCAGCAATGGCTTCGCCTACTTATTATTCGGGAATTAGTTCCGGGAGTGATGAAGTCTCAAAACAGCTGATGGCGAACGAACAATCTATTGTTTCTTATTCCGGTGGGGTGACTTTTTCTTATAAGATCAACAAAAGGTTGAGCGTACAGTCAGGTCTTTTCTATTCCTCACTTGGGCAGGAGGTTGACGGTGTGAATTCATACAGTGGATTTCAGAAATATAATATTTCAAAAGGTGGTCCTGCCTTTGAGGTACCTACCACAAGGGGTACTGTTTATACAAATAATTCGGATGTTTTCCTCATGTCTAACGGTACGGGAGAGAAGGTAATTACTTCTTATATGAGTGATGTAATTGATCCTAATAAAGCGAGCCTTCAGTATATTAACAACACACTTATTCAGAATTTCAGTTACCTTGAATTACCTGTTGTCTTAAGATATAAGATTGTCGATAAAATGTTTGGAATTAATCTTATCGGAGGATTATCATATAATCTTCTGGTAAATAATACGGTATATACAACAACTGATGGAACTAAATATACTGTTGGTAAAACTGATGGATTAAATCCTGTTGCTTTGACTAGTTCTCTCGGGATGGGTATGGAATACAATTTCTCCAAAAAGCTTTCTCTTAACGTGGAACCGACCTTCAGATATTTCCTGAATCCATTCAGTGAAACGACAAGTTCAAACGTTCATCCATATTATTTTGGCATCTTTTCAGGAATATCGTATAAATTCTGAGACTTGCTTTACCATTTGACAACTAGCTGATCACCAATAATACTTTATCGTTTTTCTGATTTGAAATCCTAGCATGAGTTAATTCAACGGAAGTTGCAATTTTATTGCTTCAATCCTAACCTCTCACTCTTCGGATCATATAATCTTGCTCCATAATCATACAATCCTGCTGTTATAGCTATTTTCATATTTAAAAATAACAAATCTCAGTCAGGTTTTATTATAAAACAAAGAAAAAGTTGCCCTTTAAATCTAAAAAAGTATTTAATGTTTTCTACTTTAAGGGATGAAATAGATTTACTTCTCTCTTAAGCTCTTCAAGGTTGTTACCCTTATACCATTCTGTGCTGCTGACATATCTGTGGCCTGCCAGATACTGTACCTTTCTAAGATTAAATTTTGTGAGCCAATGAGCAATTAAACTTTGTCGTATTTGCCTTGCACTTGCTATTTGCGAATTTATCCCTTTCAAATCGATAAATAAATGATGAAGGCTATTCTTTATAGAAGGAGACCCATTCATACTTAAAATAACCTGGTCAGTTTTCCTTAGCCTGTTTTTTTTCATTGGTTTTCTACCAGGTGTAGTAAGGTATTTTCCTGAGAGTATATTTGGTCGTATATTATTTATATACTCCATAAGATCAATCATCTGGAATGCTTCAAGTGGTAGTTCTCTTGTGGTTGTTCCCTTCCTGAGTGCCTTAGGATTATCTCCGCGAACAAGCACATATCCCTCTCTGAGGTTAATGTCACTTATCTCTAAATTATGTAGTTCCCTAACCGTTAATCCCTGGCATAATAAAAAACCCAGAATAACCTGATTTCTGGAATTCCTGGGTTTTTGTGGCTTGTTTTTTTTGTACAAAGTCATTAGGTCATTATAATCAAATAAATCATGTACTAGCCTTTTCTTGTTGCTCCTGATCCTAACGTTTTTTGCAGGATTTGTTATTGAAGAACTATTCTCTGAAAGGTAATCGAAATAATAGGTAATAGAAGTTAAGACTCTGTTTATCCGACTACGCTTTTTATTCAATGCCAGTTAAGAATTAAGTGTTTTATCAATAAACCGGACTAATTCAAAATACTTAAACTGCTTAACGTTAATAGAATTTGCGTTTAACCACAAAAAAAATTGTGAGATATTTCGTTCATGCTGAATGATTGTCGCCTCTGCAAATCCCCTGGTTTTAAGATAACTATAATATGTTTTCATAACTGTTTATTCTTTCTGATGAATAAGATGAGTGTAGATTTGCGTGCTTTCCAAGCTGCTGTGACCCAGAAAATTACTTATATTTTCAAGTCTCATTCCTGCATTAAGTAGATGTGTCGCAATACTATGTCTAAGGGAGTGTAACGAAATTGGAGTCGTTAGACCGGCATTCCTTGCAAGGTTTTGCAACCTTTCATAAATTGCATTGCCTGTTATTCGTTGTCCTCTTTCTGATAGAAATAAAGCTTTTACATCTTTCTGTTTCTTATAATTCAAAATCAACTTTCTAACTTGTGTAATGTACTGCTCAATGTCCTTTTGTATTGAGCTTATTCATCGGCACATATCGTTCTTTGCTGTTCTTGCCCTTTCTGACATAAACAACACCATTCGAAACCTTAATATCATCTAGATCCAGTGCAGTCCCTTCAGATCTGCGTAAACCAAGGCCATAATAAACAGACAGTAAGGCCCTGTTCATTACTCCTGATGGTCCAGTGTTACACGAATAATAAAGAGCTTTAATTTGGCTTCTTGTTAACCATGTTCTTTCAATTGTCTTTTTCTTAATGACCTTAGCAGTGCAATCCAGAATTATACCATGGCAATCCAACAGATATCTACTGAATCTTTTCAGGGCATTTAGATAATTAAGTTGGTAATTGCTGGAAAGCAGCATCCCCGTCTGATCGCTAATCTTCCGAGATAAATGAGTCAGGAATTGCCTTACGTGATAATATTTGATCCTATTTAACCTTGTTACTTTTCTGCTCTCCAGAAAAAATAAAAAAGCCCTGAGATAAGAAGGAAAGTTATATACTGTACTATCTGCATATCCTAATACCCTTAACCATTGTTCATACTCATCAATATGCCTGACAAATTCATCCGAATCTAATTCAAGATTACGGTTACTGTACTTCTGTAATAAAATCCTTGTACTTGAATCATTTGTAATTTGAAGATTTTTTATAAAGGTTTTCATTTAGTTAATAATAAAAATGTGCTCTTAATTAAATGAAACCAAAATATAAGTTGACTGGTTGTTTTTCCATGATCTTCTTATGTCAATTAATCTATTGTTCTCGGACGCGAAGTCCTGTACTTAACGAAACCTTTTTAGAATGCTTTGTTTATATTTACGAGTAGCTTATCTTTGCACTGTATGAATAGCATACAAACATCAAATTGTAAATACTATGCAGACAATTACTATAGAAATTACAGATAACAGCTCCTTAAAGGCATTGAGGGACTTAGAGCATAAGCATTTAATACGGATTTTGAAGGAACCGGATTTAAGTTCATACTCTCTCTCTGATGAACCAATAAGTAATGAAGATTTCAGATGTTGGGTTGAATATGCCGAGAACTCACCCACAGTAAGTTTAAATGAAGCAAAACTCAGATGGGCAAAACAAAAGAAGAAACTCCAAAAACTTACACAGTAAGAGTAACAGAACACGCCTTACAGAACTTAGATATACCGGTTACATTGCTTATATCAGGCACGAGCCTTTAAACGCTATAAAAGCCGGTGACGAGATTCTCAAAACAATTGGCCGCATTGAGAAAAATCCATTTGCCTTTCGTGAATGCGAAGAAATTCCAACAATAAATAAAATCTATCGTAAAGCTGTCTGTCTAAGCTGGCTTATAATCTATAAAATAAAACCTGCAGAAATTGTGATACTTGGTATAATTCATGGACATCGCAGGGCATCAAGGATAAAATGTTTAAGAAAAGTGAAATAAAAGAGTAATCGCTGGTTTTAGTACCCACCGTGACCCTGTAATCTGGAAAGAAAGAACTGTAAATAAAACAAAACCTGGTTTCGACCGGGTTTTTGTGTTTTAAGTTTATGTATAAAAATCATTGTACCTAAGCTGCCCAAGCCGGAATAACTTTCTTAGTCTTCCATTTCTCCCTTTTCTTTTCAAAAACAATGTAAATACCACCTCCAACTCCCGGGCCTGAACTAAAACCATAATATACAAATGCCTGATCTTTTTCTTTATTAAATCCAATATTTGAAAGCTCCAAGATTGAACCATTCCAATTTGGATGTAATGTATAAAGCTGATTCCAATTTTTACTCTGTTCTTTATTAGCCATAATTATATCGATACCGGAGAAACTGCTACTATCGAAGTTTAAACCTTCTTGATTCTTTTTAACGAAGTCAACAAATGTGTATTCATCAAGTTTATTATACTTTTCTTTAAATCTTGAAAATTCATTAGCATTAAGTTTTCTCATGTAAATTGGAGCTTCAAGCACAATTAGCTTTGTAGATGAATATTTGAAATTTGCTTGCCTATGCTTAAGAACGTAATCATGAATAATCTTTTTGTATATTTTATTTTCGGGTTGACTGTAAACAGTAACGTTTAAGCTTACTATTAATAGTACTAGAATAGCATTTTTCATTTTCTCTCTATTTTTCCCAAGGTTGAATAATATATTTTTGAGTTGGAACAATCCCTGCCTTTAGCTCTTTTAGTGACTTCTGACTCCATGGAAAATAATTCCGTTGGGCACTCTGTACAGGATACGAATTATATGTAGTTCGCTGACCATATTCACTACCAAGTTGTCTCCTAATCCTGTTTGGAAGTATTTCTTGACGTCCAGCCACTTCATATGGGTTCAATCCTTTAGCATTACCAGTACCGGGGTCATAACCATTACCTCCATACTCAGTGTGTCCTATCTCATGGAAGAAAGTCAAAGCGTAACCATCCGTGGTCTTATTTAAGTCGCTTGAGGTATTATTCATTGTGTTCTGTGTTTGTTCAGGATTAAATAAAATTAAGTTGGGATTTGGTCCATCCATAGTTACTCCTGTTAATCCATCTGTTCCTCCCACTGATATTTTAGTTTCAGAATTAATTATTTTAGTTAATGCATTACGAGCTGCTCTACTCCCTGTTTTCTTCCCATTTTCATCTCTGGTTATTATAGCTTTACCTTTTGCATCCTTAGCATATGTTACATTGCCATTTTCATCAGTAGTCAATGTGAGTCCACTCTTTGATTGCAAATCAGATGCAGATTCATTATTGGCATTAGCATCGTAATCTCTAAGTTGGGCAACATTCAAGGAATCGCCATTTACATCAATAAATAAAATAGGATTATTTGCACCATATTGATATGGTGTCAATGAAATATATTTCTCAGCAAAAGCATCCTGGGTATGAAAACGTCCAATCTGCGGGTCATAGAACCTGGCACCGTAATCATACAAACCTGCCTTCTTTTCCTGATTTACAGTTGTTTATATTTTATTTATGGACATTTTCAAAGAACATTCTGATCCGTGAACTCGTGTAAAACACTATTCAGATGCTGATTTCTATAGTGAAAATAGGGATTCTTCAGTGATTTTACCGATAATGTACTATGAAATGATAACCTGAGCCGCAAAAAACAATCCGATAATCAAAATAATAGATATGAGGTGGTCAAAACTATTCCATCTGTTTAGCAAATAATATATTACCATTTCAAACTAAGGAATTATTTCAAGTCAGATTCTGCAGGAGACTCTTAAGCTTAATTATGCTCTCAGAAGCAGTTTTCCAAACAATCTCAATATCCACATCAATGTAATCATGAATGAGTATATCTCTCATCCCTGCCATGTCGGACCATGGAACTTGAGGATTTAAGTTTCGAAACTCTTTTGATATCCTTTTAGTTGCCTCTCCAAGAATTTCCAACTGCCGTACAACAGCATCCTGAACCATAAAATCATCGGAGAAGGATTTATGATCTTTTCCGGCTAAGTAGGTTTCAATTCTATCTATGCCCTGAAGAATATGTTCAATATAGATTTTGTCATCTTTCATTCAAAGATGATTTTAAGATCATTATAGATGTATTTCTTTAATCTTTCATTCTTAACAGAAGACTCAGTTACCAGATCTACATCCTTCCCTAATATTTGAGACAGTTCCCGATGAATTTTAGAGAGGTCCAGTAAGGATATCGTCTCTTTAAATTTCACAAGTATATCTATATCACTATCGGGCTTCTCCTCTTTCCTTGCAAAAGAACCAAAAATTCCAATTCTCACAGGATTATATGGTCGTAAGTAATTTATGATATTGATATTTATTTCACTGCGTTCCATGATAATACAAATATAAGGGTTTTTTAGTGAACTTAAAATCTGAGTGTCGGCTCAAAGAATTAAATGATATCGAGAAGATGGGTCATAGAGAAGGAACATGTTCTCTTTGTCCTTTATGCTCTGTTTCAGTAGATCAAGAGGATCTATAGCCATACCCTAAAATTTATCTTAAGTTCGAAATAGACATCCTTTTGTTTTGAATTTACGGTTTAAACCAAACAATTTAATGATCATGATATCTTCAGAATTTAGTTACAATATCTGCATTTCGGTATAAATGAAATATCCTGATCCTTCAAATCAGATTGAAGTCGGAATCAGGGGAACCTTATTCCAATCATCCGGTATTTTACTCTTACTGAAATTATTTAAAAGGTGCAAAAATGTTACCTTTGCACTTTATTTCTCATAGCGTATAATATTATGACAAATCCAGGCAGAAAAAGAGTACTGACAACCATTGTCCTGACCGGTACTATTATTTTAATTCTTTCAATTGCTTCTGGTTTTAAAAGATTCAGCAACGACTCGATAATCGGGAGATTTTCAGATACGGTTTACACTGTCAGATCATTCAAACTGCCTGAAAGTGTGACTTTTGCCGATGAGAAAATGCCTCTCGATAACTTTGATACAAAAGAAAGCCTTGAACGCGAAATTCTTATTAGCGCTTACAGGCATTCCTCCACTATTCTTATTATAATGAGAGCTAACAGATACCTTCCCATTATCGAAAAGATCCTGAAAAAAAACAATGTTCCTGATGATTTCAAATACCTGGTTGCAGCTGAAAGTGAGTACAGCAACATGGTTTCACCTGTCGGGGCCACAGGTTTCTGGCAGATCATGGCTGAAACAGGTAGGGAAGAGGGATTGGAGATAAATACAGTCGTCGACGAAAGGTATAATATTGAAAAATCAACACAGTTTGCATGTGATTACTTTTTGAGATCTTATGAAAAATACGGCAACTGGACACTTGCTGCAGCATCGTATGATGGTGGGAGAGCAGCAATAGATGAGCAGATAGAGATTCAGCATCAGAAAAACTATTACGATCTTCTTTTAAGCGACGAAACTGCACGATATATATTCAGAGCTGTTGCTTATAAGTTAATCATCACAGATCCGGAGCGTTATGGATATAGTATAACGAAAGATGATTTATATCCCGAACTAAAATACTATGAAGTGACAGTCGACACTTCAGTTACAAGTTTTTCGGCTTTCGCAGGGAAGTTCGGAACAAATTATAAAATCCTGAAAATATTAAATCCCTGGCTCAGGAAACCATATCTGACACCAAAACCCAATAAGGAATATCTGATTAAAATTCCGGCAGACGGAATGCGGAACATTGAAAAAACTGAAAATACCAACTGATCTTTTGATTGATGAGTGCTGAGATGAATGAGGAGATAAGAGTCCTTGGAACCAGGGTCCATAATTTGCAGAATATCGATGTGACTATTCCGCGAAATAAATTGGTGGTTATTACCGGTTTAAGCGGAAGCGGAAAATCATCCCTGGCCTTCGATACAATATATGCTGAGGGTCAGAGGCGATACATGGAGACTCTTTCAGTTTATGCCCGTCAGTTCCTTGGTGGAATAGAACGGCCCGATGTTGATAAGATAACAGGGTTAAGTCCTGTAATTTCTATTGAGCAGAAAACGACAAATAAAAATCCACGATCGACTGTTGGTACAATTACGGAAATTTATGATTTCCTTAGGCTCTTGTATGCCCGTGCTGCCGAAGCATATTCTTATGCATCAGGAGAAAAGATGGTTAAATATACCGACGATCAGATACTTGAGCTTATAAAGAGCCGGTTCTCAGGGAAAAAGGTGTATCTTCTCGCCCCTGTGATAAAAGGAAGAAAAGGTCATTATAAGGAGTTATTTGAACAACTGAGACGAAAGGGTTTTCTTAATGTTCGGGTCAACAATGAAATCAGAGAACTGAAACCGGGGATGAGACTCGATCGCTATAAAACCCATTTTATTGAACTTGTAATTGATAAATTCAGGATTGGAGAGACAACCGATAAAAGGCTCCTGGATTCAATCATAATGTCGCTCGACCAGGGCGACGGAGTGATGATGGTGCTCGATACAGAGATCAACGATCCCCGATATTTCAGTCGTCATTTGATGTGTCCGGTTACCGGATTATCGTATAATGAACCTGCACCTCATACCTTTTCTTTCAACTCTCCGCAGGGAGCATGCCCCCATTGCAGCGGATTGGGTGAGGTATCGAGTATTGATGAGGAAAAGCTAATTCCCGACAGGGAGCTTAGCATAAGAAAAGGAGGTATTGAACCTCTTGGAAAATACAGAAATGTATGGATCTTCTGGCAGATTGAAGCTATTGCTGAAAAAAACGGGTTTACTCTCGATACTCCTATAAAAGAAATTCCTGAAGATGCTCTTAATAAAGTTCTTTATGGCTCAGATGAAGTTCTAAAGTTATCGAATACACCTCTGGGAATGACATCTAATTATTTTCTGACATTTGAAGGTGTCGTCAATTTCGTGGGGAATATGGAAACTATAAACGGTAAAAAATCCGGAACCAGAATTAAGGACCAGTATGTGCAATATAATATCTGCCCCGATTGCCACGGAACACGACTGAAAAAAGAATCATTGTTTTTCAGGATAGCTGATAAAAATATTGGTGAGCTCTCGGCAATGGATATTAAAGAGCTATCTGTGTTCCTGTCCAATATAGAGGAGAAAATGAGCGGGAAACAAAAGTTAATAGCTGCTGAGATCCTAAAAGAGATAAGGGCCCGGCTTGGTTTTCTGCTTGAGGTGGGACTGGAATATCTCTCGCTTAACAGGGGTGCCAGAACTCTCTCGGGAGGCGAGAGTCAGAGGATCAGGCTTGCCACTCAGATAGGCTCCAGACTTGTCAATGTTCTCTATATCCTTGATGAGCCTAGTATTGGGCTTCATCAAAGAGATAACCGTCGCCTGATAAAAGCTTTAAAACAGCTGAGAGATGCAGGTAATTCGGTAATCGTGGTTGAGCACGACAGAGAAATGATAATGTCAGCCGACTATGTCATTGATATGGGTCCTGGTGCGGGACGTCTTGGAGGGCTTGTCGTTGCGCATGGAAATCCCAGGGATCTGATGAAATCTGATACTCTTACATCTTCATATTTAAATAACAAGAGGAAATTTATTATTCCTCGTACAAGAAGAAAAGGAAACGGAAAGTTTCTTACACTTAATGGAGCTACGGGCCATAACCTTAATAATGTAGATGTTATATTGCCTCTTGGAACCTTTATCTGCGTTACGGGAGTATCTGGAAGCGGTAAATCATCGCTTATTAATCAGACTCTTCATCCTGCTCTGGCAAAGAAATTTCATAATTCCGGTAAATCGTCATTACCCTATCGGGAAATAATCGGGCTTGACCAGCTGGACAAAGTAATAGAGGTCAGCCAGTCCCCGATAGGTAAAACGCCTCGCTCCAACCCGGCAACTTATACAGGTGTCTTTACCGATATAAGGAAACTTTTTGAGCAGACAACAGAAGCAAAGATACGTGGATTCGGTGCAGGAAGGTTCTCATTCAATGTTAAAGGCGGCCGCTGTGAAGGATGCGAAGGAGCAGGGATGAAAACCATCGAAATGAATTTTCTGCCCGATGTGTATGTTCATTGTAATGAATGTAACGGGAAACGTTATAACCGCGAAACACTTGAAGTTAAGTATAAAGGCCAGTCTATAAGCGACGTATTGGAAATGACTGTTAATATGGCAGTTGAGAATTTTGCAAATGTCCCTTCAATTTATCATAAGATTAAAACACTTCAGGATGTCGGACTTGGATACATCAAGCTGGGCCAGCAGTCGACAACACTGTCAGGTGGTGAAGCACAACGGGTTAAGCTTGCCACTGAACTTGCACGACACGATACAGGGAAAACATTATATATACTGGATGAACCAACAACAGGGTTGCATTTTGAGGATGTCAGAGTCTTGCTTGATGTGCTTAACAAACTTGTGGAAAAAGGGAATACTGTAATTGTAATTGAACATAATCTCGACGTGGTAAAAATGTCGGATTATGTTGTTGATCTGGGCAAAGAAGGCGGGAAAGACGGTGGCAATATAGTGTTTTCAGGATCTCCGGAAAAACTTGTGGAATGTGCAGAAAGCTACACCGGAAAATACCTTAAGACAGAACTTATAGCATGAGAATTTAATTATATTTGAAGAAAAATCAGTGATGACTAAAACGGAGAAACCGGCAGACCTTGTTAAGGATGCCTTTGAACAGAAAACCTGGAATGAAATTCATACAACAGATTCATGGAGAGTATTTAAAATTATCTCTGAATTAGTCGAGGGTTTTGAAAAGCTTTCCCGTATTGGTCCTTGTGTTTCAATTTTTGGTTCTGCCCGGACAAAGCTAAATGATAAGTATTATATACTGGCTGAAGATATTGCTTTTAAGCTGACACAGAACGGATATGGTATTATTACAGGTGGCGGACCTGGCATCATGGAGGCAGCTAATAAAGGAGCTGCGCGGGGTAAGGGCAAATCTGTAGGTATAAATATTGATCTGCCTTTTGAACAACATCCAAACCAGTATATCGACACTGATAAACTGATTACTTTCGATCATTTTTTTGTCAGAAAAGTGATGTTCATGAAATATGCTCAGGGTTTTATAGTCCTTCCAGGTGGATTCGGTACCTTTGATGAGCTCTTTGAAGCAATAACACTTATCCAGACAAGAAAAATAGGTAAGTTCCCGATAATACTGGTAGGGAAAAAATACTGGAGCGGCTTGATAGATTGGATTAAAGCAGAGATGCTTGAAGAAGAACACAATATATCTCCTGAGAATCTGGACCTGTTTACTCTTGTCGATACATCAGATGAAGCAGTAGAGAATATTGTTAAATTCTATTCAAGATACCTGCTGAGTCCGAACTTCTGATCAGACTTTTCTCATTCGATCCATTTCTCTTGCTGCATCTTTCCGCTTGAGAGTTTCACGTTTGTCGTATTCTTTCTTGCCTTTGGATATAGCAATTTCAGCTTTTGCCAGGCCCCTATCGTTAATAAAAACTTTTATTACAATTATTGTCAAACCTGTCTCTTTTACCTTCCTTTCAATTCTTCTTAACTCACGTGATTTTAGAAGAAGTTTTCTTTCGCGGAGCGGATCATGATTATTGAGGTTTCCCCACCAGTATTCTGAAATATGCATACCCTTGATAAAAAGCTCTCCGTTATTAAAAAAACAATATGAATCGGCAAGAGTGGCTTTCCCGAGCCTGATAGATTTTATTTCTGTCCCTGAAAGCTTTATCCCTGCAATAAACTTTTCGAGGAACTCATAATCGTGAGTAGCTTTTTTATTCTTGATGACGATATTTCCGGCAACACCTTTCATTATTTTAATAAAAATCATTTTTGATTGCCTGTCAAAATTAAATAAATTAATGGTATATTGCTTTTACTGCCGGAATCATTAAATAGGTAACTGTGGAATTGAATACAATCTATGATTTGTTAGTGGTTACTGGGCCCACCGCATCAGGTAAAACATCACTGGCGGCAGCTATCGCAAATAAAGTGGGCGGTGAGATCATCAGTGCTGATTCTCGCCAGGTTTACAGAGGAATGAATCTTGGAACGGGGAAAGACTATAATGATTATCTGATTGATGACAACCGCATACCCTGTCATTTGATTGATATTGCTGAGCCAGGCTATAAATATAATGTATTTGAATATCAGAGGGATTTTAATAAAGTCTATTCCAATCTGATAGCTCGCAAAGTTTTCCCTGTTGTGTGTGGAGGATCGGGTATGTACGCAGATAGCATAATTTCGGGATATAAGATGTTCGAGGTACCCCCTGACAGTGGGTTAAGGATAAAACTTGAGAAAAAATCAATGAATGAACTTATAGAGATACTTTCGACTTATAAAGATCTTCATAACACTACGGATATTGACACTAGGAAGCGGGTTATAAGGGCGATTGAAATAGAACATTTCAACCGGAACAGTGGTAAACAAAAAGGGGACTTTCCTGAATTCAGGTCACTTGTAGTTGGCATCCTGTTCGACAGGGAACTTAGACGAAAAAGAATAACAGAAAGACTTAAGAAACGTCTGGATGCCGGAATGGTTGATGAGGTAAAAAATTTGATCGATACAGGTGTTAATTCTGAAACCTTGATCTACTATGGTCTTGAATACAAATTTATAACTCTTTACCTTACCGGGAAATTGTCCTATGAGGAGATGGTCAGGGATCTTGAGACAGCCATTCATCAGTTTGCCAAAAGACAAATGACTTGGTTCAGGGGAATGGAACGTAAAGGAATAAAGATACACTGGATTGATGGTCAGCTTTCTATGGAAGAAAAAGTAATAAGTTTACTAGATACACTTATTACTCATTGATTCTTTTCTCTCCTTTATCTTATTTCAGATACGTATCGAGCCATTCAAAAAATTCAGCCTGCCAGATCACTGCATCCTGAGGTTTTGTAACCCAATGGCATTCATCTTCAAAGAAAAGTAACCTGCTGGGAACTCCATGTAACTGTGCTGCAGTGAATGCCTCCAGGCTCTGGGTATACGGTATCCTGAAGTCATTCTGTCCTGTAATAATAAGTATTGGAGTTGTCCATTTATCAGCCATGAGATGCGGGGAGAATTTATAGCTCGGCAGGTTTTTCCAGTAAGGACCGCCGTAATCTTTGTTCGGAAACCAGAGTTCCTCTGTCGATCCATATTCGCTTTCGAAATTGAACACTCCGCAGTGGGCGACAAATGCTTTGAACCTTCCCTGGTGCATACCGGCAAGATAGTATACAGAAAATCCACCATAACTTGCCCCTACAGCACCCATCTTTTTTGCATCGATGTATGATTCTTTTGCCATGGCATCTGTTGCATCCAGATAATCCTGAATGTTTTTTCCGCCATAATCGCCTGAGACCTGTTCTTTCCATTCCTGTCCAAATCCGGAAACACCACGGCGGTTAGGTGCAAATACAATATAGCCTTTTGCTGCTATCATCTGCATATTCCACCTGTATGACCAGAACTGATCCAGTGGCGACTGCGGGCCACCTTCGCAGAAAAGAAGTGAAGGATATTTTTTCCCCGGGTTAAAATCAGGAGGATAGATTACCCACATCTGAAGGTCTTTATGATCTTTTGTTTTGATATATTTTTCCTCCACTTTACCCATTCTTATAGATTCATAAATGGGTTTATTGATAAAACTGATCTGTTTTAACTGTCCGCTTGTCATATCAACTACCGATATTTCAGGAGCCATTGACATGGAAACCAGCCCGCTAACAAGTGTACCTGACTTAAGATTAATCGGGCCCACATTGTGCACTCCTTCAGTGACTTTTTTTACATCGCCTGATGAGATGTCAGTTTTAAAGATCTGACTTGTACCAAGATGTGAACATGTAAAGTAGATAGTCTGATCGTTGGCCCAGTTAATATTCTCAACGTCAAAATCCCACCCTTTTGTAATCCATGTTCGTTTGCCATCTTTAATATCATATACAAAAAGGCGATCAAGATCTGCTTCGTAACCATCTCTCTCCATACTCTGATAAGCTATCTTTGAACCATCCGGTGAAAAGACAGGGTACCTGTCATAACCTTTGTTGCCTTCAGTAATATTGATCTCTTTGCCTGATTCAATATTATACAGGTAAATATCCGAATTCGTACTCAGTGCATCAGCTTTGCCTGTCAGCCTTTTAGTTGTATAGGCTATTGATTTCCCGTCGGTGTTCCAGGCAATTTCACCATCTTCGAAATACGGAGCTGTTGGTGATTCAAACCTCTGTCCTTCCATTATATCTTTTCCTTCTGTGACAGCATTACCGTCGAAAGAAGCAACAAAAATATGGCTGTACGAAAAATCGCTCCAGTAGTTCCAGTGGCGATACATAAGGTCATTTATAATCCTCACTTTTGCCTTTGGAAGATTATATTTCTCACTGGCAGTCTTATCAAGTTTAACTCTTTTTGTAAAATATATTTTATTCCCGATCGGGGAGATACTGAAAATCTCAAAATCACTTAATCCTGAAACTATCTTTTGCCCGGTACCATCAGCATTCATGGTACATAAATTACCTTTGTTCTCAAAGGCTATGGATTTCCCGTTATTGAACCATTGGGGAGAACTGCCTCCATTGCTGGTAAGTTTTACCGGATCACCTCCCGAAGTTGCAAGCTTGTAAATATTTGTCTGACGTGATTCACTTTGGAGATCTACATCAGTTAAGGTATATATCACATTTGAGCCATCGGGCGAGAGTGTAAAAGTACCGAGTCTTCTGAATTTCCACATTATTTCAGGAGTCATTACTCCTCCTGCTTTCTCTTCAGCAGTAAGCTGGTTATTGAATTGCAGCAATGCCTCTTTTGGAACAGAAGCTTTTTGTTTGCATGAAGAAGAATAAAGAAGTGCCAATAGAATTACCGGCAGAAGATATTTTTTCATATGAATTGCATATTATTTTTTTAGTGCTTCAGAAACTTTAGCCTTCAGTTCATCATATAATTCCGGATTATCCTTTAGTATCTGTTTAACAGCATCACGTCCCTGACCCAGTTTGGTATCACCGTAGCTGAACCATGAGCCGCTTTTCTTTATAATGTCAAAATCGACTCCAAGATCAACAATCTCACCAAGCTGTGATATGCCTTCTCCGTAAAGTATATCAAAATCAGCCTTTCTGAAAGGAGGAGCAAGTTTATTCTTCACAATCTTCACCCTTGTACGGCTCCCAATTATTTCTTCACCTTCTTTAAGCTGGCTTGTTCTGCGGATATCTAACCTCACTGATGCATAAAACTTCAACGCGTTGCCTCCGGTGGTGGTTTCCGGGTTACCGAATACAATTCCGATCTTGTCCCTGAGCTGATTTATAAAGACACATGAAGTGTTTGTTTTGTTGATATTGGCAGTTAGTTTTCTTAATGCCTGTGACATCAGTCTTGCTTGGAGACCCATTTTTGAGTCGCCCATTTCGCCTTCAATTTCGGCCTTTGGAGTAAGAGCTGCAACTGAGTCTATGACAACAATATCAAGTGCTCCTGACCTGATCAGATTATCTGTGATCTCAAGAGCCTGTTCTCCGTTATCAGGTTGTGATATGAGAAGATTTTCAACATCTACTCCAAGCTTCTCAGCATAATTACGGTCGAATGTGTGTTCTGCGTCAATTATTGCAGCTATTCCTCCGTTTTTTTGTGCTTCGGCAATGGCATGAATAGCGAGAGTTGTTTTTCCCGATGCCTCCGGACCGTAAATCTCAATTACCCGTCCGCGTGGCAACCCTCCTATACCAAGGGCAGCATCCAGTCCTATTGATCCGGTTGATATTACCTGGATGTTGTCAATTGCATGATCGCCCAGTTTCATAATGGTACCCTTCCCAAAATCCTTTTCAATTTTTCCGAGAGTTACCTCAAGCGCTTTAAGCTTTTCTTTGTTTATTTCTTTTCTTTCGTTGCTCATATTATTGGTTTTGTTTACTATACATATCATATATCTGTTCAGTATGACCTGATGTATTGACTTTTGTAATTATTTTCTCAATAATTCCTTTTTCGTTAATAATAAATGTAGCTCTAAGAACCCCGAAATAGCTTCTTCCGTACATCTTCTTCTCACCCCATACACCATAATCATTCAATATCTTTTTTGAGGTATCTGCTATTAGCGGAAACGGAAGAGAATGTTTTCCTGCAAAACCTTTATGAGATTTTTCATTATCGGGACTAACTCCTATAACAGCAAATCCTTTCTTTAAAAGTGAGTTAAAATTATCCCGCAGGTTGCAGGCTTCTGCAGTACATCCGGGAGTGTTATCTTTTGGATAGAAATATAAAATTATCTTTTTACCGGCAAAGTCACTTAGTTTTAATGATTTACCATCCTGATCGATACCTTCAAAACTGGGGGCTTTCATACCCTCTTTTAATTGTATCATAGTTTATTATTTTGTTATTATAGGTAAATTTACGAAGTTTGAATTGTTTTCAGAAAAAAATTGAATAATTGTTATTAACATAAATCCTCTGATAAAGAGTTTTTAAAGACGATTAATAGATTGAAAATTAGTTATTTGTGGAAAAGTATATAAGTAGAGTCGTAAAATTAAAACCCTGGATAATCCTGTTATTCCTTTTATTGGTTATCGGTTCATCCTTCTGTGACCTTTTTTCACAGAATATTCAACCAAAACCGACACGTCAATCCTCCTTTGAAGCTTTCTCAAAAGGTAATTTTGAACAGGCCTATAATGAATTCAGCCAGCTTCTGCTTACGTATTCTAAGGATCCTTTATATAAATATTATTCGGGAGTTTGTCTTGTAAAGCTAAACAGAAACCCTGGCGAAGCGGTAACACTTTTACAACAGGCACTTCAGAGTGCCGGTGTCGTTAAGACATTACCTTCCGATGCACTGTTCTATCTCGGAAGAGCGCAACAAATGTCCGGTAAGTACTCAGAAGCAGTAGGATCTTTTAACTTATATACAGAACAGGTCGGGAAAAAGACAGCCAGGGAACTAGGTGTACCTGAATTCATACAGCAATGTAACGAAAAAGAAGGAGAGGTAACAGAAAATGTAATCAAACCTGTCGAAACTGTTAAAAATGAAAAGAATGAGGTTAATCAGGCGAAGAATGAATCTTTGGTGAATGGGGCTGTTTTACAAACTATCAAAAGTGATACATCTGCAAAAGTTAATATCCCGGCAGGCTTTGATAAGATTCTGGGCGAAGCGCTCGGATTTCAATTTAAAGCAGATTCACTTAATGCCTTATCAGGAGAACAGAAAAAGGAACTGGAAAAACTCCAAAACCCTGAAAAGCTTTTATTGAAAGAAAGAATCACTGAAAATGAGTTACTTGCTGCATCGTTTCAGAAATCAGCTGATCAGAAATACAGCGAAGCACAGGCAGCGATGGATCCTAAAAAGGAAATGACACAAATAAATGAAATCACGCAACAACCATATAATAAGGCTATTAAAGATTCTGTTAAGCAACCATTTAATAAGGTCGTTAGAGATTCTCTTAAACAAACAGATATTAAGACTATTAAAGATACAGTCAGATTAAATGAAAAAAAGATTATTAAAGAAAGTGATAAACAGTCAGATACGATAAAAAAGGTCGTTCCTGTTGTTAAAAAAACTGTCGAATCTTTTACTTTCTTCGAGGTGCTTGCGAAACCCGGATCTGATCCAAATGAGAAGATTGCAATCGATTCTGAAGTGCCTCCGGGACTGATTTATCGTATCCAGATTGCTGTTTTCCGCAATCCTGTCGCTCCGGCATATTTCAGGGGGATAACACCTGTTTACGGCTTTAAAGTTGAAGGAACTGATAAAACTAATTATTATGCCGGGATGTTCCGGAGATCTTCAGATGCAAAGAAAGCGCTTGCGGCTGTCAGGGCTTTAGGTTTCAAAGATGCATTTGTTATTGCATTTTCAGGGAACAAACCCATTTCAGCTGACAGAGCTGCAACTCTGGAAAAAGAGTGGGGTAAAAAGCCTTTTATCAGCATAATAAAGACTGTGTCTGAAACTCCCGTCGACACTATTCCTCCTGCCCTGACCTTCAGAGTCGAAGTGATCAGATCTTTGACGCCTCTTAAAGAAGATATCGTAGACGGAATGATAAAGATTGCAGGTAGCCGCGGGTTAGATATTCAACCTCTTGATGATGGAAATAATGCATATTTGATTGGGAAATTTATTACTTTTGAGAGCGCTGAAGAGTATGCTGATTTGTTGGTGAGAAATGGTTACCATGATGCCCATGTTGTTGCATGGCTTGGGAAAAAAGAGATACCTGTTGAAACTGCACGACAATTATTTGATAATCTGAGATGAAGGAGAAAACACTACATAAAGATGATAAGCTTAAAGGCGGAGGTGAATCAAGCACGCTGATCCTTTATAATGATGATATAAACACTTTCGAGCATGTTATAAAATCGTTGGTTGAGGTATGTGGCCACGACTCTGTCCAGGCTGAACAATGCGCTCTCATTGTCCATTTTAAAGGTAGCTGCGATGTAAAAACCGGTCTGACGGAGGTACTCAATGTAATGTGCCGGTCGCTTAATGCAAAAGGACTTAATTCAAAAGTTGAGAACCTGTAAAGACTTATTTCTCCTTGTGAAATATTCCATAAAGTGCCCTGTCGAACAGGGATAGTATTAAAATTCCGATAAACACATACATCGTAACCGATGGAAGAGAAAGCCGGAAGATTGATGACAGGTCAATCTCTGGCACAGAAGACTTAATATTTTTAATAAGGCTTAAAATCGGATTTGCCAATAAATCAGATTGACTTCCCGGTATCAGAAAAGCTGACGCTATCAATATAACTGTAACAACTGCCGAAATTATTGGAACAAGATTTATTTTTCTAAATTTCTCTGATGCGGTCAGAGGCAGTTTCTCTAACCTGACACGTGTCATAACTTTTGATGTAAATCCTTCCGGTGCTTTTTCAATCTTCTCCGGATTTATGAATTGTCTGAGAACATCTTCCTTAAACTTTTCCTGGTTATTCATGATATATTAATTTTTTCTTTTCAACCTTTTCAATTATTTCCAGCATTTTCTGTCTCGCCCTGAAAAGCTTCACTTTGATATTTGATTTAGTTATCCCTGTCACATCCGATATCTCTTCCGTACTCATTTCATCATAATAATAGAGACTTATCAAACCTCTCTCTTCTTCATTTATTTTTTGCAGGGCAAAGTTAATCAAAGAACTTCTGTATTCCTTTTCTGCCTCATCCTCGCTTGTGTCGGTCCCGATAAAATCTGTGGCATCGGCAGGAAAATCTTCAAGGGAAAGAACTCCTCTTTTCTTAATTCTTATATGCGAAATCGCACTATTATAGATTATACGATAGAGCCATGTGGCAAAGCTACTTTTCATTTTAAAACCCTTCAGCGACCTGTAAGCTTTTAAAAATGAATCCTGTGCAATTTCTTCAGCCTCTTCATGATTGCCGCAGATTCTGAAAGCCAGATTATAGGCTTTATCTTTATGCCGATCGACTATATGACTGAAAGCATTGTAGTTTCCCGCAAGGATTTGCTCAATATAAAATATGTCGCCTTTATAATCCATTCTGTAAGTTTGACGAGCAAAGATATTAAATGGTTACAGGGAAGTCCAATTTATTTTTTAATCAATTTTTGTAACCTGCTTTATAATTCTATTGTCTAAAGTTGCAAAAAGAGTTCTTAACCAATATTAAATAATTAAAGTCATGGAAGTATTAACTGCTTTTATCGCATTTTTCGCAACAGTATTTGGAATTTATTATGTTCATATTACTACGCGTAACAAAGAAAGAATGGCACTCATCGAAAAAGGAGCAGATGCCACTCTTTTCAATACTGGTAGTGAAGGTCGGAAATCTTCATTTAGCTGGAACAAGCTGACTCTTAAGATCGGCATGCTTTTTATGGGTGTTGGAGTTGGTATTATCGCCGGCGCTATTCTTGATTCAATGGAAGTTATGCAAAATGGGCCCGATTATGTATCAATGATCTTTTTGTTCGGGGGTCTCAGCCTTGTATTGTTTTATCTTATTGACAGGAAGAACAATTGATCTTATTTCTCTGTGTGTGGCTATTCGTGTAACAAAAAAACCTATACAACGGATCCACAGAATTGGACTAAGGTATAAGGGATATGCAGTTGTATATCCCTTTTGCTATTTTGTATAATACTCAATCATCTCTTTAATTGCATTCCGGCAGACTGAACAATATCCTTTAGGCCCATTGCTTTTCATACGGCAGTCCATCTCGGGGCGATATATTCCTTTGGCAGAATAGCCGCCTCCTTCAAATAAACCGGTCACATTCTTATATTTATCTTCAGCAGGAGTTGGTATTGGAGTATCTTTTGCAATCATCTTTTTCCATTTTAAGTCGAAGTTCACCATTGTGGTAATATTTGGTTCCCATGGCTCGACATTGAGAGGATAAAACTCATCATACGCCACTGAAGATGAATAATATTCATCAGCCAGACCTGCAAATCCATGACCGAATTCATGTACAAAAACCTTTGGTGAAAGCGGGTGTCCGACCGTCGTTCCCGTGTAGTAGTTATAAACCCCACCACCGCCATATCTGTTACTGTTTATAAGCACAACAATATTATCGTGAGGAACTGCAGCAGCATAATCATTTACCGATTTGATATCCTGAGTGGTAAGGTAGCGGTCAGTACCAAATGTGTAAAAGCTTGAATTCAAAGCCGTATTGACATATATCTTTTCACCGGGAATATCGGTTCCTGAATCCTGCGAAATTGCCTCAACTGCCCATATATTAAATTTATTCTTATAATCACTGAAGGGTGGCTCAGCAAAAAGAATATCAGCCATTTTTTTAACATCATCTCTGAATTTACCCATCTCATCTGCTTTATATCCTTCGGCAATAAATGCCAGATCAACACAGGTATGAGGGTCTCCTCCATCATATATCTTGGTGTTTCTGACATTGACAGGGTTCTCTTTTTTTATGAAGTAATCGGCAGGATCAATTTTTGTCTCGTAGAGTTTTGAGAATAAACCATTCCTACCTCTGATGTTGAGAACAAATCTTATTTTGTTTTTCGGGAAAGGCATCGTCGCCACCTCATAGAAACTTCTGTCGACGGTCTTGGCTTCAGCAGTGGTCTGCCACTCCTGGAACAGGGTGCAGAACCCTCTTGAATAGATAAGAGTATTAGTTGAATCATCATAGACTTCATATTTGAAGTTACCTGAATTGAATGGATCTATAAGATTAGTAAAGGATCCGGCCCAGAATGGTTCCTCTTTCATTCCGACAGGGTAAACTACAGTTTTCTGATAGTTGCCTGCAAGCAAATAATCAAATCTTAAAACTTTGTTGATAAAGTACTTTTCAAAACTATTCTGGCCCGTTACAGAAATTGACCAGCTAAACAAAATGATCAATAAAACTGTTTTCATACAAGATTTATTTTTGGTTGAATTATGTAAAGCTAAAAATATTCAATGAGACGGATTGATAATTTGTCTATTTTTGCCACAAAATAATTTATTGATCTGATATGCCGTTAATGCACGATCCAGCAATATGGTTCAAAGAGTTGTTTCTTCAGGCAGGATTAAGTAATAGTCTCGCTTCACTTTTAAGTACTATCGCATTGGTGCTTATTGTTGTGTTTTTAAGCTGGTTATCAAATCTTTTTGCAAAAGTTGTTATCCTGAAGATCGTGACCATGATCGTAAGAAGAAAAGTTTCAACATGGGATGACATTTTTCTCAGACATAAAGTCTTCACACGGTTATCACATCTTGCTCCTGCCCTGGTGATATGGTTCATGGCCGCATGGGCTCTTAAGGATTATCCCACCTGGCTCATAACAGTTCATAAACTGACATACATATACATAGTAATTATCGGGATGGTGGTTGTTAACTCATTTATTGAATCATGGCATGAGATTTATAACACTCTTCCAATCTCCAAACACCGGCATATCAAGGGATATGTTCAACTATTAAAGATTTTCGTTGTTCTGATAGCTCTCCTTGTGGTAGTATCTGTGGTTTTCAAAAAAGATATAACCAGTATTCTTGCAGGGTTAGGTGCTATGGCTGCAGTCCTTATCCTTGTTTTTAAAGATACTCTTCTTGGCCTGGTTGCCAGTATTCAGCTTTCAGCTGACAAGATGCTGAAAGTAGGCGACTGGATCACAATTCCGAATCGTGAAGTTGACGGAATTGTTACGGATATCACACTGAATACGATCAAGGTTCAGAATTTCGATAAGACAATCATTACGATTCCTGCCTATTCACTTGTAAATGAATCATTTCAAAACTGGAAAGGGATGGAGGAAGCTGGTGTCCGCCTGATAAAAAGATCAATATTTATCGATATGAAAAGCATCAGGTTTCTAGATGAAGAATTAAAAAATAAGCTTTGCAGGATTCCAGTTTTAAAAGAGTATATCGAATCGTTTGATAAACAAGTAAATACAATAGGGATAGAGTTAAATGATATTGACACCCCATTTTTCAGTACTTTGAAAATAACCAATCTTGGAATTTTCCGGTTTTACGCTGAAGCATATCTCAGAAAAAATCCGATGATTGATTCTGATCAGACTATTATTTTAAGACACAAAGCTCCTGAAGGAAATGGACTTCCTTTACAGGTATATGTTTTCACAAAAAACAATAAATTTGTACCGTTTGAAAACATCCAGTCTGAAATATTTGAGCACCTTTTAGCGATGCTGAAAGAATTTGAGCTTAATGTTTTCCAGCGACCAACAGGTGCTGACCTGCTTTCTTTATCAAAAAATAATGGATTAGTTGAACCTTATACTAATAAATGAAACCATGGCTGACATTAATACCAGAATTAGCGATTTTGTTTGGAAAAATCTTAGTGAAAAACACGTAACAGGGAAGAAGGACACTTTCTGGGAATCGTTACGAAATACAGGTACAGAACTTTGGCTGGATACCGGAGATGTGGAGGAAGCTGAAGCGAACTGGACAGCCGAAATGAGCGCACTGACAACCAACAATACACTGCTTAATAATGAGATACAAAAGGGAATCTACGATATCTTTATTTCGGAAGCAAAAAGTGTTGTGAGAGATCTTCCACAGGAGGACAGGGTTAAAGAGATAGCTTTTATTTTGAATGCAAGGCACGCTCTGAGGCTGGCTTTGAAATTTGGAGGATACGTTAGTGTTGAATTGCATACTGATACAGCTCACGATATTAAAGCGATTCAATATTATGGAAAAAGATTTCACGAAATCTGTCCTGAACAGTTTATCATAAAAGTTCCATATACTGCAGAGGGATTGATAGGAGCCAGATTTCTTAAGGATTCGGGGGTGAAAATCAATTTTACGCTCGATTTCAGTGCTCGACAGAATGTGCTGGTTACCAGAGTGGCCCGACCCGATTACCTGAATGTTTTTCTTGGAAGGATTGGTGCATACATGATTAACAATAAACTTGGCGATGGATCAGGGGCAGGGGAGAGGGCAGTTATCTCATCCCAGAACTGGATAACGGGACTATCTGCTCAAAATCCGTGGCAGACTAAACTTATTGCTGCAAGTTTGCGAAATTACAACCAGTTGGAGCTTCTGGCAGGAACGAACGTCTATACAATACCTCCTAAAGTAGCTGCTGCCGGAAGAAAAGAATTAAATGGGAATTTTATATCCCATACTCACGAAAACTATGAAGTAAGTCTTTATGATTCTGCAAAAGGGGCTCAAATTGAGAAATTCTGGGAGGTTGATGACAAGGTGCTGAATCTTGCTGAACGACTTGCCACTAAAATACCTGCCACTGGTCAGGAGCTGATCCATATAGCTCATGATGAAGGTTGTGAGGACATGTTCCCGTCACTTACAAAAGAGGAGAAGAATTTCATCGCTACTGATGGCAAAATACCTGTACACTCAAGATGGGAGAAAAAGATAAGCGAAGGGAAAATTGCCCCCGACACTTTACTTACTTTGGCCGGACTTGCTTCATTTGCAGCTGATCAGGTGATGCTTGATCAAAGGATCAGAAATATTATTGAATAGTTCAGGCTGACCTTTGCCTGACAATCTCATACAAAAGAATACCGGCTGCTACCGAAACATTAAGTGAACCTATCTTTCCGGCCATTGGTATGCTGATCTCGACATTGGAAAGTGCCATAAGTTCCCGGCTTATTCCTTTATCTTCTGAACCAAGTATCAATACAGAAGGACCGGTTAAAGGAGTTTCTGAAGCAGTTTTACCCGATTTTTCGGCAGCACATATTACTTTGAGCCCCGATTCTTTCAGATACTCAATAGCTCTGACTATACTTTTTTCCCTGCATACAGGAAATGAATGTAATGCTCCTGCAGATGTTTTAACTGCATCGGCTGTTATTCTGGCTGATCCTTTTTCGGGAATAATTATTGCATGCGCACCAAGGCAATCTGCTGTACGTACAATGGCTCCAAAGTTCCTGACATCCGAAACACCATCCAAAGCAATAATTAAAGGATCTTCTCCTTTCTCAAAAATCATTGGAAGAAGATTGGCTATATATTGAAATTCAATGACCGACAGCCATGCCAACACTCCCTGATGATTTTTCCTGGTCACCAGTTCTATTCTCTCTACAGGTACTATCTGATAAACAATGTTATGTGTTTTTACCTCAGTCATAAGCTCATGATAGAGTGCACCCTGAAGGCCCTGTTTAATCAGTAGCCTGTCGATCTGTTTTCCTGCTTTAATTGCTTCAATTACAGCTCGTAATCCAAAAATGCAATCTGTTTCTTTCTGCATATTCTTTAAAATGTCACTTTAAAAACCTCCCGGATTATCAAGCCGGAAAACGATTCCTTTTCTCCAGCTGGAAATTGCTTTATCCCAATATGTGAGCGGATTTTCGGTACGGCTCAGGTAATAATCATTATCAGAAAAGATATTTTCTTTCTTTTTGAAGTTGAAGTACAGATACTCATCACTTTTTAAATCGTACCTGCTCCCCCATGAGGATTTGACTACAGGCTTCTTGTAGCCCCAGTTCTCACCATCCCCGGATTTATAAATTTTATCAGGTGGTCCATAAATAATATAGATCATTCCTCTGTCGCTCCGCCACCCTTCTTTATATGATGTAAAATAGTAATTCGAATAGAGTACTCTTGTATAGTATATCCTGATAAGTTCCCGGGCCTTGTCAATATTCCCTCCGCATTTTATCCAGAACTCATCAAGAGCCATCTTCGGTTTAGGGTCCGACTTTAATGCAGCTACCTCATCCTCGGTTGCAAGGTAAGCAAGTGGTTCGATCATAGCTTCAGGAGTTGTCATTCCAGGGAAGGAAGTGCCAAGATTTAAAAAAGTAAATCCATCATCAGTTTTTCTTCCGATAGAACAAAGATAAATGCCTTCCCTTGGAAACATCATTGGCAGTGTATCCGAGTAATGTAATGCAATTACCTTATCCGGTGCGTAATCGAGAGTCTTTTCAGGCAGAACGAGCGACGGCGGATCGGGAACTTCTCGGAATGGTTTGTAATATGAAATAAAGAGGCTGTCAATATGACCCCGGGAGTAGACAAGATTAATATATTCATTAGTTTTTAAAATAGGATTAAAAAGCTCATTTTTCTCAAAATGACCCTGAGCTTTGAAATTATATTTATTGTTGTAAGACAAAGTATTAAATGACACAAAATCCTGAACAACCAGTATACGTAACTTGTCCAGAATTTTTATTTCAGCCACATATTCCATACCCTTTTCAACATTCAGAGTGACACGATAAACATATTCCGACTTTCCTTCCACTTTGACAATGCTGAGATCAAGAACTGCAGTGTCGGCCAGCTGTTTTCCCTGACTTATATTATATAGTTTAACAGAAAAAAGTAACGATGCTGTTGGGACACCCTGAGGGTTAGCTTCAGAGAAATAAAGATCATTTGGGAAGAACTTTACGGACAGGATTGACGAATCATCAGATTTATTGTAAACATTATAGAGAGGGTTGAAAGGTTTTTTTGTCGGATTATAGAGATATGACAGATCTTTTGAATCAACTGCTTTTGGAGTTGTCTTACAGGAACTCAGGACTGCAATAAAAATAACCGTCAGCAGCAAACTAAAGATCCTTATTGAGATATTATTCTTCATGCCTGAAAATAAATAACTTATTAAATGCTGATTTTTTGCCATTCAATCCTCGTTCTGCAAAGTTCCCTGTTATCATTGGTTCTGATGATCGAATGGTTGTGAAAACTTCCATTCTCTTTATCCACTGATTTTTTTATTATTATCTCCTCACCACAAAGAGATTCTGCAAGATAATTAATTTCAGCTGAGCGGGGCGCATTCTTCATCACGAAATCAAGATCATAGCTATCGTTGACCCAATTCAGATATTTTACATTGTTTGTATGAAGATTTACATCAAGGTCACTTATTTTTACTGAGAACGCTCGTGAGACCCGGCCTTCTTCTGAAGCAGCTTCAAGTTTTGAAGCATATCTGATTGGTGAAATATCAGAACGCAGATTTGGGTTGTATTGAGTTAATATTGAGTCAGGTCTTTGAACTTTTTTGGTAGTACGATCAAGGATGAGCCACGATGATGTGGCTGATGCTATGTGTCTTCCATCGGGAAACTTTGCTTCATAGTTTCTCAAAGCAAATAATCTGTCAGTTCCGTTTGGCCATGTTTTAACAATTATTTTATTTTCCCATAATGGCCATTCAGTTATGACAGCATACATTCTCGAGAGTACCCAGAATCGGTTATCTCTTAATAGGTCATCCCTTCCGAAGCCAAGTTTAATGGCATGATCAGAGGCTATATCCTGCATATAATTAAACAGAGAATAGAGATTAAGCTTACCGTCAGGGCCGGTTTCATAAACATGAACCAGGTATTCTTTTTCAAACTGAGACATATCCATAATCAACTGTTATTTCGTAAAAACTCTTCAACCTCCTGGCTGTAAATCGCCCATTTGTTCATCTCTTCATTCAGCTGTTCCTTTAAATCCTGATATTTAATATAATTAATTTCATGAGCTTCTGAAGAATTCCCCTGCTCCATGAATGATTTGTCCACTGCCATAATTTCCGCTTCCAGCTTCTCGATCCCTGCCTCTGATTCTTCAAGCCTTTTCCTTAGCTTCCTGAGAGTACGGTCATATTCCTTTTTTTCAAGGTACTTCTGTTTATTTGAGGAAACATTTATCTCTGCAATTTCATTTCTGGCTTTGTCTTTTCTTTCAATATCTTTCAGATTTTCGATCTTTTTCTTTCTGAGGAAATCATAAATTCCACCAATATTTTCCTTTATTCTGTTATTTTTAAATTCAAATACCTTCCCGACAATTCCATCGAGAAAATCCCTGTCATGAGACACTACAATTAATGTGCCATCAAATTTAATCAACGCCTGTTTCAGAATGTCTTTGGAACGCATGTCTAGATGATTTGTAGGCTCATCAAGAACCAGAAAGTTGGTTGGTTCAAGTAGCAGTTTCACAAGTGCGAGTCTCGACCGCTCACCACCTGAAAGTACTTTGACCTTCTTTTCAACATCATCACCCCTGAAAAGAAAAGCTCCAAGCATATCCCGGATCTTTGTCCTAATATCTCCTTTTGCAATATCATCAATTATCTGAAGTACCGTTCTGCTTTCATCGAGCAGTTCATCCTGGTTCTGGGCAAAATACCCGATTTTAACATTGTGTCCTGTTTTCAGGTTTCCGGAGTAATCAAGTTCTCCGATAATGATCTTTGAGAAGGTGGTCTTTCCTTCTCCGTTCCTGCCGACAAATGCGACTTTTTCTCCTCTTGATATTTTGAAATCAATCTTATTAAGAACATTTAATGATCCGTAATTTTTTGAAAGTCCTTCTGCCTCCGCAACTATCGTGCCTGAACGAGGCGCTGGTGGAAATCTAAGATTTATAGCGCTTTTATCTTCCTCATCAACCTCAAGCCTCTCAACTTTATTGAGTTGTTTTATTTTGGACTGAACCTGCACAGCTTTTGTTGCTTTATATCTGAACCTTTCGATAAATTTTTCAGTATCCTCAATCATCTTTTGCTGGTTCCTGAATGATGCGATTTGTTGTTCCCTTCTTTCATCTCTGAGGACAAGATATTTCGACCAGGAAGCTTTGTAATCATATATTTTCCCCAGCGATATCTCGATTGTCCTTCGGGTTACATTATCAAGAAATGCGCGGTCGTGGGAAACAAGCACCACTGCACCGGAATAACCTGAAAGGAACGATTCGAGCCACTGAATAGACTCAATATCAAGGTGGTTTGTCGGTTCATCAAGAAGAAAGAGAGAGGGTTTTTTCAGAAGTATCTTGGCAAGTTCAATACGCATTCTCCATCCACCGCTTAACTCTTTTGTCAATCTGTCAAAGTCTTTCCTCTCAAATCCAAGACCAATCAGAGTCTGCTCAGCTTCAGCCATATAATTGGTACCCCCAAGCATCCTGTACCGTTCTTCAACAATTGTCAGATGATCGCAAAGTTTCAGATAATCTGCTGAGTGATAGTCTGTTCTTCTTGCGATTTCTGAACTGCAGGTTTCAATCTCTTCAGAAAGGCTTATAATCTCAGAAAATGCAGAAATAGTTTCATTCAGTACTGTTGTTGTATCATCTACCTTCATCTGCTGTGGAAGATATCCTATCGTAACATCTTTCGACATGTCTATCTGACCAGAGGTTGGGCTCTGAAGTCCTGATATAATTTTAAGAAGAGTTGATTTGCCGGCACCGTTTTTTCCTGCCAAACCAATACGATCCTGTTCATTTATAAGAAAGGAGATGTTCGTCAATAAGTCAAAACTGCCAAATGATACTGAAATATCCTGGACCGAAACCATATTGTAAAGTAAAATGATTGCAAATATAGGAAAAGTATAGCAGTCCGGGAAAGTGATGTTGCCCAATAATTTAATAGGGTCTATTCATGCACCATAGTGGAAATTACTTAAGCATGAATGCAGATAAAACACAAATACTTTAATCAGCTTTCTTAATAAATTTCTTTATAATACGCTTATCAGAAGAAAGGATATTGACTAAATACAATCCATCAGGCAATCCGGAAACCGGTATTCTGACTGTTTCCTCACCTGAATAATTAGATGACCATAGAATTAAGCCTGTAAGAGTCTGAATATCAATGTGTTGTAATTTATGTAAATTATTGATTGTCAGATAATTATGGGCAGGATTAGGATAAAGTTTTATTTCTGAATAATTTTCTTCAGGAATATAAGTTGCCATATTAACTTCAAAAACGAAATCATCCCAATATGCAACACTATTCGTATTGGTTCTTACCTCCAGGTAAAATGTGACTGCATCGGGAGGAGCAATAACGCTGATACTAAATTGGAGCCAGGTATCACTTTTCAAATACTGTGAAGGTCTCATTATATCATCGGATAAAGAGTCTTTAACATTGATGCCATCTGCATCTTTCCAATAGCACCAGATCCTGCACCCATGACCAGTACCAGTGGTTTCGGTTCTATAGTAGAACGAAAATTTGTATTGCTTGCCCGGTATAACAGGCAACATTTGCCCAAGATACTTTGTACTTGTACCTCCTTCATGCCGGCACGAATAACTTCCTGATTTAATATAAACCGAATCCTTCAGACAATTTTGAGCGGTAGTCCATCCAGTGGGTTTGTTTATTTTTCCCCAGGACTCAAACCCCGGATTAACTATAAGGTTCTGAGAAAACAAAGCGGCCTCCAAAGCAAGGAGCAGCACGAAGAAAATGGCTCTTTTCATATAAGTCAGTTTTAGAAAAAGTTAAATAATTTGAATTTGTTGCGAGACAAATTTCTATTGCTAATTTCCGACTATTAAATTAAAAAAACAAATATTTTTGAGTTTGTTTGTCTGACTTCTGTTTCGTTTCCTTAAAATCATGTAAAAGACAATACTCCCGGAATGCTACATTATGAATAATACTTCTCTGAGGAACACTTATATTTGCGCATGTAAATGAGTTTATTAAAAATTTGAAGGGTAAGAAAAGTGGGAATAAGCAAAGATCTGCCTCTGCTGGAAAAGGTCAGAATAACTGACATTGGCGCCGAAGGAAATGCTTTGGCAAGGGTGAACAATCTGGTTGTATTTGTTCCGATGTTAATTCCCGGTGATGTGGTTGATATACAGGTTGTTAAAAAAAGAAAGAAATACATCGAAGGTAGAACTGTTAAGTTCCATGAATACTCTTCTGATAGGATTGATCCCCGTTGCAGCCAATTCGGAGTTTGCGGAGGTTGCAGGTGGCAGCATCTTCCATATCGGCTTCAGCTTCTTTACAAAGAAAAACAGATCAGGGATAACCTTACAAGGATTGGAAAGATTGATTTGCCTGAAATTAATTCAATAATCGGATCATCTGAAGTATTTCAATACAGGAATAAGCTGGAATACACATTTTCTGACAAACGGTGGCTCACAAAAGAAGAAATAAATTCGGGCAATAATTTTGAAAAGGAAGCTGCCCTGGGATTTCATATTCCGGGCCTTTTTGATAAAGTATTGGATATCAGGGAGTGCCATCTTCAGCCCGAACCTTCAAATTCGATTAAAAATGCAGTAAGGGAATATGCATATGGTAATAATCTTCAATTCTTCGACCTCAGGGAACAAAAAGGATTTCTCCGGAATCTTGTAATCCGTAACTCTCTTGAAGGAAAAGTAATGGTAATTGTTGTCTTTTTTTATGATGATTTTGAGAAGAGAAAAGGATTGCTTGATTTTCTTGCTCTGGAATTTCCTCAGATCACTTCATTGATGTATGTTATTAATTCAAAAAGAAATGATTCTCTGAGTGATCAGAACCCCGTATTGTACAAAGGTGATAATTATCTGGTTGAGGAGATGGACGGTTTGAAATTCAGAATAGGGCCAAAATCGTTTTATCAGACAAATACAAAGCAGGCCCTGAAGTTGTACCGGGTGGCAAAAGATTTTGCCGGGTTGTCAGGTAAAGAAACAGTATATGATCTTTATTCCGGGACAGGCACCATAGCAAATTTTGTTGCACCTTCTGCCGATAAAGTAATAGGTATTGAATATGTTGATGAAGCAGTATCTGATGCAAAAATTAATTCAGAAATAAATGACATCCATAATACTTTCTTCTTTGCCGGAGATATGAAAGATATCCTTTCAGAACAATTTTTAAAAGTCAACGGGAAACCTGATGTTATAATTACGGATCCGCCGAGGGCAGGAATGCACGAAGATGTAATAAAGACAATAGCAAAAGCTGCCCCTGCCAGAATTATTTACGTAAGCTGTAACCCTTCTACTCAGGCACGTGATATCTTGTTGCTATCTGAAAATTACCATGTTACAAAGGTTCAGCCGGTTGATATGTTTCCTCATACTCATCATGTTGAAAATGTTGTCCTTCTGGAAAGGAGACAGAGCTAAAAGCTCTTGTTGCAGATAGAAGGGAATTTAAATTAATGTATATTTATTGTTCTTTTTGGAGAGATTGGGATATGACAGTTAAGAAAAGGGAAAACAATGATTTCCTCTCGCTGATTTATAATCATGGAATGAATGATCATGTTGCAAGCCTTATATTAACAGCAGGGAGGGAATAATGGTGTCGAATTCTGTTTATATAAGGGAGAAGGAACTTCCGGGGAATTTTATTTTAAGCAGATTCCTGACAAATGTAAAAGCAGGAAATATAGAAATTAACGATTTTGATGAGGAGACACTTGAGAATTTCAAGCTTATAACGGATCTCCAAAGTCTGAAATAAAATTTTGATTTATTTTGCACTTAATACTTGTTTTCATACTTTTGTCGCGCTCTGTTAATCAGATTGTCTGAGAATGGAGAGATTTGTGACTCTCTTTCGCCGAAGATACGGAGGGCCACATTGAATAGTAAGATGAGTTTTATTGGAGAGATGGGTGAGTGGCTTAAACCAGCAGTTTGCTAAACTGCCGTATGGGAAACTGTACCGGGGGTTCGAATCCCCCTCTCTCCGCAGACCAGATTACCCCCGCAGCCTCCTGCGGGATTTTTATTTTACAGATTGTCGAACCTGGCTTACCTTAATGAGACAAGATGAAAAATATAAAGACCTTATGAGTGAAACGAATAAGGAGGTAATTTGGAATGAAGGGTTCTCCCCAAGGGATCACGACTGAACAAAGTGAAGGCGTAATCCCTTTTAACTAATTTTCAGTTCATTACTTTCCTGACCATTATTGTGATTGATTCTTTTTGTTTCCAAAGTTAGATTTAAATGACAGATATACACTTCAATATAAAACGCAAAATGTGTTTCAGATAAGTATCCCGGCCAGAGAAGCGGAAATATACGAAGCCATAGTTCCGCATAGCATTGCTTTAAAACCCAGTTTAGCAAGATCAGTTTTGCGTCCTGGTACAAGCACTCCGATTCCACCAAGCTGAATAGCTATAGAGCTGAAATTAGCAAATCCGCAAAGTGCAAAACTTGCGATTACAACTGATTTTGCGCTAAGAAGACCCTGGTGAATCATTGGTGAAAGATCAGAATAGGCAACAAATTCATTAATTACCATTTTTGTCCCCAGCAGCGATCCTACATGGAGCGATTCAGAAGGAGGCACTCCCATTATTATTGCAAACAGCCTGAAAAATGCTCCAAAGACATCTTTGAGACGAAGATTGTCGACATTCAGACCAAGTGCATGAAGAGATAATCCTGTCCATGCAAGAAAATGTCCAAAAAGACCTAAAAATGCATCAAGTAGAGCTATAAGGGCTATAACACCAATCAACATTGCAACAACATTTATGGAAATCTTCATCCCATCGCTGGCACCATTTGAAATTGCATCCATAATGTTGGAGTATTCCTTTTTCACCACAAGCTTTACGGTTCCTTTTGTTTCTGACTCTTCAGTCTCCGGAAATACAATTTTTGAAATGACCAGTGCTCCCGGAGCTGCCATGAGACTTGCAGCAAGCAGATATGAAGCCTTAACCCCCATTGAAATATATACTGCCATCACACCTCCGGCAATACAGGCCATACTGCCAGTCATCGATGCCAGTAGCTCCGACATGGTCATTCCTGAGAGATATGGACGTATCATTATCTGAGCTTCCACCTGTCCGACAAACGCACTAGCAACATTTGATAATGCTTCGCTTCCGCTTACTCGCATGGCCCAGTGGACAAAACGAGCAATTACTGCAACAATTCGCTGCATTAAACCAATATGATATGCGATGGCAACAAGAACACAAACAAAGATGATAGTTGGAAGTAAAATAAATAGAAAAATGCCGCTTTTTACGATTCCTTCAGGTAGTATCTGAGTTACTTTTGTCAGGTCCCCAAAAACAAACAGAGCACCTTCTTTTGAAAAATCGAGGAGTTTATTTATTGCTTTTCCAATCCAGTAGAAAATGTCCTGACCAACAGGAACTTTAAGAATAAAGACAGCAATTGCAATTTGTAAAAACAGGCCTGTGATTACAAGCCGGTAGTTAATTTTTTTCCTGTTATTAGACCATAAAAACGCAAGGACAAGAATTAAAATAATCCCGATAACACCGGTAAATCTTCCCATGAAAGCATCGGTTTAGTAAAAGAATCTCATCAAACCTACATTTTTTTTTAATATGTAGATAAGGTTTAAAGGGAAAATGGGTTCTGTTTCCCGGAAATTATTCTTAATGGTTTTTTCAACCTGGGGAAATCTATTTCTTAATTGCTATAAGAAAACAGCAATTTGGCCATTCTTTGGAAGTGCCCTGTAGATTATTTTTGCATCGGCTCTGGGAAGTCTTATCCTGATAAAAGGATGATATTCCGGTATTTTGAATAACATTACACTCTTCAGAGATCTCAATGTATTTTGAAGCCGGTATTTAAAGTCGAAGATAAATTGATCCTCAATGTCACTGAACTTCCCCTTTTCTTCCTGATAAATATAGATTCTTGTCCCGTTAGTCATTTCCAGAACATAATTAACAGGCTCTGCGATAGATGTATCCGGCATAATATCAGGTTTATATTCTGAAGTATCCTTTGGAGCCATCTTGATCATTACAGGTTCTTTTTTTATAGTTGAATAACTGTCAGCGATAATCAAAGGAGATGCAAGCATTGATAAGATTATGTTTTCATCCCCTTTCGTCAGTATTTTACTGATCTGCACACTGTTCATCTTTGAAGTATGAACAATAACTCCACTTATCTCGACATTAGCTGTACTATCTGCAAAATTAAGGGTAAGGTAAATAGAATCGGTTTCAGCCATTGCAATTCTTGACTGAAGAAAGGCCTTTCCTTTCAGCAAACTGAGAAACGCAGAATCAGAAAAAATACGTTCATCGGCCATGGTATTTCTTTTCGGTATTGCTTCAAATTCATTTTTAATGGCTTCATACTTCCTTGCCGGACTTATCATCAACATTATTGAATAATAAATAAAAAAGGCAAAAATGAGTATGATCATAATGATAAAGATGATGAAAGTCTTTTTTCCGGTGGATGTATTGGTGATCTTTTTAGTTTCCATAATATTTATCGTTCAGATCAGAAGATATATACTTTCGAACCAATGCTGAGGGTATTGAAGATTACTTTTAGATCTTCATCATTCAGACGGACACAGCCGTGAGTGACAGGCATCCCGAGAAAACGCTTATAAATAGTTCCGTGTATAAGATAACCATCACCGATGCTCATCGCATAATCTCCAAGAACCCCATTTTCCCATCGCGAAGGGTCATCCTTTGGAGGTACAGGTGATCCCTCTTCAATAAATGACCAGTCTGGCCTTTTCCAATAAGGATTTGTGGTTTTTCCCTGTATCCATCGTTTCCCTTTAGGGGTTTTAAAAACCCACACCTGATCACCTTTTTCCGTTCTAAGCATTGTTAAGCTCCCAGTGCTACAGAATCCTTCTCTTATCAGTTTTTTATTTGTATAAAGATAGAACCTGTTGTCAGTGGTATTAATAACGATATACGACTGCCCTGAAGTATAACCATTGTATTTTCTTGAAAGTCGTTGAATATCCTTCGTCATCTGACTTATTTGTTTTTTATAAGTCGTGCTCTGTTTTAATTCATGAAGATTGGATACTTCTGTTTTCTGAACAGAAGGGATTTCCTGTAAAACCGGAACTCCATAAAACAGGAAGATAAAAAGGGAAATAGTAAAAATAATTGAAATAACGATAAAAAGGAGAATATGTAAAATCAGGGGAAGCTTTTTCTTTTTATGCAGATCTTGACTTGATGATGTTATACCCTCATTTTCAGTATCATCAGTATTTTTCTCACCATCAGGCAATGACTCTTCATTTAATATCTTGTCAATCTCCATATCAGATAATTTATCTGTTTACAATGTATTTAAGATCAACCATTGAACCTACAATTGTAACAGAAGTACCTACTTTTACAATCTTAAAAACCACATCCATCTCTTTGTCGGTAAGGGCAATGCATCCTTCAGTCCAGTCGATCCCTTTTCCACCGTTACCATGAATTTCGATCATACCTCCGATCTTTGCGGAAGCCGGCAGTGAGCCACGGGCAATTTCATATTTGAATCTCTCCTTATCTTCATCATTAGGGTAGTCAAGTAAAAGAGCTTTGTAGTATTTTGTGTTATTACTATCGATTTTTTTCGTGATCTTATACATCCCTTCCGGTGTAGCATGATCGCCTCTTTCCCTTTTTACGCCAACCCAGTTTTTGCCAAGCTCGGCTTCAAATTCGTATTTTTTAATACCACTAAGATAAACAAAACATTTCCGGGAAAATTTATCAATAATTATTGAGTAATCATGATTTGTTTTTGATTCGTTTATTGTCTTGTCAACCCAGCTTTTCCATGCTGAATATGACTTGAAATATTTTTTAAGATTTGCAGTTGCATTGTCATACGATGAGGTAAGAAGATATTCAGAATCTGTTATTTTCCTGTTTGCCTGAAGGTATTGTCCTTTCTTGTATTCTATTTCAGACTCTTCAAGCAGCATTTTCCCGTTTGAGATGCGTATTCGGATTTCAGAGGTTAAGGGATAAGTAGTGAATAGTTCATTGATCTCATTAACAAGATCATTAAGAGAATCAAATTTCTGCTTTAGTTTTATTTTCAGGTCCGATGTACTGCTCATTGAATTCTCTGTAGCCTGGCTTGCTTTTTTTGCCGAAAGTTCTGCAAACATTCCAACTTTACTGAAATCTCTGAAGTAAATAAATCTATTGTTTTCTTTTTGCCAGTTTACCATTGCAGAATCGTAATAGATTTTTGCCTCCGTAAAAAGTTTTTTTGAATATGTATCAGCACTGTTTGTCCCGGCTTCAGAAAGAGTTTTTCTTGCATATTCCATTTTATCGATAGGGGGTTGAGGTGTAAAACGGATCAACAGTAAGATGATTAATGGAATAGACACTGCTACAGCAGCGAAAATCAGCACATCTCTCCAAGTTTTTTTCATCTGACTCAGTGGCAATTTTAAAAAAAACCCCGGGAAATTCCCGGGGATTTTATATAAATAAGATAGAACTTATTAGTTATTTTTTAACTGGTGCTGCAGCTGGTTTTGCGGCTGGTTTTGCAGCTGGTTTTGCAGCTGGTGCAGCTGCTTTTTTCCCTTTTACTTTTGCAATAGCATCTTTAAGTTCGGTATTGATGCCAACTGCTCTTTCTTTAGCAGCTTTAACTTTGTTGAGAGCATCCATGAATGAACCTTTATCGTACAAACCCTGCGCTTCAGCAACAGAAGCATCGATAGTGGCCATTTCAGTTTTAATCTGCTCAAGAACAGCTGCTCCCTCTTTTCCTCTTGGAGCTTTCGTAATAAGAGTTTTGTTTTCTTCCATAACAGCTTTGACGTCTGTTAGTGTAGTTTCGACCTCTTTTTTAACTTCATCTTTCTTAACAGCAGCATCAGCGGCAACTTTGTTTGCAAGAGCTAATGTAGCATCAAGTTTCAGTTTAGCGGGACCAAATTTCTTAAATAATTTTGATTTCTGAGCTTCAACGTTAGCCATAATAGCCTTCATTGAATCCTGTACTGCTGCAAATTCAGCGGGTACATAAACATCTGCCTGAGCTGTTTTGGCAGCAGTAATAGCTGCATTAGTAGCATCAATCTGAACCTGTGGAACTTTTCCACAACTAGAAAGGAAAGCAACCATTGCTATAGCTGCTACTCCCATTAAAACTTTGTTCTTCATTTTTCTAATCTTTTTAATACTTTGTTTATTTAACAACTTCCGATCTATTTAAAATTAATCGTTTCAGTTTTAAAATTACGGTGCGAATATACAACATTCTCAGAACATAACAAATGAAAATGCAAATATTATTCGATACACTTTACATAAGTCAAAGAAACATGATAAGAGTTATTCTGTCGATAATTGACAGATAAGATCTAACCATACCTTAATTATATATCATTATTACAATTGCGATTTACTCTTTACTTTCAGATTCTTTAATAAGATACTCCGTAAGATTCTTATCATGACCAAGACTTAGTTTACGCCTTAACCTGTACCTGCTAATTTCGACTGCTCTGCCTGAAATATTCAATAGTTTTGCAATTTCTTTCGTAGTAAAATTCATTCTCAGGTATGAGCTTAGTCTCAGATCATGGGGAGTCAGATTAGGATACTTTTCTTTCAACTTTTTAAAGAATCCCTGTTGAGATAATTTCAAAACATTCATTGCATTCTTCCATTCTTCGGTCTGGGAATCGAGTCCTTGATTTATTACTCTTTCCATCTCCCGGATGAATTTCACAGGAAATTTTGCTGATTGCTCCTGAAGAGTGGTTATCTGTTCCTGCAATTCCGTTAAAATTTCATTTTTTTGTATAAGATATCTCATTGTCAGCATCAACTCATAACTTTTGTAATCCAGTTCATTCTCCAGCTTGTTTCTATTTACCTCGAATTCAATAAGTTGCTTTTGTTTTTTGAGTTCAATCCGGAATATCTTTACGCAGAAACCAACAAAGCCTATTAAGATCAGGCTATATAAAACATACGAATACCATTCCAGATACCATGGTCTTTCAATAATAAATACGATCTTATCAAAATTATTGGTTATATCTGACCTGATAATCAGATTGTAAGTTCCATAACCAAGGTTTAGATATGTGAAAAAATCCTGTGTCGTATTGTGCCAGTCATCATCAATTTCCAAGAGTTTATACTGGAACTTCTTCTGTTCCATATAAAATTGACCCGGATTATCAAAATGGGCTGTAAGATTATTAGTATTGTATGGAACCTTTATTTCACGACTTCCTTTTGCTGAAAATTCAATCTTCTTTTTATCGCCTTCAAAAACAAGTTTGGAGATTTTCAAATCTGAAACAGATGAAGATAATCCCAAACGTGTCAGATTATAAATTATAAAAGCCTGACGTGTAGGTATAAGAACACTATTTCCACTTAGCTGAATAATTTGTAATTCTCTTTCACGGATATCGGAAGACTTCTGAACAAGTTCCAGTTTTTTTACTGCTTCAAAATCTTTTGATATTTCAAATAAAGCAATCTTGTTACCACTAACAAACCAGTAGTAATTTTTAAGATAGGGTATTATCTGAGATGCTGTTCGAAAATCTCCCAAAGTACGGTTAAGTTTAACCAAAGGAATTATTTCCCCCTTTTCATAATTAAAAGCATAAGTAGAGTCAGATGTAGAAAAAATAATCTGATTATTAATTTTATGTATCTCAATTTTTCTCGGGACTCCTGAGATACTATTAAAAAACTTCAAATTGATAATAGAATCAAGCGCTTCATTCAACTCGATTTTATAAATGCCCTTTTGAGGATGTGAAGCCCATATATATCCCAGATAATCAACCTCAATATGTCTGGTGGGTTCACCAAACCCTTTAATCCTGTTCCTGAAAGTCCACCTGCCGTTATTGTCTTTTCTAAAGAATATTATTCCTGTGTACGTTCCCTCAATCAGAAGGTCATTATACTTTCTTATTGTCCAACCACCTGTAATATCCGATATCTTTCTTACATCTGAACCATCAAGGAGAAAAGTACCCTCGTTATGTCCACATAATATTTGATCATCGTACTTGTCAATTGTCCAGACCTGACCCTGAGTTCCGGTTATAAGTTTAATATCCGAAAAGCTATAATCTTCATTCATATTATTTATTGTAGCTACAAACAAACCATGGTTTGTACCGAGATACAACTTTCCGTTATCCTGAATGATTGTATATATTGTACCTAAAGTACCTGAAGAATTTGTATAGGTAGCCCCTGGAGAAAAAAGATTAAAGTAGTTAGCACCCTCATCTAATCCAATCCAGAGTCCGTTATCCCGATCTTTGTAAAGAGATAATACGGTATTGTTATTCAGGCCATTGGTGTAATCAAATTTCTTTATTATTTCTCCTTCTCTATTACAAAGTACAACACCATTCTGTATAGTTCCAAAAACAAATAATGAATCGTTAAGTGATAACCCGGCATTACAGGTCTGTAATTTTAGATAGGAAGATATTTCTGAATTTTTAAATACAAATTTTTTCCCATCAAATCTGAAAATTCCGTCATTTGCCGTACATATCCAATAGTCATTATTACCAGTTTCAATAATTGAATGCACTTTTCTCCAACTGAACAGATCGCTCCCATCAATAAATTTGAACTCTGTACCATCGAACCAGTACAGACCTCTCCCAAGAACCTGAGCTATAAATCCTTTGCTACTTCGAAACATGAATAATAAAGTAAATGGCCCTTTAATGGGTTTCACTTCAGATCCGTGATAACAATAAATTGTAGTGAATGACTGAAAGTAAATAATACCCTTATTTTCATAGATTTTCCATATTTCATCATTCTTTTCAATATTTATTTTATCAGAAAGAGAATGGTATACAAGGTTGCCATTTTGACTATCCTTCCAGTAACCGAATTCCTCAAATGAACCGGTGAAAATAGTTCCATCCTGCGATACATGAACAGATCTTATAGTTTGACCGTATGGAAGACTAAAGAGTCTGCTGCTGATTCCGTTAAATTCTATTAATCCTTCAGAATTTGCAAAATAAATGAAACCGTTTACCGGACTCTGGCTAATGCCCCAGTTTTGATTTTCAACAGGAACATGATTGGAAATAAACCTTTTAATAACCTCGTCAGTAGAAAAAGATGAAGCATGCAGGAAGGAAATCCCGGGAAGAGATATTAAGAGCGCAAAACATATTACGGAAATATTTTTCAGAAGTGCTGACATCTGTCTAACCAATGCAAGATTTTTAAAAGATTTTAAATTTACAAAAATCTTTTTGAAACCTCTTTAAAAGTGTTGCAATATGATTTCAGGTCAGTATCTGAATCCAAGTTTTTGAAGACCGTTTTTGACTTCCGGACTTGACATGAAAAGATCCCATATCAAACCAGATCTGTAGTTTTCGATCATAATTACTATCGGCCCCTGATCTATAGCAAGATATCTCTCAGGATACCAGTTATTTTGTTCGCTGAAAGCATCATAAAAACCATAGATACCCCATATTTTGCTACCAAGTATATAATAAAAATGCCTCAGGGCATCCATCGATTGTTCAGGTGCATACGGAAAAGCTGAAAGTGCAGCAGTAGGAGAAATCACTCCAAGATCATTACTTTCACCTGGACTATGAGCTGCATATCCATTTGTTGAATAACCGGCACTTAACCCCCAGCAATCTTTACTATATCCTGCATACTTGTCAGGATTCCTGATACACCATTGCCAATTAATAAGAGTCTGATTGACATTTTCATGCCAGTAATCTGCAAATGAGTCTTTAAGATGTCGGGGGTCTAATCCCAAATAAGAATAATGAGACCAGAAGAGTGGACCACCATATTCAGGAGAGCCATTGTGGTTCAATGAAAGTATATAACCATACTTTTCATGTTCTCCTTTTATTGCACCGTCCCTTGCCCATCCCTTTTTATAAACAACTGAAGAAACCGGAAAAGTCGGAGAAGAAGCTGCAAGTACATATAAGATCAGGCATTCGTTATAACCTTTTACCGGATTATTCATTTGCCAGCCATAATCAGGAGACCAGTGCCAGAAAATAACAGGTTCTCCACCTTTTGTAAACCAATTCCACTCTACTTCTTTCCATAGTGTATCAATTTTGGAAGCAAGTGTTTTTTCCTGTTCGGATCCGTTTATAAAATATTGTCTTGCTGCCAATAGCCCCTGAATCAGATAAGCTGTTTCTACAATATCTGCTCCATCGTCTTTCTTACTGAATGGCTTCACTTTTCCAGTTTCACCATATAACCAGTGAGGCCATGCTCCATGGAACCTGTCGGCTTTTTTAAGAAAATTCACTATCCTTAAGTAACGGTCGACTGCTTCATCCCTTGTAATAAAACCTCTTTCAATACCTACCAGAATTGCCATTAGACCAAACCCGCTTCCTCCAGATGTAACTACATTCATGTCATTATCAGGATATATTCCGTCTTCATGAAATCGCTCACGAGCCATTCCCGAATTAGGTTCAGCCCCATCCCAGAAATATTGAAATGTTCTGTACTGAACCAGTGTGAGGAGCGAATCATCTGATATCTTTTTAAACTCTGATATATTATTTTTGCCTCTGTTCCCAACACAGCAGTTAACACCAATTATAATCAGAGATGACAGAATATATAACCTTAGGTTACTCATTGTTTTCAATAGGTGAAGCCAAGTTTTGTTAAACCGTTTTGTACTTCTGGGGCTGACATAAATAAATTCCATAGAAGCCCTGTTCTATAGTTTTCAATCATACAAATAATTGGCCCCTGGTCGATGGCCAGAGTAGAGTTTGCCCACCAACCTTCGGTAACATCAAAAGCATCGTAAAAGCCATAATCGCCCCAGAGATGGTCCCCAAGAAAATAGTAATCAGTTTTCAACGCGTTCAAGGATTGAGTAGGGGTATAGGCAATAGAAGAAATGGCAGCTGTAGGTGTGATTACTCCCAGATCATTGGTTGGGGATTGTGCATTATATCCCCATGGATTGTCTGAAGCAGTTAACCCCCAGATTGCGGCGCCATAACCCGGATATTTTTTGGGATTTGCAAGGCAATAAGCCCAATTTATTAGAGATTGATTTACATTTTGTTCCCAATAATCAGCATATTGATCTTTGAGGTGTCGGGGATCAAGTCCCAAAAATGAATATTGGGTAAAAAACAAAGGTCCGCCGTAGTCCTGGCCCAACGGTAAAAGATATCCGTAATAGCTTCTTCCGTTTTTGATTCCTCCGTTATTTGCATATCCCATAGTATAAACGTCCGCTGTAATGGAATGTGTCGGAGAAGATGCTGCCAGAAGGTATGTGATCAGGGTCTCATTGTAGCCCTGGATTCTAAGGTCATACCCATAATCAGGTGACCATTCCCAATAAAGGGTTTTTTCACCATTTGTAAACCAATCAAATTCGATAGAATTATATAAGTTATTGATTCGATCGATTTCTGTTTTCTCCATAGTAATTGTAGAATCGAGGTATTGTCTCATGCAAAGCAGACCCTGGATCATATAGGAGGTTTCCACTATATCTCCTCCGTTGTCCGTAGCACTAAAAGGCTGGGTTTTTCCCGTTACCCCGTTTATCCAGTGTGGCCAAACACCATGAAAACGATCACAAGTTTCTAAAAAGCCAAGGATTTTATCTAGCCGGGCGATGCCATCCGTTCTGGAAATGAATCCTCTTTCTATGGCCACAATAATGGCCATGATACCAAATCCTGAGCCTCCCGTGGTAACGATATCGCCTGAAGAATTCCGTTCACGTGCCATACCACACGAAGGATGGCCAAAATCCCAGAAATATTTAAAGGTTTGTCGTTGTACCAGCGTTAAAAGATCATCATCCGATATCTGAGTGTATTGATAGGTGGAATCGATTCCTGTATAAAAATCAGATGAAAAGCCTCCGAAGGCAAAGCCTCCAGCAGAGATCAACGTGGAGGAAATGTAGAATGAATACTTAGTAAGACCTTTTGCCTTTGCGGTATTGGTGGCCAGAAGTGTTTTGTTATCGTTTAAGAGAGTGAAGGATAAAGGAGGTCCTGTAAATGAAAATGACGATTTGTAATTGGCGGGATCCAGGGCCTGGGAAAAGGTTACCTTTATGCTGACTTTTTTAGGGTCGATATTTTGTAAAGGGGAAATCGTCATCGCTTTTCCATTGAGGCTAATGGAATCAATCACCATAGAACCTGTAAGTGTCGTAAATTTAAATTGAATGCCTGGGAAAGTCTCCCCGTTAATACCACGTAAGGAGGAGGAAATTGACAGAGTATAATCTGTGGAATACTGCAGGATAGAAGTTGGAGTCAAGGTAAGAGCATTGGAACTGTTTATCGAAGAGTAGGTATAAGCAAGAGCAACCCCTTTGGAATTTTTAAGGGTAATCGCCTTAATAATGGAATTGGTATCCACCGCACTAGTGAATTCAAACTGAATGGGCTGATCATTGGGCACGTTTTTTATTGTGCTACTGGCGTTCAGAGTGGAAGTACCAATCTTCACATTTATCAATTGGATCATTCCCTCATTTTTGTTCAAGGAAGTATCTTTCCCACATGACAGGATACCTATGAAAAATATGAAATAAGAGAGTGGAAATATTTTATATTTCATAACCAAAAGATAATGAATAAAAAGAAAAGGAAGGGTTGCTTTGCCCTCCCTTTTCATATAATTGGAGTATTGATTATGGTTTTCCTGAGTTGTACATGAGTGTAATCAGAGCAGGGGTCAGCACTGTATGATAGATGGCAACGTCATCGAGAAGACCCTGAAAATGGCCATTGGCAGGATTCGTTTCATCGGCCCAGCTATCAGGAATTGTTGGGCTTACCTTGTCCTGGATAAATCCAAAAACAAGTGAATTATTGGCAGCATTTCCTGCAAATTTCAGACCGGTAGCATTTAACAGGGGAGCAGGATAAAGATTAAAATCCTGTGCCTTCATTTCCTGGCCATTTATGTACATGGTACCAATCTTGGTAGTATGGTCATAGGTACAAACAACATGTGCCCATTGCTGAGCTAAAAGACCATTTACACCGGTTCCGTTATTTGCAACAAGGTTTTTGCTGAAGGTCCATCCCTGCCATCCGCCATTGTCCTTGGTAGCACCTTGACCGTCAAGCCACAAATCCTGTGAGGCAGAAGTCCCATCGCTTATGCTGTATTGGGCTGCCAGTTTGCATTGGCCTATCTGGGCAGTAGCGCCTGTACCATATATATTGCTGTTGTACTCGAACTGGAACCCATACCATCCGGCCAGTCCCAAAACAAATTGATCGCGCTTTGCGGTAGTGTCATCTTTTATCCAGAAACTTATAGAGAAATCACTCGTATTTTCCAGTACATCTCCATTGGGAATCTCGATGAGAGAAGTGGTTCCATTAAACTGAGCAGCCTGACCGGAAGCTGCATTACGGCCAGTAACATAGGTGATATCGGTAACACCGCCAGCTGTAGCGTTATATACTCCTGTCTGGTCATTGGCGTTTCCGTCAAAGTTCCAATAGGCAACCATTCCTGCAGGGAGGAATGAACCAACTGTAGTAAACGAACGATCGACGGCGGTCAGCATCTGCCCATCAGAAGCTTTTAACCCTGTCGTGATGTCAAGTTTATAAAGTGCCCCATTGGCCAGGTTGGCAGTAGGAGTGATGGTAACAACTTTTCCGGAAGCCGAAATAGTCAAAGGAATGGAAACAGCATCATAATCCTCTGTAAGGGTTATATTACTGGCTGTTGCAGTCGTAATATCGACATCCGTGGTAAAAGTGGCAGTAATAGTGGGGCTAACAGGCACGTCAGTGGGAGCAGCAGCGGCATTCAAATCAATTGTACCAACCATCAATGTTCCCAGGTCAAGAGGCGCAGGATTACTTTTTTTACAACTATCAATTGCGACGATAGCTGCAATCATCATTAAAACACTAAGAATCAGAATCTTTTTTTTCATAATTGTCAATAATTTAGTTATACATATCAAATGGGATTGAATTATATTAATAATTAGGATTTTGCGTTAAGGATCCCTGTGAAATATCGATTTCACTTTGATGAATGGGCAACAATTCATTTTTACCGGGGATAAATCCCAGGGGACCAGTACCGTGGCTGCTTTCCCGGTTCGAACAAGATCCCAGAACCGTTCTCCTTCCATGGCAAGTTCATGTCGACGTTCAAGCAATATTTTATCTCTGAGCAAATTTTTATCTGTGATAGAAATATCTGGCAAGATTGAAATGTTTCCTCCCCTCGCTCTTTCTCTTACCTGGTTCAGATATGTAAGTGCATCTACTTGTTTTCCATTCTCATTCAGGGCTTCAGCGGCCATCAATAATACATCGGCATATCGAATCAACCTCCGATGATGTGCCCATTGCGTGGGGGTATCGTTTCCAGGAGTCCACACTTTCCGGCTATAGCACTGAATATTGATTGTATCGCCATATTGATCTAGTTTAATGACCGGATCGTTCGCCGGATCAGGATCTCCGATAATAAGTACTCCGTCAAGGGTATCACCTAAATCAATGATCGTACCTTTCAAACGAGGGTCACCCGGTTCAAATGATTTTCTTAAATCGATAGATGGCCTGTTGAATCCCCATCCCCGGTTAGGTGTACCCCGAACTCCCTGCGTGTTGGCATATTGAGCGCCTCCTCCTTCATAATCTTCCACACCAAGAGCCCCTACTTCGAATATGGATTCGATGCCGTTATTGCCGTTCACCCCGTTAGCGTCTATGAACCGGGGTTCAAGAGAATATTCATTTGATTGTATGACTTTCAGTGCATATTTTTCAGCATTTACAAAATCATTCTGAAAAAGGTAAACTTTAGCCAGTAAAGCTTCAGCAGCTCCCGAAGTGGCCCTTCCCTGATCCGAGGAGCTTAGTTCACTCTTTTTTGTCAGATTGGCTTCAGCATAAAGCAGGTCTGAAACTATGAGACTATATATTTCTGCGGTTGTTGCCCGGCCAAGATGCAGGGAAGGATCAAGAGTGGTTACTTCGGGCACTCCCCCCCAGGCACGGACCAGATCGAAATAAAAGAGTCCCCTCAGAAATCTTGCCTCACCTACATAACGGTTTCTTAAAGTTGTATCCATAGGAATGACCGACACCTTTTCAATGCCCACATTGGCCCATTTGATACCCTGATACAATGTAGCCCACCAACGATCCAACCCATCACCAGTAGTATTGAAAGTGAAATTATCATAAGCTCCGACAGTGGTTAACTGGTCATTGGTATTGCTGCCCTTATAGGCATCATCCGACATGATATCCAGAATAGGGTACCCACCTGAATTATAATACCAGTTTCTTACTGCTGCATAAACGGCATTGGTCGCCTGCAAGGCATCTGTGGAAGAGGTGGGGAAAGAAGCCTGAGTAAGGTCTCCCTGTGGATCAATCTGTAAAAAGTCGGTACAACTTGATATCAATATGAACAGACAGAACAATATTATAATTTTTATTTTCATAACAATCAGAAGGTTAAGTTAATGCCAAAGGAATAAACCGAAGTCACCGGATAGGTTCCGTAATCAATCCCATTGGAAACAACACTGCTGCTTCCAATTTCAGGGGTGTACCCCGTAAACTTGGTCAGTGTATAAATATTAGAACCTTTTATATAGAACCGAATTTTACTAACTGCTAACTTTCTTGTTAAACCTGAAGGCAGCGTATAACCAAGAGTTACGTTTCTCAGACGTGTAAATGATCCATCCTGAATAAACATATCTGAAGGCAAATAATTATTCCCGCCATACGAAGCTCTGGGTTCTGTGTTGCTTGTACCGGGTCCTGTCCATGCTCCCAGAACATGTTTTTCCCAATTGTAAGGATCGGGTCTGACAACCTCTTTAGCATTGAATATCTTATTGCCATAAACTCCCTGGATATCAACAGACAAGTCGAAGCCTTTATAATCGGCTTCCAAATTAAGTCCCAAAATGAATTTAGGTATAGGAGATCCGATATAAGTACGGTCATTGCCATCTATTTTTCCGTCGTTGTTCACATCAACAAACCGCAAGTCGCCGGGAACTGCGGTGGAAAGATGGGGATAAGCATTCAGATCATCAACACTCTGAAATATTCCATTGGTTTTATATCCATAAAATGCTCCTATTGGCAATCCTACCCTGCTTTGGGTGACAGGAATGCCATTAGACAGATATCCTCCATACAACACTGAATCGACCCCGCTGCTTCCCCCTACTTTTAAAACTTTGTTCTTAATGGTTGATCCCAGAAAGGTAATGCTGTAACCTACTTGTCCGATTTTATCTTTCCATGTAATTTTGCTCTCAAAGCCGGTATTTTTCACTGAAGCTGCGTTGAATTCTACATTGGCACCCTGTCCGTTTCCAAGGTAATCGGGTGTGGACAAAGGGATCAGAATATCGCTGGTAACCCGATTATAATAATCAAATTCTCCGGTGAGTTTATTACTGAAAAGTCCAATTTCCAAACCGGCATCAGCCTGTGTTGTACTTTCCCATTTCAGATTTGGATTCCCGGAAACAGAATATGTGACACCTGAATTTGCCGATGGAGGATTTCCAAGAACCGTTACCACACTCTGAGTAAGAGAGTATTGACTGGTATAGGGTATTTTATCATTCCCTATTATCCCCCAGCTCCCCCGCACTTTTAAATTCGAAATAAAGGGTAGACTTTCCACAAAGTGCTCTTTGGAAACATTCCAGCCTGCGGCAAACGAAGGAAAATTACCATACCTGTTACTCGGACTGAATTTGGAGGATCCGTCGCGACGAAAGGTAGCTGTCAGAATATATTTTGAATTATAAGTATAATTAGCCCTGAAAAGGTATGACATCATTGAGTAGTTTTGATTGGGATCAACTCCGTTGGAAATAGTACCAAGTGTATTAACTCCATTTGTGGGATCATATATATAATTTGGGTTGAAGTACCAAAAATCAGGTGAAGTGCGGATTATGTTTTTCCCAGTCATTGAGAAATCCTCAGATGTAGCTCTCTGCATTGTGTAACCTGATACAATATCAATGGAATGAACTCCAAATTGTTTATAGTAGGAAAGGGTATTTTCCCAGAGCCATGTAATATTGTCGCTATTCCCTTTGGTGAGAGTATTTAGCAGATTTTGTTGCTGCGGAGAAACAAAATATGCAGGGGTAAAACTAATTGCCTGATTATAGGCAGCATCCAGCCCAATACTGGTTTTGGCTTTAAAATCTTTCAGAATCGTAGCTTCGGCATAAAGATTGCCCACTCCACGAACCCCTTTATTATAATTATTGGAATATGCAAGATCTGCCAGGGGATTTCCAACATTAAATACTTGAGCAAAACTCCCATCCTGATTATAGGGAAGAAGGTCTGGTCGGGCACGATATGCCGAATAGGTCACATCGGGTGCGTTCTGTTGCTTATAAGGTGTGATAGTCATAAAATTACTCACCTTAATATTCTTTGTCAGGGAGTAGGTATTATTTAATTGAAAAGTGAGTCTTTCATAACTTGATTTATCCACTATCCCCTCCTGCTTAAAATAGCCAATACTTAAATAATACTGATTGTTCTGAGTAGCACCGGAAGCCGATAATTGATGGCTCTGTATAGAAGCAGGATGAAAAATAAGCGACTGCCAGTCAGTATTTGGGACCAGATTAACATTATTGTAAGTCGGGGTAATTTCATTAACCACGGTAGCATACTCCGGTCCTGTGAGTAAATCGATTTTTTTTGCCAATATCTGCATACTGAATTCACCGGAATAGCTAAAAACGGCTTTCCCTTCACCCTTTTGTCCGGTTTTGGTGGTTACCAGAATGACTCCGTTAGCTCCCCTTGATCCATAAATTGCAGTGGCTGATGCATCTTTAAGAATTTCCATGGATGCAATATCTTCTGAATTAAGAAATGAAATATCATCAAGGATTACTCCATCGACCACAAAGATAGGAGAGCTGTTGCCAAAGGTGCCTACGCCTCTGATGCGAAGAGTAGGTATGGCTCCGGGTGCCCCTGAAGTACTGGTCACCTGAACACCGGCAACTTTCCCTTGTAATGCCTGCTCAGGATTCAGGGAGGTGATTTTTGTAAGATCAACTGATTTTACCGTTGCTACCGATCCTGTCAAATCACTTTTCTTAACAGTACCATAACCTATTACCACAACCTCGCCCAATTCCTTGGATTCCTCGAGCAACTTTACGTTTATGTTCGTATTGTCTGCAACCGGAATCTTCTGAGTCGCCATACCTAACATTGAGAATACCAATGTGTCATTTGAAGAAGCAACAATGATGAAACCTCCATCAATATCGCTGAAGGTGCCTCGTAATGTATTTTTAACCTGTACCGATGCACCAGCAACCGGAATATTCTTATCATCTATAATCTTCCCTTTAATTGACTGTTGAGAAAACAAGGGCAATAGAATAACCTGTGAAATAAAAAACAGGATTAATTTTTTCATAAATCAGGGCCATTTTCATCAAAGTAAATAAATACCAACCTCAGGGAGAAAAAGTTGAAGTAAATTTTACTTTCTCAATGAATATTTTCCATTGTTGTATAACTCAACAACAGTACAGCATTGATTTTTTAGTTCTTGATTATGAACTATTTGTAGATTCAATATTTATTTTTTAAATTACTATTTTGAGAGATTTTGAGTACGTCAAATGTCAGAAACCTGATTATATAAACCTCATATTCACTACCTGGTATAGTTTAATCCAAATCTAAACGGGAATATAAGGATTGGCGGAATCATTTTGTGTTTGTCATCAGGTTAACCTTAAATAAAGAACTGCACCTGCAGTGCTGACTTTTTCCAAAAATCTGTTCAGGGCTCTTTGTAAGTAAGGCTTGTCAAGCAAAATAAGACGATCATTGATCTGCTGTATCAGGACATTCAGTACAGCTACGCTTTGTTCATATCCGCCTGGTTTATTTCGCAGCATCCATAAACGATGATTTTCATTAAGATATTGTGTGCCAAGCTCCTTAAGAAATTTCAGTCGTGATTTCTCCTGAGCCAGGTCGAGATTACCTCGAAAGTGGATATAGCTCTGCAGCCCTGCCCCCAATCTGATGAGTCTGATCGAATTATGATACTCATCCCTGATCAGAAGGCTGTCGGCTGAATTGATTTTGACCCTTGTCAGCAATGTTACTTTTGAATCGAGGAATTTATTCAGGCCATCATAATCAAAAGAGTGCCTGTTTTCAAAATTTTCTTTTAAAACAGATATCATCTCCGGCGCAATATCTTTCATTAAATCACTTATACCGTTTATCACCTTTTCGAAAATTGCCGAGATCATAATCCTGTCGCGCAGACCTAACTGCAATGATAACATAGTGGTGGTCATATTAAAAAGAGGAAATTCTTCATATTTATTATATCGCCCCAGATTCAGTGCAAGATCGCCCATTAACGAACTTTCATCCCTGAATACATAGGAATTCAGATATGAGCTTAAATCCATATTTTCACGGCTCTTGCTGTTCCAGCTAAGAGAGGCACCGGTGACATACCCTGCATAACTCACAGGCAAATATTGCCAATGTCCCATATCTCCCCAATCGGTAAGCAGCATCCCTCTGGCACCGTATTTCACTCCGCTTTTTACAGCTAATTCAATATTTGCGAGCATATTGTCGGTACGTCCGGTTATAGTAGTCCAGCTGCTTGTGCCGGGACATACCATATAATTCAGGCCGGATTTCTGCAGAAGCACACCATGTCTTTCATAAGGATAGCTCGATTCATAACCCCAGTCAAGCAGGGTGATATCTTTTGGAATTTTTGATATTAGTTCGGGATGTCTCAGGACAATATCGCCCCACATCATCATCTTCATGTTTTTTCCGGCGAGCATATCATGTAATTTTACGGCATAATCGAGATACACCTGGCCTTCCCCCTTTTCCCGGCAAATTTCCTTGCTCTTTCCTTTTCCAAGCTCGAATGGTTCATCAAGATTTACGTTGAAGCTGGAAGATGTAAAATTGGGGAGCAGGTCATCTGTCATCTTTGATACCAGATCAAAGCTTCGCGGATCAGTCGGATCCATCGTCCCTTTCATGTACATCAGCCCCATAATTTTATATCCTTTCGGGCATTCTGCAAGGTTTTTGAACTGATCGGTTGCGAGCCATGCCATCATATGTCCCAGGGAGTTCTGGTTTGGCACAAGGTCAATAAAATGTGTTTTGCAGAAAGCATCCAATGCTTGAATTTCTTCACCGGTTACAGGAGTTTCTTTTCCTTCCCACAGGTTCTTAAACGATGGATATGCAAACGAAAATCCTTCAATATAAAGTTCTAAGTGGTTAAATTTCAAATCAGCCAGTAACTGTGCAATATTCATAAGGGTCTCTAACTTCGGAACCTTATCACGACTTATGTCGAGCATAAGTCCACGTACTGGCAGATCAGGATAGTCTTCAATAAAAACGCATGGAATCTTTCCTGCATAATTCTGTTTAAGAACCTTCAGAGAGACCAATGCATAATAGAGACCCTGCCGGTTGCTGTATTCAATTGTCATCTTTCCTGTCCTGATATCCAACATATAACCCTGAACCGGCATTTTTGCATTAAACCTAAATACAATGTTCCCTTCATCTGTAGAAAACCTTGTTTTAACTCCCAGCATTGACTTCAAATATTCATCGACATCATTTTTTAAAGAATCTATTACAGAATATATCATGGAGGAAGGGAAATCGCTGATTCCACCAGTGAATCTTACTTTTTGAGGAACCGGAATCAGGTTCAATACTATCTCTTTTGAATTTTTACTGATTGAATCTGTATGTACTATGAGGTTTTTTGACCTGATGTCCAAGGTTTTATTCTGGTCAACCTGGTTCTTCTCAAGCACTGAATAATAGGCATAAAGGGAAACTATTAAACACAAAATCAAACCGAAAATGGAACAAAAAAAATATAGGATCATTTTTAAAATCTTTTTCATGAACATGAGATAAATTAGAGGGTATAATACAAGATGTACTCAAAAATTATTATATAAAAATAATGAAATGTTAAAGTCAAAAGCGCTTTACGAAAATATTTTTCAGATGCCGAGAACTATTTTTAATATGCTTGTCAGCTTAATTGTATTTTATAAAACGTTATAAGAGGATTACTACTTCACCACATTAAGTCATTATCCCTTACGAGATATCCTGCAAAGCTTAAATGATCTCTTCGAGTTGGGGATTGCTTTTGGCGATCCCGAGGGAAGGATCTGGCAAAGCCTGAACAAACCCGTAAGGGTTTTATTTATTTTACTTCATCCACTTTTGAAAGCAAGCTTTCAACGTGTCTTCAGTAAAATAAACAACCCCGCTGATTGCGAGGTTTGTTCAGGCTTTGCGGAGAGAGGGGGATTCGAACCCCCGGTTCGCCGGAAGGCGAACAACGGTTTTCGAGACCGCCGCATTCGACCACTCTGCCATCTCTCCAATATATTTAGCCTTGCCAGATAACGGTGTCTATCCTGATAAATTGAGACCGTTTCTCCTCCTTATTAATAAAGGACTCCAAAAATAGTAAATATTTGTATTCTAATCATCTTTTATAGGTTGTTTGCAGTTTACTTAAAAGTACCATACATAAAGTAGCCTGTTAAATTCGTCAGGTTTCTTTTGATTCCAGATTTGAATAACCTTATTTTGTATTCAAATCAGTACAGATTATTTAAACATTATTATTGTAACCATGAAAAAATCTAATAAAATGCTATTTATGTGCGGATTTATTGTTTTAGCAATAGCAGGTTGTAAAAACAAACCTGCAGTTGAAGTCGATAAAAACAACCCATTCTTTTCTGAATACAAAACTCCTTATAACGTTCCTCCGTTTGATAAGATTATGGCGAAACATTATATGCCAGCTTTTATAAAGGGAATGGCTGACGGCAGGGAAGAGATTAAAAAACTTTCTGAGAGTAAAAGCGTACCGACATTTCAGAATACTATTGAAGCACTGGATAAATCGGGGGAGATACTGAACAAAGTATCTTTCGTGTTTTTTTCTCTTGCATCTGCTAATACTAACGATTCACTTCAAAAAATTGAAGTGGAAGTCTCTCCGTTACTTTCAGCATATCACGATGAAATCCTATTGAATTCCCGGCTTTTTGCCAGGTTAAAATATTTATATGACCGGAAAGAAAAATTATCGCTTAATTCTGAACAGGAATTTCTGCTTGAGAATCTCTATAAAAATTTCGTACGTAATGGAGCTCTTCTTAAAGGTGCAGATAAGGACACCCTTAAAAAGCTAAATGAAAAGATATCTTTACTATCTGTGAAATTCGGTCAGAATGTTCTGGCAGAAACTAATAAATTCCGGTTGGTGATTGATAATGCAGCTGATTTAAATGGATTGCCTCAGAATATTATAAATGGAGCAGCAGAGCTTGCTAAAAAAGATAGTCTTGAAGGAAAATGGGTATTTACAACACAGAAACCAAGTATGCTTCCTTTCCTCACCTATAATGAAAACCGTGTTTTACGTAAAAAACTTTATGATGCCTATCTGTCACGGGGAAATCATGGTGATAACCTTGATAACAAAAATATTCTTGCCGAATTGATTGCTATTCGGGCAAAAAAGGCAAAGCTTCTAGGGTTCAAATCGCATGCTGATCTTTCTCTTGACAACAGAATGGCCAAAAATCCCGCAAATGTGTACACACTTCTTGATCAGGTATGGACACCTGCATTAAAGGTTGCCGGAGAAGAGCTTAATGAAATGCAAAAAATTGCTGACAGTGAAGGAGCAAGATTCAATATTGAGCCCTCTGACTGGTGGTACTATGCCGAAAACTTGCGTAAAGAAAAATATAACCTTGATGATAATGAACTCAGACCTTATTTCAAACTCGATAATGTAAGAGAAGGGGCATTTTCTGTAGCAAAAAGACTGTATGGCATTACATTTACTCCTATAGCCAGTGTACCGCTTCCGCATCCTGATGCCAGGGCATTTGAAGTTAAAGAATCGGATGGAAGATCCCTTGGAGTTTTGTATATGGATTTTTTTACAAGGGCAAGTAAGGTACAGGGAGCATGGTGTGGTGAATACCGCGATCACAAATGGCTCGATGGAAAGGAGATCAACCCTGTTGTAACAATTGTCTGTAACTTTAATAATCCTTCAAATGACACTCCGTCGTTGCTTAGTATTGATGATGCCCGAACCCTGTTCCATGAATTCGGACACGGGCTTCAGGCTCTCTTCTCCATAAATAGATATAGCACGACAAATACGGCACTGGATATTGTTGAGCTTCCTTCGCAGATAATGGAGCATTGGGCAACAGAGCCTGAGGTACTAAAGATGTATGCAAAAAATTATAAAACGAGTGAAATTATACCTGATCCTCTGATAGCTAAAATTCAAAATAGCAGGTCTTTTAATACCGGGTTTGATAATGTCGAACTCATTGCAGCTTCACTTCTCGATATGGACTATCATACACTTGAGGCTCCTGTAAATAATATAGATATCGAACAGTTCGAAAAAGAGCATCTTCAGAAGAGAGGCCTCATTAAGGAAATTGAACCTCGATACAGAAGTACTTATTTCCTACACATTACCAGCGATGGATATGATGCCGGATACTACTGCTATACCTGGGCAGCTGTACTTGATAATGATGCATTTCAAGCCTTCAGGGAAAAGGGAATTTTTGACAAAGCAACAGCTGAATCATTTCGCAATAACATCCTGGCTCCGATGGGAATAACAGATGCCGAACAAAGCTTTATCAGATTCAGAGGCCGGAAACCTGTGATTGAGCCGTTGCTTAAAAACAGAGGACTAATGAACTAGAATGCTGTGGTGATTTCTTCGAGACTGACACCCAGAACTTTACGAGCTACTCTGTCAAGGTCTTGAAGATCACCCATTAAATGCAGGGTGTATTGTATATGACTGAGACTTTCTCCCGGCTTGAGTTCAACTACCGGCGAGGAGGTTTCAAGTTCATAAAAAGGCCCCATCTGCGACCCATCTGCAAGAGGGCCGTCATTGTAAGAATTAAGCACATCGCCTGAAAAGGGATCCTCCTGTATCTGCCATGAAGAATTGATGTAGTTGCTTTTTGCTTCAGGTAATCTGCATATTAAAAGCGTAAGGATTTTATTATCTGAATCGTAACTTCCCATAACACCTGATGCTCTCAGGGGAGGAATGCCAATTTTACCACGGCTTTTCCCATCAGCTTTAAAGAATATATGATCACCTGAAATCTTCATACGGTCTGCAGATATCTTACCAAAATAATTATCATTCACTTTTGGTCCCAGAAACTTTTCATCCCCTTCTTTAAAAGGTATGACAATGACCACAGAAGGAGAGGGGTTGTACATACCAAGCATCCAAATGGAGAGTAGTCCTGTCTCTTTTTTCCAGACAATTTCCCCTTTATTAATGATTTTATTTTCCGACCTGTATATCACACAGTCAAGTCCCTTTATATCGACGGCAATTTGCTTAGCTATATCTTTTTCTGATATAAGAGTCACTTCCCTTTCAACCCGGAGTTTGAACTCTGTTCCACTGTAATTCTCTGTCAAAATATCATTTGCAAAGAGAGCTGTTGAGTCTGTTGATGAAATAAGCTGGTATGGTTCGGTATCCAGGAAAGCAGGAGTTTGCCAGTTTTCATAGACAAATGATTTCCCCTTACTGAAGAAAATGGAAAACTGACCCCCTTCGGGACCAAGCCATAACCTCTCTTCGCCTCCAAAAGCATTTATGTGAGGAAGAATTTTTCCTGACGCTATAAGTTCGCGGTTGATCCACCCGAAGCTAAATCCGGAATCGCCTTCTGATGTGCTTGTCATAACCCTTCCCTGCCACGCCGGAACAAGGGTTATAGCTGAATTGGCGTTTTTTAATTCGACTATACTAATATGTTTTTTCAGGAAATCCCTGTTAAAACCGTATTGTTTGGTGCTGTCTGATGTCATTGATTTTTCTTTAAAATTAACCTTTTTTGCCTTGTCCGAACCAGTACAGGATGCAAGTAAAAATGAAGCGATTACTAATATTTTTATAGAATCCATAGATTTATCGGTTATTCTATTATTTCTAGTTTAACACAATTGCTAAGATATTGATAATCGTTCTATTTTTGCAAATATCCTGCAATTATGGTTAAAAAGAATCTTTGTGGTTTAACTGCAGATGAAATATTTGATCTCATCGGACCTTTCGGATTCACTTCTCGTCATGCAGCTTCAATCTCAAATGGAATATATAAGAAAAGAACTGGCGAAATTTCAAAGATCCCGAAAATTCCTAAGAAACTCAAAGATGAGCTGAATGAATATGCTTCAAGCGGGATTTTTGTGCCTGTTTCTTCAGAAGTATCCGTGGATAAGACGGTAAAATACCTTTTCAGAACAGAAACAGCAAAAGAATTTGAAACGGTTTATATTCCTGATAATAAAAGAAATACAGTATGTGTCTCGACTCAGGCGGGTTGCAGAATGGGTTGCTCTTTTTGCTCTACTGCCAGGTATGGTTTCCACGGAAACCTGTCGGCAGGGGAGATTATTAACCAGATAATCAGCATCCCGGATGCAGAAAAAGTTACGCATATCGTATTTATGGGTATGGGCGAACCAATGGATAATCTCGATAATGTTTTAAAAGCATGCAGAATTATTACCTCAGAATGGGGCCTTGCAATTAGTCCGAGAAATGTAACTGTCTCAACAGTAGGTATAACGCCTGGTGTTGAAATATTTCTTAGGAGTTCTGAATGCAACCTGACATTAAGCCTGCATTCTCCTTTCAGTGAAGATAGAAAAATGGTAGTTCCCGTTGAAAATAAATATCCTGCACATGATATTGTAGAGATTATGAAGAATTTTCCGGTCAGAAGGAAAAGAAGGTTAAGCTTTGCCTATGTTATGATGAAAGGTTTGAATGATACGGATATCCATCTTGAAGGACTCAAAACTCTGCTTGAAGGGTCAAATGTAAGGGTCAATCTACTGCCCTATCATTCTCATGAAAATGAACTCTATATTTCATCTTCGGCTGAAAAAATGCAGTATTTCAAACATAACCTGGTTATTTCGGGGATTTCTGCTTCTATCAGAAAATCACGCGGGATCGATATCTCAGCTGCCTGTGGTCTTCTGGCAACCGGATTAAAACGGCAGAGACTAGTCTCAGACCAGTCTCTGCCTGCCTAAATTTGTTTTTCCTGTAATTTCGTGTTAATCAATTGAAACATATATTCATCCAGGTATCCATCGGCTGTCTGAATCCAGTCTTTTTTAATCCCTGTCTGGACAAATCCCTGTTTCTTAAACAGATCCATACTCTCACAGTTATTTGCAAGTATATGACAATACAACTGATGCAGCTGTAATGTTTTAAAGCAGTAAGCAATCAGACAGGTGAGAGACATAGAAGCGTATCCTTTCCTTCTGTAAGTCTCATCTGCAATCAGAATTCCAAGTCCGGCCCTTTTATGGAATGGGTCAAAATCAAAAATATCAATGGTTCCGATAGTTAATTTATCCGGAATATGATCAATCATAAGCCTGAGTTGTCCTGTCTCATAAATATTTTTATGAGAATTCTCAAGATATCGTTTGAGGGTATATTTCGAAAACGGAGAAACCGTATTGCTTATTAACCAATAGGAATCATTATTCTCCCACTTATAAAGAAGCTCCAGATCTTCAGGCTCCAGAGCTCTGAGCTTAATTTTTTTATATTTCATGATCAGTAGTGTTTATCCGGATTATTTGTTAACAAGCGGGTTAAGTTCTCTTATAAATGCTTCTTTGAAACCTGAATCGCGCAAAGGAACCAGCGCCTCTTTTGCCTTCGATAATGACTTGTATTCGCCACAGACATACCTGTAATAACCATCGGCAGATATTATCTCCTTTACTCCGTCAATACCTTTGAACATGTTCATATTCAAGGGTTGTTTTGAAGCTCTAAGTTGTATGGTAAATGTCTTTTCGGTGATCTGCGTAATTCCTGATTCATCATTTATTAACGATTCCGATGCATTATCAATTTCGTACTGGTTAACAACAAAGGCATCTTTAAATCCATTTTCTTTTGCATAAGCAATATACTTTAATGCGTCAATTTTATTATAAAACAGGCCAAGATAATAAAATGATACGGAATCCACTTTTACTGATCTTATGAAATTCATTTCGCCTACCTTCAGATTTTTAAAATAGTCTGCTGGCAGGTTTTCCCTGGTTTTCAAAAGAATTATATTGTATTTCAAAGAGAATGGTTGCCTTAGATGTTGCGGAGTAAAGATCTCCTGGTGGATAATTACCCCTGTTTTTGGATCAATAATCCCCAGAGTTGCTCTTCTGTTGTATTTTCTTCCTTCAGGATTATCAGAACCATCACGGTTTGTGTTCACGGCTACGAAATCAGATGCTCCAAATGCTTTTTTTATTAATCTTGAAGGTGAAATCCCTGAAACAGAAACATAGTCGATAACCGACTGTGCCCTTTTATCAGCCAGTGTAAGGTTATACTCCGCACTACCTATTGAATCGGTGTAACCAGCAACTTCAATTTCTAATTCAGGATAGCTGATAAGAATAGATTTAAGAATCTCCAGGCTTGATATAGCCTCATCATTAAGTTTATAACTATTGTACTCAAAGAGGATGTTTTTAATTGACAGAAAGTCACCTTTGAAAACTTTATCAGGTATCAATGATGAGATAACGGAAATATAATTACCTGAAAAATTTAATGGTATATTGAGATTAATAGTATCTGTCTTATATCCGGTGTGACTTACAAATAGCTGATAGTCCCCAGGATTTATTTCGAATTTAAAAGATGCTGTATCGGTTAAAAATTTACTTTTTGTTTGTTTGCCTTTTTTCAGGTTCAGATTAATGGTGTCGGTTTTATATCCTACATGGCTAATCAGAATCCGAAAATCACCGGGCTTTACTTCGAATTTAAATGATGAAGTATCAATCAATGATATATTTTTGATGAGGGCGCCTGTTTTTTGATCAGAAAGCTGTATCCTGGTTTTCTCCGGATCCACAGCCATTCCATCCTGAAGGGAAATAATACCATGGGCGGAAATCATCTTATCTGCAGGGTCTTCCGTAATGATTGAATAAATATTCCTCGATTTGTCTTTTTCGTTATATAGGCTTGTAATAAATCCATTTCCACTATTATTGAGAATAAAAAAGGTATTTGCATCAGTATTATTTAATGCATATGCCAGCCCCAGTGGTTTTGACCAGCTTCCGTTTTTCTTTATTGACCTGAAAACATCATAACCACCCATACTTAAATGACCTTCTGAACTGAATAACAAAGTATTGGTCGAAGGGTCAAAGAATGGAGTATTTTCGTTATAAGGAGTATTAATAACATTGCCACAATTAACAGGGCGTTTCCATGAACCATCATCAGCTTTTCCAGAGACCCAGATATCGAGCTGTCCTTCTCCTCCGGGTCTGTTACTGGCAAAATATAAAGTCTTTCCATCGGGTGTTATAAAGCCATGCGATTCCCAGTAAATTGTATTAATAGGTTTCCCAAAACTTTTTATTTTTGTCCACGTCGAGTCCTTTCTCTGACTATAATAAAGATTACCGTCGCCACCGTCTTCCATATAAATAACTAATAGTTTCCCATTACCGGTAATCGAATTTGAATAAAACTGGTCATAACCACCAAGTTGTTTTGTTATGTCCACCGGTCTTTTCCATGTGCCTGATTTATAAGAACATAAAATGCGTGTTTTTCCATCTTTTTTAAGAGTGAAAATAAAGACGGAATCATTTCTGGAAACAACAGGGTTGGATGCTCCTGAATACTCATTAAGCCATGGCGCAAAGAGGTTAGCTATAACAGTCAGAGGTTTTTTTTCCATTTCAATGGCATACTGGCAGTCTTTTATCTGTTTATCGATATAATCCTTCCTGAAAATTTCAGTTCCTGCCAATCTTCGCCTGGCATCATTATAATGTGAGATAGCTTTTTGCAGACTATCATTCTGATGATAAGCGATTGCGAGGTACATGTAAGTATCTAAAGGAGCTTTTTCTCCATATTCCAGATACTCTTTGTCATTATTTACAACATTTGCAGAAGCCTTTATTAAAAGTTTAAGAGCATCAGCTTTTTTCCCATCAATATTTAAATAGCATATTCCCAGCTTTGCATTAATATTTGAGTTGTCGGGATAAATTTTGAAAATAGGTTCATAGAGGCTGGCAGCTTTTTCGTAATCTTCATTATAATAATAAAAGGCGTCGGCTTTTTCTACAGCTTTAATAAATTCCTTTTTGGAAAGCACTTGTGAAAAGAGAGGGGGGAAGCAAAAAAACAGAAAAAAAAGAATAACAACCTTCCTGATCGTAGTTTTCATTATAGTAATACTTTCTTGATAAATATTTCTTCAGCATTGACTTGCTCACTCACGGCTGATCTTAATGAATAAGTTTCTTCTCTGGTAGAAAATCTACCTGTAATACACCAGTAAAATTTGTCGATATCATTGTGCATTACCTTCATATTAATAGCAAGTACTACTTATTTTTATGAATAAGCAAATTAATTTCAACGATTACTGCCTCTTTGAATCCTGATTCCTGTATGGGTATAAGAGCAGTTTTTGCCTCCGTGATCGAGGCGTATTCACCATATGTATATTTGTACAATCCATCATCGCCATGCATTTCCATTACTCCTGCAAGCTTTTTGAAAATCAGTGACATATTCAAAGGTTGCTTTGAGGTTACAAGTTGTATTGTAAAAACTTTTTGTACAATTGTTTGCTTACTTCCCGAATTAGTAGTGTCAGTTGATTTTAACTCATTGTTCAGATCATATTGGTTAATTATGTAAGCATCTTTTAATCCTTTATCTCTTGCGAGTGACAGATATTCAATTGCATCAGGTTTATTATAAAAAATGCCGAGGACATACCAAAAAACGGAATCTTTTTTAACCGGGTTCACATACAACATATTATTCATTGCTAAATTGCTGAAATAATCCTGAGGAAGTTTCTCAGTGGTCTTTATAAGAATGATGTTGTATTTCATTGAATATGGTTGTCTGAGATGCTCCGGGGTATAAGTTTTCTGGTTTAATATAATCCCATTTTGCGGATTGATTATCCCAACAGAAGCTCTTCTGCTATTTTTTCTTCCTTCGGGATTGGCCATCCCGTCTTTATTATTAACTTCTATAAAATTGGATTCACCAAATTCTTTCTTTGTAAATCTTGTCGGCGAAATTCCTGCTGATGTAAGATAGTCTATCACAGCCTGGGCCCTCTTTTCAGCCAGTATTTTGTTATACTCAGTACTGCCAATATCATCAGTGTACCCTTTAACATTTACAGTCAATGAAGGGTATTCAATAAGATTTGATTTAAGTATTTCAAGGTTGAATTTACCCTGATCTGAAAGTTCAAAACTGTCAAACTTAAAAAGAATGTTCGTAGCGGAAAGGAAATCACCCAAGAAGACTTTTTCAGGTTCCAAAGATACGATAACAGAAATATAATTTCCTGAAAAGTAGAGAGGCAGATTTAAATAAATAGTATCTGTTTTGTATCCGGCATAGCTTACAAAAAGCTGATAATCACCAGGTTTAATTTCAAATTTAAATGTTCCGCTATCACTTAGTGGTATATCTTGAAACTGTGTTGGTGTCTTTGTATTTATCAGAGTCATCTGTGCTTTATCTGGATTTAGATTTATTCCATCCATAAGGATAACACTACCCTTGGCCAAAGTGATTTCATCAGTCGGATCTTTTGCTATGATACTGTATATATTTCTAGATTTTGTTTTATCATTATAAAGGCTGGTAATATAACCAGGTGCGTTATTATTAAGTATGAAAAATGTATTTTCTAAAGTATTGTTAAAAGCGTACGGTATCCCAATCGGATTTGACCATAAGCCATTTTTATAGGTTGATCTGAGAACATCATATCCCCCCATACTTAAATGACCTTCCGAACTGAATAACAGGGTATTGGATGAAGGGTCAAAGAAAGGAGTATTTTCATTGTAAGGGGTATTAATAACATTGCCACAATTCACAGGACGTTTCCATGTGCCGTCATCAGCTTTTTCAGAAACCCAGATATCAAGCTCACCTTCTCCTCCTGGTCTGTTACTTGCAAAATATAAAGTCTTTCCATCGGGCGTTATAAAGCCGTGCGATTCCCAGTAAATTGTATTAATTTGTTTTCCAAAGCTCTTTATTCTTGTCCATGTTGTGTCTTTTCTTTGACTGAAATAAAGGTTTCCATCCTCACCATCGTCCATAAACAGTACTAATAGACTTCCGTCGCCTGTAATAGAATTTGAGTACAACCTGTCATAACCTCCAAGCTGGCTGGTAATATTCACAGGAGTCTTCCAAGCGCCTTGTTTATATGAGCAGTAAATACTTGTTTTTCCATTTTGTTCAACTGTAAATACAAATACCGAATCATTTTTCGAAAGAACTGGATTACATGCTCCAGAATACTCTTTAAGCCACGGCGTAAAAAGATTGGAAACTATGGTTAACGGCTTCTTTATCATTTCCATAGCGTACTTGCAATCACTTATCTGTTTATTAATGTATTCTTCCTTGAAAGCATCATTTTTTTTAAGTTTATTTTTTATCTCTTTGAATAATGAAAATGACTTCTCGAGACTGTCGTTTATTTGATAAGCATGGGCAAGGTACAGGTAAACATCTGGTGGGGCCTTTTCACCAAATTCTTTAAACTCTTTTTCAGATTCTGCGACATTCTCGGTGGCTTTCTTCAGAAGCAGTAATGCCTCATTTCTTTTCCCGTCAACATGTAAATAACATATTCCAAGTCTTGTGGCAAGATTACTATTCTCAGGGTATTTTGTACAGAGGATCTTAAATAAGCTTGCAGCCCTATTATAGTCTTCAGTAGAATAATAGTAATTGGCATTCTTTACGGCCTGAATGAATTCCCTGTCAGTAGGCGTTTGTGAAATCAGAGGAGCCATACAAAACGAAAGAACAAAAAAAAAGACCACCTTTCTGATAAGAGGATTCATTATTTTGAAACTTTCTTGATAAAGATTTCATCAGGATATCCCTTCCTTATCAACTCTAATCTTAATGAGTAAGCTTCTTCTCTTGTTGAAAATCTACCGGTAGTATACCTGTAAAATTTATCCATATCGTTATACATTACCTTCATATCAGTAATGTATTTAAAATAGCTTACATCAACAGGGTTATGAAGAGCAATAACCTGAACAGTATAATAGAGAACATCAGAATCTCTCACATTTTTATCGTTGACGTCATTGACATTCATGTTTCTGATCAGGATACCTGTGTCAATTGCAGAAACAGTAGGTATTTCAGTAAGGTTGATTTTTTCATAAACAAGTGAAGGAGGCACAACTTTTTTAATAGTTGTGTCCCTTTTTAATGATACATCTATATTTAACACCAGGTTCGGATTATCCTCCAAAATTGCAGTATCAATTGTTTGAGATACATGCCCGGCACCAGCATATACCAGTTTGAATTTCCCCGGGGAAACAGAAAAACTATAAAGTCCTGTATATTCATTTGGAAAACCGACATCGAGTGTGTCACCTGAAATTCTGTTAATAAGATGAATGGAATAGTTTTCATCGAAAGCCAAAGTAGTGTCATTCAGACTGAATTTTCCTTTTATTTCAAATAACTGTTTGACATCGATATTTCCTATACCCAGATAAAATATTTCTTTCTTTTTGTAGTCAGTTGTCATCGAATAATAAGCATTCAACCCATTATTTAAAGGTTGAAAAAATTTATCATCGTCAGTTGTATTAATAGGGAAACCCAGGTTGGTTGGAGTTTTCCAGACCGATCCCATTTTTTCACTTTTAAAGATATCATATCCTCCCATAGAGCTGTGCCCCTCCGAAGAAAAATAGAGAACAGAATCATTCTGAGTTATAAATGGTGTGTCTTCATTATATGGAGTATTTATTGCTGCACCCAGATTTACAGCGGGACCCCAATCACCTGATGCATCTTTTTCAGAAACGTAGATATCGAGGTTTCCCTGTCCACCATCCCGGTTGCTTGCAAAATATAGTTTTTTCCCGTCAGCTGAAATAGATGCATGAGATTCGTAAAACTTTGTATTAATATTCTTGTTGAGTTTTTTAATTGGTGTCCAAGCTCCATTAACATAGTTTGATGAATATATATTACCATCGTAATTATCAGTTTTATAAAGAAACAATTCAGTACCGTCACTATTAAGTGAACATGTTGAGCAATCTTCTCCGGCGTATAACTGAGCAGTGATTTCTATCGGTGGCTGCCATTTTCCCCTTTCCTTTTTTGAAAAGAATATAGCATTAACCATACCTCTGCGTTCAGTATAAGCTATGGTGTTTCCGTCAAAGCTTACTGCAGGGTTGTCGTTTATTGAACCCTGACTAAAATCGCTTCCGAGCAGTTTCTTGCTAAAAGCAACCGGATTGTTTTTATATAAAATTGCGTTTTTACAGGCCTGAATCTGCTGTTCAATATAATCGAGGTTCTTCATCCCCCCTTTGTTCTTTGTTTCCCTTGCAAGCTTGTTAAATGTTTGAAAAATATCAAGAGCCTTTTCAAGTTCATTGTTGATCATATAAGCTTTCCCAAGAAAAAAATAAGCATCGAGGGGAGCTCTCGTTTCTTTAAATGATTCAGTCTTTGAATCATAACTGGCAGTTTTGACAGCTTCTTCAAGATAAGGTATTGCTTTTTCTTTTTCATCAGGAATATTCAAATAGCAGGTACCAATTTTATATTTAATATTCATGTTATCGGGAGATTCGAGTAAGATATACAGCTGATTTGCAAGGTCATACTCTTCATAAAGGTAATATGACTCAGCTTTGTCGAATATTTTTTTCATCTCATCGGAAGATTGAGCTGAAGCAGCTATCGGAAAGATAACCAGAGCTAATAGCTGTAACAGAAGGATGATAATTTTTACTCTGAAATTTCCCATCAGAACAAATGTAATGATTTTTCTAAATTGTTAGTTCAACAGTCAGTCAATTTTTATTTAAAGGTGATCTTGTAAATGTCTTCTTTACCGAAGCCTCCTGATTCTTTAAATATTGAATAATAGCCGGATTTTCCATCGCCAATCGGCATAAAGAAGAAATTATCATCAGGAGTGTTGATTGGATATCCGATATTTTTAGGTTTACTCCATAAGCCATTTTGTTGCAGATCTGATCTGAAAATATCGTATCCTCCCATATTCTCATGTCCTTGTGAACTGAAAAACAGTGTTTTTCCATTGTTAACCAGGAATGCCCTGTCCTCATTGAACTGAGTATTTATTTCAGGTCCGAGATTAACAGCAGGACCCCATTCCCCGTTTTCTTTATGCGAGATATAAAGATCGAGACCTCCAAAGCCACCCGGCCTGTCTGAAGAGAAAACAAGTTGCTCACCGTCATCTGAAATGAAACCATGTGATTCCCAGTATTTTGTATTAATGTTCTTATTCAATTTAACTGTTGGAGACCAGCTGGTGCCATCAAATGTGCTTGTATAAATATCGCTGTTAAACTTATCATCTTTTGAGAGGAATAATAATTTGCCATCGGCAGAAAGGCATGAAATATAAAGATCTCCATCAGATTGAAGTTCAGGAGTAATGTTGACAGGGGCGGTCCATTTTCCATTTACCAGCATTGAAAACATAACAGCGTCATAAAATTTCAAAGAAACCATATAAGCAAATGATTTACCATCGGCTGAAATAACTGGATTGAAATTTGATTTTTCATCATTGAACAATTCTCCTATGTTTTCCTCTGAATATGCCACAGGTTTGGAGATTAGCTCTTTTGCCATATCACAAACTTCTATTTCATGCTTAATGAAATCGAGATTCTCATGGTCGTCAGGAAGAAGTGTCCCTAAATATTTTGTGAAAGCTTCTTTTGCTTTATCGAACTTGTAATTAATGCGATAAGCTTTACCCAGGTTATATAATGCGTCGTATGGTGCTTCTATCTGGTTGATTGTTCCCTCCTTACGTTTTGCAGACATATTCTTTGAGGCGGTCTCCAGATATTCAACTGAAAGATTCTTTTTTCCCGGAATATTGAGATAACAAATTCCAATGCAATAAGCCAGGTTCGAATTCTCAGGCATTTTTTCATAAAGCTGCAAATAGTCAGTGAGGGCATCTGAATAATCTTCATTCATCAGGAAATAATCAGCTTCCTGGAATGTTTCCTGAAGGTTCTTGTTTCCCTGTGCAAATACTGAAATAGAAAAAACTATTATAACATACAGGCACACAATTCTTTTGCTCATATTCAGAAGTTTTGATAAACAAATTTATTAAAAATTATGGCAAAAGACCTCCTGACCATGTACTTATTTTAAAAGAATGACCGGTTTTTGCCGGTCATTCTTTCAGAAGCTATTATTTATTCTTTTTTTTTCTTTCCCTGAAGAGAATAAAAAAGAAGAAGAGTCCTGCGGCTACCATTATCCATAATATCCAGTATCTGCCTTCTTTGCCGGTTGTAAGATTGGACTTAATAGTTTCGGCAGAGAGATTCTTCGTAGAAATGAGGTTTGCAATACTTCTGGAAACAGCTTCCGGAGAAAATTTATCCTTATTAGACAGAAGAAACAAGATAAGATCCTTTGGAGTTTTAATTTTTTCCTTTTTCAGATCAATTGATTTCAGGGCCGAAACCAACGGTTCCTCTGACTGGTTAATCAGATCACTCAGGAATTGTTCAACTTTTGTATCAGGTAATGAACTGATCAATACCAACATTTCTGACAGCTGATTATGTGTGAGCCCACGTTTAAGGGATTCGTTACAAAATGACTCCAGCCATTTTTCTTTAAGTTTAATATTGCTAAGATCAACAGTGGCAACTGCTTCCCTTATAATACTTCCAGTTTCGGAATTTTGGCTGTAAGCCAGTATTTTTTCTCTTAATATAGGTATTGATGGATCAACATCTTTTAAAACTGCGGCAGCAATCTTATTGAGCTCTTCAGGGCTGATTTTACCACCAGTTTTTGACAAAATATATTCCTGAAGATCGGTCCATGTTTTGAGATTTGATTGATAAACATCAAGACCGGCGAGAATTTTTTGCAGATCGCCATCTGTGTTTTTAGCCATAAGATCAACAGCTGCCTGTGTGAGGATATTATCCATAACAGCCATTCTCAGAGCCAATTTATCAAGTTCTTCAGGACTTATGCTTTTTTTCGCGGCTTCTTCTTTCATGTACGAAATAAGGTCATCAATCTTCCCGAATTGTTGTCTTTCTATATCGGTTTCTGCAACAATTGTTCTAAGTTTTTCATTTGCCCTGCTCTTAAGCATCGCAGTAAGTGCAGCAATCTGTTTTTTAGCTATTACTCTGCTATACTCAGGTTGTATCAAAGGTGGTGTTGTGATCTCTTTTTCCCTCGAAATGAAAACATCGGCAGAAGTAAAATTATTAAATCTGTCTGTGAGTTTAAATACAATTTTATTATCCCCCTGAACAGGGACCGTTTTATATTTGAATATGGAATCAATACCTGTTGCGAACTTTTCAACAGATAGCAGGGAATCGCCTACCCAGTGTTCAATTGTGAGGATCGATTCCGGCTCAACTTTTAAAGGGAACAGGACAGTATCCCCTTTAGAAACTGAAATAGTCTTATTGCTTTCCACAGTTAAATCTGCAACAAAGTCAGTTTTTGGCATAATTGTACCCGGTAGTACAAAACTGTCTGAAGGATTTAAAAGAGGAAGATCCAGATTTTTTACTGTTTTTTCACCGCCATAGGCTTCATACGTTATCTGATAATTTCCCTGCGGAAGCTGAAATTCATATTCCCCCGTTTTTGGGTTGGAATAGACAATCAGCGTTTGGTTGGGGTTTTTGATATTCATTGCGCTCACCTTTACGCTGTCATTTATGTTGCTTAAAAGGTCAGCTACTTTTACCATTCCTCTTACAAAAAATTTCCTGGGATGATTATCTGAGAATATTTCAATCCTATAAATATCCTGTTTCCCATAACCACCAGGACTGTCTTTTGCAATGTATCCTTCATAACCTTCATTCTTAGGGTTAAAGAATACATCATCGTCGGTTGTATTCATTGGATAGCCAACATTCAAAGGTACGGACCATTCACCGTTATCAAGAAGGGTGGAATAAAAAATGTCATAGCCTCCCATATTGAAATGACCTCTTGAGCTGAAAAATAATGTTTTATCGTCTGAAGTAAGAAAAGGTGATTCTTCGTTATAAGGAGTATTGATAACAGGTCCCAGGTTTACAGCAGGTCCCCAGTCTCCTGTACTGTCTCTTTTTGAGACATATATATCCAGCCCACCGTAAGTACCTTTTCGATTGCTTGTAAAATAAAGTTTTTTATCATCATGTGAGATCGTTGCATGCGATTCCCAGTATTTGGTATTTATATTATCATTAAGTTTTACCAGTGGTGCCCAGGTTCCATTTTCAAATTTTGAAGTATAAATAATTCCATCGTAATCAGCAGAACTGTAGAGGTATAATGTTTTGCCGTCTTTGGAAATTGAAGTCGGGAACAGATCTTTATCTACTTTCAGTATCTCGTTCATATTTAATGGAGGGCTCCACTGACCGTTAACTTTAGTGGAGTACAAAATTGCATCGTAAAATGCCTCACTTCTTGAAAACACAATAAGGTCCTCATTATCTGAAACAACCGGATTAAACTCCGAGTTGCTTTCGTTGATATTATTCCCCAGGTTCACCTCCTTCACATAAAGAGGCATACTCATCAGTTCCTTGGCATTCAGACAAGATTGTATCTGGAGGTTCACAACATTTGAATCATAAACGGCAGGATTAAGGTCTAATTTAAAGCGCTTATATGTTTCAATAGCTTTATCCAGCATATTATTGATCCTGTATGCATTGGCAAGGTAATAAAGGGCATCATACGGGGCTCCTGTTTCCCTGAATTTTCCTTCCCTGTATTTTGGATTGATATTTTTGACAGCATCTTCAAGGTAACTCATGGCTTTCGCCTTTTCACCCGGAGTATTTATATAACACTGGCCGATTCTGTATTTATAATTCGAATTGTTAGGGTAAATCTTCAACAATTGCTGATACAATGGTAAAGCTTCTTTGTAGTCCTCAAATAATATCCAGCTTTCAGCTTCATAAAAATTATTTTTAATTTCAACTTTTGATTGGGAAATTAAATTAACATTACACAATGTAGCCAGCAGCCACGATAACAGAAATAACCTTTTCATCATTTTATAATTGATCTAAATGGAATGTTGGCACGTAAAACATTCATAAGTACTAATTATCCTTATTCCTAAATTTAGAAAAAAGGAAGTTAAATGTGTCAAATTTCTTCTCAAAGCTACTAATATAAGAGAAATATTAGTAAAAAAGATAAATTGCAACTGCCCTTTTTACTAAATAATAGCTTTTTTTTTCAAAACCTGATTTCAGGTTGATGAATTTCATGGACTTTTATTGAGTTTTTTTGACTTTTAAGCAATATCTGGAGAATAGTTTTCAAGGATATCTTTCACCTTATTCAGAAATTTTCCAGCCAGAGCGCCGTCAATAACCCTGTGATCATAACTTAGCGAAAGTATCATTATCTGTCGTATGGCTATCATGTCTCCATCGGGCGTCTCTATGACAGCCGGAGTTTTTTTAACAACACCAGTTCCGAGTATTGCCGCCTGGGGCTGATTAATAATAGGTGTCCCGGCAATATTATTATAACTTCCAAAATTTGTCACGGTAAATGTGCCTCCTGTGATCTCTTCAGGTTTCAATTTATAGGTTCTTGCTCTTTCTGCCAGATCATTGACTGCTTTTGCAAGGCCGGTGAGATTCTTCTCATTGGCATTTTTTATCACCGGCACAATCAGGTTCCCGTCCGGCAGTGCGGTAGCCATTCCTATGTTAATATTTTTCTTTTTTATTATATTATTTCCATCAACTGAAATATTGACCATCGGAAATTCATTGAGGGCCTTTGCCGCAGCATCGATGAAAATAGGAGTGAGGGTAAGTTTTTGTCTTTCCGATGCCAGAAACTTTTCCTTGTACGCATTTCTCCAGTTTACAAGACGGGTCACATCAGCGTCAATAAATGAAGTTACGTGAGGTGATGTTCTTTTTGACAGAACCATGTGGTCAGCAATAAGCCTGCGAACCTTGTCCATCGGAATTATCTCATCACCATGTAGCGGATTATCAGGCATATCTGCTATTTTAACCGTCTTTGCATTCTCTGCAGCCTTTATTTCTTTTTCAGCATTCTTCCGGTTTTCAAGAATCTTTAAAATATCATCCTTAGTTATCCTGCCATCCATACCTGTACCATTTATCTTATCCAGATCAGAATAGCGTATTCCCTCACGGGCAGCAATACTCCGGACAAGTGGTGAGATAAACTTCCCTGAAGATGTCCGGCTCTTCATATCGTGTGCTAATACTTCCGTTTCGTTTTTCTCGTGCTTAACTGCAACAATTGTTTCCCTGATTCTGTTAACTTCTTTTTCAACTCTTTTAGCCTCATCATCTGTCTGTATAACTGAAGTTTCGATGATGGCCAATAATTCTCCTACCTTGACTGTTGAACCCTCTCTGGCAATTATCGAAACTATAGTGCCTGATGAAGGTGAAGGAACTTCAGAATCCACTTTATCGGTTGCCACTTCCACAAGAGGATCATCTTCTTTGACCTGTGAACCTTCAGTAACGAGCCATTTGTTAATTGTTGCCTCAATTATACCTTCACCCATAGCAGGTAATATAATATTCATCTTTGCCATATATTCTGATTAAATCTACATATTAATATTCTAATCTGATAAACAACCGGGAAACAGAAATGTTTCAGATATCTGATGCATGTTGAAACAATTCATGAGGTGGTTTTATTTTCAAAGACAAGCGATGAAAGAGAATCCTTAGGAAACGATTTATTAACGCTAATCCTTCCCTGAAATAAATTGCAGGTGTTATAATGTAAATCCAGAAGCTTAATTTTCCTTCGCTGTGCCGCTTCCATAAATAAATTCTCATAGCCTTATAAAAATGAAGGAGGTCAGAAGAATTGTCTTTGGCACTGCTTCTGCCTTTAAAGTGAACTATCTGTGCATCAGGGAAATAATAGTTATTGTAACCGGCTTGCGAGAACCTGTAACTCAGATCAATATCTTCACCAAACATAAAAAAATCTTCATCCAGAAGCCCTGTTTTATTAAGCGTTTCCCGGCGCATGAACATAAAAGCGCCTGAAATTACATCTGCCTGGCATGTTTCAAAGCTGTCAATATGAGAGAGATAATACATGTTGAATAATCTGGATCGGGGAAAGAGATAAGAGAACCCGAATGTTTTAAAGAAAGCTGTTCCGGGAGTCGGTAAAGACCTTTTTGATTCACGGAGAAACTTTCCTTCACCGTTTATCATTCTTACTCCCACAGCTCCTGCATCGGGGTGAGTGTCAATGAAATTAATGCATTTGGTAAAAGTATCATTCTCAACAAGTGTATCAGGGTTCAGAAGCAGAATGAACCTTCCTTTTGCCAGTTTTATTGCTTTATTGTTCGCTGCTGAGAATCCTATATTGGTTTTATTTTTTATCAGAACTATTTCAGGAAATTCCTTTTCAATCATTAAACAGGAATCATCAACTGAGTTATTGTCAATAACAAATATTTCATAATCAATATTTTCTGAAGCTTTTATAACTGATATCAGGCATTGTTTCAGATAATATCTTACATTGAAACTGACAATAATAACAGACAGTTCCATTTCTGGTCATTTAGTAATCAATTCATCTTTTATTATCTGGGAGAGTCTCTGTACACCAGTTTCAATTTCATAATTATCAGAAAAGGAGAAGTTGATACGCAAGGTATTGTGCCCTGAATCGTTACAGAAAAAGCTTGATCCTGCAACGAATGCAACATTCTTTTCTATAGCTTTCTTAAACAGAATGTCTGCATCAAGGTGAGCCGGCAGAGTAACAAAGAGGAACAAGCCTCCCTGAGGTTCTGTCCAGCTAACCCCTTTTGGCATATACTTTTTGAAACAATTTATCATCAGATTCCGTCTTTCGCGATAAAGCTCGATGGTTTTTTTGAGATTCTTATCCAGCAATCCTTTTTCCATGTAGCGGGCAATGATTTTCTGTACAAACGGAGATGTACACAGGTCGGAAGTCTGTTTTGCCATAACGATCTTGTCAAGAATGTCAGGATGACCAATTACCCAGGCAATCCTGAATCCAGGGGCAAATATCTTTGAGAAAGTGCAAAGAGTTATAACCCTGTCTGTTGTATCCAGTTTGCTCATGAGCATTTGAGGTTCACCATCAAACCTGACCTCTCTGTAAGGGCTGTCTTCTACTATGAGAAGATCATATTTTTCTGCTATTTCGATTATTTGCATCCTTCTGGAATCGGGTAGCGTAATACCGGCCGGATTCTGGAAATCGGGGATAACATAAACAAATTTAATTTTTCGTCCGAGCTCTTTCAGTTTTATGACAGTTTCTTCAAGTTCATCTGGCTTCATGCCATGTTCATCAAGAGAGATGCCTTTCAGCTTTGCCCCGTAAGAAGAGAATGTATTTAATCCGCCAAGGTAGGAGGGAAGACCGCATACTACATAATCGCCCCGATTGAGAAATATTTTTGAAATAAGGTCGATTGCCTGTTGAGAGCCCGTTGTTATTATAAGATTTTCGAGCCCAATATTTAATCCCTGTCTGTTATGTCTTTCAACCAGCATTCTTCTAAGTAGCGGATCTCCTTCAGTCGTACCATATTGCAATGCGGCGGGACCGTCTTTTTCAAGAATCTCGAGGGCTATTTCCTTCAGATCATCTACGGGAAATGTTTCAGGGGCAGGAAGTCCGCCTGCAAAAGAGATCATGCCCGGTTTTTGCAGAAGTTTGAGAATCTCTCTAATCGAAGAGCGCTTCATGCTTTTCCCCGATTCCGACAGGTACTTATTGATTGATTTTATCATTGCTGGTAAGGATTTCTGTTGTTAATGGCACGTCCGAGAGTGATCTCATCGGTATATTCAAGTTCATCACCTATAGCCACACCACGTGCCAGGGTTGTAAGGCAGGTATTGTATTTGTTAAGTCTTTTATAAAGATAATAGTTTGTTGTATCACCTTCCATGGTGGTGCTCAAAGCAAAAATAACCTCCTGGATACCACCTGCTTTCACCTTATCTTCAAGGCTGTCGATTTTAAGATCGGATGGGCCTATTCCATCTATCGGAGAAATAATGCCTCCTAGAACATGATATAAACCTTTGAATTGTCGTGTATTCTCAATGGCCATTACATCCTGGATGCTTTCCACAACACAAATAATTGTCTTTTCTCTCTTTTCATCGTTGCAGATACTGCATATCTCAGTGTCCGATATATTATTACAAATCTTGCAATAATGAATCTCTCCGTGAAGCCTTATTATGCTTTCGCCAAATCTCTTTACCTCTTCAGCATCTCTTCTTAGCAGGTTCATGACCAGTCTGAAAGCTGTCTTTCTTCCGACTCCGGGAAGTGAAGCAAATTCGTTCACGGCATTTTCAAGCAACCTAGAAGGAAATTCAGTAAAACTCATAACAGGAAACTTTCAGACAAAAATAGTTCAATTTTCCCTTGTTATTAAACCTGTGCAGAATTTTTTGCCTTCCTTTCTTTTTATTATTCTTGCAGATTAAATGACTTTGATATGTCACCATTAATGATTCTCGTTATATTCCTGGTATATACTATTATCCTGTTTTCTGTAACCTGGTTTACTGCAAGGAAAGCCGACAGTCAGTCATTTTTTATTGGAAATAAAATATCTCCATGGTTTGTCGTTGCTTATGGAATGATCGGTGCTTCACTTTCAGGAGTTACTTTCATGTCAGTTCCCGGCTGGGTCAAAGACACCCAGTTCAGTTATATGGTTGTTGTATTGGGATACCTTTTCGGCTATTTTGTAATAGCACTTGTTTTACTCCCTTTATATTACAGACTGCAACTGACTTCTATTTATTCCTATCTCGGGCAACGTTTTGGTTTCTGGTCTTATAAAACCGGTGCCGGATTTTTTATAATTTCAAGGACTCTTGGTGCATCCCTGCGTATGTTCCTGGTTATAAATGTTCTGCAGATATTTGTTTTTAATGCCTGGCATATTCCATTCTGGATTAATGTTCTTGTATTCATCATTCTGATCATTCTTTATACTCTGAAAGGGGGAATAAGGACTATTATCTGGACTGATACTCTTCAGACTACATTCATGTTACTTGCGGTTGTTCTCTCTGTAATTTACATAAGTAAGGATCTGAACATTACTGTCGGTAACCTGGTTTCCACAGTCAGAGAGAGCTCAGTTTCAAGAATGTTTATAACCGACTGGCATCACCCAAGATTTTTCCTGAAACAGTTCTTCAGTGGTATGTTTATCACAATTGTAATGACAGGACTCGACCAGGAGATGATGCAAAAAAACCTTAGTTGTCGTAACATAAAGGAAGCTCAGAAGAATATGTTCACATTCAGCGCGATTCTCGTCTTTGTAAATCTGCTGTTTTTGTTTCTGGGAGCCCTGTTGCTTATTTTTATTCAGGGCAAGGGAGTAGTCGTGTCATCAAGCGATGATCTTTTTCCAACTGTTGCACTCAGGTATCTCGGTCCCGTGGCAGGTCTGGTATTCCTTATCGGACTTATTTCAGCAGCCTTTCCGAGTGCAGATGGTGCTTTAACTTCTCTGACTACATCCGTGAGCATAGATTTTCTAGGACTTGATCGCAGGGAGGGAATTTCTGAACTGGCAAAAACAAGGATCAGATATTCAGTGCATATATTGATAGCTATAATATTTTTTATCAGCATATTGATATTCAGTACATTAAACGACAGAGCTGTCATAGACAAACTTTTCACAATTGCAGGTTATACTTATGGACCCTTGTTAGGGTTATATTCTTTCGGATTATTCACAAAGAGAAAAGTGACCGACAGGATGACTCCTTTTATAGCTCTTCTCTCGCCATTGTTATGTTTCTTTCTGAGCAGGTATTCTGCTGAATTATTTAACGGATATAAATTTGGGTTTGAACTGCTTCTAGTCAACGGATTACTCACCTTCACCGGATTATTTATATTCAGTAAAAAACCCCTGATAAGGAATAATGTGCCTTCACGCCCTTAAGCCATTGAGCTTTTGTGCCATTGTACTATTGTACCTTTGTACCAGCCCGGACAATTATGCTTATTGATTGTTTGAACCTTATTTTATAGTACCCTGATCCTGCTGCCCGCTAGTGGTATTTGTTTCATCGGTATCTTCATCCTCATCAGGAGCCTCTTTTTTAAGTATGACATTTATCTTTTTAAAAGGAATGTTCCAGACAATAAAGTAGTTTATGCCAGAGCTGAATGTTTTTGCACCATTGCCGAACCCGGGAATATAAATTGATTTGAGGTTACTGCCAGTGCTGCTATAAAGCAACATTCTCAGACTGATTGTCCATCCCATGCTGAAATTTTTGAATATTTCAGCCCTTATACCAGGGGATGCCTCAATGAAATGACCCCAGTATTTTCGTTGAGCAATTGCAGAAGAGATTGTGCCCCAGTAATCAGAATACTGAAATGACGGGACCTCTGAAGTGAAAACGCTAAAACCGTATCGCAGGCCGATTCCTGCCCAGTATTTTCCTTGCGATTTTACTGGGTTTAGCAGATTAATATCAATTCCTGTACGAATATATATGCCTTTATTCAGATAGTCGTAATTATATTGCGAATACTTATAATTAAGATAACCAGCACCCAGAACAACTGATCGTTTTTCATTTAAGTCTACAGAAATATATCCCTCAGTATTTAAAATATTTTTATCTGAATAATAAATAGCAGGATCAGATACATCTATGCCAACCTTTATTTTAAGAGGTACAAGAATGGTATCCTGTGCGTGAACCTGCGCCAAACTGTTGATAATGAATAGCAGGAGACTAATAAAATATGCGGATATTCTCCTCATTTACAGTTGTTATATTAATGTTACTCATATATATATTAATAATGGCATGTTTTGTAAAAACAGGTGTATCAAGAAGTGTATGATAATAAGTATAACCGCATTCTTTCGATATAAGATGAGGATAACTGCTATAAATGAACTCCAGCGTATCAGTTATCCCGTTTATTCTGATGATATATACGCAAGTATCTCTTGCAGCATTTAATGGTATGAGAGCCGGTTGCACATTACTGATTTGGTTGTACAATTTATTGGTATCCATATTCAGTCCGTACATTGTCAGACTGTCAGGAGCCTGCAGATTTTTTGTAAGTGTATCGTAAAATGAGGCTTTCACGAACGATTCTGTTTCTTCATAACATTCGTTCGGAGCACAGGAAAGCAAAAAAAGGAACAGTCCTGATAAAATAATAATAAGGATTCCCGGAATAATTTTTCTCATTACTCTTTTGAAAGCCTCAAAATTACAAAAATTATGGTGTGATATGCAAAAAAACGAACCATCAGGGAAATATGGACACATTTCCATAACCTCCGCGAAACAAAATTGTTTAATTGTAATTAATATCTAAAATTCCGTATGCCCTACAGGCAAAAGAAAATCAATAATTTACAATCTAAGTCTAAAAGATATATACAGCATATAAATCATTTAAAGTATCTAATGTTTTACAGCCTAGAACTTTGGCAGATTTTTCAATATTCCGTTGATGCCGTTTTTAATTCTTACTAGTACGTTATTGTCTTTTTCTCCGATAAAATATATTTCTGCAATGATATCTTTATATTCCCGTGAAAGATAATTTCTTTTAAGTTTAAGTGTCGGAGATAATTCTCCGGTAGTGGAGGTCCATTCTTTTGTTACAAGCCTGAACCTTTTGATTTGTTCAAACTCGCCGAGCGATTTATTCACTTCCTTTACCTCCCTGTTATATCTTTCAATTACTTCGGGAAGTTCAATAAGTTCATCATTGTCCCTGAACTGGATCTTATGTAAAGAGCACCAATCATGAAGGAACGTAAAATTCGGTGACAGGAGGGCACTTGCAAATTTCTCATTTTCACCTATTACCATAGCCTGTTCAATGAAAAAAGATTCTTTAAGTTTATTCTCTATTCCCTGGGGAGCAATATATTTCCCGGCTGAAAGTTTAAACATCTCTTTCTTACGGTCGGTTATCTTCAGGAACTTACCATCTTCAAGAATACCGATATCTCCGGTATGCAGCCAGCCATCATTGTCGATAATCTCTGCAGTTAGTTCAGGAGCTTTATAATAGCCCATCATAATATTTGCCCCTCTGCACAGAATTTCTCCATCTTCTGCTATCTTAACCTCAACACCTTCTATTACCGGTCCGCACGTTCCAAATCCGATTTCGTCAATTCGGAATGGATTAACAGCTATAACAGGCGAAGTTTCAGTGAGCCCGTAACCCTGAATGACAGGTAATCCGGCGGCCCAGAATATTTTTTCGAGTCTTGGTTGAAGAGCGGCCCCACCTGAAACCAGAACCTGCAACTCTCCGCCAAGAGCTTCCTTCCACTTACTGAAAATCAGTTTTCTTGCTATCCCCAGGCGGAACTTATAAAATTGCGAGTTCCCTTTAAGCTTGAATTTAAGTCCGAGGTCTACGGCCCAGAAGAATATTTTTTTCTTGATCCATGGAAGGTTGCGACCTTTACTAATAATATTATCATAAATTTTCTCAAGAAGACGTGGAACAGTATTAAAAAGATGTGGTTTAATCTCTTTTACTGTTTCCGATACAGTCCCCATATTTTCAACATAATATATACTTATTCCTTTATACAGAAAATTGTAATTGACCATACGTTCATAAACATGACACAGAGGAAGAAAACTTATTGCTCTGTGACCATAGCCGAGGTGATGGGCTTTTGATGTTGTAACAGCATTTTTTACAAGGTTATTATGCGAAAGCATAACACCTTTTGAATTACCTGTTGTGCCTGATGTGTATATTATTGTTACAAGATCTTCAGGTTTTATACTTTCTTTTATTTTCTCAAGGTCATCATGAAATTTGTCCGCATTTTTCTTACCCGCTTCAATTATCTCGTCAAATGATCTTACTCCTTCAACCGGGTCAAATGAAAAGATATCCTGAAGTCCATGAGTAAAACTGGCTATTGGACATACCTTATTATATATAGATTTATTACCAACTATAATTGCTTTGACATCGGAGTGTTCAAGAATATATTCGTACTCGTCAGTACCGATTGTCGGATATATTGGTACATGTACAAGCCCTGCCTGAGCTAGTCCCATATCAACAAAGTTCCATTCAGGTTTATTCCCGCTGATTGTTGCTACTTTATCGCCTTTCTTATAACCAAGAGCAAGCAGTCCGTAGCTTACCATATTAACATAATGGCTTACATCTTCCGTTGAGTAGGTTATCCATTCATTATCTTTCTTGCCGCCATACATGTCGTTACGGGGATATTTTTCCAGATTCCACTGAATTATGTCAAAAGTCCGTTTTACTTCCATCGTCATTTTTAATTAAATGAGTATCTGGAATCAAGCATATAGTATCTGAAATAGCTTGAAAATCAGTTTATTTACCCCAGCCCCAAGAGGAGTAAATTGATTTTCTTCGCTCCCCATGGGGTCGGGGTAAACGAAGAAAATCAATGAAATTATATGATTGATTCCCGATACTCAAATTGAATTAAATAGGCCGTAATTCTAATGATTTTTTTCGAACTAATATTATTATGAATGAAAACCTCATATGAGATTGTTTATAAAAAGCAGATAATAAGCATATTATAGAAAATATGTTTTATAACATATTTCGACTAATGAAATAAATCGGGAAAGACCATTTAAATTGTTCAGGATTTTTTAAGCAGATCAGCAGCTTTTTCAAGAGCGCGAGGGATACCTGCAGGATTCTTTCCGCCGGCAGTTGCAAGAAAAGGTTGTCCTCCGCCACCACCGTTAATCTCACCGGCAATACCCTTAATAATGGTCACTGCGTTTATGTTCCTCTCTTTCACAAGATCGTCGCTGACCATAATCAGGATATTGGCTTTTCCCTCAGTTTCTGATCCGATAGCAAGAACAGTATTGTCAGAAGAATTCCGGATCTGGTAAGCTATGTTTTTCAGAACTTCGGGAGAATCTGTTTCAAGGTGACCTGAGATATATCTTATTTTGTTAATCATTACCGCCTTATCTATTAGCTCTTTTAATATAACCAATGCTGATTGTGCCTGATATTTTTCAATCGTCTTTTTAAGTGATGAATTTTCAGTAATCAGTTTCTCAACACTTTCGGTTATATTTCCTGAAGTCTTAAGAAGAGATGTTATCTCATCAAGAATACTCAATCTTTGGTTTATATATTCCTCAGCCTTTGAGGCAGTTACGGCTTCAATCCGTCTTACACCTGCTGCAATAGCTCCCTCTGATATAATTTTCACAATACCGATAGATCCGGTAGCTTCAACATGAGTTCCTCCACAGAGCTCTACAGATTTCCCAAATTCAACAACTCTTACAGTTTCGCCATATTTTTCTCCAAACAAAGCCATAGCGCCCATCGATTGAGCCTTTTTCAGAGATAAACCATCAGTGATTTTACTGATGTGATTTTCCCTAACCATACAGTTCACTATTTCTTCAACCTTTGATAATTCTTCTTTGCTCAATTTGGTGAAATGACTGAAATCGAAACGTAAACGGTCAGGAGTGACCAGAGAGCCTTTCTGTTCGACATGGTTCCCCAGAACAGAACGTAACGCAAAATGAATCAGGTGAGTAGCAGTATGATTGTTGGTTGTCATTAAACGTCTTTCCTTATCCACCGAAGCTCTGAAAACTGCAGATGGATCGGACGGCATTTTCTTTATAATATGAATCACAAGGTTATTTTCTTTTATTGTATCAGTGACTTCAATTTTTTCGTCTCCTGAGATTAGCTGGCCTGTATCACCCGTCTGGCCACCCGACTCTGCATAAAAAGGAGTTTTATTTAATACCAGCTGAAACTTTTCTTTTCCTTTGATTTTTACGGTTCTGTATTTAGTTATAAGTACTTCATCCTCAGTCTTCTCATAACCTGTGAATTCAGTCCTTTCAATTTCCTTTATGATTGTCCAGTCAGCAGTTTCCACTGAAGCATCCTCCCGCGAACGATCCTTCTGGTTCTTCATCTCATCTTCAAATCCTTTAGTATCGAGTTGCATATCATTTTCTTTCAGAATAAGTTGAGTCAGATCGACAGGAAAACCAAAAGTATCGTACATCTCAAAAGCTATTTTCCCGGGCATGACATTTTTATGTTCTTTTCTGAGATCAGCAATCATCATTTCTATCATTTTCAACCCTTTCCCAAGAGTCTTAAGGAAAGCAGTCTCTTCTTCAAGAATTATTTTTGATATATGTTCCCGGGCAGACTGAAGTTCGGGGTAATGTTTACCCATAGTACGGGCAAGTACGGGAACAAGTTTGTAAATAAACGGTTCCTCCATGTCGAGGTTATTATAACCGTATCTTACAGCACGCCTGAGAATTCTTCTTATTACATATCCCGCTTTGTTATTTGAAGGAATCTGGCCATCGGCTATTGAGAATGAGACAGCTCTGAGATGATCGGCAATGACCCTCAGGGCAATATCCCATTTTTCATTTACTCCGTAAGATTTACCGGTAATTGCAGATATTTTCTTTATTACAGATTGAAAAATATCAGTATCATAATTAGATTTTTTATTTTGGACAACCATGCAAAGACGTTCGAAACCCATTCCAGTGTCGACATGTTTGTTGGGCAAATACTCTAAAGAACCATCAGCTTTGCGGTTATACTGGATAAAAACCAGGTTCCATATCTCAATAACCTGCGGATGACCTTTATTCACAAGTTCGTTCCCTGGTACTTTTTTCCTCTCTTCATCGTCCCTGATGTCTACATGGATCTCCGAGCAGGGACCACATGGGCCGGTCTCACCCATTTCCCAGAAATTATCTTTTTTCGATCCTTCCAGGATACGATTTTTATCGATATTATGTGCCCATTGAACGAAAGATTCCTGATCGCGTTCTAATAGTTCTGATTCATCACCTTCAAAGAATGTCACATATATACGGTCTTTGTCAATTTTCAGTCTTTCAATAAGCAGTTCCCATGCCCAATTGATTGCATCTTTTTTGAAATAGTCACCGAACGACCAGTTTCCCATCATTTCGAACATTGTGTGATGATAGGTGTCATGGCCAACCTCCTCAAGATCATTATGTTTACCGGACACCCGCAGGCACTTCTGAGAGTTGGCAACTCTTCTGTTTACAGGTTGCAGGTTCCCGAGAAATATATCTTTGAACTGGTTCATCCCTGCATTTGTAAACATAAGAGTGGGATCATTTTTGATTATCATTGGTGCGGAGGGCACGATAATATGACCTTTCGACCGAAAGAATTCAAAAAACAACTGCCTCAGTTCCTGTGCCTTCATTTTAATAATCATTGTGTTATGTAAATATACCTGAATTTTGGTTTGTAAAAGTAATTTATTTGAGTTAGATTTGTCAATTACCAAAATAAAAATTCAAAAATCAGCAACCCGTTGATGCGAAACCGGAAATACGTGCTTGATTTGTCTGATCTTCAGTACAAGTTGGTAAAACTTCACTGGAAAGTAAAGTTTTTCCGTTTTATTTTAGGTTTAGCTGTATCTGTAATAATTGCACTGTTTTACGGTTCAATATTCGAGAATCTCTTTGGTTCACCAAAGGAGAGAATGCTGAATCAGCAAATTGAAAATATGAAACTTCAGTATTCTCTGATCGGAAGAGAGTTAGATAATTCAATGGCTCAGCTGAACGGTTTCAGGCTTTCCGACGACAAACGCTACCGTCCGATACTCGACATGGATAGTATTTCGGAATCGTACCGGAAGGGAGGCTATGGAGGTGTTGACAGATTCCGTGATCTGAAAGGGTATGCAAATTCAGATTTTATTATTTCGTACAGGTCAAAAATAGAAGAGGTAAAGAATATGGCGACCGTTCAGGGCGAATCTTTTAAATCCGTTGGAGAAAGATCCGCTGAATGGAAAATGGAGATGGATCATCAGCCAATGATTAGTCCTGTCGATGTAAAGTATCGTCTGGGTGATCCGTTCATGTTTCGGAAAGTTCACCCTGTTCTTGGGACAGCACGATGGCATTATGGTCAGGATTTTGAGGTTCCTTATGGTACAAATGTATATGCAACAGGTGATGGTACGGTCATTGAATCAGGATGGAGCACTGGTGGGTTCGGGAATGTTGTAACAATTGATCATGGTTATGGACTTCAGTCTCTCTATGGCCATCTGAGTAAAATAAAAGTTTCGACAGGGATGAATGTCAAACGAGGCGACCTTATTGGTTTGAGCGGAAGCACAGGAACATCTTCCGGGCCGCATCTCCATTACCAGATTGAGCAATTTGGCGAACATAAGAACCCTATCAATTTCTTTAATAATGATATTTCTGCGGAGGAATACAATGAAATGATCCAGACACTGGGATCAAAATCAAAATTCAGATAATCGTTATTCTTTATTCAGTTCCATTCTTTTCAATTTCAAGGTTGGATAGAGTTCCATTTTTTCAGAATTGATTATCTTTGCCATATTATGCCACCCACAAAATACAAGTTTAATCCTGATTCCCTGAGTTTTGACAAAGTACGACTCGGTGTAAAGGCAATATTACTCAGATTTTTAGCCTATTTTATGGGATCAGTTATTGTTGCATTAATTTATTGGGTCATTTTTGCTTCCTTTTTCGATTCTCCCAAGGAAAAAGCACTCAAGTTTGAAGTAGAACAGATGACCCTTCAGTACGACCTGATTCACAGGGAGATGACAAATGTTGAAAATGTACTTGAAGACTTACAAAAAACAGATGATAATCTTTATAGGACAATTTTTGAGGCTGAACCTATTGCAGCTACACTTAGAGAGGGCGGTGTCGGCGGAGTCAACAGGTATAAAGCACTGGAAGGTTATAATAACTCAAACCTTGTAATTGAAACAGCAAACCGACTCGATAAGATCAGGAAAAAGGTCTATGTACAATCAAAATCATACGATGAACTGATTGCTCTGGCAAAGAGAAAAGAGGATATGCTCAAATCAATTCCGGCTATTATTCCTATTTCAAATAAAGACCTGATAAGAACAGCATCTGGTTTCGGATGGAGGATACATCCCATTTATAAGATCAGCATGTTTCATTACGGGATGGATTTTACTGCACCTGCAGGAACTGATGTCTATGCAACTGGCAATGGAGTCATATCAGCTGTCTTATCTTCAAAAAGAGGACTTGGGAATCATATTATAATTGATCATGGTTTTGGATATACGAGCATATATGCACATCTCAGCGATTTCAATGTAAGGGTTGGTCAGAGAGTGCGAAGAGGCGATATTATTGGATTTGTAGGCAGTACAGGGACATCAGTTGCCAATCATCTTCATTATGAGATTAAAATAAACGGCACAAATGTTGATCCGGTTAACTATTATTTCGAGGACCTTTCAGCCGCTGAATATGAAAAAATGATTGAGATTGCTTCTAAAACAGGTCAGTCTTTTGATTAGGCTCTTTTTAAACATTATCATGAAGAGATCGGTTATTTTCTTTATAACATTTGTATTATCATTGGCTTGTTTTAAAACTGCCTGGCCTGCCGTATCTAAAACATTCTGTTCAAATGCTCTTAGGGATACTTTAATCACCCCAAAAAAAATTGTGATCACCGGCGTTGGTGATATTATGCTCGGGTCATCTTTCCCATCTTCAAAATTTCTTCCTCCACACGATAATCCATTTTTACTTCTTGAAAGTGTGGCAGATACTCTGGCATCTTCAGATATTACCTTCGGTAACCTTGAAGGTTCATTTCTCAACAATGGAGATGCTATAAAAAAATGCAAAGACACGTCTCTTTGCTATCTTTTCAGAATGCCTGAAAAATATGTTTCGGCTCTAACTGCATCAGGCTTTAATTTACTAAGCCTTGCCAATAACCATTTCGGCGATTTTGGCCTGCCTGCCAGAATCCGCACTAAAAAAATTCTTGACTCGGTTGGAATTTTTTATGGCGGGCTGATTGAACATCCATGGGCAATATTTAGAAAGGACTCAATACTGTTTGGTTTTTGTGCCTTTGCTCCAAATACCGGAGCACTTGATTTAAATGATGTCACGAAAGCTGGAGAAATTGTCAGAATGCTTGCTGATACATGCAACATTGTAATTGTTTATTTCCATGGTGGAGCGGAAGGTGCAGACTTTCAGAATGTTCCAAAGACTCATGAAATGTTTTATGGTGAAGATCGTGGAGATGTATATAATTTTGCCCATACTATGATTGATAAAGGAGCCGATGTTGTCTTTGGTTCAGGTCCACACGTCACACGTGCCATTGAAGTTTATAAGGATCGTTTTATAAGTTATAGCCTGGGTAATTTCTGCACTTATGGCAGGTTTAATCTGGCCGGTCCAAATGGGATTGCTCCGATAATGAAAATTAATGTTGATAAATCAGGAAGATTTTTGTCAGGAAGGATAATTCCTGTTTTTCAGTCTTCGCCCGGAGGAGTAAGAATTGACAGCAGCAGGCGCGTTATCAGTAAAATACGCGAGTTGATGGCCGTTGATTTTCCTGATGATGCAATAACAGTTTCGGATAAAGGTGAAATATCTTATAAATAGGTACTATGCCATACAAAGAAAAAAAAATTGAAAAGCTCTATTATTCTATCGGGGAGGTAGCTGAAATGCTTGAGGTCCCGGTCTCCACGGTTCGTTTCTGGGAAAATGAATTTGATATTCTGAAACCCATGAAGAATAAAAAAGGGAACAGACTATTTACCCCTGCAGACATTAAAAACCTCAGGATAATTCATCATCTTGTCAAAGAGGAAGGAATGACTCTCTCGGGTGCAAAGAAGAAAATGTTGGTGAAGTGGGACGATACGGATTCTAAATTTGAGATTAACCAATCTCTTCAGAAAATTAAGTCTATCCTTCTTGATATAAGAGATAATATTTAAAAAATCTCTGTGGTTTTCCGTGTCTTCCCTCTGCAACTCTTTTCAGTTTTTAAATATTTTTGTTGCACAAAGGACCATAGAAGTTTCACCGAGGATCACAGAGAAAAAATAGCTATGAAACTAAAAGAATTTTGTTCATATCTCGATTCAGCAGTCCCTTTATCATTCCAGGAAGGGTATGACAATTCAGGACTGCAGACAGGCTTACCGGAAAAAGAGATATCATCGGCAATGATCACTCTTGATGTTACAATGGAAGTTATTGACGAGGCATTGTCTCATAAATGTGATTTAATAATTTCACACCATCCGCTGATATTTAACGGGATAAAAAGGTTAACCGACCGGACATTTACCGAAAGGATCCTTTATAAAGCTGTTAAACATGATATTGCTATCTATTCCTCTCATACCAACCTTGATATTTTCAGTTCGGGAGTAAGCAAAAAGATGGCTGAAAAACTTAATATGAGTGAAATAAAAGTAATATCGCCTTTAAAGAAAAGGTTATTAAAACTAGTAACTTATGTTCCTGAAACGCATCTGGAAAAAGTGCGGAATTCTCTTTTTGAAGCAGGAGCAGGAGTGATAGGCAATTATGACCAGTGCGGGTATATCGCGTCGGGAACAGGTAGTTTCAGAGGAAATGAAAACAGCAGGCCATATGCAGGCAAAAAAGGAACGCTTCATTTTGAGAAAGAGATCAGGTTTGAAACAGTGTTGTTTTCCCATCTGAAAGAAAAAATAATAAAGGCTCTTCTTGATGTTCATCCTTATGAAGAGGTTGCATACGATCTTTACAATCTTGAGAATGATAATATTGATATTGGATTGGGTTGCATCGGGAACCTTCATCATGCAATGAGTGAAGATGATTTTCTTAAGCTTGTTTCGTCGACTTTTGCAGCGGGAGGAGTCAGATATTCAAGGCCTCTGGGTAAACCTGTTAAAAAAGTTGCTCTTTGCGGAGGATCGGGAATTTCGCTTCTTAATGATGCTATTGCTTCAGGAGCTGATGCTTTTGTAACTGCTGATATTAAATACCATAATTTTTTTGATACCGATAATAAGATCCTTCTTGTAGATACCGGGCATTTTGAAAGCGAAAAATTAGCAACTGAAATTTTATACGACTTAATTATTAAAAAATTCCCTAAATTTGCAGTCCGGTTTTCAGAAACAAATACGAATCCGATAAATTATTTGTAAAAATGGAAAAAGTTAAATCACATGAATCTGAAATTTCTGTAGAAGAGAGATTAAGAGCATTATATGGTCTGCAATTGGTTGATTCAGAGATAGATAAAATAAAAACACTTAGAGGTGAGCTGCCTCTTGAGGTACAGGATCTGGAAGATGAAATAGCAGGACTTGAAACCAGGTTAGGGAATCTCAAAGAGGAAGTTGTTAACCTTGAAAAATCGGTTACCAAGAAGAATAATGAGATAACCGATTCAGAATCTCTGATAAAAAAATACGAAGAACAGCAAAAAAACGTAAGAAATAACAGGGAATTTGATTCTTTATCAAAAGAAATTGAATATCAGAATCTGGAAATTGAATTGTTCAATAAGAAAATCAAGGAGTTCAATTTTCAGATTGAAGAAAAGAAATTAGTTATAGCTGATTCAGAAGTTACACTCGCCGACCGTAAAACTGATCTTGAAAATAAAAAATCAGAACTCGATGAGATTATTTCTGACACACAGAAAGAAGAGGAGGGTCTTTATAAGAAATCGGAAAAGGTTGAGGCAATAATTGAAGAAAGATTGCTCACTGCATACAAGAGAATACGTTCAAATGCAAGAAACGGGCTGGCAGTGGTGCCAGTTCAGCGAGATGCATGCGGAGGTTGTTTTAATCAGATTCCACCCCAGAGACAACTCGATATCAAATCAAGAAAGAAGATCATTGTCTGTGAATACTGCGGACGAATTCTTGTTGATGATGAAATTATAAAAGAAGGACATCTTTAGAAGACTTTTAAAAATAAAGAAAGCTGACTTCAGAAGAGTCGGCTTTTTTGTTTTTATATAACTTTACATAATAACTCAGAATCCTCTACCATGACTGCTGCTGAATTTAAAAAACAGATATCAGAAGGCATCCCTTCCGAATTGCCCGGCATTAAACCTTATGATTTTAACCTGAATCATGCTCCGAAGAGAAAAGATATTCTTAATAGTGCTGAAAAAAAACTCGCTATTAAAAATGCCCTGAGATATTTTCCGGAGAAATTTCACTCCGTACTGGCAAAGGAATTTGTGCAGGAACTTTCAGTTTATGGAAGAATATATATGTACAGGTTCAGACCTGACTATGAGATAAAAGCACATCATCTTGATGATTTCCCATATAAGACCCGTAATGCTGCTGCCATTATGCTGATGATCTCAAATAATCTTGATCAGGCAGTTGCCCAACATCCTCATGAGTTAATAACTTATGGTGGTAATGGAGCTGTATTTCAGAACTGGGCTCAGTATCGCATGACAATGAAATATCTTTCTGAGATGACTGATGAACAAACACTTGTTGTCTATTCGGGTCATCCGCTTGGTCTTTTCCCTTCACATAAAGATGCTCCACGGTTGGTAGTGACTAATGGAATGGTAGTTCCAAATTATTCAGCACCCGATCATTGGGAGAAGTTTAATGCCCTGGGTGTTTCACAATATGGACAGATGACTGCGGGTTCGTACATGTATATAGGACCACAGGGAATTGTTCATGGAACTACAATTACAATTCTTAATGCAGGGAGAATGATCAGCAGATCAGATGAGGGATTGAGAGGAAAGCTGTTTGTTTCCTCTGGACTCGGAGGAATGTCAGGGGCACAACCAAAAGCAGCAGATATCGCCGGTATAATTTCCATCGTCGCGGAAGTGAATCCTAAAGCTATTAAGATCAGGCACTCGCAAGGTTGGGTTAAAGAGGTTTTTTCGGATATGCGGAAGCTAATCAGCAGAGTCAGGAAAGCAAAAGCAGAAAATGAAGTGACATCAATAGCCTATGAAGGTAATATTGTTGATCTATGGGAGAAATTTGCAGACGAAAATATAAAAGTTGATATCGGCTCTGACCAGACCTCACTGCATAATCCATGGGCAGGCGGTTATTATCCGGCAGGATTAAGTTTTGAGGAATCAAACCGGATGATGTCGGAAGATCCGGCGAAGTTTAAGGAGGCTGTTCAGAAATCTCTCAGAAGACAGGTTGAGGCAATAAACAGGCACACTAAGAACGGAACTTATTTTTTTGATTACGGTAATGCATTTCTTCTAGAAGCTTCACGGGCAGGAGCAGCTGTGATGAACTCCATTGGAGAGTTCAGATATCCATCTTATGTTCAGGATATTATGGGACCAATGTGTTTTGATTACGGTTTCGGTCCCTTCAGATGGGTCTGCTGTTCGAACAACTCGGCTGATCTCGATATGACAGACACGATTGCTGCGAAGACACTTGAAAAATTAATCAAAAAATCACCGGATCAGATTAAGCAGCAGTTGACTGATAATATTCGCTGGATCAAAGAAGCAGGTAAAAACAGGCTTGTAGTGGGTTCTCAGGCAAGGATTTTATACGCCGATGCTGAAGGAAGAATAGCAATTGCTGAAGCATTTAATAAAGCCATTAAAGAAGGAAAAATTTCTGCTCCTGTTGTAATCGGAAGGGATCATCATGATGTATCAGGAACCGATTCCCCATTCAGGGAAACCTCAAATATCTATGATGGATCGAAATTCACGGCCGACATGGCTGTTCAGAATGTAATAGGAGATTCTTTCCGTGGTGCTACCTGGGTGTCGTTACATAACGGAGGTGGAGTAGGTTGGGGTGAAGTTATCAATGGTGGCTTTGGAATGGTACTTGATGGCACAACTGATATCAGTAAAAAACTCCGGATAATGCTTCACTGGGATGTAAATAACGGAATTGCACGCCGCAGCTGGGCCAGGAATAAAGAAGCGATGTTCACTCTGAAAAGGGAAATGGAGAAAACCCCGGGGCTGAAGGTCACTGTACCTTATATAGTTGACGATAAAATAATTGATAATGCTTTTATAGATGAATAAAAATTGAGGCAAGTAATTTTCATTCCTTTATTTAGAAAGAAGTACGATGGCAACTGCCATAATCCCTTCTTCACGTCCTATGAATCCAAGCTTTTCTGCGGTTGTAGCTTTAATTGTGACGTTTTCCGGTTCTGTTTCAACAATTGCTGAAATGCTGTTTCTCATTTCCTGAATGAATGAAAAAATTTTTGGCTTCTCAAGACATATCGTACTGTCTATATTAATCACACCGAACCCTTTTTCTTTTACCAGGTTAAAGGTTTTGCCAAGAAGAATTTTACTGTCGATGTTTTTATATTCAGCGTCCGTGTCGGGGAAATAAAAACCAATATCCTTCAATCCTGCTGCACCAAGCAGAGCATCGCATATTGCATGCAGAAGAACATCTCCATCGGAATGAGCAATACAACCTTTTTCAGATGGAATCCGGATACCTCCCAACCATAAATTCAGTCCTTTTTCAAGCCGGTGGAAATCAATACCCTGACCTATTCTGATGTTCATCCCTGTGATTTGGTTGTGCTTCTCAAAGAATTAAAATCGAAGGAAAGAGAAAATCGCAATGTATGTGCAAGAGGATTATTTTGAGCTATAGGCATAAGGTACGAGAAATCAAGCGTAAACATTTTCAATCTGAATCCAGCACCTGCAGTGAAGTATTTACGGTTCCCTTTGGTCGGATTCTCAGAAAAATATCCGCCCCTGAGTGCAAACTGGTTATTGTACCAGTATTCTACCCCATATGAATAGGTTATTTCCTGTAATTCTTCTTTAAAACCATCAGTGAAGGACTGGAAGATTGCAACCGGAACTGCAACATTAGGATTTTTACCCCGTGTACTATCGGTTGGAACAAGAAGTTTGTTAAGGTCTATTGTAGCAGTAATTTTATTGTAAGAATCCAGATTAATTGTACATGCTGAACCGAGCCTCATATTCATGGGAATAAAATCAGAAACTTGCGAATCAGAATAACTCATTTTTGATCCGATGTTCGAGAAATTGATACCAAAACCAAGTTGGGCATCTTTACTGAATAGATGAATATCCTTACGGTAATATCCTGAGACATCAGCTGCAAAAGAGGTTCCCGCTTTTGTAGCAATTCCCCCTGTATAGGATCCACCGGTAAGATTTGAATAAATGAATCTGAATGCAATTCCACCGGAAAAATTATCTGTTAACAGCCTTGAATAGCCGGCATCAAGAGCAAATTCATTTGGAGTGAATGTACGTTGAAGATTTCCGAAATCATCAGTGAATGGGACATCTCCAAGTGAAGAATAAAGTAAACTCGCGCTGATAACCTGTTTCTTATCAATTCTTTTGAATCCGGCCAGGTAGGCAATATTAATATCGGGTACCAGATTTCTGAGCCATGGACAATAAGAAATCCCTACTCCATTTTCACCATCGATAAAAGCAAATTTAGCAGGATTCCAATGCATACTATAGACATCAGGTGTCGTGGCAACACCCGCGTCGCCCATAGCCCCGGCTCTTGAATCGGGAGCTATCATGAGAAATGGTACTACGGTCTGTATTGGGTTAAACTGACCGCTTGCTAAAGGTGAAAAAAGTACTGTATTACCCACTATGGATAATATGAATAGCAATATTATAAATGTCTTTTTCTTCATGCTGATTTTTATAATTCTACGATTAAACAAATATAAAACAATTTTTTAAAGGTATTATTGTGCAATTGTCACAAAATGATCATACGGCCTGAAGCTAAAGTTGTTTCACCACTTCCGGTTGTCACAATCATTGTATAAGGATATATTCCTCTGCTGACTTTCTTTCCTCCGTTATCATTTCCATCCCAAATTACCAGTGGAAGAGTATATCCTGTTGTGGGAACTACGGTTTTAATAATTTTAATTATTCTTCCGTTCAGGTCATAAATATTAATGGTTTCATTAAGTTCGGAATCGGGTCTGTTGTGTTCTGCAGTGATCGAAGTCTCTCCGAGGAAAGGATTTGGATAGTTAACCAGGTTTTTAATTATGAATTTTCCACCTGATTCAACCAGGAATGATATCGATTTTTCCGCAGAGTTATTTAAATTATCCCACGCTTTGACAGTAATTGTATGACTTCCTCCGTTCAATCCTGTAAGGTCGTAGATAATTGTCCCCTTCGTATAACTATTGAAATCATTCTCAAAATAGTCATTGAGAACAAAAGAGTTGTTAGGATCATTATCAAGGAATCCTGTCAGATCATGTCCAATGCCTGACCCGGTTGTATTTATACCATTTTTATCTTCTATGATTGCCAGTAGCTTTGGATTAGTATCTGTTATACCACCGTTTTTGAAAAGTGTGTCGTTCATATATAGTTTTATATCCGGACCTGCGGTATCAAAAATAGCAGTTTCAGAGAAACCTCCTACAATCATATCGGTGAAACTACCGTTCATATCTTCAGTATCATTGTTGGCATAATAGCTTATTTTTCCTGTTCCGAAAGAATAATCAATATCCCTGGGAACAATAAACGTAAATCTGAACCTGCCATCTTTTGCTGTAGTTTTGCCGCTGAAAAGGACGTTGTTTCTGACATAGAATTCCATAGTTTGTCCGCCGTTATTTGCAAGTGTTTCGACTTTACTTTCTTTATCATAAACCAGAGGGGAAACCACTCCATTAAAAGTGTTTAACAGTTTTTTACCACGATCTTCAATGTGACCGGCAACTGTTATCAGCGAAAGAGCTTTAAGACTATCAATATTATCAGAAACGGAAACATTATTTATTGAGTCAGTAATAACATTACCGTGCCATGGATAAGCCAGTTTTAAAGCCGGATCGCCGAGTAAAGTAAAGTTCCATTTATTTGAACCGCTTCCTGAATTGTTTTTAGCTATCCTGATAATGTCGCCAAAGCCCAGGGAGTTGCCTGATTCGTCGCGATTAAATGCGTAATTGAAAATATTTTTATTAAGGAAATAATTTGGGGCGGAATAAACAACCCGGGTAGTTGACATTAATGCAATACCACCTCCATTCCTGTTCAGGAGTACCATCTCCCCCGCAGAGGTCTTTTCTACCATCTGCTTCGTGGCCAAATTAATATCAATGTCATCGAACCGGCTGAATTCGCAGGTCGCAGTAATGAAAAGTGGAAGCTTTCCACCGTTTTTCCACGAGTTGATATCCTCAGTTGTGACTACCCTCTCAGCCGAAAGACCATCTTCGTTTCCATGCCCGGTATAATTGAAAATCAGGCATCCGGAATTAATCTGATTATTGATTGCAATATTGACATCCGGAAAAAACTGTCCGCTTACAGTTGTTGTTTCTTTAAATGAGTCCAGATAGATTTTATTTACATTATAAGCAGGGACACTGTCTTTTAATAAAGAAGCAAGCCCTTCAGCATCAATCATGTGTGTGTTGTCGTCTCCATCATCAGCTGTAAGACAGATCACATTTTTCCAGTCACCCATATTGACAGGATCGAGATATTCTTTAATCTTTAACAACATTACACCTGCCTCAACAGTATCAGAAACCGGCAACCGGCCAATTCCGATTTCCAGAGTATCTTTTAATACACTTTCACCATTTTCTTCCACTTCACCTTCTCCATCTCCCAGCAACCCATAGAAGTCATCCGAAGTAAATGAGGAAACTACCACATTTGAGTTTTGTGACTGGTAAGTTGGAATGAAATTTGGATTATTCGGAGGAAGAGTCTTGTTTTCATAAGAACCATCACCATAAAGAAGAAGGTATTTAAGAGGATGACTGCTTCCAAGTTGTTTGAAATACTTCATCCTGACAAAGTTCCGTATAGCACAAATATCCGGAATTCCACCTGAAAATTCATTATATACCTGGTTAATTGTCACTACTTGCGAAATAAGACCATTGATGCCCGAATGAATAATTGCCAGTTTTTCAGCATATGCTTTAAACAATGGGTGGGTTAAAATAATCATGTCAGCCGGTCCCGACGAATGCAGATCCTGGTTGGGAACCGGAACAGGGTTGATTGATGGTACCAGCGCATTGCCCTCAATAAATGCAACGAAAGTTTTAAGGGTATCAGTTGCAGCTTTAAAAGAAATGCTGTTTCCGGTTTGTGAATATTGAATCTGCTTTGCATTAAATGGATCAGAAATATCCCATACAGTGGCATTATTAACAAGACTCTGGATTGAAAACACAGTTGTTCTGCCATGTGCAACAGATTTTGAATCACTATATTGCATAATAGCGCCGCTAAAAGAATTAGATTTTCTTCCCTGAAGAGTTACATAATCAATCCATCCTATAGCACTGGTTTCACCATTATTATTAAAACTTATAGTATAAACAGGTGATGCTGATGATGCAGATATTGAACCGGCAGAATCAGCAAGCTGAGCATAAGTACCTGTGTAATCATAGAGATTCACTCCCTGAACCTGAATACTTTTCTTGAGAGATGCTCCTTCATTAAGGCTGAAAAGAGTCGGTACAGATGCCCTGGCAGCTACACTTATATCGAACTTTACCATTTCTGAAGTTATGAGATTCGTAAAACCCGGATCGATGTTTAGTCCAACGCTGCCTGAGATGGGTTGATACCATTCTCTTCCTGATTGGATAAGGTTCTCATCCTCCTGTTCGTGAATATATAAAGCATCGGATTCTGACGAGTTGTAATTTGACGGTTGAGACGGTTCCACTGCCGTAATGACTCTTTTCCCCGGATTTGTCCCGGAAGTGATAAAATAAAATGCAGTGTCGGAATAATTATGACGGAGGTATTTGTACTCTTTTGTCGTATCATTAAAAATCCACCTTCCGGTGCCTTTTCCAAAAAAAAGGAGATATTCTCCTTCATTCAGGATACTGTCGTTTCCTGAAATATAAATAGATAACTCTTTCAGGTCATCGGGTTTTGGATCATTATTATAATATGATAACTGGCCAAAATTATTGCCAAATATCCTTGGATGAGATGGATCAGATAACCCAAGCTGTTTAAGTGTTGAATAATCAATCCTGTAAATTCCGTCTGCATTAACTGCAATCCTGAACCACTTACCTGAAGCGAGAGCTGAAGAAGATGCATAACTGTCTTTGGCTTTCTGCGCGAACAGGTTAACAGGTAATAGAAGCAGATAAAATGGCAATATTTGAAATAATCTAATCATTATTCTGGACAAAGATAGAAACGTGCTTTTTATTTGCTAACTTATTTTGTTTTTTTGTATGATGGTTCAGGTTATAATAATAACGACATCATAACGTTGATATTGCAGTATCCAATCATAATGTGATTGTTTTAAAAGATATAGTGAATATAATTTGTTCAGAATTTTATTAAGCATTAGTTTTTTTATAAAACATGCCTGATTCTTAATATGATAAAGCATTTTTTAAAAATACTTATTTTCTTTAATCTCGTATCTGCAGTTTGTTTTGGACAGGAGACTGATCCGGGACCGGGTTTTCAGATGGTAATGATGAATAATCCTGCATTTTCTGGTAGCACAGGAGACGGAACACTGAGATTATCCTATCTGAATTTTTATCCCGGTAACAACTATAACCTTCATTCCGCTTATTTATCTTATGATTCATTTTTCGCGGCATTACATGGTGGTGCAGGGTTCTATCTATCTGATGATTACCTTGGCGGTATTATCAATGATTTAAGAGGAGGGTTATCTTACGCATATTTTCTGCAGACAGGTAAAGATCTGGTAATTAATGCAGGGCTTTCAGCTTCATTTTATCACCAGGGTTTTAATTTTGATAAGGCAGTTTTACCTGATCAGATCGATCCTTTAGGAGGAGTTTCAATTTCTTCCTCTGAATCACTGATGAATTCAGTCCAGACAGTATTTGATGTTGGTACCGGTATTCTCATTATTGCCGGTAATATCTTCGGAGGGTTTTCTATCAGCCATCTCACCGAACCTGATCTTTCTACTACCGGCATTTCAAATGAAAAGCTTAAAAGAAAGTATCTCTTAAATTTTTCTGACAACTTTGACTTAGTTAAAAGCCAGAACCTGAAAGTCCAGCCTTTGGCTTTTTTGGAACTGCAGGGAGGATTTATATCAGCGGCAGCAGGATGTGTACTTGAAAGTAAATATCTGTCAGTCAACGGCATATTGCTTGGTGACAACGAAAAAAACCTGAATGTTCAAACCGGGTTTTCTTTAAAAATAGGGAAAATCAGTATTTATTATAATTATCGTTTTAATGCTATATCTGAAAATAAATTACTCCCATTTTCGCTACTTGATCAGGCAGGACTCACATTCAGTTTAAATAGTGTTGATAAAAGAAAAATAATTAAAACAATAAATTTTCCTGAATTGTAGTTATATTTGATGAGTAAAAAATATTGTTTTAGTAAAATTTATTATATTTGGGTATTCTTAAAAGCCATAAAATTAAAGGAGTTATGTATAAATTCAGAGCCTTACCAGTTGTTTTAATATCTGCTTTACTTTTTACGTCCTGTTTTTTTAAGAAAAAAGGTGATTCAAATGTATCTACCTCAACAGGCTGGGAGTATAATAATAAAGACAATGGCGGATTTGAAGTTACTCTCGGTGCCGAGCAGAAAACAGGTCCTGGCCTGGTACTGATAGAGGGAGGACGTTTTACAATGGGCCAGGTACAGCAGGATGTTATGTTCGATTGGAACAACAAACCCAGAACTGTCACTGTGTCATCTTTTTATATGGATGAGACGGAGGTTAAAAATATTGATTATCGTGAGTACCTTTTCTGGCTGCGCAGGGTATATAAAGATTATCCTGAAGTGTACAGAAGAGCTCTGCCTGATACATTAGTCTGGAGAAGCCCTATGGGTTTTAACGACCCTTATGTGCAATATTATTTCCGGCACCCTTCTTATAATAATTATCCGGTTGTTGGTGTCAGCTGGATCAAAGCAAACGATTTTTGCCAGTGGAGAACTGACAGGGTTAATGAACAAATCCTCATTGACGAAGGAGAATTAAACCCCGATCCAAACCAGGTAAATGAGAAGAACTTTAATACAGAAGCATATCTGGCAGGTCAGTACGAAGGTGTTGTTAATCAGTTACGCGAAAGTCTTAATCCAAATCAGACTGAACGCAGGACAAATTTTGAAGATGGAGTTCTTCTCCCCAGCTATAGACTGCCGACAGAAGCCGAATGGGAATTTGCGGCCTATGCACTCAGAGGAAATACTTTTGAGGAGAGGATTTATGAAAGAAGAATATATCCATGGGATGGACATACTTTACGAAACAAATCATCAAAATATCGTGGACAGTTTATGGCTAATTTCGTCCGTGGCAGAGGAGACTTTATGGGAGTAGCCGGAAACCTTAACGATAACGGAAGTATTACTGTGGATGTGAAATCATATTGGCCGAATGATTATGGTCTTTACTGTATGGCAGGAAATGTTAACGAATGGGTACAGGATGTTTACCGCCCTCTTACCGCTGAAGATATTGATGGTTTTAATCCTTTCAGAGGCAATGTGTACACCGACTTGAGAAGAGACGCTAATGGTTCAGTTGTAGCCAAAGACAAACTCGGTCGTCTTTATGTCGATACAGTAAAGGATAATGATGTTGCTAACAGATATAATTATCAGAAAGGTGATTACAGAAATTACAAAGATGGTGACCTTCAGTCAGCTATATCAGCTGGAAACGATTGGACAACTGACGACACCAAAAAAAATTCACTTAGAATGTATGCTCAGGATAATTCCGCAGGCAATAATAGCGATTTCGTAACTCTAATTAATGATAACGCACGGGTATATAAAGGTGGATCATGGAAAGACAGGGCTTATTGGCTTAACCCTTCAACCAGAAGGTTCCTTGATCAGGAAAGTTCGCGTGATGATATCGGTTTCAGATGCGCAATGATAAGGGTAGGAAGCCCTTCAGGCATGTAGAAATAAATTTACCGTTAAATATTAGCCTCATTATGCAATCATAGTGAGGCATTTTTTTAAGAAATGATAACTGAACAACTATATGATCTCTTTAAAGCATCGGCTGGTATAACCACTGATTCAAGGGTAGTAGGAAAAGGACAAATTTTCTTTGCATTATGGGGCGACAATTATAACGGAAATAAATTTGCTTCAGAATCGCTCGAAAAGGGAGCTTCGTGGGCTGTTATTGATGACCCTGCCTATGAATCTGATAATACGATCCTCGTGGATGACTGCCTCGCTGAACTGCAGGCCTTGGCATCATATCACAGGAATATAATGAATGTGCCAGTGATTGCCATAACAGGGACCAACGGGAAGACAACTACAAAAGAACTTCTTGCAGCTGTAATGGCAAAAAAATTAAAAGTTCACTACACTAAAGGAAACCTTAATAATCATATTGGAGTACCGCTAACCATTCTTTCAGCCCCTGAAGAGACTGAAATGATGATCATTGAGATGGGTGCCAGTCATATTGGTGAGATCAGGACTCTTTGCCTGATCGCAAAGCCTGAATATGGAATTATTACTAATATCGGTAATGCGCATATTGAGGGTTTCGGTTCTGTTGAAGGGGTGATAAAGGCAAAGACTGAACTCTATGAATACCTTCGCAAAGTGAATGGGATTGCCTTTTATAATGATAAAAATACGTTACTGACTGAAAATATATTTAGAATTGTGAACCGGGCCGTACCTTATTCCGATCCTGCCGGAACTGATCTTGCGTTTGAGTTGGTGCAATCTGACCTGAATATTTCCCTGAAAGCAACTTACAATCATTATACCTATAATATATATACCAATCTTTTTGGAAAGTATAATCTTGAGAACATAAAGGCAGCTGTGGCGACCGGATTATTCTTTGGCGTTGAAATGGATCACATCGTTGACGCAGTCAAAAATTATCAGCCTGCCGGTAACAGATCACAGATAAGAATTACAAAAAACAATACACTTATTTGTGATTCTTATAATGCAAATCCCACAAGCATGTTTTCAGCTTTAGAGTCATTTATAGGAATTATATCTGATAAGAAGATTGTTATTCTTGGTGATATGCTAGAATTGGGTGAAAAGAGTGTCGAGGAGCATATTAAGCTGATAAATGCGCTTCAATCCCACAAAATTGAAATGGCTTTTCTTGTAGGTCCTGTTTTTCAGAAGGTCGCTTCGAGATCTGATTACAAGACATTTGATAATGTAGATAAACTCATGGATTTTCTTAAATGTGAGCCTTTAAAAGAGAGCACTATACTTATTAAAGGATCAAGAGGAATAGGTTTGGAAAAGATATATGATCTGCTTTAGAAAATTATTGAATGCCAGGTTCTGCACCGTCAAATTTAATATTGATAAGAAGGACTTCAGACCTGCTTCCTGATCTTACCCTTGGACCCCATAAGCCATAACCTGATGAAACAATAAATTGTGTTTTCCCTTTCTTAAGATAGCCATAGCTTAATTCGTAGATCCAGGAAGTAACATAATTCAGAGGCCACATCTGTCCATTGTGAGTGTGGCCCGAAAGCTGGAGATCGACTCCGTATTTAACAGATTCATCAAGATGGAAAGGCTGATGGTCAAGCAGAATAACAGGCTTTGAAGTATCTGCCTGTTTCATAAGCTCGCCTAAGGATAAACGTTGCTTCCGGTAAAACCTGAAAGAATCCCTGTCTATCCTTCCAATAAGTTGAATACCTCCGTCAAGGGTTATTATTTCGTCTTTTAATATTCTTATTCCTTTGCTCTCAATATATGGAATTGTCCGACCTGCCCCTCCAATGAATTCGTGGTTACCGGTTATTGCATAAAGACCATATTTGCACTTCGGAATGGTGAGGTATTGGAGAAGATCATCCCTTAAAACTGGCCCCAACTCGCCATCCACAATATCTCCAAGAAGTAAGACAATATCAGGGTTCATATCTTTTAGCATCACCGATAATTTCTTTAAACTTCTTTTTCTTATTATACTGCCAATATGAATGTCGGATACTGCTGCGATCTTTAAAGTTTTAATTTCCCCTGCAGGTTTGTTTATTGCGATGTCATAGCTTTTTATAACCGGAATTATCGCGTTGATAAAACCTCCGATTATCAGCAAAGAGGAAATGATTGCAATTATAATGAATGACCATCTACGGAAAAGAAAAATGTTTTCGCTATTTATAATTCTGCTTATTCTCATTACAAGTAAAATAATATCAGATAAAAAGAAAAACAGAAAACCGTACAGCATGAATGCAAGCCAGAAACCACCGACAATATTCAGTGCATCAGAAATTATTGAAGAATGTCTTGATTCAAGAAATTTAGCTACTATAAAAATCACCGCAAGAAAAAAGAAAATAATTGAATAAAGGAGCCTGTTATTCTGAAGAATAGGTATTGCATGATACCCTTTAAAAAAAATATAAAGATTTACAAGAGAGTAAATTGTTAGCGCTATTGTAAAGAATATTATCATCTGGTATTTTCTCATTTCAAATCAGGTTCCAATTTAAGACTATTATAAGTTTTATTACCTTTAATATAGAACTCATAAACGACACTCTTGTTCAAAATATTTGCCGGAGGATGATTAATTTCCAGGTCTTTTACCTTTTTTCTTTTCATTTTGAGTTCGCTAATGCTTTTATAATAGTCAATATGAGCTTTCCATACTGCTTTAAAACTGCTGAAGTCAGCCTTAACAAGGAACATAACAGCAGCAAGCCCATCAAGAAGCTTCCTTATGAAAATAGTTTTGTATAATTTATTGTCAGGAAGATTTTTATAAAGAAGAAAAAGGCTGTTCCGGAAATTCAGGTAGATTTTAAAAGGAGAATTATATGGAAGCGATCCGCCACCTACATGATACACAACTGAATCAGGAACATAACTTACCCTATACCCGGCTTTACTAAACTGCCAGCACAGATCAATCTCTTCCATGTGGGCAAAGAATGCGGCATCAAATCCATTGCATTTTTGCCAAGCTTCACCACGAACAATCATACAGGCTCCGCTTGACCAGAACAGATCAACAGGCGAATCATACTGGCCTGTATCTTTTTCAATTTTATTAAAAATGCGGCCGCGACAGAATGGATACCCGTACTTATCAATAAAACCCCCGGCAGCGCCTGCATGTTCAAAATAATCTCTCCTGTTATATGAAAGTATTTTTGGCTGACAAGATGCAACATCAGGGTTATTGTCTATAAAACTTACAAGTGGCAGAAGCCAGTCTTCAGTAACTTCTATATCTGAGTTTAAAAGGACGAAATATTTGGCATCAAGCTGATTAATTGCCAGGTTATAACCTCCGGCAAAACCATAGTTCTTATCGAATTTTAATAATTTTACATCCTTATAATTATCAGCTACCCATTCCAGTGAACCATCATTCGAATTATTATCAGCAACACAAATAATGGTATCGTTGGCCGTTGAATGTTTTACGACTGTTCCCAGGAACATCTTAAGATAACCGAGGCCGTTCCAGTTTAGTATAACTATGGCAGTTTTATTCATATTCAACAGGTCTTTTATGCTTCCACCGTCGATGGCTCCAAAGCCAATATTCAGGTTTTTCTCTTATGATCTCTTCAAGCCGCCTTACGTGCTTTTCAGTTATGCAGTACTCGGGAAGCCCGGCTGTATGGTCAAAAAGAAGTTCAATATCAAGATTGTAATGACCGCGTTTCACTTTTTGAACGTGAAAAAAGACAATTGCCATATCATATTTTGAGGCAATTTTTTCAACTCCTGTATATACGGGAGTATCCTGGTTTAAGAAAGTTGTCCAGTACCTGATATCGCCTATTGCCGGAGTCTGATCGGAAATGAAAACTGAAAACGTGTTTATATTGTTCTTCCTATAGTTAATTATTTCCCTTATTACCTGCGATGTTGGAGCAAGAACCAGGCCATATTTTGATCTCTGTTTATTAAGTAGCCTGTTGAAGTACTTGTTTTGCAAAGGTTTATAGATTATAATGGTTTTATACTTTACGTAATATGGAAGCAATGTGGGCCATTCCCAGTTATTATAATGACCAACAACAGCAATTACATCGCGTTTCTCCTCCCGTAGTTTGTCGATGATCTCGAGATTACTGTAGGTGAAATGTTTCCTCTGGTCCGCTTTAGTCATGTGCGTTATCTTAAAGGTCTCAACCATAATATCTGAAAGATGCCTGTAGAATTTTTTTTCAATTGATTTAAGTTCTCTGTCAGTTTTTTCCGGGAAAGAGTTTTTCAGATTGGTTTCAACCACTTTTCTGCGGTACGTAGGAAAATAGTATAGGAGAAGATATATGAAGTCAGAAAAGATGTACATAACCGGTAGCGGCAGAAATGACAATATCCAGTTTATTGCGTAAAAAATATAGTATCCGATAGCTCCCATTCCAACGAAAGATCTAAATTTTCATAAATTTACTTACAATTTCCAGAAATTCAGGAAAAACAATATTGTTTGCAGCTATAATTTCTTCCCCTGTAAGATTATTCTCAATTCCTGAGAAATCGCTTACCTTTCCGCCCGCTTCACGAACAAGAAGAATTCCCGCTGCAATATCCCATGGATGAAGTCCGTATTCATAAAAACCATCAAACCTTCCACATGCAACGTACGCAAGATCGATAGAAGCAGATCCAAGTCGTCTGATTCCATGGGTATGGTTACAGAAATATGCCAGGCATTTCATATAAGGATCAAGACGATGAAAATCGTTATATGGAAATCCTGTTGCAATAAGGCTGTCCGATAGTTTTGCGGCTTTTGAAACATGAATAGGATTGCCATTTAACCATGCTCCACCATCTTTCCACGCTGTGAAGGTTTCCTTTCCGCCCACTTCAAATATGACACCTGCAACAGGTTCATTATGTTCCATCAGGGCCAGACTAATAGCATAAGGATGAACACCATGCAGAAAATTAGTTGTACCGTCCAGAGGGTCTATTACCCAGCAATATTTCAATCCTGTTTTTTTTGAGGTCCCTTCTTCTGTATTAAATCCGGCTTCAGGCAGGAGTTGCCCCAAATTGTCAACAAGCATCTTTTCAGACTCTTTATCAACATAGCTTACAAAATCATTCTGTCCTTTTATTTCTGTCCGGGTGATATCAAATCCTTCAGATTCTTTCAGAATGAATGCACCTGTTTCACGGGCAGCTTTTTCAATTTCTTTACAAATATTCTTAAGATCAATCATGGTTTAACCAATAAGTTCGACACCTACTCTGCCTGTCGCTGATATGTTATTCAATTTAACTTTTCTTATCTGACCAGCTAGTTTTGATTGCCAGGGATATTCAACCCTGAGATAATTTGGAGTGAAACCCGTAATAAATTCATCACTCCGTATTCCTTCAAACAAAACATTTGTTGCCTGGCCAATATTCAGTTTAATAAATGATAAATGTTTCTCTGCCGAAAGAAAAAAAAGTCTTTTACTCCTGCTTTCTTTTTCTCCGTGAGGAACCTTTGCAGGCAGTTTTTCTGCAACAGTATCAGGTCTTTCTGAGAAAGTGAAGACATGTATATAGGAGAGAGGCATTTTCTCCATGAAGGAATATGTATCCTCAAAATCTGAAACTGATTCTCCGGGAAAACCAACTATTACGTCGGCACCGATTCCGGCTAAAGGCAGTTTCTCTCTTATTCTTTTTACCCTGTCAGCAAAGATATCCCTGGTATATCTTCTTTTCATCAAACCCAGAATTTTGTCACATCCGCTTTGTAAAGGAATATGGAAATGAGGAAGAATTTTATCATTCTTCATTGTCATCTCAATCAATTCATCTGTTAGCAGATTTGGTTCGATTGAAGATATCCTGTACCTCTCAATGCCCTGTACTTTAATCAGTTCCTTTAGAAGCGACAATAATGATCCTCCGGTTGATTTTCCAAAATCGCCAACATTAACACCAGTAATTACAATCTCTTTTACACCTCTTCCGGCAATTTTTTCAGCTTCAGCAACGATAGAAGAGATTTCAGGATTTCTGCTTCGTCCGCGGGCCAGGGGAATAGTACAATATGAACAACCATAGTCGCATCCATCCTGAACTTTCAGAAAGGAGCGTGTTCTGTCGCCTACTGAATATGAAGGATTAAAACCATCGGAAGAGGATAGATCGCAGGAGTGAACCTCAGCCTTTTGTCTCTTTTCAAAATCGGTTATGTAATCGGCTATACTGAACTTTTCATTTGTACCAAGAACCAGATCAACACCAGGAATAGAGGATATTTCATCAGGTTTTAACTGGGCATAGCAACCCACAACTGCTATAAAAGCTTGCGGTGAAAGAGATATAAATCTTTTAATCGCCTGCCTGCATTTCCTATTAGCTGTCTCAGTGACCGAGCAGGTATTAATTACATAAATATCAGCTTTGGAGTTTGCAGGAACTCTTTCAAATTTTTCTCCTGGGAATAATCTTGTGATAGTTGACGTCTCTGCAAAATTGAGCTTACAGCCAAGCGTATGGAATGCAATTTTTTTCTTTTTTATAATCAATTTTATCTTAGATGATTATTGTTCAATTTAGACTTATGTCTCTTATCTTTTATCTTTTATCTTACAACAATTTACTTGCCAGTTCGGCCAGGAAGCTACGTTCCCCTTTAACAAGGTTTACATGAGCAAAAATATCCTGATTCTTCATTTTGTCTGACAGATAACTTAAACCATTTGATGCTGTATCGAGATATGGTGAATCTATCTGTTCAATATCGCCGGTAAAAACCATTTTTGTTCCCTCTCCGGCTCTGGTTATAATAGTTTTAATTTCGTGGGGTGTAAGATTCTGTGCTTCATCAACGATGAAAAAAATACTCGAAAGACTCCGTCCTCTTATATATGCAAGAGGAGTAATTACCAGTTTTTCCTCCTTCATCATATCGTTAATTCGCATAAATTCAGGACTTTGATGGCTGAATTTATGTTTTATAACAGTAAGGTTATCATATAAAGGTTGCATGTATGGATCCATTTTTTCTTTTACATCACCCGGAAGAAATCCAAGATCGCGGTTTGCAAGTGAAACAATCGGGCGGGCAAGAAAAATCTGCTTGTATCTTTTATGTTGCTGAAGGGCAGCAGCCAGTGCAAGCAATGTCTTTCCTGTTCCGGCTTTACCTGTTAATGACACCAGCTGAACATCGGGATTTGAAAGAGCTTCTATGGCAAATGTCTGCTCGGCATTTCGCGGATCGATTCCATAAGTGGTCTGTTTGATCACCCTGTTTAGCATTTTGTTAACGGGGTTATAATGAGCCAGGGCACTCGATCCGTTATTCTTCATAATAAAAAACTGGTGGCCCGTCATATTTGCTTCGAGGTTGAATTCTCGCGCATCTACCCCGTCGGGAAGTTCATAAAGCTTGCTTATTGCTTCCTGGCTTACACCCTCAAGAATCCTGATTCCTTTGTACAGATCGTCAATATCTGCAACCTTGTCGTTTTCGTAATCCTGAGCAATAATCCCCAACGATTTTGCCTTCATCCGGAGATTAATATCCTTTGTAATCAGCACTACAGTTTTATCTTTATTTGAACTGCATACATATTCGGCAATTGCAAGTATTCTGTGATCAGCTGTTCTTTCGGGAAATGACTGACTTACCTTTTCCGAAAAATCCTTACCTGTTTCAATATGCATATTCCCCAGGTTTTCTCCAAGAGGAATGTTGGCAGTCAGCAGCATATCTCCCGAAAGTTTGTCGAGTTCCCTTGTAAATTCACGTGCATGAAAATTGATCAGATCATTACCTCTCTTGAATTTGTCAAGCTCTTCAAGTACAACAATAGGAATGATTATATCATTTTCTTCAAAGTTGTAGATACATTTATAATCGTGAAGCAAAACGTTGGTATCAATAATAAAAAGTTTCTTGTTATGTTTTTTCCTCATAGTTAACAATTTAAAAATCAAGATTCTACTTTAAAATAATCAGACATTTTCTTTCTTGCAAAAATAACTAATTTAAGGTACAAATTGTAATCTCATTTTAAAGTATGTTAATTTGTACTGTTAAATGGCTGAAATCTGTAGTGCCCGGAGTCAGTTAAATTTTGAAAAGAATAAACCCGGAAGACAAAACATAAAACATTGAACTAAATGACATATGAACAAACTCTCGAGTTCCTGTTCAGTCAGCTTTCAGCTTATCACAGGATAGGGAAAGCTGCCTATAAGAATGATCTGAATACTACCATAGCCCTTGACAATTATTCAGGTAATCCGCACCAGAAATACCGCACTATTCATGTGGCAGGGACAAATGGCAAAGGGTCTGTTTCACATATGATTGCGTCAGTTCTTCAGGAAGCCGGCTATAAGACAGGGTTGTATACATCTCCTCACTTGAAGGATTTCAGGGAAAGGATAAAAGTTAACGGTGAAATGATCCCTGAAAATCAAGTGATTGCTTTTATTGAAAAAAATAAAAGTATAATTGAATTGCTTAAACCTTCATTTTTTGAGATGACAGTTGCGATGGCTTTTGATTATTTTGCGGAAAGTCAGGTTGATGTTGCGGTTATTGAGGTTGGACTTGGAGGCAGGCTTGATTCGACAAATATTATAAAACCGGTTTTGTCGGTTATTACAAATATAGGCCACGATCACATGGATCTGCTTGGTAATTCTTTCGAAAAGATCGCATCAGAAAAGGCAGGAATAATTAAAGAAGGTGTTCCTGTGGTTATAAGTGAAACGCATCCCATGACAAAAGAAATATTTATTTCCAAAGCTGTTGAATCTTGTTCGCTTATTTACTTTGCTGATGAGAGATTTTCGTGCAGTCTTGAAGAAAATGCAAGTCTTAAAGGTGAAAGAAAATATGTTACTGATGATCTGATGACCAGTCATAAATCTGAAGGTATATCAGTACTGGGAGGGGATTATCAGTCAAGAAACATACAGGCTGTATTTAGTGTATTTAATACACTTAAAGAAACTTTTAATTATTCTGAGAATAATATCACCGATGGCATCAGAAATGTGGTGATAAACACAGGTTTGGCAGGACGCTGGCAGATTTTAAGCCAAAAGCCTCTGACTGTTTGCGATACAGGTCACAATAAAGAAGGATTGGAATTTGTGATAAATCAGATAAACCGGATTCCAAAATCAGCATTGCATATTATAATCGGCTTTGTAAATGACAAGGATCTGAAAAAAGTTTTACCTATTTTCCCGGTCGACGCAAAATATTATTTTACCAAAGCAAATATCCCGAGAGCTCTTAATGAAGAAATCCTCAAGTCGGAAGCTGCCGCTTATGGACTTGTCGGGAAGTGTTATTCCGATGTTAAAACTGCTCTCAACGAGGCCAGGAAAGATGCTTCACAAACCGATATGATTTTTATCGGTGGAAGCACTTTTATTGTGGCGGAAATAATTTGATGTTTATAAGATTCAGTAATCAGTTTTTAATAGTTACAATACAAATCAGTACAATTTGTTAAATTTCCTTGATATTCCTCATTCCGCTGCGCTTCATTCGGAACCCTTGACAGTTATTGTATTTGACTTTCTGCATCCCTGATAATTAACTCGATATTTTAATTAGATTTGCAAATAGCTAAACTTTTAAAATATGAGAAAAGTATTAGTATTTTTCCTGTCCATAATTCTGATGTCTCCACTTACAGGGCAAACGGAAAAGAAAATCACAATACTTCATACTAACGATCTCCATTCTCATCTTATCGGATATTCTCCGGAATCTGCATATACTCCCTTAACAGTTAACGATGACAAAACTGTCGGAGGGTTTGCCAGGATTGCTTCCATTATAAAAGCTGAAAAACAAAATAACACTGGAACTGTTCTGGTGCTTGATGCAGGTGATTTTCTAATGGGAACGCTTTTTGCAGGCATTGAACCCGAAACTGGTTTTCAGCTCAGGTTGATGAAAATGATGGGTTATGATGTTACTTGTCTGGGTAACCATGAATTTGATTACGGACCGGGAAAACTGGCTGAAATTATAAGCATGTCAGTTAGTAAGGGAGAGATACCTGCTTTGCTCATAGGAAATACAGTGTTTGATAAAAAAGATGTAAGAGATGATGCTCTTGAAAAACTTTTATCAGATAATATAATTGGCAGGAAACTAACAATGACCAGAGATGGTATAAAATTCGGTTTCTTTTCAATCCTGGGGAAGGATGCCGTGAAAGATGCTCCTAATGCGGCTCCGGTCACTTTTTCCAAACAAACGTTTTTTGCAAGGAAAATGGTAAAGGAGCTTAAACTCGAAAAATGCGATATAGTAATATGTCTTTCACATTCAGGTGTTACAAAAGAAAAAAACGGAGAATGGGGTGGGGAGGATGTTGAGCTTGCTAAAAAAGTCAAAGGGATTGATCTGATCATTAGCGGACATACACATACAAGGCTTGATCAGCCAATTATTGTAAATGGTATTCCAATTGTTCAGACAGGTTCTTTTGGCCAGTTCGTTGGTCGTCTTTCTTTGATCTATTCGAACGGGAAACTGAGATTGGACGGATATAAGCTTATCCCGGTTGATGATAGTATATTGGGTGACAAAAATATAAATCAGCTTATTGAAGAACAAAAGGAAAGAATTGGTGAAGAAGTACTTAAACCTCTGGGTATGACCTACGATAAACCGGTAGCTGAAACTGATTTTAAACTTGAAGGAAATGAAACCGGAGATTTCATTGAAAGTAACCTGGGTCCGCTGGTTACCGATGCTATTTATTATTACGTAAACAGGCACAACAGAAGGGGTACAGATGTCAGCATGGTTGCTACGGGTGTTCTACGTGATGAGATTGTGCCGGGAGTTATGGCAGCACCTGATATTTTCAGGGTAATGTCATTGGGATCGGGGAAGGATAATGTGCCAGGGTATGCACTTTCAAGGTTGTATGTTACCGGGAGAGAGCTGAAGACTATTCTTGAAATATTACAGGTAGCTTATAAATCGAGTCCGGACGACTATTGTTATTATTCAGGCATCAGAGTTGAATATGATCCTGACAGGGGAATGCTGCGAAAGATAAAAAAAATTGAGATTGTCCATTCCGATGGCAGGGTAGTAAATGTTGATTTTTCTAAAAAGACCAAGTCACTTTATTCTGTCACAGCTAATTCATATATGCTCGAATTTATTGGTATCATTAAAAAGATGAGCTTTGGATTATTAAATGTTGTTCCAAAAGATGCCGATGGAAATCCTGTTAAAGATATGAAAACAGCCGTTATTGATATAGATGAAAACAGAGAAGGAATTCAGGAGGGAAAGGAATGGCTGGCTCTCGTAGAATTTCTTGGTTCAATGAAAGATACCAATGGAAATGGAATCCCCGACATTGATAAAAAATATACCGTTCCGGTAAAATGTTTTTTTCCGGTAACAGCTAAATGAAAGGATTTGATCAAAATTGGTCCCGGAGCCATGATGTTTGTTCATCTTGCTATTCCGTAAAAGGTACTGGTAAAAAATTCCTTACGGCTTGATTGTTTTTGCCCCATGAGTATAAGGATTCGAAACAGCGAATTCCGGAAATATTTTCATAAGTTTACTTATTAATATCAAATTAATGGGGACAAGCATTTTTTTCTGGATCGGATTTCATCTGTTCGTATTCACAATGCTTGCAATTGATCTGGGAATATTTCATAAAAAAACTCACAAAGTAACTGTAAAGGAGGCATTTATCTGGAGTAGCGTTTGGATAATGCTGGCACTTTTATTTGATGTTTTTATTTATTTTGATTCGGATTTTGGAAAAACCAGAGCGTTGGAATTCCTCACAGGATATGTAATTGAGTACTCTCTCAGCGTTGATAATATTTTCGTTTTCATTCTTATTTTTTCCTATTTCGCAGTTAAAGAGGAATATCAGCACAAAATATTATTCTGGGGTATTCTGGGAGCTCTGATAATGAGAGGTATATTTATTTTTGCCGGGATTGCCCTTATCAACCAGGTTCATTGGATAGTTATTATCTTTGGTGCCTTTCTTGTTTTTACAGGAATCAGGATGCTATTTCAAAAAGAGACTGAAGTTGATCCGGAGAAGAATGCTGTTGTAAAATTCTTCAGGAAATTTCTTCCTGTTTCTCATTCATTACAAGGCGACAAATTATTTATAACACAAAACGGGAGATTATATGCGACACCTTTGTTCCTGGTTTTATTGATCATTGAATCGTCGGATTTGATTTTTGCTACTGATAGCATACCTGCAATTCTGGCCATAAGTAAGCATGCATTTATTGTTTATACTTCAAATATTTTTGCAATTCTGGGGTTACGCTCTCTTTATTTTGCGATAGCAGGAATAATAGGGTATTTCCGGTATCTGAAAGTGGGGCTTGCTTTTGTTCTCTCATTTGTCGGATTGAAAATGTTTGCTTCATTTTTCCATTTTGAGATTCCGATAATATTATCTCTTTTAGTAATTATCTTCATTCTGCTGGTGTCAATAATTTCTTCTGTGGTGATAAGAAAGAAGACGACATGAGTCTTCATATACAATTAGTAGCAGTTTTTTTGCAGAATTGAAAATGTAGATTATATTTGCACACTCTTTTTCGGGCGATTAGCTCAGCTGGTTCAGAGCATCCCGACTAAAAGTCGGGAGGAAAGGTGGTTCATTGATATTATATTTTGGGCGATTAGCTCAGCTGGTTCAGAGCATCTGCCTTACAAGCAGAGGGTCGGGGGTTCGAATCCCTCATCGCCCACAAACAAAAAGCCTAGTGTATCCCCGCGAGTAGGTTTCCGTTGCTTGCTGCGAAGAGTTTCAATTCGTTTTTTTCCTTATGTATACAGTTTATATTATTTATTCTAAGAGAATTGACAGGTTTTACATTGGATTTTCTTCTGATGTAGAAGATAGACTATTAAAACATAATCGTAGCGCTAAAGGATTTACATCAATTGGGAAACCCTGGGTTCTTGTTTATACCGAGATTTTTAGCGAAAAGAAGAGTGCTATGGCAAGAGAGAAACAATTAAAAAACTGGAAAAACCGTGAAAGGTTATTAACTTTGATTCAGAGAGGTTCAGAGCATCCCGACTAAAAGTCGGGAGGGTCGGGGGTTCGAATCCCTCATCGCCCACAAACAAAAAGCCTAGTGTATCCCCGCGAGTAGGTTTCCGTTGCTTGCTGCGAAGAGTTTCAATTCGTTTTTTTCCTTATGTATACAGTTTATATTATTTATTCTAAGAGAATTGACAGGTTTTACATTGGATTTTCTTCTGATGTAGAAGATAGACTATTAAAACATAATCGTAGCGCTAAAGGATTTACATCAATTGGGAAACCCTGGGTTCTTGTTTATACCGAGATTTTTAGCGAAAAGAAGAGTGCTATGGCAAGAGAGAAGCAATTAAAAAACTGGAAAAACCGTGAAAGGTTATTAACTTTGATTCTATTAAAACATAATCGTAGCGCTAAAGGATTTACATCAATTGGGAAACCTGGGTTCTTGTTTATACCGAGATTTTTAGCGAAAAGAAGAGTGCTATGGCAAGAGAGAAGCAATTAAAAAACTGGAAAAACCGTGAAAGGTTATTAACTTTGATTCAGAGAGGTTCAGAGCATCCCGACTAAAAGTCGGGAGGGTCGGGGGTTCGAATCCCTCATCGCCCACAAACAAAAAGCCTAGTGTATCCCCGCGAGTAGGTTTCCGTTGCTTGCTGCGAAGAGTTTCAATTCGTTTTTTTCCTTATGTATACAGTTTATATTATTTATTCTAAGAGAATTGACAGGTTTTACATTGGATTTTCTTCTGATGTAGAAGATAGACTATTAAAACATAATCGTAGCGCTAAAGGATTTACATCAATTGGGAAACCCTGGGTTCTTGTTTATACCGAGATTTTTAGCGAAAAGAAGAGTGCTATGGCAAGAGAGAAACAATTAAAAAACTGGAAAAACCGTGAAAGGTTATTAACTTTGATTCAGAGAGGTTCAGAGCATCCCGACTAAAAGTCGGGAGGGTCGGGGGTTCGAATCCCTCATCGCCCACAAACAAAAAGCCTAGTGTATCCCCGCGAGTAGGTTTCCGTTGCTTGCTGCGAAGAGTTTCAATTCGTTTTTTTCCTTATGTATACAGTTTATATTATTTATTCTAAGAGAATTGACAGGTTTTACATTGGATTTTCTTCTGATGTAGAAGATAGACTATTAAAACATAATCGTAGCGCTAAAGGATTTACATCAATTGGGAAACCCTGGGTTCTTGTTTATACCGAGATTTTTAGCGAAAAGAAGAGTGCTATGGCAAGAGAGAAGCAATTAAAAAACTGGAAAAACCGTGAAAGGTTATTAACTTTGATTCAGAGAGGTTCAGAGCATCCCGACTAAAAGTCGGGAGGGTCGGGGGTTCGAATCCCTCATCGCCCACAAACAAAAAGCCTAGTGTATCCCCGCGAGTAGGTTTCCGTTGCTTGCTGCGAAGAGTTTCAATTCGTTTTTTTCCTTATGTATACAGTTTATATTATTTATTCTAAGAGAATTGACAGGTTTTACATTGGATTTTCTTCTGATGTAGAAGATAGACTCCTAACATGGTTAAAAAACATGTCAAATCCTGTAATCGAAGAATATTGTGATAAAACTCCAGATGAGATCAAAATAATAGAACAACAGGGTACCTTTGACAATAATCTCTTCGGCTATTGGTGGCATCAAACTACAACTTGTGAATTAAAGTAATTTAATTTATAAAAAGCTAACAAAAACTAACATTCACGCAGTATTCGTAACTATTTGAAAACGACAATTCAAAACAAAATAAAAGAGAGGTGATGCCTCATCCTGCAGACTCCTTTATTTTTTAGGTAAAGTAATAGTTCATGGTCGAATCAGAAAATATTCTTAAGATAGTTAGGTGACATTATTAAATATTTGAAATTCTTGGTTTTTTGGGAAACAACATTGGCGTCTTAGATTTGTATTCTAGATAGGATGCACCAAAGCGAAATTCAAGTTCTCTTTCTTCAAACACTTTCACGAAAAAAAGCAATGCCGGTGCAAACAGGATGAGCACCCAGAGTATAAACAGCGTTGACTGAAACCAGATTCCCAATGATAGTAAAAATGATAAAACTGCTAGCACCATAGGATTGCGCGTCCAAGCGTACATCCAGTCTGCTGCCAATTTATGACTGAGCTTAATGAAAAAGGGTGCACCGAATCCTTTTAAAGCAAGGTTTACAACTGTCAGAAAAGAAGCTGTACCAGTAATAATAACCAGCATCAATCCGATAACAGATGGTACTGGGAGCACCCATCCAGACCAATTATGATGAGTGGATAATACCAGTACGATAGGAACACCAAATGTAAAACCCAAACCAAAATGCACAAACGTCGTTGTCCAGATGGCATGTCCTATTGATTGGTGTCGATCCAGGATCTTCCTGCCGAGCCAGACTAGGGGAAATGTCAATAATACACCTCCTACAATGATTAATAAATTAATAATATTTGAAAATTGTGCATTCAACACCAACCACCAAATAGTAAGGATAATCGCGAAAAGAAAAATCCTGAATAATGATTCAATGATATGTTTCAAAGTAACCTCTTTTAAAATTACAGGAAATTAAAAAATATTAGTTTGAAAAGGCTGAAAGTCATTCTGATAATTATGAATTAAAACTGGAATATCAACTCAAAGAATTAATAAAGTCAGCATTTGTGCCATCTTTCAATGTTACTTAACTGTCATGCTATTGCAACATGACAGCTAACTCGTTTATATAAGAATAAAAATCAATTAAACTTACTACCAGTCTTAAAAGATGATTAACCCTGGATCTACTTGATATCATACTTATCTTAAATAGCCTTCCCAAATCCCCATCAATAATAAAAAGTCATTTAAGAATCAATTCTTTTAGCTTATCTGAAATTTTTATAGAATTTGCTTTCTTCATCAAAAAAACACAATCTGTTGAATTCACCATCTTCTCAGAAATTGTACTCAAGTCTGCGTCTTTACCATATATTTCTTTTACAGAAGGTATTCCGTTCCCATTTATTGTCAAATTTTCGTTCATGGTTGCACCTGGTTTATCCTTGTCAGGATTACTCATATTATTGCTAATTTGAATTTGGGTAACTCTGCTAAAAAGAAATTTATTAGTCTTGTTCATACCTAAAGTAACAAGACGAATATCCATATTGGGTTCTGTTTCTCCCATCAAAACCAATTTGAAATTGTTAAAATCCTCAGTGGAGGAAATTTTGACATCTTTATTAATAAATAATCCATAATCACTTTTAAGAATATCGGATAAAGATTCTTTTAGATCCAATGTATCCTTAATTGACAGCTTTTCCGGATATTTTGCACAACTTGATAACAATATCGCAAAAAATCCAATCCCAAAAAATAAGGTAAGTCTCTTCATAAATTTTACATTTTAAGGTTGTTAACTATAATATCTGTATAATTATTTTATGCCATTTATCTTCTTTGACATTGTAATTGCACTTTTTATTAATAAAAAATCGATAGCAGAAAGAATTATTATAAAGCTAATTATTGGTATAAGAGCATCTTTTTTCATAGTCGCCGGGTTAACTAAAGTTCCCAATAACATCAAGAATAGAAATAAAGAGATTATTACACTAAACAGAACATTGAAAAATTGCTTCCTTTTTAAAACTCGTTTTTTCCATACTGTCAATGTCTCCCCAGTTTCTAATATTGTTCCGTCATTATTAAGAAGTAACTGAACTTTTAATCTTTTATTTGATATATAAACACCATAGATGATACCTCCTATTATTCCCAACAGAATTAAAAGTATAAATAGTAACGTACTAAAAGGGTATCGCCTTTCTAAAATAGCCTGATCATCACTGGATGAAATAATCATATAACCGGCTGATGTGTAAATCGCGATTTTTTCAGACAATTTATTTTTCCCGGCATGGATAACTTTTTTTTCTTTATCTAAGTCTCTCCCGCAATGTTTACAGACGATGGCTTCATCTTTTATTTCTTCAGCGCAAAATGGACATTGTTTCATAATGATTTAAATTTAATAAATTAAATATGCTTAATTTTTAAATATAGCCCTTTAAATGGAATTATCTTAATTATGAAGAAAAAAGGATTTTCTATAAAGAGTGGGTTACCTGTTTTGAGAGGTTTATAAGCTTCATTAAAGTGTAACTATTTGATAATTAGTAGATAGATTATTTGAATAATATAAATTCGGGTGGCTCGCCATAGTCAATAACATAATTCAGTGAGATTCCTCACTTCTCCGCCTGCCAGCGGATACGTTCGGAATCTTTCTTTCTCATTGAAGAATAACTATATTTTATCCACAAAATAATGCTATTAAGCAGAAAGTTTATTTTATTATCTATTAGAACAACTATTTGAATAATAAGCGTTAGGACTTCCTGTAGAAACCAGCTCTAATCCGCTCGGTGGAAAAGGTATGGTCCATACGCAAACCTTATAGAGAGTCGGCATATCCTTTAAACTCAGATATGTCAGGTTACTATTAATGGAAAGATCAAGCTTTGATAGCGAGTTTCCGTCACAATATAAATAGAATAATGACGGGTTATCCGATACGTTGAGATTTGTCAATAGATTGTTTTCACAACTTAATTGCTGCAATTCAGTATTCTTTGTAACATCTATGGAGCTGAACTGGTTATTTGAACAGCTAAATGACCTCAAAATAAGATTATCAGAAAGATCTATGTTTGTCAGGTGGTTATTATTACATCCAAGGTATTGTAAATCAACAATATCTGAAACGTTTAATGTTGTTAAATTGTTATAACTGCAGTACAATTGTGTAATATTAAGACATCCTGAAACTTCCAGATTTGTTAACTGGTTGTATTCACAATCCAGTACATCCACATTTTGTTTGTCCGTCAGGGCAAGAGAAACAAGCTGGTTGTGCTGGCACAACAAAAAAGTCAAAGCATCTAAATTTTTGACATTTAAAGTCTGAATCTGATTATCGTTGCAATCCAACTCCCTTAAAGCACTGTTTTTATCCAAAGACAAACCGGATAGTTGATTCGATCCGCATTTTATTGTTTCAAGGTTGATATTCTTTTCTAAATCCAGATGGGATAACTTATTTCCTTCACAATTCAGATTGACCAGAGAAGTGCAACCTGACAGATCAATAGATTTCATCTGATCATATTTGCAAATCAGAATCTTCAGAGCGGAGTTTTTTGTAATATTAAGATTCAGTACCGGATTGCTGCTGCAATCGAGATATTCCAGAGAACTATTTGACGAAAGATCAAGTTGCGACAGGTTGTTGAATTCGCAAACCAGTGTGTCAAGATTGCCAAAATTTTCAATTCCTTTCAGGTCAGAAATGCTACCCGAACTAACGTCTAAAGATTTGGCAGAGTTTGCCTCTGATTGGCTTATACTGCCGTCACCGTTTTTATCAATCCCTTTCTGAATAAGGAGCTTCAAAAAATTCTGGTCAGAGATATTTATACCCGTTTCATCTTTTTTACACTGACTTAACAATATTAGAATTACTAAGTTCACTGAAATTCTGATTAGTGAATTCATATCGGTCTGTTATTATTGATGAAAGTGTATCAAGTTAATAAATAATTTTTATTTAGTCAATACAAAAACTATTTTTTTCACGTATTTATAACCTTAAAAGGAACTTTTGTGCCTCTTTAATCTTGCAAAGCAAATAATTTAAACTCTTGAAAACCAAGAATATCAGAGGAAAGTCAGAATATAAATGAAAACGAGTCAAGTTTTTTTTGATAAATAATTGAGAATGTGTTTTATAACATAAAGCATAAAAATCCACCCAGCCAAGACTTAACCCAGATGTATGGAATTAGCACAATTGATTTTCAGTTGTTCTTATCTGTTTTAAACTAGGGTGAGCAATTTCATAGCAACAGTATAAAAAATGAAGAAGAACCTGACCAAATGCCAGAAGGGATGATCACGATCTCACGTCGTGATCATCGTCCGTGACATAAAAACCGGTCACAAAAATGATAGCTTTATTCTTGAAATACCTTTTAAGATCGTTAAATAAGGGAACCTGATATTTCAGACGGGTTGAAGTACATTTTATTGAAGAACAGGATTTACTTTCATCATTTATAGAATTTTGTCAGGGTAAACGGGGTGTTTATGTCATTAAAACACTTATTGGTCAAAAAGTGCATTATCTCCCGTTGTATTGCACTGTTTCCATGCAACTAAGATGCATTTTTGCATTGTCATCATGTTAAGATTTTGAAGCAACCAAAAGATGTATTAATAAGTCTTGTTAATATGTTGAAAACATGCGAAAACTGTTATGTTACAGGTGAATAAAAAATGATTACATTCGTCTCTGAAAATTGTTGAGTTAACAAATCTGTGGCTTAAGGGGGAATTCTATAACCTGACGAGTTTTATTTGTTTGATATAGTGAAGATTATATTTGAGTAAGAAATAATTGAACCTGATTATATGGAAAGCGAAAAATCCTTTTTCCAATTTACGAAGTTACTCTCACACTGGGTTATCTCTTTTACATGCATCTTTTAATCCGGAAGTGGGAATAGCCTTTGTACGTTTATATTATATCATTGGTAACTTGGCAGACAGCTGGAGATTATAGTCCAATGGAACGGTAATGTTACTTTAGGATTTGGTTAAGTTACAATGGTGCTATTTTAGCACAAGTTACCAGGCAAATGCTTCTCCAACACTTGTCACATACTTGACGGCAGCGTAGTGACTTTTAATGTATCTCCAACTAATGCAATTGAGCTCTTACTCTAAATAACTGCAATGCTATTTCTACGCATAAATTGGGGACATTCACTCTTGTGATAACAAATGCGGCTACAATTTTTCAATACTATGGTGCCATAAAATCAATCAATGTTGGATCAGGAACTTAAGTGTAGGAAGTCTTTCAATAATTGGCCTGTGGTGGAACCAATAATTAGAGGGTAGCAAATGTAACAGGTCAATATACTGGACCAGGTCTTATTAGCTTTTGACGGATGCGCGAATGACATTTACTTTAGTGGTGCAGGGATATTAAATCTTAGAGGAAGTCTTTTACTGCTGGAGCCTTTACAATAGATTACTTTAATTTTAATCGATCAGTTGGTCAAACTATTGATTCAATATTATATTTTAACAATGTACAAGTTGACTATGGCTAATATTAGTGGAGCAAGACTTTAGGTGCTGCAGTTACTGCTACCAATCTTAACAATAATATTAATGCAAATAGCGGATGTATTAAATATCGGTACTAATTACTTTATGCTTCTGATTACTGTTGCCTTAGGTGCTACATTAAATGCAGGAACCACTTCTATCAAATTTGGAACAACACCTATAGGAGCTACAATTAACGGAACATTTATTGCAAATACAACAGGACTAACATGGGGTTGTTATCAGTACACTTATGCTCCTGCGAGCCATTGGAGCCTCATCTACAATTGAATATCTGGTCACATACGTCCAAGTGTGACAGACGGGCTTATACCAGTGGAACCCAGATAATAGAGTGGCAGCAAATACCACCGGGTAGTTACAGCCGTGGAACCTTGACTACCAATGCCGGTGATTTGTTAAATATGAGTACTAATACTTTATCTGTTACGACTGCAAGTAATTCTGGAACAATAAGGACCCAAAATACATCAGGAACACCATTATCAACAGGACTAACGTGGGGTGGAACAGTGACCTATGATGCAGCCACAGGAGTTCAGACAGTAGTGGCTGGTACCTACTCCACGTTGACGATGGGCAATACGAGTGGCACCCAGACAGCAGGAGGAGCAATAACTGCTACCACTCTGAACAATAACACCAATGCCGCTGATGTATTAAATATGGGTACTAATACTTTATCTGTCACAACCGTTAATAATACAGGAACAATAAGGACCCAAAACACATCAGGAACACCATTATCATCAGGACTAACATGGGGGGGAACAGTAACTTATGATGCGGCAACAGGAGCTCAGACTGTAGTAGCTGGTACCTACTCCACGTTGACAATGGGTAATACTAGTGGAACCCAGACAGCAAGTGGAGCAATAACTGCTACCATTCTGAACAATAACACCAATGCCGCTGATGTATTAAATATGGGTACTAATACTTTATCTGTCACAACCGTTAATAATACAGGAACAATAAGGACCCAAAATACATCAGGAACACCATTATCATCAGGACTAACGTGGGGTGGAACAGTAACTTATGATGCCACGCACAGGAGGTCAGACTGTTATGGCAGGTACCTATAATAATTTGACGACTGGCAATACAAGTGGAACTAATACTGCAAACGGAAATATAGCTGTAGGAGGAACATTAACAATATCAGCTGGAACTTTTGACTTAGGTACAGTTGCAACCACACTTGGAGTAACAGGAAACGTATCAGTTGCCGGTACATTGAGCTTCGATGGAACCAGCACTAAAACGGTAACAATCGGAGGAACTTTAAGCGGTGCCGGGACCATCAATATGAGTGGCGGATCATTGGCTCACGTATTGACTCTCAATGGTGCCAGTAATGCCATCACAGCTTTTACAGCAGGTTCCGGTACAGTTATTTACAGCGGAAATGTTGCCCAGCAGATCTTTGCCGGGACATATTATAATCTGACTACACAGACTAATAATCGTTATCAGGACAATTCAGGGGAATGTAACTGTAAATAATAATCTTACTGTAACAACTCGGCACTTTCAGCTTTGGAAATTTAGCTGCAAGGAATGTTCTTGTATCGGTATATTGAATGGTGCAGGAACTATTGATATGAGTGGTAGCGCATTGGCACATGTTTTGACACTTAACGGTGCAAATAATACTATCACAACTTTATCGGCTGGTTCTGCATCAGTTATATATAGCGGATCTGCGCCTCAACAAATCTTTCCCGGCAACGTATAATAATCTTACATTAAACAATGCATCAGGGTTTACTTTATCGGGTGGTGTAACAACCGGAGGTACTCTTACGATGACCCAGGGTAATGTCACAACTGGAGCCAATACTTTTTTATTGTCAAATCCAAATTCGGCTAATTTACCATACACTGCCGGTACAATAATTGGTATTTTTCAGAGAGCCATTGGCTCAACAGCAACTCAATATCTTTTTCCTGTCGGTACAGCAGCAAACTATAACCCTCTTAAGATAACTTTTTCAAATCTTACTGCCGGTAATCTCGCAGTTCAATTTCAGCCATTGGACATTGGTACAGCAGGACTTCCTTTAAATGACGCAGGAACAGGAGTTTATGATCGCCAAACCACTGGTTACTGGACTTTAACAGCTTTAGCTTCGCTGGCATCATTTAACTATAATATAGATCTGAATTATACAGGTTTTACCGGAGTCGATACACATTCAAGGATTATAGAGCGTACCAATGGGGGCAACCTGACCCTTGACGGAACTCATGGAACAGTAACAAGTCCTGACATAACGCGTACAGGATTAAGTGGTGGTATTTCAACCACCACTACAGATTTTGCAATTGGGAAAGCAAATGCTATTATAACAACACAGCCTTTTAGCTATTCAGGATGTAATGCAACATTCAGCGTAGTGGTGAGCGGTCAACCGACTATAACCTACCAGTGGCAGGAGAACCGCGGTAGTGGCTTCAACAATATCACTAACGGTGGAGTTTACGGTGGTGCCACATCAAGTTCGCTCACACTTACGGGAGCTACTGTGTCAATGAATGGCTATCAGTATCAATGCGTAATAAAAGACGGATTTGGTTATGTCGTTACGAGTAATACTGCGACACTGACAGTAAGCCTGCCTGTTGTTTCATTTGGTTACAGCTATACTTCTCCAATTACATTGAATGCTGCTTCAGGAACTGCTGATCTTACTGATTTCCCGGCTTTAATAAGCATTACTGACGCCAGACTTATATCAACTTCCAACGGAGGGCGCGTAACTAACACAAATGGATACGACATTATTTTTACCGATCAGAGTGGTAATACGCTCGATAACCAGATAGAATCTTATGATCCTGTAGCGGGTCAATATATAGCCTGGGTGCGGATACCTTTATTATCTCATACAGCTACTACAACTATCAATATGTTGTATGGGAACTCTGCAATCACAACGGACCCCTCAGTTAAAACAGTATGGGCGAGCAATTATAAAGGAGTTTGGCACCTTAACGGTACAAATTATACCGACGCCACTCCCATAGGGAATAACGGAACAGCTAATGCCACTACAAGTGTTGCCGGCAAAATAGCGGGGGGACAATCTTTCAATGGTTCGACTTCCTATATTGGTGTGACAACTAATGGTTTTGTTCCTAACAATAATAATCAGACAATTAGTATCTGGGCCAATTATCCTGCTGGACCAGGAGGAAGCACATGGAACCTTATTTCTTTTCAGAATACCGCATCAGCTTCTGCAATTCAGCTTGGTTTCCGTGCCGGCGATGCTGTAGCATGGAAGTGGGGAGGTACTGTTCTGGTTGACGGAGGAGCAGCACCTTCAGCAAATGTCTGGCATTATTATGTATATACTTATGATGGTACAACAAGTGATTTCTATGTCGATGGTGTTCTGAAAAACAGTTCTGTTGTAGCGCCTCAGACTGCCCTGCCTTCCGAAGGAAATATAGGCCGATATAACAATGGCGAGTATATTGCAGCCTCACTTGATGAACCAAGATTCTCTATGAGTCCTAAATCGGCAGGCTGGATCCTTACAGAGTACAATAATCAGAATTCACCCGGAACTTTTATATCATTAGGACTTGAGAACGCAAATACTGAACTTTCTTCAGTTGGAGTATGTTCCACCACTTTTGCCCTCAATCAGGGTACACCTTCAGGAGGAACCTACAGTGGCCCGGGAGTGACCGGCACTAATTTTAATGCTTCAGTAGCAGGAGTGGGAACAAAAACAATAAATTATTCATATACAAATGTTGGTGGTTGCACAAACAATGCGAATGAAAATATTATTGTAACTGCCGCACCCTCGGCGCCTGTTGCATCAAATGTGGGATGCTGTATTTCAAATATTGTTGATCTTACAGCTACCGGTACCAATGTGAAGTGGTACTCTGATGCCGGGTTGACAACTCTTGTTGGGACAGGTTCACCATTTGCAACCGGAAATACTGCTGCAGGGGTTTATACATATTATGTAACGCAAACATTAAACGGCTGTGCCAGTCCTGCTACAACAGTAACCCAGACAATATATAATGGTATAACAATAAATACGCAGCCACAGCCTTACTCGGTCTGTGCCAGCGGCAATGCTACTTTTACAGTGGCAGCTTCGGGTTATAATCTGAGCTATCAATGGCAGGAGAATGGCATTCCTATCATAAATGGCGGCATTTATAGCGGAGCAACTACTTCAACACTGACTCTTACTGCTCCGGGTATCGGGCAAGACGGTGATGTATACAGGTGTGTGATCTCCAGCCACTTGTGGAGCATCTCCTGTTACTTCAAGTGGTGCTACCCTCACGTTTACTCCGCTCCCGTCACCTTCAATATCGGGAAACATTAATGTATGTCCGTTTGAAAACGGTGTTATATATTCCACTCCAAGTACCGGGAATACATTTGCCTGGGTTGTTACCGGCGGAACTATAAGCGGTTCATCAACATCTAATACTGTTTTGGTAAATTGGGGAGCTTCCGGTACAGGAACAGTAACCGTCACAGAAACTGCAAATGTAAGCTGTTTCACTACCACACCGCCATATAATGTAACAATATCAGATGTAACCCCTCCGGTTATCAGCGGATGTCCTGTAAACATCAATGCAAATAACGATCCTGGTGTCTGCACGGCAACAGTATCCTGGATTGAGCCCACAGCAACAGATGATTGTCTTGGTGCGATGACATATACAACCCGGAACCATGCCCCGGGCGATGTTTTCCCCATGGGCACAACAACTGTTACTTATGCATTTACAGATTTAGCATCAAATACCTCGACCTGCAGCTTCAATATTACAGTTTTGGACAATACACCTCCGGTTATATCCGGATGTCCGGCCGACATTAATGTAAACAATGTACCTGGTGCCTGTGCCACAATTGTAAACTGGATTGAACCAACGGCAACTGATAACTGCACTGCAACTGGTTCGCTGATCTGGACCAAATCAAACCTGCCGGGAACTTTGTTCCCTGTCGGAACTACTGTAGTTGCTTATACTGTTAAAGATGCGGCTAATAATATATCCACTTGTAGTTTTAATGTTACAGTAACCGATAATCAACTTCCGACAGCCTTATGTAAAGATATTACAGTATATCTTGATGCTCTTGGTAATGCAACTATAACTGCGGCCCAGGTGAATAACGGATCAACCGACAATTGCGGAATCGCATCAATGAATGTTGTCCCAAATACCTTCAATACTTCAAATATCGGACCTAATACGGTAACACTCACTGTAAATGATGTAAATGGAAACAGCTCCACATGCACTTCAACTGTTACAATAATAGGGACACTTCCGCCGACTGCTTATTATTCTTACCAGACGGGCAACTGGAATAAGCCTAGTACCTGGACTTCCGATCCGGGAGGTACAACTGGTCCTGGAACAACGGTACCGGGTATAAATGATAATGTAGTCATCCTCTCAGGTCGTACGGTTACTCTCAATATGGATACAATTGCCTTAAATCTGGATGTGACCATTAATAATGGTGGTGTTCTGGATATGTCAACTCATGCATTCACAGGTGGTTTGGCAGCATTGAGGGGGAGTGGCGTTCTGAAACTTTCATCTTCAAGCTTCCCTGCTGCTCCAATAAATACATTTGTCTCAACTGATGGAGGTACAACCGAGTACGATAACAACGGAAACATGTCGGCAACTCAGGGAACCTATTATCATCTGACAATACGGACGTCTGGTACTGTTACTCAGGTAAATAATGTTTCTCTCAATGGTAATCTGGATGTCAAACAGGGAACATTCCAGATAAATGATGCCACTGCCAGGAGGCTTCAGCTTATTATTAATGGAGATGTTACTGTTGAGAACACCGGTATAATGACTGTTGGTACCGGCCAAACGAATAGTACTGTAAATCCAATAGGTATAAATGGAAGTACAACTCCTCCGTTCCTGGATTATTATGAACTTCAGTCACACAGGATCCAGCTTTACGGCAATTTTACAAATAGCGGTGTCGTAAGGTTTTCTAATCTTTCCAACCCTGAGTACGATCAATTTCCAAACAATGGGTTTGCAACAGTTTATTTCCAGGGAGCGGTTGACAAGACATTATTATGTAACGGACAGACAGACTTTTACAATCTTGTTATTGATAAAGGTACAGATCAGACCTTTAAGCTGATTGTCAATTCTTCGGCTTATAACAATTTCAGGTTATTTGGTGCAAATATATCAGCAGGTGATAATACTCCACCTGCAACAACAGCTGACCCGAACCTGAAAAAAGCATTATGGATTAAAAACGGAACACTTGATTTACAGGGACTTTTGGTGATCCCGTCACTTTCTGAAGGTGCCACAGCCGGACCTCCGTCAAGTGATTTCTTCATTCCTTCAAAAGGTGCAATGATACTTGATGGTGCAGGTGTTATTGTACTTTCTACTGCTGATGATTTCACCGAAATTAATGCTGCTTACGGTATTGTCGGCGGATCAAATGCTGCTTATGGTATTAATACTTCAGGAGGCAACAGCGGCCTTTCGATACTTGGTAACCTTACTATAAACAATGGGTATCTCTCTACCCGTGAATCTTCAGGATTACTCTACTGGAGTTATGCTCCGGGTCAGTTTATCCTGAACAGTGGTAAAGTTGATACAAAGCAATTTCATAACCCCGAAGGAGGGGCGACAGGGTTGATTTCGTATGTTCAGAATGGAGGGACTCTTGTTCTCAGGGGTCGGTTTACAAATACAATAAGCTATGCAACTCCGGCATCGCTTACTAGTCCTGCAATTAATACTGCCAGGGCTGCAAACAGTATTGACGCTACAGCCGGAATTGGATCATTTAATATAAACGGCAACGTTTCCAATGCCTTTGGTATGTCAGGTGGAACAATTTCTGTTTATGATGTTTGCAATGCAACAGCAACATCTCTGGCTTTTCTTGTCAATTGTCCTGTTTCAAACATTAATGTTACTGGTGGCACTATTCAGATATTACCTACAACAGGTACATTGCTCCCGGATGCAAATTATTTAATTAACAGTACGGCTCCGCTTTATAATTTTATTATTAATCAGGCAAGTGGTGTTTCTTCTGTTCAACTGAACACTAATCCATTGGTTGTCCAGAATGCGCTGACCCTCGCTGCCGGAACTTTTATCTCAAATAATCTGGATGTTACAATCGGTGGTGATTGTTCAATCGCTGCTGGAACTACTTATACGCCAGGAACAAATTCCACTGTTTTTAATGGTACAGGCAGTCAAACTTTAACAGTGAACCTTGCTTCCGCATTAACTTTAAATAAACTTACAATAAACAAAACAGCTGGTATTGCTTTGAATTTAGCCGGTACACAATCTACTATTAATGTTCTTAGTGATTTCAGATTGGTTCTTGGAACTATAAACGACAATGGTAAGTCAGTCTATATAGCGGGTAATGTCTTCAACTCTGGTGTACATACCGGTTCGGGTGTTGGTAAAATCTCTTTAAATGGAACATCGGCACAGACTATTGACGGAAATGGTACTTTCCGAAATGTTGAACTGAATAATAATAGTGGTACTGCTCCTATATCACTTGTCGCAAACATGACTGTGAATGGTACTCTGACCTTTTCGCAGGATAAACTTTTTAATATAAATACAAATAATTTAACACTTGGTGCGTCTGCGTTAATTATAAATAGTGGTCCTTTAAAGTATATCCAGTCTGCAGGAAACTCTGGCGATGGTGGTCTGACTAAGGTGTACACATCATCTGTAAATACATTTACATTCCCTGTGGGAGCCCCCACTATTACACCTTCAAGAACTGTAAAATATACACCTGCTGTAATAGGATTTACTTCAGATCCCACAACTTATGGATCAGTTACCATAGTTCCGGTTGGTTATGAACATCCCGCTGTAACGATAAACGGACAAAGTCTTACTTATTTCTGGCGGATTAAATCTTCCGGTTTTACGGGCATTGCAACAAATTCAGTTACTCATTCATTTGTATATGATCAGTCAGATGTAGTAGGCACAGAGACTAATTATATACCTTCACTTTATGACCGTACTCTTTTTACATGGAATAGCGGATTAACTACTAACATAAATACAACAACAAACACAATTTCAGACTGGTCTTCACCTACCAACAGCACAAATTATCTGGATGCTGATTATACTGCTGGTGATAATGCATTTGGTACTCCGTTGAAGTTTTACAGTATCGCAAATTCCGCATGGAATTTAAATACAACCTGGTCATATACCTCAGGTGGTTCTGCAGTTCCTGCAGGGGCAGTTGAGGGTGTTAATTACCCTGGTCCTAACAGCATAGTCATAGTCGAAAATAACCATACAGTTAATCTGACAGCAAATCAGAGATGTGCAAGTCTTCAGATTCATACTGGTTCCATACTTGATATATACACATGGAGCGGAAGTACATTTAGTATGGTACAAAGCAGCCCGGGTGGAAATGGGTTATTCAGGCTTACAACAACAACTGTTCCAAATTGGACAATTCCAAAAGTTTTCACTTTCCCCTCTGGTGATTTTTCTGACTTCAATAATAACAGTGGTACCACTGAATTTTATGACATTGATGGCAATAATGGTTGTTTATATATATTACCTGCAAATGTTACATCATACGGGAACCTGATGGTAACTGCCAAAGGTGGAGATAATCTTGTCCTTCCAAATAATGCTTTAACAACTATTAAGGGAGATCTGACGTGCGGAGGAGATAATATACTTGCCCTGGATATGCATGAGTTGGAGTACAGGTCATAATGGATTTGCACTAGATCTATATGATCCTATTATTGAGAAAACGGTTCATGTGACCGGTAATATGTTCATAAATACTGGGACTTTCCTGTATATGGATGATTATCTGCCTCAACATTTGGTTGTGGATGGAAATGTAACAGTAAATTCAAATGCATGGATTGATATAGATACGCCCTATGGTAACTCACCTGGTGGTCCGCCTCAGGCAAATACTATGGTTATAGGTGGAAATTTAGTAAATAATTCTACTGGATATGCAAGATTACTTAATGGAACTTATTATTGTGATTTAACGCTCCAGGGGTCTAATAATTCAACTATATCTGGGACAAGTCCATCTACCATTTTCAATAAAGTAATAGTCAATAAGGGGAGCTCTCAGTCCACAACACTTACTCTTAATGTTGGGGGAACATTGAGTACGCTTGCAGATAACTGGCTCACCCTGCAAAATGGGACACTTATCTATAACCGAATTGGTGCAGATTTAGACGTAACGACAGGGAGTCCGTTTACTATTCCTTCGACAGCCGGGCTCACAATAACTAATGCCAATAATGTTTATATAGGTAATTCAAATGTAAACACTAACGACTTATTCCTAAGTGGCAATCTGACAATAATAAGCGGTAATGTCTATGTGGGACCGCCAGCTTCTCCTGCAAATAATAATGATATTGAGTATTCTTCCAGCGGAGCTTCTGCTATTAATGTTCAGGGTGGAAATCTGGTTGTCAATGGACAGATACGGCGCAATCCTTTAAATGCCGGCGGAGTTCTTCAGTATTCTCAAAGTGGCGGTGCAGTGACCATAAATGGTCAGGCTTCAAATGCAACCAATGCCAAGCTCGAAGTGTTGAACGGCGGCAGTAACTTTACTATGTCGAATGGTACTTTGACTATTGTCAGCGGTAACGGAGGAACGACTACTCCTTCCTCTCCATTTGGCGATTTGTATCTGAGACCGGAAACGAGCTCTGTAACAGGAGGTACGATTGTTTTTTCACAAGGGGCCTCTGCAACTCAGAATTATTTCCTGGATGCTACGGTTCCGCTTAATAACCTTACTATAACAGGTGCTGCAGGGCAACCTGCTGTTGTAAGACTTTTAGTCAGCCCGTTAACTCTGAACGGGGATATGACAATCAATGCCAATAGTGTATTCAATGCAAATAATATCAATGTGACTTTTAATGGCAATCTTATTAATACACCTGGTATTGGAGGATATGTGTGTGGAACGAACCTTACCACTTTCAGTGTACCAAACGGTGCTCCTTACGGTGGAGCCCAGACGGTAACCGGAGCTACCAATTTTTATGATCTGGTGGTTAACCCGGGCACTTCACTGACTCTGAGCAATCCAGCTACAGTTAACGACAATCTGACACTTAGCTCCGGTAACTTCATTCTTGGTTCAAATCCGGTTTCATTGTCAGGTAACTTTACTAATAATGCAGGCTATCTAGATAATAATCTTGTTGGTAATGGAATACTTCTGGTTGGTACGACTCAGCAACAAATTTCTGGAACAGGTGCATATGCAAGGTTAACATTGAATAATGCTGCGGGAGCCCAGATTGAAAATGATATTACCCTTCAGGAAGATTTGACAATGACTCAGGGTATTTTGGATATTAAGAAGAATCTTGTTTCACTTGGCGTAAATAGTCTGATTCAGGGAGCACCGTTTAGTGCCACCAAGATGATAACTACTGACGGAGTTTTCAGTAATGTTGGTCTCAGAAAATTCTTTAATCCTGCAGCTACGACGTTTTTATATCCAATTGGGACATCAGGTAAATATACACCTGCCCTTTTAACAATAACATCAAGTAGTACAGTTGGTTATGTGCGTATCAATAATATTAACAGCGCTCATCCTGCAGTCAAAGATCCTACTAACGCACTCAACTATTATTGGGAGGTTCAAAGTTCGGGTATTACGGGATTTACAGGCAGCCTGGTGCTTAATTACTATCAGGAAGATGTTATGGGTGATGAAGCCGGTTATATGGTTGCCCGCATAATGGTTCCAGGAACCACATGGAACTTATCTCCTGGTGTAGATCCTGTCTTGAACACAATAACTAATAATTATTCTGCCTCTGACAATCTCAGCGGCGAATATACTGCTGGCGATCCCTCAGCTTTCTTTACAAATGTTCCTGAGTTTACAAGTATTGCAGATGGTAATTGGACTGATCCGACTATCTGGCATCAGACAAACGGAGACTCGTATACATTGACTGGAGCGCCAAATGGATTTATAGATATCGTTAATAATGTAGTTACATTAAATGCAAATAATTGCTCTGCATATCGTACAACTATTAACGGGAAACTTGTAGTAACTTCTTTGTATTATGGTCATAATCTGGGTACTGTTACTGGAAGTGGAACTTTATATCTTCAAAGCGGTTCATTCCCGGCTGGTGTTTACACTGCATTCTTAAGCTGTGCAAATAATTCGACAGTAGAGTATGGAGGTACGGGGACTTATACAATAATAGCTGACTTGTATGATAATATAGCAAATATTGTTTTTTCAGGGACGGGAACACGTGTTTTACCTGATAAAAATCTCACAATATGTGATACGTTGAAAATTAACGGTCCTACTGTTGACAACAGTGTTTATAATAAGGAACTCATCATTCAGGGTACAATGAGTCGTTTATCTGGTACATTTAAAAGTGGAACCGGTGCCGGAGCTGTAGTTTCATTTGCCGGAACAGTTCCTCAGACAATCGGAGGAACATTGGGTAACTTTACAGGAACAAGCGCTTTTAATAATTTTGAAATTAATAACAGTGCCGGTCTTCGTATTAACAATGGAGGAGCCATTGAAGTCAGCGGTAATTTATTACTGACTAACGGATTAATAAACACCGGAACAGGAAGATCACTATCAATAACCAATTCATCCATCAACTGTGTTGTGCCTGCAGGGGGAAGCATAAATTCATTTGTGGACGGTCCGCTTATTAAAAGTATAAGCCAGTACGATAATTTCCTTTTCCCAATAGGTATATCAGGAACTCCAAATATTCTCGGCAACAATATTAAGCTCTCATTAACTCAAACAGGACCATTATTATGGTCGGCACAATATCTTAGTCCAAATACGACTTCAGCAAGTGTCACTGCACCTTTATTAGGTGTCAGCGAACAGGAGTATTATAAGATTATGGCTACTCCTGGGAGTCAGGCTGTTGTAAACCTGAACTGGACACCATCAAGTGATGTAACACCTTTAATCACAGGAGGTATGTCCAACATCAGGATTGCTAACTATAGTACTTCAGGCTGGGTTCAAATTCCTACAACTTCTACAGGTGACAATTCAAATGGTACAGCATCTTCAACAACTCCAATAGGTGCCGCAGATACTCTTTTCACTTTGGGTTCGATAACTGATCTTAAGCCAAGGGCAAAACTTTCTCCAACCGGGCCTGTATGCGGAACTGCCGGAATACCGGTTACTTTTACCGCGCCATATAGTATACCATTTAATTATACGCTTAGTTACACTATAAACGGAGTAGCACAAGTTCCGGTAATAATATCTGCTGTTCCCTATACTTTGCCTACACCAACACCCGGAGTATACAAACTTACGGACTTTACATATAATAGTGGTGCCTCAATCGGTGTAGTTGATGCAGGTACAGTAACTGTTTATGCAACTCCGACAGCTGCAAATGCCGGTATAGATCAAACGCAGTGTGGTATTACTACAGCAATACTGACTGGTAATACACCTGTTGTAGGTACTGGTCTTTGGAGTATTATTTCCGGAACAGGAGGCACCTTACTTGCACCTGCAAGCCCGGGAAGTCAGTTCATTGGGTTAAATGGGGTTTCTTATAAATTGGTATGGACAATAAGTAATGGAACATGCACATCTTTGGATACTGTAATTATTAATTTCACGATTTTACCCGATCCGCCTGCAGCTGCAGCATCACAAAGTTTTTGCGGGACGCATACAGTAGCGAATCTTGTAGCAACACCACCGATAGGATGTACGGTTGACTGGTACAATCAGGCTACAGGAGGTGTACTTTACCCGGGTGGAACCATACTGGTTACAGGAACTACTTACTATGCAGAATCAAATGGCGGAGGAGGGTGTAAGAGTTTAACGAGGACACCGGTTGTTGTAACGATAAATCCCATACCCGTCCCAAGCTTAAATGGCATAAATTCAGTCTGTATTGGATCAACCGGGAATGTATATACCACCGAAGCTGGTAAGTCAAATTATGTTTGGTCAATTGTTGGAGGTTTCATATCATCCGGTGGAACAGGTATAGACAATACGGCTACTGTGACATGGAACACAGTTGGTCCTCAGACAATAAGTGTGAATTATCAGGGAGTTGGAGGTTGTACAGCGGCTTCACCCACTACATATAATGTGTTGGTCAATGCGTTACCAGTAGCGACAGCCACATCCACTAGTCCGGTATGTGTAGGTAGTACAATTACATTAACAGGAGGTCCTGCAGCAATGTCTATTTATGCATGGACAGGGCCGAACGGGTTCACGAGCGCCTCACAGAGTCCGACCATAGCCGGGGCGACCTTAGCAATGGCAGGCACATATAGTCTAATAGTTACAGATGGTAATGGATGTGTAAGTACAGCAGCAACAACGGCAGTAGTAGTCAATGCGTTACCGACAGTCACGATCACCAATCCGGCAGCAGTATGTTCACCGTCTACAGTTGATCTTACAGCAGCAGCAGTTACGTCAGGCTCGACAGCAGGTCTCACCTATACCTACTGGAGTGATGCAGCAGCAACGATATCATATGCAACGCCGGCCACAGCAGCGGCAGGCACGTATTATATCAAGGGTACGGATCCAGTGACAAGTTGTTATGATATACAGCCAGTTACAGTAACAGTCAATGCGTTACCGGCGCCTACGTTTACGGTACAACCGGGAGCCAATACGTGTGCGAGCACCGATGTGACGTACACAACACAGGCAGGTCAGACGAGCTATGTATGGGTAGTACCGGGAACCCTGGGTACAGATTACAGTATTACCTCAGGCGGTATCAGTGGGACTGACAATACAGTAACGTTACAATGGATTACCACAGGCAGTCAAACAGTCACAGTCAATTATAATAATGCAAGCGGCTGTACAGGACTCACATCAGCATCTTCAACAACTACGGTGAATGCGTTACCTACGCCTACGTTTACGGTACAACCGGGAGCCAATACGTGTGCGAGCACCGATGTGACGTACACAACACAGGCAGGTCAGACGAGCTATGTATGGGTAGTACCAGGAACCCTGGGTACAGATTACAGTATTACCTCAGGCGGTATCAGCGGGACTGACAATACAGTAACGTTACAATGGCTTACCCCAGGGGTTAAGACAGTAACTGTCAATTACACTGACATCAATGGATGTACAGGAGCAAGTGCAGCATCAAATAGTACAACGGTTAATGCAGCACCAACAGCAACAGTTACTCTAGACCAATGTATCCTGTTATGGATCTTCTGACGGATCAGTCATAGTTGCATCTGCAGGAGGAACATCACCTTACCAGTTTAGTTTTGATGGTGCAGCATTCCAGTCTTCCGGAACATTTAATGGTCTTGCAGCAGGAACATATACAGTCGCAATACTTGATTCAAACCTTTGTACGATTGATGTCCCGGTAACAATAACAGAACCAGCAGTTCTGTCAATAGATTTCACAAAGACTGATGCCTCTTGTCCTGGTGAACCGGATGGCTCAATTACTCTGAATATTACAGGAGGAACACTACCTTATAATGTTACCTTGGGAGATAGCGTTAGCGTACTAACTCAAACCCTTTCAGATATTCCTAACGGGACTTATAAAGTCAAGGTCATTGATCATAATGATTGTGCAGATTCTATTGAAGTGGTTATTAGTGTTGTTGGTTCAGAAAAATGCCTTGAGATACCACAGATTATAACTCCGAATAATGATGGATTTAATGATACCTGGGTTATAAAGAACATTGAACTGTACCCGAATGCTGAAATTTTCGTGTACGACAGATGGGGCAGGCTTGTATTCCGTACCAGAAATATTTCGGCAAACCCGTGGAATGGTACTTATAAAGGGAAACTCCTGCCAACTGATTCCTATCATTATATTCTTCATTTGAATGATGGATCGGGACCAAAATCAGGCGTAATAAGTATTATCAGATAATTATTATTATATTTCGACGTTTTTTTATATGAGGTATTTCAGAAGTATATTGCCAGCTATTGTTCTCTGCTTCATTTTTGAAGTTTCATCAGCGCAGCAAGTCCCTATCTATAGCCAATACATCATGAATGGATTTCTGATAAATCCATCATTTGCAGGACGTGACGGATATACTACCGTAAACCTTACAGTCAGAGAACAATGGGTTGGATTGGCAGGAGCACCAACAACATATGCAGCAAGCTTTCAAACTCGTATCTTGCAGAATAGCTATATTTCAAAATCCACTTCTGTTCGTAAGAAGCTGACTAAACCAACCAAAGGAGGTAAGGTTGGCCTTGGTGGATATGTTTTCAACGATAACAATGGTATAATGCATCGGACAGGTTTCCAATTGGCTTATGCATATCATATTCCGATGGGGCAGACCGGCGGATATCCGAATGATCTCTCGTTTGGACTTGCAATGACTGCTTATCAGTTTGCCATTAATACTGATGGTTTACTTTATGATCACGATGACCCATATCTGAATTCATACGCCCGTACAGTTTTTATTCCGGATTTTAACTTTGGGGCAAGTTTTACTACGGCGAAGTACTATGTTGGATTTGCAATGACCAATTTGTTAAGAGGCTCATTATTATTTGCCGATACTTCCCACGCAAAACAAACTGAACTTGGCAACTATTATCTGACAGGAGGTATTAAATTTCCGTTGGCACCGGATTGGGTTCTTGAACCTTCTACATTTATTAGATCATCCGATATGTTTTTCCGATCATTGCAGGCAGATATAACAGCAAGAATTTTCTATAAGGAGGATTATTGGATAGGCTTGTCATATAGAACAGGTGATGCTATTATTTTATTACTGGGCTTAAAATACGACAGATTCTATTTCGGTTATTCTTATGACTTCACTTTAACCGATATCCGGCAACAAAGTTATGGTACTCATGAACTTACACTGGCTGTCAAATTTGGTGAAAGTGCCAGGAGATATCGCTGGATTACTCCATTTTAACGGAGTTATTTCCGATCTTAAGGCTGATTCTTTTTCAGCCTTTTTTTATTTTGTATCGAAGATAAATGTGGCCCTGGGGAGTGATAACTTTGATATGTAACTCGCGAGTTCGAAAGGAGATCCAGATTATCCTGAAAGAATTATCCGAAGAAAAATGTTAAAAGGTATCGTTACAGTAATTTTAGGTACACTCTTGCTGCTGCAAATGACCATTGAAAGAGGCTACTCACAGGCTTTCAGAAATAAACCTGTCAGAATAATGTTTTATAATGTTGAAAACCTGTTCGATGTTTATGATGATCCACATAAAGATGATAACGAATTCCTTCCATCAGGTGTGATGAGATGGAATTTAACCAGGTACAATAAGAAAATCAATTCTTTGTATAAAACAATTGTTGCTGCAGGGGAGTGGACTCCTCCTCCGGTGGTCGCTTTTTGTGAAGTGGAAACCAGGAAAGTACTTGAGGATCTTGTTTATGGTACTTATTTGTCAAAATATAATTATGGGATTGTCCATGAGGAATCTTCCGATCCTAGAGGTATTAATGTTTGCCTTATCTACAGAAAAGATTGTGTCGGAATAATTGATTACCGATACTGGATTCCTCAAGGCATCAAAAGAGAAAATTTCACTACACGAAGTGTTCTTTATACAAAAATGGTGATTAGTTCAGATACTATTCATGTCATTGTAAACCATTGGCCTTCAAGGAGAGGAGGGGTTCTTGCTATGGAAGGGCTTAGAATGAAGATTGCAGCTATGGTCAGAGAGAAAGCAGATTCGATAATAAAAAGCAGCTATTTAGAAGCAAAGATTATTATTTTGGGCGATTTTAACAGTACTCCGGATGATCAGGATATGAGCCTGCTTACCGCTTCTGCTGAATCAGGTATTTCTCTTGTTAATCTATCTGATAGCCTGGCTGCAAACGGATCGGGGACATATCGTTACAGAGGAACGTGGGAAATGATTGACCAGGTAATAGTTTCAGAAAAGCTTCTGACCTCTTGTAACGGTCTGTACACAAATGTGAAATTGCTCCAGATATTCAATCCAGATTTTCTTCTGATTAAAGACCCCAAATACCCCGGATTCAGTCCTTTGTCGACATATCGGGGATATCGATACCAGGGAGGATTCAGTGACCATCTGCCTGTTTTACTTGATCTTAAGTTCAGGTAGGATGATCTGCAGGAGTCAATCCAATCTCAATTCCCTTTTGTAGCATTATCTTTCTGGCTGCTTCATGTTCATTAGGGATTACCCCGTCAAGTATTGCTTCCCGTATGGCATTTTTAATAATTCCGACTTCTTTTCCCGGTTTTATTCCAAATGCAATGATAATTTCACTTCCATCAACAGGAGGCTGGAAATTCCTTATAGCATCCTTTTCTTCAATCTCTTTAAGCTTATTCCTGACAAGTTTGAAGTTTTCAAGGTGTTTTGTTTTTTTTGCTTCATTTTTTGATGTGATATCAGCTTCGCACAAAAGCATGAGATCGTCAATATCATCACCTGCTTCAAATAATAATCTTCTGATCGCGGAATCTGTCACCAACTCCTGGGAAAGTGCTATTGGCCGGAGATGCAGATCAATTATTTTCTGGACGTATTTCATTTTATCATTCAAAGGAAACTTTAGTTTCCGGAAAATATCGGGAATCATTTTTGAACCGATATATTCATGCCCATGAAATGACCAACCTGTTTCAGAAGAGTATTTTTTTGTAACCGGTTTGGCAATATCATGAAGAAGAGCTGCCCATCTCAGCCAAATGTTATCGGTCTTTTTACTTATATTATCAAGGACTTTTATTGAATGATGAAAATTATCTTTATGCGCTTTACCTTCTTTTGTTTCCACTCCTTTCAGATTGTCAAGTTCAGGAAAAATAATTTTGAGCAGCCCGGATTTTTCGAGAAGAATAAAACCTTTTGACGGATGATCGCACATAATTATTTTATTCAGTTCAGTAACAATCCTCTCGGGCGAAACTATCCTGATTCTTTCAATGTTTTTTTTTATTGAATTGAATGTATTCTCCTCAATGGTGAAATTAAGCTGGGAAGCAAACCTGACAGCTCTCATCATTCTTAACGGGTCATCTGAAAAAGTCTTGTCAGGGTCAAGAGGTGTTCTGATAGTTTTATTCTTAAGATCCACAGCGCCCCCGAAGGGATCAAGGAATTCTCCTAGAGTATTTCTATTGAGGCTTATAGCCAAAGTGTTAATAGTGAAATCTCTTCTCCGTTGATCATCTTCCAGCGTTCCGTCTTCTACCACCGGTTTCCTTGAACCTCTGCTGTACGACTCCTTCCGTGCTCCCACGAACTCAATCTCGTACTCTTCACTTTTGAACATTGCTGTTCCGAAATTCTTAAAGACACTGACTTTTTCTCCCGGACATATTTTTTTTGCAGCTTTACGCGCAATTTCAATTCCGCTTCCAATTATAACAATATCTATATCCTTTCCAGGGTGATCTCTTTTGAGAAGACAATCCCTGACCCAACCTCCAATAACGTAAGCTTGTACATTCTCATCCGTAACAACTGTTGAGAGTGTCTCAAAAATCTTATCATTAAGACATATATTCATATATAGATATACCGATTTGTTAAATACTTGTGACAAAGTTACAATTAATACTTAATTTTTTGTAAATAAAGATATTTGTGGATTATTGGCATAAAGGTTGTCAATATTCAAAACAAACTGCTGTTCCGTATGTTTAATAAATAAAAATAAAATGGTAGAACATTTAACAAAAGATACATTTCTGAATAAAGTCTTCAATTTTGAAAATAATAAGGAGTGGAAATTTGAAGGTGAAAAGCCTTGCATTATAGACTTTTATGCCGATTGGTGCGGACCCTGCAAGATGGTAGCTCCTGTTCTTGAAGAACTGGCTTCGGAGTTTGAGGGTAAGATTGACATTTTTAAGGTAAATACCGAGGAAGAATTGGAACTTTCATCGGTTTTTGGAATAAAAAGTATTCCCACTTTTCTATTAGTTCCTTCAAAGGGCCAACCTGTAATAGCAATGGGAGCGTTACCTAAAGAAACATTTATTCAAGCATTTAAAGATGTATTTGGTATAGAAAAATAGCCTGTTCGTCAAAAAAAGAATATCTATTATTTAAATATCTTGAAAAAGTCGAAACATTTCATGTCAAATTACCGTTTAATTATTCAAAAGGTAGTAATAGATTATTATAAGAGTTTTTTTCACGGATTTAGGTTTAGGGTAGAAAAGTAGTAAATCAGGACTTCGGTCCTGATTTATTTTTATTCCAGGTCCTTAAATATGCTATTGATCTCTTCCTCGGTAGATCTTAGTTTTTTCTGACATTGCCTTATCAGTTCTGATGCACGTTTCACCTCAACTGACAATTTATCAACATCGAGATCCCCGTTTTCGATATTTCTGAGAATCTCCTCAATTTCAATTACTGCTTCATTAAAAGAAAATTCTTTTTTTGCCATAATAGTATGCTTTAAGAGTTATGTTTTTAAATATTTAACCTTTTCGACATTATCAATTTTTATCTTTTATCTTTTCAACCACTCTGCTTTTTACAGCCCCGTCACTGAATTGCGTTTCAATTAAGTCATCTGTTTTCACCTGATCACTCTTTTTCAATATTTTTTTGTTTAGTGTGGTAATAGTGTAACCTCTTTGCAGAACATTTTCAGGTTTCAGAATATTTAAAGTGTTCTCCAATCCATTTAGCAAAGTACTATTCCTGTTCAGATCATTTAATGTGAAGGTAATCAGGCTCTCTCTGGTTCTTTCAAGTGCCACTTCTTTGCCCGATGAAAAAGATTTTACTGCTGAAACAAGTCTTGATTCCTGATTGGCCTGAGCAATCCCGACTCTGAAAATACTTTTTTTACCGATATTCATTATTTCCAGAATTTTCACAGATAATTTGTCTCTTATATCAGAAATCATTATTCTGACGTAAGGTAAAAATTTTATTTTGGCTGTTTCAATCCTGTTTCTGTTCTTTTCAATGACTATTTTAGAAACATCTTTGATCGCAGAACTTATTTCAATAAGTCGGTTTTCAGCTTCAGCCGTACAGTCGATCAGAAAATCTGCTACAGCTGTCGGCGTTTTTATTGATTTATATGCTACAAGGTCAGTGACTGACATATCTTTATCGTGACCAATGCCTGTAATTACTGGCAAAGGAAACTGGGTAACATAATAAGCAATGTCGTAACTGTCGAACCAGCTGAGATCTGTTTGTGATCCTCCACCTCTAATAATTACAACCAGATCGAAAACAGAAGATTTAATTGCAATCCTGTCAAGAGCACTGATTACATCATGTTCAGTCTCTTTCCCCTGCATTGCCGCATCGATCAATGCAGTATAAAAAATGTATCCGTGACTATTTCCGGTCAGTTGATTAATAAAATCTGAATATCCAGCCGCATTCTTTGATGAAATAATCGCAATTCTTTGAGGAACAGCAGGAAAATCAAGTTCCTTGTTCATCGAAAAGACTCCTTCCTGCTCAAGTCTTTTTATAATCAGCTGACGTTTTACTGCCATTTCTCCGATAGTAAATGCAGGGTCGATATCAGTGATTATAAGGCTCAATCCATATAGTTCGTGATATTCAATTTTAACCTTTACCAGGATTTTAAAGCCCTCTTTAAGTGACTCTCCGGTAAAACTTTCAAAAAATGATTTAAGAAACCTGTATCGGTTACTCCAGATTATCGCTTTTACACGAGCCCTGACATTTCTTTCATCAGGGAGTTTTTCAATAAGTTCAAGATAACAATGACCGGCATTATTTTCCTTGATTTCTGAGATCTCAGCAATTACCCAATACATCTCAGGTAAAGCAAGATATAAAGAATCTCTTATAATAAGCTGTAGTTCCGCCAGAGACAGTTTTTCAGTCATAATCATTTTCTTAACTTAATAATCTTATGAACTCTTACACTACTACCTATTGTTAACCTGATCAAGTAGATCCCTGGTTGCCTGTTCTGTAATTCGTTTATGCCTAATGTCCTGCCGGCAAAATTTGTGAACTCTTCCCTGAATATTATTTCCCCGGTTATAGAAATAATCTCAACGGTAAATTGCTCTGGTTGCTGATGGAATGTAATTTCAATATTGCCGGTTGTAGGGTTTGGACCAGCAACAGTTTCTTCAACAGGTACCTTAGTATATCTATCCTGCAGAAATGTCAGAGCATTAACCATATCAGGAATTCCGTACCCATAAAGCGAGTCGGGCGAATTATACCTGTCTGCACTTGAATGAAGAGCTTCAATAACATCGATGTTGAGAGCCTTGGGTACTGCCTGCATAATACATGCGGCCATTCCACTTATAATAGGACAGGAGAAAGATGTCCCGTTTGATCTGCCAACAGAACTTTCAGATATTTGTACCGGAACACTGACCCCCATGGCAACATTATCGGGCTTAATTCTTCCATCAGCAGACGGACCTGCTGAAGAGAAAGTTGAAATAAAATTGTTTCCATCGACAGCTCCCACAGCTTCAACGTTAAACCCGTCTGATGGAAATATTATACGTTCCCATATATTAGTCCTTTCATTTCCTGCACTGTTGACAACAAGTATTCCTTTTGAAGCAGCTATATCGGCCACTATTGTAATGAAAGCTGTTTTGCCATCAAGATCAGAAGACTTATAATTGAGAGAAGGATCATCAAAATTGAAATATCCCAATGATGAGGAAATTATGTCAGCTCCTGCACTATCAGCAAATTCAGCTCCTGCTGCCCAGTAGTCTTCCTCACAAGGGAACTCGGAAGTCACATCTTCTGTTTTTAACAGCAAATAATCAGCCCCTGTGGCTGTTCCTTCGATAAAGCCTGGTAGGTTCCCGGCAAGCACGGAAAGGACTGCTGTTCCATGGTTATGAGAATTATACACGAATCCATTGTTTTGCACAAAATCGTAAGTTGCCTTTATTCCTTTCCTGTTTCGAAGATCGGTAAGAGAGGATATCTGATCGGCGTCAATAAATCCTCCGTCTAGAACAGCTATCAGAATACCTGTTGCATCATAACCTGAATTATGAAGGGGATAACCATTAACCATTGTGATCGGCCTGTCAAAAGAAGAGATATCTGATTGTTCAATCTGAAAAGCAAGCTTATCTTTTAAACTGCTTTTTTCCCCAGAAGTTTTGACAATCTTTACATTACTTACAAACGGTAAATTGAGAAGTGAATTAATATCGGATGGTGACTGGGTTTTGAACAATGCTGTGTTCATCCATTTCGAAGTACAATGAAGAGTGAATCCGGCAGCTGATATCTGATCAAGGTAGCCTTTGTATACAGGCAAATCCCTGAAATCGGGAACAGGGATACCGGCTTTTTGCCTTCGGTCAATAGCTCTGGTGGATAACAAATCTGCCGGGGCATAATTGCCTGTTGAATTCTCTCCTTTATCCCTGAAATACACTCTGTAAAAAAATTGGTATGTTAATCCTTGTCCGCATAAGTTGTTAAATGTGAATAAAAGTAATAAAGCAATAGTTATTGTCATTACCTTTAAAGATAAAATATAGAAAGACTTCATTGCAATTGAATACCGGTTTTCTCCGGGTCGGCAATTTTCCCCTTGTTTTTCTCAAGAGAATCGAGATAGTCAGATTCGTCAATATCCATCTGGCGGTCTTTTGTAACTCCGGCCAGATATTCCATCTTATATTTAAGCGTTCCATCATTATTATAAATATACCAGAGTCCGTCTCTTGCGTCATCTTTATATTGTCCTGAAAATTCAATCTGGCCATTTTCAAACCAGACTTCAAATCTGCCGTTAATCTTGCCATTGATATAATTTGATTTCAGACAAACGGCTCCATTTGGATAGTATTTTATCCATTCCCCTTGCTTTATATCATTTATATAATTAAGTCTTTCAGCGACAGTACTGTCGGTAAAGAATTTAAGCGACTGGCCGTTTTTTAGATTATCTGAGTACTGTTCTTCAGAGATAAGATACCCTTTACTAAAAGCGGAAAAGAATTGCCATTTTCCCTGTTTCATCTGGTTTACATATTTCCCTTTTGATGAAACATAGCCATTTGGGTGATAAATAGTCGCAATTGCTTCGTTACCATCGTTGCTGAAAATAAGTAATGACTTTAACGAGTGGTCTTCATAAAATCTTCTGAACTCTCCTACAGGATGATCATCCTTAAAGAATCCGTCATATATCATTATCCCATCGGAATTTTTTTTAATCCAATGTCCCTGTTTCCTTCCCTGCTGATCAGATTTGTTAATCCCCGTTTCAGTCTGGCAAGCTACCACGGCTGAAATGGCTAACAGAGAGGCTATTGCAAATATTTTCAGATTCATTTTATGAAAACGCAAAATTCAGTATAAAAGTACAAAAAAATTCTTCCGCAGATTACACTGATTTATGAAGGTAAAAAAAGAGGTTGAATATCTGTTTCAACCTCTTTTATGAACATGATATAATGGTATTATTTTACCTCTTCAAAGTCGACATCTGTAACCTCTTCATTACCACCAGATTTAGTGTTATTGCCACTTGGTTGTTCAGAACCTGGTTGTGATGCGGTCTGACCAGCATTCTGTGCAGTTTTATACATCTCTTCTGACGCAACCTGCCAAACTGAATTTAATTCAGCCAGGGCTTTATCGATTGCATCAATATCCTGCGATTTGTGAGCCTCTTTAAGTTTTGCAAGGGCACTCTCAATTGCAGGTTTTTTATCTGCAGGAAGTTTGTCGCCAAACTCCCTGAGCTGTTTTTCGGTTGTAAAGATCATACTGTCGGCTGTATTAATCTTGTCGACTTTTTCCTTCGCTTTATTATCAGCTTCGGCGTTGGCTTTAGCTTCTTCTCTCATTCTTCTTATTTCCTCATCATTTAATCCCGAAGATGCTTCGATTCTGATTCTCTGTTCTTTCCCAGTACCTCTGTCTTTAGCTGCAACATGTAAAATCCCGTTTGCATCAATGTCAAAGCTTACTTCAATCTGGGGAACTCCTCTCGGGGCAGGGGGAAGGCCATCGAGATGAAAACGTCCGATGGTTTTGTTACCTGCTGCCATAGGTCTTTCACCCTGAAGAACATGAATCTCTACCGATGGCTGGCTGTCGGCAGCAGTTGTAAACACCTCCGTTTTTTTTGTAGGAATTGTAGTGTTGGACTCAATCAGCTTTGTCATTACTCCACCCATAGTTTCAATACCAAGTGATAATGGAGTAACATCAAGTAAGAGAACATCTTTAACCTCACCGGTAAGTACACCTCCCTGTATTGCTGCTCCAACTGCAACAACTTCGTCGGGGTTGACTCCTTTTGATGGCACCCGGCCAAAGAATTTTTCGACAAGTTGCTGTATTGCAGGTATCCGTGTAGAACCACCTACAAGCAGGACTTCATTTATATCAGACACGGAATATCCGGAATCTTTAAGTGCGATCTTGCAAGGTTCGATACACGACTGTATCAGTTTGTCACAGATTTTTTCAAAGTTAGCCCTTGTAAGGGTTTTTACAAGATGCTTTGGAATTCCATCAACAGGCATTATGTAAGGAAGATTAATCTCTGTGGTTGTTGAACTTGAAAGCTCAATTTTGGCTTTTTCGGCGGCTTCTTTCAAACGTTGCAATGCCATGGGATCTTTTCTCAGATCAATACCTTCTTCTTTCAGAAACTCCTCAGCCATCCAGTCAATGATCAGATGATCAAAATCGTCACCGCCCAGATGAGTATCCCCGTTAGTGGATTTAACTTCAAAGACACCATCTCCAAGTTCAAGAATTGAAATATCGAAGGTGCCACCACCAAGGTCAAATACTGCAATTTTAAGGTCCTGCGACTTTTTATCCAGGCCATAAGCCAGCGAAGCCGCTGTAGGTTCATTGATTATCCTTTTAACATTTAACCCGGCAATCTCGCCTGCTTCTTTTGTAGCCTGACGCTGAGAATCGCTGAAATAGGCAGGAACTGTTATAACGGCGTCTGTAACTTCTTGTCCCAGATAATCTTCTGCAGTTTTCTTCATCTTCTGAAGGATCATTGCAGATATCTCCTGGGGTGAATACATCCGGTTTTCAATTTTAACTCTTGGGGTATTATTATCCCCTTTTACAACAGTATAGGAGACTCTTTTTATCTCTTTTGTGACTTTGTCATATGTCTCTCCCATAAACCTTTTAATCGAGTAAACGGTTTTTTTTGCATTGGTAATTGCCTGTCGTTTGGCAGGATCGCCCACTTTGCGTTCGCCATTCTCAACAAAAGCAACTATGGAAGGAGTTGTTCTTTTGCCCTCACTGTTAGGAATTACAACCGGCTCATTGCCTTCCATTACTGCAACGCATGAATTTGTTGTTCCCAGATCTATTCCAATTATTTTTCCCATTTTATAATAAATTAAAGAATTTCATATTTTTATAATGAATTAGCAATGATTATGCCATTAAAATTATTTGCGTATTTTATGTTAATATGACATTGATAAGAGATAGTCATAAGTACATAATTTATTACTTAATTATCCTAATATTCCAAAAGTAATGCCCTGCCTTTAATTTAATTAATGGCTTATAACTATCATATTTATAAATAGTTGTTAACAAGTCCCCCTAAGGGATTTAGGGGTCAGGAACCAGGAAAAGAAGAATTATATCGGTTCAAATCAATATTTATGACAAAACGACAGAAAGAGTTAATAATACTGCCAAACTAAAAAGATGTAATCATGGAGATATATCATCCGACACAAATCTGTAACTTTGCAATCTTAAACTAACAAATTAATTATTATGCCAATACATAGTTCTGTCAAAAGGATTACTACTCACGTTTTGAATGAAATGAAGCTCAAAGGTGAGAAGATTGCAATGCTGACTGGTTACGACTTTTCTATTGCAAAGATTCTGGATGAAGCGGAAATAGATGTGATCCTTGTTGGTGACTCAGCATCAAACGTTATGGCAGGGTTTGATACAACCTTACCTATAACACTCGATAACATGATTTATCATGCTGCCTCGGTTGTAAGAGCTGTGAAAAGAGCTCTGGTTGTCGTGGATCTTCCCTTTGGGACATATCAGGGCAATTCGAAAGAAGCTCTGGCTTCATCAATAAGGATTATGAAAGAGACAGGAGCTCACGCTGTTAAACTTGAGGGAGGATACCAGGTTGTTGAATCGATTGAACGGATATTATCAGCCGGAATTCCTGTTATGGGACATCTGGGACTAACACCACAGGCTATTCATAAATTCGGGACTTATGTGGTAAGGGCAAAGGAAGGAGAGGAGGCCCGCAGGCTTTTGGAAGATGCAAGGTTGCTTGAACAGACAGGTTGTTTTGCGATAGTACTTGAAAAAATACCGGCAAAGTTGGCGGAAGAGGTTACAAACAATTTGAAAATTCCGATAATTGGTATTGGAGCAGGCGGAAAGACCGATGGACAGGTATTAGTTCTTCATGATATGCTTGGTATAACCCAGGAGTTTTCGCCACGTTTCCTCCGCAGGTATCATAATCTTTATGCAGAAATCAAGAATGCTGTACAGGCTTACATTAAAGACGTAAGATCACAGGACTTCCCGAATGAAACGGAGCAGTACTAATTTATTCCTTAATGGCTGAAATACTCTACGAAGACAATCATATTATTGCTGTTTATAAAAGATCTTCTGATCTGGCACAGGGTGATAAAACAGGTGATATTTCCATGGATACGGAAATAAAAAAATACATTGCAGAAAAATACAAAAAGCCCGGTGAAGTTTTTCTTGGTGTCGTACACAGGCTTGATCGTCCCGTAAGCGGAGTGATCCTTTTTGCCCGCACATCAAAAGCACTTTCACGACTTAATGAAATGTTCAGAACAAAACAGGTTAAAAAGATCTACCTGGCAATTGTAAAAGAGAGGCCCCCTGAAGATGAAGCGACTATTACTCATTTTCTAAAGAAGAATGAGAAACAAAACAAAAGCTATGTATATGACAGTGAGGTAAAAGGGTCAAAAGAGGCAAGCTTAACTTATAGATTAAAAGGAAGATCTGAAAGATATTATCTCCTTGAAATTGAACTTCACTCCGGGAGGCACCACCAGATACGGGCTCAGCTGGCAAAAATCGGATGTCCCGTAAAAGGAGATATGAAATATGGCTATCCACGATCGAACGATGATGGCGGCATAAGTCTTTTTGCACGCAGGCTGGAGTTTATTCATCCCGTCAGCAAAGAACCAGTTACGATCACTGCTCATTTTCCTGAAGGCGATATATGGCCTGTTTTTATGGATTCTTATAAATAAAAAAATGAGTCGGAAAACCGGACTCATTTTTGTCAACTGAACATAAAAACCTGATCGGAATTGCCAATATTTTTAACTTTTATTTTCTCCCTTTCTTTTCCCATCCTTCAATCATCGAAAAAGATATCAGGAAGATAATAAAATGAGAAGAAATAATTTCAATGGTACAGTTCACTGTAATGTTTTATTAATTTTAGCTGGATCAAAATTACTTTAACATCAATAATAATCAGTTAATGAACGGTTAAATAGAGTTAATGAAAAGTTAAATCCTGCTTTTTTGATGACTTAATAATTTAATTTTGCAATATGAACAGGATGAAATTCACCGGTCTCATCATTATGATGCTTTTATCAATTATTGGCATTATATGGGTCCAGATCGTTTGGATACGGAAGGCTGTTGGTATCAGGAATGAAATTTTTAACAATGAAGTAATTGTTAGTCTAAGTAATGCTGCAAATGATATAGAGTCTTCAAGGAAGATGGATTTCTTTAATAATTTTATATTGGGAGATCCTCTTTCATTCAGCAATTTCAGTGGCAATATTACAGGTTATCTGAGTATTGGAAGTTATTCTTCTGAACCTGGTAACGGATTAAGCGTCAGAATTACCAATCAATCTGTTACTAGAAGTGTTGATAGTGGAAAAATGACTTTGATAAATAAGTCTTACAATTTAAAGGGAGATACTTCAGTCATTTCAGATTCATCTTCTTTGATCATCGAAGCACCGGATAAATCGGGTAAAATGATTATTTCAAAGAATGGAAATGAAATGAATACAAATTCAAGAGCCGTATATGTCAAACAGAATGAATTTCTTGATTGGGTCAGAAAGAGGTCAAATGAATTCCAAAACATGAGTAACCAGATGATCGCTGAGATATATCAATGGGAAAAAACTCTTGAACTTAATAACAAGGAGATTGAATATAACCTGTCACGATCTCTGGCATTTGCAGGAATACAGACACCTTATGAATATGCGATAATCAAAGACGGGGTGGTTCAGGATGGCACATTTAAAAAATCTCAGAAAGATAGTTTTATTAAGAGCAGATATAAAGTCAGATTATTTCCGGATAATATTATAAGACGCGACCTTATTCTGTCAGTAATATTTCCTGAAAGAACCAATTATGTGCTTGGATCAATGGCCTGGATATTGGGTGGTTCAATGATCTTCTCCCTTTTTATACTGGCGACTTTTGGTCTGAGTTTGTTTTTCCTGATCAGGCAAAAGAAAATTTCGGAAATGAAATCGGATTTTATCAACAATATGACACACGAGTTTAAAACTCCTATTGCTACAATATCACTTGCTGCTGATACGATCACTAATCCAAAAGTGATTGGTGATGAGACAAGGATCAAATATTTCATCGGCATGATAAAAAAGGAAAACAACAGGATGAACAAAAAAGTAGAGACTATTTTGCAGATCGCATCGCTGGATAAAAAGGAAATTGAATTCAAATATGAAAATATCTCTTTGCATACGATTATTGAACATGCAATTGAGACTATTGATATACAGGTTCAGCAAAGAAACGGCAAAGTCAATCTTAATCTGAATGCAGAAGAACCGGTAGTTTTTGGGGATTATGACCACCTTACAAATCTCGTAAATAATCTTCTTGACAATGCAATCAAATATTCACCTGAATCACCGGAGATAGAAGTTAGAACAAGGAATAGCGAAAAAGGAATTGTATTATCTGTTGAGGACAAAGGAATCGGGATGACCAAAGCAGTTCAGAGTAAGATATTTGAAAGGTTTTACAGGCAGAATTCCGGTAACGTGCATGATGTTAAAGGATTTGGTCTTGGCTTAAACTACGCACGGGCAATCATCGATGCTCATAGAGGCAATATTAATGTTTTCAGCGAACCTGGTAAAGGAAGCCGGTTCGATATATTTTTACCATTTAACTGGGAGAACTAAAAATGAACAATAAACCCTTTAAAATTTTTCTTGTTGAGGATGATTTAAGTTTTGGATCGGTACTTAAATCTTATCTTGAAATTAATGACTATTCCGTTGAGTGGGTCGACGATGGCAAATATGCTCTGGAGCATTTCAGAAAAGGGCTCTTTAATATCTGCATTCTAGATATTATGCTTCCTCATATTGACGGATTTACAATTGCAAATGAGATCAGGCAGATTAATAATGAGGTCCCGATAATTTTTCTTACAGCAAAAAAGCTGAAAGAAGATGTTCTGAAAGGATATGGAGTAGGAGGGGATGATTATATTACAAAGCCATTTGATACAGACATCCTTCTGGCAAAAATACGGGCAATACTATCCAGACGCGATTTTCAGTCGGGTACTAAAGATATTTATGAAATCGGAAAATTCATTTTCAACTCAAAATTAAGAACTCTTACAATTGGAGATATTGAAAATAAACTCTCACCTAAAGAGGCACAATTGCTTGAATTGCTTGCTGTCAATCCAAATGAATTAATAAGCAGGGAGATGGCCCTGAAAAAAATATGGGGAACCGACGATTATTTTACAGCCAGAAGCATGGATGTTTATATAACAAAATTAAGAAAATATTTATCTGAAGATCCGGCTCTTAATATTAAAAACATCCATGGGGCAGGCTTTCAGCTGATTGTTAGGGAAGATTGACCTTCCAGACATTTAAAGCATTTTAGTCGCTTATTTTTTCTTATTTTTGTTCAAACAAAATTAAAATGCTAAAAAGGTTTCTCCCTTTTCTTCAAATTTTATTGATATTTGGTCTTTTTTCATGCAGAGTATATAAGCCGGTTGTTTCAACATCAGGCAAAGGCCTTTCTGTAGAGGACTACATAAACACATATAAAGACCTTGCGATAAGTGAGATGAAGAGAACAGGAATTCCTGCCAGTATCACCCTTGCTCAGGGTATGATTGAATCAGACTGTGGACGTAGTTCTCTTGCCCGTGAAGGTAATAACCATTTTGGTATCAAATGTCACGATAACTGGAAAGGGCCCACAATACGGCACAATGATGAACGGAGAAATGAATGTTTCAGAAAATACCGAAAACCGGAGGAGTCGTTTTACGACCATTCCGATTTTTTAAAATCAGAAAAACGCTACAGATTCCTTTTTAATATTGAACCTACTGATTTCAAATCGTGGGCACGCGGATTGAAAAAAGCAGGATATGCTACAAATCCCGATTATGCAGAAATGCTGATAAAAACTATTGAAGAGAATAACCTCTGGTATTTCGATCGTGGATACAATTCCACAAGTCTGCCTCCTCAAACAACAGTCCCCGGAAAAGATACTGTTCCAGCTCAGAAAACAGATGAAACTGTGAAGGCTGTAACTTTTACAAATGAAAATACAGCAGTTGCATCTCATGTTCCAAGAATAATGGAAAATAACAGGATAAAATATATAATTGTAAAAGACGGAGATACAAAAGATAAACTTGAAAAGGAGTTTCAACTACTGAAATGGCAACTTTCGAAATATAATGAACTAAACATTGATTTTCAACTTGTTCCGGGCCAGATACTTTATCTGCAACCTAAAAGAGAAAAGGCTGAATCCGGGAAAGAATACTATATTACTACTGAAGGAGATACAATGTACCTGATTTCTCAACGTTACGGGATTAAATTAAAAAACCTGTTTGAAATGAACAGAATGGCAGAAGGGACAGAACCTGAAGTGGGAGCAAAGATCTGGCTTAGAACTATTAAACCGGTCAACTGACCGGAATGATATAATCTGTAATTCCGAACCCTCTGAGGAATTCGACAGTATTCATCCTTTTCTTTCCTTCGAGTTGCAGACTGGCAATATTTATAAATCCATCCTTACACGAAACTTTTAAAAAATGTCTGCCGTCAGAGACAATCAATCCTGGTCTGAACTTATGGTTCGAAATTTCAGGATGGCTTTCGAAAACTTTAAATGAATAAGTTGAGGAATCATTTTTAAAGAATGATCTTGCACAAGGATTTGGTGCTAGCCCCCTGATAAAATTGTGAATTTTAACCGGATCATTGTTCCAGTTTATTATGCAATCATTCGACTTGATTTTTGGAGCAGGTTTAAGAGATTCTCCAGGGCTAATTAATTGTGTCTGGGACAGGGGTTTGATTTTGTTTTCAGCGATTTCAGCAAGTGTTCTTATCACAAGTCTTGCTCCGTGTTTCATCAGCCGGTCATGAAGATCTCCTGCATTTTCAAAAGGGAATATATGCACCTCTTCCCTGAGAAGAATATTACCAGTATCAGCTTTTTCATCAATAAAGAATGTCGTCACACCTGTCATGGTTTCTCCATTGATAATTGCGTGATTTATTGGTGCAGCACCGCGGTACTGAGGAAGTAATGATGCATGAAGATTAATAGTGCCGATTACAGGTATTTTCCATACTACCTCCGGCAGCATTCTGAAAGCAACAACAATAAAGATATCGGCCTTAAACTTTTTCAGACTATCAATGAATTCCGGATCTTTAAGATTCTCCGGTTGCATGATAGGCAGGTAACTGAATTCCGCAAATTCTTTAACAGCAGATTTGCTTATCTTCCTGCCTCTTCCGGAAGGTTTATCCGGAGCAGTTACCACTCCGACTACATTAAAACCATTCATAAGCAGTGAACCTAGTGTAGCTACTGCAAACTCAGGTGTCCCCATGAAAACTACCCTGAGATCCTTCATAAATGGTAAATTTTTAGTATTATCCAAATTTAAAATATAAGTCAGTCTTTGATGATTTTTTTATAGCAGGTAAGATCATGACCCATCTTATTTGCCTTAGTCTCGAGATAAAACTTATTGTGCGGATTTGACTCAATTATTAAAGGAATAGTATCAACAATTTTTATCCCGTAACCTTCCAATCCTGCCCTCTTGACGGGATTGTTTGATATAAGGCGCACTTTTCCAAGGCCAAGTTCCCTCATTATGCTGGCGCCAACACCATAATCTCTTTCATCTTCACCGAATCCCAGTTTAATGTTTGCCTGTACTGTGTCCATTCCTTCATCCTGAAGCCTGTAGGCTTTTATCTTGTTCAAAAGGCCGATACCCCTTCCTTCCTGGCTTAGATAAATTACAGCTCCTTTTCCTTCGGCTTCAACCATTTCCATTGCTCTATGCAGTTGAGGCCCGCAGTCGCATCTCATCGAACCAAAAATATCACCGGTAAAACATGAAGAATGTAATCTGACCATAATTGGCTCATCTTTTGTCCATGTTCCTTTTACCAGAGCTGCATGTTCCAACCCGTTATTCTTTTGGCGGAATGGAATAAACTCAAAATCGCCCCTCTCCGTTGGCAGTTTAACCCTTTCCCCTTTTTCAATAATTGAATCTCTTTCGAGAGTATAGGTTATAAGGTCCTTAATAGCGATTATCTTAATACCGAATTTCCCCCTTATATTCTGTAGATCGTTTAAGCGGGCCATTGACCCATCGTCATTCATTATCTCTACAAGGGCACCTCCGGGTCGCAGACCTGCAAAACGTGTAAGATCAACCACTGCTTCAGTATGACCTGCTCTTCTCAATACCCCTTTTGCCTTCGCTCTTAAAGGAAAAATATGTCCTGGTCTTCCCAGATCAAATGGTTTTGTCGACGGATCAACAAGAGCTTTTATAGTGAGAGCTCTGTCCCTGGCTGATACTCCGGTAGTTGTTCCTTTTTTCAGTAAATCGACGGTGACCGTAAACTGTGTCTCGTGCAATGAAGTATTATTGCCTACCATAAGATTCAGATCAAGCTCTTCGCACCTGTCTTCCGGCAGTGCAGCACATATAAGACCCCGACCATGTTTAGCCATAAAATTTACGATTTCAGGAGTTATCAATTCGGCGGAGCAGATGAAATCTCCTTCATTCTCACGATCTTCATCATCGACAACAATTAAAAGTTTTCCCCTCTTAATATCTTCAATAGCCTCTTCGATTGTATTTAATTTAATATCATTCATTTTAACAATATATTTAGTCAGATACAGAATTTTCGCGTTTTTCAATAATGCCAATCCTGCTGAAATAATCCCTGATTTTCCTGAAAAACAAAAAATATGTGTCAATGTTCATGATAACAGAGTCGGTGGTAGCTTTATATGTCAGAAAAACACCGATAGGTAACAAAATATATGAAGATGCCCACGTTCCTGTAAGTGTTCCAACAACATCCTGTTCCACCATCTTCTGTCCTGTAATGTTGATAACATAATAAACTACAAAGAAAAAAATTGAAATTACAGCCGGAGTGCCAAGCCCCCCTTTTCTGATGATGGCCCCAAGAGGAGCTCCGATAAAGAAAAAAACAAGGCATGCGAAAGACATTGTAAGTTTCTTGTTCCATTCCACTTCATACCTCTTGATGGTCTTGATTTCAAAGTTTTGAGATTCGTTTTTCTGAACCAGGAAGATATTTCCGCTTTTGAGATTGCTGATTGCTTTTTCCAGCACTGATTTTTTTTCAATTATTGAAAGTGTGTCGAATAAAGCTTTTATATCAAATTTTTTAAAATTATTCAAAGGTTCAGCTTTTACTATCTGACCTACCATAACAGTTTTTTCATTTCGTCCCATGTAAATTCTTGTTCTGTTGAAATCTTTGAATTGACTGTTGATCCTGTCATTATATTTATTGTTTAGTGAGTCTATGAAAAAGGTCAATTGTGAAATATTTAACATAGAAGCATTCGATTTAAACAGACCACTTTCACTTCGTTCAAGATCAAATCCGGTAAGGGAAATTACAATAGATTGCTCTTTAAAATAGTCTCTTCTTGAGGGATATTTCCTTGATGCAGGATTCATGTTTTTCTCTTCTATTTCGTTGTATGAATATCCGTTATAAAGGATCATAATCAAACCTGTTCCGTCTGAAGTCGTCTTCATATAACCTGAATCGGCCAAAATCACTGAGGTATTCCCCTTTCTTTGACGATGATCATAAATTATCAGATTGTTGAGACGGTTAGTTACCGGATCTTTAGTGGTTATTTTAATGCTGAAATCAGGTACTCCGCTATAAAATGTACCGGCCTGAATATTTATATCAGGTTTTTTACGACGGATATCATATAGGAGAAGCCTTGCCTGACGAGTTGAATACGGGAGGACATTATTTGAAAAGAAGAAAGATATAACTGCAATTACTCCGATCAGTAATATCAACGGGCGCATTATCCGTTGAAGTGGGATCCCTGAAGATTTTAGCGCAGTAAGTTCACTGAATTCACCCATATTACCGAAAGTCATAAGGGATGCAAGAAGTATAGCCAGGGGTAGCGCAGTTGGAACAAAAGTCAGAGAAAAATGGTAAATTAATTCAGCAAGTACCTTAAAATCAAGACCTTTCCCTGCAAGCTCATCAACGTACATCCAAAGGAACTGCAAAATGAGAATAATAAGCACAATGAAAAATGTGAGTATCAGGGGGCCTATAAATGACTTTAAAACAAAAGTGTCAACCTTCTTCATTACCTGATTGTATCTGAAGTGCAAAACTACTTGATTTTTTTTGGAAATTCAGCTACATTACAAATGTTTCGGATTTTAAAAGGGCTTAGAATTATCTGCAGCCTTGATTTCTTTGCGTACTTTATTCTATCCAGAGAAAAAAGTAACCACTAAATACCTAATATCCTTTTAAGATCATTGATCTGTGAATCCCAGAGATATATTGCATCTTCCTTTTCATCAGGTTCGGCAAAATCATAAATAATGAGGGCAAGACCGCCGGTAAGCTCTTCAATATTAATTCTGAATTCGAAGTAATTTGAATCTTCATTTTTCATCCCTATCCATTCAAATCTAACCAGTTTATTCTCTTTCAGTGCAGAGAGGCGGGCTTTCGATTCGGAACTATTCCAGAAAAATGTAAAGATATCACCATCCACATCTACATTATCAGCGAACCACTCACCTAATCCTTCTGGCGTACTTAGTCGTGAGAAGAGCACTTTTGGTGAACAGTTCAGGGTATATTCCAATTCGAACTTCAATCTCATGGTAAAATTTGATTTTTGGGCCTAACTATTTCTGCAATATAGAAAAAATATTGAAACTAAAGAACCTTATTGCTAATTTGTAACAAACTGATTATATTTGCACTCGCAAAAAGAGCAATGAAGATTTATTCGATTTGGCGAGATAGCTCAGTTGGTTAGAGCGCATGATTCATAATCATGAGGTCCGGGGATCATCCCCCCGTCTCGCTACTTAAAAATCAAACACTTACACAGAGGATGTGCAGGTGTTTTTTGTTTTGTGCTAGGTTTCTGCTAGGTTTTGGCATAATTTGTCTGGATTCATTAATAATAGAAGTCCTCCCTAGTAGCGGAGACTGGTAAGATTGTAAAAATCATGACAACATTAAAATCTTCAGACGGAGAAGAGTTTGATTTATCAGGATCATTTAGGAAGGAATGTCGGAAAGACGGTTGGTATGTTATAGGAGAAAATATGCTGATCCCTGTCAGGGATAAGCAAGAAGCAGATGAATACATTTACAGACATTTTCAACCATCAACCGGTAAAGATTCGCGACAATAGTTCGGAATAATCAGTTCGAAAAGAATAGATTCTAAATGTGTATGACAGTGTGAGATTGCAGTGGCAGAAAATTATTTGGATGAAGAAACTTGCTTAACTCATTGTAAAAACATAGTCCATACATAACCTCTTGCATGACTTTCAGCTATTATATATGTTTCTGGTGTAATAAGATCATGGGGGTCTAAGTTTTTAAGTTGATCAATAATCGGCAGGAACTCAGGTTTTATGACATTACTGATTTATTCGAGGTATGATTCATACTTGGTAATGAATTCGATTGCTTCCATTGTAAAGGATTCAAAAGTGAACACTCCGTATAGTAATGGCTAATATAGGATTAATTTAAATTTAAACAAACGATACTGTGACTTACATGAAAACGGATTTTGAAAAGAATAATCCAACTTGGTAAACAGAAAAATGGCGGATGTCACGGAATGGGATTATTTCGAGTTTTAAATGACTGGGATGGATTTTAAAATGGTATAATATTATTCCATTCGTAGTTTTATAAAAACATACTCCAGGAAATGGTATTAATTCACAATAGTCATGCGCGATCAGGTACCTCAGGCAAAACAACTCATACTGCACATTTTTATGCAGTTTGACTTTTTTTTCTTGGGTATTTAGGTTACAGGCTGATCATGGGAAGAGCAAAAATAGGATAAAATTGTTATGCAGTTTGAGTTTCATACTTCCCCCGGAAACATCCATCTCCAGCCCGGTTAGGGGTGACCGGCTAGTCTCCTCGTCGTTTCCTTTCTCTAATATATTGATTATCAGACTATAATAACGAGTATAATCCCGTCTATGAATAAAAAAATTTCCAGGATTTTGAAAATCCATTAGACCGGTGAATTTTGGAAAAAATTTTGGCAGAAAAAATGAAGAAAAAGAACCTCCTTTTCTATTTAAATCCTTTCTGGAACATGATGTGAATCGGGGATATAAAAACTAAGTGTCTTTGGAGGCTAACCTGTTTTGCACATCCCAAATTAAAAGGACAGTTTTGGCAGGGTTTAAAATTTCTTCCAATTCGTTATTCATTTCCAAGTTTAATTATATTTTGAACTGGCTATTTATTTTAACTCCGTAATAAAACGAGCTTTTGGGGTTCGGACTTTTTTAAGGTTTACTAACCAATCGTTTTCGGTATCCCTATATCCAAGTGGAAGTAATACAACGCTTCGCAAGCCTCTTTCTTTAAGATTTAGAAGTTTATCCAAAGCTGCATTGTCAAAACCTCCGATGGGGGTTGAATCAACCTTTAATTCAGCAGCGGCTACTATTGCTATGCCAAAACTAATATATGCCTGGTATGCTGCATGTGTAAAATTCTGTTCGGCTGAAAAAGAACTGTGCCGGCTTGTTAACCTGTTTTTGTAATCGTCCATTGAATCAACAGGCACACCACGCTCTGAAACCGTTCTTGAAAAAACTTCATTAATACGCTCTTTTGTATAATTATCCCATGCTGCAAAAATTAACAAATGCGAACAGTCTGTAATTTGTGATTGATCGTTGGCAATGGGTTTAATTTTTTCTTTTAGCTCGGAACTGGTTACCACAATAATTTCAAATGGTTGTAAGCCTGATGACGAGGGCGCTAAGTGGGCTGCTTCTAATATTGCATCTAACTTGTCCTGTGAAACGGCCTGGCCATTCATTTTTTTTGTGGCATATCGCCACTTTAAAGCATTTAATAATTCCATATTTTCTAATTTTTAAGTGTCAAATATTTGGCTGAACATGTGCTAATAAAGTTGAGAGATTTGTTTCATTTATTTACCAATGGTGGGAAAGCCGGTGACTGTGACCATCTTTGGCTGGAGTTAAATACATATCAATTAATAAATTTCACCAAAGATATGAATATTCGCGTAATGTGGTCAATATGCACGGCTTTTTCAGCTGATATAATGGTTCGTATGAGAAATCATATAAGCCAAAATTGTCTTCCTCTTTAAATTTGAATGGGAAGTTCTCATTTCTAAGTTTTGCCAAGACACTTGAATATCCACGCAGTCTTTCTATAATTGGAAAGACTGGGCCACTGCCTCCTTTTGGCTGGATTATATTGACCACCTCAAAATCCGGTCATCTTTCACCGAATATTCAATACAAAACAACAAGGATTTAACTCCTTCTGTGAGTGGTCAATATCATCAAGCAAAAAATGCGTAGGATCATTGATTTTCCAATTAATTAAGTTGATTGTTGTGTTTTCGGTTCAGATCGTTCCAAGTTTCCGACTTTGACTCAGGTATCGAATTGAATGTTTATTAATCATCTTTAACCTGTATCTTGCAGAACCCTGTTAAATTGCGACTTGAAGCAAATCACTTAATTTTACTTTAAAACTTATCAAGATGCTATCAGCTTTTCAAGATACTCTTTTGTTCTTACTAAATATTCACTTGTGCTTTCAGCAAGTTCATATTCAATAATAATACCGCCTTTGAAGTTCAATTTTTTTAAAGATGAAATTACTGCTGGAAAATCAACATCACCCGAGGGTATTGGAACCTCTATGCCGAGCTCATATGGATTTGTCGGGTATTTACCATCTTTCGCATGAAGTGATCTGACATACTTTCCCAGAACCTTTAACCCGTCGACAGGATTTGATTTCCCATACATTACTAGATTGGCAGTATCATAATTCACAAATAGGTTCCCAGTTCCTATATCTAAGATTGCCCTTAGCAGCGTAACAGGTGTTTCCTGTCCAGTTTCAAAATAGATGTCAATGCCGTTTTTTAATGCATATTCCCCGAGTTGTTTCATCGTTTCAACAAACTCACTATAAAGAACATCTTTCGGATTTTCCGGAATAAAACCAAAATGAGTTTGAATTGCAGGAATACCTGCTGCCTTGCAAAAATTAATCCCATTTTCAAGACGTTCCACACGTGCTGCTCTGTTTTCACGCGGTACAAGACCAATTGTCGAAGGACCCTCCGTAAAGGTATACTTGTCTACACCTGGGCCTCCGCAGATAAGAGATGTAACATTGATCTTGTACTTTTCAAGCGTTGCAATAAGTTGTTTCGCCAGCTCTGGAGAATAAGATCCGATATTAAGTTGACATACATGGAAGCCAAGGTCCCTGACAATTCTCAGATCCTTTTCTGGGTTGTCACCTGAAGCGATCACGCCAACTTGAATATCATTTAACATGCCTCCTGATTTTACATAAGTACCGGTGGCAAAAGAAGAAAGAATACCTGGAATCCCGGAAATGAGTGCCGTGGAATAAATGAATTTCCTTCTGCTGATAGGTGTCATGAAATATAGGTTTTTAATTGGTTGTTTATTAAATGTTCTTATCCTTTAATGATTCACTAAAATTAAAGATTTTTTCTTATGCAAAAACAGCACAATATGAACACTTCAAAAATCGGTCTGATTTCACCGAACATACAAAACAGAATAACAAGGATTTAACTCCGGTTTTCATTGATCAAATTATTCGGGCTAACTATGGTTAAGGCCACTGGCTTTTCTAGAAGGATGATAAAACAAAATATGAAATATTGCTTCCCAATTCCCCAAATATATGTAAATTGAGCATCAAATGTGAAAAATTGGCAATAGGCTTTATATCTGTATGTTATACAATATTATAGCCTATTGTAAGGCATTCAGATTTCTCAATATTGAAAGAATTCCGGATTATGATGAATTGAACAAGTTATTTTTTCAGGGCACAATTATTTTTGAAAATAATTTAAAATTAAAATTAATATGAAGAATATGCTATTCAATTGTAAACAACACTCTATTTTACTGAAGTTGACCATCTTCATTTTTTCTTGTATTTTATTCTCTTATTATGGTTTTGCGGAAGAGAATCACTTAAAGCAGGATGTCATTTCATCTGGTTTAAGACTAGCCACATTTGATGTTGACGCAACGCCTCCTATAGGCAGTCAGATGGCTTATGGTCCTGTGATAAATACCTGGGATCTCGGCCTGCGTGCCCGTGGAATTGTTTTGCTTGGGGCTGGACAACCAATAGTTTTATGCTCCATCGACTGGTTAGGAATTGCCAACGACAGTCAGGATGAATTCAAACGAGTTCTTGCGAATGCTGCCGGAACTATTCCTGAACGGGTTGCTGTTCATACAATTCATCAGCACGATGCCCCGATCTGTGATTTTGGTGCTGAAAAGATTCTTAAAGAAATGGGTCTTGATCCTTTGAGTTTCGAAAGCACTTTTACCCGAAGTGTGATGTACCGTATTGAAAAGGCCATCCGTACTTCAATCAGCCAGTCACAGCCGGTTACTCATATAGGTTTAGGAGAAGCACCTGTTTACAAGGTAGCCTCCAACAGGCGTATTCAGGGTCCAGATGGTAGGGTCCGGGCGACACGCTGGACAGTATGCACTGATTCTGCTTTACGGGCTGAACCTGAAGGCATAATTGATCCCATGGTTTCCCTGGTGAGCTTCTGGAACGGTGAGAAACCTTTAGCTGTATTAAGCTATTATGCAGTTCATCCTCAAAGTTATTATAGGACCGGAATTCCTAATCCCGATTTTCCGGGTATTGCTCGATTTTATCGACAACTGGCCGTTCCACAGGCGCTTCATGTTCATTTTGATGGTGCTGGAGGTAATCTGGGTGCAGGCAAATATAATGATGGTTCACCTGAAAACCGGGGCATTCTGGCTGAACGTCTAGCAGATGGTATGAAACGGGCGTGGGAAGCTACCAGGCGGGAAGTAATAACTGCAGATGAAGTATCGTGGATTATTGAACCGGTATCGCTTCCTCCGGCAAAATTTCTGGAAAGCATGAATAAAGAAATGAAAACTATGGCAAAAGATACAGTGTCTTTAACAAATAATATTTCGAAAATTGTCTGGTACAACCGTTGCAAAGAGGGTAAAATGATTGATATTGTCTGCCTTTCACTTGGAAGAGCCCGTATCCTTTACATGCCGGGTGAATTATTTGTGGAGTATCAGCTCGCAGCAAAAGCGGAACGTCCCGATCTTTTTGTTGCGATGGCAGCTTACGGCGATTATGGACCCGAATCTATATGTACCGATATCGCTTATGAAGAGGGAGGATATGAAGCTAACGATGACTCGGGTGTTACAGTAGGATCAGAAAAGATACTTATGACAGCAATTAAAAATCTCCTTAAGAGATAATCCCCCCCTCTCGCTACAGAAAAGCCCTGGTCAACTGTTTGAATGACCGGGGCTTATAGAATACATTGATTAGATTTTATCCCCTTTAATCCAACCCTGTTCCATTATTTTAATTGCTGTCTATTTCTATGCTGGCCGGTTTCATTCCAAAGGAAGTTGCTTTAAGAATTATCTTACCTCCTTTTATATCAGATTTTACAATCACCATACACCTTCCATGCCATGCTTTTCGCCAGGGAAGCTGAAAGCTTTCAAGGCTAACAGGATTTGCATTACCAACTCCTGCAATAGTTCCTGGTCCAGTGATTTCAAACGAAACCAGATCTTCTGCTTTTCGATTCCTGATGCCATTCGCATCGGTTAATTCAACTGTAATGTAACTCAAATCCTGCCCATCGGCACTTATGGCATTTTTATCAGCCGAAAGTTTAATTTGTGTTGGTTCTCCGGCAGAACGTAATTCCGCAAAACTGACCTGTTTTTTTCCGGTAAAACCAACTGCTCTCAGTGTTCCGGGTTCATAAGGGATATGCCAGGTTGCTACATATTTTGTAGAACGATTGGTTGTCTTTTTGTCTAATGATTTGCCATTCAGAAATAATTCGACCTCCTCGCAAGAGGAATAAACATTCACTTCCACGACTTTACCTTCAGCGCCTTCCCAGGTCCAATCATCGATAGCATCTGTCCAATGCCATTTTGACCAGGATTGTCTCTCCGGATTGAGAGGAAAAGAAGGTTGAGGAGGTGTTATCCAGATTGATATTTGATTTTCTTTCCAAAGAACATCGCGGTAATATGATTGCGGACGTTTCCATCCACAAATATCAATATCTCCGCAAAAAGCCAGGTTCCAGGGAAAGAAATCCTGCTTCTGAAAATAACCTCTCCATCCTATACTTGCTTCACCAATGTAATCATAAGCTGTCCATACGAAATCACCTATTACATAGGGATGATCAATCACATCCATCCAGCTTCCAAATGCTTCCAGCGGATAAGATTCAGTTCCAACCATTATGCGCTGTGGCAGGCGGTCATGATCTGTCTCATAGAGGGTTTTTTGATTATGGTCGCCACCAGAAGCATAATTATAACCTCCGACATCAAGTGTAGCAAAATACGGATCTTTATCTGGTCTGAGATCATTAACAGCTGAAGTAACCGGCCGTGTGGGATCAAGAATACGAATGAAGTCCCCTAATTCTTTAGCTATACTGACTACCTCCTTTTTCCCCCTGCCAGGGATCTCATTACCAATACTCCACATAATAATTGAGGGATGATTTCTGTCACGCAAAATCATGCTTTCCAGATCTTTCTTCCACCAGCTATCGAAGTATAAATGATAATCGTAAGGGTTCTTTGGTTCGTTCCACATATCAAATGACTCATCAAGAACCAGCATCCCTAAACGGTCGCAGGCATCGAGAAATGCAGGTGATGGTGGATTATGTGCTGTCCGTATGGCATTAAAACCATTGGCTTTCAGAATTTCCACACGACGTTCTTCTGCTCTGTCATAAGCTTTTGAACCCAAAGGTCCGTTATCGTGGTGAACACAACCTCCTTTTAGTTTAATTGGTTTGCCATTAAGACAAAACCCATTGACCGCATCGAATGAGAGTGATCTGATTCCGAATTTTGTTTCTGAAAGATCAATAAGTGTATCAGATACACTTATCTCAGACACTGCATTATAAAGTGCTGGTGAATCAGTCGACCAAAGAGATGGATTATTCATTTTAATGTTCTGAACAATATCAATGCTTTTCCCTTGTTCAATTGTTTTTTCCGTCTCAACCCGTGTTTGTTCCTTTTTATCTGTATTGAAGATTTTAGTAGTCAGTTTTATTTTTGAGTTTTCACCACTGTTGTTAACTAAAGTAGTTTTAATGTTTATTACTGCCTCTTTTTCAGTTACTTGTGGAGTAGTTATATAAGTGCCCCAGGTTGCAATATAAACCGGCGAAACGACCTGCAACCAAACATGTCTGTAAATACCTGAGCCTGAGTACCATCGGCTGTTCTCTCCTTCATTTTTCACCTTAACGGCAAGTACATTTTCTTTTTCAAATTTTAATTTACTGCTGATGTCGAACCAGAAACTTGTATAACCATAAGGATGATCCCCAAGAAACTCTCCATTCAGCCAGATTTCTGAATTCATATAGACACCATCAAACAATATTATGAAACGCTTTCCCTTTAATTCAGCCGGGACAGTGAATGTCTTCCTGTACCAACCTGTACCTCCGGTAGTAAAGCCTCCGCTTACCTGGCTGATTGCATCAATATTGAAAGGGGATTTTGTCCCGGGTAAATCTTCAATACTCCAATCGTGCGGAAGATCCAACTTTCTCCATTGCGAATCGTCAAATGAAGGATTTTCTGCATCAAGCGCACCTCCCCGGTGGAATTTCCAGCCGGAATCGAACAGATTGTTTCGTACCAGGGCGGGTTGTGCCGTGATTTGAATAAATGTAAAAACAAATATAAAAAACAACCATATTGCTTTTGTATTCCTGAGTTTCATATTGATCATGCTAATTTATTATAGCAAGATATAAAATTCTGATTGTATTTACCGGATTTAGCTGAGAAAATGAAGAATTAAAAAAGTGATTTGAACTTAAGTTCTATTCTTTTAACTTTACAAAAAACCTCCAGTCATGATTGTAACATGTGTTTATGTCCACGTTAAGCCCGATGATATCAACAGCTTTATTGATGCAACAGTTGCTAATCATCTTGAATCAGTAAGAGAACCTGGTAATCTCCGGTTTGACTTAATCCAGGAGACTGAAAATCCCTGTCGTTTTATGATTTATGAAGCGTACGAATCTGAACAGGCTGCAGCTAATCATAAAAATACCGGGCATTACCTGAAGTGGCGCGATAATGTAAAAGATTTTATGGCTGAACCACGACAAGGTGTAAAATACAACATCATCGAACCAAACGACAGGACCAGATGGTAAAACCTTTCCAATTCTCACGTGTACCAAGAATCTTTTTTAAAAACGGAATAATAGCTGACCTTCCGGCTTATATTCTGCTGTATGGAAATAAAATAGCTCTGGTAACGGGGAAAAGCTCTTTTGTAAAATCGCCCCACGCTCAAAAACTTTTTAATGATTTTGTAAAGGCAGGAATTGAATATCATATTATAACTGTTCCAGGAGAACCATCGCCTGATGTTATTGATCAGGCAGTGAAGAGTCTTTATAATGAGGATATAAAACTGGTAGTCGGGATTGGTGGAGGGAGTGTTCTTGATGCAGGTAAGGCTCTCTCAGCTATGATGTATAAATCTGAATCCGTGAAGGAATTTCTTGAGGAAGTGGGGTACAGGGAACATCCTGGTACTAAACTTCCTTACATCGCCGTTCCGACTACATCGGGCACAGGCAGTGAAGCGACAAAAAATGCTGTGATCTCCCAGATAGGAATAAACGGATTCAAACGATCACTGCGCCATGATAATTTTGTACCGGATTTAGCTCTTATCGATCCGGAACTGACATTGCAATGCCCTGAGGATTTAACTGCAGCAAGCGGAATGGATTGTTTTACCCAGCTTACAGAAGCATTTCTTTCTGATAAATCGGGCGAATATACCACTGCCCTGGCTGTTGAAGGACTGAAACAAATAAAAGCTTCATTATTAATTAGTTATACTAATAGTGAAAATATAGCTGCAAGGGCAGGAATGTCATTTGCAGCGCTTACTTCTGGCATCTGCCTTGCAAACGCAGGTCTGGGAGTTGTTCACGGTTTTGCATCTTCGATAGGAGGGATGTATAATATACCTCATGGGCTGATTTGCGGAACATTGATGGCATCGTCAAATGAGATTAATGTGAGGGAATTGAGAAAAAAATCGACCAATCCGTTGGCATTAAAAAAGTATGTACTACTAGGCAAACTGTTTCTTGATGAGGATGGAAAAACTGACGACTATTATATTGACGGTTTTATTCAATATATTTATAAGCTTACAAAAGACCTGAAATTAAGGGGCTTAAAAAAATATGGGCTTGAAGATAAAGACATTGAATTAGTCTGCATGAAAACTGAAATTAAAAATAACCCGGTCAAATTAAGTGTTGAAGATTTGGCTGAAATTTTAAACCAATCTATATGAAGACAAAAACCTTATTTACAGTTCTTTTATTTTCTTTTGTGATATTGACTTCACAATTTTCTCTGGCCCAGCTTCCAAAAGAAACAGAGGCTCAGAAAGCTGAGAGAATGAAATGGTGGACCGATGCCCGTTTCGGGATGTTTATTCACTGGGGATTGTATGCTTTGCCTGCACGTCATGAATGGGTAAAGAATGCAGAAAGAATGACTAACGAGCAGTATCAGAAGTACTTTGATCTGTTTAACCCCGACATGTTTGATCCTCATGAATGGGCAAAAATGGCCAAAGCTGCAGGGATGAAATATGTGGTAATCACTGCAAAGCACCATGAAGGTTTCTGCCTGTTCGATTCTAAATTCACTGATTATAAGTCAACTAATACTCCTTACGGGAAAGACCTGATTAAAGAATATGTGGAAGCTTTCAGAGCTGAAGGGTTGAAAGTAGGGTTTTACTATTCTCTTCTCGACTGGCATCATCCTGATTATATAATAGACAGGTGTCATCCACTCAGACAGGAATCAGATAGTGCGTATGCACGTCTTAATAAAGGGAGAGATATGAATAAATACCGAGAGTATGTTAAAAATCAGGTTCGTGAGCTGCTTACAAATTATGGAGAGATCAGCATCATCTGGTTCGATTTTTCTTTCCCGGGAAAGAATGGAAAGGGTCATGCCGACTGGGATTCCGAAAACCTTCTGAAGCTGGCCCGCTCTCTTCAACCCGGAATTATTGTTGACGATCGTCTTGATCTGAGTGATGTTGAAGGAGGATGGGATTTTATGTCGCCCGAGCAGGTAAAAGTGGCAAAATGGCCTGAAATTAATGGCAAAAAAGTTCCATGGGAGACTTGTCAGACTTTCTCCGGTTCCTGGGGCTATTACCGCGATGAATATACCCTGGAAAAATACTGCCCAACTTCTTGAGCTTCTTATAGAATCGGTAAGCAAAGGTGGTAATCTGTTGTTGAACGTCGGCCCGACCGCCCGCGGTGTTTTTGATCCGAGGGCCCAGGAGAGGCTAAAATCAATCGGAGAATGGATGAAGTTTAACGGCCGGTCAATTTATGGTTGTACACAAGCTCCTGCTGAATTTAAGGCACCGGCTAATTCACTATTAACCTATAATCCTGTTACAAAAAGATTATACATTCATTTATTATCTTATCCGATGGGGAGCCTGACTCTGCAAAACATGGCTGACAAGATAAAATATTTTCAGTTCCTGCATGATGCTTCTGAAATAAAATTCAGTGCGGGAAGTGATGAAAACAATAATGATATAATACTTCAACTTCCGGTGCAGAAACCACCAGTTGAGATTCCTGTGATTGAGGTCTATCTTAAATAAGAATCTTTGATATGCCGGGTTCCAGGTAATTTACCTGTATTTTTCAGTTTATTATTGAGCTTTGACAAGTTATTTGAAAGGATTTTCAGTAAATGAGATCTGCATATTTAATTTTTATTTTAATATTTTTAAGTCTTTCAGCTTTTGCACAAAAAGCAGATTCAAGTAACTATAACTTTATTGGTTTCGAGGCTCATTACGGATTTATTATTCCTCATGCTGCGGCGATCGAACCTGTTTCTCATACAAAGCCATACGGTTTTGATGTAAGTCTTAACCGGTTGCATACATCTTTTGAGAAATGGAAGGTTTTTAACCATTATAACATATCCGGCTTTGAAGTAAGTTATTTCAACTTTCAAAACCCTGCAATACTCGGTAATGCTTTTCTTTTGACTGTCTATAACGAATCCATTTTGGGTTATAGCAAAAATTTCATATTCTCTCTAAAAGGCGGATTGGGACTTTCATATCAAACCAGAATCTATGATTGGGATAATAATCAGTTGAACAAATTCTTCAGCACAAGAATAAGTTTTCCGCTGTACCTTATAACAAGGTTTAAATACAAGATAAACCGGCAGACATATTTAACTCTTTCCGGAAGTTATAATCATATCTCCAACGGAGGGATCAGATTACCCAATTATGGAATGAATTTTCCCACAGTTACCATGGGTATTGAGTATTTTCAGAAACCGATACCACAATTAAGCAAATTATATATTGCTGACCGGGGAAAGAAGGTAACTGATCAGATTTTTCTTGTACATGTTCTTACAGGATATAGAGTGGTTTACAGTAAACAGACTTATGCATTAGGGTTAAATACAAGATATTCCTGGCAGCTTCGAACTCATTATGGATTAAATGCAGGGGCTGAAATCATAATGGATGAGGGTGTTAAAGAGTTGATAAGGATTGAGGGACTTAACCTTGATTATAAAAGGATAGCCATAACAGCGGGTCAGGATTTTATATTTGGTAAGGTTGTCTTTACGCAATACTTTGGATTATATATTTACTCACCTTACAAAGCAAGAAACATTATTTATCAGAAATATGAATTGTCATACAAGGTCATACCTCAATTCATGTTTGGAATTTATCTGAAAGCCTATACCAGCAATGCTGAACTGTTCGGATTATGTTTTGATTATTTACTTAACAGGAAGTAATAATTATTTCAGGCATAATTTCAGAAGTTCAGGTAACTGTACCATCGACACCGGTTTCTTAAGCCAGAAATAATAACATCTTCAGACAGAACTATAATAGTATAATTGGTACAGTTGGTAAAATGAAACTATTATCAGCACATTTACGCTTAAAACATCTAAATTTGAGAGTTATTATACATCAGCTTATGGAAATCATACTTTATATTATTGCTGGTCTGGCAACAGGAGCATTAATCACCTTTCTGGTAACAAAGTCCAGGCTTAATAGTACACACCAGATGGACCTGTTTTCGAAAACTAATTTAATAAACCAGTTAAATGGACAGAACAGTGTCCTGCAGGCAAGGGTCGAAGCACAGTCGAATACGCCTGGATGAGGTTAGAAAAGCAATGTTAGATACCTTTAAATCGGCAGCTTCAGATGCTTTGACTCAAAACAATAAACAGTTTCTCGACCTGGCAAAAACTCAGCTTGAAACTCATGTAAAAGAGGCTGAAGGTAATCTCGATGAACGGAAATCTGCAATTGCAGAGATGCTGAAACCTGTAAAAGAGTCTATCGACAGTTATAAAAAGCGAATTGAAGAACTCGAAAAAGGTTCTGAAAAAACCTTTGGACAGGTTACTGAAATGTTATCGAATATCCAGGTTACAAATGCAAGTTTACAAAAAGAAACAGGTGCTTTGGTCAATGCCCTCAGAAATCCGAGAGTAAGAGGACGATGGGGTGAAATAGGTTTGAAACGTGTCGTAGAGTTTTCTGGATTATCAGCGCATTGTGATTTTGTTGAACAGGTTTATGTTGAGGGTGAAGATTCAGCTTTAAAACCCGATATGATCATTAATCTGCCGGGAAACAGCCATGTTGTAGTGGATTCAAAATTGCCGTTAGATGCATATCTTCAGGCTTTGGAAACCGATGATGAGACATCAAGGGATCTGCTTTTTGCTAAACATGCCAGGGATCTCAGAGATCATATAAATAAATTAAGCAAAAAACAATACTGGTCCCAGTTTCAGAATACTCCTGACTTCGTTGTGTTGTACATGGAGGTGGAATCTGCACTGAACGTTGCTTTAATAACAGATAAAACATTGTTGCAGGATGCCATGAACAATAAGATAATCTTAACTACCCCAACTACACTGATTGTGGTACTGAAATCGGTGGCAATGTCGTGGCAGCAACATAATATTACAGAGAATGCACTGCAGATAATGGAAACTGCTATTGATCTGCATGGAAGACTGAATGTGTTTGCCGAACATCTTGATAAAGTCGGAGGCGGACTAAAAACTGCACTGAAAGGATATAACGACGCAATAGGTTCATGGGAGAACCGTGTATTGCCAGCCGGCCGGAAACTTGAACAATTAAAGGCAACTGACAATAAAAATGTATTACCCGATTTTGAAATACTGGATAAACCTGTACGTGAATTGAAGAAGTCAGAGGAATAATTGTCTGAGAATTAACGAAATTAATTTTTTATTCTTATGAGGAATTCTGTTTTAGCACTTATATTTTTTCTGACATTAAGTCTTAATGGCCAGAATTACAAACCAAATTGGGAATCGCTTGACAAAAGACCTGTTCCGCAATGGTTCGAAGATTCTAAATTCGGTATATTTATTCATTGGGGCGTCTATTCGGTACCCGCATGGGGACCTACCGGCGATAGCATCGGAGTGTACGACAGGTATGCAGAATGGTATTGGAGAAAACTGGATCAACCCGGTAAAGTTCAGAAGTATTTTAAAGAATTTCATTTAAAGACCTACGGGCCAAATTTCAGATACCAGGATTTTGCTTCAATGTTCAAAGCTGAGCTTTTTGATCCTGACCAGTGGGCCGAACTGTTTAAAGAATCGGGAGCAAAATATATAGTCCTTACATCTAAGCATCATGAAGGCTTTACCCTCTGGCCGAGCGCTCAGAGCTGGAACTGGAACAGTGTGGATATTGGTCCGCACCGCGACCTCTGCGGCGACCTCACAACTTCAGTAAAAAAGAAAGGTCTTCACATGGGATTTTATTATTCACTTTATGAGTGGTACAATCCGGTATATAATAATAACTTTTCAGCTTATGTCGATGAACACATGATTCCACAGATGAAGGATCTTGTTAACCGCTATGCACCGGATATCCTGTGGACCGATGGCGAATGGGATAAACCAAGCAGGGATTGGAAAAGTGAGGATTTTCTTGCATGGTTATACAACGAGTCACCGGTTAAGGAGAACATTGTTGTAAACGACAGGTGGGGAAGTGAAACAAGGAGTAAACACGGAGGTTTCTATACAACCGAATATGGTCTGGTAGGTGACAAAGAGGGAATTGAGAATGTGGTTCCTCATCCCTGGGAAGAGTGCCGTGGAATCGGAACATCTTTTGGTTACAACAGGGCTGAAAATCTAACCGGGTATTCAACTTCTGAACAGCTGATAAAAATATTGATTTCGACAGTTTCGGCTGGCGGGAATCTGTTGCTGGATATAGGTCCTGATGCTGATGGGACGATTCCTGTGATCATGCAACAACGTCTTCTCGATATTGGCAGGTGGCTGAAAACAAATGGTGAAGCAATCTATGCGACACGCGCATTTATTAAAAACAAAAAGGATATGTCTATTAACCCCGGAACGAATATGAATATCTTTTTCACACAAAAAAATAATGTGGTTTATATGATATGTCTTGACTGGCCTGCAGGCGATATTGTTCTGAAAGGAATAAAACCTGTAAGTAAAGTCAGTGTGGAACTTTTTGGAACAGACAAACCAGTAACTGTAAAACAAGCCGGAGGAGATCTGGTTATCACTGCACCGCTGCTTACTCCGGATGACCATCAGCCAGCGTATGTCTTTAAAATCAGCGGACTCATAAAATAAGTTTTTTAAGTGCCTGAACTGTTAAATTTTATTAAAACAACCTATTTTAAATTGCCCTGCCTTTAGGTTCTCTAAACTATTATTATAACTTTATGCACTTTTAAAACCTATAAAATTGAGTTACGGAATATTGTCCTGGTTAATGTTGTCTAATAAATAATTTACCTTGTTTGTTACGAATTCTGATTAAATAGAAAATCCGGGATGAAGTTGAATTTCACTAAATGAAAAGTTGATTTTGCATCATCGGACTAACTGTTAAGTACATGAAAGATATTTCATGATAAGATTATTTTTCACATTTGTTTTTTCCCTGGCCATTTTTTCCGGATCTGGTCTTTTTGGAATAGGTACCACTGATTCTGAATTTAAATTTTTAAATATGAATGGAAGTGATACCCTTACCGAAAATCAGATTCTTTATAATGGTTCGGTGTGGAGGAACTTATATATTCAAATCAGGGAAGATCAATTCCTTTTTTTCAGAGATTTCCTTCCCGGTACAATTTCAATAAATGGTAAATCATTTAAGAATATTGTTATCAGATATGATATATATAATGACGAAATAATGACTCCGACAAATCACGGGGTAATTCTGCAGTTAAATAAAGAAATGATAGATAGTTTTTCTATTATATCCGGAAACAAGAAATATAATTTTACCAGGTTGCAGGAGGATAGTCTTAAGACTCTTAAAGGTTATGTCAATGTTTTATATAAAGGGAAATCTGCTCTTTATGTCAAATACCGCAAAGAGATTGAATTACTTGCTGTTGAAGGAAAATACGACATATTTTATCAAACCTTCCGTGTATATTTCCTGAAAGATGGAATTGTTCATCCACTCACGGGCAAGAGTGACTTATTTAAGATTTTAGATAAAGATAAAGCTCAGATCAAAAATTTCATTAAAAAAAATAAATTAAAAATTTCGAAAAAAGACCCTGAAAGTTTTGTTCCTGTAATCAGATATTATGATAGTATAAGCCAATAGATCTGTTTTCCTATGAAGTTAAAGTTCTGTACCCTTATTTTAATAATGTCTTTAAGCTGCAAACTGGGGGCCCAGGAAAAATATAATATTTCCTGGGATTACAGGAATCTTACATTTAAGGAATTTGTATCAAAAGTTGAAAGTGTTTTTCCTGTAAAATTCTTTTATAAAGATGAATGGGTTAAGGATCTGAAATTGCGCGATTATCCTGGTTGCAACAATCTCTCGTGTGTTATGGATAACCTTTTTATCGGGACATCTCTTTATTATTATATTGATGATTCAGGAAATATTGTAATCACAAGTAATTTTGCTGTAAAGATTTCTAATGAACCCATAGAAAAAGAGAATAAATTTCTTCCCCCAACGGAGTATGCCAGCTCCTCAGAAAGCCAGCAAATGGCAGGAAATTCAACTTTGGAAATCGGTAATCCTGCTGAAAGAAATAATCCTGGGAATGTTATTGTTTCAGGATATATTACAAATAAAGTTACAAAAGAGCCTGTAGCCGGAGTAACAGTTTTCGTTCAGAAACTCTCAACAGGAACAATCTCAAATGAGTATGGATTTTATACAATGAGCATACCACGCGGAATTCACCTTCTCCAGTTTTCATTCATCGGAATGAAAGAAAAAATGATTAACATGGTTGTTAACGGGTCGGGGGAACTGAATGTAGAAATGAACAGTGTGCTAATACCACTGAAAGAAACAATTGTTTCTGCTCAGAAAAGTGTGACACTCCAGCGATTTGAGGTCGGGGCAGAAAAGATCAATATAACCTCTTTCAGATTGTCACCGACATCACTGGGGGAATCAGACATAATAAAAAGTGTCCTTTTAATTCCAGGGGTACAGACTGTCGGAGAAGGATCGGCTGGTTTTAATGTAAGAGGAGGCTCTGCTGACCAGAACCTGATTCTTTTATACGGGGCACCAATATACAATTCGTCTCATTTTTTCGGATTCTTTTCAGCTGTCAATTCAGACATTATAAAAGATGTTACATTATATAAAGGAGGAATCCCGGCACGGTATGGCGGCAGAATATCCTCAGTACTTGATATAGGAACAAAAGATGGCAACAGGAATGAATTTAACGGAAGTGCCGGTATAAGCCCGATAACAACCCACGTTTCAGTCGAAGGTCCTATAATAAAAGATACTTTAACCTACATCCTTACTGCACGTACCACATACTCAAACTGGGTTTTTGGTTTGATTGATGATCCCGCTCTGCGCAAGAGCAGGGCATCATTCTACGATTTGAACGGAAAGATAACCTATGACTTAAATAAGAACAATAAAATAGAATTATCATCATATTATAGCCACGACTCTTTCCGGTTCAATTCCGACACGGTTTATAGTTATGATAATGAAATTTTTGCATTGAGATGGAGACATTTTTTCAGTAGTACATTTTTTTCTTCCCTTTCAATAGACAATAGTTCTTATAATTATGATATAACAAGTCAGGATATTCCTTCCGAAGCATTTGCTCTTTCCCATAAGGTGAACAGTACAGGTTTTAAAGCAGATTTTAACTGGTTTCTCGGGAGAAATGAAATTAATTATGGTCTTGATCTTACCTGGTATACCGTAAACCCGGGGAACTATCTCCCTATCGGAGACTCATCGCTTGTTATTCCAAAAAAAATTGACAGGGAGCGGGCATTGGAAGGGGCCTTGTACGTCGACGATAAATTCATCCTTACAAATTATATGTCGATTGAAGCTGGAATTAGAATGTCCTCATTTTTCTCTTTTGGTCCGCAGTCGGTCATGATTTATAACCCTGAGTACTCAAAAAGCATATCGACTATTGTAGACACGCTTAAATTCAAACCTGGCCAGGTTGTCAGTAAGTATGCCGGCCCGGAATTCAGAATATCATTGAATTTCAGAATAAACGACCAGAGCTCTTTTAAAATAAATTATAACAGAACACGACAATACCTTCACCTTCTTTCAAATTCCACATCAATAGCCCCGACAGATACATGGAAACTTTGTGATTATTATCTGAAACCTGAAATTGGCGACCAGATTGCACTCGGCTTTTATAAAATGCTCTTTGGAAACAGTTTTGAAAGTTCAGCAGAGATTTATTATAAGGAAATAAGGAATATGGTCGATTTTAAAGGAGGAACTGACCTGATAATGGACGACCCCATCGAAAAAGATATTGTTAATGTTAAAGGTAAAGCTTATGGACTGGAACTAACACTGAAAAAGACGGTAGGAAAGGTTCAGTACAGTGTGGGTTATACCTATGCAAGAACATTTGAAAAAAGCCTGGGTACTTTCAGCGACGAAATTATTAATTCTGGAAAATGGTTCCCTGCAGATTTTGACAAGCCCAACGATCTGGTGGTTACATTTAACTATTATTTTTCACGCCGGTTCAGCTTCTCTTCCAATTATACGTGGAGCACCGGCCGTCCTATAACTTATCCTATCGCAACATACGATATAAGCGATAAACTGCTGGTGGATTATTCTGACAGGAATGAATACAGGATTCCTGATTATTCACGCCTTGATATCTCTTTCAGGGTAAATGGGAATCTTAAATCGCACAGGCTTGCTCATCCGTACTGGACATTCTCCGTTTATAATCTTCTTGGCAGGGAAAATGTGTATTCAATCTACTTTAAAAACGAGGGTGATATTGTTGAAGGCTATAAATTATCGGTGTTCGGCAGAGCTATTCCGTCAGTCACTTTTAATTTTGATTTTTAAATCAGTTATGAAACGTAACCGGCTATTATTATTACTATCAATATTACTGCTTATTAACAGCTGTATTACTCAGTTTATTCCTCAAACCACCGAGGATAAGGAGTTACTTGTGGTTGAAGGTATAATTACCGACCAACCCGGTCCTTATATTATAAAACTGTCACGATCATTGCCGCTTGGAGTAAGGAATGTTGCAAATCCGGTAAAGGGATGCACCGTAACTGTATCCGATGATCTTGAAAATACATTCAACTTCAAAGAAACCGTTTCAGGAACCTATGTTTCTGATCCTTCAGTATTTCGGGGTGTAATAGGACGACAATATACTTTGCACATCAATTTAAATGCAACATATAATAATCATACTTACGAGTCATTCCCTGTGGATTTAACGCCTGTTCCCCCGATAGACAGCTTATATTATGAAAAGGAGAATATTGAAATAGGAACAGGGGGTAGTCCGTCCCAGCAGGGTTGTCAGGTTTACTTAAATACACATGATCCGACTAACCAGTGCAAGTACTACAGATGGGAGTATACTGAGACATGGGAATTCATTCTTCCCTATTCAGTTACAAACAGAACATGCTGGATATCAGATAATTCAGATGTGATTAATATTAAAAACACCTCTGTTATTGATGAAGCCAAAGTTGATCGTTATCCGATAAATTACATTTCGAATGCAAGTGACAGGTTAAGTGTAAAATACAGTATGTTGGTCAACCAATATTCCCTGAGTGAAGACGAGTACCTCTATTGGAATAAATTGCAAAATTTTTCTCAACAGGTAGGAGGTCTTTATGATTTGATACCATCGGCTGTTCCAAGCAATATTAATTGTCTTGATGATCCGGATGAAAAGATTCTGGGTTATTTCAGTGTTTCGGGTAATTCATCCAAAAGAATTTTTATTAAAGATAATTTTGCTGGTCTGATAAACCTTTATACAGCCTGCGCCAGTGATACTATTTTCGGAAATGCCCCGATTCCAAATCTTAATACCGATGTTTGGGTAATTGTATCTGTACCAATGCCACCACCGCCCTACAGGATAATTACTTATACCAAAGGTTGCGCCGATTGCACTGTAAGAGGAACAACTGTTGAACCTGTCTTCTGGACGGATGATAAATAACAAATTATCTAAGTAAGTATTTTAAATGATAAAAAAACTAAAACCGGCTATTCTTTTTCTGATACAGTTCCTGTTTCTGCAAGGTGTTTATGGCCAAACACAGAAAGATATGCCGGATTATCTTAGTCAAAAGTTTTTAAAATACTGTGAGTCAGTCCCGCTTGAAGAAATTTTTATTCACTCCGACAGAGAAGCATATATTGCCGGGGAAGATTTATGGTTTAATGTGTATTTAATTGACAGGCAAAGTTTTAAACCTTCATTAAACAGCAAAATTGTCTATTTTGAACTGCTGAATGCTGAAAACCAGCCAATAGTTCAAAAACGTATCCTTATGGAGGAAGGTTTCGGTCCGGGGCAAATTGTTTTACCCGATACTTTAAGTTCAGGGACGTACACAATAAGGGCATATACCAGCTGGATGAAAAATTTTCTGCCTTTTAATTGCTTTATGAAGGATATAAAAGTCTATAATGCGTTTAGTACCAAAGCTTTTAAAGGGAAGCTAAGTACTGGCAATATACTTAAAAATGGAAAAATCATTAAGGAGACTTCTAATACCGGACTGACTCTGAAAGCAAACAATTTTAAACCAGATAATCTGGAAATAACTGTTAACACCGATGAGAATTTCCGCTCAGAGAACAGTAATATTTTTTATCTGTTTATTCAGACTCACGGGATAATCAATTATGTGAGTTCTGAAAGGATTACGGGCGCAGTAACGGAGATTACTGTTCCTAAAAAGTTACTTAGTGCAGGAATAAATCAGATAACAGTATTTGATCTAAAAGGTCAGCCAATCTGTGAAAGATACATTTTTACCCCAGGAAAGAAAACACCTTTACCAACTCTCCGTTCGGTTGACAGCTGCAAAACAAGGAATAAAATATCTCTTGAAGTTGAGATAGGATCTGAATTAACAGCAGATTTGAATTCAACAAATCTCAGTATATCGGTAGCTCCTGAAACAAATGATACAGAGATCATGAACCTTAATGATTATCTGATCTTTGGTTCGGAGTATGGAGTAATACCATCGAATAAACTTAATAGCTCCGGAATTGACGAACTTACTCCTGAATATATAGATAGTCTTCTTTTAAATGTGAAAAGTAACTGGATTAATTGGAGAACAATTTTAGCCAATGATCAGTCTGTCTTTGAATACGAGGCCGAAAAAGAGAACCATTACATTTTTGGAAAACTTATTACCAAAGATCAGAAGGCAGCTGATTCTGATGAATATCTTTTCTTGTCAATTCCAGGTAAAGAGGCCGTTTTTCAATATGCCAGAACTGACAATAACGGGAATTTCAGATTCAATACTGATATTGATGGAGGTTTTAGAGAATTAATAATACAGCCTGAGGAAGTGGCTAAAAATCACGTAATTAATATTGAATCCTCATTTTCCGGTCAATATCTTCAATCCAAAATTCTGATTGATTCTGTTAAAAAACCCATTCCTTCGTATATTTTGAAATGGAGTGTCAACTATCAGGTAAGGAAAATCTATGGTTCCTCTTCAATCGGGGACACTGTTCCTTTCGTCGTTCCAAAACTGAAATCAAGAAGATTTTATGGGAAACCTGATATCGAACTGATTATGGCAGATTATATTAAACTACCAGTTATGCAGGAGGTGTTTTTTGAGCTGATGCCTGGTATTTTCCTGAAAAATAAAAAGGGCGGTTATGAAATATCAATATCTGATCCTGTTGTTAATAAAACGTATGATACTGCACCTGGCTTGATGATTGATGGAGTAATAATTAATGATCCCTCAATTATAGCTAATCTGGATCCTGAGCTTGTTGAAAAAATAGATGCAGTGAAGGAAAAATATTTTGTAGGTGATTATTTGTTTTATGGTTTGGTGAATATAATTACAAAATCGGGCGATTTCAGTTCTGTGACTCTTCCGGGGTATGCTGCCAGGCTTCATAGTCGTGCAATTGATCCGGTAGTTTCATTTGTATCACCTGATTATTCTTCTGCAGAAATGAAGAATAGACGGATACCTGATTTCAGAAATACACTTTACTGGAATCCATCTGTAAAGCCCGATTCAGCAGGGATTGCCAGGGTTGAGTTCTCGACATCTGATTTTATTTCTGACTATCAGGTTAATATTCAGGGTATTACTAAAGGGGGTAAAACAATTTGTCTTAGGAAAGTCATTAAAGTTAAATAAGAAAGCTATTCACAATTCAGGAACATTGTTTTTGCCGCCCGATAAAGATAATAACGAAAATTAAAACAATAATAATTTCCCCCTTCCAGATTAAATGGAGATAAACGAATACTCATGTTTAATGATTTTTCATCGGTTAAGTGTCTAAAATACACTTTATAAATATATCTCAAGACTAATACCTCAGCAAGAATATATTGATGTGCAATAAACCTTACAAATTCGTAAATTTGAGTTTCGAAAAGAAGTAATACGATCGTTATTGATTATTATTGTCTTCATAATAATTCATTTACAATAATGAAGATGATAAGAAGCGTAATAAAGTATTTTAATTAATTGGAGCTAAAAAAGTACAATAATGAAAAAAATAAAATTGATTACCTGCCTTGTTTTTTTGCATCTGATAGCCTCCGCACAAAATTATCCGTTTCAGGATAATCGGCTTACTGAAGATGCCCGCATCAGAAATCTTATTTCATTAATGACATTGGATGAAAAAATAAGTTGCCTGTCAACAAGACTTTCAGTACCGCGTCTTGGAATTAAAGGTACGCATACAATTGAGGGGATACATGGTCTGGCTTACAGCGGTCCGGCTAACTGGGCCGTTAAAGGAGCAAAAGCTGCCCCCACCACTACTTTCCCGCAGGCAATTGGTCTGGCAGAGACATGGGATCCTGATCTTTTAAAGCAGGTTGCAGACTGTGAAGCAACTGAATGCCGGTTTCTGGCTCAAAATCAGAAATACAGTATTGCGGGCTTAATTGTTTTTGCTCCTAATGCCGATCTTGGCCGTGATATCAGATGGGGAAGAACTGAGGAATGCTATGGGGAAGATCCCTTTCTGAATGCAACACTCGTAACAGCCTATGTTAAAGGACTTCAGGGTGATGATCCGGTGTACTGGAAAACAGCCTCGCTCATGAAGCACTTTCTGGCAAACAGCAATGAAAACAACCGTGCATATAACAGTTCTGATTTTGACGAAAGATTATTCCGCGAGTATTATTCATACGCTTTTTATAAGGGTGTTACAGAGGGTGGATCACAGTGCTTCATGACCGCTTACAATAAATATAATGGTATCCCCTGCATCGTTAACCCGGTTTTACGAAATGTTACAATGAAAGACTGGGGATTGAGAGGCATAATTTGTACCGATGGAGGCGCTTTTAAGCAACTATTGACTACACATGCATATTTTACCTCCTTGCCTGTAGCTGCAGCAGAGTGTATTAAAGCTGGTATCACAATGTTTCTCGATGATTACAGGTCTTCAGTCAAAGAAGCTTTGGACAAAGGGTTATTATCTGAAAAAGATATTGATGAAACTATATATGGAAATTTGAGAATTTTACTAAAACTTGGATTACTTGATAACTCATCCCAGAATCCTTATTCAGGCATAGGAGTTGCAGATACGATTGCTCCCTGGACTAAGCAGCAGGCACGCGATCTGACAAGAGAAGCTACTGAAAAATCAATTGTTCTTTTGAAGAACGAAAACATGCTGCTTCCTCTTCAGAAAGACAAAATAAAGTCAATAGCTGTAATCGGTCCATCTGCTAATTCAGTTATTTTCGACTGGTATTCAGGTACTCCTGCTTATAGAATCAGTATTCTGAAGGGTATTAAAAATGCTTTGGGTGAAGATGTAATTATCAGGTATGCAGCAAGTAACAAAGCCGATTCGGCAGTAATAGCTGCTAAAGAATGTGATATAGCTATTGTTTGTATCGGCAATCATCCCCTGAGCTATAACCTTGGTTGGGGACAAAACCATGTTCCAAGCGATGGGCGCGAAGATGTTGACAGACAGGCAATATCTATTGAACAGGAAGATCTGGTAAAACTGGTACTGGCAGCTAATTCAAAGACAGTTCTTGTATTGGTTTCCAGTTTTCCTTACGCAATAAACTGGTCGAAAGAGCACGTTCCGTCAATATTGCATGTAAGTCAATCCAGTCAGGAAATGGGCAGTGCAATGGCTGATATACTTTTTGGCAAAGTAAGTCCTGCCGGCCGACTGGTTCAGACATGGACATCTTCGATAGACCAATTGCTTCCGATTCTCGATTATAATATACGACATGGAAGAACCTATTTGTACGATAAAAATGTACCTCTCTTTCCATTTGGTTACGGGTTATCATATACAAGTTTCAGATATTCCGATTTAAGGCCTGAAAAGAATACTATTAATAAGAATGAGGAGGTCAATCTTGCATTTAATGTTCAGAATACCGGTAATTACGATAGCGATGAGGTTACACAGCTTTATGTGAGTTTCCCTGATTCGAAAGTTGAACGTCCGGCAAAAGCATTAAAAGGATTCAAAAGGGTTTTTGTCGTAAAAGGAGAGACAATTAAGGTTACAATACCTTTAAAAGCCAATGATTTGCAATATTTTGACCCGGATCAGCAGAAATGGGTTCTTGAGCCAGGGAAAGTGAAATTACTTGTAGGGGCATCTTCATCTGATATAAGAATTGAAGGAGAAATAACGGTAAAATAATGGTTTTTATTCTGGGATCATGAGATGGTTAAGCAATCCTATTAAAAACGCCATTTGATGCTGTTTATTAGTAGTTTTTTAAGCTATTTTCGTTCATTCTTATTAGCTTTTTTCCTAGAAATTATTCCGTGAACAACTTACATTTCAAAGATATCAAGTACTCAGAACTCATCGAGTACCCCGTTCCTTTGCCTCCTGAAGATGAAATCAAACAATTCCTGATAGACAAAGCTCTTGATTTTGAATTTTAGTATTCCTAATTCGTACCTCCTCTGTTAATCAGCTTCATAAGCTCTTTATAAATTTTACATGTAAAGAGGAAGGATCAGTGGTTGTTATTCATATGGGGAAATAGTATTTGCCTGTATCTATAAACGTATTTTCTAAAATATTCAGTTTTACTATAATATATTCACTATTTCTATTATTTTTGCGACAAATAATATTATAACAAGCGTAAATAATATTAAATTGAAAAACAACAAGCCTGAGTTTAACAGAATTGCTATTAAGGTAGGAAGCAATGTTATTACATGCAGCGATGGTTCACTCAACGACGGAAGAATATTACGGCTGGTTGAGGATGTTGCTATTCTTTATAAACAGGGGCTTGAAGTTGTGTTTATATCATCAGGAGCCGTGGCAGCGGGTCGCAGTGAGATATCTCCTTCCAAAAAAACCAATATAATTGCTGCGAGACAGATTTGGGCCGCCATCGGACAGGTGAAACTGATGTCGAGCTATCAGTTTCTCTTTGGCAAATACGGAATTCAGGCGGGCCAGCTGCTTGCCACCAAAGAAAGTTTCAGGGACCGAAGGCATTACCTTAACATGAAAAACTGCATTTCGGCAATGCTTGAAAACAAAGTATTGCCAATTGTTAATGAAAATGATACCATTTCGATAAATGAACTTATGTTCACAGATAATGATGAATTGTCGGGGCTGATTTCTTCAATGATGGACTGCAAATCGCTTATTATTCTCTCGAATGTTGATGGTCTTTATAATGGAATCCCAGGGGAGCCGGGAACAGAACTGATCACCGAAATTAAAAAGGATTCTGAAGATCTTGATAAATATATTTCATCTGTAAAATCGGAATATGGAAGAGGCGGGATGATCACTAAATGTTCAATAGCCAGGAAAATAGCCTCTCAGGGTATCGATGTGTTCATTGCTAATGGAACCCGCGACTCTGTAATAACGGATATCGTAAGAGGGAAAGATGTCCCTTACACCCATTTCAAAGCCAGCAGTAAAAGTGAAACTGGTGTTAAAAAATGGCTTTCACATTCAGACACTTTTGCCAAAGGTGCAGTGATTGTGAATGATGGTGCAAAAGAGGCTCTGACTGGTGAAAAGGCAAGTAGTCTTCTTATGATCGGGATAACCAAAGTTGAAGGATTCTTTAAAAGTGGTGATATAGTCAGGATTTTTGATGAGAAAAGGAATAATATTGGATTGGGAAAATCTCAGTACGATTCGAAGAAGGTTGAAATGAACATTGGTAAAAAGTTAAGCAAACCAATTATTCATTATGACTATCTGTTCATTAATGAGAAGAATAAAAACAGCAGTCAGATATGCGATTGAATTTGTAACCTGAAAGTATTCAGATGGATTGCACTCCCATTTTTAAAAAAGTAAAGGTTGCTAGTCGTGCATTGAACGCTCTGGATAATAGTTTCATTAATAAGATACTGTTATCGGTTGCTGATAATGCTGTTGCAAATTCCGGATACATAATTGCAGAGAACAGGAAAGATCTTACGTTAATGAGTGAAACCGATCCAAGGTACGATCGTTTGTTTCTGAACGCTGAACGAATTGAAGCTATTGCTTCCGATATAAGAAAAATAGCTGAATTGCCCAGCCCTGCTGGCCGTATATTAATGGAAAACACCAGACCAAATGGTCTGAAAATATCCAGGATATCTGTCCCGTTTGGTATAATCGGTGTCATTTACGAAGCCAGACCAAATGTTACATTTGATGTCTTTTCTTTATGCCTGAAATCAGGAAATGCATGCATCCTTAAAGGGGGAAGCGATGCTATAAATTCAAACAAGGCCATTGTGCAGGTAATCAGGAGTGTTATTGAGAAAAATGATATTGATAAAAATGTTCTTACTCTTTTGCCTGCTGGTCGTGAAGAGACCACACAGTTATTAAATGCCAGCGAATATGTCGATCTTATAATTCCGCGGGGGAGCCGCAGCTTAATTGATTATGTCCGGGAGAATTCTTCTGTACCGGTCATAGAAACGGGTGCCGGGATTTGCCACACCTATTTTGATGAATTCGGAGACAAAGAAATGGGACGTAAAATAATTAATAATGCAAAGACACGAAGAGTAAGCGTTTGTAATGCTCTCGACTGCCTTATAATTCACGAAAACCGTTTAACGGATATTCATTATCTGGTTGGACTTTGCTCTGATTCCCATGTGCTGATTTATGCAGATGAGAAAGCTTACAACTCATTAAAAGGAAAATATCCGGCTGAACTGCTCCAAGAAGCAACCGGAGATTCGTATGGAACAGAATTCCTTTCCTACAAGATGGCCATCAAAACTGTTGGTTCATTTGAAGATGCACTGATCCACATTTCCAGATATGGTTCAAAACATAGCGAAGCCATAATTTCTGAGAAAATAGAACGGATTCAAATGTTCTTTAAAATGGTAGACGCTTCTTCAGTCTATGCAAATGCTTCAACTGCTTTTACTGATGGCGCAGAATTCGGACTTGGAGCTGAAATTGGTATTTCAACTCAAAAACTGCACGCACGCGGACCAATGGCTCTGGAAGCACTGACAACTTACAAATGGATCATTAAAGGGAACGGACAAATTAGAAACTGAATAGTTAAAAAATTGGTGCAAAATGATATTTGATTTTGAAATGATCAAAGCTTTTTACAGGGACATGCCTTCGAAGATTCGTGAAATAAGGAAAATTCTTGGGCACCCTTTGACCTTAAGCGAGAAAATTCTCTACAGCCATGTATTTGAGAAATTTCAAAAAGAATCATTCAGGAGAGGAGTTGATTACGTTGATTTTAAACCCGACAGAGTGGCAATGCAGGATGCGACTGCCCAGATGGCGATGCTGCAATTTATGGTAACAGGTAAAGAGCAAGCTGCGGTTCCTTCATCGGTCCATTGCGATCATCTCATAGTGGCAAAATCAGGAGCGGATGAGGATCTGAAATCAGCCCTTACAACCAATAAGGAAGTTTATGATTTTTTAAGTTCGGCATGCAACAAATATGATATAAGTTTCTGGAAACCGGGCTCAGGTATCATTCACCAGATTGTTCTTGAAAATTATGCATTTCCGGGGGGAATGATGATTGGAACGGATTCCCATACTCCCAACGCCGGAGGACTTGGAATGATGGCTGTCGGCGTAGGCGGCGCTGATGCTGTTGACGTAATGTCAGGAATGGAATGGGAGTTAAAGTTTCCAAAAATTATTGGCATAAAACTTACCGGCAGGCTGAGCGGATGGGTATCTGCAAAGGATGTGATTCTGAAGATAGCCGGGTTGCTTAATGTAAACGGAGGAACAGGTTGTATTATTGAATATTTTGGCGAAGGTGCAGAATCGCTTTCATGCACTGGTAAAGCTACTATTTGCAATATGGGAGCAGAAACCGGAGCTACCAGTTCCATTTTCAGCTTCGATAATGCAATGGCAGAATATCTTACAGCAACGGGACGAAAAGATGTAGCCGGACTGGCACACAAAAACAGGCAGCACCTTACTGCAGATCCGGAGGTTTATTATGAACCCGGCAAATATTATGATCAGTACATTGAGATTAATCTTTCCGAATTGGAGCCTTATATTAACGGCCCATTCACACCTGACCTTTCAACGCCCGTTTCACGTATGAAAGAGGAAGCTGAGAAGAACGGCTGGCCAGTTGATGTGGAAGTTGGACTTATCGGATCGTGCACCAATTCTTCGTATGAAGATATTTCACGGGCTGCTTCAGTTGTTAAAAATGCATTATCTGAAAATCTTATCGCGAAATCTGATTTCAGGATAACCCCTGCTTCTGAACAGATTCGTTCAGTTGCTGAGAGGGAAGGGTTTCTTGAATTGTTCAGAAAAGTCGGGGGTGTAGTTTTTGCCAATGCATGTGGTCCGTGTATTGGACAATGGTCACGTAAAGATGCTGATAATAAAAGTGTAAATACAATTGTGCATTCATTTAACAGGAACTTTTCAAAAAGGGCTGACGGAAATCCAAATACATATGCTTTCGTTGCCTCCACTGAAATAGTCACAGCTATTGCGATAGCCGGGAAACTTACATTCAATCCGATAACTGATACATTGGTCAACACTAAAGGTAAAAAGGTCAGATTAGCTGAACCGAAAGGCTTTAATCTTCCACAAACGGGCTTTGGTAAGGTCGGAAATGGATATCAGGTACAGGATAATAAAAGAAAACCAGGCAAAATAAAAATAGCTGAAGATTCTGAAAGGTTACAGTTGCTTAAACCTTTTAAGGAATGGGAGGGGAATGATCTGTTTAACCTTCCTCTGCTGATAAAAGCCAAAGGAAAATGTACCACCGATCATATTTCAATGGCAGGGTATTGGTTAAAGTACCGTGGGCACATCGAAAATATCTCCGAAAACTATATGATCGGTGCTGTTAATTTTTTTAATAGTCAGATCAATAATGTCTTAAATCAGTTGACAGGTGTATATAATACTGTCCCCTCGGTGGCAAAGGAGTATCGTTACAAAGGTTTGGGATCAGTTGTTGTGGGTGAGGAGAATTTTGGTGAGGGATCTTCGCGTGAACATGCGGCGATGGAACCCAGGTTCCTTGGCGTGAGGGTCCTTCTTGTAAAATCGTTCGCAAGAATTCACGAAACAAATCTGAAAAAGCAGGGTATTCTGACATTGACTTTTCAAAATAAAGAGGACTACAACAAGATTAGAGAGAATGATAAAATGGATATAATCGGACTGCAAAAACTTGCCTCCGGCAGCATATTGATTATCACATTAAATCATTCTGATGGAACAAAAGAAGAATTCGTTGCGAACCATTCTTATAATGAATCACAGATAGAGTGGTTCAGAGAGGGTAGTGCTTTAAATATAATCAGGAAATTGCAAAAAAATGAACGCTGAGAAGATAAAATTATATGGCGGCAGACTAACTGTTCCTGATAATCCGGTCATCCCTTTCATTGAAGGTGACGGAACAGGTCCGGATATCTGGAGAGCCTCAGTGCGTGTTTTTGATGAAGCTGTAAATAAAGCCTATAAAGGTAAAAGGAAAATTATCTGGAAGGAGGTTCTTGCAGGGGAGAAAGCTTTTAATAAAACCGGGAACTGGTTGCCTGAAGAAACGCTGAAGATTTTTAAGGAGTACCTGGTAGGAATTAAAGGCCCGCTAACCACGCCAGTTGGCGAAGGAATGCGCTCATTAAATGTTGCTCTTCGCCAGGAACTGGATCTCTACACATGTTACAGACCGGTGAGGTATTTCAAGGGGGTCCCGGGTCCTGTTATAAATCCTGAAGAAGTGAATATGCACATCTTCAGGGAGAACACTGAAGATATTTATTCCGGAATAGAATTTTTAAATGGCAAACCGGAAACAGAGAAGCTGAAAAGGTTTTTAATTAACGAGATGGGAGTACGGTCAATCCGCTTCCCCAATACATGCTCACTCGGAATAAAACCTGTATCGGTCGAAGGAACCGAACGGCTTGTGCGGCAAGCGATTAAATTTGCTGTCAGCAAAAAGCTGCCTTCTGTAACACTTGTTCACAAAGGGAACATTATGAAATTTACGGAAGGGGCTTTTATGAAATGGGGATATGCTCTTGCTGAAAGAGAATTCCCTGATGATGTCTTTACCTGGGAACAACATAAACAGATTACAATTGAGAAGGGCAGGGAAGTTGCAGACAGGCTGCTGAAGAAGGCTGAATCCGATGGGAAGGTTATTATTAAGGATGTTATAACTGATGCTTTTTTGCAACAGATTCTTACCAGACCTTCAGAATATTCGGTCATAGCAACATTAAATCTTAACGGAGACTATATTTCCGATGCGCTTGCAGCAATTGTGGGAGGAATTGGTATAGCCCCGGGAGCAAATATAAACTTTGAGAGTGGTCATGCCATTTTTGAGGCGACTCACGGCACTGCCCCCAAATATGCAAACCAGGATAAAGTTAATCCGGGTTCTGTAATACTCTCTGGTGCGTTAATGTTTGAATATTTAGGATGGAACGAAGCAGTAGAAAATATTTATAATGGCATTGAGAAAACCATCCAGAGTAAACAGGTTACCTACGATTTTCACCGATTGATGGATAATGCAATTCTCTTAAAAACATCTGAATTTGCAGATGTCATTATTTCAAATATGTAATATCATTTTTATGAAAGATAAAGATTTCTTTTTAAAGCTTGAAAAATCAGTAAGACAATCATGTCAGATTGATAATGAATTATTTGAAAAATTTGATGTCAAGCGTGGTCTGAGGAACAACGACCGGACAGGAGTATTGGTAGGGTTGACAAATATAGGCGATGTCGTAGGTTATGAAAAAGAAAATGACAGAGTTATTGCTGTTCCCGGCCGATTGCTTTATAGGGGAATTGATATTGAGCAGATCACTCATGGTTTCCAGAAAGAGAAAAGGCATGGTTTTGACGAAACGGTTTTTCTTTTACTTACGGGCCGTTTGCCAGATAAAGTTGAGCTTGCTGAGTTTTCATCCCATCTTGCCTCATTAAGATCATTGCCGGACAATTTCACCAATGATATGATATTATCAATGAAAGGAAAGGATGTTCTCAATATGCTTGCCAGGTCGGTCCTTGGGTTATACACACTTGATGAGGCCCCTGATGATATTTCTCTAAATAACATGATAAGGCAGTCTCTTAATCTTATAGCCAAATTTCCATCTATTATTGCCTATTCTTACCAGGCCCTGAGACATGCTTATAAAGGAAAAACATTGTCAATCCGTCATCCGCAGTCAAGCCTCAGTACGGCGGAAAACTTTCTCTATCTGATAAAAGGAGAGGGATCGTACACAAAACTGCAGTCTGATCTGATTGACCTGTCTCTTGTACTTCATGCAGAGCATGGAGGTGGCAATAATTCTACTTTTACTATGCGGGTAACAAGTTCGACCGAGACTGATATTTATTCCGCTGTCACTTCTGCTATAGGCTCGTTGAAAGGACCTTTGCATGGTGGTGCCAATCTCAAGGTACTCGACATGATGGAGAATATTAAGAAAAATGTAAAGGATTGGAAAAACAGGGAAGAGCTCGAAAATTATCTGCTTAAAATTCTTAACAGGGAAGCTAATGATTTTTCAGGAAAAATATACGGAATTGGTCATGCAGTATATACAATTTCGGATCCAAGGGCCATTTTGCTGAAAGAAAAAGCGAGAGATTTGGCTGTCGAAGCAGGAAGACAAGATGAATTTGAACTCTATTCAATGGTAGAAGAAGTTACTCCTGAGGTGTTCAGAAAATTTAAAGGAGAGCAATCTACAAAAGTCGTTTGTATAAATGTTGATTTTTATTCGGGATTTGTCTATTCATGTATCGGAATTCCAAGAGAGCTCTACACCCCTCTTTTTGCTCTGGCACGTGTTTCCGGATGGTGTACGCACCGCCTCGAAGAGTTGACATTCTCAGCAAAAAGGATAATCAGGCCGGCTTTTAAGGATGTTTATGGCATAAAAGAGTATATCCCTATTGACCAACGGTAAAAGACCAGTTCAATAGTTTCATTTTATGCAGGAAAAACATTAAATCTTTTTAAAATGTCAGGAGTTTTAAACGATGCTAGGCTCCGGCATATACCAAAAGAGCCAATCCAGCCAGGTAGGCAAGGAACATGAAGAAAATCATATTATTAACCGATTTTGAAGCTCCCTTAAACTCCTTCCAGATAAAAACACCCCAAAGAGCTGCAATAAGTGTCGCACCCTGACCTAATCCATAAGAGATAGCAAATCCGGCTTTGCCCGATGCAATAATACTCATCGCCATGCCCAGGTTCCAGATAATACCTCCCAGGATTCCGGTAAGATGTGTACTCAAACTTCCTTTAAGATAATCTGCCGGATTGAGAGGCTCTCCTTCAAATGGTTTCTTCATTATCAGGTAATTAAACAGGAGATTGCTTACAAACACTCCTATTGCAAAAAAGAAAATCGCTGAATAAGGAGTTAATCTTCCGGCTTCCGGCACATTAAAACTGGTAATCATCGAACTGGCGACGAAACGATAAAAGAGCGCCATAAGGACACCCGCTGAAACTGATAACAGGATACCCTTTTTTGAGACTTTCTGCAAGGTTGTGCTATGCTTTTTATAAGCAATTGTATCAATAATTATTGCAGTAACAATGAATCCTACTCCAATGAATAATGACAACGGATTACCCTTTGGAGTAAAAACATAATTGATAATAACTCCAAGTGCAAGGGCTATACCAACTCCTACAGGAAATGCAACAGCCATCCCTGCAATTGCCATTGCAGCAACCAATAAGATGTTGGAAGCATTGAATATAATGCCTCCCAGAACTGCATTCAATATGTTCCCCTGTCCCGCCTGATTGATGTCCTCAAGAAATCCCCTGCCACTTTCACCCTTGCTTCCAAGAGTAAAACCAAGTAAAAGTGAAAACAAAAGAATGCCAGTTACATAATCCCAATAGAACAATTCAAAACGCCAGGATTTACCTGCCAGTTTCTGGGTGTTGCCCCACGATCCCCAGCATAACATCGTAATGATGCAGAGGATTATTGCCAGTGAATAACTTTGTGGTATGAACATATGCTTTAATCTATTTGTTTTTCTTTGATACAGGCTGGTGCATCATCCTGTCCTCAATAAATGAACTCATTTGAGGTATCGGCATTTTCTGTTTTACATAAAACTGTTTTCCATCAGGATCATTTTTCCAGCTATTACTTCCGTCAGGATTCACAATAATTTTTCCGCTGACAGTGTTGAAAAAACCTTCGGTTCCATATATCCCGATGAGTACTGCTGTTTCATCCCAGCTCATCCTCCCGTTTTTATCTTCTTCTGAAAGGGGAATGCTGATGCTGAAAACATCTTTCACAGGACTATTCTTTATATCAGATTTTATTAACCGTAAGCCGGTGTGAATTTCACAGCCAATTTCGAATCCTGAAAAGATTATTTCACCGGGCCAGTTTTCGTAAACATATTTTGATGCAGCAGAGTCCATACAGATATTAAATTCTTTTCCTTCAGGAAACTTACCAGCCATTGAAACGAGTCGTTTGACCTTTCGTTGAACCAGCTCTTTTCCGTTAAGAAGAGAAATATTATCAGGTTTTGACTTAAGCAGATTATTCAGATTGGTCAAGAACCCTACTGTTACAATTATTACACTTCTATCGGGCTGGTTAACAAGCGTTTTCCTGTATACCTGTACGGCATCAGCAACTTCATCAGTCGATTTTATTTTATGAGGATACTTTGAAACAATGGAATCAGCCCAGTGCTGCGAAGATCCTTGATTTACGCCTGCCGTTTTTGGGGCACCAATTGGTAACCTGTTGCGGCCGAAATAAGTATTTATTACCTCAATGGAAGGGGCTACCAGTGTATTCTTGTTCGATGAGATAGTTGCCAGGATCTCTGCCTTTCCGCTGTCAGCCATTGCATGCAGAAATGCAAGTGCGCCAACATCATCATAATCAGGACCAAGATCAGTATCAAATATGATCCTGACCGGAGCATTTTTCTTCTCCCCGGATTGGTTTAAGCACGCCGCAAATAGAAGTAAGATGAAAATCACGATTACTGATAGCTTTCTCATAAATGATTGTTTAATAGTTGATTATATGTAAATTTCTTTTCTATGTGGCGCTGATGCCTGTGCTCCCATCCGTGTTACTGAGATTGAAGCTGCTTTATTAGCAAAATTTACAGCATCCTCAATATCTTTTCCTTCGGAAATGGCGACTGCCAGAGCCCCGTTGAACACATCACCAGCAGCGGTTGTATCCACAGGTTTAACAGGTACTACGGGAACTAATCTAGATACACTCCCTGATAGTATATATGCTCCCGATGCACCCAGTGTTATAATAACATTTTGAACTCCTCTTTTAATGAGCTGAGATGATGCCTTTTCAGCCGTTTCATTATCATGCACTTTGATACTGGTAAGTAACTCAGCCTCCGATTCATTTGGAGTGATCAGAAATAGGCATCTTAGCAACTTATCTGACAACAGCCGGGCAGGAGCAGGATTTAAAATTACTCTGTTTCCTCTACTAACTGCCTTTTCAGCTACGAATTCTACAATTTCCAATGGGATCTCAAGTTGCATAAGGAACACATCAGAAGGGAGAGTCATAAATACTTCATCATTAATATCATGTGCGGATAAAGTACCATTTGATCCGGGAGCAACGACAATACAATTTTCCCCATTTTCATCTACATTAATTAAAGCAACACCTGATGGATTTTTCATATCCTTAAGAATGTACTTTGTATTAATCCCTTCATTGTCAAATAAATGTATAGCTTCGGCTCCGAACATGTCATTCCCGGTTTTTGTGACAAATGTCACATTTCCACCAAGTCTGGCAGCTGCAACAGCCTGGTTAGCTCCTTTTCCACCTGGATTCATAAGAAATGTACCACCTAAAATGGTTTCGCCAGGGGCAGGAAGTTTTTTGGATTTTATAACCATGTCGGTATTTGAGCTACCAATTACTATTATTCTGTTCATTGAATTACGCTGCTTATTAAGTCACAAGTCAATCACATTCTGCCTAATTTAATACAAAACTATTTTCACCTGATTTCAATTCGTGCCGTTCTCCATTCCACAAAAAATATCCAGTTATTGTTTTTGGCAGTCCGATCTTAATGTTCCATTTTCCATTTTCATATTGATAACTTGCAGAGATCTTACCAGCCGGATGCGGTATTTCACCCTTAACGTTCTTCAGATTTCCAAGATTTGGTTCAATTTTAACCTTTGCAAAACCAGGCGCATCACTTTCAATCCCTAATATGATCCTGAAGAATTCGATATTAGGGCTGGCCCCCCAGGCATGGCAATCGGACCGTGTGGGTTCAGGCGATTCAGCCCATGTTGTCAGCCCGCGAGAGAGTTGATTTTTCCATTCATCCAATAAATCAATATAACGATTTCCCATTCCTGCTTTTACCAAAGCCTGGTGCAAATAATATTTATAATAAATTGTGGCTTGTGTAAGACTCTGATCGTTAAGAATTTTCCCCATAAGTTTTCGGGCATTATCACCTTCAACAATCCCAGTCAGTATGGCCAGGATATTTGTGTGTTGTGAAAAATATTTCTTTTCCGGGGTATCAGCAAATTCTTCCCTGGCACTGTCCCAGTAAATAGTCTTAGCAAGTTGTTTTAACTGGTCAGCTTTTTGCTGGTAAAGTTTTTCAAAGTCAGGCAATCCAACGCTTTTTTCCAGGGTACGAGGCTGTCTCATAGATTAAAAGCAGTTGAAGATCTAATGGGGCAGAATAGCCATTTACGCTTTTAGGGGGAATTCCGTCATCCCAGTTCTTTGCCCAATCGACAAAATTCCAGTAAGGCAGATTGCCAAGCGATCCATCTACCATTTGTTTCGATTCAAAAAAATGCAGAATTGCCCGGCTTACCGGCAACTGATCTTTAATAAATGACTCGTCTCCCCTGTATTTATAGTAATCATTAACCATGCCTATCCACCATAATGAGAAAGTAGGAATATATTGCTGCAGACTGGTTGGGAACCGGCTCTGGGTTAAACCATCTAGGCCGTGAGAGTTTCTGATCTGAATTATTGCATTCCGCATCAACCGGTCATCTCCGCTGTTAAACAACGAAACCAAAGCCTGAATACGGGTATCCCCTACATATTGCAACTGTTCGTAATAGGGGCAATCAGTATATGTCTCCTGAGCACAAAGGCGTGCCGATCGCCAGCCTGTCTCTAGAATCTTATTGAAATCGGGATGATCTTTTGCCTCAAAAACAGCCTGCATCCTGAACGGATAACCTGTGTAAATCCCATATAAATCATTAATAACAATAGGATCATTTTTTGTCTCAACTATAAGGTTTACATAGCGATATGCACGCCACCATAAAGTAACATACGTCCGGTTATTTCCACCGTCACAGGCAATTTTATCTTCATATCCCCTGAATGCTTTATTTTCTATGTCATTGCGATTCCCTTTGCTGTTTTGATCATCTCCTTTTTCATACAAAGCTTCAGCATATTGCAAGGTAATTATGGCATTTTTGCCACCTGAAATTGATAATTTGGGATAGGCAGTTGTTTCAAAACCCTGATCGAGAAGAAGCGTAGCCCTGGTATTTGCCGGAACAGTAAAAGCTGAAGGTTCATCCGGAAAATTTCCAGGATTATCAATCCCTGTTACTTTGCGTAATTTTGCAATTCGTTGTGGAATTAAATCCGGAGCTGGTATGGTACGGGGAGTCAGTTGCCAGCCTTCAATAAAGTTGTAAAACATGCCCCCCATCAGACCCGGGGAAATTTCAGCAGCTTCTTTCCAACTGCTGTCATCATAATTCTCTGATTCCCAGCCCCACAAGTACTTAACCCCATCAATATTCTCTCCTGATCCCACAACAAAAAATGCATTCAGTTCTGTTCTTAGCGGAAAATATGCCGGATTCCGAATGCTTTTCCACGATTTATCCGTATTGACTATTTTTTCCCTTATGCCGTTCCCCTGCATAATGAAACCTGTTCTGTACGACATCTGAGCCATTGGACTATCTTTATCGCCAAAATTCCAGACTACTGATGCAAGTGTATTGATTCCGGCTTTAAGAAAAGGAGCTATATCGACGGTTTCAAAATTCCAGTGACGGACATCACCTCTTGCAGGTCCAAGAGAGACAAATTTGCCATTGACAAAAAGTTTATAACGATTATCACCTGATACATGAACCAGAAAAGTGTCTGGCTTATTGTCCAGTTCAATCGTTTTTCTGAAATGATAAACCCCATAGTCATTTGAGGGTTCTCCTGCCACCGCTATCCATTTTGCGGTCCATGGTTTGTTTATAAGGTCAGCAGGAATTGCAGCATTTGGTATTTGAGAATAAATTGAAAATGAATAAGAAAATAGGATTAATACAGATATTAACAAGTTTTTTTTCATACTTTCTGTTAGATTACAAAAATTGTTGAGGACAAAATTTGTCAGGTTATTTATAAAAACTCAAGATATAATTTTCTTTTTGAATATTGTTTCTTTCTGGCATCTGAGTTCAAAATAAATCAAAAATCAAATGGCAAAATAATGGTAAAATGAGAGAATATATTAATTTCGTATAATTAAAATACTTGATTATGAAGAGAATCCTGTTCATTTCCATTATGACGCTGTTAATTACTCACTTAACAGTAATTGCCCAGGTCAGGGATCTAACATTGAGCCAGACCAATAAATCGGGTATTTACAGCAAAGGTCAGAAAATTACAGTTACTGCTTTTGCAGGAAATCTTGCCGGAGATACTCTCCACGTACGTGTTTTGAAAAATAATTTGCAACTGATTGATCAGAAAAATATAATTATTGGTAAAGACAGCATAGTGATTTATAATGGAACCGCAGATAATCCTTGTTCCATTATAATAGAGGTAAAAGCTGAAGGAGTTGAAGCCAGTTTGGGAATGTTGATTGACCCTCTGAAATTAAACCCGGGTACCAGATGTCCCGGTGATTTTGATCGTTATTGGAATAACCTGAAAAAGAGTCTGGCTGCCCTGCCATGGGACATAAAAAAAGCAGTTGTCCTGGGTACTGAGAGTGATAAGGGGTACACATGTGAAGACATTGAGATTAACTGTCTGGGTCCAAAACCTGCCCGTGGCTATTTTGCCAAGCCGGAACAGGCAACTCCAAAATCACTCCCTATAGTATTGCTTGTTCATGCTGCAGGTGTCAAAGGATCCTGGTGCCGGTCAGAGCCTTCAAATGCTATGAAGTATGCAAGGATGGGAGCACTTTGTTTTGATCTGAATGCACACGGTATGCTGAACGATCAGCCGGAAAACTATTATGAGGATCTTGAAAAAGGTGAGCTTAAAATATATTGGCTCCAGGGATTAATCAATAAGGATGATATTTATTTCAGAGGTATGTATTTACGCCTGTTAAGAACCATAGATTTTTTGACCAGGCAACCTGAATGGGACGGGGAACGAATACTTGTGATCGGGGAGAGCCAGGGGGGTGGGCAGGCTCTGATAGCTGCCGGGCTGGACCAACGGGTAAGCGCTGTCGTAGCAATTGTGCCTGCAATGTGCGACTGGTTTGGTTCCGAAGCTGGTCGGATGAGTGGCTGGCCTCAGCCTTTTGAATCAGGCGCTCCGAAAAATGAAATGCTTAAAGCTTTGCCATATTTTGATGCAGCAAATATTCTGAAGAACTCTAAAGCAATAATTTTTACAGAAATAGGATTAATTGATATGGTTTGCCCTGCAACTTCCGTTTATGCCGCCATTAATCAGGCAAAAGGTGAAAAGATCATCTTTCCAGTTCCCTACAGACCTCATCATCAACCTGAAGGAGCTCTCGCTGAAACGTGGGAAAGGGATTTTTATAAACCCAGGGAATTGTTCATTCAAAATTATCTCAGGTAATAAAAAAGGTTTTATACCTGAAAACAGTTAGATTTAATTCAGGATTATTAAAATCGTAATAATTCAAAATCGTTTCCAATACTTCTATATTTAAAAATTAAAAAAATGAAAACCAGATTAACACTTTCAGTTTTACTTTTTATGTTATGTTTCTTTTCAGTCGCACAGACTATTGATAAGGATTATAAACTTCCGGGAAAAGGAATAAACCAGCATCCATTTTTATATGTCGGTGAATGGGATGTGCGTAACCCGACAGCTCAATCGATGTTTCTTGTTCGCGACGGAAAGGTTGTTTGGAAATACTCCATTCCCCAGAGAACAGCCACTGGTCGCATTCAGGAGTTTGATGACGCGACACTTCTTTCAAATGGCAATATTGTTTATGCCTGCATGTCAGGTGCCGGTATAATCACACCGGATAAGAACATAATATGGCAGTATATCTGTCCTGAAGGAACAGAAACCCACTCTTGCCAACCAATTGGTAAAGACAGTGTACTTATGGTACTCAATGGTTTTCCCGGCAAAGTTTTAATTTTTAATACAGCTACCAATACTTTACTTAAGGAAATTGTAATTCAATCAGCTGCAACAAGCACACACGGACAGTTCAGACATGTGCGGATAACTCCCAATAAAACAATAATGGTTGGTTTATTTGCTGAAAAGAAAGTAGTCGAATACACACTAGATGGGAAAGAGGTATGGTCTGTTGATGCTCCATCTGCATGGTCAGCTATCAGGTTGCATAATGGAAATACCTTAATATCAGGAGATGCCCAGGGATATACCCGTGAGGTCAACATGAAGGGTGAAACAGTATGGGAACTTACCCAGGCAGATGTGCCTTTCAAACTTTACAATAACCAGACTGCTACAAGGCTTGCTAATGGAAATACGGTAATAACCAACTGGTGTGCCGGTAATAAAAACACTGAGGAATGGGCTGGTACCATTCAGGTATTCGAAGTGACTCCCGATAAGAAAGTGGTATGGGCATTATCATCTTGGAAGAATCCCGATCTGGGCCCAAGTACGTATATCCAATTGCTAGATCAGCCAGGCAATCCGGATAATGGTGAATTGCAAAGGTAAATAGACAATTTTAAGAAAATACTAAAATTAATTCTCCCTGTCATGAAGAAAAGACTAATCGAAACAGCTGCTTTGTTCCTGCTGAGTTCATCTATGCTCATTGCACAGAAAAGCAAAGTTTTTGAAATAAAATCACCCGATGGCAGTATTAATCTGCATGTAGAAGCGGGAGCTAAACTCCAATGGTCAGTTCAGTCCGATGAACAACAGATCATTGCACCTTCATCAATCTCGCTTCAGCTGGAAGGAGGCGAAGTACTTGGTGATAATGCGAAAATATTATCAACGAAAACTGAGAAAGCAGACAATGTGATTACTCCTGTAAATTACAAGAAATCAAGTATAACGGATCAGTTTAGTCAGTTTACAATCAGTTTTAAAGGCGATTACGGAATAATTTTCAGGGTATATAACGATGGAGTGGCATATCGTTTTTTTACAAAGAGGAAAGGAGAACTTTTTGTGAAAAATGAAGAAGCCAACTTTAATTTCACTGCTGATCATAAAGTGTTTGTGCCTTATATGTGGGATTGCAGGGATGGTAAAATTTTCAATTCATCATTTGAAGCTCTCTATAAAGAGATAAATATTTCAAAATTTGCCAGTGATTCTCTGGCTTTCCTTCCGGTTCTGGCAGATGTCGGGAATAATAAAAAAGCAGTGATCCTCGAAGCCGATCTGGAAGAATACCCTGGCATGTATCTGAATATTAATCAGACACACGAGGGATTTATGGGTGTATATGCTCCGTACCCTCTGGAAGCAAAATTAGGCGGATACGGAGGCATCAATTATATACCGACTAAGAGAGCCGACTATATTGCCAGAGTTGTTGGTACACGTAATTTTCCGTGGCGCATAATTGTTATAAGCAACCAGGATAAAGAATTGCTGAATATTGATATGGTTCAGAAGCTGGCCTCACCTTCAAGATTAGCTGATATCTCGTGGATTGAACCAGGTCAGGTTGCATGGGACTGGTGGAATGACCGGAATATTTCTCATGTGGATTTTAAATCCGGAATGAACACACCAACTTATAAGTATTACATTGATTTTGCTGCAACCAACAAAATAAAATACATCATTATTGATGCAGGATGGTCAGCGATTCTGGACCTTACAAAAATAAACCCTGAGATTGATCTTAAATCAATACTTGATTATGGTAAGCAAAAAGGCGTGGGAGTGATCCTGTGGGCTTCATGGTATGCGGTTACACAGCAGATGGATAAAATATTCCCTCTCTATTCAGGGATGGGAGTGAAAGGATTTAAAATTGATTTCGTTGACCGCGATGATCAGCTGGCAGTAGCTTCCCTATATGAGATCGCTAAAAAAGCATCAGATTATCATTTGATGGTTGATTACCATGGAGTTTTTAAACCAACAGGTCTGCAAAGAACCTATCCGAATGTAATTGGTTTTGAAGGTGTAAAGGGATTGGAGAATTATAAGTGGGCCATTGAAGACCAACCGCGTTATGTTGTAAGCATTCCTTACATGCGTATGATGGCGGGACCAATGGATTATACCCCCGGCGCTATGAGAAATTCCAATAAGGAGAACTTCAGACCAATAAACTCGAATCCTATGAGCCAGGGCACCCGCTGCCAGCAATTAGCAATGTATGTGATATTTGAGGCCCCGCTCCAGATGCTCTCAGATAACCCCACAATTTATGTGAAAGAGCAGGAAAGTACCGATTTTATTACCAAAGTTCCAACAACATTCGATGCAACTGTACCACTTGATGGTAAAGTAGGGGAATATGTTGCAATTGCCCGCAGAAAGGGAGATATATGGTACGTTGGAGCAATGAGTAACTGGGATGCACGCGATCTGACACTTGATTTTTCATTCCTGGGTGAGGGAAATTATCAGGCAGTAGTCTTTAAAGATGGCATTAATGCGGACCGCGATGCCACCGATTATAAAAAGGAAATGATAAAGATTTCCAAAGACAGCAAAATAGACATTCATCTTGCTCCCGGAGGAGGATGGGCTGCAAGGATAGAAAAATTATATTGACAAAACAATCAAACCTATGAAAAAAACAATGAGTTTATTCCGGATTTTTGGGGTCGTGTTATCCGTATTCACTTTTTATAGCTGCTCCCAAAACAAAAATGTTTCTTTAAACCAAAAATCACAAACTGATATTAAGCAAATTCCTCACCTGGAAAAACAGGGAACAGCTACTCGTCTCGTTATAGAAGGGAAACCGTTCCTGATGCTTTCAGGTGAATTGCATAATTCTACATGTGGAGGTTTTGATTATATAAGACCAAAGTGGGAAGCACTGGCCAAAAAGAATCTGAATTCAGTTATTGCCACTGTTTCATGGGAACTTATTGAACCTGAACAGGGGAAATTCGATTTTAGATTGGTCGACAGCATTATAGCAGGTGCAAGAAAAGCAAATCTTAAGCTGGGTTTAATCTGGTTCGCCAGCTGGAAAAATGGAAGTTCAGTCTATGCCCCGGCCTGGGTGAAAAAAGATTATGAAAAATATCCCAGGGTAAAAGATGTAAATGGTATTCCTTTGGACATCTTATCAACCTTTGGAAATGCATCATGTGAAGCTGATGCAAAGGCATTTGCTGCACTCATGAGACACATAAAAGAAGTAGATGGTGAAAAACAAACAGTCGTGCTTATTCAGGTTGAAAATGAGATGGGTGTAGTTTATGACTTAGGCACAATTGCAGGAAATGCAAAGAGGGATTTCAGCGCTCCGGCAAATGCAGCATTCAATGGTCCTGTTCCGCAGGAATTCATTGATTATCTTGTTAAACATAAAGAAAGTCTGTTCCCGGAGCTTTACAAAGTATGGTCAGCAAATGGTTTAAAAACATCCGGATCGTGGGAAGAAGTATTTGGTAAAAGTGTGCTTAAGACTGATAGCAAAGACTGGCAATTTTATTCCAACTATACTGAAGAACTTTTTATGGCATGGAATTATGCCAGGTATGTCGAAAATGTTGCAACATCAGGAAAGAAAGAATATCCATTGCCCATGTACGTGAATGCATGGTTGAAGCAACCTTTCAGTTACTGGCCAGGAAGATATCCCTCCGGAGGTCCGTTACCTCAGGTTCTTGACGCATGGAGGGCCGCTGCACCTTCGATTGATTTTATAGCTCCGGATATTTATATGGATGAATTTACATGGGTTTGCCAGGAATATACTCGAAGCGGAAATCCATTATTTATACCTGAGACAAGAGGTGGCGAAATTGGTGCCGCCAGAGTATTCTATGCATTTGGGCAATATAATGCCGGATGCTTTGCTCCATTTGGAATTGATGACATAACAAATGCGAAAAATGATCCGCTTGAGGAAAGCTATTCCGTACTACAGGATATGTCTGACATTATTCTTGAACATCAGGGAAACGGAACAATGAAAGGAATACTTGTCGATACAAAATCCCCTGTTCAGAGGTTCGACCTTGGAGATTATACCATTGAAGCCCGGCTTGCAGGAAGAGAGAAACCTGAAATTGCCGGAGGCTTAATAATCCTGACAGGTAATCAGGAGTATATATGTGCAGGGAAAGCTCTTGATGTGTTTTTTATTCCTAAGAATGATTCAATGCACGTGGCCCTGGAAGCTGTAGACGAAGGTACTTTTAAAGACGGGAAATGGATAAATGAAAGAAGGTTGAACGGTGATGAAATTCATACAAGCTTATTTACCGGGACGGGACTGAGAATTCCGGACAATAAAGTCAGTATCCAGAAAGTTACTCTTTTCCAGTTTAAATAAACTACAATATCAGGTTTTTATAACTGATTAAATATCCATCGGAAAGTAAGATATTGATTGGCATTATTGTAAGGAAATATTAGTGCAATTTAGAGGAAGAATAATGAAAAATAAAGTTAATGAATTGCTATTTATCAGTTTAGTTTTGATTTTCAGCAGTATTACGGGCTTCAGTTCAATATATGCTCAAAGTGCAATGATTAATGTTTTTGCAAGAGATTGCACTAACCTCAACGGGGAATGGAAGGTTATTATTGACCCGGCAGGAGCCGGAGATTGGCGACAGGTATGGCAGGAAAGAAAACCTGAGAAAAAGACCGATTTCGTTGAATACTCGTTCGAAGGAGGCCCTGTGTTGAATGTACCAGGAGATTTTAATTCTCAGATGACGGAACTGAAATATTTTGAAGGGACCGTATGGTATAAAAAAACATTTAATTATGACCTTGGTAAGAGCAAAAGGCTTTTCTTACATTTTGGAGCAATAAACTATCTGGCCGATGTCTATCTGAACGGTAAACTTTTAGGCAAACATGAAGGTGGATTTACTCCGTTCCAGTTTGAAATTACAAATGTGGTTAAAAGAGGTGGGAATACGATTGTTGTAAGGGTCAACAACCAGAGGTCGAAAGACGGGATTCCCGGACTTGGCTATGACTGGTTCAATTACGGGGGCATTACACGTGATGTAAATCTGATAGAAACTTACAGCTCTTTCATAAGCGACTATTTCATTCAGCTGAAAAAGAACTCATTAAACAAGGTTCTTGGCTGGATTAAAATAAATGGGAACACTCTTTCTCAGAGCGTAAGTATAAAGATACCTGAATTGAAAATTGATTATAGTGGCAGATCAAATAACGATGGTTTTGCTGAAGTTAAATTCACTTCAAAATTTGAACTCTGGTCACCCGAAAGGCCCAAACTATATAAGATAATTATTCAATGTGAAACTGATACTATTATTGATAATATAGGTTTCAGGAGTATTGAGGCGAAGGGATCAAAGATACTTTTAAACGGGAAACCGATTTTCCTGAAAGGGGTAAACATTCATGAAGAGAATCCTTTTAAAGCCGCCAGGGCATTTTCAGAACCGGATGCTTTGGTTCTGCTGAATTGGGCAAAAGAATTAGGATGCAACGTTGTGCGATTAGCTCATTATCCGCACAATGAATATATGATAACATTGGCCGAAAAAATGGGAATAATGGTATGGGACGAAATACCAGTTTATCAGCAAATTGAATTTTCTGCACTGGGTGTAACTGATAAGATGGACCTGATGATGAAGGAGATGGTCAGCAGGGATAAGAATCGATGTGGAGTTATAATATGGAGCCTCTCTAACGAAACTAATTCCTCTCCCGACCGGAATAATGCCTTAATAAGTTTATCTGATAAATGCAGACGTCTGGATTCAACCAGACTTATAACTTCAGTCATTAATGATCAGAATTACACAAATAATGTATTAAGTGTCTGGGATACACTTTATAGTCATTTTGATATCATGTCATTAAATGAATACCTAGGCTGGTATGTCCCATGGCAGGGACGACCCGAAGATGTAAAATGGAACCTGGCTTTCAAAGACAAGCCGGTTGTTATTTCTGAATTTGGAGGAGAAGCTCTTTATGGTAATAATTATGGGCCAAAAGATGAGGCATCAGGCTGGAGCGAGGATTACCAGGAACAGATATATAAAGACCAGATAAAGCTTTTAAAAACTGTTCCTGATTTATGTGGTATTTTCCCATGGCTACTAGTTGATTACAGGTCTTCAGGCAGAATGCATCCAGTTTATCAGAACGGGTGGAACCGTAAAGGTTTACTGTCCGATCATGGTGATAAAAAGAAAGCCTGGTATATCCTGAAAGCTTTTTACGACAGTGTTAAGAACGATTATTGAAAGCACATGGATGTGAATCGAACAATTTTTTTAACGTTAATCCCTGATGAATCTACCTAAAAATCGATCATTGCTTTCATTACGCCATCTTTGTAATCTGCTACAAGATCAAAAGCTTCTTTTGTTCTGTTGAATGGGAACCGGTGTGTGACCATATTATTCACATTGATCAACCCGTTTTTCATCATTTCCAGAGCAAGCTCCACACAATTTACCTGCCGGCGGATGAACTGAATTGATATCTCTTTTCTTCGTGTCGTTTCAACACTCATTGACCATCGATCGAATTCGGGAATTCCAACAACAATAAGTTTCCCTCCGGGTTTAAGAAGCTCAATAGCTTGATCCAGTGCTTCCTGCTGACCACAACATTCAAATACAACATCAAGGCCAAGATGTTCTTTCAGAAGGATATTTTTAATAATATCTTCTTTCAAGGGGTTGCCCGTTAAAGTTGCCCCTTCTTTCATCGCTATTGTAAGACGTTCATCAATTTTATCAGTAACATAAATATTACCGGCACTTTGAGCGTTGGCAGCGAGCATCACGCTCATACCGATAGGTCCGAAGCCTAATATCCCTGTTTTCAGGTCTTTAATCCCCCCTGATTTTTTCACCGCATAAACCCCGATAGCTAACGGTTCGGAAATTGATCCATGATCCGGAGTTAATTTTCCGCTGAGAGGGAAACAGCTTTCTTCAGGCATATCAATATATTCCATCAGGCAGCCTTCAGCCTGACCAGGGCAACCCAGGAACCTGAGTTTACGACAGGTATGATGTCTTCCCGCAAGACACTGATCACACACATTACAAGGCATTGCCGGATCAACTGCAACTATATCACCAGTACTGACCCTTTTTACGGCATTTCCGATTTCAACAACAATTCCTGCTCCTTCGTGACCGACTGTGAAGGGATAACCGACTTTTTGTGATCCGATGCGACCCTGGGAATAATAATGTATGTCCGACCCGCATATTCCGACCACCAACATCTTTATTTTAACATCATTTGGATTTGCAATTGCCGGTTGGGGAATCTCTTTCATCTCCATCCTTCTGATTCCGGTGAGCATCATTGCTTTCATATTGGACCGAATTTTTTATTTAAAGCAAATATAAAAATAAGTTAATGTTTTCTTTGCGCCTTTGCGTCTTTGTGGCAAAAAGGATTCCTGCAGAATTAATATTCAGATAGTTGATAAAGCTAAAATTAGTAAATTCACCCCATAACTTATTTTTTATAATTATTTTATATGAGAAAAATATATGGTATAGGCGAAACCGTTTTTGATATTATTTTCAAAAACGAACAGCCACAGGCTGCAAAAGCAGGTGGGGCAATGCTTAACAGTACAGTTTCACTCGGGAGGATAGGATTACCTGTCTCATTTATAAGCGAATATGCCGGCGACAATGTTGGTAAAATAATTGATAGCTTTCTTTTTGAGAATGGTGTAAGAACAGACTATGTTGATCATTATAAAGATGGCAAAACAAAACTTGCTCTGGCTTTTCTCAATGAAAGGAACGATGCCAGTTACACATTTTACCAGGATTATCCTGAAATAAGATTGAATATCGATTTTCCGGAGATAAGGAAGAATGATATAATTCTTTGCGGTTCTATTTATGCAATTACCAGTGAGATAAGGAAGAAATTCATGGATCTGATAACCCTGGCAAATGAAAATGGCGCAATTGTGATCTATGATCCTAATTTCAGACCTTCACATTCTTCTGACCTTGAATCACTTATGCCAATGATCATTGAGAATATGAAAACTGCAAAACTGATAAGAGGTTCGGATGAGGATTTTAGAAACATTTTTGGTGCTAATACACCCGATGAAGCATGGAATGTTGTCAGAAAATATTGTAATTGTCTGGTATATACAGCCAATGCTGAAGGAGTTTATGTCAGAACAATCAGTTATAAAGGGAAGTTTGAAGTAAAAACCATTAAACCGCTCAGCACTATCGGAGCAGGCGATAATTTCAACGCAGGAATGATGGCGTCAATCTATTTAAACCAGATAACTTCAGATCAACTCGATAACCTGGGAGAAGAAGGGTGGTCAAAAGTTATTTCGATGGGCGTTGATTTTGCTACAAATGTATGCTTATCTTATGATAATTATATTTCTCTGGAATTTGCCAAAGAATTGAAAAGCAGGTAAATACAAGAATTAGTTTATTTTAGACTCCGTACAATAGAAAATGAAGAACAGTCACAGAGATTTCACAGATTAAAAAGCAGAGGATATTTCAGATTGGCTTAGCATGAGCAAGAAGATATTTCTCTGCATCGAGCGACCATATATAATCATTCTTTGAAACTATTTCATGAAGACCGGCATAGAATGCATCTTTTTTCCCTTGTTCACTCAACCTGTCGAGAGCGGTAAGCGGCATTGATATATTAGTGTAAATAAGTTTCTTACCTCCGGGGATTTGTGGAAGGTTCAGAGTTGTATCAACTACAGAATCAAGTCCGCCTACATGAGTGACCATGACTGCCGGATTGATCTTCCGTTCTCCCATCAGTTTTAATGATTCACGCATATCATCTGTATTTCCACCGGAAGTGCCCATTACGTGAGTAAAAGAGTAATGAACATTGTAGAAATTCAGTTCAGCCTTAAATTCAGGGTTTGTTGGACCAGCGAAAAAGTTGAGGCACCCGTCGAAGCCAAGGATAGCATCGCCCTGCTCAATAACTGGTTTTACCGGAGCAAAAACGAAGACATCATCAAATCCTTTTCCACCTGTCAGATCACGCAGATTTTTAGACGGATCATTCATTTTTCCCGTGTTTACATATATCAGTCTTACTCCCTCATATTCAGCATTTTCAGGAGTGAAAATAGTGGCAGCTCTTGAGAGACGGTTATCATCGATATCTGTAACTACCAGCAATCGGGGTTTCCGTTCCTGATGCAATGCATAATCAATTGCTCCGAGTCCCATCGGACCTACACCTGCAAGGATCGCCATATTTCCTCCCATCCGTATTCCCATATTATGTACGTAGGTTCCCGGAGGTGTATGATAACTTGCGTGATATGCCCCGATAATGCATGACATTGGCTCTGAGAGAGATGCAGGGAAAAAGGCCTCTCCATCATAAGGAAGAAGGCAGTCAGCTTCCATAATAATTGAAGGAATGATTATATGTGTTGCATCACCTCCGATGAACCTGAAGGAGTAACCCGGAGCATTTAGAGTTCCCATTCGGTTCATAGCAGGCTGAATCGAAAATTTCTGACCGGCTCGGAATTTATGCCGCCATTTTTTCCCAGTTTCAAGAATGATTCCTGCAAATTCATGTCCGATTATTGTAGGGTTAATATGAACATCCTTTGGAACTCGCTTATGGTCAGCACCTTGGAGCGCAGCTTTATGCGACGACATGCAGATGCTGTCGGAAATAACCTGTGCAAGTATCTCGTCGTCCTTCAGTTCAGGCAGGTCAAATTCCTCGAGCCTCAGATCTTTCTTTCCATAAATTCTTACTGCCTTTGTCTTCATCTTTTCTATTTTTTTAAACCACGGAGTTTCTCGGAGTATTACAGAGTTACACTGTTTAATTTCTCTAAGTCTTAATCTCTAAGTCTCTAAGTCTCTAAGTCTCTAAGTCTCTAAGTCTCTAAGTCTCTAAGTCTCCTTTTCTATGCCCCTCGCCAAGTGCTCCGATCCCTGAGCCATTTATCCCAGCATCACCTGACCGCCGGTAACAGGAACGGCCTGCCCTGTTTCATACTCCTGGTCAATAATATAGAGAATCGCTTTCATTACATCTTCCAGCTTGCAACCTCTTTTCATGGGTACCTGTTCCTCATAATATTTTCTTACTTCTTCTATATTTTTTGCACCAGGAACCTTTCCAGTCTTAAGATACTGTACAAACAAACCTGTATGCGGATCGGACCACAACGGACCCTCATAAAAATTACCCGGGCAGATTGAATTCACCTTTATTCTGAATGGTGCCAGCTCCAGGGCAAATGATTGTGTGAGCCCTATCCCTCCGAACTTGGCGCCTGCGTAGGTAAAGTTCCGGTTACTTCCCCTGAGGCCCGATTTGGAATTGATCTGGATTATATCGGTAAAATAGTCAGGCTTTTCCTGGTTCTGTAATTTCATGACTTCAGAAGCATATTTGGCACAATAGAAATAGCCATTATAATTTACGTCTGTAGTACTAGAAAATGTTTCAGGGTCCATTTCATCAAGGCCCCCGGCCCTTAAAATGCCTGCATTGCTTATCATGATATCGAGACCACCAAACTCTCTGACAGTTGCAACGATAAGATCTTTAACTGATTCTGGATCTGATACATCCGTCCTGATAAAGATCGCCTTATTTGGTGTTGCTTTTGATGTCAGACGGGTGGCAAGTGAATTGCCTGTTTCCTCATTAAGATCAGCGATGACAACATTAAGGTTTAAAGAAAAAAGCGCTTCAGCAATCCCAGCACCAAAACCCTGTGCGCCACCGGTAACAATAGCGATTTTATTATTCAGTTTGTTCACTTCGCAGGCTGCCTGAGAAATTTTTCTCCTGTACTTCTCTACTTCCCATTGATCAATGAACGCTACCTGTTCGGGACTCAGGAACTTAGTACCTCCACATAGAGAGGCATAGTAACTGATCTTTATAAGGTCCTCATACACATCGAGGCATGCTTCGGAAGATGCGTAACTTTCAGTGATGGCAAAAACTCCCATATCCTTAATTATAATGACCCTGGGCGAATAGCCATATTCGTTTATAAAATGGGGCAGCTGATAACAGAAAGAGTCGAATATTTTCTCGGGAGTCAACGATTGCTCAATATATAAGTATCTTGTTTTGCAGTACACTATTGTATCGGGGGTAAGAGGCAACGAAATTTTATGAAATTCCTGCTGATTCTGATAAAATTTGGCAATCAGTGAATTGTTCCTGAACCTTATTACACCTGGTTGTTCTCCTGAAAGAATTAAACGTATACGCGGTAGAACCTTATGAAGCATTGGATTAAAAGGAATTTGCTCAATTTCAGAAACCGGTGATATTTGCTCTTCAATTTTCTGTATAATCTGATTATAAATTAATTTTATTTCTTCGGTTGTATCAGCTCCAACGAATGAACCATGATTTTCCAGAAAGATTATCTGAGGATCGTGGGAGAATTTCTCGCGGTATAATAAAATCTCTGATTCAAGCTTCTTGAAAAGAGTATATCCCGGATCGGTGTATTGTACAAAAAGGACACTCTCCCCAAATAGCTTAAGAGTTAAACTCTTTGCATTCCGGCTGCATAGTAAACCGTTTACAAGGGTAGGATGGAGGTGTACAACGAACTTATAGCGAACGATCTCATGCAGAGATGTTTCAACCGAAGGGCGCTTGTTTTTATCCTGATCGAGGGTACTCCGGAACAAGTCAGCTTTTACCTGTTCTTCCCTTATAGCAGTCTCCTCGGAATAGGTATTTGATGAAATTGCACGAAGTTTTTCCCTGCTTAAGGCAACAAGTCCCTCTTCGGTCATTTCTGCAAGGGATTGTCCGCTTGCTTTGATCCATAGTGTCTGCTCATCTTTGCAGGATGTATTCCCTCCCCCGGCAATCACATATTCCTTATTGCTTCCATAGTACCTCGAAATCGCGATCAGTTCATTAATTTCCTGCTTCATTCTGATATTTGTTTAAATAATATTCAATCACTAATTGTCCAAGATTTATCAAATCTTTTAATTGTTTTACGCTATGGGTCCCATCGGGTAAAACATACCCTTGTCTGCCATCAGCTCTCAGGTACTGGTGTGCAGCAATAACACAGGCACCTTCCCAGGCGATCTTTTTTAATGATGCGTCAAGAGGTTTTAAACCTCTGGCTGATACTGTCAGGGGTATCATCTCAGGTGTATTATGCTCAGTACCAAATGTTATTATGAATCCTATATTATGAAAGAATTCAACAAAACTCTTCAGGAGGTTAAAATCGTTTCTTCCGGGAATCAATTCAATACATTCTATTCCCAGATGTTTAAGTGAGGCATGGAGTTTTTCAGGATCTGCTTCGAATTCTGTGCAATTCCCTGATGGATCATCAAGTAATACCGGATAGCAGGGTATTCCCCCGGCTTTAATAATGATCTTTATTATCTTTTTCAATTCAGGGAAAGAGTTTTCGTCCTCTTCGACGAAAGCTGCGCCACCACTCTTTAACAGATTTGCCCTTATCTCATTTTCGAGCGCAGATGCATCCGATAACGCGGTTTTTGACTTTTTACCGCTGTACAGTGTCTTAAGAAAATGAAGCTGGTCCTCAGGAGTTGAGAAATTTTCAACTGCAAGGATTCTTATGGCTTTTGCAATATGCCGCTCCCGAACCAGATCGTGTGCATATTTCTTTTTAATTGTTTCGTATGAAAGTTTAAGAGAAGGATAGTCCGGCTCTATCAGTATGTTAAGTTTAGAGATCATGGTTTTCATCTGAACCTGGCTCATCTTAACGACACTTTTTATCAGCCTTCTTTGCCGCAAGCCTGTATGATACGGATAATCAAGACCTTTACCGGTGAAATAAATTCTTCCCGGATTGTTCGGATCATTTATTCGGATGCCTTTTTGTTGTTCCTCTTTGAGCAAACCGATAAACTCAATATTGAACAGAGGGAATATGTTATTTTCAAGGCATCCTTTGTGAAAAGCATCATAACCGTCGGTAACATAAAAATCGTTTATTCCCAGTAAGGCAATTTTTTCATTTCTAGCCATTGTAAAAACTGATTCCATATCTGAAAATGCACTGAATGAATATGGTGTATGTATATGTCCGTTTGCTTCACGATAATCAGGGAAAGCGGTTCCTTTCATCTCTTTGTTAAGTAATTCCAAGGCAGGAAATCCGGTAAGAAAATTCTTCATTTACTATTTAATAATATTGTGTCTGATTTTTACCAATTCAGTACATCTTCGGGAACATTTAATAACGAATCGACAAGCACCCCATCCATATCGAAGAGCACACCTTTTATCATCGGAACAGTTTTTCTATTTCGAGGATTCTCGATTTTGTGAGAGGGTTCTTCTTTTTTGTCATTTCGGCAATGAGAGTCATTTTAGCAGCATTCTCGAGGACTTCAATTTTGTTGAATGCCTGTAACAAATTTGAACCAGTGGTAAGAATACCATGGTTTTCAAGCAGAAGAATATCCGATTTTTGAATATTTTCTGCTGCAAGGTTAGCAAGCTCCACAGTTCCCATAAGTGCATAGGGAACAACTACCGGCTCTCCCAGAATAGCACATGCTTCAGCTGTAAGATTAGTGTTAATCTTAAACTTAATAGCAGTAAAAGTTGAAGCGTACGCAGGGTGAGCATGGACAATGGCAAAAACCTCCATCTTTTTTTTATAGATTGAAAGGTGCATATTGAATTCAATAGATGGTTTGAGTTCAGGGGTAAGATTCTCCCCTAAGATGGTCATGATGCCAACTTCTTTCCATCTCATTTTGCCTTTATCAGTTGCAGTGGGTGTAATTACAATAATATCATCACCGATACGAGTACTTATATTCCCTCCGGAAGAAGTAGTAAGTCCTTGCATGTACAGTCGCCTCATGAAACGGGCAACCTCTTTACGCTCAGCTTTGTATTTCTTTGTTATGCTCATGAAATCAGTTAATTAACAAGATCTATTATACCATTAAGAATATAACGGGGACGATATGGAAACTGGTCAATTCCTTTCCTGTCGGTTATACCGCTCAAAACCAGCAGAGTATCGATTTCAGATTCCAATCCGCACCTGATGTCAGTATCCATTCTGTCGCCGATTACAATTGCATCTTCTCTTTTTACTCCAAGGCGTTTAAGAGCACTCCGCATCATAAGAGGGTTCGGTTTCCCGACAAAATAGGCCTTTTTACCTGCAGCAATTTCTATAGGTGCTATTAGCGCCTTAGTGGATGGAGTAATACCAACTTCAATAGGACCGCTGATATCTGAATTGGTTCCGATGAGTTTTGCTCCTTTTAAAACAAGGTTGACTGCCATTTCGACCTTTTCAAAATTATAACTGTGGGTATCCCCGACGACAACATAGTCGGGATTTACATTATTAACACTGTAACCTACACTGTATAAAGCATGTATGAGTCCTGCATCGCCAATAATATATGCACTTCCATTAGGTTTCTGATTCGAGAGAAAACTTGCCGTTGCAAGGGCGCTTGTATAAAAATGATCTTCACCTACATCAATTCCAAGTCTTTTCAGCTTTTCCTGGAGTTCTTTCGGAGTCCTTTCGCTCGAGTTGGTCAGGAACAGGTATTTTTTCCCTGAAGCTTCGAGCCAGGCTAAAAAATCAATTACCCCGGGCAATAGTCTGTTACCATGATAAATTACACCATCCATGTCGATTATGAATCCTTCTTTGCTTTTTATGTTTTTTAACATATTTTCCATACAAGTTGAATTTATAAGCAAAGATACTTATGATTTCCTGATTTATTAATTCTCTGAAGAAGTTCACTGATTATTCCGTTTTAATCAACTTCTTGTCTTCTTTTTTGTACAAAAGATGAAGTAAAGTCGGAAGGATAATAAGAAGAAGAGGAAGTGCAACAATAAAACCTCCGATAACTGCAATTGCCAATGGTTGATGCATCTGAGCCCCGGTCCCGACCCCGACAGCAAGAGGCATCAGGGCAATGATAGCTCCCAGGGCGGTCATAAGTTTTGGCCTCAGCCTGGTGGAAATTGCAAAGACGAGAGATTCGTCCACTGATCCCTTTTCGCGGTTCGTTGTGAATTGCTGAAAGGTAAATATTGCATTTTCACCAATAATTCCGACTATCATTATCAGTCCTGTATAACTTCCTACATTCAGCGGCGTATTGGTTATGTAAAGAGCAATGAGGCTGCCTGAAATACCGAGAACAGCGATTAAGAGTATTGAGCATGCGGCTCTGAAATCTTTGAAGAGAAACAGCATAAGAGCAAAAACAAGAAGGCTCGATAATATAAGTATCAGCAGAAGCTCATCAAACGATTTCTGCTGATCGGCATATTCACCTCCGTATTCAATATTATAACCCTGCGGAAGAAAAATCCTGGAATCGATAGTTTTTTGAATCTCTTTCATAGCGGTTCCTAGGTCCTTATTACTTAATCTTGCTGTAACTATTGAAACTGATTTCAGATTATCACGGTTTATTTCAGCAACTCCCTCTTTTAAGCTTATTGAAGAAAGCGTCGTAAGGGGTTTAAGTTTTCCGTCGGGAAGGAAGATAAACTGATTTTTAAAGTTTTCGAGACTGTTTTTAGTGCTGTTGGGATAAATCATCCTTATATTGGTCATTTGTTCTTTTTCAAGAATACTGCCTATTATATTACCCTCAACCATAGTCTGCAACTGAAACTGAAATGAAGCAGGTGTAATTTTGAATTGAGCAAGTTTTTGCTGATCAGGAATTATTTCTATTGAAGGGCCGGCAATAATAATACCATTAAAAACATCTTCGATTCCTTCAATTTTTTCAATTTCTCCTGCAACCTTTTTTGCCAGTTCGTTAAGAGTCTTCTGATCAGTTCCAAATATTTTTATCTCAATTGGCTGGACCGATGCCATAAGGTCACCGAGCATATCGCCAATAACCTGTCCGAAATCTATTTTGAGCGCAGGTTGAGTCGCCTCGATCTTTTTCCTTATATCATCAATAACATCGACGGTACTTCTATTTCTATCATTTTTCAACTGAATAAGAATGTCTCCGTTATTGGGCTCCGTAATAAAAAATCCCATCTGCGCACCAGTTCTCCTCGAATATGCAGCAACTTCCGGAACAGAGACAATAATCTTTTCAACTTCAGTAAGTATCCTGTCAGTTTCTTCCAGTGAAGTGCCGGGAGGGGATAAATAATCGAGGACTATTGACCCTTCGTCCATTTCAGGAAGAAAGCCTGTTTCAAGCCGTGGAAGAATATAAACTATTGCAAAAAGCAGGCAGAAAATGAAAAGAATGCTCAAAGCTGGTCTGCGAAGGAAAAAACTTACCCAGTTTCTTTTTTTAGTTATTCTGATGTCAGTGTTTTTCTTTTCAGGGAAGAGGGATCTGATATCAGAAAACCATAAGTAAATAACCGGCAGTCCTATCCATGTCACAAAAAAGGAACAAACCAGGGTTATTATCATTGTGTTTGTAAGAACATTGAAATAAGCACCTGCGACACCCCCAAGCAACATAAATGGCACAAATATTACAATAGTGCTGATTGATGAACCAACCATTGATGGCATCAGGTATCTGACTGCCTGGTGAACAAGCTGATTTGAGGGTCTGTCAGGAAACTCCTCATGTGTCCTGTGTATCTGCTCCACAACAACAACCGCATCATCAATTATTAAACCTATGGCGGCAGCTATAGCTCCGAAGGTCATAATATTAAGTGTATATCCTACACTATATAGTACAATTATTGCAAGAAACAGCGTGACAGGGATCGTGACAAGAATAGTTGCGCTTGCCCTGAAGGATCTGAGGAACATTACTGCAACAAGAATTGCAAGCAGAAGTCCTAACCAGAGGCTGTCATTTACACTTTTTATTGCACGGTTAACAAAAGCAGCCTGATCATAATATAAAGAGATATGAACATCTGAAGGAAGCAGCTTCTCAAGTTCTTTCTTCTTTGATTCAACATTCTTTGAAAGATTAATCAGGTTGGCATTGGGCTGTTTAAGTATTGCAACCAGCAAACCCTGACGACCATTAGCATTTATTCTGGTATATTCTGTTTTCTCTCTAACGTTGATGTCAGCAACATCACTAAGTTTAATTATTCTTTTACCATCATTACGTAATACAACATTTTCAAGATCATTTAAGTTATAGAGTCCTGCATCGGTGATATTAAGATATAATCGCTTGTAGTCGGAAAGAAAACCATTTGAAGATATAAAGTGGTTCTGGTTAAGTATATCCCTTATCATTTCGGGTGTTATCGAAAAGGTGCTCATTTTAAGTTGATTAAGCTCTATCCAGTACTCTTTGGTCTTTCCTCCTATTACACCTACTGATGAAACACCGTCGATCTGGGATAGATAGGGTTTGATTATATAGGTAGCTATCAGATTAAGTTCAACAGGAGTTTTTCTATCACTTTCAACAGTAAATCCTATAACAGGAAGAATAGAGGGATTCATCTTTTCAATCTGTATCTGAACATCCGGGGGAAGATTGTTCCTGATCTGTGAGATTCTCGATTCGAGCATCTGCTGGTTAATATTTATATCAGAACCCCAGTTCAGAAATGCTGAGATTTCACATGTTCCCCTGCTGGTAGAGCTCCTTAGAATCTTAAGGTCAGGCACCTTTTTAATAGCATCTTCAAGAGGCCTTGTGACTGTCACCATCATTTTGTCGACGGGCTGTTCACCATTATCTGCTATTACTTTTAACTTGGGAAAAGTGATTTCCGGGAAGAGCGAAACCTGTATCTGCCCATAAATAAAGATTCCTCCGACAATAATAACAGCAAGTATAACTGAAATAGGATTCTTATATGAAAGAAAGAAATTCTTCATAATATCATTCCTTTGGTATAATAACCCTGGCAGTATCGGGCAATCCATAATTTCCGGTCAACACTATTCTGTCTGATGGTTTGAATTCAGGTTCAGTTATTTCCACTTCCGCACTGTTTTCAAATCCTTTTCTTACTACAACTTTAACAGCTGTTGTGTCGTTTAACAATTTCATTACCCAGAATTCGGTCTGTGTTTCATTTCCCAGAACTGCCTGTTTTGGCAGAACCATAGCATTCTCATTTATGGATTTCACAAGATTTATGCTGGCTATCAGGTTGCCCGGGAGCCGCTCTGTGTCCAAAGGTTTGACAATATATCTGATTGTCTGCGACTGTATGTCCATCTCAGACAGCTTCCCTGTAATCGAGCCGCTTATTGTCCTGTTATCGGGCAGAACAATAGTGCATTTCCTGTTTTTTTCAATATATTTTTCAAGCTCAAAAGGAACATCAAGGATAAAAACCAGGCTGGTTTGTTCTGATACAACTGCGAGTTCATCACCTTCCTGGACAAAATCACCTTTCTGATATGATATGGAATTAATTACTCCTTCTTTGGAAGAAGTGATGTTTATAAGTCCTTTAAAATTTAAACTGGTATCCGACAGCGCTGATTTCTTTAGTGCCATTGCTTCGCGTGTCCTGATTGTAAAAAGCAGTTGATCAGCAGAAATAGACTCACCGGGATTGATTAATATTCTTTCAATAGTTCCGGTTGTAGTGGCTCTGATAATGCTTTTATTCATGAAGGTTGCAGTTGCAGGCAACTTTACTGATGAAGTGATAGATTTGAATGTGATCGGAACTACCGTAACCGGTGTTCTGACTTCTACCGGTTCTTCAGCTGTTGGTGCAACATGATGACAGGAGAATAAGGACATCACGGCTCCTGTGATCATGAATAAGAATAGATTAATTTTAATATGTGTAAGCATCAGATTAAATTTTTATTGAGTCAGAAGAAAATTCATTTCATTGATAACCTGAAGCTTCTGAATATTGTTAAGATTCAGGTTTCTGCTTATAGTTTTGAAGTTTTTCAGCGCATTGATATATTCAGTCATCTGGATATTTCCTGATTCAAGCTGTTCTTTAAGCGCTTTCAGGAGCTGGTCGGAAGTTTTAAGCTGTTTTTCCATCTGATCAGACATCCCGTTAAGTTCTTTCAGCTCGTTGTTAAGCTGCTGAACCTGTTGGAAATATTGTTTGCGGTAATTATTCTCGTACGACTTCCTGCTGTTTTCATCAAATTCGAGTTTCTGTTTTTCGATGACTCTTTGTTTTCCGTCGTAAACGGGAATATTCAGACTAATACCTGCACTATAACCAAAATGTTGATAGAAATTCCATGGAGTGCTCGTTAGTACACCTGCATCAGCGTACCAATTGACTTTTGGTTTATATCTGATATCAATAGCCATCTTTTCATTATCTATCCTCATGCTGTCAATTTTATATTGAATATATAACGGTGCTTTTGCTATATCTGGAGTGCCTTTTATTTCAATCTGCGGCTCTGCCAGTTCATACCAGGCAGTATCATTCAGCCCGCATAACTGGTTGAGTTGCATAAGATCTTTTCTGTACTGACTTTTAAGCTGGCTGACAAGTATTTCCTGCGCCTGCGTTTCTACTAATAATGACAGATAATCAGTCTGTTTGTACATGCCGTTTTTCACTAACTGATTTACGATTTCATTTTCTTTTTCAGATAATTCAAGAAATGCTTTATTAAATAAAAGGTCATTATAATTGGAAAATGTTATCAGATACTGATCGGTGATTATCCTGTTCAGTTCGGTAACTGAAATTCTGGAAGAGTTATTTATCAGCTGTTTTTGCAGATCGACTGCTTTATATTTATTGTCCAGTTCTTTATTGTTGAAAACAGTCTGACTGACTCCCATAACTGCAGTATAGTTTCCACCATTCGTTATAGCTTCATCGTATCCGAAATTGTGATATGAAGGGAAGTACTGCAATTGCGATTTTGCTTCAACAAGTGGCTTCTTTGCAGCTTTTATAAGAAGACTGTCATTTGTGGCTGAATTGATCTGATTCCTATAGTCGTTCAGTAAAGGGCTGTTCTGGAGGCCGGCCTTTACATAGAAGTCCAGATTATGTGTCTGATTGTATGCGACAATTGTCAATCCTGAAAGAAGAAAAATCAAAAAATACCTTCTAAGCATAATGACCAGATATCAAATTTCACAGAATGCAATTTAAACAAATTAGGAATTAAAAATGAATATTTATTCCGTAGTTAAACTTTACTCTCTTTTTCTTCTCAGACAATTTATACCCCTTTTTTATTCAGAGTAATTGACTTTTCGGTTGTAAAGTCATGGTTACTTTTATGGTTTTTAAGTGGAATTATTCTTTCATGAATAGCATCCAGTATCCAATCTGGTTGCGGAAAGAAATATTCCTCCATTTCATAAGCCGGAGTGATCCAGTTACGGGAACCGACAATAACCGGAGGTGCATCGAGATAATCAAATGCCTGTTCTGTAATAGTCTGAGCCATCTCCTTAAGAAATGAGCCACGCGAAGTAGCATCGCTGGTAAGAACAATCCTGCCTGTTTTTTTAACTGATTGAATAACAGGCTCATAATTAAATGGAACAAGCGACCTGGCATCAATAACTTCTGCACTGAGTCCGTATTTCTCCCTCAGAATATCAGCAACTTTTATTACGGGATACAAAGTTGCTCCGATTGAAAGAATAGTTATATCATCTCCGGTTATTTTGATATCCGGTTCTCCGATAGGGATCTCGTAATATCCCTGAGGCACCCCGCCGGTATGAAACATCTCCCCGATGTCATAAATTCTCTGGCTCTCAAAGAATATGACCGGATCGGTGCCCTGTAATGCAGAATTCATTAATCCCTTTGCATCATAAGGTGTGGCGGGAAATACCACTTTCAATCCAGGAATGTGCGCTGTAAGCGATGACCAGTCCTGGGAGTGCTGAGCTCCGTATTTAGAACCTACTGAAACCCTGATGATCACGGGCATCCTTATTATATTTCCGCTCATAGCCTGCCATTTAGGCAATTGGTTGAAAACTTCATCGCCTGAACGACCAAGAAAATCGCAATACATTATTTCAGCAATAACACGTCCGCCGCACATCCCATAACCGATTGCCGTGCCAACGATGGCACCTTCAGAAATCGGAGAATTGAAAAGCCTGTGATAGGGAAGTGCTTCAGTTAGTCCGCGATATACTGCGAATGCCCCGCCCCAGTCGCGGTTTTCTTCACCCCATGCAGCCAGAGTTGGATCTTTGTAAAAGCGATCGATGACAGCTTCAAATATGCCATCGCGGAACTGGAAAAGTTTTGCTTTGGAAACAGTTTTACCTTCCTCGTCTTTGTAAAATCTGTTTTTATTCTTAAGAGATCTAACTCTCGGATTTTCTTCAATCTGGAGAAGCACCTCAGGAGTACCTTCTTCCATTTTATCAACTGACCCGTTTGAAAACATCATTCTGCCGATATAATCAGGATCGGTATCCAAATTGATCCTCGGTGATATATTTTCATCAATTGCAAGCTTCAGAATCTGAGTCAATAATTCTCTGGTTTCTCTACCTAAATCATCAAGTTGATCCTGACTTGCTATTCCTGCGATCACAAGCGATTCCCCATAAGATATTATTGAATCTTCCTTCTGCCACGCTTCAATCTCCTCTCTAGATCTGTAGGATGAAGCATCAGATGGAGAATGTCCACTAATTCTGTAAGTCAGTGTATCGAGCAAAACCGGACCTCTTTTTTCATTTAATATCTGTCTTTTACGTCTGAATGCATCTATGACAGCCAGTGGATTGTATCCATCAATGCGTTCAGAATGCATAGATTCAGGATTAACGCCGGCCCCGACCCTGGCAAGAATATCATAACCCATTGTCTCACCCATTGTTTGTCCGCCCATACCGTACAAGTTGTTCATAAAGTTGAATATCAAAGGCAATCCGCCCCTGTATTCACCATCCCAGAGAGTTTTATACTGATCCATTGTGGCAAAGCAGATACCTTCCCACACCGGACCGCAACCCATCGATGCATCACCAATATTACAAACAACAATACCTGGCTTCCTGTTTATCTTTTTATAAAGAGCTGCACCTACCGATATGTCACCAGATCCTCCTACGATTGCATTATTAGGATAAATTCCGAATGGAGTGAAGAAGGCATGCATTGATCCGCCCATCCCTTTATTGAATCCGTTTTCGCGGGCAAATATTTCAGCTAACGCTCCATATAATAAAAAGTTTATAGCCAGATCTTTTATATCACCATGGAATCCTTTTTCAATGACTTTTAATGCAGAGCCTCCAAAATAGTTTTTCATAACTGAATAAAGAGAATCTTCATCGAGATGGTGTATTGCCGACAGACCTTTGGCAAGAATCTCGCCATGACTGCGGTGAGATCCAAAAATAAAATCATCAATTCCAAGAGTATATGCCATCCCGACTGCAGAAGCTTCCTGCCCGACAGAAAGGTGAGCCGGACCGGGATGATTATAAGGAATACCATTATACTCATTGGTTGTCTTTATCAGGTTGAGCATTGTCTCAAATTCCCTTATAACAACCATATCGTGATAAATTCTGATGAAATCTTCCCTGCTGAATATTTTCTTTTCCTCTTCAATAGTTTTATTATACTGGTTAACAGGAATTTTATCGAATTCAATAAACTGTGGTTTTCTTACTATCCAGGGATTAATGTTTTGATTTTTTGGCATATACTCTCCTTTTATTTTTTTATTTTAAATATATTTTATTTTCGGTGTGAGGTATGTGGTATGCGGCTCCCCTCTGTGATACTTTTGATACTCTGTTCCTCTTTGTGACAATTCTTCGATTTTAATTCTCCCGATCTCCCTTTCTCCCTTTCATTTTCTTAATATCTGAACGCTTCTATCTGATCCTTGATCTCCTTCAGAAACAATGTAGCCGGACCACCATCAATTGCCCTGTGATCGTAGGTTAACGAAAGCCCCATATAAGGAATAAAACCAAAAATGTTATTACCGATATCCGCTGGACGGTTTATTATCGCACAAACCCCAAGGATTCCTGCCTGGGGAAGATTGACAACAGGAGTAAACATTTCAACTCCATAGTTACCTAAATTTGAGACAGTGAAAGTGGCTGCAGTGCTCTTAATTAATTCGGGATTTATACTACCTTTTCTGCATTCATCTGCGACAGATTTCAACTCCTTTGATAATTTTATCAGATCCATATCACTGGCATTTTTGATTGCAGGAACCATCAGACCACGTTTCGTATCAACTGCTATTCCGAGGTGCACCTTATGAAAACTTCTTATACGGTCATCGAGAAAATGGCTGTTAGCTTCCGGAAATTTCTTCAGTGCCATGATCACGCACCAGCATATCATGTCGTTCAGAGTAATATCCTGCTGGTTTTTGTCAGTGGATAGTTTGTCTTTGATCTTCTGTCGTACTTCAAGAATATTACGGACATCAGCGCTCATGTGATGTGTTAATTGCGCTGAAGTCTGCAGAGATGTAAACATCGCTTTTGCAATGAGTTTGCGTATGTTACTGAGGGGTTGTTCAGTGTATTCAGCCTCGGCAATATGAGCTGTTATTTTGTTAACAGCAGTGCCCGATAAAACCTTTTCAATATCGCTAACTATAATCCTGCCATTAGGTCCTGATCCCTGAAGACCATTGTAAGTAAGGTCATTAGCATCAGCCAGGCGTTTAGCCCTTGGGGAAATCCTGATCATATCGCTAACGTAAGGTTGTGTTTCTGTTGTCTTAACTGCCTTTGAATCCTGTAGAGAACTATAAGTTTTGGATATATCAAACGCTGCAGAGACAGATGAAGATTTGGAAATTGACTTGTCTGGATTAAAGGGCCAGCTTGCTTCTCCACTTTTTCCAATCACGGCAACATTAACAAGTACAGGCACTTCTGCGCCTTCACCAAAGAATATATCAAGCAATATCCCCTCTGCAGGAGATTCCAGGTCGAAAGCTGCTTTGTCGGTTTCGTATGAAAAAAGAATATCGCCGACGGAAACGTTTTCATCTTTATTCTTAAACCATTTGGTTATAATACAGGTTTCTACTGATTGTCCCTGCTTTGGCATAATTACTGCTGTTGCCATTTATTAATTGATTTTTTATAATATTGCTATGACACTTTCTCCTTAATGCTTCTTTGTACAATCCTTTGCGATCCCCTGCCTACCGGCAGGCAGGTTAGTGGTTAAATAATTTATTCACCGTGAAGGTGCACGAAGATATTCACTAAGGTACATTCAGGAATATTTTATAAGTTCTTACTTGAACCATATCTTGTCAACTTGTTATAATAAGTAGATTAAAATACATTTTTTAGATGTAGATGTTATTAAAGATCAATGATTACAAAAATAAAATATTTAACTTGTATTAACAAGTAAAAAATGATATATTTACATTTAATTTGAGTTATTAAAAATTTCTGTCTATTTCAATTTATATCATATATGGCCAATCCGAAAACCGTACCTCAGTACAGAAAGCTTTATGAGATTCTCAGAAAACATATTTTAGATGGTATTTATAAAGAAGGTGATCTGTTGCCATCTGAAAATGAGCTGTGCAAATTATATGGTATGACCCGTCCCACTGTAAGGCAATCACTCAGCACGCTTGCAAATGATGGATATATCAGGAAGCATCAGGGGAAAGGCAGTATTGTACATAACCTTCCAAAAGAAATAGGCATTTTATCGGTCTCAGGAACAACATCGGCAGTAGGGGACCGTAACCTGAAAACAAAGATCATAGTTAAGCCTGAGTTAATACCGTGGCCGGTCGATTTTATGTTTCCGCTTTCAGAGCTGGAAACGGAATCGGGTTGCATTTATATGGAAAGGGTACGGCTTCTGGATGATGTTCCAATATTTTACGATATCAGTTATATAGCCAATATTAACCTTCCAAGGATAACAGCAAGGCAGTTTGAAAACCGGTCTCTTTTCCAGGTACTAAGAGATAATTATCATATAGAAATTAAAGGTGGAGATCAAAGGATCAAGGCTATACCGGCTTCGGCAAAGATCAGCCGGTTCCTGCATCTTAAAAAAGATCAGCCGGTGCTTCATCTTGAAAGAAAAATGAAGACAAATAATCAGGGCTTGTTTCTCTATTCATCCATATTCTGCAATACAGAAAAATATTCTATTTTCGGCAGGTTTTAACCACTACCGTAATTTGAATGTGAGAAGAAAAAGGCTTACTTTTATACATCTGGAAACCCGGAACAAACAGTTTATTTTTACGATTATTATAAATCTTCAAAATGAGAGATCAAAAGAAAAGATGGTCAAGACGCCGGTTCATAAGCTCATCAATTGCCGGGATGGCTGGTATTATGGTAATCCCGCATATTTACTCAATAAGTAAAAGCCCGGCTCTTTCCGAAGTCAGACTTGGGTTTATTGGCATGGGACAGCAATCGATGTTTTTACTCAATGGATTTCTTCAGATCCCCGGAGTAACAGTTGTTGCAGGATGCGATGTTTATGGGATCAAACGCAGACGTTTTGAAAAACGTGTAACTGCCTTCTACGCAAAAGCCGGAAAGGATTCTAAAGTTGAGACTTACGAAAAGTATCAGGATCTGCTAAAAAGAACCGACATAAATGCTGTCGTTATTGCAGTTCCTGATCACTCTCACGCCATGATTGCAATAGCTGCCTGTAAAGCAGGCAAGGATGTCTACCTTGAAAAACCGATGACCTTCACTATTAAAGAGGGTCAGGAATTGAAAAAATCAGTCCGCCAATATGGACGGATACTTGCCATCGGGAGCCAGCAAAGGTCAGATCCGAATTTTCAACATGCTGTAAACCTTGTGCAAACAGGAGCTCTCGGGAAAATCACTAAAGTGAATGCCTATGTAGGAGCACCTCCAAAACCTTATGACCTGCCCGAGGAACCAATTCCGTCTGATCTGAACTGGGATCTCTGGTTAGGATCGCTTCCTGATACAATTCACTATAATAATCAGTTGGATCCACCTATAACAATCGATCCCGAACAAAATGAAAGATTCTGGGGAGCCTGGCGCTGGTATAAAGGGATTGGTGGCGGATACACTACCGACTGGGGAGCCCACATGTTTGATATTGCCCAGTGGGGACTCGGAATGGACAGGAACGGTCCGGTCGAGGCATCACCAATTGGCGACGGTACTGAATATATGACATTTACTTATGCCAATGGAGTGGTAATGACCTCAGAACCATTTGATAAAAAGAAAACAAAAGGGGTTAAGTTCTGGGGAGAAAAAGGGTGGATTGAAGTTGCCAGAGAAATCTTTAATGCTTCGGACAGGAAATTCTATGCAGAAAAGAAACAGGATGCAGGCGGACCTTATGAGACTAAAATTCCTCACCAGTTGAATTTTATTGAGTCAGTCCGTTCAAGAAAAGATCCGGTTGTACCTGTTGAAACAGGACACAGCAGCTGTACAGTGTGTAACCTTGGGAATATTGCATGTCAGCTGAAAAGAACAATCAAATGGGATCCTTCAACTGAAACTTTTATTGGTGATTCGGATGGAGCAGCGACAAAAATGCTTCACTATGAATATCGTAAAGGTTGGAATCTTGTATAAATCACTTTTACAATAATTATATTTTCAGAAAAAGATTCTTATACTTTTCAGGTGTTTTGGCCACAATTCCACATCCTGGTTTAGCTCAAGCGGTTACTTAAAAGTGAAGGAGAAGAGCAAAATATGACCTGAATTTAAGCCCCTTCAGGGGGTTTGGGGGCGAATGGAGAAAGGTTGAATTAAAGCATTAATAAATTACTAGGTACTTTTAAATATTTAATATTCAAGAATATGAGATATCTCAGATCATTGATATTAATAGCCATTACCGGATTTTTTTTGTCCGGTTGCAGAAGTGTAAAGAATGACCTTGTTATACTCTCGGCGCCTGCCGGAAATTTATATACCTCAATAAATAAAAATGGAGTAACTGTGATTCCAAATGGCCGGTTACTGACCCCTTCGGGAAAAAGCTTTGCCGTCGCTCCGCATCCCTTTGGGCTAGCACTCAGCGGAGATGGAGAAATAGCTGTTACTGCCAATTCAGGAATTCAGCCATTGTCCATCTCCATTATCCGTAATCTGACTACTACTCCGGAAATAAGACAGGTTCCTCCGGGTTTTTCAGGTAATGCAGGTGTACTTGAATCTGTCTTTATGGGACTGGCTATTTCTCCCGATAACAAGAAAGTATATGTTGCAGCCGGACAGGATAACAGCATTCTTGTTTTTGACCTGCTTACAGGTGTTAAGATAGACTCAGTGGACTGTTATGTTTCGGAAGATGGCTCAAGATTTCATGATGGATATATTGGTGATATGGCTCTGTCAAAAGATGGGACACATCTTTTTGCAGTGGATCAGACAAATTTCCGTCTCGTTATTATTGATACGAGAAAAATGAAAGTTATTAATTCCGTCCCGGTAGGACGATATCCTTTTGGTGTTGCCCTAACACATGATGAGAAGAAGGTATATGTGGCAAATGTCGGAATGTTTCAATACAGTAAAATCGGAAACCTGGAAGAGACCTCTGACTACAAACGAGCTCTGGACTTTCCCGCTTTTGGATATAACACTAAAGAGATGAAGAACGGTATTGTCATCGATTCGCTGGTTATTCCCGGTCTTGGAGATCCGAATAGTGACAAGGCATTTTCAGTGTGGGCAATTTCCATTGAAGATATTGATAACCCCAGGGTAATTGCAAAAATAAAAACAGGGAATCTTGTCGGACAGATGGTTGAAGGGATTCCTGCTGTGGGAGGATCTAGTCCTAACTCACTTGTTGCTACTTCGGATTTCATTTTTGCAAGCAATGGGAACAATGATAATATTACCGTTATAGATATTAGAAAAGACTCAATCGTAAGGGAAATTTTCTTAAAACCCGATGATGCATTGAAACATTTCAGGGGAGTGATCCCTTTCGGGTTGGCCGTTTCACCTGATGAAAAACAACTTTTTGTTGCCGAAGCAGGAATTAACGCAATAGGAGTTATCGATTTGCCAACATTTAAGGTTGCCGGACATATACCTGCAGGCTGGTTCCCTTCCAAAATTAAAGTCACACCTGATGGTAAAAACATTATTGTTACAAATGCTAAAGGCTACGGCAGCGGACCAAATGGCGGAAAGAATTTCAGAGAAGGCGGAGAAGGAACTTATATTGGAAATATCATGAAGGGAACAGTTTCAATAATTAAAATACCGACTGAAAAAGAGTTGGATAAGATGACTGTTCAGGTAATAAATAATAATTTTCATAAGGAGAAGGCAGCGAAGTTGTTAAAAACAAGGCTGGATAATCCGATCCCGCTCTACGGAGGACAAAAGGAATCTCCGATAAAACATGTCGTGTTCATTTCAAAAGAGAACAGGACCTATGATGAAATCTTCGGGCAGGTTAAAAAAGGTAAAGGAGATGCTTCCATTGCAAGATATGGCCATAATGTATCTTTTTCAAACAGAACAAAAACCAAAATAGTCGAAGATGCTACTGTAATGGCTAACCATCTTAAACTGGCATCACAATTTGCTATTTGCGATAATTTTTATGTTGACTCTGATGTTTCAGCTGATGGCCACAGATGGCTTGTGAATACGTATCCGAATGAATGGGTGGAGACATGCACTCCTGCAAGTTATGGAGGGAACAGAGATTACAGCCCCGCTTTGAAAGCTCCGGGAAGTCTTGGTCTGAATGGAGCAGCCGGGGCTATTTATCCTGAAGATTATAATGAATCCGGATCTATGTGGGATCATCTTGAGCGGAACAAAATTGACTTTTTTAATTTCGGTTTCAGTGTAATGTTTGAACCTGCCTTTTATGATGATTCTTTCAAATACACAGGGATCAAGCAGTTCGTAAATTTTCCGGTTCCAACTCCCATATTCAGCAGAACTTCAAGACAGTATCCCACCTTTAATACTTCAATTCCTGATCAGTTCAGGATAAGTCAATTTATTAAGGAGTTTAACGGGAAGTGGATAGGTGAGGGCAAAACGATGCCGCAGATGCTTACTGTAATTATCCCGAATGATCATGGTGCGGGTGAGCGTCCCGATGCTGGTTATCCTTTCAGGGAAAGCTATATGGTTGATAATGACCTTGCTGTTGGCAGAATTGTGGAGTTTTTATCACATACTCCGTACTGGAAAGATATGGTAATTATTATTACTGAAGATGATGCACAGAATGGGGTCGATCATATCGACGCGCACAGGAGTGTACTGATGGTGATTTCACCCTTCGCAAAAAGGAATTTTGTGAGTAAAGTTCACTGCAGTTTCGGAAGTATCTTCAAGACATTCTGGAACATACTCGGACTTCCTTATCTGAATCAATATGATGCTGGTGCTACGGACTTGTCAGATATGTTTACAGGAACGCCCGATTTTACGCCTTTTATTGCACTGCCTCCTGATATCAGGATATTTGATCCACGGAAAGCGCTTACTCCGCTTGACGAAAAATTTGATTGGGGTTCGCTTAAGGATTCTCCGGTCCTTGATGATCCAAAAGAGATGGTGATTGATCAGAAAGAGGAAGCTGAAGACAGGGTGGATGATCAGAGGCAAAGGTGAAAGCAGAAAACTATTTTAATATAAAAAAAAGAGGCTGTACATTTCTGTCACAGCCTCATTGGTATTAATTTGAGTAAGATTAATCTACTCTTTTAACTTTTATGGCAACCGGTCCTTTTTCTCTCTGCTCAACTTCAAACTCAACTGCCTGACCTGCCTCAAGTTCGGTATGGGAAACTTCTAAACCAGAACGGTGGATAAAGATATCCTTATCATCTTCGGTCTGAAGGAATCCGTAACCTTTTACTCTGTCATACCATTTAACAGTACCTTTCATAGTTTTAGATTTTTTGTTACCTACCTGTAGTTATCTCTTCTGTTTCCACCACCGCCGCCTCTGCGGTCGTTATCTCCACCTCTGAAATTACTTCTTCTGTCGGTTCTTTCGATAGATTCATTGACAATAATGTTTCTACCGCTAACTTCAGCTCCATTTAATTCTTCGATAGCTTTTTTTGCTTCAGCATCATTCGGCATCTCAACGAAACCAAATCCTTTGCTTTTCCCAGAGTATTTGTCAATAATGATTTTTGCGGATGTTACTTCGCCATACTCTTCAAAGATTTCTTTTAATTCTGCTTCACTCATTTTGAAATGAAGACTTCCTACGTAAATGTTCATAATTCAAATATTAAAGTATTTATAAAACAGGGACAAAGGTCATACTTATTTTTGAAAACAAAAAATAAATAGTCATAATATATTGTATTTTAATAGCTTTTTGCCATATTACCCTTTTTTTTTATGGTAAAATAGCAAATAATTGGTCAGTAATTAATGACTTTTATATAGAAACAGGGATTTTAATATTTTGTTCGGTAGAAGCAAAATATTTTTAATGTCACCAAGGCATTAAGACTCCAAGAACCACTAAGAATTTAATAGAAATATTATGTACTTTAATCTTTACTTTTGTCTTTTATCTTTTTTAACCAACGAGTTTCACAGTCTGACTTCTCCACGCTCTCAGTCTCTCAGTCTCTCAGTCTCTCAGTCTCTCAGTCTCTCAGTCTCTCAGTCTCTCAGTCTCCCCATCATATCTTCCTGTTCCTGATATAAATATGTTTAATATGATTTTGTCCAGATTCTCTCTCATCAATTTCAAAATCGAGTGATCTGATGAGCGGGGTCAGTTTTGGAAATCCGAAATTTCTGGGATCAAAATCAGGTTGCTTTTTTAGGATCAGGTTTCCCACATCCCCAAGATAAGCCCATCCATTTTCATCTGCAAGGTCGGTTATTGAAGAGGCTATCAGTCTTTTGACAATTCGGGTAGCTGCCTGAACACTAGTTTCTTCGTTTTTTTTCTTTTTCACGACCGGTTTCCCCCGTTTTTTGATCTCCTGTGCCGGTTCAGCGGCAACTATTGAAGATGCAATTATTTCCAGATAGATAAATTTATCACAGGCCACAATGAATGGGTGAGGTGTTTTTCTTTCCCCTATGCCGATCACTTTCATACCAGCTTCCCTTAACCTGGTTGCCAGTCTTGTAAAATCGCTGTCGCTTGAAACAATACAAAATCCATCGACTTTTCCTGAATAGAGAATATCCATTCCGTCAATTATCAGCGCGGAATCAGTAGAATTCTTCCCCCTGGTATAACTATACTGCTGAATTGGTGTGATTGCATTTTCGAGAAGAACTGATTTCCAACCTGCGATGGTAGGTTTTGTCCAGTCTCCATAAATCCTTTTAAATGTTGGAGTTCCGTACTTTGCAATCTCTTCCAGCATGCCTCTGACATTGCTGTATGGTATATTATCGGCATCAATAAGAACAGCGAGTCGTAAATCGTTTAAGGTTTGCATAATAGATGTTTTAAAAAGCGCAAGTTACTCTATTTTGGCAGGAAGCGTTGCAAAAAACCATTGACATTTGATCAGTGATATATATTATTATTCCGACAATCGCCACATCCTTATCATAACGACTCCATGTCGTGGCACAGTGGCAGTGAATGCATCATTAAATTCTCCGACGTCTTTTTGTTTCCACAGATCTCTCACCTTCTGTTTCCCTGATATTCCCAGGTCAGTCCAGAAAGCTGTTACATTTGTCTCATTTTCACCTCTGTTGAATAATCCCACAGCAAGTGATCCGTCTTCCAATTTCCTTATCCATATCTCCTTATTGATATCTTTTGCTACCCTGTAACCTGGCTTACCCAATGGATCCTGATCAATATCTATTACTTCATCGTTAGTTAGTAGGCTCAGAGTAAAATCATCAAGATGTGTTATATCGCCGCTAAAAATTAAAGGAGCTGCAACTATGCTCCAGAGCGACATCTGAGTGTATTGTTCATTTGGGGTAAGAGGCGTAGGGACCGTCTGCCCTTTCCAGTTGCTAAGATATCCGAGAAGAAGGTAATCAGGATCATTCCAGCCACCGGGTCCTCCATAAAGATGCAGGCTGTCTCTGCTATAGACATCGAATCCATCCCTGAAAAGGGCAGTTCCGATACCTTCAAATGAGCCTCCAAGATCATCTGCTGTCCGCCAACTCTGACCTCCAGCTTTTTTGCCCCATTTCCATACATCGCCCATTCCATATTGACAAAGGTTTAGAATTATATCGCGTCTTTGTTTTTTAAGGATATCACTTATAAGAAGATATGGTTTCTGAAGATCCGGCAATGTATCTCTTCTGCCAATGTTGCTATATGAACACCAGTCATATTTCAGAAAGTCGTATCCCCATTCGACAAATCTGGCTATATCCTGTTCCTCATGCCTATATGCAGCTACATATCCCGCACAGGTTAATGAACCCGGGGAGGTATATATTCCGGCTTTTAATCCTTTCAAATGAATATAGTCTGTCAGAGCTTTCATGTCAGGAAATCTTTTGTTGGAGTTTATCATTCCCGACTTATCACGTGGCTCCCCAAGGAGGGTCGAATCTGTCGATCCTGGCTTAACGGACCAACAATCGTCAATATTGATATACGAATAACCGTGATCGATCATTCCCGAACTTACCATAGCATCTGCTGCATCACGTATAATTTTATCACTTACATGATTTTCCCATACGTACCAGCTGTTCCAGCCCATATATGGTGTACGTGCCAGCTTATCGCCGCAAACAATTTTAAATTCCCTTTCAGCAAATCCAAGCTCATTGGAAACCCTGAAAGTAGTGAGATATTCACCAGGGCTATTAACGGTCCCTTTTATTTGTCCGGTTTCCGGGTCACATTTAAGACCGACGGGAAGATTCAGTACCTCATATTTCATTGGTTTCTTTCCAGTTGCAGGTATAGTAAAAAGAAACGGAGATCCAGGTCTTACTCCAAATATTTTAGAGCCAGTAATCCGCGGCTCAGGTCCAGGTCTTGGAGTAAGAATAATCTTTGGTTCCTGGGAATACACTATAAATGATCCTGCAAAAATGATAATTATCAGAAAGGTCAATCTTTTCCTCATAGCTGTTTTTAAAAGTGGTTAGATGCAAACTATACTAATTGCAGAAAAATGATATTAACCAGAATTTACAATGGTTCACTTCCTTTTTCCTGTCATTTCTGTGATTTGGAGCTTCAGAACAGTTGTTTGTTCAAATACCTTTTCATTGTAAAAATAATCCCCTTCTCCACCATAATGTTTCATGATGCAATTTAACCCGGTTTTCTTTTCCTCAATTTCTTTGAGGATAGTAATATTTCCATACCCGATAATACTCGTGAACCTCATTCCCCAATCACAACTGCTTTTCCCTTTGTACAGCAGATGATCGATATCCATTTCAAAACAGACATATTTGTTCTGACGCAGCATTTCGAGTTTTTTTCCGGTGTTTGCACAATGGAAAAATATTGAAGGTTTTACACCTCCTGAATAACCAAAGTTCATTGTTACAATATATGGGATATTATCATTTGCAAGAGCTATCCTGCACACGTCAGCTTTTTGAATTATTCCTTCAATATTTTGAATATCAGATATTTCTCTGTCGGCTCGTCTCATTTATTTTATTTTTTCATTTAAACTATTATTAATTGAAGTTACGGCAATCAGCGCCGGGCAGGTAATCCGTTATCATCAGAAATTATTCAGGTTTTGGTCCACTTTGTCTATTCTATCTTAATAAATATTCACTAAAAATAAAGAATTTTATTAACTTTGCTACCCCCTGAAAGAGGGTTTATATAAATAATCAAAACCAGTTAATATGGGAAAAGGTGATAAAAAAACAAGGAGAGGAAAAATTATTCTTGGCTCTTATGGTGTTAGGCGTCGAAGAAAAAAAGCTGATAAACAGGAAATTAAGACTGTTGCTTTAGTAAATAAGAAAGAACCGAAAGAAAAAAGACCTACAAAAGTTAAAAAAGAGGTGAAAGTAGTGGAAGAAGTAATAGAAGTGAAACCTATTAAAGAAGCCAAAGAGGTTAAACCTGTTAAAGAAGTTAAAGAAGTTAAAGAAGTTAAAGATGTGAAGCCTGTTAAAGAAGCTAAAGAGGTTAAACCTTTTAAAGAAGCCAAAGAGATCAAAGTAATAAAAGAAGATAAAGAAATAAAAGTTGCAAAGGAGAAAGCTGAAGCCAAACCTAAGGTCGCTAAAGTTAAAAAAGAGGTAAAAGAGGTAAAAGGGACTAAACAGATAAAACCAAAAAAAGAGAAAAAAAGCTGACTTCTGCTTATCGTTTAACAATAAGCCACTTATAATCTTCCGGATCAATAATCGCGTTAATAATTACCGGCTCATTAACTGAAAGCGCCTCAATTATCGTTTTTCTCATTCTTTCATGTGAATCAGCCCTTAACACTTTAATGCCCAGGAATGTGTCGGCACCGAAAAGATCGCCCTGATAAAGAATAGTTCCGTAAGGCGTAATGTTTTTCCATGATTGTTTTACTTTGATCAGGTTAAGCTCACCGTCGGAAAAGACTACTATAATCAGAGGAAGGTTATATCTTTTTGCAGTTATCATCTCTCCGGCCATCATCAGGAAACCACCATCACCTGTTATACAAACAACAGTAGCTTCCGGATCATTCATCTGAGCTGCCATGGCAGCAGGAATACCAAAACCCATTCCTGACCAGCCATTTGACATGATTACTTTCCCTTTTCCCCGGGTTTGCCAGAATTGCCCGATAAGATGAAGATGGGAACCAACATCAACTGTAAGTGTTGTATCTTCAGGCAATTCATCCTGAAGGACTTTCAGTGCAGCTGCAGGTCCGAAATGATTTGTAAAACCATTAAAAACCGAAATCATCTCATCACGAATTCCTTTTATGACAGATCTTTCAAATATCAATGAGCTTACATTCAGATTCTTAAGGATGCTGAACCACTCTTCAGGAGACCCTGTATATTGAGCTACTTTACCTGACCGTGGCAAATCGGTTTCAGTGACATCAAAATGGACTAGAGTTACATCGGGCAACCATGACTCATAATTAAATTCAACGGGATCGTAGCCGATGCCAATCACCAGATCGGTTTTTTCGTAAATATCTTCAAGATAATCGCTTAATGAATGGAAAAGCACACCGGCATAGCATGGATGATCTTCAGGGATCACTCCTTTTGCCATCGGTGTAATTACAACCGGCATCCTGCAATAATCGAGAAATGCCAGCAACTCACTCTTTATATTGAGACGTGCAGTTGTAAGTCCTACTGCCATAATAGGTTGCCGCGATTTCTCAAGCAGGGAGATTATTTTCTGTATATCATTATGATAAGTTCTGTCAGCAATTGCAATTGGAGCAGAATAATGTGTATCTATCTCAATATCAGAAATATCTAAAGGAAGCCCTATATGGACTGGTCCCGGGTAGGATGCCATACATAACCTCATAGCTGTTTCCATCACCTCCACTGCGTTTCCCGGGCTCATTCGATAAGTTGCTTTAGTGAGGGGTTCAAAAAGTTTCTGGTGATTGATATTCATCTGGGATGTACGGTTCAACATATTATCATCCATTTCGCTCGTCAGAACAATAACTGGGGATCTGTCCAGCAATGCCCCGCCAATACCGGTTGCAATATTAGTTGCACCGGGTCCAAAGGTAGCGTGACAAACGCCGGGAATACCGGTAAGTCTGGCTGTGACATCAGCCATTATCCCTGCTGCGGCTTCATTTGATGTGAGAATGAACTCTATACCGGCTGTTCTGAATGCTTCAAGATATGGTATTGAAGGCCCTCCAGGGATTCCGAAAACATATCTGACCCCATTGTTAAATAGTTGATTAGCAATATATTCTGCAATAGTCATTCTATACATTCTGAATAACAGACAAAACTATTAAATATAATGAAGTCCTGGTATAAAATCTGAATTCAATTTCTGTTACATTTGTCCGAATTTTTTTGTGTAATTTATAGTTAGATAATTACTCAGTTGAACAGAAAGGGAAACACTATTTTCCTGGCTATTATTGCCTGCCTGTTATGGTCAACAGCTTATCCGGGTATTAAGCTTGGGCTTCAGTATGATACACCTTTTCATTTTGCGGGAGTGAGGTTTATTATTTCAGGATTAATGATTTTACCCTTCACGGTTAAACCGTTGGTTTACATGAGAATGATAAGAGACCACTGGAAGGTTGTTGCCTTGGTCACACTCCTTCAGGTCCTGATAAATTATTCCTTGTTTTATCAGGGACTTAAACTGGTGCCGGGTGCTTTGGGCGCGGTGATAGTAGGTTCGCAACCTCTTGTTACTGCAGTGGTCGCATCCATCATGAATAAAGCTGATAAGCTTACAAGAAAAAAAATTATCACGATAGTATTCGGACTTTCAGGTGTCATTCTTATCAGCGCAGGAAGACAGGCCTTTAAGCTTGGAACAGCCCTTGAGCTTTTGGGTGTTTTTATGATTCTTATTGCCAATGCTGCCACGGCAACAAGTAATGTTATTGTTTCGCTTAGAAGCAAAGGTATTAACCCGTTTGTCCTGAGTTCATCTTCAATATTTCTCGGAGGTGTGATTCTTTACCTTGTATCAATTCCCGCTGAAGGTCATCCTCATGGTAAATTACCTCTCGATTATTGGTCGATATTATTATGGTTAAGTTTTATGGCAGCTTCTGCTTTTTCGTTATGGTATAAACTGCTTCAGCGACCCGGAATAAAAGTTTCTGAACTTAATCTCTGGAAGTTTATTATTCCTGTCGTTGGTGCAGTTTTAAGCTGGCTACTTATACCTGATGAAAAACCGGAATGGCTTACTATTACAGGTATGATTATAATAACTACATCATTGATAACGTTTTTTAGAAGTACTAAATAAACTTATTCTGAAAAGAAAATATTTTTATAAGATGAAAAAAAGACTAATTGCTCTGAGTTATTATGTGATATTCTGGCTGGTGTTTTTCTTCATTGGCAGGTTATTTTTTATTTCGATGCAATTCCGTAGTTCATTTCAGAATAGTCTGATTGACCTTCTGGCCACATTCTGGCATGGTGCAAAACTTGATTTTTCAACTACGGGGTATTTTTTGATTATTCCGTTACTGGCAGTCATCCCCGGAGTATGGTTCAATGGCAACTGGTATAAATATTTTATAAGATGGTATACATATATTGTCATAGTTTTCTCATCAATTATTATTGTATCTGATGCTAATCTATATTCTTATTGGGGTTTCAGGATGGATTATACCCCAATGCTATATCTCAAAACACCGGGAGAAGCAATGGCTTCAGTAAGCACAATGAAGATAATTTTGTTTTTCGCTGCAATCGTTTTAGTCTCTGCTTTTTTTATATTCTTTTATAATAAATTAATTGATAGATTCTTCGGTGGTTTTGAGAGAGTCCGTTTCTGGTTACCCGCGATTCTGTTTTTCATGATTCTGTCGGGTTCTCTTTTAATACCGATCAGAGGAGGATTTGGTTTAGCGCCAATTAATGCCGGATCGGTATATTTCAGTAAGAACATGTATCTGAACCACACAGCGATAAATGCGGTCTGGAATGTAGGGTGTTCTGCGTTTGCACAGAACCCCGTCAGGAATCCTTACGAGTTCGGAGATCTCTCAGTTGCAAAAAGTGTAGTTGATACACTTATTGTCAAAAAGGGATTTCCAAAAAAAGTATTAAAAACATCCAAACCCAATGTAATTATTATAGTTCTTGAAAGTTTCAGCGGTTATCTTATAGGACCGCTTGGAGGCGATTCCTTGGTTACTCCGAATATTAACAGGTATAGCAGGGAGGGAATCCTGTTCTCAAACTTTTATGCATCGGGAACAAGGACCGACAAAGCAATACCTGCCGTACTTGATGGTTATCCTGCTCAGCCTGCTCAATCAATAATTAAGGAGCCAAAAAAAAGCCAGTCATTGCCCAGTCTTGTTAAAACACTGATTGAAAATGGTTACAACAGTGCTTTCTGGTACGGAGGCGATATTGATTTTGCCAATTTCAATGCATTTGTCGTTGGTTCAGGTTTCAATAGTATAATTACCAAAAGTAACTTTGACCCTGTTAATTATAATTCAAAATGGGGGGTACATGATCATATTCTCTTTAAAGCTCTTGAAGATTCTATGAGAACTGTTGAGGAGCCATTTCTTAAAGTAGTGCTGACTTTATCGAGTCATGAGCCATTTGATGTTCCGATGGAACCTGTTTTTCCCGGTTCGGATATTATGGCAAAATACAAAAACTCTGTTTATTATACTGATAGGACTCTCGGATCATTTTTCGATTGGGCAAAAACAACCGACTGGTGGAAAAATACTGTGATTATCCTGGTAGCAGACCACTGTGCCAGGATTTACAGCGATATGCCTAATTATAAGCAGAATGTCTTCAGGATACCAATGTTATGGATCGGCGGAGCATTATCAGAGCAGGGAACAAAAATTGAGAAGCTTGGCAGCCAGGTTGATATTCCGACTACTTTATTAAATCAACTTGGAATAACCGGAAATTTTCCTTTCGGCAAAGATCTGCTATCTGACCAATCAAAATCATTTGCATTTTATACCTATAATGAAGGTTTCGGATTTATTACCGATACTTCCGCTGTAGGCTTTGATCTGAAAAGCAGAAGGTTGGTACTTAGTGAAGGCAAGCACCCAGAATCAGCTGAGAGAAAAGGCAAAGCCTATCTTCAGGTGTTATTTAATGATTATCTGAAGAGATAATTTGTTCTGATATAAGTCAATCATCTCTCCATGCAGTTCAGTAACTCCTGAGTTTATATTTTTGTCATCAAAAGAATTTACACAGATTCAGAGAAGGTAGTTAATAGCTATGTTTCTTCTTATCCTTTCTGCCGAACTTGCTATCTCTTTTATAATCTCTGTTCTTGCTTTCTGGTCCTCCATGGTTCCTTTTCTCCGGTCTCCTGTCAGACCATTTGGCAGGTCTTTTCCCAGAATATTCGCCTTGCCTTGGCTTATCGGTTTTTTCCTGGGCAATCTCAACGGCAACTCTTCTGTCCATGAATGTTGTGTTATTCAATGCTCCGATAAGGTAGTCAGAGTAACCGGCTTCAACTTCAAAAAATGAAAATGTTTTTAACAGATCTATCTTCCCGATCGGTACTTTCTTACCTTTTGTATTGGTGTTCACAAGGTCAATAAGTTGTTCCGGATAAAAACCGTCAGTTTTTCCGAGATTTATAAAGAGCCTCGTATAATTGCCGGGATATTGTTCTCGGGAATCTTTTCTGCCTGAACGTCCGAAACTGTTCTCTTTTTCAGAAACAGGAGCGATAAGATCTTCACCGTGGCGATAATCGTCAAGGAACCTGTCAAACTCAAGTGATACAACTCTTTTAAGGAGCTCCTCCCTGTCGAGGCCCTCAAGTTTTTCTTTTATTTCAGGTAAGAATTTTTCGATCTCCTGATGGTCAGTACTTACATTCTCAAGCTTTTTAAGCCAGTTGAATAATTGCTTTCCGCAAATTTCACTTCCGGTTGGAATTGGAATGGCTTTAAAAGGTTTCTTAACCATTCTTTCGATCTGTTGAAGAATATGCCTCTCTCTCAGATGGACAAGCGAAATTGAAATTCCTGTTTTCCCGGCTCTTCCGGTACGTCCGCTTCTGTGAGTGTAGACCTCGATATCATCGGGCAGACTGTAATTAATCACGTGCGTAAGGTCGTCCACGTCCAGTCCGCGAGCAGCAACATCTGTTGCCACCAGTAACTGAAGGTTCCTGATCCTGAATTTTTGCATCACTGCATCGCGCTGTGCCTGAGAAAGATCCCCATGAAGTGCATCAGCATTATAACCATCGTTAATCAGCTTTGATGCCACTTCCTGTGTCTCTTTACGGGTGCGGCAAAATACAATTCCGTAAATACCAGGTTCAAAGTCAGCTATGCGTTTAAGTACCTTATATTTATCTTTTGCATGAACCAGATAATACGCATGACTTACATTATCGGCCGATGCGTTTTTTGTTCCGATTGTAATCTCAACCGGATTGTCCATATATTTCCTTGCAATTGATGCAATTTCTGAAGACATTGTAGCTGAAAATAGGAGTGTTCGTCTTCCGTCAGGAACCTCTTCCAGAATTTCATTTATGCTGTCAAGAAAACCCATATTCAGCATCTCATCAGCTTCGTCGAGTATAACTGTTGCTACAGAGGATAATCTTGCTGCTCCTCTTCCTATAAGGTCAATAAGCCTGCCGGGTGTAGCAACAATAATATGAACTCCTTTTTTCAGACCTCTGATCTGATTATCAATGCTTGCACCACCGTAAACGGCAAGTATTTTCAGTTTGCCTGTAAATCTGGCATAGTCTGTCAGGTCGTTGGTGATCTGCATACATAGTTCGCGGGTGGGACAAAGAATAAGTGCCTGAGTATTATTTATTTCTGTATCTGTTGCCTGAACCAGAGGCAGGCCAAAGGCTGCAGTCTTTCCTGTCCCTGTCTGAGCCAGAGCAATAATATCATTTTCATCTCCAAGCATCAGGGGAATTACTTTTTCCTGCACTGGCATGGGTTGATCGAATCCAAGCTCCTGAATTGCTTTCAGGATACCGGGAGTGAATCCCATATCTTCAAAATTTATCATTATTATGTTTTATGATGTGGTTCCGGGAGCGAAGGATTTGTTATCCCGGCCGAAATGAACTCAAATGCAGACTGGGCAAAATGCCTAATAACGCTTCGTGGAAATCACTTTGTTAAATAGGGCGCAAAGATAATCAAATTATTCTAATTTCAACATATTTTAAAATTGCCAATATTCATATTTTTTAATATCTTAGTTTCTTAAAAACCAGTATTATGAAAAATAAGAGGTTAATAATAATTGCATCATCTTTTGCAGTATTAATATGTTTAATAATAACCACGTTATTATTTTTTGCAGTTACACCCAGGTTCCTGATAATACTATCATTTACAATTGGTCTCATTAGCGGAATCTGTATAACTTCACTTATATACTACATGATAAATCTTATAAAGAAAGAAGAAAAATGAGAAGCAGATTTCGTAAGTTAAAAATTTCTTCAGGATAAATTTGTAATTATGGATTCAGGATTGATAAAAATATATTCAGATAAAGAAGCGCCTCGACTGAAGTATATAGCAGGTATTATTCTTGGAGATATTCTTGGCTTATCCTGGGAAATTATTACTGACAAACGAAAATTCGGGAAGCATCCGGTGATAAATTATTCTTCTGAAAACTTACCAGGCTCATTCAAAATATGTCCCGATTCGCTTTTATTTGAAACCGGGGTTTTCGCGAAAGAGATAGTTGTTAATGAATGGAAGGGGTTGCCGGTATTTTTTCCGACTTCATCAGATTCTGATCTTCCTTTTGATATTTTTGCTGCATCTTTTTTTCTTATAACCAGATATGAGGAATATCTTGAATTTCAACCTGATGAATATGGAAGATTCAGGGCTTCATCATCACTTGCATATAAAAATGGATTTCTTGGAATTCCGATTGTTGATCTCTGGATTAAAGAATTGTCGAAGGTTTTCCTGAAGAAGTTTCAGATGCTGGCTTTTAAACGGAATGAATATAATGCTCTTTTGACAATCGATACGGATCAGCCATTTGCATATTTGGGTAAAAGTCTTTTCAGATCCATCGGCGGGTTGATAAATGATCTTAAAGGCAACTCTGGTAAAGTAGGCGATAGGTACAGAATTGTTACCGGTGACGGAAAAGATCCTTTTGATGTCTTTGATTATATTAAGGAAAACATTGAAAAGAGTAATGCTGATGTAAGATTCTTCTTTCCTGTCGGTGACCATTCAAAATATGATAAAAATCCTTCATGGAAAAATGATGAATACAGGAAACTTATCCATAGCATTGCAGATAAATATTCAACAGGTCTGCATCCCTCCTTTTATGCAGCCGGAAACTACTCACTGATTAATAATGAAACTGCTCGTCTGAGGACCATTTTGGGAAAAGAGGTCATTTTAAGTCGCTTTCATTATCTCAGATTATTTATACCCGGATCATATCGCGATATTCTTAAAGTGGGAATCAGGGAGGACTATTCAATGGGTTATCCTGATGAACCTGGCTTCAGGGCAGGGATAGCACGGCCATATTATTTCTATGATGTTACTGAGGATAAGCAAACCAGTCTGAGAATTATTCCATTCCAGGTAATGGATGCGACACTTTACAATTATAAGAACCTTGATCCCCCAGCCTCGAAGGAGGTCATTCTGAAGCTGATAAATGAAACCAGGAAAGTCGGGGGTCTATTCGTAAGTATCTGGCACAATACATCTTTGCTTAATAATCAGGAATGGCTTGGGTGGAGAGAAGTTTTTGAATTAATGCTCAAGAACCAGATGTCATGATAGTTTATCATAAAAATAATGAGATAGACAGGGAGCAATGGGATAATTGTATCAGAAACTCCCCTGGTGTAAAGCCTTATGGGTATTCATGGTTTCTCGACATTATGGCCCCGGGTTGGGAGGCTCTGGTGGATGATGATTATGATTCAGTATTTCCGGTCCCCGGCAAAAGCCGTTTTGGAATACAATATGTTGCCACACCTATATTCCTGCAACAGCTTGGAGCTTTTTCTCCTGATAAGCCAGTATCAAAAGCTGTTGTTGAATTCCTCGATTATATGCCTGATTTTTACAGGCTCATAGATTTGTGTGTTGCTCAGGAAGTTCATACTGGAGGATTTAAAGTAACTGAAAAGGTCAATTTCGAACTGGACATTTCAAAACCATACGAAAAAACATGGGACAATTTTTCGCCTCATTGCAGAAGAAATATAGAAACGTCGGCTAAAAAGAAACCTGAACTTGTTACAGATATTTCTCCGGATGAGATTATTGATCTGTTTATTATGAATAAGGGCAGAGATATTAAAGGAATTAAAGCACGTGATTACCAGCATCTTAAAAACCTGATGCATTTCTGCCTGATAAATAAAAAAGGAAGGATTATTGGAGTAAGAGGTACAAAAAAAAGGTTGATTTATGGTCTCTTTCTTGTTGAAACACGAGGAAATATGACTCTTCTACTGGTTGTTAATACCCAGGAAAGCCGCGACAGGAGAGTAGGTTATTATGTTGTTAATGAATTAATAAAAAATCATTCCTCAACAAGAACCATCCTCGATTTTGCAGGTTCATCGATACCTTCCATCGCTTCATTTATGGAATCTTTCGGGTGTACAAGAGTACCCTTTTACCGTATCTATCGTAACAGACTTTTCTGGCCAGTCAGGATGATGAAATAGGCTTTCATTGTAAAAGTTCCATCTCTTCTTCATCTTTTACTTCAATAAGTTTTCCATCATCACATTTCATTGTTTTTGCAGAGAATTTTTTAAGGAGAGTATAATTATGTGTGGCTACAATAACTGCTCTGCCTGTCTTACTGATATCAGTTAACAGTTTTAAAATACCTTCTGAGGTCTCCGGATCAAGATTACCGGTCGGCTCATCGGCCAGAATAATATCAGGATCGTTCAGAAGAGCCCTGCCGATAACAACTCGCTGTTGTTCACCTCCCGACAATTGATGAGGCATCTTATAGCCTTTCAAACCAAGCCCCACTTTCTCCAGAACTTCACCAACGCGGGTATCAATCTCTTTCTTATTTTTCCATCCGGTTGCTTTTAAAACGAATGCGAGATTTTCATTAACGGACCTGTCGATCAATAATTGAAAATCCTGGAAAACGATCCCTATCTTTCTGCGGAGGAAAGGGATCTCTCTTCTTTTTATTTTCGAAAGGTTATAACCGGCAACGATACCAATACCTTCTTTTAAAGGGATCTGAGCATTCAAAACCTTTATAAGACTCGATTTTCCACTGCCAACCCTGCCAACAAGGTAAATATATTCACCTCGTCCGACCCTTAGATTTACATCGGACATTACAAGATGATCCTGCTGCCATATATTACAGTTTGTCAGCTCAATAATTACATCAAGGGGAAGATTTTCCTGCATTTCACGGTCATTTTATCCACAAAATAAGGAAAGAATTGATAATTAACATTTATATGTTGATAAAATCAGTAATAAAGGCCTGCAGCCAGAGTTTAATAGTTGTAATTTTACGATTAATCAGAAAAGCAAGGATAATAATATATATGGCTTACAATTAACATGTTATACACTAATTTGAGTTTTCAGTTGCAGATAGTGTATATTATATTGTACACAGCCAAAAAAAATAAGTTATGAACAGAAACAATCTCATTTTTATATTCAGTTTTTTATTTATTTTCATAATTCGCGTCTCTTCCCAGGTACCTTTTACCAGCAAAGAGTTGGGTTCGGAATTTAACAGGGGTATGGAATTTTTTAACAAAGAAAAATATCCTGCAGCTATCCGTCTCTTTGATTCTTTCGTAAAAAGTGGTAATAAATCTGACCTTATTAAAGTTGCTGAAGCTGAATATTATAGTGCAGTTGCTGCGTTGCAGCTCTTTAATCCTGATGCTGAGTACAGGATGATAATGTTCATATCGACCCATCCTGAAAGTCCCAGGATAAATGAAGCACGATTATATTTAGGAAACTATTTCTATCAGATTAAAAATTACAGGAAAGCAACGATTTACTTCGAATCAGTGAACAGACAGGAATTGGAAGCTGATAAGCTGGCTGAATATTTTTTCCGGCTTGGATATTCACTTTATATCACCGGGGATAAAAGCAGAGCACTTATGATGTTCTCGGAGATAAAAGATATTGATACTGAATTTACTTCTCCTGCCGTTTATTATTTTTCTCAGATAGCTTACGAACAAAAGATGTATCAAACCGCTATGGAAGGATTCATCCGTCTGAAAGATGATGAGACTTTTGGAGGGATTGTTCCATTCTATATAATTCAGATTTTGTATCTGCAAAAAGATTATAATGGTGTACTTAATATGGCTCCTGCACTTCTTAAATCAGCAGGAAAAGAGAGAGCCATAGAACTGTACAGGTTCATAGGCGATGCCTACTATAATAAAGAGAATTACAAAGATGCATTAACTTATCTGGAAAAATATTCAACGGGTGCAAGAGCCAGCGAGAGAGAGGATAAATTTCAGCTTGGATATTGTTATTACAAAACAGGCGAAGTTGATAAAGCCATTAAAATATTTCTGCAGATAGATGTCAAAAATGACCTTTTAAGTCAGAATATATGGAATATCCTGGGTGATTGCTACTTGCAGAAGGCTGACAAAAAACGTTCGCAATTTGCCTTTGGTGAAGCCTCAAAACTGGATTTTGATAAAAAAATCAAGGAAGAATCATTGTTTAACTATGCAAAACTGACCTATGAAACAGCATACTCACCATTCGGAGAGGCAATTACTGCTTTTCAGGAATATATTGACCTTTATCCGGGTTCTGAAAGGGTACAGGAGGCATACGATTATCTTGTAGCTACGTTTATGCAGCTAAGAAACTACAAAGCTGCTCTTTCATCGCTCGATAAGATTAAGAATAAAGACAGCAGACTGGAAGAAGCATATCAGAGAGTTGCATTCTTCAGGGGACTGGAACTCTTTAAAAACCTTGAGATCGAAGCCGCTATAGATATGTTTGATAAATCGCTGAAATATGGAAGATATAACAGAGCAGTACAGGCTAGAGCTATTTACTGGAGGGGCGAGGCATGGTATCGTCTTGCCAATTACGATAAAGCAAAAAATGACTATGAGTTGTTTATAGGAATACCTGGTTCAACACTTTTAAACGAAAACAATCTCATAAGATATAACCTTGGATCGGCTCTTTTTAACCTTAAAGATTATACAAATGCACTGAGCCATTTAAAAGCTTTCGAAGAAGGTGTGACAAATGTAAAGCCTGATGTCCTTGCAGATGCAAAGAACAGGATTGCTGATTGTTATTACATCCAGACTAATTATCAGATGGCTATCAGTTATTATGATAAAGTTATCGAATATGGTAAAACTGATGCTGATTATGCTATGTTCCAGAAGGGCTTTTCCCTGGGACTGATGAATGACTCCAAGGGTAAAGCGGATGTTCTTTCAACTCTGATTCAGAAATATCCTTCTTCATCATTTGTACCAAATGCCATTTTCGAAAGAGGCAGGGCTTATCTTGTTATGGAGGATTATAAAAAAGGCGAAGAAGATCTGAATACTATCATCTCAACTTATCAGAACAGTCCCTTTGTTCCGCGCGCCATAGTTCAGCTTGGATTACTTTATTATAACCTTGGGGAAAATGAAAAAGCAATTGCCCAGTACAAAAAGGTTATAGAAGACTTCAAATCTACTCCTGAGGCAAGGTATGCATTGACAGGTCTGAAAAACACATACCTTGATATACATGATGTTGAAGCTTATTTCACCTACATTAAGACACTCGAAGGTTATGGTGATGTAAACTTGGCGGAAAAAGATTCACTTTCATATCTGTCAGGAGAAAACCTTTATATGACAGGTAAATATGATAAGGCAACAGATGTCCTTAAGGGTTACCTCAATGAATTTCCTAATGGCAGTTTCAGACAGAATGCACAGTATTACCTGGCAGAATGTCTGAAATCGGCAGGTAAAACCGATGATGCTCTGAAATTGTATACTGAAGTATCAGATGAGCCAAATAATCAATTTCAGGAACAATCGCTCATTACAGTTTCTGCAATCCTGTTTGACAAAGAGGATTATAAAGGTGCAGGAGATTATTATGAAAGGCTTGAGAAAGTTGCCGGAAATGAGGAAAATAAACTTATTGCTCTGAAAGGAGAGTTAAGATCAGCTTACCAGGCAGGCGATGCGCAGAAGACAATTGTTGCAGCGGGGAAAATAAATAGTTCATCAAATATTCCGGAAGAGCTGATACGGGAGGCAACATTTATGAGTGCAAAAGCAAATTATAGCCTTAATAATTTTGATGATGCGCTCAGAGATTTCCGGAAAGTAGCCACCGAGGTAACCAGTGTGGAAGGAGCAGAATCCAAATTCCGGGTTGCTGAGCTGCTATATAAGAAAGATAAGACAGATGAATCAGAAAAGATAATTAATGAATTCATAAACCAGAATACGCCACATCAGTACTGGATGGCAAGAATGTTCCTGCTTCTTGCAGATATAAGCATTAAAAAGGGCGATACTTTGCAGGCAAGGGCAACACTTCAGAGTCTTAAAGATTATTACTCAGTTGACAATGATGGTATTCTCGATGAGGTGAAAGCAAAAATGGACACCCTGGGCCAAAATAATCCTAAAGCTGAAAACGACAGCATATCAGGTAATGAACAACAACCAAAGAAGGAGAATCAGAAATAGACTTGACATGACAAAAAGATATTATCTTATACAATTTTTTATATTATTCTGTTTTTTGCCGGTAACAGCTCAGGTAAATAAACAGGAATCCGGGCTTAAAAGGGAGGTCACACTGTATAATCCGTACAAGCCTTCTCTTTCAGAAATTAAAAAAATGAGCTTTTTGCCTGACATGAACGATACGATGAAGGTAATTCAGAAATTTCATTATGATATCACGACAAAACCTTTTCAGCCGGTTTATAATATCTCACCAATAAAAGCAGCTAAATTACTTCCTGATCCATTACCTAAACTTTACAAAAGCTATATCAATGCTGGTATCGGAAATTACCTCACTCCCCTTGCTGAAATCAGTATTACGAATGAACGATCGAAGAAAGGTACAATAGGATTCTATGCCCGGCATTTCTCAACAAACGGAAATATTGATCTTCCAAATGACAAAAAGGATTTTGCCGGGTATATGGATAACGATGCATCTCTTTTCGGTCGGAAATTCTTCAGGAATAACATCCTTGAAAGCTCAGTGGATTTTAGCCAGAAGACCAGATATGCTTACGGTTACGATACTGACATACCTGACTATTCTCCGACTAAAAAAGATATAAGGCTGGATTATTACAATTTAGGCGCTAAAGCTTCATTATCTTCTTTAACAGTGGATTCCGCAAACTTTTCTTATAAATTCAATGTCTATTATAACTTCTTTCACAATACAAAAAACCTGTTTCAGAATAATGCAGGAATAAACGGCGTTTTGGCAAAATCGTACCAGGGCTTTTATGTTGGTTCCGGAATTAGCTATGACTATTACAAGCTTCCTGATTCTGTTCTTGCCAAACCTGAATATATTGCCTCAATCAGCCCTTTTTTAAAGAAAAACACAGATCAATGGAGCTTTAAACTTGGATTTCAGGCACTACTTGACAGAAATGTGTCAGCAACACCGGATTTCCATTTCTACCCCGATATAAACTTCATTTTCAGGGTAGTACCATCGTATATCATTTCATTTGCCGGATTATCAGGGATGTTGGAGAAGAACGACCCTCTGAAGATCACAAATGAGAACCCTTATCTTCTGACAAATGGAACTCTTTTCACTTTGCCCAATACCGATCATAAACTTATAGTAATTGCCGGTTTAAAAGGTAACGATGGGATAGGAGGCAACTACCTCTTATCGGCTTCATATTCTATTATCAATAATATGCTTTTCTATAGTAATATCTTATCCTCTGATCTGACTTATGAACAAGGAAAGGGAAACTATTTTTCTGCCATTGTAGACGATGCTGAACTTTTTAATGTTCATGGAGAAATGAGTGGTGCTATTAATGATAAACTCTCGTTTAACACCGCGGCAAATTTTTATCACTATACTCTGGCCAATTTCGAGTATGTATGGAACAAACCTTCCTGGGATGGGGAAATAGGTCTGAAATATAATCTTAGAGATAAAATTATTGCAGGAATGGAAGTTACAGCTGAAGGTAAGCGCAGATTTATCGTAAATGGAGATCTTTCCGTCCCAACTCCCTCACAGCCACCGGTTATAATCGAAACGCCTGTTCATTTAAATATGAATTTAAGCGCTGAATACAGATATTCCAAAATTCTGTCATTCTGGGCTAAATTCAATAATATCTCAAACAACCGTTATTACGAATGGGCCTTCTATCCTTCGCACAGGTTTCTTTTTATGTTAGGATTTACTTATAGTCTGTAGTCACTTTCCTACTGCCGCTTAGCTGTCTTCCCCCAAAAAAGGAGTAGATTTCAGAACCTACGGACCTCGAGACAACTTGACAATTATTTAGTGTTAATTTCTTAATAAGAATTGTGTATAAATTTAACATTTTATTAAGGAAAAACAATTAAAAATCCGTATCTTTGTCAAAACAATTAATAATCATAATATCAATAATTTATAATAGGAAAAGTGAAGTTGGTTCTGATGGCTGGCAAAGGTGAAAAAAGTATCCTGATTTCATTACCCGAAAAAGCAAAATTGATGTCAGTTTGAGAAATAAAACCCGAAAGGTATCCTTATTAAGTTATTTATATTTTTTGATGTTTTTTGTTTTGAAATAAATTGATTTAAAAATATAGAAATAATGAGTGAGAAAGAGAAAAAGCTGCAGGATAGTATTGATTATTCAGCAGAAAATATTCAGGTGCTGGAAGGTCTTGAGGCTGTTCGGAAAAGGCCTGCAATGTACATTGGTGATATTGGTGTAAAAGGTTTACATCATCTTGTATATGAGGTCATTGATAACTCTATTGATGAGGCGCTAACAGGTTACTGCTCTAAAATTGAAGTCATTATTGGGGAAGATGGTTCCGTTACTGTAAATGATGATGGAAGAGGTATTCCAACCGGAATAATGGAGAAAGAGCAGAAATCGGCCCTTGAAGTTGTTATGACTGTTTTGCATGCCGGCGGAAAATTTGACAAAGACTCGTACAAAGTATCAGGTGGACTTCATGGTGTTGGTGTTTCATGCGTAAATGCCCTCTCAGAACATCTTTCAGTCGTTATAATGAGGGAAGGCAAAATATTCAAGCAGGAATATGAAAAGGGGAAGCCTGTTACTACGGTAGATATAATTGGAAATTCAGATAAATCAGGCACTTCAGTGACTTTTAAGCCGGATGGAACAATATTCCAGACAACTGAATTTAATTTTGAGATACTTGCAGCTCGTCTTCGTGAACTGGCATTCCTGAACAAAGGAATTCTTCTTACAATTAAAGACATGAGAGAGCTTGTTGAAAACGGTAACGGAGGGATCGCACGTTATGAAGAGTTTCGCTCTGAGCTTGGATTGAAGGAATTTGTTGAATATCTCGACTCAAACAGGGAAAGACTTATTGAAAAGCCAATTCATATTATTTTCGATAAAACAGAAATACCTGTTGAGATTGCCCTTCAATATAATAACTCATTCTCGGAGAATGTCCATTCCTACGTAAACAATATTAATACAATTGAAGGGGGTACGCATCTTGCCGGTTTTAAAAGAGGTTTGACCCGCACTCTTAAAAAATATGCTGAAGATTCCGGTGCCACTTCAAAACTGAAATTCGATATCAACGGTGATGATTTTCGTGAAGGACTTACGGCAATCATTTCTGTAAAAGTAGCTGAACCTCAATTTGAAGGTCAGACTAAAACAAAGCTGGGAAACTCCGAGGTGATGGGCGCCGTTGATCAGGCAGTCAGCACAATGCTTACCAACTACCTGGAAGAGAATCCCAAAGATGCAAGAATAATAGTTCAGAAGGTAATTCTTGCTGCTACTGCCCGTCATGCTGCACGTAAAGCCAGGGAGCTTGTGCAGCGTAAAAATGTGCTTTCCGGTTCCGGTCTCCCGGGCAAACTTGCCGACTGTGCCGACAGGGACCCGTCACATTGTGAGATCTACCTGGTGGAAGGTGATTCAGCTGGCGGAACAGCAAAACAGGGGCGCGATCGGGGTTTCCAGGCAATATTACCTTTAAGAGGCAAGATTCTGAATGTTGAAAAAGCAATGCAACATAGAATATATGAAAGCGAAGAGATAAAAAATATTTTTACTGCACTGGGTGTGAATATTGGTACTGAGGATGATAGCAAGGCTCTTAACTTGTCAGGCTTACGTTATCATAAAATCATTATAATGACAGATGCCGATGTCGATGGATCACACATTACAACCTTAATTATGACCTTCTTTTTCAGATATATGCAGGACCTTATCAAAGGAGGGAACATATATATCGCTACACCTCCGCTATACCTGGTTAAAAAAGGCAAATCGGAACGTTATTGCTGGACTGAAGAAGAGCGTGAGGCAGCTGTTGCGGAGATGGGGCAGGGAAAAGAATCATCTGTTGGTGTGCAGCGATACAAAGGTCTTGGTGAGATGAATGCAGAACAACTCTGGTCAACTACAATGAATCCTGAAACAAGAACACTGAGACAGGTTACCATTGAATCAGCTGCTGAAGCTGATCATATATTTTCTATGCTAATGGGCGATGAGGTTCCGCCTCGCAGGGAGTTTATCGAAACGCATGCAAAGTATGCCAAGATTGATGTCTGATTCCTGGAAAGTCTGCAGAAATACTGCTTTTCTTATTTTGGTTCTGTTTTCATCAGTGGTGAAAGCTCAGGAACAGGGAAAGATCTTAAATGCCATTTTTAATGAGGCTTTAACAGACAATACTGCTGGAAAGCAGCTTGAAATTCTTTGTAAAAACACTAAAGGAAGAATACCCGGTTCGCCTGCTGCTGCAAAAGCTGTCGAATATGTACGTCAGTATCTGAACAATGCCGGAGCCGATACCGTCTGGCTTCAGAGAGTTCCCGTTCCAGACTGGAGAAGAGGATTCGAAAAATGTTGTATAACTTCATCAGTTTCAGGAAGCAGGGATCTGTCAATAACGGCACTTGGACTGTCTGTAGGAACTACCGAGGAAGGAATAACTTCAAAAGTCGTTGAAGTACATAATTTTGAAGAGCTTAAGTCTTTAGGAAAAAAGAATATCGAAGGGAAAATCGTTTTTTTTAACCGGCCTGTTGACAATAAATTAATTAATTCATTTTCCGGTTACGGAGGTGCCGTAAATCAGCGCACAATGGGTCCTTCTGAAGCCTCAAAGTATGGAGCTGTTGCGGCTATAGTCAGATCTGTAACTCAGTTTATTGATAATTTCCCTCATACCGGTGTCACAAGATATGAGGATGGTGTAAACAAGATACCGGCAGTGGCAGTATCTACCATCGATGCGGAACTTTTAAGCAAATGGCTGAAAACAGATACTGCTTTGATTGTGCATATAATTTCAACATGCAAAAATTATCCCGATACCTGGTCGTACAATGTAATAGGCGAAATAAGAGGTTCACAAAAACCTGATGAATTCATAACAGTCGGGGGTCATCTTGATGCATGGGATCTCGGAGAAGGAGCTATCGACGATGGTGGAGGTTGTATGCAGGCTATCGAAATGATAAGGATTTATAAAAAGCTGGGCATAAAACCAAAACGGACAGTGCGTGCAGTAATGTTTATGAATGAAGAGATGACAGGCACGGGTGCCAGAACTTATGCTGAAGAGGCAAAGAAAAAAAACGAGATTCATTATGCCGCTCTAGAATCTGACCGCGGAGTAATGAGTCCCCGGGGGTTTGGATTTGATGCTGAAGGACAAAGACTTGAAAAACTCCAGTCATTAGCATCATGGTTCGTACCATATGATATTAAAGATTTCGACAGGGGTGGTGGCGGTGCAGATATATCTCCACTTAAGGCACTGGGTGCATTACAGATTGGCTTTATGCCTGACGCGCAAAGATATTTTTCATATCACCATTCGGCAAATGACACTTTTGAACAGGTTAACATCCGTGAGCTCCAGATGGGGAGCGCTGCTATTTCTTCCTTAATTTATTTAATCGACCTGTTTGATTTGTAGTGAAAAATGTTTAAGCAGGATAACACTTATCCTGATTGTTATAATTTTATACTCCAAAAACTTTTCTTCTTATTTCAACAGCGTTGTCAGCACAGACTTCACTGCAGCAGAAACATCTGATGCATTTTCTGTCAGTCAGAAGAATATATGTCTTTTTGGCCGGAAGAGGCTGAATAGCCTGAACAGGGCAGATATTAACACACTTCTGGCAACCTGTGCAATTTTCATGGATAAAAACAGGCCTTCTTTCAAGCTTCTTCAGGAATTTAATCCTTTTCATAACGAATTGCAGTGCAATGTTATTACTGTTTGAAACAGGTACTCTTTTAAAGTCTTTCCTGATAATTTTGCTGATTTCCGGACCGTCATAATTTATCTCCTCCTCAGGTTTAAGCCAGTTTTTCCTGAAAAAAGCAATCCTGGATGTCGGAATTACCATAGGATCATAACCAGCTATCTTGCTGGCTATCATATCCAGTGCAAGTGGATTTGTAGATCCCAGCAATAACCCGATTCCGATGGGCAACCCTCTGGCTGGTCCGGGACCTTCCATTCCTATTATTCCATCCATAAGAAAATAATCCGGAGTAACAGCTTCACTAAGATCGACAAGGAACTCACCAAATTTATTCCTGTCCTGGTGCAAAGCATGCTGTTTTGCTTTGGTGAAACCCGGAACAAAGCCAAGCGAATTTTTTATTGCACCAGTGAAATACACAAGCTCATGGGTCTTAAATTTAGGAAGTGAAATAATCAGATCAACCTGGTCAACGACTGATGCAACCCTGATCTTTCCTTTCCTTAGTTTTTTTTCTATGGGATTCAGCATGAAATCAACCCATTCTGCACCTGTTGCTTCACATACTTTGAAGATCCCTGATTTTTCACCTCTGAACTTCTGTGTATGCACCGCCGGAGAATCACCTACCAGAACAGTTGCTCCCGCAGACTGCATAAACCGTATCATAGCTTCCACAACAACCGGATGTGTGCTGATGCATTTAGCAGGATTATCATCGGAAAGAATATTTGGTTTTAACAGAACTCTTTTCCCCTGTACGTCAGGCCCTTCAGTCTTTTTATATATATCAGATATCAGGTAAATAACCTGATTGACGTCATATTCTTTGCAATTTCTGACTGCAACTTTGGTGTTCATATCTTTTCTGCTTAAAAGGTCTGCAAATATAGGTCATTGTTTGAAATATAGTATTGATTCACTATTTATTCCCTCTGGTCATTTAAGTCTTCATAAAGATTTATTTTGTCCGAGAGTTGATAATAAGCCGCATGCAGCCTGAATATCCACACCCCTGCTGGCCCTGATGGTCGTTATGATCCCTTTGGCATTAAGTGACTCTTTAAAGTTGATCGTGGTTCCAATATCCGGGCTGCGGAATTGTGATCCGGGTATCGGATGAAAACGTATTAAGTTGATCCGGCATTTGATCCCGTTAAGAATCCTTGCAAGCTCTTTAATATGGTACGGCGTATCGTTCATCCCTTTAAAAAGAATATATTCAAAAGAGACTCTTCTCTGGCCTCTAAAATCAAAATTCCGGATTATATCAAGTATCTCATTGATATTGTTTGTACGCTGAATGGGCATCAGTTCTCTTCTCTCTTCGTCAAATGGAGAATGCAGACTGACAGCAAGATGACATCTGCTTTTTTCAAGAAATTCCTTTATCCCGTCTATCAATCCAATAGTGCTTACTGTTATTCTGGTTGGACTCCATCCATATCCCCAATCACTGGTAAGAATATCAAGACTTTTAAGGACTTCTGTGATATTGTCAAGAGGTTCTCCCATCCCCATATAGACTATATTGGTTAAATTCCTGAATTCAGGCAAACTCCTGAACTGGTTCAGTATTTCATTTGATGAGAGATTTCCCTGGAAGCCCTGTTTACCTGTCATGCAGAATATGCATCCCATTTTACATCCGGCCTGCGATGAGACACATATTGTAGAACGCTCTTTATCAGGAATATATGCTGTTTCAATATATTTGTCATTAAGCACTTTATAAAGGTACTTCCTGGTCCCGTCATGGCTTTCAGATACCTTTACCGGGTCAGAAAGGCCGATTTCATAATCTACTGAAAGAAGCTCCCTGGTTTTTTTTGACAGGTTTGTCATCTCCTCAATCGACAGTATCTCTTTCTTATAGAGCCAGTCGGATATCTGTTTTGCAGAAAACCCCGGCAACCCGATACGTTTAGTTACTGCTATCAGCTCATTTAATGTCTTTCCGAAAAGCTTTTCTTTTTGCATAATTTCATTGCAGAGGGCACATGTACCATTCACACCTTACACCTCAATCTGTCCTTCAAAAACAAAAGTCGCCGGACCGGAAAGCCATATATTGGAAATAGTCTTTCCGGCAATATTGAATGAAACTGATAAATCTCCACCCTTTGTCTTTACCCCGACAGTATTTGTGTCAAAATGTCCTGAAAGCACAGAAGCAATGGCAGAGGCAGTGACACCTGTGCCACAGGAAAGAGTTTCCTCCTCAACACCTCTTTCAAAAGTTCTGACATAAATTCCCTTTTCAACAATATCAACAAAATTTACATTAGTACCTTCTGGTGCAAATTCATCTGACCACCTTATTTTCTTCCCTTCCGTGTTGATATCCAGCTTGTCTATATCTTTTTTGAAAATGACATAATGTGGTGATCCTGTGTTGATAAAATAGCTGCCATTGATGAGGCGTGATTCTTTTACATCATTCATCTGCAACCTGATGATACCTTCCTCCGACACGGCTTTGTGATTTCCGTCAATAGCCTTGAAGATGAGTTTTTTCCCTGCTATACCAGTTCTTATGGCAAAGTCTGCTGAACATCTGCCACCATTTCCACACATTGTACCCTCAAAGCCATCAGAATTGAAATACTTCATCTCAAAATCATACCGGGAACAATCAGATATAAGTATTAACCCGTCAGCTCCGATCCCAAACCTTCGGTCGCAAAGTTTATTAATAAGATTGTAATCATCAGGATTAAAGATGCCTTTCCGGTTGTCTATGATTACGAAGTCGTTACCGGCTCCCTGATATTTGTTAAACGTTATTTTCATTGCAAAAAACCTGATTTTCAAAAGTACTAAAATGCTAATAAGTCAAGAAATAATATACAAGAGTCAATTTTTTTTAACATGCCATGTTCTTAATTGTTAAAGTGTTGTTAAATATTTGTAAATTGTTGAAGATCATCTGAAAAATGCATGATCTTTGTAAAACAAAGTTTCAATAATTTGGTTGTAAATATATTAATCTTTTATGAAGGAATGAAAATTGAACTTTAAAGCAAATGCAAAAGGACAGTTTAATTAAAAAGTAAAATTATGAAACCCACATGATTAACCACAATCACAAACACAAGTACAATATAAAATTTAATCATGTGTGGTTCCATCATACCATTAAAATTAAAATTATATTATGATGAAAGGTAAGTATTTATTAGGAGCATTATTTATGGCTCTTTTAGGGGCATCAATAGCTTTGTTTGCCTATACGAAATTTTTAGTACGGCCACAAGTGGCTGTCTCGAAAGATAGTTCAAAGGTTGAGGTTCAGGATGCAAAAGCAATTCTCACATCGCTTCAGATGCAGGAAGGACAGGTGGATTTTACTTATGCTGCTGAACTTACCGTTCACGCAGTGGTGCATGTTCATACAAAAACCCTTATGGGTACCCAGGTTGAAAATCCCATAATTGAATGGTTTTATGGCGACCGCAATTCCAAACCAAGGGAAGTTAACGGGTACGGATCAGGTGTTATAATTTCCAGTGATGGCTATATCATTACAAATAATCATGTTATTGAAAATGCTGAATCTGTTGAGGTTACATTAAATGATAAGAGGACTTTTACGGCCAAAATAGTAGGACGGGATCCCAGTACCGATATTGCACTGCTGAAAATCAAGGGTGAGAACCTGCCTTTTATTAAATATGGCGATTCGGATAAGCTTAAGCTTGGTGAATGGGTTCTGGCCGTGGGTAACCCGTTTAATCTCACTTCGACTGTAACTGCAGGGATTGTCAGTGCAAAAGGAAGAAACCTGGGATTAATTGAAGGTGATTATCGGATTGAGTCTTTTATTCAGACTGATGCAGCTGTTAACGTGGGCAATAGCGGAGGCGCTTTAGTTGACACGAAGGGCTTGCTGGTAGGAATTACATCAGCAATTATTTCTCCTAACAGTGCATATTCCGGTAACTCATTTGCCATTCCGGTAACCATAGTTAAAAAAGTTATAGACGATCTTAAAGAATTTGGAGAAGTTCAGCGAGCTATCATTGGAGTAAATATTCAGGATGTCAAACAAGAAGATGCTGATAAACAGAATCTCAGCGAAATAAAGGGTGTGCTTATTACAAAAGTGCTGCCTGATGGTTCTGCCAAAGATGCAGGACTTAAGGAAGATGACATTATAGTTAAATTCGATGGTCTCGATGTTAATACAACCTCGGAATTGCAGGAGCAGGTTGGGAAACATCGTCCGGGCGATAAGGCAACTGTGACATATTTCAGAAGCGGGAAAGAAACTACCGTACCTATAGTTTTGAGGAACGTGGCAGGAAATACAAGCATTGTTACGGCTGAAACAGGAGGAGAAATAGTTTTTGGTGCTAAACTTGAATTACTTGGATCCAATGATAAAAGATCCCTGAATGTCGATTATGGTGTTAAAGTATCAGAACTTAATGAAGGAAAATTCAAGGATATTGGAATGTCACGCGGGTATATTATCTTAACTGTAAATGGTAAAAAAGTGAAAAGCCCTGCTGATGTCAGACAATTTACTAATAATGAAAAGAACCTTAAATCGATAGAAGGAATACTACCTGACGGAACAATTTTAAATTACCAGTTCGGCAACTAGTACAAATAAATATGTAATTCACTGTTATTAAGGGATATATATAAATAGATCCCTTTTTAACAACAATTGTGAATTATTTTTGTTATTACATAATAAAGCAATATCTTTGCGGAAATTTTTTGGGAGGCATAATGAGACAACTAAAGATTACCAAATCCATAACAAACAGGGAGAGTGCTTCACTCGACAAATATTTGCAGGAGATTGGTAAGGAAGAGTTGATATCGGTTGAAGAAGAAGTTGAATTGGCCCAGCGTATAAAGAAAGGCGATAGAGCTGCTCTTGAGAAACTCACCAAAGCAAACTTACGTTTTGTAGTATCTGTTGCAAAACAGTATCAGAATCAGGGACTTAGTCTTCCCGATCTAATCAATGAAGGGAATCTGGGCCTAATAAAGGCTGCAGAAAAATTCGATGAGACCCGTGGATTCAAGTTTATTTCTTATGCAGTATGGTGGATTCGGCAATCAATTCTTCAGGCCTTAGCCGAACAATCAAGGATTGTCAGATTACCCTTGAATCAGGTTGGTTCACTTAACAAGATAAACAAAGCTTTTTCGAAATTTGAACAGGAGAACGAACGTACTCCTTCACCTGAAGAGCTGGCTGATGTTCTTGAATTACCAAAAGAAAAGGTGACAGATACTCTGAAAGTGTCAGGAAGACATGTTTCAGTTGATGCTCCTTTTATTGAAGGTGAAGACAACAGTCTGCTTGATGTTCTCACAAACTCTGATTCTCCTGTTGCTGACAAACTGCTGATGGATGAATCTCTTTCAAGAGAAATTTACAGGGCTCTTGCCACACTGACCGAAAGAGAAAGGGATATTATAAGATTTTTCTTCGGTATTGGTTGTCAGGAGATGACTCTTGAGGAGATAGGTGAAAAATTTGGTCTTACCCGTGAAAGGGTTCGCCAGATCAAAGAAAAGGCAATCAGAAGATTAAGACATACTTCGCGTAGCAGATTATTGAAAGGTTATTTAGGCTAGATATATAGGAATTCCTGTAAATAAAGGCGCTTTTTCATGAAGCGCCTTTTTTTGTGGAGATTCCTCATTCTGATCCCTACCAATGGATATCTCACTCTCCTTAAACTTTATTTTTGTAATTTTGTACTCTTATTACCGAAAAACATTGAATGGCCTTTAAGCTTATATCCGATTTTCAGCCGACAGGAGACCAACCGGAAGCAATTAAGCAACTTGTAGATGGACTTGAGAAGGGGGTACCATTCCAGACGCTTCTTGGAGTTACAGGCTCAGGCAAAACTTTCACAATTGCCAATGTAATTGAAAAAGTAAACCGCCCGGTTCTTGTATTAAGCCACAATAAAACTCTGGCCGCACAACTATATGGGGAGTTCAAGCAGTTTTTTCCTGAAAACAGGGTCGAGTATTTTGTTTCTTATTATGATTATTATCAACCGGAAGCATATTTGCCTGTTTCAGATATTTATATTGAGAAGGACCTTTCAATTAATGAGGAGATAGAAAAATTGCGTCTTAGCGCTACTTCTTCCTTACTTTCCGGTCGTCACGACGTTATAGTTGTATCTTCTGTTTCCTGCATATATGGTATCGGCAACCCGGATGATTTTCATTCAAATACAGTTCATGTAATAAAAGGTCAGACTATCGGAAGAAACCTGTTCCTCAGAAAGCTTGTGGATAGCCTTTATTCGCGGAACGAACTGGAATTCAAACATGGTACTTTCAGAGTACGAGGTGATACTGTTGATATTTTTCCAGCCTATGCCGATATTGCTGTAAGGGCAGTCTTTTTTGGCGATCAGATTGAAGAGCTAAATACTTTCGATCCTGTAGATGGTCACAGGCTTGATACGCTGAATGAATATATAATTTATCCTGCAAATATTTTTGTTACGACAAGGGAAAGAATTAACACTGCCATCAACGATATTCAGGATGATATGGTTCGCCAGGTCGCTCACTTTAAAGATATTGGCAAAACAGAAGAGGCAAAAAGACTTGAACAAAGAGTATTGTACGATCTTGAAATGATCAAGGAACTTGGATATTGCAGCGGGATTGAAAACTATTCAAGATATTTTGACGGAAGAAAACCCGGGACCAGACCTTTCTGTCTGCTCGACTATTTTCCCGATGATTTTATAACAGTAATTGATGAAAGTCATGTTAGCGTTCCTCAGATAAGGGCCATGTTCGGAGGCGACCATTCACGAAAACAAACACTTGTTGAATATGGATTCAGACTTCCGGCAGCACTCGACAACAGACCTATGAGGATTGAAGAATTCGAATCACTTACAGGTCAGACAATTTTTGTAAGTGCCACGCCGGCTGATTATGAACTTGAAAAGAGCGAAGGAGTTTTTGTTGACCAGGTAATCAGGCCGACAGGTCTTCTTGATCCACCCATAGAAGTGCGTCCGAGTCTTAATCAGATTGATGATCTGATGGCTGAGATCCGTTCACGTACCAGGGCAGGTGAGAGGACCCTTGTGACAACTATAACAAAAAGAATGGCAGAGGAGCTCTCCTCTTATCTGACAAGGTTTGATATAAAATGCAGCTATATTCACTCTGATATTGAAACTCTCGACAGGATCGACATAATGGAAGGACTTCGAACAGGCTTGACAGATGTTCTCGTAGGTGTTAACCTGCTCAGAGAAGGACTTGATCTTCCTGAAGTATCTCTGGTAGCTATTCTTGATGCCGATAAGGAAGGATTTCTCAGGTCAACACGATCACTTACTCAGACTGCAGGAAGAGCTGCACGCAACCTGAATGGGAAGGTCATTATGTATGCCGATAATGTAACCCGCAGCATGCAGATGACTATTGATGAGACAAACAGACGAAGAGATAAGCAATTGAAATACAATGAGGAAATGGGTATTACTCCTTCTCAGATAATAAGAAAAACAGGATCAATTCTTAGTGGATTAAGCAAGAAGGGAATCGTTGCTAGAGCTTATATTGAACCGGGAAAACCCGATATTGCTGCAGATCCGGTTGTTAAGTATATGAACAGGGAGGCTCTTGAGAAAGCAATAGAAAAGTCCAGGAAAAGTATGGAAAAAGCTGCTTCTGACCTGGATTTTGTTGAAGCTGCACGGTACAGGGATGAGATGTCTGATCTGCAAAAGCTTCTCAGAAGCAAATCGTAATGTCAGACAATTGAGGGATCTTATGTGTCACTAATTCCTGAGTGTTGTATTTATCAAACCATTCACATATTTTGCAATTGCAATTGAAGATGTCAATCCCGGTGATTCAATGCCAATCAGATTAATGAATCCCTTATAACCTTTTTTACTTTCTTCCATAATATAAAAATCCCTTAATGGCTCCCCTGGTTTTTGGATCTTTGGACGTATCCCTGCCATTTCGGGAGCTATATCATCATAATTAAGGAAAGGAAGGAACTTTTTGACTGATTTATAGAATGTTTCCTGTTTTGAAGGAGTCAACCTGTAATCATAGATATTTGATTCAAGGTACTTTACATCGGGTCCTAATTTAACACCTCCTCCCATATCGATTGTTACATGGATCCCAATTCCTTCAAGATTAGGATGAGGAACCGGGTAAATAAGCCTTTTTATGAGCCGGTTTTTTGGAGGGTTGACCCTGAAATACTCCCCTTTGCAGAATACTATCTTCAGTTTCTCATCATTAATACCGACCATTTCAGATACTTTGTCTGAAGTAAGACCGGCAGAATTGATCACAATTCCGGAAGTGAAGCTGTAATGTTTTTTATCAGCATCGAGAAGGGTTATTTCATACCCGTTTCTGATCCGTTTTATCCCTGTAACCTCACTTCCATAAACAACCTGAACACCATTATTAATCGAATTGGTCTCGTACTGTTTCATCAGGGAATGAGAGTCGACGATTCCCGTGGATGGTGAAAAAATAGCTTTTAAAGCAAATATGTTTGGCTCTATTTCAGCTATTTGTTCTCTTTCATAAATTACCAGATCGTCAACACCATTTTTCAGAGCTGTCTGCCTTATACCTTCAATTACAGAAATCTCCTCTTCAGAAGTCGCAACAATAAGTTTTCCACAATTATTACATTGCACTTCAAATTTTTTGCAATAGTCATAAAGAAGTCTCTTGCCTTCAAGACACAAACGCGCTTTCAGACTATCTTTAGTGTAATAGATTCCTGCATGTATAACTTCGCTGTTTCTTGAACTTGTCTCCTGTCCGAATGTTGAATGTTTATCGATCAGAAAAACACCGGAATGTTCCCCGGAAACTCTTTCAGCAATAGCAAGTCCGACTACTCCTGCCCCTATAATAGTTATTTCTGCATCCATTATTTCACCTCTCCTGATACCAGGCAACTTTTAAATAGTTCTCAGGCTACCAAAAATAAGTGAAAAAGGCTGTATTGCAATAACTCAGTTTATTTTTAATTCTTTCTGTATCCTTTAATCTTAAGCCTTTTTACAATCACACCTGTACACAACAATAAATAGAGTTATAGCCATCAGGAAGAAGCTGTTAGCTGCCTGAAAGTAATATACTACGTGACCGAACCCTAAGATATTTTTCCCGGCCACAAGCGAAATAATTGCAAGCAGAATAATAAGTGCTCCGATTCCGCCAGAGATCCATCCGATCCAATTTAGTGTTTTCATGATTTGAAATTTTAATTCATTTTTTTGAACATTCCTTTTACCAAAGTTATTAATTATCAACATATTTGTCAAGAGTATAGTAATGCTTTAATTGACATTATGAATAATACGTTTAAATAATTATCTGAAATTTCTAACTTTCGTATTATATTAAGAGAATTTTTAAAGATATGTTGCATAACTACGGATTTCGAACCGTAATCACATTATTGAAATGAAAAATGAAACCAGGAAATTTTAATTCTGACTTTGCATGATAATTTAGTTGTAACTTTACTAAAATGATAAAGAAGATGAACCTGTTAATCTATTTGCTTTGCCTTGTGGCTTGTCCTGACCAGAAAAATGAACCGGTCTGGAACCTGGTATGGTCCGATGAATTCAATTATAACGGATTACCCGATACTTCAAAATGGGGAAATGAAGTTGGTTTTATCCGTAATAATGAACTTCAGTATTATACAAAGCAACGTCTTGATAATACCATTGTTGATAATGGCAATCTTTTGATCATAGGGAAAAAGGAATCATATCAGAATGCTAATTACACATCTGCAAGTCTGGTAACTGACGGAAAATACAGCTGGACCTACGGAAAAATTGAAGCCCGTATAAAGATGCCAAAAGGACAGGGAATGTGGCCGGCTTTCTGGATGCTGGGACAAAATATTCATCAGGCAGGCTGGCCGGAATGTGGGGAGATTGACATCATGGAGCATATTAACAATGAGGATATAATGCATGGCACACTGCATTGGTTCAACGGTCAACATGTCTCTTCTGGCGGAACAATTCAATGCGATGTTACACAATACCACAATTATAGTATTGAGTGGGACAATGAGGCGGTGAAGCTGTGTCTCGATGGGGAAAAATATTGGGAGGTAAATATTAAAGACAATATTGACAATACCTCAGCATTCCATAAACCACAATATATTATTCTGAATCTGGCTATTGGTGGTGACTGGCCAAAAAATCCCGATGCTACAACAGTTTTTCCTGATACGATGTGCGTTGATTATGTAAGAGTTTATCAGAATGTTTCTAAATAGATTTAATTTAATTTTAAATAATTTAAATTAATTTCCTGATATTTATTTCTTTGGGAATGCATACATGTCAGGTCGACCTGGGCACTATTGGATTTTTTCTGAAAGGATTATAGTTTTATCCGGATAATTATTAATTTTATAGTATTGGATATTCGTATTTTTGGATTCGGTAATAATAAAAGTTGTATGAAAAGAGCACTGGTATTTGTTTGCTTTATAGTTCTGATTTGTTCGCTGGATGCTCAGCAGAACACCTCTGTCTTAAGCAGGGTAGATCGTAGTTACTTTATTACCAATAATCGCGGGGATTTGATCCGAAAGCTGGTTGATCTGCCTTGTGGTATTAAGGCTGATGATCCGATTAAACTAATTCTTCAGAAGTTGCAGACTTATCTTATTGCATTTCAACCTGCTAAAGAGTTTTCAGATGACCAGTATGCAAAAGAAGCTAATCTTCAGGCGCTTAAAAGTGTCATGGAGGGAGGCTATGGTATTGGATCAGTACTTATTGATCAGGAAGGGAAGATCATAATGTCAGCCCATAATTCCCAGATACAAAAACACCGGTCGGACCTTCATGCCGAAATGACATTGCTAACTAATTTTGAAGAAAGTCCTCTGGCAAAAAAATATGTTAATATTTATATTTATAAACCAGGTCTGACAGTATTCAGTTCTGCAGAACCTTGTCCAATGTGTTTCATACGAATTAATACTACCGGAGCTGACACCAAATATTGTGCCCCCGGTCCTGACGATGGAATGGCCAGCCGTACTGATTTTCTTCCACCAGCCTGGAAAGAGATGGCACTGAAACGCAAAGTCAGTCTTGGTAATTGCTCGCCGGTAATGCAAAAAATATCGCACTTGCTTTTCTATTCATACCTGCTTGATAATAGAGGGCCTAAATGAAACAGGATCTATTGCCATTTGGCATGCAATAGCTGTATGATTGATGGGAGCAGCATCTCCTTGGATATGTTTGTGACAGTGGTCAGGTACTTTTTATTGTCCTTCTCCTCCCTGGCTTTTCCCACCGCTTTTTACATCATCGTTTTGAATGCTGCGACTGGCTTTTTTTACCTGTAAATCCATCTTTCCGAAATTGTATGTCACATTAAAGCGAACAGTTTGTGCAAGTTGTGTATTCACATTATGTGATAAAAAGGTAATGTCTTTTGATTCGGAAGTGTATTTCTTTGTGTACCAGAATGGATCGGTTGTAGAAAGAGTCAGCATCAATTTGCGTTTTAACAGGTATTGTGATACACCAAAACTGGTATAGTAATACATAGAAGATTTTCCCTGAAGCATGATGGTTGGAGAATATATTCCACTGTAGACATTTATAGAACCATCTTTCCACAGCATCCATCTTCCGCCTAATGATCCCCTGTAATTGAATCCTTCATTTGATATATTATATCCGTTATTGGTTTCCAGTTTACTGTAGTTTCCGCCTCCGTTGAAATAAATATTAAGCTTCTCGCTGGGACGATAACTAAAATAAAGATTTATTCCGAAACGATGATATTTACCAATGTTATCATAAGTAGTGATAGTTGCCCCGTTGGACTGAACTGTCGAAACATTTTCGATTGAATTATTCACAAATGATGCGGAAGAAGTAGCTGATAGATTGAATTTTGGAGTAAAATATGTATAACCTAATTCGAAGGAATGCGATACTTCAGCTTTCAACGAGGGATTCCCATAACTTATATTCATCGAATCAACGTTGTTGACATACGGATTCAGATACCATATACCCGGACGGGAAAGCCTCTGCGTATAGGACAATTTTATTGTTTGTCCCGTTTTGGGCATATAAGAAAAGGTAACATAAGGTATGAAATTAATAAGACGATTAGTAAAATAAGTATTAATGCCCGATGTTTTCGACACACCATCGTTCCATGTCCTTTCGAGGCGCAACCCGGTTTTAGTGCTGATCTTTTTCCATTTGAACACATAACCTGCATAAGCTCCAAGGATATACTGATTGTAATCCAGATCGTTTCTGTTGGTGAGCTTCACGGTATCGCGATAAATTTCGGAGTTGCTTGTATTTTGCCGCAGGATGAATTTTACACCACCTTCTATCTGGTGCATCTTGGTTAACGGGTCGTAATAATCTGCCTGGAAAGTCTGCTCCCGTCCCAGGGCATTATTGTCCGATCGAAGGAGATATGAAGGATAGTTGTTTAATCCAATAATGGCAGAGTTATTTTTTGTGATATCGGGATCATTTTCGAGCTTATAGGAAAAGGTGAGTGATTTGTCAGGTTTCTTATAAGTCTTCTGATAATCGATGCTCCCTGAAAGGTAACCGTAGTTTTCTCTGTTGCTAGTAGAAGTCGTGTACATTCGGGTAATATCGTTGGTAGTGTTCAGATACTCGGTTCCATTAAAGCTATTGCTTATGTAAGTGCCCTGATATCCCCAGAAAGAAAGACTTATGAGGTTAAGGGAATCAATATCATAACTTGCTTCCCCCGAAAAACCGTTGGATAATCCTTTGTAGGAGCTGGTTCCCTCAGAGTTAGAATAACGATAATCAGTGTTATTATAATAATCGGTTGTGGTGCTTGTTTCCTCTTTGGGTTGTTTAAACTGGCTGCCATAATAACGAAGTGAGAAACTGAGCTTATCAATTTTTGTGGCCAGATAAGCACTTCCATTGATACTTCCTCGTGAATTTACCCCTGCACTAACACTTCCGTTGTACCCGCCTAAAGTTTTCTTGTTAGTTATAATGTTGAGGATTCCGCCCACCCCTTCAGCATCATATTTTGAAGAAGGATTAGTGATTACTTCTATATCTTTGATAGTATTGGCCGGAAAGCTTTTTAGTACCTCCTTTAAGTTGGTTGACATCATTGTAGAGCTTTTTCCGTCTACCAGCACTTTGAAATTCGACTGTCCGTTAACGGTAATGTTTTCTTCAGCATCAACTGTGACCAGGGGTACTTTTCTAAGCATTTCCAACGCATTGTTGGTTTGAGCTTCCGGATCGGACTCAATGCTGTAAACGATCTTATCAACGTCTATTTTTACCAAAGGTTTTTGAGCTGTTATTACAACTTCCTGCATTTCTTTCCCTTCTTCCATTGAGAGCTTTCCGAGGTTGGTTTTAAGTTCGGAGACATTTACTGGTATGCTGAATTCTTTATATCCTATTGCGGAAACAGTTAGAATGTATTTGTCCGATGCACTCAAATTTATTGAAAATTGTCCCGAAACATTGCAGGCCTGCATCTTCTTTACTTTGGTACTATCGTTTTTTAAGATCACTGTAGCATAAGGAACGCCATCGCCTGAGATCTTATCTGTAATCTGACCGGTTACCTGATAATCGCCTGATTTACTTTGTGCCGCTATTGAAAATGAAACCGAAAGGCTTAACAATAACAAATAAAAATGTTTCATAAGCAGATTAAATTAGGTCCGGTTCTCAGAATAACAGACTAAATAAAGATATAAATGATTAAACAGAATACAAACTTTATTTAAACAATAATTCTTCCACCCGGGAATTACTCAGGCCAACGATAAGTTAAAGCTTTCTCCATGGATTGATATAGAAATTTTAAAGATTCTCAATCAAAACATCATTACAAAAGTTGCTCCTTTCTTAAGGCCTGTGACCACTTCCAGTCGGGCATGATGCATCATCATGATCTGTTTCGACAGGCTTAAACCAATTCCGGAACTTTTGGTTTTGGTGGAATAAAAGGGTAAGAATATCTGTTCAAGCATCTCATCGCTTATGCCCGTACCATTATCAGAAATGGTTATCTGAATATGTCCTGATTCATTTTTTGAAGCCATTAATGACAGCATTGGATCTGAAGTTTCCTGCATCGCTTCCAACGCATTTTGAATCAGGTTTATAATTACCTGCTCAATCAGTTCCAGATCAGCCTCGATAGAAAGATCAGAAGGTACAATTTGTTTCTCAAAATGCACACTCATTTCCTTAAACTTAGCCTGGTAAAGAATGGCAATCCGGTCGAAAAGTTCCTGTAGGAGGATTTTTCTGATATTTGGCCTCGGAATCTGAGTAAGACTCTTGGTCGCTTTCACAAAATTAATCAGGGCCCGGGTACGGGATTCAATTATTTTCAAGCTGTGATGAATATCTTCGGTTACTTCTTCCCCGATTTTTTCAGGTTTCAGAACTGTGCCCGATTCGTCCTCAAGCATCTGACCAGTCATACCTGCGAGGTTAGTAATCGGGATGGCTGAGTTCAATATTTCATGAGAAATAATGTTAACCAGTTTCTGCCAGGTACTGATCTCCTTGCTTATTAATTCATCCTTTTGCCTTTCTATTTCATCTTTTTGATTTTTCAATTCTTTATTCTGTACATCAAGTTCGTTGTTCTTCCTGTTCAACTCCGCCTCAAAACGGAAATTAAGTAATCGCAGGTAATATATGTTAGCGTTTATAAACAGGAAAATACCAATTTGGGCAATTTTGTAAAAAGGATAAATTGATATAGTATTTATTCTGTCGACAATAGGATAGTTGCCCATGCCAGGCTCCACTAACCAAGGTTTGCCAAAATGGACCATGATCCTGTCTATGAATACTGTTAAAAGGAAAAGATATGCCAGAGAAAACCAATAGAGGAACTTTTCTTTATGTGGATGTACCAGCATTTGCGGGATAATTGAGATACCTATCACCACATAAGGATAATAAGTAAAAGCTTCCTCTTCTACATATCCTATCATTGTAGGACCGAGCACGAAAACAACTGAAGGAAGAAAAATAAGTGAGAGCCTGCTGAAATTAGCATAGCCGTTTCGGGCAATTACAAGGTTCAGAAAGCTGAGGATCAGGGTCAAAGCCACGCGAAGCGTTCCTATTGACAGAACCATGTGAGTAAGTCCTTGTGTTACTATAGTTGTCACAAGCAACAAAAACATGGAGATAAGCATAACAAAATTGAGCTGATTGGTCAGAATGATGGTTCTTCGGCTTAATTGTGTGTCTGCTTCAGTGACTCCAAGATAAGAGATGTATTTCCAGATGTTCTGCATTTTGTTTGTTCCTTTACATTTTTATGATCTGTAATTTATTGCCGAAATATTAATCATTGCACTTGAACAGGGTATGCTCATAAGGTCTCTATTCCGAAATGTGCAATCTTCCTGTATAGAGTGCTCCTGGCTATACCCAGTTCTTTTGCTGCTTTGGAAAGGTTACCATTATGTTTGCTCATAGCTCCACCAATAGCTTTTTTCTCATAGTCTTCAACGATAATTACGGGTTCAGCAATTAATTTATTTGGTGAGGATTTTATTTTCAGAATAAAGTCCTCTGGTGCCAGAGTTTCCCTTTTGCAGAGAATAACTGCTCTTTCTATTGCATGTGCCAGTTCCCTTATATTCCCGGGCCAATGATATTCTTTCAGTTTCTGTATTGCATCTTCTCTTATATTTATGCCTTGTTTTCCATACTGCTCTGAAAAAAGTTTCAGGTAAAAATCTGCAATGAGATCGATATCTTCTCTTCTATCTCTTAATGCAGGTAAAATTATCTCAATCGTATTAATGCGATAAAGTAAATCTTGTCGAAACTCGAATGAATCAGCCATCTCGTAAAGAGGCATATTGGTGGCTGAAATTAACCTGACATTTACCGGAACAGAATGATTACTGCCTATTCTGATCACTTCCCTGTTCTGAATTGCAGTAAGGATCTTAGCCTGCAAAGGATGGCTTAGATTCCCGATTTCATCAAGGAACAGCGTTCCGCCTGAAGCAGCCTCAAACCTTCCGGCTCTGTCTTCTTTTGCATCAGTAAAAGCACCACGTTTATGACCGAATAATTCGGCTTCAAAAAGAGTCTCAGGAATTGCACCCAGATCAACATGGACGAATGCATTCTGTCTTCTTAGCGATTCACAATGCAGTACCCGCGCCGCAAGTTCCTTACCGGTTCCGTTCTCCCCCATGATCAATATGTTGGCATCAGTGGGAGCAACTGTTTTTATGGTTTCAAGGATTTGCGCCATTATTGGTGAACGGCTTATTATTTCAGGATAATTTATCCTTTGGGAATGATTTCCTCTTAAGTGGTTGCTTTCGGATTTGTTGTCATCCTTCTGCTCTTGGTTCAATTGAAGAACATTCTGAACTGAAGTGATAAGCTGAACTTTATTCCATGGTTTTATTATGAAATCGACTGCTCCTTTCTTCATTGCCTGAACCGCCAAATTGATTTCACCATATGCTGTAGTTGTTAATACACGGGCATCAGGATCAATCAGGAGTATTTTGTCAAGCCATTCAAGTCCTTCTTTCCCGGTCGTAACACCTCGGGTAAAATTCATATCCAGCAATATCACTTCATATTTGCATTTGTTAAGATATTGCGGTATTAAGCCTGGAGAATCAAGCGTATCAACTTTTTCAAAGAGCCCTCTCAAGACAAGCTTTGCCGTGTATAAAACATCATTATCATCATCAACGATCAATATGTTACCAGATCTGTCTGATTTCATTAAAGGTATCTGAATGATTATTAACTGTTAATAAGCAAATATAAGTAAAGATAATAAATGTAGCGTTCTGAATCAATTCAATGTATCAAAATGCTACAATATTAATTCATCTTCAAAATATATATCATCCTAAGTAGCTGTTTATTATGTTGTTATATAAATTGGCCTGATTATTGGATTTCAATTACTGCGAACAAATAACAAATAATGGAAACGAATAACATCCAAATAGTAGTTAATCCTGCAGCCGGAAGCGGAAAGGCAAAAAGGGCAGCATATGACTTACTGTATAAAATTAAAAGTGCCTCCGCTTTTGACATTAATATGACCTTCACAAAAGCGAAAAATGATGCTTCATTCATTACCAGGAAAGCTATTAACGACGGTGCTACATTGATAATTGCAGTTGGTGGTGATGGAACTGTTAATGAAGTTGTTAACGGGTTTTTTGTTGAAGGGAATCCTTTGAATCCATTATGTGAACTTGGAATAGTTAACTGTGGCACAGGGGGAGGGTACGCCAGAACTCTTAATAATATGCTTTCACCCAGGCAGCAGATTGAACTGCTTCTTCAATCCGGAAGCATACCTTTGGACCTGGGCCATATTACATACCAGGATTATTCAGGTAAAACAGCTATCCGGTTATTTGTGAATGAGTGTCAGATCGGTATTGGCAGTGAAGTGGCTTCAAAAGTCGGTGGAAAATCTAAAATTTTTGGGGGTACAATTGCTTTCGGTTTAGCAGCGACTGTTCAGGCAATTCTCATGAAACCTTTGAATTTGGAAATTGGATATGACAATGAAGCTTTTCAGAAGTTCAGGCTTCTTGGACTTGTGGTGGGAAACGGAACGGAATGTGCAGGCGGGATGAAACTAACTCCTGATGCAAAATTGAATGATGGTTTTTTTGATGTATTGTCCATTCATAATATGAGCATAAATCAACGGTTATTTAATCTCTCAAAAGTTTATTCAGGAACACATATTTTGTCACCTCATTTTTCAATTATAAGGTGTAAAAAACTAAAGATCAGATCAGACAAAGAGCTCTCTCTGGAAGCTGATGGAGAAATACTGGGAAATTCTCCTTTTAGTATAGAAATTTTACCTGCGGCAATCAGAGTCAAAGCTGTTATAAATAATAAAGTTGTTATAAATAATATATGATGCAATGAAACCTTTTTTTATCAGGATAAGGAAAACATGGTTTGAAGTGAGAATATTTATTTCTCTCTCCATTGTAGTGATTATCTCTTTACTTTCATTTTTAGTATTTAAAAATACTCCAACTAATATTGAAATTGCTGGAAGCTGGTTTGGATTATCGGGCGTGATATCAATTTGCTATGGATATGATATCATTGCTTTCCTGGTGTTGTTTGCATCCCTTATCCGCATGTGGGCAGGAAGCATCCTTACCTCAGGAACTGTAATGGCTTTTAAGGTTCAAAATAGTAAGCTTACAGTTTCCGGGCCCTATAATTTTGTCAGAAATCCGATTTATTTTGCTGATTTGATCGCCTTTACTGCGTTATCATTTTGTCTTAGGCCGGTTGGCTTATTAATTCCGGTACTGATCTGTTTGCATTATTACCAGCTTATTAAATATGAGGAAGAAAAACTAATAACCAGATTTGGGAATACTTATATGGAATATATTCATTCTGTCCCTGGTCTTATTCCGGGAATAAGGCAACTTAAAAATCTTTTTATTGTTCCACTGAATTTTACAATAAACTTTGACGGATTCCGGCATAATGCACAGTATATCCTGTTTATTCCGGGATTAATCGTTGCTGCTAACACAGGTAAATTCATTCATGCAGTTCTTATTGGAATTCCGGCTGTAGTTGATTGGGCAATTATTCATACAATCATTGGAGTTTCCAGGGATTCTTCTGCAAAAACAAAATCATTAAAGAGCAAAAAACTCAGTAGCTCAAAAGTATTCAGGGATATTCTATATGCTCAATGCTGGGAAGATCCTGAACTGGACAGAATAGCTTTTAAAATACAACCTGATGATACCGTATTCTCAATTACATCCGGTGGATGCAATGCCATGGCATTCCTCATTGATGACCCTGAAAAGGTGATTTGTCTAGATATGAACAGGTATCAGAATTATCTTCTATCTCTTAAAATATGTGCTTTTAAGACACTTACATATTGTGAAACGCTTGAGTTTTTTGGAGTGAAACCTTCAAAACGCAGATGGGTGTTATATGAAAAAATCAGACCAATTCTTCCTGAAGAAGAGCAGTTGTACTGGAGCAATAAAAAGACTGATATAACCCGGGGTATTATCCATTGCGGAAAATATGAGAGATATATGCACTTTTTGAAAAGTGTATTTAAAATCTTTATTGGAAGTAAGATTATTAATGATTTGTTTAATTCATCAAGTACAGAAGAGCAGAAAATATTATTTGAGAAGAAGTGGAACAAATTAAGTTGGAGGTTGTTTTGCCGGGTATTTTTAAGCCGGCTGTTTACCGGTATACTGTTCGATAAAGCATTCTATAAATATATTGAACCTTCATTCTCTTTTGAAAAATATTATCGTTCGGCAGTCAGAAAAGCTGTGACAGAACTTCCGGTGAAGAAAAACTATTTTCTTGCATATATCCTCCTTGGGAATTACTTTAAAAGAAACGTCCCGGTCTATCTCAGGGAAGAAAATTATGATTTTATCCGCCGACGCGTTGATCGGATAAAACCTGTTACGTCAGGCTGTCTGGAGTATTTTAAATCGCTGCCTGCTGAAACGATATCGAAATTTAATTTCACAAACATCTTTGAATGGATGTCGATTGATGAGTTCAGTTTTTTGCTGAGAGAAACACTCAGGATAGCAAAAAACGGAGCAGTAATTACTTACAGGAATCACCTTGTCACAAGAAACCGACCTGAAAGTATTGCAGACCAGATAATCCCTGATACGAAATTATCTGTTGAGCTTCACGAAAGAGATTTGTCATTTATATACAAAGCGTATGTAGTTGAAAGAATAAATAAGAATATATGTCATTCATCGTCAGGGAAATAAAAGAAAAAGCAGGGATGGATGATTTTCTCTCCATTCCGTCGGAAATCTACATTAACGATCCAAACTGGATTGCGCCCCGGCTTTCAGAAATAAAGAGGGTTCTTAATCCCTTGAAAAATCCCTATTTTGTAAATGCCTCTTTAAGGATATATGTTTGTTATTCCAATGGAAAACCTGTATGCCGGTCAATATTGGTAATTAATCGTTTTCACTGGCAAAAATGGAACAGAAAATCTGCCTTTTTTGGTTTTTTTGAATCAGTTAATGATTGCAATGCAGTTAAGTATTTATTTGAAAAGATTGAAGAAGATTGTCGGGTATCCGGTGCGGAATATCTGGAAGGGCCCTTTAATCCTAATCATTATTCGGAGCTTGGAATTTTAACTGACAAGTTTGATTCGGGCCCGGGCTTCTTTGAATCTTATAATCCTCCTTACTATTTAATGTTGCTTAAAGAGGCAGGCTTTTACGAATTATGCAAGTTTCATACAAGGGTCAATAATAATGTTTCTGATACTTTAGGAAAGAAAATTAAAAATTCTCATCAGCTTTCCGGGAACAAAGACATAACTGTAAGAAAGTTCAATATCTTCAGATTTAAAAGAGACCTGGAAATATTGCGTGATATAAATAATGATGCATTTGAGAATAACTGGTATTTTCTTCCTCTGTCCAGCGAGGAGTACAAGTTTTCAGCAAAATTTCTCTTTTTAGTCACTTTACCGGGGCTTATTCTGATTGCAGAATATAAGGGGCAGCCTGTCGGAGCGCTTCAATGTGTTATAAACTTTAACAGCCTTATCAAATCTTATAATAGCAGTATCATGCCATGGAATCTTCCGGGTTTATTGCTCAGGAGAAGAAATGTAAAAGAATTGGTGATTTTTACAGGTGGAATAAAAAAATCATTCCGGAATTCAAAGGTTTTCGCAGTGATATTCAAGAATGCGTTAAAAATATTCCGGAATTATTCAACCTTGTCAACTACCTGGATTTCAGATGAAAATTTAGGAGTCCATCTTGATCAATTATTGAAAATGAAGCCTGACAAGCATTTTGCTGTTTTTTCAAAACAAGTATAAACGCTGAATATGAGACAAAAAAAGGAGATACCTGGTGAATTAGTTAAGAACTGGGACCTTGAAGCAAACGACAATGGAGAGCTTATTATTGGAGGATGCAGTACAATTCAACTTAGCGATGCTTACGGAACTCCGCTGCATGTTGTCAATGAAGCCAGGCTTAAGAAAACAGCTGAAGATTTCCTTGAAACGATGAAAATGAAATATTCGGGGAAAATATCTGTACATTATGCTTTCAAGTGTAATCCTGTTCCCGGTATTATTAAAGTCATCAGAAATGCAGGGATCAGTGCTGAAGTGATGAGCGAGTATGAATTGATGCTCGCACTTAAGCTGGGTTATAATGGTCAGGATATTATAGTTAACGGACCATTCAAGACCGACGGACTTATCACTGCTTGTCTTGAAAACAAAATCAGGTTTATTAATGTGGATTCACTTTCTGAGCTTGAAAAGATCGATAGTTTGTGTACTGCTCTTAATAAATACACTGAAGTTCTGTTCAGAATAAATCTTGATTTTGTTCCTTCCGGGATGAACAAAGGGAGTTCAGCGGCCAGTCGTATCGGCTCTCCTTTCGGACTTGATCTGAAAGGCGGTGAGGTTAATCGCGCATTAGCTATGATTAAAGAAATGAAACGAATCAGATTCAGAGGATTTCATTTCCATATTGGTTCCGGCATCCAAAATACTGATGATTACAGAAAAGCACTTACTGGACTTAAGAATACTTTGGATGATACTGAAAATGCAGGTTTCAATGTCGATGTTATGGATGTGGGAGGCGGTTTGGGAGTACCTGATTCGCGTGAGATGACGACACCGGAATTATTAAAGTACCAGGCATTTGATCTTCTGCCTTGCAGAAAATTATCAAACAAAAAAATTTCATTCGGCAATTTTGCCGATTCTGTAATTGCCGGTATAAAAACCCTTTTCAGCAATAAGAACATCCCTGAGCTTATTTTTGAGCCAGGGAGATGTATAACTAGTTCTAATCAGCTGTTATTATTGAAGATTCATCAGGTTAAAGAACGGAAGGGGCTTAAGAAATGGATAGTCACGGATGCGGGAATAGGTACATTAACCATGCCAACTTATTATGAGCATCATGAAGTTGTTTTATGTAATGATATCAGGAGGAAAATTTCAGAAAAAGTTACCATTACTGGTCCTGGCTGCTTTTCTGCTGATGTAGTTTACAGGAATAAACCTATGCCGGAGATATCTGAAGGTGAAATAATAGCCATTCTTGACAGCGGAGCCTACTTTACTTCCTGGGAGTCATCTTTTGGATTTCCCAGGCCTGCAATTGTTTCTGCCTTAAACGGAAGGCATTGCCTTCTCAGAGCAAGAGAATCCTTTGACCAGATGATGTCTCTTGATACGTTCTAATGTTGAAGTTAAATTTTAATCTATCAGGCTATGAAATTTAAAGTTAATAAAGTGTCAGAAAGTCCGGATCTGCTGGATCTGTGCAATGTCTTAGCCAACGGGATAATAAACAAGGGTAATGAACAAGTCGGGTCAGATGAAAACTCAAATTTTGTTCTGAACCTTATTGATATAGATTCACCTAAAGCATACAGGAGAAAAAGCCAGGAAGAAATGGTGGTTTCCGTTACTTTAATCAAAGAACCCGTATCAGATATTAAATCATCCTGCTATGTTGCATTGGTAAAAAGCATTTCCAATATCCTCTTTTGTATTTCTATGACAGAAGGAAAGGAACGCCCCAAAGCCTATAGCATTACCCCCGAAGTCGGGTTTATGATGTTCGATTATGAACCTGATACCATGTTTAAATATATGTATCCGGTCGTCAGTTCCCATTTTGTTCTCAGAAATAAACTATTTGAGGATTTTCATTTAAAGGGAAATGAGATAATTCCCGAAGTGGAAGATTTAATTGTCTTTGGAAAGGAATTACGGGAACTTGGGGTTCTGCCGGCTCCTTTTCCTCTTACAAAATTCCTTGATCAGGATCTTATTGATCAGCTCTACAGGCTTTACCAGATAAAAGGACTCAGTTATGGTAATCTTAGCATCAGGAATGTAAACCATAACATTGAAGGCACTTCCTACTGGATGACTGCCCGTGGAGTTGATAAATCGCACCTGAAGGGGATCGGAAAAGACATACTGCTGGTAAAAGGTTTCGATAAAATCAATGGTGAAATGATTGTTTCAGTACCATGTAAACATGACCCACGAATGAGAGTTTCAGTTGATGCTATTGAACATTATCTGATTTACAGAGAGTTTCCTGAAGTAGGTGCAATAGTTCATGTGCATGCATGGATGGATGATATTTTATGCACCACTCAAAGCTATCCATGTGGTACGAGTGAACTGGCAGAAAATGTTGTTGCATTGCTCAAAGAGACTTCCACACCCGGGAGGATGGAAGTTGGATTGAAGAACCACGGTCTTACTATCACAGGTCCTGATATCAGAGATATATTTCAAAGGATCGGAGGCAGACTGAAAATTAATGTACCAATGTTGAACTGAATATGTATGCTTTTAGTTTAATAACAGAACATAAGCTAAGGTACCTCCTTACCGCACTTGGGATTTCTCTTTGTGTCCTTTTGATGCTTTTTCTGGTTTCCATTTACAAAGGAGTTTCCTATGGTTCAGTGGAATATGTGAGATCAGGTAAGGCTGATCTGTGGGTACTCCAGGAACATGCCACCAACATTTTAAGAAGCACATCACTTTTGCCTGTATCTTATCAGGAGGGTTTAAGTAAAATTAATGGAGTGAAATCTGTTTCACCTGTTTTTTTCATTCTCGCTTCAATAAAACTTAAGTACCACGATGCGACTTTATATCTGGCAGGATTCGATCCAAAAAGCGGGATAGGAGGGCCTCCGGAAATAATAAAAGGACGAAACATATTAAATGACAACGAGATAGTGCTTGATAAAGCGTTTGCAGCAAAATATAAGTTCAAAATAGGAGACAAAGTACCAATCAGGAATGATTCCCTGGTTGTAACGGGTATTTGTACAGGAACAAACATGTTTGTAATACAATATGCATTTATTTCTCTGAAAAAGGCCCATGAGATAATTGGTTTCAGGTCTATAGTATCTGTATATCAGATATGTGTTTTATCGGGATCTGCCATGGAAAATATCAAATCAGACATTTATTCGGGATTTAAGAATATCGTGGTTTTCGACAAAGCAACATTTATTAAAAATAATATACAGGAAATGGAAAGTGGTATTATTCCGCTGCTGTTTATTGTCACTTTAATATCTGCCATAGTGCTTACAGCCATTTTAAGTCTCATATTATCAATCAGTATACTTGAAAAACGTCGTGACTTTGCTATCATGAAAGCTCTGGGATCCCCATACGGATTTATTTCAGGTCTTGTAATCAGATTGTCTGCTATCTTATCGATTACCGGATTGTTTTTGGGTTTGGTACTTTACTTCCCGATGGTCATTATTGTTGAAAGAATTTCACCTGAAGTTGCAACCAGGTCTTCAATTCTTCAGATACTTATTGTTTCATCCGGTGTAATGTTAATCAGTATTATCAGTTCCTTCCTGCCAAATATGAATGTTCGTAAAATTTATCCTTTGGAAGTTTTTAAATAATTATGATAGAGAAAAGAAATTATATCACAAAACTCATCAATGTTTCAAAAATTTATGATGGGACGGGCAGGGGAACTATAGCATTGAAAAATATCTCATTTGTTGCAGGACAAGGTGAAATGATTTTGTTACTTGGCCCCAGTGGGAGCGGGAAAACAACTTTTCTGACTCTTATGGCAGGAATGCAAGGTCCTACTTCAGGTGAGATATTTCTTTTCGGTAAGAAAACCAATGAATATTCACAGCGGGATCTGCAAATCATTCGCGCAAGAAGAATGGGATTCATTTTCCAGACATTTTATCTGATAGATTCATTAACAGTAATACAGAATGTTATGATGGTCGTAAAGTTCGCTGGAGCAGGCAGAGAAATGGCGAAGAAGACAGCCATGGAGTATCTTGAAAATTTCGGAGTAAAACATCTTGCAAACTCCCTGCCTTCAAAAATAAGTCAGGGTGAAAAACAACGTGTAGCAATTGCCCGTGCTCTTGTGAATGGTGCTGAACTGATCATTGCTGATGAGCCCACCGGGAGCCTGGCTTCACAACAGGGAATGGAAATTGTCGAGCTTTTGAAAAAAAGCTGCGTAAACGAAAACAGGTGCGTAGTCATAGCCAGTCATGATACAAGAATTATCAACCTGGCTGACAGAGTACTTTACCTCAGCGACGGGGAAATGAAATCAGGAACAGGAGTTGTGACAGTTTAAATGGGCCAGTTACTTCCATCTCAAAAATTCTTTATTGCTATGAAAAACCATTTGAATTATTATTTGATGAACATTTTTGCACTACTGATTATTGTTTTGATATTAACTACCTGTAAAGAAAAGTGTGAAACGTCTCCGGGAGTTACCACTGACCCGGCATCATTTATTACCCAATCGGGTGCAACCCTAAACGGTACAATTTATACTGAGGGACAGAAAACTACAGCTACTTTTGAGTGTGGTACAACTACAGATTATGATCATACCATATATATAACACTCCCGTTTTTTGGATTATCATGTCAGGATATCCACGCCTCCATATCAGGGTTATCTCCAGGCTCAACGTACCATTATCGGATAAAAGCAACAGGTTTATGTCAATCAACAAATGGTAGGGATCTTTCATTTACAACTTTTAATTCAGGGGAAAGTGGCATCATTCCCATTGATTATAGATGATACGGAATGGGCAAATCTGGCAACCCCGGCTTATTGTTGGTACAACAACGATGCCTATACCTATAAAGTTAGTATTGGAGCCCTTTACAACTAGTATACAGTCAATACAGGTAAACTCTGCCCCAAAGGCTGGTAAGTACCCTCCGATTCCGATTGGACTAACCTAATAACCTATCTGGGTGGTGAAAATGTTGCCGAAGGTAAATTACTTGAAACAGGAACAGCCCATTGGTTAAGTCCAAATGAAGCTACAAACGAGAGTGGGTTTACAGCTCTTCCGGATGGCAGCCGTCACGGTGATAGGTTATACAACGATGGGAGCTTCGACATCATCACTGGAGAATCAGGTTCCTTGTGGAGTTCTTTGGAGTATGATATAAGCTTTGCATGGTACTGGAACATATACTACGGCAGCTTCAACTACAACAGTAAGAGCACTGGTTTAGCTGTACGTTGTTTGAAAGATTAATCAAAACCAGAATTATTGACTAAATCTGATCGGTCAAATTACAACTAACATAGATAGATAAACAATTTAAATAAACGAACCATTTTTTATTCCCATAAGTCAGGGGAGGATCGATATTTAATGTCGAAAAACATTATGAATTATTTGAGAGGAGGGTTTTATGACTTGTTAATTTAATCACTGGTTTAATTGAACTTCCTTTCACCAGACGGAAGTGAGGGAAACCAGAGAAATAAAAAAGAGGTTTAAAATAATCTCTATCCTGTTTAATACCCCGAGTGTTTTATACTCTTATAAACAAAAAAGAAGGTGTCCTTTTGAGACACCCTCTACCACCGTATATATGTCAAATAATTTTATTAATTTATCCCGACAACCACTTCCGACCCTTTTAGTCCTTTAGATGTTGCTTTGACTGTGAATGTACCAGTTGCTCCTTTTTCTGCCTTTACAATAACAAGGCACATACCGTTGTATGCTTTCCGGTAGTTTGCCTGGAACGGGTCATGACTAGTAGCATCTCCATTGTCAACAGCAACTATTTTCCCTGGCCCAACAATGCTGAAATTAACGAGGTTGTTGCTGTGAGGTACAAGCAATTTATTTTTGTCTTCAATCCTGACTGTAATAAATGCAAGATCATATCCGTCACTGGAAATAGTTGACCTGTCAGCCGATGATGTCAGTTGGTTTGCGTCACCAGTTGTGGTCATGGTGTCTTTTGCCCATTTGACGCCGTTTTTATATGCAACAACTTTCAGTACACCTGGCTGATATACAACATTATCCCAAACCAGTCTGTATTCGTACAGGCCTTTTTTCTTTTTACCGAGCGATTTACCATTAAGGAACAATTCAGCTTCATCTCCTGAAGTATAGACATGTACAGGAGTTACAAGTCCTATTCTTTCGGGCCAGTTCCAGTGAGGAAGGATATGGGCCATCGGTAGGTCTGGTCTCCAGCGTGACTGATACAGATAGTAACGATCCTTGGGAAATCCTGCAAGATCAACGATACCGAAATAGCTGCTTCTTGATGGCACTTCTTTGACGCCCTGTTTGTCAAGCATCTCCTTGGTTCTGTCGTACCACTTTGTTCCTGGCTTCAGACCGGTAAGATCACCGTTGTAAGGAGTAGGTTCTCCGATATAATCAAAACCTGTCCATACAAACTCTCCATAAACAGCAGGATATTTATCAAGCATAGTCCATTGCTGCTCAACAGTTGATGCCCAGCCAGGATAGGCCACATCGTAGGAGGTAATCTGAAATATACCTTTTCCCGGCTGATTCTTATCAAGATCACCTGTAAAGATAGGCCAGAAATACTCACCCCTTGAGCTTACAGTTGATGCTGATTCGCTTGAATGAATCCCGAGGTTCTCGTTATCCTTCAGGGCAAAGAATCTTTCGTATTCATTTTTATATACGTGATAATTTATACCAAAAATGTCAAGTGTTTTCTGGAAGCCATTTGTACCAGACTGGTCCCAGTTGCATCCTGAGGTTACCGGTCTGGTGTCATCTTCCGATTTAACAATTGTCCTCAGACTTTGGGAGATATAAGGATTGTTCTGGTCATTCACTTCATTGCCTATGCTCCAGATGAAAACTGAAGGGTGATTCCTATCACGGCTCACCATTGCTTTGAGGTCTTCTTCATGCCAGGCATAAAAGAGTTTATTATAGTCAGCCGGTTTTTTGGCAGTTTTCCAGGCATCAAATGCTTCATCCTCAACAAGGAATCCCATCCTGTCGCACAGATCAAGTAGTTCCGGAGCTGGTGGATTATGACTTGTTCTGATTGCATTGCATCCCATTTCCTTCAGTATTCTGAGCTGGCGTGCAGCTGCGCTTATATTAAAAGCCGTACCAAGTGCGCCAAGATCGTGATGATCACAGACTCCCTGAATCTGAACTCTTTTACCATTAAGTAAGAACCCATCTCGAGGTGTGAAATTCAAAGTTCTGAATCCAAAATTTGTCTCATAAACATCACTAATTGTATTTCCCTGCAAAACAGTAACAACAGTTTGGTAAAGTTCAGGATCATCAAGATTCCACAGTACAGGATCCTTAACAGGGATATCAAGTCTGAAGCTGTGATCTGCTTGTGCAGGCAGTGTTGCAGTTGCTGCTATTGATTCAGCAACCGGGGCTGCTGATACTTCACCTTTCTCATTGATTTTGTAGACTGCAGCTTTTACTGTTACATCAGCTGGTTGATCAAGATGACTCTCGACTTCAGCACTTACACTTAACATACCTCTCTCATTCTTGATTTCAGGTGTTGTGCAATACACTCCGTTATTGGCAATATGAAGCTGTGAGGTCTTTACCAGCCATACATTCCTGTAAATTCCTGCACCAGGATACCATCTTGAATCCCACTTTTTTGTATCGAGCCTGACAGCTATCAGGTTATCTTTCCCGAAACTTACATATGAGGTCAGATCAAGTCTGAAGGTTGTGTATCCGTATGGCCAACCACCTACATATTTGCCATTTAACCAGACTTCTGCATAAGCCATCGCACCCTCAAAATCAATATAAATCCTCTTTTCTTTGTCCGTTTCATTTAACGAAAAGTGTTTTCTGTACCATCCGATACCTTTCCATGGCAGGAGACCTGTATCATTTTCAAGCGTATCACTGAAAGGACCTTCTATTGCCCAGTCATGTGGCAGATCGAGAGAACGCCAGTTGCTGTCGTTTGCTGAGGGAAGTTGAAGTCCTTCAGGTTCTTTATCAGACGTTGCAGCATCAGTAGAAGCGTTGAAGTATTTAGTGAATTTCCATCCCAGGTTAAATGATTCACGTGATCTGGGTGAATCTTGAGCCTTCAATAATCCTGCATTAAGAATCATAAGACCCGGAATTAAAAGTGCAATAAAAATAATTCGTTTCATGATACAAAATTTAAGATTTGAGTTTTATCCAAAATTAACAATTTTATCTAATAGCTGAATAATGAATTAATAGATTAAAGTGCATGACCAGTCTTTCTCATTTCCATTTAATCACTAATCAAACTTATATGAAAACACAACAGACAACTATATCTGAAGTACGACTTGTCTATAGGATCAGGATCAAAGCTTCAGAGAGACTACAGGTCAAATGCTCAAAGGATGCATTTGATATATTCATGGGAAGTTGGGAGATGGATTCCATAGAAAATAATATGATCAGATGGGGTATTAGGACAATGAATTTTTCTTAAATTTGGTGTAAGCATACAAAAAACTTGAAATGATAAAAACTTATTTACTTACTACAGCCTTTTTACTGATATTTATTTATAGTATAAATAGTCAAACAGTTAAAGTGCCTTCCACAGCAGATGCATGGGACACTGTAGGTGCAATAATGGTTTATGAGACATACAAGGGTAAAGAATGCCTTCTAATTAAATCGGGAGCAATAATTGTAAAGGGTGCTAATTTAAGGGACGGCATTATTGAAGCAGATATTAGTTTTACCCAAAAGCGTAGCTTTCCGGGTTTTGCCCTACGTTTGGCAACGCCTACTTCAAAATTTGCGGGATAAGCGGAGGACTAATGGGTGGCTTCTTCGGATGGTTAGGTTACATCGCTCCTGTAACTTTATGCACTAAAATTTATGAGAAGAAACCGTGGGGACTTTGGCTCTTAGATAATGCATTTTGGCTTATTTCACTGCTGGTAATGGGAATAATTCTTTCCTTATGGATGTAAATTGTCAAACATAAACTCAAACTCATGGAATGAAAGAACAAATAATTGAGAATATAGATAATCCTGATAACCTTGAAAAATTATATCGGGATAACAAAAAGGATTTTATAAAATCGTTTGCTGATATTTCCAAAGATTATAATTCTGATTTAGTTAAATTCTGGAAGATTCGTTTGGCTTCAGATACGCAAGTAGATTCCAAAGAATTTGTAAAATTGGATTTATTGGTAGTGATTGTATTGTCTTTATTTACTGGATTATTGGTCAAACTTCCAGCAATATTTACCCATATACAGGTTGAACCTTTTTATCTAAGAGATTTAGCAATAATCATATTTAATGGGATTATCCTGTATACATTCTGGCAAAACAGGATTTTTGATAAAAAGAAAATCCTTTTTTATGGATTAACCATACTGATTTTAGTATTGTTCATCAATTTTTTACCTTATAGAAAAAGCGATTCAATAACACTTTCATTCATTCATACGCCATTGTTTTTATGGTGTTTATTTGGATTGTCATTTATGGCATTTGATTATAATAATATTGGAAAAAGAATTGAATTTATCCGATTCAATGGTGAACTTATAATAATGACAGGTCTAATACTTATTGCAGTAGGATTACTCACAGCTATTACTATAGGGTTATTCTCTGTTATTAAAATGGATATTTCTAAATTGTATTTCGAATATGTCGTAATCGTTGGTGCTGCAGCATCACCAATAATATCTTACTATTTGATACAATTATATCCAAATATAACAAGTAAAATATCTCCCGTGATTGCAAGAATATTTACCCCTTTGGTTTTGATAACACTTGTTGTTTATTTAATCTCAATGATTTTCTCAAAGAGCAAGATTTTAGAGGATAGAGATTTATTGATATTATTCAATATTATGCTTGTAGCTGTAATGGCAATAATTGTATTTTCTGTATCTGAACTTGATAAAACAAAAGATAAAAATATTAATGTTTTAATATTATTCTTGTTAGCTATTTTAACAATTTTAACAAATGCAATCGCCTTAATAGCAATAATTTCAAGGATTTCAAATGGATTAACTCCAAATAGAACTGTCGTTTTAGTTTCAAACATTCTGATTTTCATTAACCTGATTCTTATTACAAAAAGTTTATATCAATCATTTTTTAAGAGTAATCTCCAAGATTCTGTAGAAAAGGCAGTTGCAAGGTATTTGCCGATATACTTAATTTGGACCATTATTGTAATATTTATTCTTCCATTTGTATTTGTATTAAAATAAAGAAAGAAACATTTTAAATACAGGTCAGACATGACTGTGAGACTATACTTCAAATTCCTTTGCACAAGGAATGCAGCGAGACAATTCAGATAGGACTGTTTTTTTTCTTTTATAAAATAAACATATAATCTAAAGGCAAAATTGCTTTTTTGTTAGTTTTTTGCGAGATTTGTAGCACGATTTTTGTTGTATTAATATTAAACCGAACCTCTACTGTTATGAAAACTAATCTTTTAAAATATTTTTCATTGGTTCTTTTAGCATTTTTTATGAGTTGCCAAAAGGATAATACAAATAATGATTGCAATAATAATCGCTTCTACTATTATGAATCTGGAAAAATAGCATTAAAGGAGATTTTTAATAAAGGAACTATTTCATTTTATGATACTCTTTCTATTGATACAATAAATGTGATATTGAAACAATATGAAGGTATACACTATACATTCAATCTAATAAGAACATCTTGTATAATTGTTACTGTTGATACTAAAAATTGTTCGGAAACAGACTTGCTTTTTTTAAAAATTAAGAAGGATGGTAGGATTAGTAATTGTGATAAATATCTCATTACAAGTGATAGTCTTGATTTAGGTATTTATGATATATTTTTATGTAAATTAAAAAATAACTCTTTGATAAATCATTTGAATGATTTAGTTATTAAAACCAATACTAAAATTGTACGATACAGCAATTTAGGCGGGTACTATTTGATTAGAGCAGATAAAAATTCTAAAGGTGATGCCTTAGATATGTCAAATGAATTTTATGAGAGTGGGTACTTTGAATATGCTGAACCTGATTTTATTATGAATATTGAATTGTCAAAATAAGAACTAAGGATAATAAATAAGATTTGGTGTGGTTTCAGCAAATTTGAAAGCCATATTGAATGAGATTACACACTTCGGATATTGATATGTTTAGGCATATGATTCAAGCGATGAAATGTGGAAACATGACAGCAATTCTTATCATAATTATTTTAATTACGAATTGTAAGAAGGATAATAGCATAGAGAATGCTGCGTGTAATAATATGACAACAATAGACAGTTGGACAACAATTAGTTTTAAAACAAATTACACAATTCAAGTACCATTTGGATTTAAAGGGTTAGGGATGTACGGTTTTGAAGGAAACACCTTTTCTAAATTCTCAAATGATACTACAATTATACTGGAATATGGATATTGCAATGATTTATTTTGTAACGATTTTGGGGATACATTACAAACCACTATACCTTTGAGTATAAAAGTTAAGGATAATTCAAACAATCTCATTACCTTGGATAAAATTCAAAGATTTTGTCAAAATGCAGAAACAATTGGTGTACTTTATTATTCAAATGATAGCATGTCAAACAGTAAATTATACTGGAATGGTAGAATATACTTGAAGGACAATGGATTATTTAAGCAAGCAATGCAAATTAAATTTCCAGAATCAGGATTAGAAACTGTTAATGAAATAATAGAAACTATTAAATCAAGATAAAACATTTTAAAAAATGGTTAATATTAATCATCATGAAAAAGATAATATTTCTACTGGTAATTATTGTGCTCAGTAGTCTTAGAATTAAATGTTCTAAAATATTTGCCAGGAGTTTGGCTTAAACTAAAAATGAGACAATTCTATAAATAGCTATATTTCAACATAGTAATAAAAGAGTTACCGTATTTTATGCCATAGCTTCTTCTGACGAATAATGATGAGGAATTAAAATCAAGTTCTGATTGAACTGAATGCAAGACACGTTTCATGTCAGAGCGGTTGATTGATCGTAAGCATCCGGCGTAGCACATCTTTTACCTGTTGTTGCGGCTGATTATTTTTCAGCCAAACATTTAAAGATGATAAACGAATCAAAAATTCTGGAGCTGATCAAAAGACAAAAGGAGACAGGGCTCACCATCACCGCCTTTTGCGTCAACGAAGGCATTCCCAAATCTTCATACTACTATTGGCGAAAAAGACTCAACAAGGTACCAGGAAAGGGTTTTATACCACTTCTTGTTAATACCACACCAGCAACCATGAGTGGATCTTCTAAGAGGTACACTCGGGAACTTGATGAACTTCCCAAATCGGGCGATGAATATCTTTTGGAGCTACTTTATCCAAACGGGACCAGGCTCAGGATAAAAAGCGACCCTGACTTTGACCATCTTCGTACGCTTGTTTGCCTTCTGGATTAAGGTTATGTTCCATCTTCACAGCTCACTGAAGTATTATCTATATCCTCTTCCGGTAGATATGCGAAAAAGTTTTTACACACTGAGTGGTGTTGTAAATTCACTGATGAACCAGAATGTCCGTGATGGAGGAGTTTTCATCTTCATGAACCGCCACCAGAATGTGATGAAGATCCTGCACATGGAATATGCTGGACTTGTAATCTATCATAAGAAATTAGAATCAGGCCGGTTTAAGCTGCCGGCTTTTGATGAAAATACCGCTACGATAACCATAAACTGGCAGGATCTGATGGCTATGGTGCAAAGTGTACGAATCAGGAGTGTGAAGCCTCGTAAAATTGTTAATAAAAATCTGTTATTCAGATAGTTATTAACATTTTTTAGTTTGCCAGTTTATTTTGTTTTGTTATCTTTGACACAGGTAAGAACGAAAAAAACCTGTGGATAATTTAGCTGATAAAGATACATTTTTAGAGACCCTTCTTCAGGAGCGTGATGAGCTTTATCAGGAACTCTCCAGGCTAAGACAAATGGATGGAGGGGTTATAGAGCACTATGAGGCGTTAATCAGAGAAAAGGATCACAAGATCAGTCGTTTAGATGAGAAAGTAAAAAAATTTGAAGATAAGATCAAACAATTAACCGATCAGTTGGCCTGGCTCAGGCGTAAGTTCTGGAAAGCCTCCAGTGAAAAGTACATACCTGTAGATCCTGCTCAGCGTAAGATTGATTTTGATGGCCTTGACGTACTTCCAGAAGAGGAGGAAACAATCAAGGATGCCGCCAGTGAAATAGACACATATAAACACAATAAACCTGAGCATACTAAGAAACAACCTGTCCGATTGACACTTCCGGAGGATCTCCGCCGTGAGGAAGAGATCATCGAGCCCGAAGGCATTGATGAGAACTGGGTGCGTATAGGTGAAGAGGTAACCGAACAGTTGGAGCATAAACCCGGAGAGATCTATGTAAGGCGGATCATCCGCCCGAAATACGCCCTGAAAAAGGATTTACAGGTGCAGCAGGAACTGGACAGTGGATGGCAGTCTTAATAAAACTGTAAAGGTTGCTCCACTTCCACTCTTACCTCTTCCCAGGAGTAATGCCGGAGCCAGTTTGCTGGCCGAGCTAATCATGGGTAAATACATGTATCATCTTCCATTTCACAGACAGATATCCCTGTTTAAGCTTGAGGGAATAAGAATACCGGCATCAACTGTAAATGACTGGTTCGCTGGTTGTAGTGATTTACTCAGGGCCTTGTATTACAGATTAAAAGAGATTGTACTTGAGTGCGACTATATACAGATCGATGAAAGTACCGTCCCGGTTATCAACCATGAAAAGCAACGGGCAGTAAAGGCATATCTGTGGGTGGTTCGTGATGTAATGAAGAAACTTGTATTTTTTTATTACGATAAAGGCTCACGTGCACAGAAAGTAGTAATAGAACTTCTTCATAATTTTAAGGGCGCTGTACAGACAGACGGCTATGAGGCATATTCCATATATGAGAACAAAAAGGGTGTATTGCTTCTTGGTTGCTGGGCACATGCAAGACGAAAATTTATTGAAGCCCTGAAGGAAGACAAAGCCGGAGCTCAGTATGCCCTTGAACAAATCGGGTTAATATATGCAGTGGAATCCATGGCAGATGACCAGGAACTGGATTACCAGAAAAGGGCAGAGCTTCGAGCAAGACTTGCTTATCCAATACTATTTGGTTTTGAGAGATGGATCGTAAGTTACATGCCCAAAGCGTTACCAAAAGGCAGAATGAGTCAGGCTTTAACATATACATACTCTTTGTTCCACAGACTCTCCAGGTATCACCTTGATGGCCGGTACCGGATAGATAATAACCTTGTTGAAAATACTATTCGCCCACTGGCTCTTGGCAGAAAGAATTACATGTTCTGTGGTAATCATGATGCGGCAGAGAATGCTGCAATAATGTACTCATTGCTTGGATGCTGTGCTGCAACAGATGTAAATCCCCGTGAGTGGCTGACTGATGTGATAACAAGGATACCTTACTATAACAACGATTACAGCCTTGACCTGGCAGATCTCCTGCCTCATAATTGGAAGGTTGCCCGTGAGCTCTCTAATGCTACAGTAGAAATCCAATAATTATTGGAGATCATTGGAAAAGATTGAACTATCCAATCATTTTTCTAAAGAATTTCAAAGAACTCTAACAAACTTGTACTGGAAATTAAACATTCCAAGATAGCCTTGCATCAGATTGCTGCATACCCGTGGTTCGCCGAATGCTTACCTTTAAATGAATCTTTGAGTTTCATCGTTTTATTTTAAACGACATCTCAATTTGTAACAAGCAGGTTTCATGACACAGCAAGGCCAAGCCCAATGGGTTATTTCATAAGCCTTGCTTTAGTCATTCAATAACCCCACTTCAAGTGCCGAAAATTGTCTGCAACTCGCGGACGGCTCGCGCCCGATTGAATTTGATTGAGGGTAAATGGGAGTCGATTAATAAGATAAATTGCAGACGCCCTTTTAGATAATGTATTGACTCATTGGTAAATAACCGCTTGGTAAATAATTGTTTTTCTAATAATCAAGTTGTAAATTTGATTCTTATGAATAACATACGGGATCAGGTTTAGGAAACAACCGATTATCTTTATTCAGAATTATCGGGTATACTTATCGAAAGCTGACTTTCATTTATTTTTTCAAAAGGTCGCGTATCTCCGTCAGGAGGATTTCTTCTTTTGAAGCAACCGGAGGTGTCAAAGGCTCAGCTTCTTCTTTCTTCCTGGTTGCATTCATAGCTTTGATTAACAGGAATACAGCAAAGGCGACAATTAAAAAATCAAATGTTACCTGGAGAAAATTACCATAGTTCCAGGTAACTGCGGGATTCGTTCCGGTTGCAGCTTTCATAACAAGTTTTAAGTCAGAAAAGTTGACACCACCGATAATCAATCCCAAGGGAGGCATGATAATATCGCTTACAATTGAAGATACTATTCTGCCAAAAGCTGCGCCGATAATAATACCAACGGCCATATCGACAACATTTCCTTTCATTGCAAAGGCTTTAAATTCATCAGCTAATTTCATAATCTAAGATTTATATTAATTAGTATTAAAAGTTATAAGAGAATCCGACTCCGAGTATTTCTTTGAATTGAATTCTTGATCCGACTGATTCTCCCGGTTCGATAATACCATCGCCATTTTTATCAAAAGGGATCTTTATTTTGTCATCATAAACCAGATCGGTGTTGAAATTTACAGAAATGAATTTATTCACTTTAAAAGCTAATAATGTTTCCCAGTCGACAACAAGATTCTGCGGTTTATCAGCATAATTTGAAAAAAGATCAATTTTTGAAGTGAAAGAAACATTTTTAAGGATTTCTGGTTTAAAATTATTCTTTGTAAAAATGGCTCTTAAGTAACCTCCAAATTCGCTTTTTGATTTTTTCCCCGGATCGACGCCGAAAGCTCCTGCATCAGAAAGTGCCTTATCTCTTACAAAAGTAATCCTTGAAGTTAATGGGGCAATAAATGCGCTGAAATAGGCATTTGGCTTAAAGTCCATTCCAAGAGCAGATATCATATAAGCCGGTGAAAACAGGTCTGAAATTTTGTTTGTATCATTAGGATAATTATATCCCGGGGCCATTTGTGTTTTGAAATTAAATAGAACTGCGTAGTAGAAATTTTTAAATGCCTCCTGTCCGTATTTTGATAAAAAGTCGAACTTATCGTCGGTTTTCCTGAAGCCGGTGCTTCCCTGCTTAAGAATCCCATATCCGATATCCAGAGAATTAACCCAGGCCGATCTGTTTTTTGAATAATTAATGAACGCGCTGAAGATTCCATTTGTTGCGAAAGAATTTTGTCCGCCGGCCGACCAATTTGTAAGGGAAGTTTGCGAAAGATTAGCACCTAGGACAGCACCAGTTTTCCAACCTTGTGTTGTATCAGCGGGTTGAGTACGGAGTTTTTTCTCGGCTTCAGTTACCTGTCCGCAGGCAACCCATGAAAATCCGATAAATACTAAGAGCGTGATAATGATTTTTTCTTTCATAATTATGAATTTTTAATTACTGAATTATTGTTGTTGAACAATCTGCTGGAAGCAAGAAAGAATCGATTAGGTTCAATGTATGCGTACATCAAATTTAAGAAATATTCATTGCCCTACAGCAAAATCTTTTTGTTTTTTTGAAAGAAATTACCGATTATCTGCCAAGGATTCTGTTTTGATAAAGAAATTATAACATACAAAATAAGTAATCAGATCAAGACCAAAGAAGTAAACCTGTCAAAGTGTTTACAAATAAGCCTCCTAATTCCCCAATTACCACTAATTAGATTAAAATATTGTCAAATTACTGGGTTGATACCTGAACCCCCCTTAAAAGTAGCTGTACGTACCCCTATACGTATGGGCCTAAATGGCATTATCCCCTACTGGCTGGCACTCTGCTATTAACTTAGTATCAGAAGAGCTCCCAAGCTCAACGTATTCCTTACGTACAAGTTTATTCGATAGCTTATCAAAATGCTTCAAAGCCCTATCTAAACTCCTAAAAGCACCACTGCCATCTGCATAGAATTGATCATTACTGGTCATTATCTCTGATTCTTCAAAGTCTACCCCAAATGCTTTATGTTGCTTCATTATATATATTCTACAGACCTCATAACCATCTGGGTCTGGTAGCTGACCTAATTGAAATAAAGCAATTATATCAGTGCGTTTAAGACTTGTCTACAGGACAAGGATCAAAGCTTCAGAGAGACTACAGGTTAAATGCTCAAAGGATGCATTTGATATATTCATGGGAAGTTGGGAACTGGATTCCATAGAACATATTGAAGAGTTTAAACTCATGCTGCTGACCAGGTCAAATAAAGTACTGGGTATTGCATCAATATCAAAAGGTGGGATAAATGGTACAGTAACAGATGTAAGGGTTATATTGCAATATGCAATTAAAGCTAATGCCAGTGGTATCATAATATGTCATAATCACCCAAGTGGTAATTTGCAACCAAGTGAATCTGATATGAAGATAACAAAGAAGATAAAGGAATCAGGAAACTTAATGGATATACAGTTATTGGATCACCTGTTAATAGTACCAGAAGAGAAGTATTACAGTATGGCAGATGAAGGAATTTTATAGGATGATAAAACAAAATATGAAACCCACATGATTGATCAGAATCACAAACACTAGTGAAAATAATTTTCTTAAATCATGTGAGGTTCCATCCGACCTTAAAAATAAATTAAATACGGATGAAATATTGCTTCCCAATTCCCCAAAATTATGTAAATTGAGCAATGTGAAATGTTGGCAATAGGCTTTATATCTGCATGTTATACAATATTGTTGATTATGGCCTATGTGACTGACGAGGCTGTGCTGTGACAGGTAGTAAAAAACAGGGGATTTGGGAAGGCTAATTGAGAAAAGTATTATATCAGGAAGACCAAAGATTAATCATCTCTAACAACAGTCAAAGGGTTTAATTGATTTTTATTCTTAGATAAACGAATTATGTGCAACCCAACGCCCGGACAGCCTACAGTACTTGTTTTCATCCGATGATGCTATTCTAAATGCAATATCCTAATTGAATAATCTTCACTGATTAATCCTGATTACATACCTAATTTGATCTAGGAACCTTGATCTGTTCATTTTTAGATAACTGAGTCCATATCAAGAAAATGTTTTATTAATTTAATCTTAAAATATCAATTACAGGCCGTAACTTTGATTTTATATTGACACTAGCAATAGAATGAACATTCACGAGTATTAAAAAAGGAGGAAAGAATATGCAAGCTTGTGGTCCACTTATGATAGAGCATCGTCTGATTGAGCGGATGCTCTCGATAATCAAAGTTGCTCTATCAAAAATCGAATCGAACCATGAGATAGATCCGGTATTTGTAGATATAGCTGTTGATTTTATACGAGTATATGCTGATCGGACACATCATGGTAAGGAGGAAGAAATTCTTTTTCGGGAATTGAAGAACAAACCATTGTCCAATGAGGACCAGCGAGTTATGAATGAACTGATCAAAGAGCATACACTTGGACGCCAAACAACTGAAGCGATTGTTATCGCTAACACTCGCTATAGGAATGGTGATAAAACTGCTTTGACGGACATTGTAGACAAACTTAAAACCCTTATCGAATTCTACCCCAAACATATCGAGAAAGAAGATAAGAAGTTTTTTCCTTCATCCAGGGCCTATTTCACCGATGAAGAAGACCAAGCCATCCTGACAGAATTCTGGGAGTTTGATCGAAAGATGATTCACGAAAAGTATCAATCATTAGTTGAAGGATTTGAAAAAGGGCAATAATTATCAAACAAAGATTTTCACTTGACGAAACGCTTGACAAGAGAAAAATGGTAATCTGCTAACACGGACAATCCTAAGAAAAGTACTACCCTGACACAGACGGCAACCAAACCAGCAGGTTAGCCTGCGTTCGAGAACCCATCTTATCATATGATTCTGTGTAATAATCTAAAATATAATCCGTTATTTAATTAATAACCAGTCAATAAATAGAGTAATAATCTAAATCTCCAACCCAATGAAAAAAGTTTTATCCCTTCAGGAATCTTCTTTTCCCTTAGCAATCCTGTTATTGATAAACTTTTTTGTTTTATCTACTATTAATTCTTACTCTCAAGCTCCTGCTGATTTTACAGGCACATGGAAATTTGACGAGTCTAAAAGTACCGTTCTCCCTGATATGATCTCTGAAACGTTAGTAATCACCCAGAAGGGTAATGATATTACAATTAATAGAACCTTTGTGAGGAAGGGCGCAAAACCATTAATAAGCACTTTTAATTATACAATCGGTGGTAGAACTAAAAGTAAATCAAAAACCGGAACCGAAATAGTAACAAGTTCCTGAAGCGCAGATAAACAAACCTTTTCAATCTTCGATACATTATTTGCTGAGAAAAATGGTACAAAACAAGAATCCAAAAGAACACCTGTTTATTCATTAACTGACAAAGGAAAAACATTAAATATTATCTCAAGTGACACGCTACCAGAAGGATCCCTGACTCCGGAAAGTGAAAGACATATGATAATGATCTTTACTAAATCCTAATTAACGTGAGTTCGACATAAGATATTACTTAACATGCTGATTGTTAATGAAATAACATATATTTATTAGTAGCTATTTGATATATATGATATTATAAAAAGGATTCTTTCCAAATTTGTTTAACCACAAACAATAAAAAGGAAAGAATCCATGAAAAATCTTGAAAACAAACTTATTGAAATTTTTTGTCATATTACAAAACTCAACTCAACTCATCGAGTTGAGTTTCATAATATATATATTTATATATATATATCAATAAATTGGCAATTCGCAACTATTTCATCAACTGTAAAAGCTGGGGATAAAAATACTATTGGAATTAATGTTGTAAGGTTCCTGAGGAACTAAGGGGGAAGGTCATACTACTGTATTCCTTCCTTGTTATGCATTTGATGGTTAAAGTTTTATAAACTTTTTAACTACAATTCCTCTTCCCGTATTAACTATAATTATATACTCTCCACTTGAAAATGCAGAAATGTCAACATTTGTTTTATTGTCTCTTGCTACAATAGTTCTTATGGGCAACCCTTGGACAGTTATAATTTCTAGTTGAGATTTTTCAGGGGTTTCAATTGTAATGCTATTTGAAGCAGGATTCGGATAAACCGAAATGTAACTTGGACTATTTTTTAATTCTTCTATACCAGTTATTTCAGATAATTTCATCTCCCATACTCCACCACCAATAGTCCCTGCAAAAATGTTTTCCCCAATTACTGCTAAAGAACGGATGATATAATTTTGTAATCCTGTATTCAACTCAATCCAACGGCTACCATTGTTTGAAGACCAATAAACATCAGTACCTGTTCCTACAAAAATATTATTCCCAATTGTGGCTAAAGCATTTACGTAAGTATTTGTAGGTAGCCCATTATTCACAGCAGACCAAGCACTCCCACTGTTTGCGGACAAATACACTCCATCTCCCCAGGTCCCGGCAAAGATATTAGTCCCACTTACTGCTAATTTATTGACGGAACAATCAGCTGGCAATCCATTATTCACAGCAGACCAAGTAATTCCATTATCGGTAGATAAAAGAACACCTAATGCTTTAGCTACAAACATATTACTCCCGCTTGCTGCTAAAGATGTGACAAGATTTGTATAAGATCCACCAAGCGACAATAACCAATTGCTACCGTTATTCAAATATAAATACAAACCGCCACCTAAAGTTCCCGCAAAGACCTTGCCTGAGTCAACAGCTAAAGCACTTATATATCCATCAACCAACGGTTCTCCAAGATAAAGACGCCAGCCCACACTTGTCCAGTTGTTTCCATTGTTCGCCGACAGATAAACACCATTAGTAGTACCTGCAAAAATGTTACTTCCGTCTGTAGTTAAAGAATAAAAATAGAGACTTGCCGGAATCCCATTGTTTACATTAGTCCAATTGATCCCGTTATCTGCTGACCTAAAAACGCCGGAACTAGTCGCTGTAAACATATAAGCTCCATCTGAGACGAACGCATTGACAGAATTACCAGTTATCCCCGTATTTGCTTCGGTCCAATTCACCCCGTTGTCTGATGATAAAACCTCTCCAGATCCATAAGTCCCTGCAAGGATATTGCTCCCGCTCACTGTCAGAGCATTTATAGTTATAAATGTTGGAAGCCCAGCATTCACGGCTGTCCAGTCGTTTCCATCAAGTGATGACGAGTATATTCCAGTTCCCCATGTACCGGCAAAGATTTTGCTGCCATTTACTGCCAAAGCATTTATAGTAGAGAGGGACGGCAATCCTGTAGAAATGTCTGTCCAATTGCTTCCATTGTTTGTAATAATAGATACACCTGTATTCGTTCCTGCATAAATGTTATTGCCTTTAACAGCAAGCGCATTAATATTATTCAAACTAAGTCCAACCATCGTCCAGTTACTCCCGTTGTCTGTTGATATATACACCCCATCGTCAGTTCCTGCAAAAATACTGTCCCCTTTTACAGCAAAGGTATTGACTGTAACAGCATAAATACCTTTCGGTAGCCCATAATTCGATGCAGTCCAACTAGTCCCATTATTTGTCGATAAATACACTTGATTACTGTCATTGACCGCTGCAAAAACATTAGAACCACTTATAGCTAGAGCTTTTATCTGGTTATTTGTATCTAATCCATTGTTCACAGCAGCCCAGCTGTTACCGTTGTCTGTTGATAAATACACTCCATTGGCAACAGTCCCTGCAAAAATATTGTTACCGTTTACAGTCATCGCAGTTACATTACCGCTTGTAGCCTTCCCCCCCCCATTAAAAGCAGCCCAACTGTTTCCAATGCTTATTAGATTATTACTCACATTTGTCCAGGTATTACCGTTGTTTATAGAATGAAAAATGCCATAGGGTGTTCCAGCAAAAATAATATCACCGCTTCCGGCATAGCAGGTAATGTCCGCACCATAAGGGCCATTCATTTGTTGCCATTGAGCAATTGAAATAATTGTATTAGCAAAATATAAAACCAATAGGACCGAAAATCGAAAAATTCTTTTCATAAAATATTCTCCTTTTTGTACACTTTAAAGTTCTGATTACTGTCAAATTTTAATATTGATTATCTTTAGTAGTTAAGACTTCGCTTGGCAATTGAGGCCTTAAGGTTAACCATTCAACGAATCCACTAAGTTACATGTTATTTAAAGCGCACTTATTTAAATTTAAACTTTTTCTTTATTAAAAATAAAATTATTTTATTCCCAAAATCCCGGAATAGGGAAAGTTGAGATGAATACATTCAGGAAATGGCTTAAGTTGTATGCTGATGCGTACGATTATAAATTAAATGAGTTGCATTCCGCTACTGATGACTTCTTTGAGTACAGTTTTGAATAAAATGTAATCATTTTTCTACAGGGTGTCTTAAATCAGGCACCCTTTTTTTATTCTATCACTTTGGATATTTTATTATCTGGGAAGTTGGGAAGCACTTTTTCTATGGCAGATAAAACCATTGGCTTACAAATAATGCAATTATTAATAATTTATTTCAAAACATGGAGGAATACTTATGGACAAAATTATAATAAAAGAATACGAGTGGGGTAAATTTACTCGTGTAAGGATGTTAGTTAGTGGTGTTATCTGTTTAGTATTTAGTATTTTATTTATTATAACTAAGCATAAGACATTTATTACAATTTGCGCCTTACTTATAGCCGTATGTGCAATTATTATTTTTGTGCAGTACTTCTATATGTTAAAAAACAAGATTTTTATTCAGGTCGCAAATGATGGAATAAAAATATCTCCAAATATTGAGGACTTTGTTTTTTCCTCAAAAGTCGTTGAATGGAAAGATATTTCAAGAATTAAAAAAAATCAATCTCAAATTACTTTATTTCTTATTAAGGGGGGCGATATTAAAATTCAATTAGGATTCATGAATAAAGATAACCGAGATAATCTTGCTCAAATCATCCAAGAATACATCAACAAGAATGAACCAATTACTTAAAGAATATTGATTCAGCCTCTGGAAATCAACTCCAGGGGCTTTTTATTATGCTATTCTGCTAACAATAGAATTCCACTACAGAGTAATATGTTATAAATCTGACAGATAGATGATATTATACTACATCATTATTTGTCTGATGTGGTTTTTGTAGGAAGGCCATATTCCCGGAGTTTATAAATTCCCTGTAAATACCTCCTCGTCATAAGGTACTTTAGTAAAATTGACCCTCAGTAGTTTTTCAATAAATAATTGAGAGCATATAAAGTAATTTATACGGTTTACCCGTAGTGTATTCGAGTGATTGAGAATCACCTCATTTAAGTCGCCCCGGTGCCATCCTGGCGGGAAAATCCCTCCGTTGGGTTTAACTTAAATTTAATTACACATGGCAACAATTACTGGTTTGGAAAATAGAACAGCTGTCGATGGCAGACCATTCAATGTTTTAAATCTTCAGGGCAGCGTTGAGGTTGCTATATCAAAAACAACTGGCAAACCTTATCTGACTGCAAGGAAGACATCAATTCCCTGCACATTCGATGATGTCATGGCTAAAACTCTCATTGGCCAGAAACTTCCTGGTGAGATTGAGAGGGTTGAAGTGGATGAATATGATTTTCTCGTTCCCGGCACAAAGAAGAAGATCAAATTGAATCATTCATTCAGGTACTCAGCAGAACCTGCCTCTATTGCAGAGGTTGTGGGATAATGCTGATTTCAAACCAAGGCTGGGGTTGTGCTGAATGGTACACCCCCTTTTTTATTACTAATCACTAATACCTACAATAAATGGAAACAAAAACAATAGTTAAAGACCTCAGTCAGTTTCATGGAACTGAAGAGTATCGTAAATAGTTGATTGAAAAATAATTGTTTTTCTCATAATCAAGTTGTAGTTTTGGTTTAGGTGAATAGAAGAGCACCAAATATCATTAAAAAGTGGTTCTGGTTAGATTATTCGAGGCAAAGTAGGTATGAATAATATTACTCATCATAATAAAGTTATTAGCAAGCTGTTACAACCTTGGATAAATTACATTGATAATTGCAATTAATAAGCTATAAGATGGTTGAACTTGACAGGAAATATAATCCGCAAAATTCCGAAACGGAACTTGATGAAATTCTGGTAAAATCGTTGCCTTTGCCGATTTATGATGCATATAAATTGCTTGAAAATCAAAGCGATTATGATAAATCGTTGCAGATATTGTGTCTTTCTCTGATTCCATGGACTTATCAGTATATTGCTCTTATATTTAGCGGAGAATATCTTACTTGCAATCATGAGCCTTCATTTGAAGTTACTGACAGTCTGTTAAATATGGTTAAAAAACCGGGTCCAGGTAAATGGATCGGTTTTACCAGGGTGGCAGCCAGATATTTCATGGATCATAAATCTGCTGTGATATCTCCGGAGGCAATATCAATACTTAATACAGTCTTAAATTCAAAAGACCAACCTAAGGTAAAAATCTCCGGCAGTGAGAATAAGTTGGAATACAGTGATGCATTGATCAATATCAGAAACAGGTTTGCCCATAGCAGAAGCATTATGGGAGATAAAGCGAAGGATTTATTCCTTGATTATTTTCAAATATGGAAGGCCTGGATCGTCATAATAAAAGAGGTGTTTGAACCAAGATTGTTGTTCCGGTCTTCTCCTGAAAATTCATTTCAATCATTTGATAATCGCTCCTTTGATGTAAATAGATTGACCACCAGAGCGGATAATATGACCACAATATTATGGGATGAAAAGGGGGATAGTTTTATAATGCTATATCCTATAATTGTAACTTACTCGGACAACTTCAAAACAAAAGGAGATGTTGCATTCCTAGAGGAGATAAAAAGCAAGTACCTATTTTACCTGCAAGGAGATAATTTCTTTAAATTAAAAGATGAGTTTGACGTTCTGTCAAAAATGATAGAATCAAAAACTATCATTGAAGAAGTAGTATCTGCAGAAAACCTTACCATAAAAACATTTGCAGAAAGAATTGACAGAATCACCAATCAGACAATTAACAATTTCCAGGATGCCCTAAAGTATATTCCTGAAATGTACATAGACAGGCCACATTTTACTGACAAATTGGACAATTGGCTTGAAAGCAATCTTCCTGGTTGTATTATTGCAGGAAATCAGGGAACAGGCAAAACCAGTATTATAACAAATTGGTGTATTAAGAGAAGGATAAAAGGAGATCATGTTCTACTATTGGAAGCTTCCAATCTTAAGGAGTCGGACACTACAATGATCATCGAAGAAGAATTGAATCTGGGTTCGCCTTTGAAAGATTGTCTTGATACAATACAGAGACAGAACAATTCATCTTCAGCTGACCAGAAGAATAATAAATTCATAATCGTCATAGATGCTGTAAATGAGTTTATTGGTAATAACAATGAAAACAGGGGCAGACTTTGGAGAGAAATAAATAGTCTGATAACAATCCTCAATCTTTATACCCCCAGGTTAAAATGTCTGGTGACAACCCGAAGTGATTTGTGGACCTTTGATTTCCCCGGGAAAAATTCAGCTTATGACGTACTTAAAGAAAAGCTTTATTGGGGAGATCCGGAAAATGGGTTCCCAAGGGTTTTGCTTGGAGACCTTTCATTGTCTGAAGCCAGTGAAATATTTGAAGTGGCAAGAAAAACTATTCCATCAATGGCGGTTCAAAATTCATTTGATGAGCTCTCAGAAAAAACAAAAAAAGTCTTAACTAATCCTTTTCTTCTACGTTTGGCACTTTTAATTTACAATGATCGTAAAGTCCCCAATCTTACAAAATCAAAAATTGAAAAACAATATGCCAGGGAAAGAATAACAGAAGAGAAAGATAAGAAGAAAGTTCTTTTTGCTTTGCTTGAGCGGATGTCAGAACTTAGAAAAACAGAAGTTACTTTTGATGAGTTCCTGTATGCTCAAACAGCGACCAAATCTAAAAAGCGAAAATCAGAGAAGGAGAAAAATGACCTTGAGAAACTTATCTTCGATCCGCGGCCACAAAGCCCTTACAAAAAGCTTATCAGGGAAGGGATACTGGAAGAAAGAGCTGATGAAAGCAATATAAAAAGTAAAGAAAAGATCAGGTTCTCCCAGGAAAAAATCACTGATATTATTTATTCTGAATTTCAACAAAGAGCTTTTAAAAGTATATTTATTGCGATAATCATTATGGTTGTAATTTTATTGCTGTTTTTGGGAGGGACATTTTTATCATCTGTATCAACTTCTAAAGATGAAATTAATAAAATTCAAACTGAACTGAATAAATATCAGCAGGATCATGAAAAACTGGTTCAGATCACATCACTTTCTTCAAAAATAATTAAAAGGGTTACTGATATACCTGCAATAAGAGATGGATTAAAGATGACTTTTTTATATGTTGTTATGATTGGGTTTACTCTTATTGCTCCGTATGTAAGGTTTTTAGGGGCGAGAATTATAAAAAATGACCTTCCAACTAAGTTTCTAAAGGAAAAATTCACTGAGATTAAAGGGAAGAAGTATCGTTATGGATTGATTCCATTCTTCGCACTTATAGTATATGCTATAATTAAGACTGGGCCAGATAAATCGTTCGAGATGGATGATAATGTAATTATTTATGGTATCCCTGTCTTTTTATCTTATATAGCGCTATGGGATTTAATCCTCGGGGTGTTTATTGTTTTGAAAAATGCAAATTCCCCTCATGATGCATTTTGCCTGTTTGGTAAAAAAGAAGTTATTCAATCCTGTATCAATTATATTCCTTTGATCCCATTTATAATATTGATGTTTTGGGGGTTTCCATATCTAATTCATAAGAAGAATATAAACTCAGATGAAAAACTGATAGCATTAAGACAGGAGTGGGTTTCAAATGAGGCTGTGGTTTCCCTGCAAAACCAGAACCCTGATATCTATTCAGTTTTAAGGACTGAGCTTTTAGGTAGTTCTGACCCTAGTTCTGAAGGTAATTCTGTAAAGAAAAATAATACTTATCTATTATATATGAAGGTATTTATTTATAGTATGTGCATAATCTATCCTTTAACAATGGTACTTCAGTATTATATTGGTATCTGGCTATTTAAACTGTTAAAAAGAAGATTGTAATATGACCTTATTCATTTAACCTTAGAGACAAAAAGTTAATAAACAAAATCATGAGAAATATATTAGTATTAATTTTTTTATCTTGCCTTACTCCTGTTTACTGTCAGACAAACGACATTACTAAATGCTTCTGGTTAACTGGCGGGCTTGGATCTTGGAGTAGTGGAGATTATGGCGGATTCTCTTTATCTGCTGGTCTTAATTGGTCACGAAACAAAACTATCGAAACAAACAACGGGAAAATCTATGCGGGTTCTGACCTGCAATTAAGATATATTTATAACACTTCAATGAATGGTGAAAATGATTATGAGAATCTTACTGAGTTTGGCCTTTTATATGGAAAATCCTTTGGCAGGGTATTACAATTGACAATGGCAGGTGGATTAGGAGTAGTATCCAGCTATGCAAAAGTCGGTCATATTGACTATTCTTAGCCTATCAAAGTGCATTTTACATATATAACTATACAACAAGTATTTAACTCGGAATATTAGTGGTCAATTTATTCCGGCTAAAAGTAGTCAAGTCGCTGGCTTTTCCAAAATATGTCGTAATATTGATAATATGATTATATTGGCTTTAAATCATATCCTAAACAGTTCAAATCATTTTAATGAATATGAATCTCGAAGTCATCTCCAGACATCCTATTGAATCACCACATCCCATTCCACTGTTATTTGTACATGGTGCATGGCATGGTGCATGGTGCTGGGCCGAACATTTTCTTGATTATTTCGCCACACATGGCTATTCTGTATATGCTCTTAACCTGCGTGGTCACGGAGCTAGTCCGGGCCGTGACCGTTTGCGCTGGACGAGCTTATCAGATTACGTTGATGATGTTGCTCAAGTGGCTAGCCAAATGCCTGTGCCACCTATTGTAATTGGCCATTCGATGGGTGGCGCTATAGTACAGAAATATCTTGAGACCCATCCTGCAGCAGCGGCTGTACTTCTGGCTTCAGTGCCACCGTCCGGCATTATTGCCTCCACCATAAGGATTGCACGCCGTCACCCAGGACCTGTTGCAAATGGTATTTTTCGGTTGACTCTGTACCCTCTGGTAAGCACACCTGAGTTAACACGTGAAGCATTTTTCTCACCCAATCTTCCACAAGATAAACTGTTGAACTACTTTTCTAAACTCCAAGATGAGTCCTATCGGGCATTTCTTGATATGATGGTGTTCAAATTGCCAAAGCCTGGTCGGATCAACATACCGATTCTAGTCATTGGCTCAGAAAATGATACCATCTTTAATCACAGCGAAATCGAAGCTACCGCCAGAGCCTATAATACAAATCCTGTGATCTTTTCTGGAATGGCTCATGATATGATGCTAGAATCTGAATGGAAGGCTGTAGCAAATCGAATAATTGCATGGTTAAGTGAAAAAGAGATCGGTTAGTTTGTTATAAGTATAAACTATTTGACTTTAGAAAATTTATTCTCTGAAGTTTTCACACCAGTCATATTAAGCATGGTTATTGTCCATTCTTTAGGATTTACAAATACAACTTCAAATTTGGTCCAGGCTTTATCAGGATTAAAGTTATCAACCAGATCACCACTAAAGTTTTTTTCAGTACTAAACATTCCAATCCATGTAGTATAGTTTCCATCATGATTAAGTATGAAACCTTTGAGTTTCCCATCTTTAGAATCAAAACACATGTTGTTCATATAAGAGGGAGATTTCTTCCCCATAATAATTTGATATACATCTGTTATCACTGCATTTCCATATAGTTGGGACTCCCATACTTCAACAGTGTCTTTGCCAACAGTTGCCTGCCATGTGCCAAGAAATTGTTTCATTAACTCAACCTGATTGAGTGTTGACTTTGTGGTTTGTGCCTGCAATCCATTTAAACAGATTAGTAGGAATACAGCAATTGTGATTGTTAAATAAATTTTTTTCATAACTTTTGGGATTGTTTAATGGATAAATTAAAATAACTGTAATCAATTAATAGATGAAAGTTATGAAACAATTAAACACAAGTCAAATAATTTTTCAAGTATAAAACAAATGATTACCAATAATTATATCTCTTCATATATTTGAATAGGTAATGGAGATAACAAAAATTCATTCTTTAAACGAGAATATTAACGACCATACAATGCTGATTATGAGAATATAATTACTGCACCACGGATGGTTTTGGTCAATTGCCTTCATCATGGGAATAATATAAATACGAACTAGATAAAGGAACTTCTTGCTATTACACTCCCCAAAATCCCACATTTCTCATCAACAGGTAACTTGGGACATAATTAATAATGAAAAACAAACTTAACTTTGATTATATCCTGCCTTGGGAATAGGGTACATTATACTACAATGGGTAAATGGCAGCTGGACAATTGCAAATTGGTATTTTAATGATGACCTTGATGGGCAAGGACCTACTTATCATTGTGGAACAGTTGTTCCTGTTACTTCTGGCACACAGCTTACCGGTGTTATTACATTGGTATCACACACAGCTAATAGCTTTACCTATAAAGAGTCATTTATTGGCTATACGGCTGCTGATATTACCTTTACTCGATCAACGGTGGCCACTGGTTTGGTTGAAGACCAGGAGGCTTATACCAATACTTATCTTGCATTCCCCAATCAGACAAAGTTACAAATGACAGGGATTAATTGTATTTTAACTAATGGAACACATCCGCCTAATCTCAACTGGACTTTTAATTTTGGTGATCCAATAACACCAAATGGTCATCAACAGATTGTGGTTGTAGATCCAAGTTCATCAAATGGGGAAATTGATTTTTACTTGCATTAAGCATTTTACTTTAATTGTAAAAGCCATTGGCCTTGACTAACTTTGGCCGGTAGACATTGACTATTAAAAGCCGGAGTTAAATCCTTGTAATATAGTTTTGAATGTTAAAGACAATCTAACTTTATCTATTTGTAACTGAATTTTCACCAGATCATTAATTCAATTTTAAGATTTATCTCATATAAAAAATAACGTAAATGTAATGTTCAAATTGTGCCAGCTATGTGCCAGCCATCGTAAATATAAAAGCCTTGATATATTTGTGTGTCAAGGCTTTGTTTATTTTTTTGATGTTTATACTCTTATCCTAATATGTTTCACCATTGTTTCACCATCTGAAATAAAAAAGAGTTGATTTCTGCTTAACTCTTTGATATTCATTGTGGGGCGTACTGGAATCGAACCAGTGACCTCTTGCCTGTCAAGCAAGTTCAAGAGTGGAGAATACTAAGTATAAAGGCAGAGAATAAAAGACTTTTTTATAATTATTTAAGAAGGTTAATAACACCCCTAAAAATGCAAATTGTATGCAAATAAAAGATCCGCTTACAATTATGTCTTGTAAGCGGCTGAATATAAGTGGGCCCAGCTGGGTTCGAACCAGCGACCCCCTGATTATGAGTCAGGTGTTTTGGCTTATTGATCAAACAATATATTTCCATCTGCTTTCCATATTAAATTGAAAAAATGTATACTATGGTTATACATGATTTTGTATTTTTTTTTTGTAGGGGGTGGCGGAAATGGAATAAAGAAAGTCTACAGTTGTATTCATTTTACATAAGGAATGTACATAAAACTGTACACTTGAGTTTTTTTAACATGTACAACGGGGTTATTAAAAAGAAGCGCCCTCCTTCATCTATTCGACTCCGGAGGGCTTGTCGGGGTGATCCGACTCGAACGGACGACCACTTGCACCCCATGCAAGTACGCTAGCCAACTGCGCCACACCCCGTCATATACGCCTCAGCCTTGGCTAAGGCGAAATCATAAACTGCCAAAACATTATCAGACAACTCAAGCTTCAACGAGAGAGGTAGAGAAGGCTATAATGAGTTTGCAAAAATAATCAACTATTCTGATAATGCAAAAGGCAGATAAAATTGCTGACCGCACCAAATTTCATTTCCCAATTAATATTTAAATGACTATTAGGAATCATAAACAAAATATCATTGATTTTCAAGTTATTTGATTATTGTTATGTATGATTCCTGATAGTCATAATATTTAATAATACTTCAAGCCAAAGTTGAGTATATTTGCAAATACAATTGGTAACACTGATATGGATTTATTTAAACCTCTGGATCTTAAGAAACAGGAGCAGGGCATTGCAAATTCGGAAAAAGTCGAAAAGGTAAGATGTCTTATAATTGGCTCCGGACCGGCAGGATATACTGCTGCAATATATGCTTCAAGAGCTAATCTGAAACCTGTTTTATACACTGGCCTTCAAATGGGTGGACAGCTTACCACAACAACTGAGGTTGATAATTATCCCGGATATCCTGATGGAATAACCGGACCTGAAATGATGGAAGAATTTAAGAAACAGGCTGAACGTTTTGGTGCCGATATCAGGTTTGGAATTGCCACAGATGCGGATTTTTCAGGAAAGAAGCACAAAGTGACAATTGACGGAAATAAAATTATTGAAGCTGATACCGTAATAATCGCAACAGGAGCAACTGCAAAATACCTTGGACTGGAATCTGAGACAAAATATGCTGGCATGGGTGTTTCGGCGTGTGCAACATGTGATGGTTTTTTTTATAAGGGTAAGGATGTTGCTGTAGTCGGTGGAGGAGACACTGCAGCAGAAGAGGCTACGTACCTGGCCGGATTGTGTAACAAGGTGTACCTTATTGTCAGGAGAAATGTTCTGAGAGCTTCCATAGCTATGCAGGAGAAAGTGATTAAAACAGCGAACATTGAAATATTGTGGGAGCATCAGACGATTGATCTTTTCGGAGAAAACGGAGTGGAAGGAGCTACCCTGGTAAAGAAAAAGGGTACACAAGATGAAGAAATAATCAGAATAAAAATCGACGGTTTTTTCCTGGCTATCGGACATATTCCTAACTCTGAGGTCTTTAAAAAGTATATATTGACCGACCCTGTGGGATATATTAAGACAATTCCCGGCACTTCTAAGACGAATATCGAAGGAGTATTTGCTGCAGGAGATGTTCAGGATCCTCATTACCGTCAGGCGGTAACAGCAGCAGGTTCAGGTTGTATGGCTGCAATTGATGCTGAACGGTACTTATCAGAGCAAAAATAGCGACCCCAACGTCTCTTTTGTCTTTATACTTTTATCTTTTATCTTAAAGCATTAATTTTTCTCCCGGATGAAGACATTCAAAAAAACATTTAAAATAAATGCAGAACCATCTGATATTTATTCAGCAATAACAAATCCGTTTACAATTGAGCTTTGGTCAGGTTATCCGGCTATAATGAGCACTGAGCCTGGCAGTGAGTTCTCTTTATGGGAAGGCGACATAACCGGAAAGAATCTTGAATTTGTTCAGAATAAAAAACTGGTTCAGGAGTGGTATTTTGGAGAGCAGGCTGAAAAATCGGTTGTTACAATAACAATAAACCCCGACCGGGAAAACTCACTGGTAACTGTCGAACATACAAATATTCCGGATAATGAGTTTAACGATATAACTGAAGGGTGGAGGGAATACTATATCGGGGCAATAATAATCTTTTTCAACCCTAATTTTTAAGACTAACTTATTGATTCGATTCGGAAATATTCTGCCCGAGAAAACTGTAAATATCCTCAACACAGGCAAATATAAGAGTTGCGATACCCATGTAGCAAAGCGTTTTGGCCTTTTGCTGTATTTTCTCGTTCCATTCAGGGATCCACGACAGTAAATGTTGATCAATGAACCGGCGAATCTCTTGCCTCATTTCACCAAGGCAGGCAGAATCGTCAAGAACCAGGTATTTTTCAACAAGGGTAGTAAGGAAAAGGAGCTCTGTTCCCAGGTGTTCATCCTTTGCTTTATCTTTGAACTTCGATTCCCATCCGTAAGAATTATAAAATTCCGTGACACTCATTTCGTTCTGACCAGTATTGATTCTATACAGCGATTCATAAGCAGGAGCAAGAGATAGCTTCTGAGTATCAAAAAGTTTAGTATAATCTTCACGCAGTGTTTCTCCGCAGATCGCATTATCTTCACATGAGGCCCTTAGTTGTGATGCTGCTTTGACAAATTTTGGATTTGAGCTTGAAACAGGGAGCTTTTTCAAAATACCATTTTTCCAGAAATCAACAATACACTCTTCTGAAGGTTCATTCATTATAATGCTTCCTGCAAAATATAAAAGCAAATTATAGCCTTTTAAGATATTATGTTGTTGATTATTAATTTGCATCATCAATAACAGGTTTATAAAATTGAATTATCAGGAATCTGAATATATTTAAATATCAGTACATTGATATAAACTGTAAATAGATGGTTTTGTTCGAAACAAGTAATAAAAAGAGGGTGTCTCAAAAGCCCTCTTTTTTGATCTTACCCCTAAATCCCCAAACGGGGACTTTCTGATATACAGATATTTATGGTTCCCCACCTAGGTGGATAGAGGGTAACTCAACACTTTTGAGACACCCTCTTTTAATTTATCAGAATTATTTTCTTAAAGACTAAAATCAACCAATTTATCTGGATATTCATTATTATCAACTTTTCTTTTGATTTCCCTGAAACTCTTAACAGTATATTTCACATCTTCCAGGGAATGTCCGGCAGTTGGGATCAGGCGCATCATTACCACATCTCTTGGGACTACGGGATATACAACAACAGAACAGAATATTCCATAATTCTCTCTCAGGTCATAAATCATCTGAGTTACCTGTCCAACACCTCCCTTCATAAAAACAGGTGTAACAGGAGATTCTGTTTTTCCAAGATCAAGTCCGGCTTCCCGTAAACCTTTCTGCAAAGCATGTACAATGATCCATAGTTTTTCCCTCAGTTCGGGATGTGCCTGGATAAATTCAAGGCGTTTAATAGCTCCCAGTGTCATTGCCATTGGAAGCGATTTCGCATATATCTGGGAACGAAGGTTGTAACGGAGATAATTAATTAAGTCTTTTGTGCTTGCCACAAAACCTCCTATTCCTGCCATCGATTTTGCGAAGGTTGCAAAATAAACATCAATCTGATCCTGTACACCAAAATGTTCTCCTGTACCGCTTCCGGTAGCACCCATGGTTCCAAATCCATGAGCATCATCGACAAGGATACGGAATTGATACTTCTTTTTCAATGCTGCAATTTTGTCAAGTTTACCAAGATCACCAGCCATACCAAATACCCCTTCAGTGATTAACAGGATGCCGCCATGAGTCTCTTCAACCATTTTTGTGGCCCTTTGTAACTGCTTTTCACAACTTTCAATATCGTTATGCGGGTAAACGAATCTTTTTCCCATGTGCAGCCTCAATCCATCCATAATGCATGCATGCGATTCAGAATCATATACAATAACATCATGTCTGTCAACTAAAGAATCTATTATAGAAACCATTCCCTGGTACCCGAAATTAAGAAGATAAGCATCTTCTTTGCGAGTAAAACGGGCAGCCATTTCCTCAAATTTTTCATGCATTGAGGTTTGTCCCGACATCATCCTTGCACCCATTGGATATGCCAATCCGTATTTTGCAGCAGCTTCGGCATCAACTTTACGGATTTCAGGGTCATTAGCGAGTCCAAGGTAATTATTCAGGCTCCATGTCAAAACCTCTTTTCCTCTGAATTTCATACGGGGAGCTATTTCACCCTCTAGTTTCGGAAAAGCAAAATACCCGTGTCCCATATCCTGATATTGCCCTATTGCCCCTCTGTTTTTCTTAATCTTTTCGAATATATCCATCTTAATTACCCTTTCTTGAATTTTTTCACAAAATTACAGATTAACAGGTTTATGATAATACCTATTTATACCTAATTTGCCCTTGATTCATTTGAAAGTATAATAAATGGATAATAATTGCGTTTTTATGCCTGAAGTGAAAATTTTTCAGTAATTTTGCGCAACAATTTTTTTTATGAAGTTCAGATTATATATAGTCCTGATAATTTTGGTGTTGGTAAGTTCGTGTGGGGAATACGAAAAACTCCTTAAGAGTTCTGATTATGATCTTAAAAAAGCAAAGGCAAAAGAGTATTTCGATGCAGGTCAGTACGTTAAAGTGACCGAACTCCTCGAACAGATACTTCCCCGATACAGGGCCACCGATGAGTCTGAAGATCTTAACTGGATGAATTGCCAGTCCTATTACGGTATGAAAGATTATATTATGGCAGGAAGTGATTATAAATCCTTTATAGATCAATTTCCGTTTGGCAAACATGCCGAGGAAGCTAATTATATGGCAGCAATGTGCGATTATAAGATTTCTCCCCGTTCAGAACTTGATCAGGAAAATACCAAAAATGCAATAGAAGGATTTAAAATTTTCATAAGCAAGTTTCCTAACAGCCCAAAAATTGAAGAGAGCAAAAAAATGATGAAGGAACTTCAGGAAAAACTTGTTGAAAAATCATATCTGAGCGCTAAGCTTTATTACGATATGAAACAATACAAAGCTGCAGTAGTGGCTCTCAACAACAGCCTGAAGGAGTTTAGCGAAACAAAATACAGGGAAGAGATGATGTTCCTTAAGTTGCATTCTCTTTTTCTTTATGCTGAAAACAGTCAGCCTCTTAAACAAAAGGAGAGATATCAGGCTGCTCTCGATGACTATTTCTCTTTCATGGAAGAATTCCCTAAAAGTGAATATTCAAAAGAGGTTAACAACATATTCCAGAAGACAAACAAATATCTTAAATCAGGAATTTCTGAAAGTGGAATAAATAAGCAATAAATATATGGATTACAGAAAATCACTTGCACCCGTGACTACAGTTACACGCAACCTGGACCTGATGACTCAGGGCACTGGAAATATTTATGAAACGGTAATCGTCGTTTCAAGAAGATCTAACCAGATTTCAGTTGAGATGAAACAGGAACTTAACAAAAAACTGGAAGAGTTTGCATCTTATACCGATAATCTGGAGGAGGTATTTGAAAATCGTGAACAGATTGAGATTTCGAAATTCTACGAAAGACTTCCGAAACCGACACTTATAGCATTGCAGGAACTCGAAGAAGGTAAAATTTTCTACAGGAATCCTGACGTTGCTGCCAAACAGAAGTAATTTTTAGCATAAAGATGCTGAAAGGCAAAAACATACTTATCGGTGTAACCGGAGGTATTGCAGCTTATAAAACTGCAACTGTCATACGGTTGCTTGTTAAGGATGGCGCTGAGGTAAAAGTTCTTATGACAGATCATGCAAAAGAATTTATAACACCTCTTACACTGGCAACTTTATCAAAAAATCCTGTACTTACTGATTTCTATGAACCGGGAAATGGCGAATGGAACAGCCATGTAGATCTAGGTCTGTGGGCCGACCTGTACCTTATTGCTCCGGCAACAGCGAATTCCATTGCCAAGATGGCTAATGGGATTGCCGATAATCTGTTGCTTACTACTTATTTATCAGCACGTTGCCCTGTTTTTATTGCCCCTTCTATGGATATGGATATGCTAAATCATCCGGCAACAATAATTAATATAGAAACACTTAAAGCTTTCGGGAATTCAGTTCTTGAGCCATCAAGCGGAGAACTCGCCAGCGGACTCACAGGCAAAGGACGGATGGCAGAACCGGAAGAGATTGTAAAGGAGATTAAAAACTTCTTTACAAAAAAAAAAATCTTTGAACCTCTGAAAGGCAAACATCTTCTGATTAATGCCGGACCTACACGGGAACCTATCGACCCCGTTCGATTCATCAGCAATTATTCAACAGGAAAAATGGGAATTGCACTGGCCGATGCAGCGGCAGATTATGGAGCTGATATCGAACTGGTGCTTGGCCCGGTAAACATAACACCATTAAACAGCTGCGTTAAAACAATCAATGTTACAACTGCAGAAGCGATGGCGGATGAAAGTATATCGAGATTTCCCGGTTGCGATATAGCAATTTTATCTGCTGCAGTAGCTGATTTTGCTCCTGAAAGGTTTAAAAATAAAAAAATAAAAAAGAATGGTAATGATTTACTTCTGAGACTTAAACCAACCACCGATATTGCAGCAACCCTTGGCAAGATTAAAAAACCATCTCAGATCCTGGTAGGTTTTGCTCTGGAAACAGATAACGAAACTAAAAATGCAAGAAAAAAACTTCTCCGTAAAAATCTCGATATCATTGTTTTAAATTCGCTAAAAGAAACAGGAGCAGGCTTTGGGTACGATACAAACAAGATCACAATAATTGACAAATACAATAATATTGATAAATTTGAGTTGAAATCAAAAGAAGAAGCTGCAAAGGATATTCTCAATAAGATTGTTTCAATGATTTGATAATTTGTCAGAATGACATTATTGCATTTTCCGAAATATTACCTTTTAACCTTCCTGGTTTTATTACCCGGAGTTATCAATTCCCAGGAACTGAATTGCAATGTTCAGGTATCTGCACAACGAATACAGGGCTCCAACCGTGAAGTCTTTGAAGCCATGCAAAAAGATATTTATGAGTTCATGAACAACACAGTGTGGACAAACCATGTGTTTAGCTATGCTGAAAGAATCGATTGCAATGTTCTTATTAACCTCAATGACCAGCTATCGGCTGATGAATTCACAGGAACAATACAGATTCAGCTTAGCAGGCCTGTTTACAACACAACCTATAAATCAACCATGCTGAATTTTATTGACAATAGCTTCCAATTCAAGTATGTGGAATTTCAACCTCTGGAATTTGATCCGAATAATTACAGGACAAATCTGGTTTCGGTACTGGCTTATTACACATATATGATTCTCGGATTTGATTACGATTCTTTTTCCCCGCTTGGAGGTACTGAATTTTTCCAGGTTGCTGAAAAAATTGTTTCAAACGCCCAGAATGCTCCTGAACCTGGCTGGAAACCTTATGACGGATCAAGGAACCGGAACAGGTACTGGCTTGTAAAAAATGTCCTGGATAAAGAATATGAAGGAGTAAGACAATTCCTTTATGATTATAATATTAATGGTCTCGATGAGATGGAGTCAAAAGTAACTGAGGCGAGAACAAGTATAGCTGAGAGCCTTAAGCTCATCCAGGATATCTATAGAAAAAAACCTGATCCATATATGTACCTTGTCCAGGTTGTAATGGATTCAAAATCAGATGAACTTATTAATATTTACTCAAACGCATTCCCTGAAGAGAAAAGCCGTGTGGTGGATATACTTACAGAAATTGACCCTGCAAATAAGGCAAAATATGAGAAGATCATGTCAGCCAATGCTCAATAATGACCAATTATGTTAGTAAGACTTTTCGTTCAAAATTATGCTTTAATAAAGGAACTGGACGTTGAACTTGAAAGCGGCCTGACTATCATTACCGGCGAGACGGGAGCGGGAAAGTCAATTCTCCTTGGCGCCTTGTCATTGATTCTCGGTACAAGAGCAGATACATCCGTTCTTCTTGATAAGAATGAAAAATGCATAGTGGAAGGCACTTTCAGAATTGAAGAATATGACCTGAATGAATTCTTTACTTCCAATGAACTTGATTATGAGCCTGTTACTATATTACGAAGAGAAATAAATACTGCAGGCAAATCAAGGGCTTTCATTAACGATACTCCCGTGACGATCAATCTTCTAAAAGAGCTTGGCGACAGATTGATAGATATTCATTCCCAGCATCAGACTCTTATGCTCAATGATAATTCATTTCAGCTTAATGTAATCGACTCATTTGCAGGCACTGCCAAATTAAAAAATGAATACAGAACCGCATTTTCCATTTACAGGAAACTGAAAAAAGAGTATAGTGGGGTTAAAGAAAAAGCCGACAGGAATAAAGCAGATCTGGAATATTATCAGTTTCAGCTAAACCAGCTTGAGGAAGCTAATCTTAAATATGGAGAACAGGAAGGGTTGGAAAGTGAACAGGAACTACTGGGACATGCTGAAGAGATAAAACTTGCATTAACCGAATCATCAAATCTTTTTTCCGCAGAAGGGATGTCAATACTTTCCATACTCAGGGATATAAAAATAAGTTTAGGGAGAATAAAATCATTCTTGCCTGACGGAGAAAGTCTTTTCTCCAGAACAGAATCCTCTTTTATTGAACTGGATGACCTTGCCGGCGAGATAGAGAAACTTGCTGCCTCAATTGAGGCGGACCCTCTTCGCCTTGTACAGGTTAATAACCGGCTTGACATTATCTACTCCCTTATACAGAAACACCGGGTAAGCAACCTTAATGAACTGATAATTAAGAAAAAGGAAATTAGTGATTTTATCAGGTCCATCGTTTCGAGCGATGAACGGCTCACTGAGCTGGAATCAATGCTCCACAAAGAGATCAGCTCTTTGAAGGCTATTTCAGAAGAGATGTCAAAAATGAGACAAACCGTGCTTCCTGATATAGAAATAAAAATTACTGAATTGCTCAAACAGCTAGGGATGCCAAATGCAAAATTCAGAATATCTCTCACACAATCACAGGAGTTCACCCCGACGGGTATTGACCAGGCCGACTTTTTATTCTCAGCCAACAAACAGACAGCCCCTGAGAACCTTGCAAAAATAGCATCAGGCGGAGAATTATCAAGAGTTATGCTTAGTCTCAAATCGCTGCTTACTAAAAATAATAATCTGCCCACAATAATATTCGATGAGATAGATTCCGGGGTATCAGGAGAAGTTGCTGACAAGGTAGGACAGATACTTTCGGGAATGGGGAAATATATGCAGGTAGTTAATATTACCCATCTTCCGCAGGTCGCATCACGGGGAACCAGGCATTATCATGTTTATAAAGATGATGTTGACAACTCAACATTTACCAGGGTTAAATTGTTATCCCCTGAAGAAAGAATTCTGGAAGTTGCCAGATTATTGAGCGGTAGCGAAGTCACTGAAACGGCAATGAAAAATGCAAAGGAACTTCTGAAAGCCGCTGTCAATTAGTTTAAACTTTATTCAATAATATGAGTACAGGTCTTTTACAAGGGAAGAAAGGCATTATTTTTGGTGCCTTAAACGAAAAATCTATCGCATGGCAAGTTGCTCTGAAGGCCCGGCAACAAGGAGCCGACCTGGTTCTTACTAACTCCCCTGTTGCTGTCAGAATGGGAACCATTAATGAACTGGCTAAAATAACAGGCAGTAAGGTTATATCTGCTGATGCTACCAAAATGGATGAGATCGGTAACCTGTTGGCTGAAAGCATGAAAATCTTTCAGGGGAGATTTGATTTTATACTTCATTCTATCGGTATGTCTCCAAACGTAAGGAAAGATATTCCTTATGAGCAGACAAGTTACGAGAATATGCTGAAGACGTTCGATATTTCAGCTCTTAGCTTTCACCGGGTACTTCAAACCGCTTATAAGCTTGATGCATTGAAAGAGTGGGGATCAGTCGTTGCCTTATCGTATGTTGCAGCACAACGAACTTTGTCAGGTTATAATGATATGGGCGATGCAAAGGCGCTGCTTGAATCTATAGCACGCAGCTTTGGTTATATATATGGTCGTGACAGGAAAGTCAGGATAAATACCGTTTCGCAATCTCCGACAGCTACAACTGCAGGAAGCGGGATCCATGGATTTGAATCACTTATTGATTTCTCTGAAAGAATGTCGCCTCTGGGTAATGCAACAGCTGAAGAATGTGCTGATTATTGTGTAGCTCTCTTCTCTGATCTTACACGAAAGGTAACTATGCAAAACCTTTTCCACGATGGCGGTTTCTCTAGCATGGGTATGAGCCTGAAAGCTATTGAGCAATATAAAAAGAGTTTTGAGGAGTGCGATTAAGACGATAAACAAATAAGTATAAACACCTATTTTTCAAGCGACTTGCTATTGTGTTAAGTTGCTTTTTTTATATTTGATCAGTACATAAATCTGAATCCAATGATAAAAATTATTCTTTTGATTCTTTTTTACTTTACTTTTCCTCTGGTAATAATTTATATGTGTAAAAGATGGTCCATCCTGAAAAAGCTAGGTTCAATTGTACTGGCTTACGGATTTGGACTTATTTTAGGCAGCATTGGTATTCTTCCTCATGGAAGCGAAGCATATCGTCTGGCTTTGCAGGGTAGGGCCGCTCTTAAAAAGCCTGAGATGGAGACTCTCCTCGCTTCAGGTACTATTAGTCAGGCTGACAGTATTGTGAACTCAATATCTTCGTCACAGGATATGTTGGTCTCTATAATCGTTCCACTTTCTTTTCCACTGCTTCTGTTTTCGCTTAACATAAAAAGATGGCTTCGTTTTGCCAGGGAAGGCTTCATCTCTATGATTCTTGCATTAATTTCAGTGGTTGCTATTATTACTTCGGGTTATTTTATTTTCAAAAATGTAGTTCCCGACGCATGGAAAGTTGCTGGTATGCTTGTTGGAGTATATACCGGGGGAACACCGAACCTTGTATCGCTCAAGGTGGCTCTTGGAGTTGATCCTAACCTTTTCGTCATGACCAGTACTTACGACATGATAGTCGGTGCAATCACAATTATTTTCTTTATAACTATTGGTCCAAAAATATTCAGAGCTATCTTACCTCCCTTCAAACATCATGGACCTACTGAGGTTACTGATGAGATAATAGAAGAAGCGGAGAGTTTCGAAGATTTTTCAGGCATGTTCCGAAAAGGGCGGATTATTCCTCTTCTGAAAGCATTAGGTCTGGCACTTCTTATATTTATTGTTTCGTACGGGATTAGCCTTCTGCTACCGAATGATTCACAAATGGTTGTAGTTATTCTCTCTATAACAACACTTGGTATATTAGGATCTTTAATAAACTGGATAAACAAAATTGAAAAAACATTTCAACTTGGAATGTATTTTATCCTTGTATTCTCATTTACAATAGCTTCAATGGCTAATCTGGGTGTAGTGTTCAGCATAGGATACCTTGGGCTCTTTGCATATATAACCTATGCCTATTTCGGCACATTAGTACTCCATATATTGCTTTCTAAAATCTTCAATGTTAATTCCGATGATTTCCTGATAACAACAACGGCCTTTGTCTTTTCTCCACCGTTCGTTCCAATGGTTGCAGGGGCCCTCAAGAACAAGGATGTGATAATTACAGGAATTACTGTGGGAATTATTGGCTATGTAATCGGCAATTATCTTGGGGTTGGATTGGGGTATTTTCTGAAAGGATTTTAAAGTGTCCATCTTACACTTATACATTTTATTCACATCTCTGCTTTCTTATTGTTTATTGTCTAGAACAGGTAATTCAATCCGATAGAGAATCCGATATTGCCATCCTGCTCATTAAATGCTTTTCCTGTCGTAATTGCCACTACAAAGTTGTGATTATAAACCAGCATAATGCCAATACCTGCACTCTGATGAAACTTTTCTGTACCCGGTTTAAAATAATCGGCAAAATTCTCAGTCGGGTAATCTGCAGCGAAAGTTGATGCAAGATTACCGGGTAATTTGATATCCTTTACCACCCTTCCGAAATCATAAAATCCGTTAAGACCGAGATAGCAGTCCTGTTTAAAGAATTTGAAATATACCGGTTTCCATCTAAGCTCTATGTTGCCCATAACAAAACCATCCCCGATAACTCTGTTTAACAGGATTCCCCTTAATGTTTTTGAACCACCAAGACCTTCATTTGAGTCACCGGTGAGCTTTGAAGTGATGACCTGAGATTGGTAAAAGAAAGGAACATCTCCGGAGATTTTAGTCTGATATCCTACCCGGTAGACAAGGGAAAGATCTTTTTCAATTAATGTAAAATACTGACGATGTATGATATATAGCCTTGAGAAATCCCAGTTGTTTCCAAGGAATTTTGGAGCTACCTCAATTCCGATTTCTGTCCAGATGCCTTTCATCGGGTTAGACTTGTTGTCGCGGCTGTCCCACATAAGCCCTGCTTTGACGGTATTAACCCAGCCTCCCTTGGCCTCGTCTGGCGAAATTATACCCAGTTTCTGATATCGTTCAAAAAGACCCGGTACGGAATCGACAGACGGCAGCTTATCACTTTTACCTTTGTTAAGTTTAGCAATATCCACAGAACTGGCTGCAAAATCCTGGAAGGCAAAACCGGCGCTCCATTGGAAATGATCACCGGAAAGTTTTCCCTGGAAATCATTCTTGAACCTGAACTGGTTTCTCTGATAACGATAGAACATTCTTGATTTGTATTGCGGACTGGACTCATCCTCCCAGTCTTTATTATAAACAGATTCATACCCGTTAAACCCATAAAAATGACTTGCCTGATCGGGAAGATAGCTAAGATCGCTTGTCATGTGCACCCCGGGGATGAGGTGATTTGATTCATACATAAACCTGTAAATACCGCTTCCTTTGGTATAACGTGATATTTCAGTATAAGTATGATCAAGGAAATCAGGATATTTGCTGCCATCGCCATAGTTGAAAAACTCTGCCAGGGCTCCATACTGAAACCCAAGGTCAGAGTCGAATGTTATTGCAGGCAGGGCACCCCCGAAATTCCATCCTGTTTTTACCTTAGCTTCCTGTGCAGATACAATGAATATAAACATTGATGAAAGAAAAACTAAAAAGGTCTTTTTCATAGGTTATAGTTTTGGTTCATAGAGTTAAAGATAAAGAAAAAAGGAAATTACAACCTCTTTTTTTAATATTTGCTACCTTAGGACTTTAATTATAAGACTAAATGCTTACGGGTTTACTTATTAAAAATATCAGGTCTCTTATTCAGACTGAGGATGTTATTAAACTTAAGGTTTGCGGGGATGAAATGTCTGAAATTAATACTATAACTGATGCGTATCTATTTATCAGTGATGGTTTAATAAGTGATTTTGGTAGTATGAAAGACTTCAAAACGAGTAAAGTTCTTTCTGAAAATCCGGGGATTGATATTATAGATGCCGGTGGCAAGCTGGTTTTTCCGTCTTTTTGCGACTCCCATACGCACCTTGTCTATGCAGGAAGTCGCGAGATGGAATACATTGACAAAATACGTGGACTGTCATACGAGGAGATCGCAAAAAGAGGAGGAGGAATACTTAATTCAGCAAAAAAACTTCATGAGACATCAGAAGATGAGCTGTTTAACCAGTCAATGATAAGGATCAATGAGATAATTGGTTTAGGTACCGGAGCAGTCGAGATAAAAAGCGGCTATGGTCTGAATATACATGACGAGCTGAAGATGCTGAGGGTAATCACGAGAATCAAAGATACAAGTCCGATCGGAGTAAAGGCAACATTTCTCGGAGCTCATACAATTCCTGATGAGTACAGGAATAACAGAAATAGATATGTTGATCTTGTTATAAATGAAATGATTCCGGTTATTGCTTCAGAGGAGCTGGCCGATTATATTGATGTGTTCTGCGACAGGGGTTTCTTTACAATTGAGGAGACTGAAAAGATATTAATGGCCGGAATGAAATATGGTCTTACAGCGAAACTTCATGCAAACGAGCTCAGTTATTCAGGCGGTATTCAGACAGGAGTCAAATACAATGCTCTCTCCGTTGATCATCTTGAATGTACCGGAGATGAAGAAATTGAATCATTAATTGGATCGGATACTATGCCAACTCTGCTTCCCGGATCGGCATTTTTCCTTGGTATGCCCGATCCACCGGTAAGGAAAATGATTGATGCAGGTTTACCTGTAGCTCTTGCTACGGATTATAATCCGGGTTCATCACCTTCAGGTAACATGAAACTGATTATGTCGTTAGGTTGCATTAAACTCAGGATGCTTCCTGAAGAGGTTATAAATGCTGTCACAATTAACTCAGCTTATGCAATGGGATTATCCGAAACGCACGGGTCAATAGCCAGAGGCAAGGTAGCTAATGTATTTATTACTAAGGAAATACCTTCTTATGAGTTTATACCGTACGCTTTTGGGAGTAATCTGATAGAAACAGTAATTCTTAACGGGAAGATTTGCCCCCAACCTTCATAAATGGAAGCGAGAAACAAAAATAATTTAATTTTTAAATGGAGAAGAAGATAATAGAGTGCGTTCCGAATTTCAGCGAAGGCAGGGACATGGGAATAATCAAGCAGATAACTGATGTTATTGAATCGGTTGAGGGTGTTAAACTGCTTGATGTTGATCCGGGGAAAGATACAAACAGGACAGTCGTTACGTTTGTCGGAGATCCTGAAGCTGTTTCTGAAGCAGCATTTCTTTCAGTCAAAAAAGCTTCTGAAATAATTGATATGTCGAAACATCATGGAGCCCATCCGCGCATGGGTGCCACCGATGTTTGTCCTTTTGTTCCTGTTTCAGCGATCACCATGGAGGAAACGGTAAAATATGCCAGAAAAGTTGCTGAAAAAATCGGAAATATATTGGGAATACCGGTTTATTGTTATGAGAATGCTGCACTGAAAGAGGAAAGGAAAAATCTTGCCAGCTGCAGATCTGGTGAGTATGAAGGACTCCAGATGAAGCTCTCTGATCCTCTATGGAAACCCGACTACGGACCGGCGGTTTTTAATGAACGGTCGGGCGCTACAGCAGTTGGTGCAAGAGACTTTCTTGTTGCATTTAATGTCAATCTTAACACTACGTCAATCAGACGCGCCAATGCTATTGCCTATGATGTAAGAGAAAAGGGGAGACCTAAACGGGAAGGTGACCAGGTTAACGGTAAAATTGTAAGGGATGAAAATGGTGAAAAAGTGATGTTACCTGGCTCTCTTAAATCAGTTAAGGCAATTGGCTGGTATATTGAGGAATACGGTATAGCTCAGATATCTATGAATCTTACAAATATCGCCATAACACCGGTTCATATTGCTTTCGATGAAGTGTGCCGTAAAGCTGATGCCAGGGGAGTGAGAGTTACCGGATCCGAGCTTGTCGGCCTTATTCCGCTTAAGTCGCTTCTCGAAGCCGGTAGGTATTTTCTGGCTAAACAACAGCGTTCATGTGGTGTATCTGACAATGAACTTATTAAGATTGCCGTCAAATCGATGGGTCTGAATGATATTCATCAGTTTATACCTGAAGAAAAGATAATTGAGTATGTCATGAAAGAAAAAAGCAAATCAAAACTTATTGACATGAATCTTAGAGCATTCATGGACGAGACCGCTTCAGAATCACCTGCCCCAGGAGGAGGATCCATTTCAGCATATATGGGAGCACTAGGTGCAGCACTTGGTACAATGGTCGCTAATTTGTCGAGCCACAAAAGAGGATGGGATGACAGGTGGAAGGAGTTTTCAGACTGGGCCGAAAAGGGAAAAGCAATTCAAAACAATCTTTTGCATCTTGTTGATGAAGATACTGCTGCATTCAACAGGATTATTGAAGCTTATGCGCTTCCTAAAAAAACTGAAGATGAAAAACAACTCAGGGATGAAGCCATTCAGGGAGCTTTAAGAAATGCGACTCTGGTTCCTTTCAAAGTCATGGAAACCACATTTCCTGGTTTCGAATTGATAAGGGAAATGGTCTTAAAAGGAAATCCCAATTCCATTACAGATGCAGGAGTAGGAGCATTAGCTCTTCGATCGAGCATTAAAGGGGCTTTCCTGAATGTCAGGATAAATGCTTCCGGAATAAATGATAAAGACTTTGTTACCAGTGTTATTGCCAGGGGAGAAGCTTTAGAATCTAAAGCTGAGATTGAAGAGGGATTAATCCTTAAAAGTATTAATTCAAAATTCATAAACAGGTAACACCTTGTTCAGCGGATTTGATTATTTTAGTTAGTTGCAATTTGCAATATGCTGATGCCTGATGAATGTTTATCACACAACATGCCCCATGAAATATATTTTATTACAGGATTCTTCGGATTGTCCTTAACTTATGAGAATAACCCCCAATCTCAGATTTGAATATACCCTGGTAATCGATTGAATCTATTCTTACCCTGCCTGATGCATGAATAACCAGTCCTCGTGAAATGATCATCCCGACATGTGATATCCGGCCTCTTTCATTATCAAAAAAAACAAGATCACCTGGTTCCGATTCATCGATGAAGTCAATATTTTTACCTACTTCAGCCTGTTGCCAGCTATTACGCGGAACAGGAATGCCATGTATTTTATAAACAAGCTGAGTAAATCCTGAACAATCAATTCCGGATGGGATACGTCCTCCCCAGATATACGGACTGTTAATGAACTTCATAGCAGTGTCAGAAACAGATTCATTTGTTGAAATGAAGTTGTTATTGAATTCTTTATCGGTCGTGAAGATGTCTTTCCCGATGACAAATATTTTGTCTTCAAAATCGGGATTAAAAATCTCACATCCTGCTTCAAGAATCAGTTTTGTCTTGTCATTTTTATAACAAAGCAGAGATCTGTTAAGTGCATGTCCACAGGCACTACCCTCATCTGCACAATGTTGCAGATGATTCATATCGACCCATCCCGTATACTTGTCGAACAAAGTCTCTATTTTCATCCAATTGCCTGCCTGATCCACTATTATATATTTCTCGCCAAAAAGTACCTGGCTAAGCATCTCTGATTTATGCGAAGGACCTGATCTTAAAGGCACAAAAACATTTTCACAAATATATTTTTCCATGCAGCTAAAATTTATTTCAAAATTAATAAATACCGTGAATCTTCTTGCGTTTAGTTTTTGTGTGATTAAGCGAAGGTTCTTTAGGGTAACTCTGTGAATTTTACTACGCTGAACGAAATTAGCGTACATCGTTGATCTCAACGCCTTTATATTTTTCTGGTTCGAAGTTGAACAAACCAGGATCTGGCTTTACGGTAAGGTTATATTCATCAATTTTTATGGTAATAATTATTCCGTCGCGCTTCTTATACTCCAGACTTTTCAGGTTCATCAGCGATTTACCAACTGTAAGCCTGACCCTGATGAGATCGCCTTTTATATCTTCGGGATAAAGATCTATAATGTAAGAATCTGATCGCTCTTCAATGAGCCTGATCTTGTAGCCATTTTTGTACATTGAGAAAATTGCCGAAGGTTTGTTCTGAAACGAATTGTCTTTCTTGTCAGCCTTTGTTATTGTAACTTCTTTTTCATCAGGCAGATAGCTCCAGGAGATTTCCCCGTTAAACCAAACAATATTATCGGGAAGGTCGAGCTTATATTTGTCTTTTTTAAGTATAATTGATCCTGCCAGTGTATCGTTTGTTTTCTTCATCTGGTCAGTTGTTATCAAAAAAAATTTCATTGAAACGGATGGGGCTCCCAGAGCATTTTCCGAAAATTTGTCAAGAATTTTTACCGCTTCCGGATCTTTCTGTCCTTTGGAATTCAGAGTTAGCAGAAGAAAAAATGAAAAACAAAGAATGATATGTTTCATTTGAACAGCTTTATTCAAGTTGTTTTAAAATCTGTTCCAAAGCTATCATGTCGGAACATAGAACATCCCTGGCTTTGCTTCCTTCAAATGGTCCTACCACTCCTGCGGCTTCGAGCTGGTCAATAATCCTTCCTGCCCTGTTGTAGCCTATCGAAAGTTTTCTCTGGATAAGCGAAGTGGAACCCTGCTGGTGCTGTACAACAAGTCTTGCTGCATCATCGAACATTGGATCTCTTTTACGGAGGTCTACATCAAGGACACCCGCTTCACTATCGTCGATGTATTCAGGAAGGTGCATGGCATCGGGATAACCCTTCTGGGATCCTATAAATTCTGTAAGCTCTTCAATTTCAGGCGTATCGATAAAAGCACACTGTACTCTTACCGGCTCATTTCCTGAAGAAACAAGCATATCTCCACGTCCGACAAGTCTGTCTGCACCGGTAGCATCGAGTATTGTTCTTGAATCGATTGACGAGAAAACACGGAAAGCGATCCTGGTGGGGAAATTAGCTTTAATGAACCCCGTGATAATGTTTGTTGAAGGTCTTTGAGTTGAAATAATCAGATGTATTCCAATTGCTCTTGCGAGTTGGGCCAGTCTGCCTATAGGTCCCTCAATTTCCCTTCCGGCAGTCATTATCAGATCGGCGAACTCATCTATTATTAAAACAATGTATGGTAAATACTTATGACCTTTTTCAGGATTCAGTTTCCTTGAAATAAACTTTTCATTATACTCCTTGATATTACGCGACTGGGCCCCTTTAAGCAGCTCGAGTCTGTTGTCCATCTCAATGCATAATGAGTTAAGCGTATTTATAACTTTTTGAGTATCAGTTATTATTGCATCCTCTTCTCCCGGAAGTTTGGCAAGGAAGTGCCTTTCAATTTTCATGTAAAGCGGTAACTCAACTCTCTTGGGATCAATAAGCACAAATTTGACTTCTGCAGGATGTTTCTTGTAAAGTATTGATGTTATTATGGCATTAATTCCAACGGACTTACCCTGTCCGGTTGCTCCGGCGACAAGGAGGTGAGGCATCTTGGTAAGATCAACAATATATGGTTCGTTGGTAATGGTCCTCCCCAGTGCGAGAGCAAGATCAAACTTTGTCTCCTGGAAAGCTTTTGAAGTGATGAGCGATCGCATCGAAACCATCTCGGGTTTTTTATTAGGAACCTCAATACCTACAGTTCCTCTTCCGGGAATAGGAGCTATAATCCTGATTCCCAGAGCCGAAAGGTTCAGTGCTATATCATCTTCAAGAGATTTGATGCGAGCCAGTCTGACACCCCGTTCAGGTACTATCTCATATAAAGTTACAGTCGGTCCAATAGTCGCTGAAATACTTTTTATAGCGATTTTATGATCACCAAGGGTTTTAATGATATTTTCCTTATTTTCAAAAACTTCATTATTATCAAATGCACTTTCCGATTTATGTTCCTTCAGAATAGAAACAGGAGGGAACTTATAATGCGAAAGATCGAGACGCGGATCATAATCACCCATTAGTTTTTCGACCTCCTGGGGTGATAGATTGTCACCCGCGTCGGGATGTGTGATATTTATCGGAACCTCACTGTCAGGGAGTACATCCTGTCCGTCATCATCAAAATCACGTATGATTGAACCTTTGGTGAATGTATCACTGATATCTTCACCTTGATGATCAGATTCAATGTGGCTGTTTGTATTTTTTACCACAAATTCAACATGATTATCAACCGGTTTTTCCTCAGTATCTGGTTCATCGTCTGGTTTCGCTGATTCTGGTTCATCCGTAACAATATCTTCCGAAAAAACATTATGGCCATGCTCCGTTTTTTTAAAACTAAGAAAAGCGGGTAATTTTAAAGCAAATGACTGGGGTCTTACCTTCAATGCAAAAACCAGGTATGATACAGTAATGAATGCTATAAAAACACCTGTTCCTATTTTCCCCATGAAAGCATTCATCCATCTTGTAACCATGAATCCCTGTGCACCACCCGGACCGCTTATTAGATAACCTTTTGACTGGCCAAAAATAAATCCGAGCAGAAGTGAAAGAATGATTGCCGCAAAAGTAAATTTAGCAACTAGTTTGAAAGGTTTGATTTTTGGAAAATTAAGGAGATATAATCCAACAGCTCCAAATATCAGCGGAATAAAAAAGGCACCATATCCAAAACCGTAGCCGATTATCATCTTTGCAAGAAAATGTCCGCTCTTGCCTGACCAGTTTTTTACGCCGACATCAGAACCTGATACTATATCTGAATCAGGAAGACTCAGATCAGTTTTCCACCAGAAAAGATATGCAACACAAGCAAGAAGAAGATATAAAGCAAAACCTGTAATGAGTATTCCCATAACAAATTTTATCCTCTCATCAGAAAAGAAAGATTTGGATTTTTCAGAACCTTTAGTGGTTTTTGTACTCTTTTTACCAACCTCTTCCTTCTCTTTATTCATCTCTGTCTGAAATTTTATCAAAACAATTCTCGTTTTTTTAAACGCAATCCAAAGGTAATAATTTTGAACCTTTCTCAAAAAGGTGATTAATGATTTTGTTTCCGGAATTAAGAATTTATGGAATTATGACAATATGGATATGCTTACTTTCAATAAAGATAAGTAAGTTTTCTGAAAGATAAATATGAGGTATCTGATTGACAACTTTGAATCTAGAATATGCATCCTTCACCAATCCGTTAAAGGCTTATCAGTTTACCGATAAACTTGTTGATATCCTCCTTCGAAACCCTAACGAACTTATCTCTTCTTTCAAATGTAACATCAGGTATCTCTTTCTTATACACAGTTTCAGCATCGAAATGAAGTTCTGTAGGACCAAGAAAAAAGAAAAAACTCATCAGTACCCCGTTAATCTGGTTGAATGGAGTAGCCGCATTAGGATTTTTAACACTAATCTCATTGGTGTACCAGATGTCATATACCTTTTTTCTGTCGGAAGGAAATGAAACTTCAGCATTTTTACAGTTGAAGCCACATATTACGGATGTTTTTGATGTTTTTTTAACATCCATTCCTGCCATTGCTTCAAAACCCGGATACAACTCTCCCGGTTCTCCGGCATAGTAGTATTTTATGGTGAACAGGCTGAAATATGTATCAAAAATACCTTTCTCCGGATTTGAAAGATTGAGAATTCCTGAGTTGCCGAAAGGAGAAACCATCTCAAACAGTATCTTATTATCTTTAAAAGAAACAACAAGATTCTTAGGAAGGGCCTCCTTTGGCAATGGCCCGAAATTTCCTATATAATCGATACTGTAATGAATTTCACCCTGATTTATATTTTTGCCCCCTTTTTCTTTACAGGAGTACCCCGTTATTGCAAAAATAACTGCAATAATTAACACATAGCTGAATCTCACTTATCTTGCTTTATTTTGAATTAGTAAATGTAGTATTTTTTTTTAACTTCAATTCTTTCCATTAAGAATTATAAAATTTTCATATAAATATGTTATAAAACATATTTATTTCTGTCCTCATTTCAGTCGCAGAGGTAGTCGGAATTTTCCGGAATTTGATAACTTTGTGAACTTTAATATAAATGCTGATTCATCAAAATGCTTATAATTAGAGGATTTTGATAATTCTTTTTAGTATGAAAAAGAAACTTGCTGTTGTAGCCCTTGGGGGCAATGCTCTTTTGAGGGGTGATCAGATTGGCACAATAGATGAGCAGGAACAAAACACCACTGAGACTCTTGAAAACCTTGTTTTTTTGATAAATGAAGGTTATAATCTAGTCATAACCCATGGCAATGGTCCCCAGGTAGGTAATATACTTATGCGGAATGATGCCGGTGAGCAATTATACGATATTGCACAGATGCCAATTGATATATGTGTGGCTGATTCTCAGGGAGGAATAGGTTATATGATCGAGAGAATGTTCAGAAATGTACTCAATAAACACAGGATAAATAAGAATGTTATTTGCCTTGTTACCCAGGTTCTGGTTGATATTAATGACCCTGCTTTCAGTGATCCTCAAAAAAGAATAGGTAAGATATATTCAAAGATACAGGCTGATGATCTCACTTCAAAAAAAGGATGGCTGTTCAACGAAGAAGTTAAAAATCAGGGTGGATACCGGCGGGTTGTCCCATCTCCTGTTCCCATCGGCATTATGAATGAATCAATTATCTGTGATCTAGCCAGGAAAGGAAACATTGTGATTGCAGCTGGTGGTGGTGGCGTGCCTGTTTATATTGATGAAAAAAAAGATGTTCGTCCGGCTGAGGCCGTTATTGATAAAGATATGGCTTCTTCACTTCTGGCAAGCAGGATCGGTGCTGATGAATTCTACATTCTTACAGATGTTCCTTATATATACATTAACTATAAAAAGCCTGATCAGGAAATAAAGGAATTTCTTAATTATGCAGATACGCTGAAGTACCTTAATGAAGGTCAGTTTGCAAAGGGAAGCATGGAACCCAAGATACAGGCATGCCTTAACTTTATTAGTCATGGTGGCAGGAAAAGTGTTATCACAGAAGCGTTTAAGCTCGCTGATAAAAAGTATGGCTCAAAAATCACTATGGAATATGAGGACAATAGACCGTAATTAATACTTTTGTCCTTTATCTTTATTCTTTTATCTTTTGTCTTTTAATTAAAAAAAATGGTTATAAATCTTCACAACCGGCACTTTCTTAAATTGCTGGATTTTACTCCGGAAGAGATAAAATATCTTCTTGATCTGACTTCAAAACTGAAAAAAGAGAAACATCATGGTACTGAGAAACAGTATCTTAAAGGGAAGAATATTGCACTGATATTTGAAAAAGCTTCAACCCGCACGAGGTGTGCATTCGAAGTTGCTGCGTTCGACCAGGGAGCAAATGTAACTTACCTTGGGCCAACAGGTTCGCAGATAGGACAAAAAGAGTCCATGAAAGATACTGCAAGAGTGCTTGGCCGAATGTATGATGGTATAGAGTATAGGGGGTTTGGTCAGGATGTTGTGGAAGAACTTGCGAAATATGCGGGAGTTCCGGTATGGAACGGATTGACCAATGAGTTCCATCCCACACAGGTTCTTGCTGATTTTCTCACTATGATTGAATATTCAGATAAGCCTCTCGATAAAATGGTCTTCTGCTACCTTGGTGATGCCCGTTATAACATGGGTAACTCGCTGATGGTTGGCTCTGCAAAAATGGGGATTGATTTCAGGATCGCAGCACCTAAGTCTTATCAGCCTTCTGAAGATCTGGTTGCAAAATGCCGCAATATTGCAAAAGAGACTGGGGCAAAGATCACAATTACTGAGAAAGCAGATGAAGCAGTAAAAGATACCGATTTTCTTTATACCGATGTTTGGGTATCCATGGGAGAACCAGATTCGGTTTGGGAAGAGAGGATTAAGTTTCTAGAACCATTCCAGGTTAACAAAAACATAATTGAAATGACTGGAAATGATGATGTGAAATTTCTTCATTGCCTGCCTGCATTTCATAACAGGGAAACCAAAGTGGGAGAGGAAATATTCCGGAAATTTGGTCTCGATGGAATGGAAGTAACTGAAGATATTTTTGAATCGGAACATTCAATAGTTTTCGATGAAGCAGAAAACCGTCTGCATACTATTAAAGCTGTGATGGTTGCAACATTGGGGACTTTTTAGCGAAGGGCGCAGAGCACAGGGCACGGGGCAAAAGTCAAAAAATGAATGATTTTTATTCTGAGCCCTGAGCCTTTCAGGAAATAAGCTCCTTCACAAAATAGAAAGTTATAATCAGTGAAGTGGCAAGTTTTAATCCTATGCCTGTAAGAAAACTAAGAAGGCTTCCGAAACCTGCTTTAAAAGCATAGCCGATATCATCTTTGAATATCATTTCACCTGCAAAAGCACCGACTAAAGGTCCAAGAATAATACCAAGCGGGCCAAGGAAAACACCAATTATCAATCCGACAATTGCACCCTTTGTTCCGTATTTGGAACCACCAAATTTTTTTGTTCCCCAAACAGGAACTATATAATCAAGAACTGTGACAATCAATGCAATGACACCAAGAGTAATTAAAGTTGGATTTGTAAAATGACCGAACCGTGTAAGATGAAGCATTATTAATCCAATAAAACTGATAGGTGGTCCGGGTAAAACAGGTACGAGACAACCAATTATTCCAAGGATCATAAGAAGTATTCCTAATATAAGGAGAATATAATCAGACATTCAGAAATATCCTTCCTACTTTTTCCCCAGGTCCTCAAACTCGACGTTTGTAAATTCCTCGGTTGTAACAGAGCTTTTCTTGTCGCTGGTTTCTACATCTGATGAACGTTCGGGAACTCCTGATGTATCTTTGCCATTGTAAATATAAGTAACAGCATCATTTAATCCTTCAGCAAATTTTTCAAAATCTTCCTTGTAGAGAAATATCTTATGTTTCTCATAAAATACCTTACCTTCTTTGCCTAACCGTTTCTTGCTTTCAGTGATAGTAAGATAATAATCATCTTTACGTGTAGCTTTAACATCGAAAAAGTAGGTTCTTTTTCCGGCACGAACTACCTTGGTGAAAATTTCTTCTTTTACGATTTTTTCTTCATGCCCGTTTATGACTTCCTTTGTTCCGGCTTCTTCTTCCATTTCTAAGTCAGTTAATGTTAGGGTTTTATTTTGTATTGTCAAATGTAACAATTTTTTTATCAAATCAAAATCAGGTAAATAATTGTCCTTATTATATACAATTTGACGGGCTCTATGCATAAATTGTATCGCTATGATTATTAATATGTTACACAAAAAGTAATATCTATGACAGGTTATTGTAAACCCTAAATTTCGCACAGTTGTTTTGAGGGTAATGGAAAAAGAGTATTTTTGCAGCGGAAAAAAGGTGTTCTTTATAAATGATAAGCAGAAGATTACTACGAATAAAAGCCTTAATAGCTCTTTATGCTTTTAACCGCAGGGAAGATGAAAATCTTGCTCCGGCCGAAACAGAACTAATGTTCAGTATTGGCAAAGCTTATGATCTTTATCACTTTCTTCTCCTGCTTGTTATCGAAATTGCCGATGTTGCCTGCGAAAAGATCGATCAGGCTCTCCAGAAGAAAATGCCGACGCCAGAGGATCTGAATCCCCAGAGAAGATTTGTTGATAACCAGGTTATCAGTCAGTTGAGAACAAATCTTGCATTTAAGAACTATGTTTCTTCTAAAAAGCTTTCATGGGCTAACTATTCGCATATCCCGCGGCTTCTGTACAATAAGATGGTAACATGGGAATTTTACGACGAGTACATGAGGTTGGGAAACCATAATTACTTATCTGATAAAAAATTCATTATCAAACTGATAACTGATCTTTTCCCTAACTCTGAAGATCTACAGTCAAATCTTGAAGAGCAAAGTATCTACTGGAATGACGATATAGAATATATATCAGCTATGATTGAAAAAACCTTAAAGAAATTCAAAACCGACTCTAAGGAAAATACTCTGTTAATGCCTTTATTTAAAAATGAAGAGGATGAAGAATTTGTGAAAATACTATTCAGAAAAGCAATTCTGAATTCAAAAATGTGTTCTGAACTTATCAATAAAAATACAACCAACTGGGAGGTCGAGAGGATTGCACTAATGGACATCCTGGTGATGCAGCTTGCAATAACTGAGATACTTGAGTTTCCTGAAATACCAATAAAAGTCACTCTTAATGAGTACATTGAGATTGCCAAATACTATTGTACTTCAAAAAGCAGTACATTTGTCAACGGAATTCTGGATAATATCGTTAAAGAAATCCGTGAAGAGGGGCTTTTCAATAAATCAGGCAGAGGGTTGGTCGGCGAAGCATCGGCAGATGAAAACTAAAAGTTTGCTATTAAAAAATGATATGAGAAAGAGCTTATTAATATCGTTGCTTGTGATTGTTGCTGTTGCATCAGATTGCAGCAATGGCAAAAGTAAGGATACTGGAAACCCCGGTTCGCAACGGGCAAATCAGGGAGTCGCAAAGCTAACTTTCAAAGAATATGAACATAATTTCGGGAAAGTTGCAGAGGGTGAAAAGGTTTCGCATCAATTTACTTTTGAAAACAAAGGTACTGCCAACCTTGTTTTAGCTTCTGCAGTAACAACATGTGGATGTACTGTTCCAAAATATGATACCAAACCAATTCCTCCGGGGGGAACCGGAAATCTCGAGGTTGTTTTCAACACTTCAGGAAGGAACGGAATGCAGACAAAAACAATTACAGTGAAGTCAAATGCATCGAACCCTGTGGTATTATTAAAAATAACTGCTGAAGTAGTAACCAATGATAAATAGTAACAATTAATAATTTAAAAAGATGACCAATTTTGCTTTTCTGTTTTTGATGGGACAACCTGCAGGCGCTGCAGGTCAGACTAATCCCCTGATAACTTTTCTTCCACTTATTCTTGTATTTGTTGTATTTTATTTCTTCATGATCAGGCCTCAGATGAAAAAACAAAAAGAGATGACCAACTACAGGAGTTCTCTGAAAAGAGGCGACAAAGTTATTACAACCGGTGGAATATATGGCAAAGTCTACGAAGTGAAAGATAACTATGTAACTGTAGATGTGGGAGGGGATATCAAACTGAAAGTTGATAAAAGCGCTCTGCTTAAAGACCCTTCAGTTGGAGAATAGGATTTAACGTCTTCTCATTTAACCTTTTGTGAAGGGAAACCATGGAATACGGTCAGAAAACCTTACTAAGAAAGAAGTAAGAGTAATCAACAGAGATGTTGCGGTTTTTATTTTTTTCCTTTTAATCTCTTTTGTTTTCTGGTACCTTAATTCTCTGGGAAAAGAAAATGAAGCAGGTATAAGATATCCGGTTAAGTATACTAATCTTCCAAAAGAAAGAGTAATCGCTGAAGATCCTGAATTAAAACTGAACCTTTTCCTTAAAGGTCCCGGATATTCGATTTTGAAACTCAGGTTATCGGGTAAAAAGACACCTGTTAAAATTGATATTTCAAAAGTCAATTACAAAAGAGTTCCTGGCAGCAGGGACCTTAGTTATTTTATAGTCACATCGGGGCTTATTAAAAGCCTGTCTGTGCAAATAAGATCAGGATGTGAAATTACCTCAATCAAACCTGATACTCTCTTCTTCACACTTGATAAAGAAGCTGCAAAATCAATTCCGGTTACAACTGATAACAGGGTCGATAAGAATAAGACAAGATAACCTTTTGTTGAAGTTAAATCAAAATGAGGAAAGAAAAGAAACCGGGTATGAAACTTGGTATAACAGGTGGAATCGGCAGTGGTAAAACTTCTGTTTGCAGAGTGTTTAATGTGCTGGGAATACCTGTCTTTTCTGCTGATCCTGTGGCAAGACAGATAATGGATAACGATACAGAAATCATCCAGCGGATCAACTCTATTGCAGGAAAAAATCTGTACATCAAAGGAAGTCTCGATCGTATGGAACTGGCAACTCTTATCTTTAACGATAACACTCTTCTTGAAAAGGTTAATTCTCTTATTCATCCTGTTGTTTTCGATCGTTTCAGAAAATGGGAAATGGAGCAAAACGCACTGTATGTGATTATGGAAGCAGCTATACTTTTTGAAAGCGGCGCCTCAAAACTGTGTCGACCGGATAGCTACTGTAGTTGCTCCTGTCGAGAAAGAGTGGATAGGGTCATTCACAGGAATAATCTTTCAAGGGAACAGATTCTCGAAAGAATGCGGAACCAGATGGATGATGATTCCAGGATAAAGTTGTCGGATTATGTAATTCATAATTCGAGAATGCGATATGATCATTCCTGCAATCCTGAAAATTCATGAAGACATTTTAACATTTATTAAACAGAGATATCTGACAATGGGGATTTTTGGAAAATGGCTTGGTGGAGGACTTGGGTTTGTGATGGGAGGACCGATAGGAGGACTGTTGGGTTTCCTCGTCGGCTCAATGATAGATAATACAACGGTTCAATCTTCTGCCTTACTCAACAAGGAGTGTCAGAACAAGCCAGGGAGATTTCGGAATGAGCCTGCTGGTTCTTGTAGCTGCTGTAATGAAGGCTGATGGGAAAGTTGTAAAATCAGAACTTGATTATGTTAAGCAATTCTTTGTCAGACAATTTGGCAGGGAATCTGCAAAACAGGCCCTACTTATGCTGAAAGATATCCTGAAGCAGGAAATACCGGTGAGGGAAGTATGTCTGCAGATAAAAGGAAACATGGATTATTCCTCTCGTCTTCAGTTATTGCATCTTTTATTTAATGTTTCTCTCGCCGATGGAGTAATAGACCCTTCGGAAATTGAAATTGTTGAAAAGATTTCGGTTACCTGGGAGTTGCATCAACCGATTTCATTTCAATTAAGAATATGTTTATTCCTGAAACGGATTCTTCTTATAAAATTCTTGAGATAGTTCCTTCTGCTTCAAATGATGAAGTGAAAAAAGCATACAGGAAAATGGCAATGAAGTACCATCCTGATAAGGTTAACCATCTGGGCGATGATTTTAGAAAAACAGCTGATGAAAAGTTTATTAAGGTCAACGAAGCTTATGATAAGATCAAAAAGGAAAGAAATATGGTTTAACCCGATTTAAGGGAAAAAAAGTTCAGGATTAAAACTGACATTTCAATACAAGGATTAAATTTGCACTTAAAAGAGATAAAAAATGGTTTTAAAAGATATTCTGGCAATTTCAGGTGAACCGGGGCTTTTCAAATTTATTGCCCAGGGGAAAAATGCGATAATTGTTGAACAGCTTGAGACAAAAAAAAGAAGCAGTGCCTATGGTTCAGCAAAAGTAAGTTCACTCGAAGATATAGCGATATTTACCGAGAAAGAGGATATTCCGCTGGGTAAGGTTTTTGATCTTATTCACGAAAAGGAAAATGGCGGACCGGCAATTGATTCAAAATCTGATTCAGTAAAGCTTAAAAGTTGGTTTGAAAGTATTATTCCTGATTACTCGAAAGATAAAGTGTATACAAGCGATATCAAGAAAGTTGCTCAATGGTACAATATTCTTAATAAACTGAATCTGCTTGTCAAAGAAGAACCTGAACCCAATCCGGAGACAGATTCAAAAACAAAAATAAAAACAGAAGCAGAAACTAAAACAACGGCAAAAGTAAAAACAAAAACAGCTCCTGTTGCTGAAAAGAAAAAGCGGAAAACAAAGGCTGAATAATTCGAGGTTAATAACTCTATGCCTATGAATTTTGGTGGAGATGAGGTGGTTTATGATTATGCAGAGTCAGAAATAATCATTGTGCCTGTTCCATACGATGAAACAAGCACATGGATAAAAGGAGCCGACAAGGGGCCTGATGCTATTCTTGAAGCCTCCGTAAATCTTGAATTCTACGATGTTGAAACCTCTTCTGAAGCTCATTTGAAAGGAATTAATACTATTGATCCTGTTATTGAGAAAGAATCGCCGGAAAAACTTGTTAATGCTGTGTATGATAAGACGTTATCTATCTTATCAGATAAGAAATTTCCTGTGATCGTAGGCGGAAATCATACTGTTTCCATTGGTGCAATAAAAGCTTTCTCTCAATTCTTTGAAAACTTCTCAATACTCCAACTTGATGCTCATGCTGATCTGAGGCCGATATATGAAGGATCGGAGTTTAATCATGCCTGCACAATGGCCAGGGCTCGTGAATTTGCACCAATAGTACAGGTTGGTATAAGAAGCATGTCGGCAGGTGAACTTCCATTTATCGAAACAGACAGGATATTCTATGCTCATGAACTTTACTACAATAAAAATTTATATGGAAGAGCATTGAATAAGCTTTCGGAAAATGTCTATATCACTATTGATCTTGATGTTTTTGACCCGGCGATTATGCCTTCAACCGGAACTCCGGAACCAGGGGGCCCTGAATATTTTGAACTGCTTCATTTTCTGAGAGATGTAATAAGAAAAAGAAATGTTGTCGGTTTTGATGTTGTTGAATTATGCCCATCACCAACTAACAAAACACCTGATTTTGTTGCGGCAAAAATAATATACCAGTTATTGAGCTATAAATTTGCAAACCCAACATATCCCCGGAATGGGAGCTCATAATAGGTTGGCCTTTTAGGGGTAAGGTGGCAAAAATCAATCTTCTTTCTTCGCTTCCTCCCATATAACATTCATTTCATCCAGGCTCATATCATGAAGAGAAATACCTTTTGTAAGTGTCTCTTTTTCAAGATGATTAAACCGTTTGATGAATTTTCTGTTAGTTTTTTCGAGAGCAGCTTCCGGGTCAATGCCATATAACCGCGATGCATTGATTATCGAAAACAGAACATCCCCAAGTTCCGATTCTATATTATCCGTATTCATGTTTTTTATCTCCTCTTTCAGCTCCATGATCTCCTCAAGTACCTTGTCCCAGATTTGCTCTCGTTTCTCCCAGTCAAATCCGACGCCCCTGACCTTTTCCTGAATCCTGTTTGCTTTCACTATGGCAGGCAGGGAAGACGGAACTCCTGACAGCACCGGCTTATAACCATTATCTTCTTTTATCTTAAGCTGCTCCCAGTTTTCCTCAACCTCTGATGCTCCTGCAACTTTAACATTACCAAAAACATGCGGGTGCCTGTAGATTAGTTTGGTGTTGATCCCTTCAAGGACATCCGCAATGGTGAAAGTTCCTTTTTCAGAGCCTATCCTGGCATAAAAAACTATATGAAGCATAAGGTCGCCAAGCTCATTTTTTATACTTTCATCACTTCCGGAGAAAATAGCATCGGCTAACTCAAACGTCTCTTCAATTGTCAGTTTTCGCAGACTTTCATTAGTCTGTTTCATGTCCCACGGGCATTTTAACCTGAGTTCATCTATTATATTCAGAAGTTTGTCAAACTCTTCAAGACTTTTGTTATTATTGTTCATCATAATTGATTTTAGAATAAGCGGTTAGGTGAGGCAGCTTTATTGGCGAGATCAATGCGCACAACTGAACCAACTGTAAGGCTTAACAATTCGGAAACATCAGCTCCATTGATGGAAATTTCGAGCAGATCGAGCAGGTTAAACCTTGCAAGCATCTCACCGACAGGCACATCACTATACTTCAGGGAAATATGGTCGGTATAATTTTTATTGCTTTGAATAAGTATCCTGTAATCTTTATTCTCAAATACCCTGTAAAACACCTCTTTCGTGATGTTTGATATGGCGTTTCCGTAAGAGTCAATAAAAATAATACTTCCAATTATTACATCTTTATCAATTGTTGCTCTCAGAGGAACTCTTTCGCTAATCTTTTTTATGGGTTTTCCGAGTTCTGACAGCTTTCTCCCGGAAATAAGTTCTGAAGCAGCTTTTGCAAAAATTTCAAGTTCATCAGAATCTTCCAGATGATCTATTATTACAACTTCGTCAGGCTCGGAATTAAGTATGAGATTAAAGATCCCATTATCGGTTCCTATAAAAAAATGACCTTTTGCTTTCACGATCAGATGAACCTGATCCTTATGTGCTTCGGAATGAACACATATTATATGGACAGATCCTTTGGGATAATTATTATATGTGTTTCGTATTATAAAAGAAGCCTGGGAAATATTAAATGCAGGTATACTGCCGGCATTGTCAATAATTGTTGCTTCCGGACAAATACTGCTGAGCTTTCCTTTAATGATTCCATAATAGATATCATCGGGCTTCCATTCTGTTGTTAATGTAATTACCGGCATATTAAAAAACTTATAACAAAGATAATCTTCTAAGGAAAAAATAACCTTACTTTGTATTGTTCAATGAATTTTTTTATGAACTATTTGACCTGTTCCCGGATGTTTTTGGCAAATGGCAGATAAGATCATTAATTTTTGAAAAGTTTAATGACAGAGATAATAATATTTCTTGAGGATATTGATCCTGTAGTCTTCTTCGGCACAAACAATTCGCTGCTTGATAAAATCCGCAGTTTCTTCCCTAAACTTAAAATAATAGCCAGAGGCAATGAGATAAAGTGCATGGGAGAAGAGACTGAAATTACTGTTTTTGCAGAAAAGTTTAATGAACTTATAGAATATTATCAAAAGTATCACCGGCTCGATGAGCAGGATATTGAGAAATATTTTTTTGATGCTGAACACATGAAGTCAGCATCGAACGGAGAATTTGAACAAGTAATCGTTTTTGGTACCAGCGGGAAACCTGTCAGAGCCCGGACAGTTAACCAGCTGCTGCTGGTCAATGATTATAAGACAAATGACCTGATAATTGCTGAAGGACCGGCAGGAACCGGTAAAACATATACATCTATTGCTCTGGCTGTGAGGGCACTGAAGGAAAGAGAAGTCAAAAAGATCGTTCTGACCCGCCCGGCAGTTGAAGCGGGTGAACGGCTCGGGTTCCTCCCTGGAGATATGAAGGATAAACTTGATCCTTACCTTCAACCGCTGTACGATGCTCTTCACGACATGCTTCCATTCAAAAAACTGGAGACATGGCTCGAAGATGGTACGGTTCAGATTGCTCCGCTTGCCTTCATGAGAGGGCGAACACTTGAAAATGCTTTTGTCATTCTTGATGAAGCTCAGAATGCTACTATAAGCCAGCTTAAAATGTTCCTGACAAGGATGGGGGTGAGTTCAAAATTTATAATGACAGGCGATACTACCCAGATTGACCTTCCAAGGAAAAATGATTCAGGGCTGCTTCAGGCAATGCGAATTCTGGCTGACATTGAAGGCATCTCGATAATTAAATTCGATGAGCGGGATATTGTCAGGCATAAGCTGGTTAAGAGGATAGTCCGGGCCTATGAAAATGAAGAAAAAGACACGGAGAAGAAAAAAAATTAACTGTTAATAATTTAACAATATGGTCAAGACAATTTTAAGCTCAAATTACAATTTCCCCGGACAAAAGAGCATTTATAAGGGAAAGGTCAGAGATGTATATAATATCAATGACAAATATCTTCTGATGATTGTATCAGACAGGATATCAGCTTTTGATGTGGTTCTTCCTAAAGGGATACCCTATAAAGGGCAGGTGCTTAACCAGATAGCAACAAAATTCCTTGATGCAACAAAAGATATTGTTCCAAACTGGAAAATTGCAACCCCCGACCCGACAGTCACATTTGGTCATAAATGTGAGCCATATCCTGTTGAAATGATTGTAAGGGCGTATCTTACAGGAAGTTCATGGAGAACTTATAAAGAAGGAGCAAGAGAGATCTGTGGGATTAAAATACCTGACGGAATGAAAGAACATCAGAGATTTGAAGCACCTATAATCACTCCTACAACCAAAGCTGAACAGGGCAAACACGACGAGGATATCTCCCGTTCTGAAATAATCAGGCTGGGACTTATTCCGGAAAAAGAGTATGATCTGATCGAAAAATATACTATTGAGGTTTTCAGACGTGGATCTGAAATAGCAGCAGAACATGGTTTGATCCTTGTGGATACCAAATATGAGTTTGGTAATAAAGACGGAAAAGTATTTCTTATTGATGAGATTAATACACCAGATTCATCACGGTATTTTTATGCAGATGAATATCAGGAAAGGTTTGACAAAGGACTTCCCCAAAAACAACTGTCAAAAGAATTTGTAAGAGAATGGCTGATGGCTAACGGGTTCCAGGGTAAACAAGGTCAGAAAGTCCCTGAAATGACAGACTCTTTTGTAAATGAAGTGTCTGACAGGTATATAGAACTTTATGAAAAGATAACAGGCGAAAAGTTCGTCAGGGCAGATATTAGCAATGTTCCTGAAAGAATTGAGAAGAATTGCAGAATGTTTCTTAAATCATTGTAACCCGGTGATTGATAATAAAAAATTATTAATGAATATCATAAGCTTGATTAAGGCGCTGCCAATAATTATGTTTCTGATAATATCAGATGGATCAGTCTTTTCGCAGGTTGTTGTGGAACGATCAAAAGATAAAGTGATTATTTCCGGTATTCCATATTATATTCACCTGGTAAAGAAAGGAGAAACTGCTTATTCAATTTCAAAAGCTTATGGAATTACTGTTGAAGAATTAACTAAGGAGAATCCTCCGGCAGTTTATGGAGTGAATGAGGGACAGTCGCTCAGAATACCTGTTAAATCAGTTGCAGATACAGCACCCTCAGAGGCTGCAGATGCTAAGCAGAAGCATGATGAAACTAAGTTCATATATCATAATCTGAAGCCAGGAGAAACAATATATTCTCTTTCAAAGTCGTATGGTGTGTCAGAAAACGAGATAATTCAGAGCAACCCGGGAATTGATATTAATAAATTATCGGTTGGTGCTGAAATAGCTGTTCCGCTAAGGGAATTCATGAGCGACAGGCAGAAATTTGATGATCAACAGAAAAAATATATTTATCACAAAGTACTTAAAGGCGAATCGCTCTCTTCTATTGCTGAGCAATATGGAATTTCTATCAGGGAATTAAGGAAAGAAAACAGGGATTTAAGGTTTCCCCAGGTTGGTGATTTTGTACGGATTCCTGTAAAAATAGAGGAGACTAAGGAGAATGAACAGGTCAAGGAGAAAGCAGTTATTAATCCTGAGGAACCAGTGGCTATGAAAAGCAGACCAGTTGGATTCACTCAGGTAAAAAACCTAAATGGCTCATTAAATGTTGCTGTACTGCTTCCTTTCTATATTAAGGAAAACTCTGAACGAATTGATATTGATTCATCTATTGTACTAAAGGGGAAAAAGCAATATAAGCTCATGAAAAGAACGGAAGACTGGATTTATCCTGAAAGTCTTGATTTTATTGAGTTGTATGAGGGTGTTTTACTGGCAGCTGATACCCTCCGTTCTTTAGGATTGGATATCACCCTGAAAACATACGATATTAAAAGCGATACCATTGAAGTAATGAAACTTATAAAGTCCGGAAAGTTGTCTGATGCTGATCTGATTATAGGGCCCGTTTATTCCCATAATCTTCCTATCGTTGCCTCCTATGCAAAAAGTATGGGTATTCCTATTGTCTCGCCGGTTACTCTTATTAATAATTCTGCCCTGATAAAGAACCCGACTCTTTTTATAGCCAGTTCTTCACTCGAAATAGCCCAGAAGGCCCTTGCAAAAAAAATAAGTGAATATTACAATGAGAATATAGTATTTGTTCATGCTGATTCAACGGGAACTGATGAAGATGTTAAAAGGTTTAAGAATCTTATCTTTAAAGAGTTGAGTTATAAGCTACCGTATGAAGAGATTAAATTTAAAGAATTTTTATGCAATACAAGATCACTATTTGATAATGACTCAATTAACAGGCTGGCTGATGCACTTACGGATCAATCTAAAAACATTATTGTCATAGCTTCTGAAGAGGCTCCTGTTATTAGCGAAACTATTAACAATATCCATGGTCTTTCAAGGAAATTTGACGTAAAAGTTTTTGGATATCCCGGGATGAGAGATATTGAGAACCTCGAAGCAAAGGACTTCTTCGATCTGGATATTCTGTTATACTATCCTTTCTGGATAGATTATTCAAAGAAGAATGTGATGCAATTTAATTCAGAATTCAGAAAAAAATTTTTAACGGAGCCTTCTGAAAAAAGTTATGCCTGGCAGGGATACGATATTGCATATTACTTTTTAAGCGGAATTGCGATGCACAGAAAAGATTTTATTGTACATCCAGAAATCCATAATCCTGAACTATTACAGACTGAATATGATTTTGTACGAAAAGAACCTGACAATGGATTCGAAAACAGGAATCTTTTTCTTATTAGATATACAAAAGATTATGATGTTATAAAGGTTGAAGATGATGAACATTTTCAGCAAAAGTGAACATGAAAAATCCACATGGTTGGCGGAAACAGGTCATGTTAATTAAAATTAACAATCGGGAATATTTGCATGTTATTAATTGTCTATATGTTGAAGTATGATTAAAGAATCATACAACGTAACTGATGATACTGCACTGGTAAAATCATCTCTTGACGGCGATAAAAAAGCATTCGGAGAAATTGTGACCCGTTATCAGAAGATGGTTGCACGTACGGTAAAAAGTATGCTTGGCGATTCTGTTTTTGCAGAAGATATCGGACAGGAGGTATTTATTAAACTTTATTATTCATTAGCGGATTTCAGGGGAGAAGCAAAACTATCAACTTATATTCAGAGAATTGCTGTGAATCTGACGCTTAACGAGATAAAAAGAAGAAAAAGATTTTTTTCAATGTTTTCGCAAAAAGGAAATAGTGAAATGTACGAATTTGAAGTTGCAGATCATGATACTGAAGAAAGAAAAGAGGCATCGGAAATAGTTAATAAAGCGTTATTGGCAATGGATCCAAAGTTTCGTATAATAGTGACAATGAGGCTGCTGCAGGGCTATTCCACAAAAGAAACAGCTGAAATACTTGACCTGCCTCTGGGAACTGTCCTTTCAAGGTTATCAAGAGCACAGGAACAATTAAGAAATATTTTGGAAAAACTATAAATATTATGAACTCTTCAGAGATTAAGAAATTGTTAATCAGTTCGCTGGATAATAATGCTGACCCTGTAAAGGTCTCCAGGATAATGGAAGATGAGAGCATCACCTTTGATTTTCGTCCCGGGTTTAAGGACAAAATCCTGGATAAATTATTTTCAGCAGGATTAACCGTAAACAACGAAGTGGAATTCATTAAATCCATGAATTTTGCATTTTACCGAATTGCACTTACAGGAGTAGCTGCAATTGTCATACTCCTTATCTCAATCTTTTTTATGGAAGGCTCTCTGTCGTTTAACTCATTCCTGGGATTGGGCGATAGTTATGACGAAAGTATTGTTTGTCTGTTAACCGGAAATTAAAATTAAATGAAAACAAAGCCAATAATAGTCGTCATCGTAACTCTGATTATAGGATTCGTGCTGGGGATGCTTACGTCGGCCCAGATAAGATATCAGAAGCTTAAGCCGGTAAAAGTATATTTTTCTGAAGAAAGATTCAGGGAAGGTTTTTACCGTACTGTACAGCCCGACGAAAAACAAAAAGCAAAAATTGACCTGATACTTAGTAAGTATGCTAAAATCAACAGTGAACTGCAGAACAATTTTCGCAAAGAGATGGATGCTAACATGAAAGATTTCAGGAAAGAGCTTGATTCAAACCTGACAAAAGAGCAAATGGTAAAGTTCAAAGAGATGGATGAACGGCGTCAGGAGATGATAAGAAAAAACAGGAAAAATCATGAAAGTGATACTTCAAGATTTAATGCCATCAGAAGACGTTATCCGGAAGGAAGATCTGGTTCTTCGTCCCAGGAAAGTGATACAACGAAATTACCCGATAATAAATAACAGATAATCCAGGAGGATTGGCAGATCGTCAGGATTTACGCCAAGAGATATAAGCAGCTCTTTGTCTTCTGCAAAAATTGACATGAACTGATCTTTTGATAATTCTCCGCTTACGATACTTTGCCTGTAAAAATCAACAGCTACAATCATTTTACCTTTGCAAAGCGCCAGATGACCTTTATTTATCTTATCGTGCGCGTTAAGCTTTCCTTCTGATAAACGATCATAATATTTTTCTGAATCATCAAACCTGCCCAGAGCAAAGTAACAATATGCTATCGGCCTCAATATCTTAAGATTTCCCGGTTCATTGTATTCAACCCTGAAATAGTATTTTAATGCCTGCTCATAATTCTTGAGATCAAGATAACAGTGTGCAGTCATAATAACCGAATGGATGTTTTCAGGTTCCATCGTACATGCCTGCAGGTAATATTCGAGAGCCTCTTCATTTTTATCCAGCCTCCTGAGGCATAACCCTATTTTCTTTATGGTCCAGGCTTTTCTGTCGATCATCTCTGCTCTTCTGTAAAACTTAAGTGCTTCCTCATAATTGGCACTTTTCTGGTAGCAATATCCTATTTTTTCGTACAACTGTACATCCGACGGTTTTTCACTGACCTGCTTAAGGAACAGAACGAGAGCATCTTCGTAAAAGTTTTTGCTGAAAAAGTAATCTGCAAGCCCTGCTTCGGCATCTGTTGAATTACTTGTCATCCTGAAAAATTCTGAATTGTAAATATCAAGCCTGCCAAGAAACAGATCTTCAAATTCTTTTTTATACGGAGATAGTTTAAAAAACCGGTAGATATCCTGAAGATATTGTGTAACATTAGTTCTGAAATTCTTATAAGGATCAATTGCTGTTTCATCATCATTTAATTGCTGCAATCCTTCAAGCTCCATCCTGAAAACCTTTAACATCATGCTTTTCTGATTCGACGGAAGATATTTTAAGTTCAAAAGCAATGAATATTTGTCAGAATTGCAGATAAAAGGAGTTTTGTATAATGCCTCTGCAAGCTCATTTGTTCCAGGACCAAGGATCTCATCCCTGTAAATCTCGTCAACTGTCTCATGATCAGGATAGAAAGGAACAAACCAATTCTGAAAGTCCTTAAAAAAATCAAAATGCTTCATATTGGCAAAGGCCGACATATATACGTCTGCTCCCTCCATCTGGAGCTTTGTAAGCTCCTCCATTGTCTTGAATATTTCCTCGGAATCATTAAACATCTCTGACCAGTCGGGATTTTTTTCATCAGTTTTATCACTTGAAAGAATATTATCAAGGTCAAGTTTTTCCTCAAGTCTTGGCTTAAGTTTTGCAACCTGCGGCAGTATTTCATCCTGAAGTTTTTTGCTGAGTTTTTCTGTCTCCCGCGATCTGATAGTCTGCAAAACTATGATCCTGCAGTGTTCCCTGAAAACATTGTTGCTGCTCATTTTTTTAATCCTGTCTGCGATATCCGGATATAGCAATATTCTTCCATTATAATAATGCAGATTCAGAATAAGTCCAGAAAGGGCTCTTTCCATAATCTGGTTCTGTCCGGCTTCATAAATGGTGATCAGATGAAAAAGTTTTTCCGATTGCCATGTTCTTAACGAACTCAGGGTAATAGCGGTTGTAAAAATGCTCGTTTCGTACCACCTGAACTTATCTGAATTAAGAATGATGTTTATCAGGCTCTTTTCAGCTTCTCCGAAATAATCAGTTAACCATAAATGGTTGAAAATATTCTTGATTAGCTGTTTATGTTTCTTCGAAATTTCAGATTCAGGATTTGGATCAATCTCATTACTAAGCTTCAGCCAATCATCAAGTTCCGATTTAAACAAAAGGTCATCAACAGTTTCAACTATTGTTTTGCCACTCAGTTTCATCTCTTTTTCAGCCTGCTGCTTTACCCAGTATGTATGCCATCCTGAATAATGTGACAATATGTCCTGCCTTACCCGGTCGGAGAGTCCAAGAATAGATTGTATGAGCTTAAGATATATTTTATTGCGTTCAGGATCGTTTATTCCTTCAATAGTGTAAGTTAACATGTTCCTATATGTCATAACCATGTTTTCATATTCATCTTTCATGTCGGATGATGAAGAACCAGCTATCATATCTGCCAGTATATCAAGACTTTGTTTTATTTTTTTCTCTGATACAAAGTTACAGAGCCTTTTATGTTGCTGTATTACTTTTACGATGTCCATCTTTTTTATTCTTTGAAAATGATATATGACAAAAAATCATTTAATCTTATAAAAATCATATCTGCAACAATCAGGCCGTAACATTTATAAACCTGATCTTTGAGCAGGTATCTGAAACATTACCTATTTTTGAGAAGGAATTTTAATAATATAATTTGAAAGATAAATATTATATTCTCAATTGGCTTCCTTCAGGCAGGAAAGAGCTGGAACTCAGGAACTGGGAACAAGTTGATGTGATCATTTTCAGTGGTGACGCCTATGTTGATCATCCATCGTTTGGTCCGGCAGTCATCGGGAGGGTAATTGAAAATGAGGGGTTCCGCGTTGCAATTGTTCCCCAGCCAAACTGGAAAGACGATTTAAGAGATTTTCGCAAGCTGGGCAAACCAAAATATTTTTTTGGGGTAACAGCAGGGAACATGGACTCGATGGTCAATCACTATACGGCCGCTTGTCGTTTAAGATCCGACGATGCGTATACTCCTGGAGGTAAAGCCGGCTTCAGACCCGATTATCCCACAATAGTTTATACTAAAATCCTAAAAGAGATTTTCCCTGATGTTCCGGTCGTTATTGGTGGAATAGAGGCCTCGATGAGGCGGCTGACACACTACGACTACTGGAAAGATAAACTGGAGCCGTCAATCCTTGTGAGCAGTGGTGCTGACTTATTAATTTACGGAATGGGAGAACAGCCTGTCAGGGAACTTTTGAAACAGTTGTCGGAAGGAGTTCCGTTTTCATCAATTAAAACAATCCCACAGACAGCAATAGTATTAAAGAAAAATGACCCTCTGCCGGCACATAAAGAGTGGAGAGATCTTTCTCTCCATTCATTCGAAAAATGTCTTAAAGAAAAGAATTTGTTTTCAGAGAATTTTGTAACATTTGAGAAAGAATCGAACAAAATTGAATCAGCCAGGCTGAATGAAGCGTCAGGCAATCTGAAAATAATAATTAATCCCCCGTTTCCACCGATTGAAGAGGAAGAAGCTGACCGTTCCTTTGATCTTCCGTATATGTATATGCCTCATCCAAGGTATAATAAGAAGGGAGATATTCATGCTTATGAAATGATAAAATTTTCCGTGAATATTCATCGTGGTTGCTTTGGAGGATGCAGTTTTTGTGCCATAGCGGCACATCAGGGCAAGCAGATAATAAGCAGGTCAGAAAAGTCGATACTTAATGAAATTGGAAAGATCTCTGAACTGCCTGATTTTAAAGGTTATCTGTCCGATCTGGGTGGTCCGTCAGCGAATATGTACAAGATGAAAGGTAAAAATATAAAAACGTGCCAGGTTTGCTCAAGGCCATCCTGTATCTGGCCAGCTGTATGCAGTAATCTGAACACGAGCCATAGGCAGCTTATTGATCTTTACAGGAAGGTAGACAGGATGGATGGGATTAAAAAATCATTTATTGGAAGCGGTGTACGATACGATTTATTATTTCCCGAATGGAATAAAAGTGCCGGGAAAGAGGAAGATGAGTATCTTGAAGAACTTATTACAAACCATATATCAGGCAGGCTTAAGGTAGCTCCCGAGCATACATCACCGGAAGTTTTGTCATTTATGCGCAAGACTCCTTTTTTCCTCTTTAAAAAGCTTAAGAAGCGGTTTGATGACATTAAAACTAAGCACGAACTCAAATATGAAATCATACCGTACTTCATCTCATCACATCCGGGTTGTACCGATTCAGATATGGCAAAGCTTGTTACTGAGGTGAAAAGCCTTAGAATAAAGCCTGAACAGGTTCAGGATTTCACTCCTACACCAATGACCCTCTCAACACTTATGTATTATACGGGATTTGATCCATATACAGGAAAGAAGGTTTATGTTGCAAGAAATATTATTGACAAAAAGCGACAAAAAGAATTTTTTTTCTGGTACAAGAAGGACCAACGGCGCAATGGCTAAAGGACTCTAACTTAAAACCTTGTCATTCGTATTCTTTAAGAATATTTTTGACATCATCGGGTGCCACCCTGCCATAGGTTTTATCGCCAACCAGCACAACTGGCGCAAGACCGCATGCTCCAACGCATCTTAGGCTTGACAGGGAGAATTTACCGTCTTTGGAGGTCTCTCCAACCTTTAACCCAAGCTCCTTTTTGAACTCATCAAGCACTTTTTCAGCGCCACGGACATAACAGGCAGTTCCCATACAGATACTTACAGGATGTTTGCCTTTTGGAGTCATTGTAAAAAATGAGTAGAAAGTAACTACTCCGTAGATTTTTGCCACAGGCACTACCAGTTCGTTGGAAATTACTTCCTGAACTTCAGCAGGAAGATATCCGAAATGCTCCTGGCATTTATGCAAGACATTAATAAGTTCCTGTGGATCATTATTAAAGGATGCGCAAATCTCTTTAATTTTTAAGACATCTTCTTGTCTCAATTCTATTTTAATAGTTGACATAATCCTGAATTTTATTATTGACCAACCGGTATATTATTGTTTTACTATAACTTTCTTCTTTTTATCAAAATAATGAGTATGAAGCAGATGATGAGCTATTTCACTATTAGGTTTACCCAGGAACTCCTGATATAATTTAATAATAAAAGGATTCTCGTGAGATTTTCGGATAGGTTTCTTCTTGTCTTCTGCATAAATTGCTGCTGCTCTGGCTTTAATAATATCGGAATTGCCGTGGTGCAATGGTTGTCCTCCGCCACCGATGCATCCTCCCGGGCAGGCCATTACCTCTATGGCATGAAACTGCGATTTCCCTGATCTGACATCGTCAAGAAGCTTCCTTGCATTGCCAAGTCCATGGGCTATGCCAATTCTGACCGGAAGACCATTAAAATCAATTGTTGCTTCGCGGACACCCTGCAGACCCCTGAGTTCTTTAAAATCAAGTCTTTCAAGTTTTTTACCGGTATAGAGTTCATAAGCCGTACGTACGGCAGCTTCAATCACGCCTCCTGTATTACCGAATATTACACCTGCACCCGTTGATTCACCCATTGGAGCATCGAATTCCTCATCTTCAAGAGTATTGAGATCGATATTTGCATGTTTGATGAATGCTGCCAGTTCCCTTGTAGAAATAGAGAAGTCCACATCCCTGTTATTATCCGTTGAAAACTCTTCTCTCTGGCATTCATATTTTTTAGCCAGGCAAGGCATTATCGAAACCACAACCAGATCCTTTCTGTTTACCTTTATTTTATCAGCAAAATATGTTTTGGCTATAGCTCCGAACATTTGCTGCGGTGATTTTGCTGTTGATGGAACGTCTTTCAGATCGGGAAAATAATTTTCAAAGAAATTAACCCATCCCGGGCAGCATGAAGTAAGAATTGGCAACCTGGAGGTTTTATCTCCTTTTAAGTGACGGTTTAGTCTGTCAAGAAACTCAGTGCCTTCTTCCATTATAGTGAGATCTGCAGCAAAATCAGTGTCAAAAACGTAATTGAATCCGAGTGTTCTGAGAGCAGCAACCATTTTGCCTGTTACAAGAGTTCCCGGTTCCATGCCGAACTCTTCGCCAAGAGCAGCGCGAACTGCCGGAGCAGTCTGGACAATGACAGTCTTTGAAGGATCGGCAAGGGCACGCAAAACATCGGGCGTATGATCAACCTCAGTAAGAGCACCGGTCGGGCACACAGCAACGCACTGGCCGCAGTAAGTACATGTTGAGTGTTCAAGATTCTGCTCGAATGCTGGTGCAACAGTAGCCATAAATCCTCTGTTAACAGCTGAAAGGGCGCCGACTGTCTGAACTACATTGCACATCATTTCACAACGGCGGCACATTATACATTTATCAAGATCCCTTATTATTGAAGGAGAGGTGTCTTTTCTGTAAGTGGACATTGCAGCAATTTCCTGACCCGGTATTTCTCTGATTCCAAGACGGTGAGCCATCGCCTGAAGTTCACAGTTACCTGATTTAGGGCAGATCAGACAATCTTTAGGATGATCAGAAAGAATAAATTCCATCACAGTTCTCCTTGCGTTGAGAACCCTTGTTGTATGGGTTTTTACAACCATCCCCTCTTCGCATTTTGTAGCACACGAAGGAGGAAGGTTACGCCGGCCCTGTACTTCCACAACACAGATACGGCAACCGGCAGGCTTATTCTCTATATTCATATCATGAAGTTCCATGTAACACAGAGTAGGTATCTCAATACCCAGTTGTTTTGCTGCTTTATTAATTGTAGTACCTCTTTGTACTTCAACTATCTTGTTATCTATTGTAAGTTTAATTGTTTCCATCTTGAAAATTTCTTTGATTACTGAATGATGATTGCATCAAACTTGCATTTCTCCATACAAGCTCCACATTTAATACATATCGAAGGATTAATTAAATGTGGTTCTTTCCGTACACCCGTGATTGCATTCACCGGGCATACTCTTGCGCACGCTGTGCAACCGACACAATTGGAGGAAATTATAAAATACTCCATAAGATCGCGGCATTTACCGGCCGGACATTTCTTAGTTGTAACATGAGCCACATACTCATCATAGAAATTGTCGAGCGTGGATAAAACCGGATTTGGCGAACTTTGTCCCAGACCGCAAAGTGATGTGTCTTTAATTACATGACTCATGTTTCTCAAACGGTCAAGATCTGCCATCGTTCCTTTACCTTTAGTAATATGTTCAAGTAATTCATGAAGCCGTTTGTTGCCGATACGACAGGGGGCACATTTTCCGCAGGACTCTTCCACAGTGAATTCGAGAAAATACTTTGAAACGGAAACCATGCAATCATCCTCATCCATCACAATAAATGCACCTGATCCCATCATTGAGCCGGAAGCGATAAGATTATCAAAATCGATTGGTATGTCGAGATGTTTTTCAGTAAGGCATCCTCCTGAAGGACCGCCTGTCTGTGCTGCTTTGAATTTTTTCCCGTATCGTATTCCTCCGCCTATCTCAAAAATAATCTCCCGCAGAGTTGTTCCCATTGGCACTTCAATCAATCCTACGTTATTTATTTTACCGGCAAGAGCGAATACTTTTGTCCCTTTAGATTTTTGAGAACCTATACTGCTGAACCATTCTGCGCCTTTAAGTATTATCGGAGAAATGCATGCAAACGTTTCAACATTATTTACGTTTGTGGGTTTTCCTCTGAATCCTGATTCGGCCGGGAAAGGCGGTTTCACGGTAGGCTCACCTCGAAGACCTTCCATCGAATGAATCAGAGCGGTCTCTTCACCGCATACAAACGCACCTGCACCATACCTGATATCAATATCAAAATCAAAACCGGTGCCCATTATGTTTTTACCCAGAAGTCCATATTCCCTTGCCTGTTGTATCGCGGTTTTCAGCCGGGCCACGGCTAAAGGATATTCAGCACGTATATATATTAAACCCTTATGTGCATCAATACAGAAACCGCAGATCGCCATTGCTTCAAGTACGGCATGCGGATCGCCTTCAAGGACTGACCTGTCCATAAATGCTCCGGGATCACCCTCGTCGGCATTACAGACAACATATTTTTCATCTGACGTGTTTTTAGAAGCGATCTCCCATTTCAGTCCTGTCGAAAATCCTCCACCGCCTCTTCCACGGAGCCCTGAGTCTTTAATGATTTTAATGGCACGTTCAGGTGATATTTCTGTAAGTACCTTACCAAGAGCCTCATAAGCACCGAATGCTATTGCTTCTTCAATATTTTCAGGATCGATTATTCCGCAATTTCGTAGTACGATTCTGAGTTGCTTTTTGTAAGAATTCATTTCAGCTGCCTGCGAAATTGTTTTTTTTGTCAATGGATCAGTGAAAAGAAGTCTTTCAACTTTGCGCCCTTTCATAACGTGCTCTTCAACAATCTCCCTGGCATCAGCAGGCTTAACATTTGTGTAAATAACTTCATCTGGCATTACTTTGACAACAGGTCCCAGTTTACAGAGACCAAAACATCCTGTTTTAATCACCTGTATGTCGTTTTCAAGTGCATTTGCTTCAAGTTCAAGCCTGAGGTTATCAAGGATAGCTTCGCTCTGCAGGTCATTGCAACCTGTTCCTCCGCATACCAGTATTTGCATCCTCTGTTTTGACATTATTTTTCCTCCCGGATAAATTTTTATTATATGGTTTTATAATTGACTGGTAACATTCCATCAACATACTCACCATTTTTGATATATTTTTCAATTATTTCATCAGCCTTCAGCTTATCTACATTTCCAAAAACTATCGGCTCCTCACCAATACGTTTTACCTCTATCGTAGGTTCGGCAAAACTGTAGCCCATATCGCCTGTTCTGGTAATGTCAGCGTCAATGCTTCTCTTTTCGAGCTCAAGAGTAAGAAAATTAAGAATCTCTTTTGCTCCTGATGCCAGTCCGCTTGTTCCCATGTGAACTCTTATGCGGATTTTTTCTTTCCCCTGCATTCTGGTTAAGAATTCGGTCTTTCTTTTTTTAAGATCGGCCGGTGATTTAATTATTTTCATGAGCGTATTTATATTTTTTATTTATTTGATTTCCAAGTAAATAAATACAAAGATCAATAATTATATGTTTTTTACATTCAAATTGTAATGCAAAAATAATATTTTATCTGTTAATAAAATAACATTGTTAATAAAATAACACATGTTTATACCATTTCTAAATAACCAATAAGGCTACTAACAAATTGAATAAGTCGGAAATCGGTAACCATTTTTTTCTCGTCGGTGGTTTTTAAACTACTTCCTGATGTTTCATGAAGCAAATAACAATATCCGGAATTATTCATTTTAAACTTCTTTTAATAACAACGAATCATAAATGAATAATAACATAATGGTTGAAAATCAACTATTCGTTCTGATAATTCACGGTACTTATTTAATAATATAAAAATAAGAAATGTTTACCAGTTGTTGTAATGGAGATGACGATAATCAGGATAAATTCAAATTAAAAATTCTTATTTTTGCTGCCCTGTTCAGGAATGTTCAAATTTTAAATACGTCACTTATGAGAAGAGTAAGCTTCCTTTATATTATTATTTGCCTTTTTTTATATGGAAATGTCCATGCACAGATATCGCAACGTAATGGTAATCAGGTTGCTGTTGTGGGATGGACAGACGATGAACATTTTTTAATAAGGAAGTATGATGCAGATAAGAATCCGGTTATTCAGAATGTCGATATCAAAACCGGAAAAGGAGTTATTATCCCTCCTGTAAAGTCTGATAGAGAATTGATTTCACAGTCTCTTCCTCAGGGAATCACATTAACGATAAACGATGTTACCAGTCCGGATAAAAAAAGTGTTATTATTTTGAAGGAAAATGATCTTTTCTTTTTTACGATAGGTGATAAAGAGCTTAAAAGACTTACAAATGATAAGCTTGCAAAAGTTAATACACGCTTTTCTCCCGATGGAAAGAAAATTGCATATACAAAGAAGAAAGATCTTTATGTATATGACCTTACAAATGATAAGGAGATAAGACTGACTTTTGATGCCTCTGATAAAATTTATAACGGTTATTCTTCATGGGTTTACATGGAAGAAATACTTGAGAGGTCGAGCCGATACGCAGCATTCTGGTGGTCACCCGATGGAAATAAAATTGCTTTCCTGAGAACAGATGAGACTGATGTTCCTGTATTCACGCTTAACAGGCTCGATGAGGCTGATGGTATACACGGATTAATTGAGGCCACACCTTATCCTAAGGCAGGAGATCCAAATCCAAAGGTAAAAATGGGTATTGCCGATATCGCCACCGGTAAAACTGTTTGGGTTAAAACAGATCCAAATATTGATCAGTATATTGCCTGGCCGTTCTGGACACCCGATTGTAAAAAACTTGCAATACAGGTAGTTAACCGCGATCAGAATGACCTGCAAATCATTCTTGCCGATCCTGCAACGGGTGATTTCGTTCCGATTAACAATGAGACCAGCACGACCTGGGTCCAATTCCATGAAGATATTTATGTCATGAAAAACGGCTCAGGCTTTATTGTCAGAAGCAACATGAATGACTGGGAAAACCTTTATTATTATGGATGGGACGGGAAAATAAAAACCCAACTGACAAATTTAAATTTCAGGATTACAGCCATTGACAGGGTTGATGAGGACAATAAATCAGTTTATTTTTCCGCAACGGGAACGGAATCTACTGATAGTCATGCATTCAGGGTCGGGCTTGATGGAAAGAACCTCCTTCAGATAACCAAAGGTGAAGGAACTCATAGTGTAAGTATTTCACCTAAAGGAAATTATTTCATCGACACATGGAACAGTATTGTCAGCCCGGGTTCAATTATTGCACTTGATAAAAAAGCCAGGAAGATAAGGGATATATATAAGTTTGAGCAGCAAGTATACGATCCTTCTAAGAGCTCAAAATCCGAAATGGTAAAGATCATTTCTTCCGACGGACTTTTTAATATGCCGGCAATCATAACCTACCCGCTTAATTTTGATCCGGCAAAAAAATACCCTGTTGTTTTTACAATCTACGGGGGCCCCGATTCAAAGAATGTTTACAACAGGTGGCAGGGAAACAATCCATCATGGTACTCACAGAACGGAATTATCACTTTTACTGTTGATCACCGTGGCTCGGGTCAGTTTGGGAGAAAAGGTCTCGATTACCTGTATCGCTGTCTGGGTAAGTGGGAAATTCTTGATTATGAAGATGCTGTGAAATGGCTGCGAACAAAACAATATATCGATTCAACACGTGTGGGCATAACAGGAAGCTCGTACGGAGGATACATGACATGCCTCGCCCTGACTAAAGGTGCAGATTACTGGACGCATGGATTTGCCGGTTCCTCTGTCACTGACTGGCGTCTTTATGATGATGTTTATACTGAGCGCTACATGGGTACACCGCAGGATAATCCTGACGGCTATAAAGAAAGCTCGACCCTTACTTATGTCAAAAACTACAAAGGGAATCTTTACCTGACTCATGGAGACATGGATGATAATGTTCACATGCAGAATTCCATATATCTGATCTCAAGGCTTGAGGATGAAGGTAAAATATTCGAATTCATGTTATATCCCGAAGGTCGGCACGGATGGAGCGGGGCAAAAGCTGTTCATTCGAGAAATGAAGCAAATCATTTCTGGTTAAGGAATTTCTTTGGAAAATAGCAGAAATATGATATCGTATTTTATTAAATGACTATTAATTTTTCTATACTTTAGGACCATCAAACTCCAAACTTATGATTATAGGCATCTTAAGAGAATCTGGAACGGAAAACAGGGTATCCATGCTTCCTGGTGAAGTTATCACATTAAAAAAGATGGGTATTGAAGTGTTAGTTGAACATGGTGCAGGAGATCACTCATTTGCTTCTGATATAGCTTATCAGGCTGCCGGTGTCCTGACAACTGAACGAAAAGATGTTATTTCAAAAGCCGTAATGTTGCTGACCGTCAATCCCCCTTTGGAAGATGATATTAATACCTTCAGAGAAGGACAAGTGATATGCTCAGTTCTTAATCCTGTTGAAAACAGTAATTGGATCGAAAAAGCTTGTCTCAGGGGATTGACAGTTCTTGCTCTTGATCTTATTCCAAGAACGACCCGGGCCCAGTCTATGGATATTCTTTCTTCAATGGCTACAATATCAGGTTACAAAGCTGTACTGGATGCGGCATCATTGTTACCAAGATTTTTCCCTATGTTTATGTCAGCGGCAGGAACTATTAAACCATCACGTGTTCTTATTTTAGGTGCAGGAGTGGCCGGACTGCAGGCAATTGCAATTGCCAGGAAACTTGGAGCTGTCGTTGAAGTGTTCGATGTAAGATCAGCTGTAAAGGAGGAAGTTAAAAGTCTGGGAGGAAAATTTATCGAAGTTGAAGGAGCAAAAGAAGATGTGGCTGCCGGAGGATATGCAGTTGAACAGACCGAAGAGTTTAAAAAGAAACAACAGGAACTGATCCAGCAGCGTGCCATTGCTGCTGATGTTGTTATTGCAACTGCTCAGATACCAGGGAAAAAAGCACCTGTTCTTATTCTTAAGGATACGGTGAATTCCATGAAGCCCGGATCAGTAATAGTCGATCTCGCCTCTTCAACCGGAGGCAACTGCGAATTGACTCAAAACGGAGAAAACATTGTTATAAACGGGGTGAAAATTCTCGGCATAACAAACTATCCTTCCATTATGTCAACAGACGCCAGCAGGATGTTTGGCAATAATGTCATTAACCTTCTGAAGATTATGGTTGATAAGGATGGTAACCTTGCACTTAATATGCAGGATGAGATAATAAATGGTACAACTGCTGTTCATGGCAAAGCGTATATAAGTCAGAGAATCAAACAAATGCTGAATATCAAATAAATATATTATGGAAAATATTTTAGGATTTTTCTTATTGCACAGGGAGGCTATTTTTATTGTGATACTTTCAATATTTCTTGGTATTGAGGTGATCAGTCATGTTCCTGCTATTCTGCATACACCACTCATGTCGGGTGCTAATGCTATCCATGGGGTTGTAATTATAGGCGCTATAATAGTTTTGGGACATGCAGAAACGACAGGAGCCATGATACTTGGATTCCTGGCAGTAGTGCTTGGTACACTGAACGTTGTAGGCGGCTTCGTAGTCACTGACAGGATGCTGGAAATGTTCAAAAAGAAAAAGTAATTAATCCGGATAAAACGAAAAAGATCAGCTTTATGAACCAAATTCCTCATATATATACGGGAATCTCGATATTGGAGATTACTTATGTTATTGCTTCGGTACTTTTCATTCTTGGATTGAAGATGTTAAGTCATCCGCTTACGGCCCGTCGTGGCAATATCCTTGCTGCTATTGGAATGATAATGGCAATAATTGCCACAATCCTGTTTCATCAGAAGGACGGGAAACCAATTGGCAATATTGGATTTATTATGATCGCAATTGCAATTGGAACAGCAATAGGATGGATAATTGCAAGGCGTGTCAAAATGACCGCTATGCCTCAGCTTGTTTCTTTCTTCAATGGAATGGGTGGCGCTGCAGCGGCTCTTATCTCGATGATGGAGTTCCCGCACGTTAGTCCTGAACTTATAGCAAAAAGCGGGATGGCTAATGGTCATGTACTTGCAATACTTCTTGGACTAATGATCGGTACGATATCCTGGGCAGGTAGCATGATTGCTTTTGGCAAGCTTGACGGCCGGATTGGTGATATGCGGATAAAAGCAATGAAATACGTAAATCTGACGATCCTTGCTGTACTTATTGGTTTTATAGTATTCATAATGACCCGACATGTGCAGGCCAGCAGCGAACTGACACCATTAATATATGTAATGTTTGTAATTGCCATAATATATGGCGTTTTATTTGTAATGCCCATCGGAGGCGCTGATATGCCTGTTGTTATTTCTCTGTTAAACTCATTTACAGGTGTTGCAGCGGCTATGGGAGGGTTCCTGTATAATAACCAGGCTATGCTTACAGGCGGGATACTGGTCGGATCGGCCGGAACAATACTTACTATTCTCATGTGCAGGGCCATGAATCGCTCTTTGCTTAATGTTATAGTTGGTGTGTTTGGAGGTGGCGGTCAGGCGAATGTAACTGCGGGAGGGACAGTGAAGGAGATATCAATCTCCGATGCTGCCGTACTTTTAAGCTATTCAAAAAAGGTGGTTATCGTTCCGGGTTATGGACTTGCTGTCGCACAGGCTCAACATATCTGCCATGAGCTCGATAAACTTTTGGAAGACAAAGGAGTAGAAGTGAAGTATGCTATTCACCCTGTTGCTGGTCGTATGCCCGGACACATGAATGTATTGCTTGCTGAGGCGGATGTACCTTATGAACAGCTTATTGAAAGTGATGTAATAAATCCTGATCTGCCAAATACAGATGTTCTTGTAGTTATCGGAGCAAATGATGTTGTAAACCCGGCAGCCGAGGATGATCCTTCAAGTCCTATTTATGGTATGCCAATAATAAAAGCACGCGATGCCAAAAATATTATCGTAATGAAACGCGGTATGGGCAAAGGGTATGCTGCTATAGAAAATATGCTCTTCTTTAATGACAAGACAAGGATGCTCTTTGGTGATGCAAAAAGCACTCTTCAGAATCTTGTTAATGAAGTGAAAAACTTATGAGCTCTTTCATTGAGAAGATGGCTCTGCTGAGAGCTACAATGAAAGAAATTAACATTGATGCTTATATAATTCCTTCCACTGATCCGCATCTTGGAGAATACGTTCCAGATTATTGGCATATAATTGCCTGGCTTACAGGATTCTCAGGATCAGTAGCAACTGTTGTTGTAACCGATTCATTTGCAGGATTATGGACCGATTCTCGCTATTATATTCAGGCTCAGAGCCAACTCCGTGGTTCAGGTTTTGTTCTGATGAAACCTGTTTTTCCTGACAAAAAAGATTTCATTGAATGGCTGGATGACAACATAAGTACCGGTAACAAAATTGCTCTTGACGGCAGGATTTTTTCAATTGATAAAATGAGGAAAATTGAAAAAGTATTGGATGAAAAAAATGTTCTTTTTGATTTTGATTGTGACCTCATATCAGAATTATGGACAGATCGTCCCCAGATGCAGAATTTAGTAGCGTTTGATCATCAGGTTGTTTTCTGCGGGAAGGAACGCTCACTTAAGATCGCTGAGGTCCGTTTACAGATGAAGAACCGGAACATAAATTATCATCTTCTTACCTCACCAGATGATATTATGTGGTTGCTCAATCTCAGGGGAAATGATTTAGAATACAGCCCGTTACTTTCATCCTTTGCCCTGGTTTGTGAAGAGCAGATACTCTTCTTTGCAGACGAGGACAAGATCCCATTGAAGATTGCTTCAGAATTTGATAACCTTGATATTGTTATATTACCTTATGAGGAGACAGCAGGGATGTTATCCACTTTACCTTCCGGTTCCACAATTTTAATTACTCCTGCAACAACTTCTGTATCATTGTTTAAATCAATCCCTCACGGGATTAGAATTATTGAAGATATAAGTGTCCCAACCAGGTTAAAAGCTGTAAAGAATAATGTTGAAATTGAAAATCTCGGGAAAGTGATGGTAAAGGATGGAGTGGCACTTACAAAGTTCTTTTACACTATTGAACAGGATTCTGGCTTAGAAAGAATGTCCGAGCTTTCCCTGGCTGAGAAGCTGAACCTTTTAAGATCTGAACAGGAAAACTATCTCGGACCCAGTTTTTCACCTATTGTGGCTTTTAATGAACATTCAGCTTTACCACATTATTCTCCATCCACTGAATCCGATTCTGTCATTGGACCTGACGGTATTCTCCTGGTCTGACTCAGGTGGCCAATATCTGGATGGTACTACTGACATTACAAGGACCATTGTCATCGGAAGGCCGACTCTGCAACAAAAGAGGGACTTTACATTAGTATTGAAAGGAACAATCAATCTTGCACTTGCAAAATTTCCTTCAGGAACAAAAGGCAATCAGCTTGATCTGCTTGCCCGTAAATCTTTATGGGAGCATGGGCTGAACTATGGTCATGGCACTGGCCATGGCGTAGGTTTTTGCCTTAATGTCCATGAAGGTCCTCAGACTATCAGTCCTGGAGAAGCGACAGGTGCAAAAACAGTTATCGAACAGGGGATGCTTATCTCTGATGAACCTGCAATTTACAGGGAAGGAGAATATGGCATCAGAACTGAAAACCTCATTCTTTGCTATGAAGATGAAGAGACTGAATTCGGACAATTTCTGAGATTTGACACTATTTCACTTTGCTACATAGATAAATCTTTGATTGACATCAACTTACTTGATAGGAAAGAAATTGACTGGCTCAATTCTTACCACATTGATGTTTATGATAAACTAAGTCCATATTTGTCTGAGCAGGAAAAACTTTGGCTGGAAGAAAAAACATCCCAAATCTGATGTTTTACCCAATCCCCTCCAGAGGGGCTATAAGTCATTTTCCTGATCTCATGATATCCTCCATTAGGACAATATCCATAACCGGAAATTCCGTAATCCTCAATCTTGCACAACCATAGGGAACCAGGGTGATTACTTCCGTATCTCCCTCAGGTTTTACCGGACTAAGCGGAGGAACATCTGCCGAGTTATTCTTCATTGTCCATTTAGGAATTTTCATACCTCTTGCTTTTAGGAGAACCGGAGCGTCTTGAGTTGAGATAATATATTTTCCGGAATCTGCCGACCATATCATATCCCCTTTGTCTGAAAACGGATATCTTCCGACAGGATTTTCTGTCACTTTTAGGCCCCGCATAATATTTGCCTTGTCAATCAGGAGTCCATAATTCCAGGCACTTCTGGGGTAAATTTCCCAATCACTGCTGCCTTTGTATCCAAAATTATCGTAGTTGATCTTGACGTTTCTATATTCTTTATCAATCCTTAATGAAAAATAGAGAGGGCCACGCAAAACGGATAGTGAATTATTATATCTCTTCTCAACACGTATCTTCATCGGTATTTCCAGACTGATCGTATCACCGTTTTTCCATTTAGCAGCAATCTTATAAATTGATAAGCCTTTAATTTTTTCTGTTTTGCCCTTATAGCTGATTATTACTGAATCGGCCCATCCGGGTATCCTCAAATCAATTGGAAATCTGACTGCCTTTTCCGTGCTGATTGATAGTCTGACAGATCCGGTAAAAGGATAGTTTGTTTCTTCGGTAATTGTTACCACCTTGCCATTTCCAACTTTAGCTTTTACAATTGATGGTCCGTAGGTTACCAGCGCCAGTCCATTATCGTTTGTAGCCATCCACATGCTTTCAACAAACTTGGGCCATCCCTGGTGCATATTTGCAAGACAGCAGGCAAAGTTTGGCATGAGTCCATAAATATTGGAATAATCTCCATTAGATGTCCACTCTCTTTTGGCAGCAGATACAAGTACCTGATTTGACTGCTGATCGTACTGATGTGCCCACATATCGGGAGTAGTTGTCCCGGGAAGTGCATTATAAGTAAGAAGTTCAAGTTTGTCGGCTAATCGGTTATCACCTATGATCGCATAAAGCTCCTCAAGCGAGAACATATATTCAACCACAGAACAGAGCTCACTTCCCTGTACAGGACTTTTCCCTGAGAGATGTTCATCACCTGAAAACCTTCCGGCAGCCTGACCATGGTTGAGATCATATTTTTCAATTCCAGAAAAAACAGCCTTTTTAAACCTTTCATCCTTTGATTGCTCGTACCATAACCCCGGATATTTAACAGCCATTGCATTATTTACAACATGTGCCGTCAATCCTTCTGGACCCCAGTTAAGAGGTACTTTTTTATCAGCCGAAGCAGCCGAATCCCATGGAAATTTCTCATAGTAACTTGTCCAGTCGAAACTGTTTTTTTGTATCGATTCAATTGTCTCAGGTATCCATGGTTCACCGGTTTGCCTGTATAACCAATAGCCTGTCACTGCATTTTCCATTGCCCGTACTCCCCGCCACTCTTTATCGGGCCAGTCGGGTGGAGAGTCGTGCAGATATCTGAAATATTTTGTAAGAACGGTAATTGCCCGTTTATCGCCGGTAGCTTCATAATATTGAATGAGCACTTTATTTGCTACAGCCAGTGGCCATCGGTCCTTGTTTTTAATTGGACCGTACCAGCCTGAATCGCTACTGCTTGCAAGTATTGGTTCTATCCATGCTTTTACTTTATTAATAAGACGATCATCATTAAGAATATAGGCAAGAGGAACAAGTCCGTCGAGATAGTATGGGCCCCTTTCCCATGCCTCCCCGTTACCACCACGCCATGATGAATTGACCAGATCGGGCCAGAAATCGTCGAGGTTGCCGGTGAGACCTGCAGCCTGAATCTCTAACTGTGCCTTTAACCAGCCTGATGGCTTTACAGTACCAAGAGGTAATTTTATAAAAGCATTATGAATCAGTGGTGCCGGATTACCCTTATAATTTGTGTTTATATTCTGCTTTCTGCATCCTGATAATAATATTAGAGGAAGGAGAAGAATGAGAGATAAATATTTTTTCATATTAATACAGTTAAAACAATAGCTCGGTAGGATTCTATTGTAAAAATATGAAAATATCCTATCATTCCGACTTCAAAGCTCTTGCAGGGTTCATTATAGCTGCCTGGTAAGCTTTATAACTTACAGTTACAATTGTTATAAGGATAGTCATTAAGGCTGCTGTCAATAATAAAGGTATACCGATATTTGTGCGGTAGACATATTTCTCGAGCCAGTTACTCATAAAATAATAAGCAACAGGTACTGCAATAATTATTCCTATAGCAACAAGGATGAGAAAATCTTTTGAAATCAAAGAGAGAACAGTATTTTCATTTGCTCCGAATATCTTTCTGATCCCGATTTCTTTAGTCCGTTGTTCTACCATATAAGAGGCTAACCCAAATAGTCCAAGGCAGGCTATGAGAATTGCCAGTATTGTGAACAGTGTAAAAATCAATCCTCTTTTTTCATCAGCCTCAAACTGGTGATTAAACCGATCTGACAGATAGGTATAAACAAATGGCTGATCGGGAAATATTTCCTTCCATTTCTGTTCTATAAAACTCAGAGTCTGTTTAGTTTCATTGCCGCTGAGCTTAATGTAAACAACATTGTTTATTGGCCGGTATATAAGGAGCAGGGATTCGATTCCGTTATACATTCCGGTCTGATGGTAGTCGTGCATTACTCCAATTACCCTGGCTTTGATGAAATTCCCTCCATATATTTCGACTTTTTTGCCAATCGGCTCCGACCATCCCATTCTTTTTACAAACGTTTCATTAACCACAACTCCTGTGAGTGTATCAGAAGGCATATCCAGCTGGAAGTTACGCCCTTTAAGGACTTTTATTCCCATAGTCTCAATAAAATCGTAATCGACTACTGCAAAGTTTACACCCCTGTTTGACATTCCCTGATCTGTCTCCACGCTAAAAATAACCTTCCCGGAACCTTCTCCGACTGCAGTATTGGTCGATGTAACATATTTAATATTCTGGTTTTCATGAAGAACCTGTTTCAGAACAGGATACTTGACTGCCAACTGCCCGTTAAGCTCCAGACTGATGACATTCTTCTGATCAAATCCCTGGTCGGTAGTCTTCAGGTATTTTAACTGCCTGAATACGACCATGGTGCAGATAATCATAATTACAGAAACTGTGAATTGTATTACAACCAGTATTTTTCGAAATAAGCTGCCAGCCGAGCCCTGGGTAATTTCACCTTTGAGAACTGTTACCGGACTGAATCGTGAAAGAAAAAAAGCAGGATAGGATCCTCCGAGTACACCTACAATTAATATTACAGCGAGTAAGCTCAGCAACACTGCCGGACTATAAATAACATTGAAATTAAATGATTTTCCCGCAAGAAGGTTAAACTTTGGTAATAGAACGATTATTAAAATAATACTGATTAAAAGTGAAATAATGGTAAAGACCATTGATTCGGATAAAAACTGCAAAACCAGTGGACCTCGCCGGGAACCTACAACTTTTCTGAGACCCACCTCCCTGGCTCTCCTTGCTGAACGGGCAGTGGCCAGATTCATGTAATTCATCGATGCTATGAGAATTAGGAATATTGCAACAATTGCAAAGATATAGACATAAGCATAACTGCCTGTAGGTTCCGGTTCCTGTGCGTTAGTAGAGAAAAGATGGATCCTGGTCATCGGCTCAAGATTGTATTTAATAGAAATATTCAATGCTCCGAATATTGGTTTCATATAAGCATCATACATTCCCTGGATCTTTGTCTCGAAAGACTTTACATCAAAGTTTTTCGGGAACAGAAGATAGGTGAATACTCCAAAATTACCCCAGTTTCCAAGTTGTTTGGGCAAATTGTTTCTGGCAGTTATAGCGTCAAAACGAAAATGTGAGTTAGCAGGAACATCCTGGATTACTCCAGTCACTTCGTAAGTATCGGTTCCCGATGTAAGAGTCTTTCCAATAGGATCCGTCTTGCCGAAGTATTTATTAGCAATCTTTTCGGTAAGAATGATTTTTTTCGGTGCTAACAGAGCAGATTTAACCTCGCCTTTTAAAACTTTATAAGTGAATATATCAAACAACGTAGAATCGACATAATAAAAATTGGCCTCATTGAATTGTTTGTCTTCATATTTATAGAGAGCCCGTGGCATATTTATAAACCTTACGAATGACTGAACTTCCGGATAATCATGCGCTACCTGAGGACCGAATGGTATCTGAGCAACAATCCACGTGAACTGATCATCAGGTTCTTTTATTGTGGATGAAACGCGATAAATCCTGTCGGCCTTCTCATGATAGCGGTCGTAGCTCACTTCATCGGATACATATATTATCAGGAAAATGGCACTGGTAATACCCAAAGTAAGACCAAGAATATTCAGAACACTATATCCAAAGTGTTTCAGGATGTGCCTGATTGCTGTTTTGATAAGATTTTTTAACATAGGAATATTTTATAAGTAAACTCAAAACCATTAAAATCAACTACTGTTTTTCCTCAAATACTTTCACCTGATCGAACCATGCAACCCCTTGTCCCGGCATTTTCAGAACCAGGTTAGTCTTAAACCTGGCCAACGTATCATTAGGAACTGTAACAAATGTTACATATTCTCTCCACTGGTCATCAGGAACAAATCTAGCCCGACCAAATTCACCCATAATAATTTCCACATATTGAGGTATATCTTTTCTATCATATAGACGATCATTCTCCTTTTTCGTTGCATGAAAAAATCTTTGTTCCGGATCTGATTTTGCCCAAAGTGAAATTGCATAAGTTGCACCCGCTTTTACAGGAAAAGGAAAGAATCTGATAGCCAGACTTTTATTATCCTCAGGCGTTATTATTCTTAGAGAATGAGAACCATCATAATATTCCCTTGTGTCAAGAAAATATGTTGCTCCCCTGTCGCCTCCCGGACGTACGTAACAGGCTGATGGAATTCCAGGACTGCTTAAATCTTCAAATCCCGGATCATTTATCAGGTTTATATTTGAGGAAGCTAGTACAGGCTTCTCAGGCTTTATACTGATAAGATAAACCTCCGATCCGAAAGCAGCAAGATTATCTGTTATTGTTCCATCTGTGACTGCAACTAATCGGTTTTCAAATAATACCCTTGCCTTACAGTTATTAATCCCTTTTATTCTGATTGTCGTATTTACAGGTTCATTTATTTTGTTTACAGCCATTACAATCAGCTTACCATCGTGAAGTCTTGATGAAACAATAATGTTCTTTGAATATGATTCTGCAGGTAATGTCTCTTCATCTGAAAGGATCCACGGTGTCAACTCAGCAACCTCCATAGCCATTCTGCCACATTCACCCCAGGTTGCCGCTGATTTAGGGAAATAATTAAGTCCTTGTCTTACAAAATATTGTATCCCTGTTGCTCCGTTAATTATCGATTGCCATGTCATCGACCTGATTTCCTGTACAGTGGGTTCGCGGCTCCACAGTTCTCCTCCTCCGAATGCCTGGGGAACTATCCAGACAGGTCTTTTTCCTCTGAATTCTGTCTTTAGCTGACCCGTTACATCCCCAACCATTGTTACAGGACGATCAGGCAGCGGGTAAGGATCTGCCATCACAATATCAAGAGCGTCGGCATACTTCTTTGATGCAATGAATGGTGCCATAAATACTATTGAAACAGGATGCCACGGATCATTTTCTTTGACAATCCTGTAAATTTCTTCCAGTTGTTCAGGCGACATGTTATTACCATTAGGCTCATCTGAAATATACCAGCCCATCAATGCGGGATGATCCCTGAATGTTTTAATTTCAGCAATTAGACGTGTTCTCTTTTCTTCATCGCTCAGACCATCAATCTTAGAACCGGTACCACCGCCACCTGAAACTGAAAGCAGATTGTAATTTACTTTCATTCCGAGTTCAGCGCAACGATCCATGTAAGCTTTCCTTTCATTAAAAGTCTCTGGCACAATCTTCTGATATGGAGACATCATATTAAAACCTTTTACAACTTCCTCTTCCGGCAGAGTGGGATAAACCGGTGAATAACAGTAAAAACCGAAAGGGAAGAACTGTCGTTTGTTTACAATTAATCCTCCCGTAAGCCGGTCAGTTTTTACTTCATTTGATTTATAGGAAAGGATAACAAGATTTGTTGATGCATGATATATAACTCCGGGACTGGCTGTTATAATGATTTTAGCTTCAATCTTATAAACAGATGGAGATAAATTGAGTGAAAAGGGTAACCTAAAAATTTCTTTACCCGGCTTTCCATTCCATGTCGTAAGAGTATCCCTGCCATTCTTTACATTGATCGATAAATTTTTCTGCACCAGAACAGGAGGTACATGGAGAAGGAACTCTCCATTCTTCTCATAGGAATAAGAACTCTGACGTGAAATTATTTTAAAGAAAGATGAATCAATGTACTGGCAAAATAGATTGCAGGATAAAAACCCCAGAACGCTTATAAGCAGATATTTTTTTAGTATTTTCATATCAGGAATATGGAAATTTGCGTTATTGATCTGTAAAAATAAACAGTTTTAGCAAACGTCTTAAAAATCGGCACTTTTATTTAATACCTTTGAATTAATTAAAATTTTGTAGTTGAAGAAACGATTCTTCTCAATATTAACTTTCCTTTTTCCGCTGCTATTAACATTTGTATCAGGTGCTTATGCACAGCCAAAACGGTTGCAATTTGTGCAACTGACACCTGATGACGGACTTTCTTCTTCAATTGCTTCATGTATCATTCAGGATCATAAAGGTTTGATGTGGATAGGTACCACTGATGGTCTTGACCGATATGATGGTTTTAAATTTGTTGTGTACAGAAATGTTCCCGGGGATTCAACCAGCCTTGCAGATAATGTCATAAAAGCAATTTTTGAGGACCAAAATAAGAATTTATTTATAGGTACTGAGAATGGTTTGAGTTTGTATGACAGAGGGAAAGACCGGTTTCTGAATTATGTTTTTTATAAATCATCTCCATTAAAAGGAATAAATTGTACAGTATCAAAAATTATAGAAGATTCAACAGGGAACTTATGGCTTGCAACAACTGTGGGGCTGATCTATTTTGACCGGATGAAAAACAAAATAACTCAATATGTTCATGATAAAAAAAATCCGGTGAGTCTTAGTAATGATGATGTTGAATCAGTGTTGACAGACAAGAAAGGCAGGCTGTGGGTAGCAACAAGAAAAGGATTAAACCTTTTTCTTCCGGAATCGGGAACATTTAAATGTATTACAAACGATAATACAGGTACAGGTGGATTGGGAAATAAGATTTTCCTTAATATCGCTGAAGACCTGGAAGGAAATATCTGGTCTGGAAGCACTGAGGGACTTTATTGTCTGAAAAGCAATTCAGACCCCGCAACAGCACATTTGATACATTACCAGCATGATGTCAACGATAAATCCAGCCTTTCTATTGACCTGGTCAGATCCCTTTATGTTGATAGATCGGGAAATTTATGGATTGGTACCGATAATGGAGGAATAAATTTATTCAATAAGGAAAAAAACTCTTTCTGGCATTACAGGAAAGATGATTATGATCTGCAGGGTTTGCGTAACGAAGCGATTGAAGCAATCTATCAGGATAAATCCGGAAACTTGTGGTTTGGCACTTATACTGGAGGGTTAAATATAGCTATAAGTAACAGGGATGCTATTATTAAATGTCAAAACCTGCCAGGCGCTCCTCTTAGTCTGAGTCATAATACAGTAACTTGTTTCTCAGAAGACAATGAAGGTCAGATATTGGTGGGAACTGACGGAGGTGGATTGAATATTTTTGATATGAAGATCAATCGTTTCACAAGATTCAATTTGGATAATTCATCATTAACCAGCAACGCAATACTTTGCGTACTTGAAGATTCCGGAAAGCGAATCTGGCTCGGAACCTGGGCCGGAGGACTTGTTAAATTTGATCTCAGGTCCGGATCTTTTACGTCCTTTACAACAAAAAACAGCGGCATCCCGGATGATAATATTTATGCTGTCGCCGAAGGTTATGATAATGATTTATGGATTGGGACTTTTGAGCATGGTTTAATTCATTACCAGATCAAAGAAAATAAAATTACAGCATTAACACAGGAAAACAGCGGCTTAAGCAACCAGATGATCGTTAAAATAGCAAAGTATATGGAGAGACGGTTATTAATCGGAACCGTAAACGGTTTTCAGATTTTTTCTCCTCTCAATAATCAATTCATAACATATACATCTGATCCTCATAATAAAAACAGTCTGAGTTCTTCCAGAATAACTGATCTCCTGGTTGAGAATGATACATGTGTCTGGATAGGTACTCCTGATGGGCTTAACAAATTCAATCCGGAAACAGGATCCTTTATAAGGTATTATGAAAAAGATGGGTTACCAAGTAATTTTATTAAGGGGCTTGTATCAGATAATTCGGGAGCGCTTTGGGTGACAACAAATAATGGTGTATGCAGATTTAAACATAAAGAGAATAAGTTTAAGAACTTCACTAAAGACGATGGTTTTCAAAGCAATGAGTTCTCCGAGAGAAGCATCCTGAAAACAAAGGAAGGGGTTTTGTTAATGGGAGGAACAAAAGGCTTCAATCTTGTTTACCCCGGGAAAATTTCCGAAAACAAAAATATCCCGGATGTTTTGATTACTGACTTTAAGATTTTTAACAAAACTATAAAGCCGGGCGATAATAACTCCATTTTATCTGACAACATTACTGAAACAAAATCTCTGACTTTGTCGCATGAACTTTCTGTACTTACCTTTAGTTTTGCTGCAATGGATTTTTCAGCTCCTGAGAAAAATCAATATGCATATAAAATGGAAAATTTTGATAAGGATTGGATCTATCCGGGAAACAAAGGAGAGGCAACTTATACAAGTTTAAATCCGGGAGAATATGTGTTTCGTGTTAAGGGTTCGAATAATGACGGTTTATGGAATGAAAACGGAACATCGATCCGGCTCACTGTCCTTCCTCCATGGTGGGAAATGTGGTGGTTCAGATTAATAATGATTTCTCTTATTATCTTCATCCTTGTTTCAATTTATATTTTACGAGTGAAGCAATTAAATAAACAGAAGATAAAGCTTGAAAAATTAGTAGCAATAAAGACTTCTGAATTGTATGAACTCAATGCCTCAAAAGATAAGTTTTTCTCAATTATCGCACATGACCTTAAAACCCCATTCAACACTATTATAGGTTTTAGTGAAATGCAGAAAGAAGGAATAGAATCAAGTAACCTTGACGGAATTAAGGAATATGCAGGATTGATAAATACGTCTGCTGTTCAAACGTTAAGCCTTCTTGAAAACCTGCTGGAATGGGCTAATTCACAAACCGGGATAATTTTGTTTAACCCTGTGGAAATTAACTTATCTGAGCTGTTTAATGAAGAGTTTAATATTTTGAATGATATGGCATCAGCAAAAAATATTAAACTCTATAGCTTATTAACTGATGATCTGAAGATAATAGCAGACAAAAACATGATCAAAACCATCCTGAGGAATCTTATATCAAATGCTATAAAGTTTACTCATAAAAACGGGAAAGTGGAAGTTATGGCCATTATCATCAACGATAAGGTAGAAATTTCAGTTTCAGATTCCGGCATTGGAATGACAAATGAAACCATGGCAAAACTTTTCAGAATAGATGCTAATCTCTCAACCCGTGGTACTGAAAATGAAAAGGGGACCGGTCTGGGGCTATTCCTTTGCAAAGAATTTGTTGAAAAACACGGGGGAATGATATGGGCTGAAAGTGAATCGGGCAAAGGAAGTGTTTTTAAGTTTTGTCTTCCCCTCGATATAAAACCTGCTTTATAGTACTCATTAAGACTATTATTCATCTTTATCTTGTTTTAAAAAAGCATTATTAGTACTATTTTCCAGAGAATGAAAGAATTTATCAGCTAAAAAAGTTCTATCTTTAAGTTTCTGGAATTATTGGATGCTTTCTCAGATAATTATTAAAAAAGTGTTCACTTTTAATAATCTTAAATTAATCGGGAATCATTTGCTCAAACTTAATCTGGTGATTTCTTTTTTTTGTTTTGCAGGAATTGTACCGCTGCAGGCTCAAATGAAATATTCAGGATTAAGTCACCTTACTGTCGATGATGGTTTATCGAGTAACCGTATACGATGTATACTCAGGGATAGCAAAGATTATCTCTGGTTAGCTACTGATGTGGGCCTTGACAAATACGATAGCTACCAGGTTAAGAAATACCGGAGCGATGCGAAACAGCCTGGAACAATCAGCAGTGATATTGTAACATGTATTTATGAGGACAGGAAGAATAATATATGGATTGGTACCTATGATGGGCTGAATTTATATGACCATACTAAAGATAATTTTAAAGTATTTAAAAATATTTTTACTGATAAGAACAGTATTAACAGCGACTGTATTACAGGCATTGTTGAGGATAAGAATGGAGACCTTTGGATTGTAACAGACGGAAGTTGTTTGAATAAATGGGATCCGCATAATCATAATTTTACCAGGTATCCATTTGAAGTTCAGAGACATGGTTTGTCTGTTCGCCCTTCAAGAATGGCAGCTATTGACTCAAAAGGATTCCTTTGGATAAGCTCTTTGAGCCCGGGAATCACTCGTTTTGACCCTAGATCAGGAGTTTTTACCCGATTTGATGATCCAGCTGTTGGTTCCAATATGTTTAGCTATAAAAGCATTTATATTGATAACAGGGATAAACTATGGATTGCGACAGATGGTGACGGACTTTTTTCTTATGATCACACAATAGGTAAATTTGAACATTTTGCCTCAAATGGCAAAGGTAAAGGTACCAACCTGAATATGATACTTGATATTATTCCTGAAGACAACCGCTTTTTATTGCTTGCTGTCGATCAGGGAGGAATAAATCGCTATGACAAGCAATCCGGAACATTTGATTATATTATGAATGATAATATAAATGATAACGGACTCAATAATAACGGAATCTGGTGCTTTCACAGGGACAGGGAAGGAATATTATGGATAGGAACTTCAGGAGGAGGGGTTAACTATTATAATCCCAAAAAAGAAAGATTTAAATTATTTGTACATAATATCAATAATGCAAAATCGTTGTCTTACAATTTTACAGGTAATTTATTTGAAGATCATCTGGGATTGATCTGGATCGGTACTGACGGAGGCGGTGTTAATGTTTATGATCCAAAAACCGGTAAATTTGAGATATTTAAGCACGAGCCTGACAATCCTTTCAGTATAAGTGGAAATGTTATAAGGGGCATTGCCGAAGATAAAGATCATAATATGTGGATCGGAACCTGGGATGCCGGACTTAACAAATATGAAAGAAATACCGGTAGATTTATTAAATATTTTCCTGATAGTAAAGATCCTTCAAGCATATCGGATAAAACAATCTGGAATGTTTTTATTGATCATAACAATATCCTGTGGTTGAGTATTTATAATGTCGGTATTGATCTGTTTGAAATTGGAAAAGGAGTTACCAGACGATTCAGACCCGATCCGGATAATCCGGGATCTATAAGCGCAAATAATAACTGGTTCTTTTTTGAAGATTCTGATAAAAAAATGTGGATTTGTACACAGAATGGACTGGATCTCTTTGATAATTTAACAAATTCATTTAAGGTGTTTCATTTCCCTGATAATGACATAGGGGCTTTTTATAAAGATAAATCTGGTTATATTTGGGTAGGGAGCAATACAAAAGGACTATTTTTGTGTAACAAGGATGGAACCATACTAAAAACGTATGATGCAAATAATTCTTTGCCAAATGACAGAATTCAGGCTATCACTCAGGATAATATAGGTAATATCTGGTTTTCAAGCAATTCAGGGATCAGCAGATTGAATCCTGAAATTCAGAGTATTAGAAATTATTCGAAAGAGGATGGATTACAGGGTGACCAGTTTTATCAGCAATCATTTCTTAAAACCCGTGATGGAGAATTGTATTTTGGCGGATATAATGGCTTTAATTCTTTCTATCCCGACAGCCTGAGAGATAATGACTTTATCCCTTCCGTTTATATAACTGATTTTCAGATATTCAATAAGCCGGTCCTTTATGGAATTCCGGGAGGTCAGTTTCAGACATACATAAGTGAAGCAAAAGAAATTAAACTTAAATGGAACCAATCGGTCTTTTCATTCTCCTTTGCTGCCATAAATTTTACTTATCCGAGAAAAAACCAGTATGCTTATAAAATGGAAGGCTTTGAGAAAGACTGGAATTATACCGATGCCTCCCGACGATATGTCACGTACACTAACCTGAACCCGGGTGAATACAATTTCAGGGTAAAAGCCTCAAATAATGACGCAATCTGGAACGAAAACGGAGTTTCTCTTAAAGTAATCATATTACCTCCATGGTGGAACACATTGTTGTTCAAATTAATCGGTATTTCCGCTATAGTTTTATTATTCACCTCCATTTTCCTTTTACGTGTCAGGCAACTGAAAATCCAGAAGAAAAAGCTTGAAAGATCAGTAGAAATAAAAACTTCTGAATTGCGCGAACTTAATATTTCAAAAGACAAATTCTTCTCTATTATTGCCCACGATCTTAAAAATCCTTTCAGTTCAATTATCAGCGTAAGCGAATTGCTTAAAGATGAAATAAAATCAGCCGATACTTTAGCTCTGGAGAATTATGCCGGTATGATAAACACTTCTGCTGTTCAGACGATGAGATTGCTCGAAAATCTGTTGGAATGGGCTAATTCACAAAGGGGCAAAATTACATTTTCTCCTGCTCCAATTAATTTATATGAACTCTTTAATGAAGAATTCATTATGCTGAATGAAATGGCCATGGGGAAGAACATTGAACTTAAAAACTCTTTCGATAACAGCTTAATAATAGCGGCAGATAAAAATATGATCAAAACCATCTTGCGAAACCTGATATCAAACGCAATAAAGTTTACTCATAAAAATGGTAAAGTGGAAGTAGCGGCCATTGTTAACAATAAACGGGTAGAAATTTCAGTATCAGATAACGGCATAGGTATGACAAAAGTAACCATGGCAAAACTTTTCAGACTGGATGGTGATCTTTCCACACGTGGCACGGAAAATGAGAAGGGGACAGGACTCGGGTTATTCCTTTGCAAAGAATTTGTTGAAAAACACGGCGGAAAGATATGGGTCGAAAGTGAAACGGGCAAAGGGAGCATATTCAGATTTTTTCTTCCGGTGGTTAAATAACATCCATTTTAAGATTTATTTAGATCCGATTCATTTGAGAGTCAGATCACTTTAGCATCATCCAAATGGCCGCTTCAAATGTCGAGAACATCTCTTGACGGAGAACAATCGTTAATATTATGAAGTTTCCACCATTATTGTGGTTTTCGAGACTTTTATTACTTAATTTTATGTGAATTAAAGAAATGCAATGAAAGGCCGATATTTCGTCATAATACTATTTCATTTTCTTTTTCTCCTTCTGGCATCCTTGTCCTATGTAAATGCTCAGCCGAAACGCTTGCATTTTACTCATCTGACATCTGATAATGGTCTCTCTTCTTCCATCGTGACAAGTATTTTGCAGGATCATAAAGGTTTCGTTTGGATCGGAACTTATGATGGGCTAAATCGATACGATGGTTTCGATTTTGTAGTTTACAGAAACAATTCTGCTGATTCAACCAGCCTGTCGAATAACGTTGTACGAACCATTGTTGAGGATCATCATAAGAATTTATTGATCGGGACACAACATGGTTTATGCTTATATGATCGGGATAAGGACCGGTTTTTGAATTATATGCTTGATAAATCATCTCCATTAAAAGGTATAGATTGCATCGTATCAAAAATTGCTGAGGATTCTGTTGGCAATTTATGGCTGGCTACTGACCTGGGTCTAATATATTTTGACCGGCGGAAGAATCAGATCAGGCGTTATAATAATGATCCCACTAATCCTGAAAGTATCAGCTATGATTTTTTAGAAGCTGTGTTGATTGATAAAAACAACAGATTGTGGATTACATCTCGGAAAGGATTGAATTTATTTCTGCCTGAAACAGGAACTTTTAAGCATATTACACGATCTGAAAACGGGGCCAATGATCTGTCAGACATAAATTTTGAGGATATGGCAGAGGATAAGGAAGGAAATCTCTGGTTTGGAAGCACCGCCGGACTTTATTGCCTGAAAAATAATCCCGAAGACAGGATCACCGGCCTGATTCATTACAGTTTCGATCCCCGGGATAAATACAGTCTTTCAATAAATCAGGTAAGATCTCTTTACGTTGACGATTCAGACAATCTGTGGGTCGGCACTGAGAATGGAGGGCTTAATTTATATGACAGGGAACATCAAAGATTCTGGCATTATCGGAAGGATGATTATGATCCGAAGAGTTTGAACAATGAATCGATCCAGACAATATATCAGGATAAACTAGGAAATTTGTGGATCGGAACATTTACCGGTGGCCTTAATATAGCAATGATAAACAGGGATGCCATTATTAGTTATCAAAACCTTCCGGGTGCACCATTCAGTCTGAGTCATAATACTGTCACTTGTTTTTTACAGGATCATAATGATCAAATATGGATTGGAACAGATGGAGGCGGCTTGAATCTTTTTAATGAGCAGACAAATCGTTTCACGCATTTTACAATGGATAATTCCGACATAAGCAGCAACTCTATCCTTTGTATAGCGGAAGATGCCAGTAACCAGATCTGGTTTGGAACGTGGGCCGGGGGACTAGTTCGCTATGATAGCAATACAAAATCTTTTAAATCCTTTACCACCAAAAACAGCAGTATTCTGGATAACAATATCTATGCAATTTGTGAAGGAAGTAATAATGATTTATGGTTGGGTACTTTTAACCATGGTTTAATTCATTACCGGATCAAAGAGAATAAATTTACTTACTATACTCCGGACAACAGTGGTCTGATCAACAAGATGATCATAAGAATTAAGAAATTCTCAAAAGGTCGTTTACTCATTGGTTCTACTAACGGTTTCCAGATCTTTTCCCCGGGTGAAAACCGTTTCATTACCTATATGTCTGATCCGAATAATGCAAACAGCCTTAGTTATCCTACAACCACCGATATCATTGCGGAAAACGATTCAAGTATCTGGATAGGAACGCGGAATGGGCTTAATCGGTTTAATCCCAATACTGGATCCTTTATACGGTATTATAAAACTGATGGATTGCCTGACAATGTTGTCAAAGGACTTATTTTTGATGAATCAGGAGTTCTTTGGGTGACAACAGGAAATGGAGTATGCCTGTCTGATTATAAACATAAGAAAGTTAAAAACTTTACAAAATCTGATGGTTTGCAGGGTAATGAATTTTCCGAAAGGAGCATTCTGAAGACAAAAAGAGGTGCCTTGTTAATGGGTGGCACAAGCGGATTTAACATTATTTATCCTGAAAAAATATCCGAAAACAAAAACATCCCGAATATTCTGATCATTGATTTTAAAATATTTAATGTGAGTGTAGAACCTGGCAGCAAAAATTCCCCGTTAATTAAGAACATTACAGAAACAAAAACTCTGACTTTATCACATGATCAGTCCGTCCTTACTTTTAATTTTGCCGTAATGGATTTTACAGCACCTGAAAAGAATCAATATGCATATAAGATGGAGGGATTTGACAAAGACTGGATTTATTCAGGCAATAAAAGAGAAGCAACTTATACAAATTTAGATCCGGGTAAATATGTGTTTCATGTGAAGGGTTCAAACAACGATGGCACATGGAACGATACGGGAACTTCAATCAATATAACCATCCAGCCACCATGGTGGGGTACATGGTGGTTCAGACTAATTGCTGTTTTTACAATAATTTCTATTGTTGTTTCCATCTTTCTTTCTCGTGTAAGAAGTTTAAAAAATCAGAAGATACGGCTTGAAAAATTAGTAGCAATAAAAACTTCGGAATTACAGGAACTCAATGTTTCAAAAGATAAATTCTTCTCTATTATAGCACACGATCTGAAGAATCCTTTCCAGACAATTATCGGTTTCAGCGAAATGTTGAAAGAAGAAATAAAAGATGGGGATAATGCAACAGGTCAGAATTATGCCGGATTGATAAATACTTCTGCCGTACAGACAATGAGGTTACTCGAAAATCTTCTGGAATGGGCAAATTCACAACGGGGTAAAATTACGTTTTCACCAGAGCCAATTAACTTATATGAACTCTTTAATGAAGAATTTATTATGATGAATGAAATGGCGATGGGTAAGAATATTGAACTTAAAAACTCTTTCGATGACAGTTTAATGATAACAGCAGATAAAAACATGATCAAAACCATCTTACGGAACCTGATATCAAACGCCATTAAGTTTACTCATAAAAACGGCAAAGTGGAAGTAAAAGCCGTGGTTGACGACAGGCAGGCAGAAATATCTGTTTCAGATAATGGTATAGGGATGACAAAAGAAACCATGGCAAAACTTTTCAGACTGGATGGTAATCTTTCCACACGTGGCACGGAAAACGAGAAGGGGACTGGACTCGGGTTATTTCTTTGCAAAGAATTTATTGAAAAACATGGTGGAAAGATATGGGTTGAAAGTGAACCAGGCAAAGGAAGTACATTTAAATTTATTCTTCCTTTAGATTTAAATTCTCCTCATGCGACTGATTAGAAGATGAAGCTAAGATAAACAAAGCTACATAGTTATTATTATTTTTACCTAAATCAAATTGAATTAACCTTATTACTGTTCAAAAAGAATTTCTATGAAACCTGTCGTATTATTTACTGGAATTGTTTTTATTTTCATGACAATAGAATGTTCTTCCAACAAGGAGAAAGTAACTATTATCCCGAATGGGGCTGATCTGGAAACAAAAAATCTGAATGTTAAGGTACAGTTTTATGCTGGTAACCTAATAAGGGTGGAAAAATGGCTGCCTGGTGCAAACCCTGACTCATCAAGCCTGGTAGTGATACAGAAAACGCTTCCTGAATTAAAAATTGATGTTAAACAGGATAATGAAAGTATTACGCTAAGCTCTGAAAACCTGAAAGTGATAATTTCAAAAAACGATGGTCACATTAAATATCTTACTCCAGGGGACACACCTGTTTTAAAGGAAAATGGCCCGGCCTTAATTGAACAGGCTAACCTGAAAAATGAAAAGGCGTACAGCATAAAACAGGCATTTGAATTATCGGCCGACGAAGGTATTTACGGTCTTGGGCAGCATCAATACGGTTATATGAATTACCGTGGTCATACAATAAAACTTGTACAAACCAACACCGATGCCGTTAGCCCTTTCCTGATTTCAACAAAAAGCTATGGTATCCTCTGGGACAATTATTCCAAGACTATTTTCGACGATAACGCCCATGGTACCTCTATCTGGTCCGATGTAGCAGGTTGTATTGATTATTATTTTATTTCCGGGAGTAACATGGATGCCGTAATTGCCGGTTACAGGGAGCTCACAGGAAAAGCACCGATGTATGGGAAATGGGCTTACGGTTACTGGCAAAGCAAAGAGCATTACAAAAACAGAGACGAATTACTAAGTGTTGCAAACGAATATCGCAGACAGCAGATCCCTATTGATAATATAATCCAGGATTGGGATTATTGGGATGGCAATGCTAACTGGGGACAATTATTCTTTGACGAAAAAATGTATCCTCATCCAAAGGAAATGATAGATATTTTGCATAAGGAAAATTTTCACATGATGATTTCAATATGGTGTTCGTTTGGATATAATACTCCTGTTTACAAAGAAATGGAGCAGAAAGGGTTTCTTTATCCTGCCGTAGGTTGGGCAAAGTTTAAATATTTCGATGCTTATAACCTTGAAGCCAACCATTTGTTTTGGAAATATATAAGCAAGGGTTTGTTTTCTACAGGCATGGACGGGTGGTGGATGGACTCAACCGAACCTGATATTATAAACGCAAACACGAAGGAGTCTACTGAATATGAGTTGAAGCGTATGCCTGATAATCACCTTGGTTCCTTTGCCAGGTATCTCAATCCATATTCTCTTTTGGCAACAGAAGCAGTATATAAAAACCAGCGCAGCGAAAGTGACAAAAAAAGAGTTTATATCCTCACACGCTCCACCTTCGCCGGACAGCAGCGTGCCGCGGCAACTACATGGTCGGGCGATATCGGGGCAAACTGGGAGGTCTATAAAAGACAAATCCCGGCCGGGCTGAATCATAGTATGTCGGGCATTCCTTACTGGACATTCGACGTTGGGGCATTTGTGCTTGGAAGTTATGGCGGGGTGTTTTCAAAAGGTGGAAAGGATCCCGCTTACCAGGAATTGTACACCAGGATGTTTCAGTTTGGATCGTTCTGTCCTATATTCAGATCGCACGGTTCAGAAACACCGCGCGAAATATGGGAATTTGGCGATTTTTCGAAGTCATTGATTAAATTTGATAATTTGCGATACAGGTTGATGCCATACATTTATTCTCTGGCAAGCCAGGTTACAAACAATGGCTACACAATTATGCGGGGTTTGCCGATGGACTTCAAGTCCGATAAAAACACTTATTCAATTGATGATCAGTATATGTTTGGCCCGGCAATAATGGTTTGCCCGGTAACTGAGTACATGATGCACCGTCCTCCTGAAAGCAGCGTATTGGTTAAAGCAGATCATTTCAAAACCAGCGATGGGAAACCCGGTTTAAATGCCAGTTATTATAAAGACATACACTATAAGAACCTGACGCTCCAAAAGATCGATTCGTGTATCAATATTAACTGGTACGCAACTGGACGTCCCGATTATGTTACCGATTCCACACTCTCCATTAAATGGAAAGGGAAACTGATACCCACTCAAACCGGTCAGTATCAGTTTCATATAAAGTGTTATGGCCCTAAACGGATTTTTATTGATGGCAAAGAATTATCATTTGTTTACCAAAGCGTGGAAGCATATACTGATATGATAAGCCTACAGGCAGGAAAAGAATATGATTTTGCGATGGAAACGGAAAATGAAACAACAGGTGCACTCAGGGTGGAACTCTTCTGGAAGACTCCCGAAATATTTGCCAGGGAAAAACTTGTTGAGAAAAGAGAACAGACAAGGAAAGTATATTTACCTTCAGGTTCCGGATGGTATGATTTCTGGACCGGCGAAGTGTACAAAGGCGGCCAGACAATTACATGCGATGCCCCTATCGACAAAATTCCATTACTCATAAAAGCAGGTTCAATCATCCCAATGGGGCAGTTTATACAATATGCTTCTGAAAAACCAGCCGGTCCTCTCGAGATTCGCATTTATCCGGGAGCAAACGGGGAATTTACACTTTATGAAGACGAAAATGACAATTATAACTACGAAAAGGGAATTTTTTCTACTATAATTTTCTTATGGGACGATGCTAATCACAGGTTGACTATCAGCAAACGCAAGGGATATTTTCCCGGTATGATTGAAAAAAGAAGTTTTCAAATCACAATAGTAGGAAAATCAAAAGGAACTGACATCGAAATATGCAAAACTCCTGATAAGACTTTGGAGTATGACGGGGAAGAATGCATGGTCCATTTATGAGAAGTGCTATTCAGAAATGATTGAATACTGGGAATCCCGATATAAAAACGAAGGGGCAATGTGGAAATCTGAACCGGCAGATTCAGCTCTGTTTGCTTTGGAATTATTTAAATCATTGGGGGCTAATAATATACTGATTCCCGGTATCGGGTATGGCAGAAATGCTAAATTATTTCTTGATAGTGGATTTAAGGTAACCGGAATTGAAATCTCCGAATCAGCTATTAATCTGGCAAAAGCCGGAGGACTGAAATGTAATATTTATCATGGCTCTGTTACTTCAATGCCTTACAATAATGTGCAATACGACGCGATTTATTGCTATGCACTGATACATCTATTAAATAAGACAGAACGCCGGATTTTTCTGAAACAGTGTTATAATCAATTGAAAAAAGGCGGGTTAATGATTTTTCTCGTTGCTTCGAAACAAATGAGTTTATTTGGGTGTGGTAAATATCTGAGCAAAGACAGATACAAGATTACAAAAGGGTTGAAAGTGTTCTTTTATGATTCGGAATCAGTTATAAAAGAGTTTTCAGATCTTGGATTGATTGAATTTAAAAATACGGAAGAACCAATAAAATTCATGAAAGGGGAAGAACCATTAAAAATGATTTGTGTCATTTGTAAAAAGAACTGAATAGGGAGGTTCCTCGAAAATGATTTCCCGTCGTCAATTTTTGATATATTTAAAGCATAATTATTTACATGATGAACAAAGGCAGGAAAGTTATCATCTTTGTAATTGGAGGTGTAGCAGGTTTAGCTATTTTGGCATTCATTGCTAAGTTCATTACAGACAGCCCCTATAGAAATAAAATTCCTTCACTCCCCGATCTGCAATCTCTGTCCGTCCCGCTTAAAGAACAATTGTCTTCTGCTTATAAAAAAGCATTCCATAATCCGACTTCCGATAATTTAGGTACGATGGGTATGGTGTATCATTCAAGCGTTTATTATGATAAAGCTGAACTATGCTATAAGCTGGCAATTAAGAGAAACAAAAAAGAATGGATCTGGAATTATTATCTCGGATATCTGAACCGGGAAATGGGAGAGACGGATGCTGCTATTGAAAATTACAGGAGTGTCATAAAGCAGAACCCCCGGATATATCTGGCCTGGTATTATGAAGGTGAATGCTATCAGAAGGCCGGCTCTTTAAGTAATGCAGAATTGGCCTTTATGAATATTGTCAACCGGATGGATAAGAATGCTTTGGTTAAAACCGCTAAAAGGTACGACTATTTTCCGCTGGTTACATATTCAAAATATCATCTGGCAAGAATATTTGTGGATACAAAGCGCATTGATCTGGCTGAAAAAACACTAATTGAGATTATCGGGGAACAAAAGGCATTTGGTCCTGCTTACCGGCTTCTGGGTAATGTGTACAGTATTAAAAATGATACCACATTAAGCAAACGGTACCTCTTGCGTGCAAATGATCTGATTGTGGATCCATCCCCGATAGACACACTGATTGACAAGTTTTCGTTGATGTCAAGATCAGATATGTACCTCCTTAAAAGAATTGATGAAGCGGAAAAAAGTGTTTTTCCCGAATATGCTCTTGAACTGGTCAACCATGCATTAACCTGTATTCCTGAAAACAATTACTTAATTGCCAAGGCTATAAAATTGTTTCTTGTCAGGGATATGGGCAAGCAGGCTTTGCCATACCTGCCCCGGCATATCAACTATTTTCAGAAAGATTTTGATGAATTGAAGAATGTAGGTGATTTGTTATATCAAAAAGGATATTATTCCCAGGCAATGAATTATTATTCGCAGGCAATAAAACTTAGACCTTCAGAAACGAAGGTGCAATCATGCATGGTTATATGTCTCTCGAAATCCGGAAAAAAGCAACAGGCATTGGATCTGATCAATGAAATACTTGAGAAGAATAATGCAGACCCAGGGTTTCTTGCCGATGGTGTAACCCTTTTACTTAATCTCGGTGAGGAAGAAAAGGCCATGACCTGGTTGGACAGGCTTAAGCGTCTTTCCCCTTCCAATTCAAAAGGGCAGCAGCTGACAGGACTACTTGCTGAAAAGAGAGAAAACTGGCAGGAGGCATTGATCATGTACGAATCAGCTTTCAAAGGCGATCCGGCAGATATGACCACTATACGATTACTCGGAAATCTCCTGATACGCCAAAAAATGTGGGATAAAGCCATTATTTATTTCCGGAAGGCGTTAGAATATCATCCAAATGAACCCTTTCTCCTGGAAAAGCTTGGAACTCTTCTGGTTTCGTGCCCCGATTTTAAGCTCCGGAACATTGCTGAGGGGAAGGATTTTTGTGAAAGAGCATTTATTAATCCTACAAGTCGTTCACTTACATTAATTTCTGCCGGAAGAAGTCTTGCAATAGCTTATGCGGAGCTTGGAGATAAACGAAATGCATGTAACATCATAAAAATGACCATAAGCCAGGCACAAAATGAGAATTTACCTTCGTCATACCTTACAGATCTTAAGAAATTACTGCAGCAATTCAGCATTTCAAACTAATATTCTCTTCAACGAGAAAGGATATGGTTATTTTGTAAAATAACCCAATATGATTTATTGTTTCCGGAGAAACCTGTCAATCTCTTTTGCAACTTTTCTGCCTGAAGCTATAGCATTTACAACCAGACTTGCACCGCATACAGAGTCACCGGCTGCAAAAACTTTTTTCAGGCTGGTTAACTGGTTCTCATTAACCTTGATATTCTTTTTCTGATCAAGTTCAATATTAAGTTCTGAAAGCAATCCATCGATCACGGGATGAACAAATCCCATTGCAAGTAGTACCAGATCAGCATTTATTATCCTTCTTGTCTCTGGTTTGACTTCCATTTTATATTGTCCGTCAATATACTTCCAGTCGACATCTTCTACCTCAACTCCGGTCACATTGTTATCTGCTCCTAAAAATCTTACTGTGGAAAGGTACCAGTATCTTTCGCAACCCTCTTCGTGCGAAGTGGTTGTCTTAAGTACTTTTCCATAATATGGCCAGGGATTATTGTCAGCACGGGTTAAAGGAGGTTTAGGAAGAATCTCAATCTGCGTGACACTTTCAGCTTTTTGTCTTATAGAGGTACCTACACAATCTGAACCTGTGTCTCCTCCACCGATAACCAGGACTTTTTTCCCTTCAGCATTTATTGGATTATCTGCAGTATTGAACTGTCCGGCATTTACCCGGTTCTGCAAGGTAAGAAAGTCCATTGCATAATGTATTCCTTTTAATTCACGTCCCTCTGCAACTAAATTGCGTGGATGAGATGCTCCGATAGCAATACAGATTGCATCAAAGTTGTCCAGAAGCTCTTTTACTGAAATATCTTTTCCTGCATTTATTCCTGTCTTTAAAATAAGTCCTTCCTTTATCATCATGTCAAGACGCCGATCAATTGTCGCTTTGCTCAGTTTAAAATCGGGAATACCATATCTTAGTAATCCGCCGGCTTTTTCATCTTTCTCAAAAAGAGTTACAAGATGCCCTGTTTTATTCAGGAGATCAGCTGCAGCCATTCCGGAAGGACCGCTGCCAATTACTGCGACTTTCTTCCCTGTCCGGTTTTTTGGAGGAACAGGTTTAATATAGCCTTCTGAAAACGCTTTTTCAACTATTGCTACTTCATTTTCGCGTATAGTCACAGGCTCCTGGTTGATATTCAATACGCAGGCATGTTCACAGCTGGCCGGGCAAATTCTTCCGGTAAACTCCGGAAAGTTATTTGTAGCTGTAAGCCTTAAATATGCTCCTTTCCAGTCGCCTTTGTAAAGAAGATCGTTCCACTCGGGGATTAAATTATCGACCGGGCAGCTCCAGTGACAAAACGGGACACCGCAATCCATACATCTCGATGCCTGTAGCATCCTGTCTTCGCTGTTCAGCACCTGTTCAACCTCACTATGGTCGCAAATCCTTTCGTGCAAAGGTCTGTTCCCAGCTTCCTTTCTTTTAATTTTTAAAAATCCGGTTACATCAGCCATATTATCTTATTTAAAAACATTTATCGTACTCTTCATTTATTATTCAAAGTTAAGAGTTCAGCGTTCAGTCCCCTGCATAATTTCTTGCCATGAGCTCTGTACCCTGTGCCCTGTGCCTCTTTAGCTTGCACTTATCTCCAGGTCAATCTCAACATCAGCTATTTTCTTCCTGATCTCTTCAAGTTTCTGTTCTTCGAGAACCATCTTGTAATCATAAGGTATGACCTTGATGAACATTGGAAGATATTTGTCCGGATCATCAAGAATCATCTTTGCCTTTTTGCTTTTTGTAAATTGATAATGATTCGAAATAAGTTCAGTAAGCTCATTTACATCTCCATAGTCTTCGACAAGCGATAATTCAACCATCCCCATGTTACAGTAATAATCAAAATCCCCGTTCTCATTAAAGACATAAGCAATTCCTCCGCTCATCCCGGCAGCAAAATTGCTTCCGGTTTTACCAAGCACAACCACCCGTCCACCTGTCATATATTCACAGCAATGGTTTCCGACTCCTTCAACAACTGCACAGGCTCCACTGTTACGAACTCCAAACCTCTCGCCCGCGACACCGGAGATATAAATTTCACCTCTTGTTGCTCCATAAAGAACTGTATTACCGATGATTATGTTTTTGTCGGGTTCGAAGGTAGAACCTGCAGGAGGTACAACAATAATCCTTCCTCCCGAGAGACCTTTGCCAAGATAATCATTTGAATCGCCCTCAAGATAAAGTTCGATCCCTGGCGATAAAAATGCACCAAAGCTTTGTCCTGCTGATCCTGTGAAGCGGCATTTGATAGTCCCGTCAGGTAATCCTGCCGAACCATAAAGCGCTGCTATCCTTCCTGACAGCATAGCTCCGGTAGTTCTGTCAGTGTTATTTATATGTCTTTCAATCAGAACAGGCTTTTTATCTGAAATGGCTTTTTCAGCCTCAGCAATTAATTCTATATCAAGTATATGATCAATTTTATGATCCTGTTTATCAACACAATGCATCGCATTCACTTCGGATTCCTTTGGTAAAGACAGTAATAAGCTCAAATCGATGTTTTTGATCTTCCAGTGATTGACATCAGTATTCCTTTCCAGAAGATCAAACCTCCCGATTATATCATCCATTTTTCTATAGCCAAGTTCAGCCAGGTATTCCCGCACCTCTTCTGCCAGGAACCTGAAGAATGTGACAAGATTATCGGCTTTTCCCCTGAATCGTTTTCTCAATTCGGCATTCTGTGTTGCTACACCTACGGGACAAGTATTAAGGTGACATTTACGCATCATCACACAGCCCAGCACGATAAGTGCACTGGTAGAAAATCCAAATTCTTCGGCGCCGAGCAAAGCAGTCATTATTATATCTTTTCCGCTTTTCAATTGTCCATCGGCCTGAAGGATGACTTTCCTGCGCAGATTATTCATGACAAGAGTCTGCTGAGTTTCTGCAAGACCAAGTTCAAGAGGCAATCCGGCATGCTTGATCGATGATGACGGGCTGGCACCGGTACCGCCTTCGTAACCACTTATTGTGATAAGATCCGCACCAGCCTTGGTAACACCTGCAGCAATTGTGCCAACACCACTTTCAGAAACCAGTTTTACACTTATTTTTGCCTTTGGATTGACATTTTTAAGGTCAAATATAAGCTGCGATAAATCCTCAATTGAATAGATATCATGATGAGGCGGAGGAGATATAAGAGTTATACCTGGTATTGAATACCTTGTTTTAGCAATGATCTTGTCGACCTTATGTCCGGGAAGCTGACCACCCTCTCCTGGCTTTGCTCCCTGGGCAATTTTAATCTGTATTTCATCTGCATTTACGAGGTATTCAGTTGTAACTCCGAACCGACCGCTTGCAACTTGTTTAATGGCGCTTCTGACGTTATCGCCGTTCGGAAGCAGTTTGAACCGTATCGGATCTTCCCCACCTTCTCCGGTGTTGCTTCGGCCTCCTATAAGATTCATAGCAGTTGCCAGTGTTTCGTGCGCTTCACGGCTTATTGATCCATAAGACATTGCTCCGGTAACAAACCGCTTCATTATGTTCTCTGCCGGTTCAACCTCATCAAGAGGGATCGGATTCTTTTTAGTTCTTAACAATCCACGTATAAATCCCGGACTTGCAGTGTTTTCATTTACACGATGAGTGTACTCTTTAAACTTGCTATAGTCACCTGTTTTAGTGCTCCATTGAAGGAGTGAGATAGTTTCCGGGTTCCATGCATGATGTTCACCATGTTTCCTGTAGGAGTACACCCCTTCAGTAAGTATTTCAGGTTGAGGTTCTTCAATAAATGCTTTCCTGTGAGGGATAAGAACCTCTTCAGCAATCTCATTCATCCCGATACCTCCAATCCTCGATATCGTTCCTGCAAAGTACTTATTTATTACATCAGGATGAATGCCGACTGCTTCGAATATCTGGGACGATCTGTAGCTTCTCAGCGTACTGATTCCCATTTTTGACATGATCTTCAAGATGCCTTTGTTGACAGAGTTCACATAATTTGATTCTGCCTTTTGATAATCGAGTTGAATTGCTTTGTCTTTAACTAGCTTATCAATAACTGCAAAACTCATGTATGGATTTATGATGCTGGCTCCATAGCCAAAAAGAAGGGCAAAATGCATGACTTCACGAGGTTCAGCCGATTCCACTACAATATCGATCTGCATCCTCTTGCGGGTTTTTATGAGGTGATGATGCACAGCTGAAACTGCCAGTAAAGATGGTATAGGGGCAATTGTTTCACTTATTCCACGATCGGAAAGTATGATATAGTTTTTACCATCATCAACGGCCCTTTCAGCATCTATACATAATTGTTCAACAGCATTCTGTAAGCCTTCAGCACCTTCTCTGGCATCGAAATGCAATAAAAGATTTGCTGCCGAGAACCCTTTATATCTTAAATTTTTAACAACCTGAAAGTAAGTATTGGATATTACAGGGTTTCTGAACCGCACCATTTTGACATGGTCGGGTGAGGTCTCAAGAAGATTTTGTTGCAATGATCCCAGATAACCCGACAGAGTCATAACAAGCTCCTCTCTTATCGGATCGATAGGAGGGTTCGTTACCTGGGCAAATAGCTGTTTGAAATAGTTAAACAGCCTGTATGGCTTTTTTGAAAGCACAGCTATAGGAACGTCGTTTCCCATGGAACCTATTGGCTCTTTACCTGTAACAGCCATCTCCTTAATGATCCTGTCTGTATCTTCCATTGAGTAATTGAATGAAGTCAGGTATTTATTATACTGATCTCCCATATCAGTTGTCTCCTGGTGACCAGTTTCAATCTTTTCGAGCTTTACCATGTTTTGCTGGATCCATTGTCCGTACGGAAATTCAGCTGCCAGTTTGGCTTTCAACTCTTCATCGTAGAAAACTTTTCCTGCTTCAGTATCCACAAGAAGCATTTTTCCTGCCTTTAACCGTCCTTTTTCCCTGATCTCTTCCGGGGCAAATGTCTGTACTCCGGTTTCTGATCCCATAACTATCAAATCATTTGATGTAATGACATATCTCGATGGGCGAAGCCCGTTTCTGTCGAGCATTCCTCCTATATAACGGCCATCAGAAAATATGAGCGATGCCGGACCATCCCATGGTTCCATGAAAGTAGAATGATATTTATAGAAAGCTTTAAGTTCGAGTGATATGGGATTCTTGTCGTTTATTGATTCAGGAATAAGAATAGACATCGCGTAAGGCAGTGATTTGCCGCTCATTATAAGGAATTCCAGCACATTATCAAGAGAAGCTGAATCGCTTTTATCAGGTTCAATAATCGGATACAGTCTTGAAAGATCGCCCAGCTTATCTGATTTAAGGATTGATTCTCTTGCTTCCATCCAGAATCGGTTTCCCTTAATTGTGTTTATCTCTCCGTTGTGTCCAAGCATCCTGAATGGCTGGGCAAGATCCCAGCTTGGGAAGGTATTCGTGCTGAACCTTGAGTGGACCAGGGCAATAGCGCTTTGAAGACGTTCATCATTCAGATCGAGAAAATATTCTCCCAGCTGCATGGATGTCAGCATTCCTTTGTACACAAGCACTTTTGTTGAAAGACTCGGAATGTAAAAAAAACTCTTCTGTTTAAGGTCCGAACTACGGATCAGATTCTCGGTACGTTTTCTTATTATATATAATTTGCGTTCAAGATCTTCCTGCAGTATATCTGCTCCCAGAAGAATTTGAAGTATTTCAGGTTCGGCAGCGCGTGAAATATCACCAATAACCGAGTTATTGCGAGGTACTTCACGAAACCCGATCAGATTAACCCCTTCTTCTTTTATAATATTGAGTAACATCTCCTGGCATTTTGAGGCATCAGAACTATCCTGTGGGAAAAAAATCAGACCTGTTCCAAATTGTCCTTCAGGCGGAAGTGAATATCCCTGAATAAGGTAAAAATCACGCGGAACCTGTATCAGAACACCTGCACCATCGCCTGTTTTGCTGTCGGCGCCTTCTGCACCTCTGTGAGTCATATTAATAAGTATATCAAGCCCCTGCCTGATAATTGAATGAGATTTTTTTCCTTTAAGGTGTGCAACAAATCCGATTCCGCAATTCTCGTGCTCAAATTCCTGCCGGTACAATCCCTGCTGCTTTGGTCGTTCTGTTTTCATAGTTTTTACCTTCCTTTTCTGTTCTGCCAATATACAAAAAAACCGTTCTCTGTTTTTCCAGAGAACGGTCATCCCTAATCCGATAACAATACCATTCTCATTCAGTCCCAATTAACCTTTTAATGAGCAGTAATGATAAGATGGATTTAAAACAATTCATTTGTGCTAACAATTGTCTACAAATATACTTCTTCTTCTTACAATCTGTCGCAAATATGAACAAAAATATTAATAATTGGTAAATAAATTTTAAAAAGTTATAAACTTAATAATTAACAATCTGAATTTAATTCTGTTCCATTATTCAACTGCCATGGAACAAATTGAATAATTTATTGTTAACTTGTAATTCTTTAAACATTTAATGTAAGTTTAAAGAATATCATCCTATTGATAGTTTTTCATGGAAAATCCAAAGAACCTGGTTATTGTAATTTTTGGTGCTTCAGGAGATCTTGCTTCACGGAAGCTTATTCCTGCAATATTTTCAATGAAGTCTCAAAAACTAATGCCTGAGAAATATGCGATTATAGGGGTAGGAAGAACAAAAATTTCAACAGAGAAATTCAGAGAAAAAATGAGTGAAGCAATCGTATCTTTCTCTGAGGATAAGGATGCTGACCGAAATCTGATTTCCTTTTTTATTGAGAATATCTATTATCTTTCAATGGATTCATATTCAACAGAAGGATTTAAAGAGTTGACTGCTTTTTTAAAGAAAATAGACGATAAATACAAAATCGGAGGAAATTATATTTTTCATATGGCTACACCTCCAAGTATGTACGAGTTGATTTCTGTAAATCTTGCTGAGGCAGGACTGAGTGAACAAAGAGATGGTTTCAGAAGGGTTATAATTGAGAAGCCCTTTGGTTATGATCTTGATTCAGGAAGGAGGTTGAACAAGAAACTACATGAGATTATAACTGAAGATCAGATTTTCAGGATCGACCATTATCTTGGAAAGGAAACAGTTCAGAACCTGCTGGTTACAAGATTCGCTAATGGTATGTTCGAACCTCTGTGGAACAGGAACTATGTACACAGGATTGAAATCACTTCTGCTGAGAGTATCGGAGTTGAGGAAAGAGGTGGATACTACGACTCTTCAGGAGCCCTCCGGGATATGGTCCAGAATCACCTTCTTCAGATGGTCGGACTGACGGCCATGGAACCTCCTTCGTCACTTGATGCAGATGCGATCCGTAATGAAGTGTTAAAGGTTTTCCAATCACTACAGCCGATAAAAGAGGATGATGTACCAAAACAGGTCATCAGGGGTCAGTATACAGGTTCACTTATACGTGGCGAATGCATTACCGGGTATAGATATGAGAAAGGTGTTGCAGTTAATTCACGTACCGAGACTTACGTCGCAGTAAAATTCTATATAAATAACTGGAGATGGGGAGGTGTTCCGTTTTATATCCGCACGGGTAAAAGGTTACCGACGCGTGTAACAGAGATTGTTATCCATTTCAAACAAACGCCTCATCATTTGTTTCAGAGAGAATCGGGAAAAGTGTCAGCCAACCAGCTAATTATACGTATTCAGCCCGACGAAGGAATTCTTCTTAAATTTGACATGAAAGAACCCGGGGCAGGGTTTAATGTTAAAAATGTAAACATGGATTTCCATTATAAAGATCTTGCAGATTTAAGAGTTCCATCGGCTTACGAAAGGTTATTGCATGATGTAATGCTTGGAGATTCCACTCTCTTTTCACGCGATGACGAAGTTGAAACTGCATGGAAATTTCTTGAACCGATTCAAAAGGCGTGGTTAAATAATCCTTCAATTAAGGTGTTTGGTTATCCGGCTGGAACATGGGGACCGGAACATTCCAACGATCTTATTGAGGGAGATGGTCTTACCTGGAGATACCCATGTAAGAACCTGGCTGATGATGAACTTTATTGTGAATTATAACGGCATAACGGCACAACGACATAACGGCGTAACGGTATTAATGTCTAATTGTAGAATGGTTTAAAAGCTTAATGTCAAATGAAATAATATTTTCAACTTGGATGAATCATTAAAGATATTCCCGACACCAGATAAACTGGCTGAGAAATTTGCTGAGGAAATGGTAAGCATAATTACTCGCTCAGTTAAGCAAAAAAAATTGTTTTCAGTTGCTCTTTCAGGAGGGGCCACCCCGGAATTACTATATTCAGTGCTTGGTGAACATTATCCCAAATTAGAAATTTGGGAATTTGTTCATTTTTTCTGGGGTGATGAAAGATGTGTACCTCCAGATGACCCTGAAAGTAACTATGGAATGGCCAGACACAGATTATTTGAAAAAATTATTATCCTTTCTTCCAATATCCACAGGATTAAAGGAGAGAACGATCCTTACAGGGAGGCTCAGCGATATTCTGAGGAAATATCTGAGTATGTCAGGAAGAAAAATGATTTACCTTCGTTTGACCTGATAATACTTGGATTGGGCGAAGACGGACATACAGCTTCGATTTTTCCGGGGAATAAAGATTTGCTCTTTTCTGAAAAAATATGCGAAGTGGCGCTCCATCCGGTTACTCAGCTGAAAAGAATTACCCTTACAGGCAAAGTTATTAATAATGCAGATTCTGTTGCTTTTCTGGTGACAGGTAACAGGAAGGCAGAGATTGTTGAAAAGATATTGAAAAAAAATTCCTTGGAAATAAACTATCCTGCATCATATATTGATCCGGTGCATGGTGTAGTAAAATGGTTCATTGATAAGGAAGCCGGAAGATTATTATGACCGACAATGAGTAATCAAAAAGCGAAAATAACTGGAGATTTGGATGATTTTTTTTATATTTGGAGTACTTTTTTAACTTAAAATATACAGCCATGTCACACGAAAAAGCTAAAGAACAGGCAAAAAACAAGAAAGAGCCGACGAAAAGTCTTAAAGAAAAGCGTCTTGCAAAAAAAGCTAAGAAAGAAGAAAAAAAGAGACAATAAAAAAAAGTCCCGCTCTCGGCGGGACTTTGAATAACAAATCTTTGTATGGATAAACTAAGCTAGTTTAACGTCTACTGCATTAATTCCTTTTTTGCCTTCCTGAAGTTCAAATGTAACTTCATCATTCTCTTTAATCTGATCTTTCAGACCTGATACGTGTACAAAATATTCATTATCCGAATCTGCATCTTTAATGAATCCGAATCCTTTTGATACATTAAAAAATTTTACTGTTCCTTTGTTCATTTTATTCTGTTTTTAAATTAATGGCGCAAGCTACACATTTAAATTGAAATAATCTAAATTATTTTATAATATTCTGATATTTAATAGATTTATTCATAGGGAATAGGGTTTTAGAACAAAAAATCTTTATTCTATCTTTGTAAACCTTTGTGAAATCCCTAGTTAGCCTTTGTGGTTTAGAGTTTTGTTTTAATCACAAAGTTCCATAAAGTTGGCTCATAGGATCTCAAAGCACTTCGTCAACAAAGTTATTTTAATCTCAAAATAGAATGAATCATAATTCACGGGAAATTTATTTCTATTTTTATCGCATATTTATTAATCGAGTTTAGCATGAAAAAGTTTTTAATTGTTTTGGTTGCAATATTTTCAGCTGGTGCAAATATATTCGGACAGGTTGAATTACGAACCATAGCTGAAAAATCGGATTATAAATCCACATCTGATTATAAGGATGTTATAACATTTATTGATCAGTTGAAAAATTCATCTCCTTTTATCCGAGTTGAGAATATTGCTACTTCGGTCGAAGGTAGGGAAATCCCTCTTCTGGTTATCGGAAACCCTCTGCCAAAGTCACCAAAGGAGATTCCCAACGACAAAAGGATTGTAATATATATTCAGGCAAATATTCATGCAGGTGAAGTTGAAGGGAAAGAAGCAACACTAATGTATGCCAGGGATTTGCTAAAAGATAAAAATCCAGAACTCCTAAGAAATGTCATCCTCCTCATTTGCCCTCTGTTTAACCCTGACGGAAATGAGAAGATCACTCAACTGAATAGGACATACCAGAATGGTCCTGTAAATGGTGTCGGGGTGAGGTACAATGGTCAGTTCCTCGATCTTAACCGCGATGCCATGAAGGCTGAATCGCCGGAAGTGAGAGGGGTATTAACAAATGTTTTTAATCGGTGGGATCCATCGGTTTTTATGGATTGTCATACAACAGATGGATCGTATCATGTTGAACCAACAACTTTTACATGGATGGTAAATCCAAATGGAGATAATTCATTAATATCCTATATGCAGAATAAAATGATGCCGGAAATGTCAAAGACTCTCTTCAATACTTACAAGGTTGAAAATTGTTTTTATGGAGAGTTTTACGATATGTTGGACCCTGATAAAGGTTGGGTTCTCGATGCCTCCGAACCACGTTATATGACAAACTATTTTGGGATAAGGAACAGACTGGGTATTCTGAATGAAAATTATGTTTATGCCGATTTCAAATCGCGTGTTTTTGGTTGCTATTACCTTATACATTCTTTGCTTGATTATGTATCGGCTCACAGATCTGAAATAAAGAACCTCTTAAAGAATGCTGATGACAAAACAATTGCCCGCGGGGAAAATCCTGCTGTAACCGATTCTTTTGCAATTGAGTACAAAGTAAGGCCAGCTCCAAAAAAGGTCACTATAAGAACATTTGAGGCAGAACCCGGTGCCGTAACAAACGGGAGAAAAAGCTACAAGAGGACCGACATGCAGAAAGATGTCACAATACCTTACTATATTGATTATTATCCTGTGAAAAACGTAAAATTTCCATTTGCTTACATTGTCAATACAAGCGACCCGGAAATTGTTGGTCTTCTTAAGTTACATGGAATCAGACTGGAAAAGCTGATGAATGAATATAAAATTAAGGTTGAACGATTTGAAATCAGCGACTTGAAATGTGCTGAAAGATTAAATCAGGGTCATTATATAAATACTATAAGTGGTAAAAGTGTAATTGATACACTTAATTTCCAGACAGGGACTATTATTGTCAGAACAGCTCAGCCCCTTGCAAATGTGGCCGCCTATTTACTTGAACCACAATCTAATGATGGTATGGTAATATGGAACTTCTTTGACAGGTATCTTGTTCCTCAATGGGGTATTGGTTATAATCCATATCCTGTATATAAGGTATTGGATCGGATTGATCTGAAAACCGTGGAAGTAAGATAAAGAATTCATCGAATTTTAATAACATTGTAAAAAACACTTTTTTTTATGACCTTTGCGAGCTGATAAACTAAGGCAAAATAACTAATCATGAGAAAATGGCGTGTCGAAGATTCTGCTGAATTATATAACATAAAAGGGTGGGGTGTTGATTATTTTTCAATTAATGAAAAAGGAAACGTAATTGTTACGCCTCAGAGAAACGGTATTTCTGTCGATCTTAAAGACTTGCTGGATGAACTGATACTCTCTGATGTCTCCACACCAGTGCTTGTTAGGTTCCCGGATATACTCGACGACAGGATCATCAGCATATCCAGATGTTTTAAATCGGCTTCGGAGGAGTACGGGTACAAAGCTCAGAATTTTATTATCTATCCCATAAAAGTCAACCAGATGAGGCCTGTGGTTGAGGAAATAGTAAGTCACGGAAAAAAATTCAACATTGGTCTGGAAGCCGGATCCAAGCCCGAACTTCATGCTGTAATTGCCATCAATACTGATCCTGAATCACTCATTATATGTAATGGTTATAAGGATGAAGATTATATTGAGCTTGCACTTCTGGCTCAGAAGATGGGTAAAAGAATATTCCTTGTTGTTGAAAAACTCAATGAACTGAAACTTATCACAACAATTGCAAAACGTTTGAAGGTTAAGCCAAATCTTGGTATCCGCATTAAACTTGCAAGTGTGGGAAGCGGAAAATGGGAAGATTCTGGTGGAGATATCAGCAAATTTGGCCTGACATCAAGTGAATTGCTTGAAGCTATTGATTTCATCCAGAGAAACAAAATGAAAGATTGTGTCAAGCTCATACATTTTCACATAGGCAGCCAGGTTACAAAAATCCGGCGGATTAAAATTGCATTGCGCGAGGCTTCTCAGTTTTATGTTCAGCTCCGTAACCTCGGCTTTAATGTGGAATTTGTAGATATAGGCGGTGGGCTGGGCGTTGATTACGATGGTACAGGTTCTTCAAACAGCGAGAGCAGCGTTAATTACACTATCCAGGAGTATGTAAATGACTCTATCAGCACATTTGTCGATGCAAGCAATAAGAACAATATTCCACATCCGAATATCATAACAGAATCCGGGAGATCACTTACTGCTCATCATTCAGTTCTGATATTTGAAGTTCTTGAAACCACAACCCTTCCTTCATGGGATGTTGAGGACCTTATTACTGATAATGACCACGAGCTGGTAAAGGAACTATATCCATTATGGGATGACTTTAATCAGTCAAGAATGCTGGAGACCTGGCACGATGCCCAGCAGATCAGAGAGGAGGCCCTTGACAGATTCGGCTTTGGACTTATTGATCTGAAAACACGGGCTCAGATTGAGCGATTGTTCTGGTCCATTGCACGTAAAGTTTACCAGATGGCCAATGTTACAAAGCATGTACCTGAAGAGGTGAAGCAGATATCGAGGATACTGTCGGACAAATACTTCTGTAATTTTTCACTTTTCCAGTCACTTCCTGATGCCTGGGCCATTGATCAGATATTCCCGATAATGCCCATTCACAGACTTAACGAGGAGCCTCTGCGAAATGCCACTATTCAGGACATGACCTGTGATTCCGATGGCAAGATTGACAACTTTATTTCAACCCGCAACTCATCGCACCAGCTTCCGGTTCACTCCTTAAAAGGGAAAGAACCTTATTATCTGGGTGTGTTCCTTGTAGGTGCATACCAGGAAATTCTGGGCGACCTTCATAACCTGTTTGGTGATACAAATGCTGTACATGTGTCAGTTGACAGCGATGGTTACAAGATCGATCAGGTAATTGATGGAGAGACAGTTGCTGAAGTGCTGGATTATGTGCAGTACAACTCAAAGAAGATGGTCAGAACAGTTGAGACCTGGGTTACAACTTCTGTCAAGGCCGGGATAATAACTCTTGAGGAGGGAAAAGAATTCCTCTCAAATTACCGTTCCGGACTGTACGGATACACTTATCTTGAATAAAAAGGAGTTGTAAATTTCATTCATTTTTTAGCGATTTAATGAAATATTATTTAACTTGGAATCTTATTTTTTAATTTTCTGATCGTTAATTAATAAACCTGTTAATTACTTAAACTATGAACAACGGAACCTTTGATTTTAATCTGTTTATTAAGGAATCAAAAGATGTCCTTGTAAATCCGAAATCCTACTTCTCTGCCATGAAAACCTCTGGAGGGATGACTGAACCTTTGATTAAGGCAGTAATTTACGGTGCTGTTGCCGGCGTATTCTCATTTCTCTGGAGTATTCTCAATCTCCGGGGAGTAACCGGTGGTATGTTTGGGGGCGCTCTAGGTATTATGTCTTTTGTCTGGTCTATTATTTTCGCGATAATAGGATTATTTATCGGTGCTGTAATATTATTAGTGATATCTTCAATCTGTAAAGGGAATACGGATTTCGAGGCTAACGTCAGAGTAACAGCTGCTGTAATGGTTGTTATGCCAATTAGTGCATTCTTAGGTTTTCTGGGTCACTTTAGCCCTTACATTGTTGTAATTATAAGTCTGGCTATTAATCTTTTTGCATTATGGTTATTTTATAACGCTCTTGTAGAAGCTCTTAAATCGAATGTTGAGACAACAAAAATTGTTTCATATGTTTTAATAGCAATTTTTGTTCTTGTAATGCTGCTTGGATTTTTTGCGGCGAGAAAAACCAATCAGATCTTTAACCAGTTTAAAAATACCGATCTGAAAGAGCTTATGAAAGATTCAGGAAAGAAATGATATTTTAAATCAGTTTATAAGACGCCAGGTTCCAAAAAGCTTATAGATATCGGACCTGGTGTTTTTTATTAAATATTCTGTCTCCTAAGCAATGCAGTAAGGTATCTTGATTTGAACTGCTTACTTGCAATCGCCTGTTTTAAAGGAGGCAGTCTGAGTATTACTCCCAGTACTGCTGCCATAGCCCTGTGGCTGAACAAAACCTGTTCGTCGAATATAAGATTCTGAAGCTTACCTCTTTCAATAGCCATAATAACAACCCTGTGAACTGAATTAACAGGTGTTACTACCCGTTCTTTTCGTGAACGGAGTTCCATCGCCTTTTTTTCGCAACCTTTAAGACAAACTCCACAGCCAAGGCAAATTTCCAGATCAGGTTTTGCTTTCTTCCTGAGCGGTTTATTAGGATCATTGGAAGAAACCAGAGTCATCGCCTCCACAGGGCATAATGAAACACACTTTCCGCAACCATTGCAGTTTTCCTCAATAATTTCCGGAAAAAAGTTAGTCGTGTGTACCGGGTTAAGAAATCCGAATTTCCTGGCAGCTATAAGGGCTTCGCAACAGCAACCGCAACAATTGCAGATAAAGTTCACATTTTCCTGGACATTTTCACCGAACTGCACCAGATTAAAACCGCGGGCTTTTTGTAACAAGTCAATTCCTTCAATAACACTGACTTTTCTTGCAATTCCGTGCCTTGTCAGTGAATCAGCGCTTCCATTAAATGTCATGCAGATATCCATTGGAGAATTGCAGTTTTTACCGACATGCTCCATCTTGTGTCTGCAATAACAAATCCCTATTCCAATAGATGATGCAGTTTTTATTACCTCGGATGCTCTTTCATAGTCAAGCACATGAAGCATATTCTCGCCTGAAAGAACCTCTTCATTCACGTAAGCTCTTCCTAATTGAGTCTCTCCAGATGTGAAAAGATTTTTAATAAAGTCTTCCTCAACATTCATGTACTGATAAAAAAGTTCAGAAAGTGTCTTCTGATTAATATCATTTCTGTACCGCATTAGAGAAAACTCAAAAAATCCGGCCATAGGAGGGGGCATTGAGTACAAAACATCGTCATTCATTTCTGTATCAAGCAGTATTCCTCTGTCAGCCAGATCATTTAATATCACGCGTGCGTCAGGCTCTTTTATTTTCCATATTCCGGCAGCTTTCTTTGCATTAAAAGGTTTAATCGGCAACAATGAAACAAGCCCGGCCTCCCTTTCGGAAAAAAGGATTTTCAGTATTTCAAAAAGAAGATCAGACGCAACTGCACCCTGTGGAAACATGTTAATCCTTTCGGTAAGATTTTTATAGTTATTATATTTGATTGTGTTGTGATGGGCCATAACTTTTAAACTTTCGATAATACATTGCCAAATATAGAATTTTTTTATGTTTGCAGAAGAAAAGTGTTCCCTGAGGTTGTTAGGGGTATCTGTAAAATTATTTTTATATAAGTTTCCGGGAATATATCTGCAGGAATTACTGTCTGATAGGGAAGGTCATGAGTTTGACTCTGCTTCGGGAAAATGAAAAAAGTCATTATATTTTTATCATTAATTGCATGTACCAGTCTCAATGCCCAGAAGGGAAAGGTTTTATTAAGCATCTGGCATAAGAATGGAGATACAGATATGAATATTCTCTCTGATGAATATATTTATTATAAGAAAGGGAAGCTATATTTTTTACTTTCAAATGATAATGCAAATATCTATATCGCCATGAAGATTGAAGATACTGAAGTTCAGAACAGGATTTTAAACCAGGGACTCACAATATGGGTCAATATGGACAAGAAACCTATAAAGAAAATGGGAATCCGTTTCCCTGTCGGTTCTCAGAATTCCACAGTCAGTGCTCAAAACAATCCACATGATAATATAAAATCAGACGGACTGCAGGAAACTCCTCTTGCTCTTGCAAATACGATTGAACTTATCGGTTTTAAAAATGAAGAAGTAACACGTTTCCCTTCAAACAATATTGACAATTTCAGAGGATCAGTCAAATATGATAAAGAGGGAACTTTGCATTATTATTTGGTGATGCCTGTTGCTAAATTACCATTCAGAAACTCAAAAGAAGGAAAAGGGACAATGCCTTTTACTTTTGGTATTGAGTACCCGGATGAATCAGTTACGGATGGTCCCGGGGACAACGAAGAGCCACCGGCGTTTTCAGAATCTCCATCAGGCGGTTCCCGTAGTGGTTCACGTGGTGGGGGAAAAGGAGCTACGGGAGGCCGTAATCGTAGCAGCAGCAAAGTGGAAAACGATTCAGATTCATCTAATAAAACAACAGCAACTATGTTAATCTGGATAAAAAATATAGAGCTTGCAACTGACAGGTAGTTTTTATATGTTTATTGTGGTAATTTTTTGTTTGATCTGTACTTGCAGGATATTTTGAAATTAATGAATAACAGGTAATTATATGAAGAAATGGTTAATTTCCAGAAATATTTTCGTTGTTCTGGCATACAGGATATTATTAATTATGCTCCTTTTCACTCTCTGCCGGATAGGTTTTTATGTTTTCAACTATAAGATGTTCCCCGATATAACTTTTAGTCAATTTATAACTATACTGAAGGGAGGTCTCGTATTTGATATTTCAGCAGTCGTGTACATCAACATGCTTTTGATCCTTTTGCATATTGTACCTTTGGAAATCCGCTACAATGATGTTTATCAGGCAGTTCTGAAGTATATCTTCTTTATCACAAATGGTATCGCAATTGTGGTCAACGGAATGGACTTTGTCTATTACAGGTTTGTTGATAAAAGAGCAACAGCGGATGTTTTTAAAACTTTTGAACATGAAGATAATAACGGGAGATTATTTTTCAGATTTCTTTTTGATTACTGGCCGGCAACTCTTTTCATTCTCTTTCTGTTATTTCTGATGATCTACCTGTATAATAAGGTTAAAACAGAAAAACCTGGTCAGGTCAATAAAATTGGTTATTATTCGGTAAACATTCTGATGATCCCCCTGGTTATTGCGCTTGTCATAGGCGCTGCCCGTGGTGGTTATAAACATTCAACACGTCCTATAACTATCAGTAATGCTGCAAGATATGTTAATGACCCGCAAAATGTTGCAATTGTTCTGAATACACCGTTCAGCATCCTAAGAACTTTTAACAAGAAACCATTAGTAAAGTATAAGTTTTTTGATGATGAAAAGCTTAGCAAACTTTACAACCCTCATTATATTCCGGCTAAAATCAAACCATTTTCCAACGATAATGTTGTAATAATTATTCTCGAAAGCTTCGCAAGGGAGTATATCGGTGCTTTTAATCACAATCTGGAAGGTGGAACATATAAGGGTTACACTCCTTTTATCGATTCCCTTATTGATGTCAGTATAACTTTTGATGTATCAATTGCAAACGGCAAGAAGTCAATTGATGGTATACCTTCCGTTTTATCTTCAGTACCATCGCTTGAGACTCCGTACGTAATTTCTCATTATGCAAATAACCAGATCAACGGGCTGGCCACTCTTCTTAAGAAAAAAGGGTATTATTCTGCCTTTTTCCATGGTGCGCCAAACGGGTCAATGGGATTTGACTCATTTACAAAAGTGGCAGGATTTGATGACTACTTCGGGCTTAATCAGTATCCCAACAAAGCAGATTTTGATGGTATATGGGGAGTATGGGATGAACCATTTTTCCAATTTTTTGCAGGAAAGCTGGATACCTTCAAACAGCCATTTTTAGCTGCAATATTTTCAGTATCGTCGCATCATCCGTTTAAAGTTCCTGAAAAATACACAGGCAAATTTAAAAAAGGTCCGGCTCCGATACTTGAAGTAATCGGCTATTCTGATTTTGCATTACGCGAGATGTTCAAAAAAATGTCAGCAAGCCCATGGTTTAAAAATACTCTTTTTGTTATTACTGCAGATCATACCAACGAGTCGGTACATAAAGAATTCCAGAATAACTTTGGCGCTTACTGCGTTCCGATAATATTTTATAAGCCCGGAAGCGATTTAAAGGGGAGGAAGAAACGGATAGCGCAACAGATTGATATTATGCCGACTGTATTAAATTATCTGAATTATGACGAAGAGTATATTGCCTTTGGTAACAATCTTTTAGACGATTCTTATGAATCATTTGCCTTTAATACCGCAAATAGTACTTATCATCTTTATATGAAAGATCATATTCTGGAGATGATTGATACCAAGACTGTCGGATTCTATGACTATAAAAAAGACATTTTCCTCGAGAATAACCTCATTGGTAAAGATCCGGAACTTCAACTACCAATGGAAGAAAAACTGAAAGCTATCATTCAGACCTACAACAGCAGGCTTATTGATAATAATATGGTTGTAAGAAAATAACATTAACAGCTTAATAATTAAAACTGTGAAATCACGACGTCAGTTTTTAAAGTTAGCCGGTACCGGAGTTCTCGCAGCAGGAGCCTCTTCATTATTAGCTAACCCTGCCATGGCTGTCGCTGCTGAAAAGACAAAAAGCACTTTCAGCATTGGGATGGCTGGTTATACTTTCAAAGAGTTTACTGTTGAAAAAACCATCGAAATGATGAAGAGGATAGAGGTTACAAATCTGTCCCTTAAAGATTTTCATATGCCTATGAACAGCAGCCAGAAGCAAATAAATGAAGTTTTAGGGAAGTTTAAAACTGCCGGAATAAATGTTTATACCGTAGGCGTGGTTTATATGAAGACCAGAGAATCAGTTGACCAGGCCTTTGAATATGCAAGAATGGCAGGAGTTAAGCTGATCGTTGGAGCCCCTGATTATGAGCTTCTTCCTTATGTTGAGGAGAAGATAAAGAGTTACAATTTCAGATTGGCAATTCATAATCATGGTCCGGACAATCCTCTGTATCCGAACGCCACTGATATATGGACCCATATAAAAGATCTTGATCCCCGAATCGGGATATGTATCGATATCGGACACACTACCAGGGATGGTCAGGATCCTTCTGATGATATAATGAAGTACCAATCGAGGATTTATGATATGCATGTGAAAGATGTCGATAAACCCACGAAAGAGGGAACAACAGTTGAAATGGGACGAGGAATCATCGATATTCCGAAAGTTGTTGATACCCTCCTGAAGATTAAATACAGCGGAAACTGCAGTCTGGAATTTGAAAAAGATATGAAAGATCCGCTGCCCGGTATTGCCGAATCGCTTGGATTTTTCAAAGGGGTGATAGCTTGTCGTTAGGCTGAAAGAATACTATTCCATCTTATAGCTTGCGTCGTGGGTCCTGAATCAAGAATAACAAAATAGCATTGCTGCGAGAATCTTCAATAATTCAAAGATTTAAATTATGAATAAAAAACAAAAGATATTTGGTGCGCTTCTGTTTTGCATTGTTCTGCTCATTACCACACTGATAATATTTTTCAGGACTCCTTCAATTGATAAGGAAGTCAGGCGGTTTGCAAAAAACATGAACAAACATTGTCCTACACTTATTGACAAAGAAACACGAATGGATAAAGTGTATGCTCTTCAAGATAGCACCATCCATTTTAATTATACTCTTATATACCGCGAATTGGATTCATCGGCCGCCAATAGATTAAAGAATTTTATGGAGCCGGCGATTCTGAATAAAATCAAAACATCACCAACTCTAAATAAATTACTTAATAAAAATCTTACATGGATTTATTCCTATAATGATAAAAATGGCGATTTTTTATTTAAGATTATCTATCACCCTGAGAAGTTTAAGTGATGTGACTCCCAAATATATGTTATAAAACATAGATGTCAATTTTTATCAAAGTCTTTTTTTGATTCCTGTTTGATATTACGGCAAGATTCTATTGCTTCTTCTTAACCTCGAAAGAAAGGCTATCGCATACACTGAATGCCGTAAAAATTCCTAAGCCATTGTTGATATTAGTGAATGGTTCATTTAAGCTTATCGAATTTTGAGTGCTGCTCTGATACAAACTTGCATAATCTTTTGTGACCTTATACAGCTTAAATACGTAATTGCCATAATTACCGACTGTGGAGAACAGAGATACACGGTATAGTGAATCCTGAATAGGTCTTGTCTGAAACCTTCTTGCCAGGTTAATTGTTCCGGTGTATCCGCCATTTCCGCCAAACCCGCCATAAGTGCTTGTAACAGTAATTGGAGTCAGTACGCTGTCTTTGTTTTCGAGTATTACGAAATAGTAATCCTTATTGGGATTGCTCCAGTTGATAAGCAATGATGAATCTCTCAATTCGCGCATTGTAAGGGCAGTATCGACTAAAATTGTATTAGAAGAAATCTGGAGTCCTGAAGCACTGCTGGGAACAGTAGTTTGCGAGGTTATGTGCTGGTTGTTGTAAGTAATACTCAGGGAGTAAGTTTCACCCGGATTTATTGCAAGATCCTTACCCGGGTAATAGTAATAACCCTGGATGGCCGACGGATTAAGGTTGTATGAAGTTCCGTTACCAATGATAGATACAGTAGCATTGGAAACTCCATGGAAGACGGTGTCGGAGCTATTGAAATATACTACCTGCGACAATCTTATACTATCCACAGGCTGGCCAGCATACAAATAACCTTCCACGACTATTAAGTCGGAGTGTCCGTTGCTCAGTTGTTCTTTCTCGCAACCGGCAAAAAACAGGCTGATAATAATTGCTATGATAGTGTTTCGCATACTTTTTTCTATATAAAATCGATTGCATAAGAAATGTTAGGAGTAATTCCCAGGTAAGTGACATTAGTTATATTGAGCTGGTATCCCTGGGGATTGAATTCCTTGTACCAGATATTCTGATGATTGAAAAGGTTGAAAACTGAGGCAGAAATATGCATTTTTGCCGATTTTGTTTTCCAGTTATATGTCGCTGCCACGTCGAACCTGCTATACGGCGGTAACCTGTCACCATTTTTTTGGTCAAGGTGATAATAGCTGTTGCCCGTACCGTCGAGCATTGTGAGCTGATAGAGACTCTCTGGTGCAGTATAGGGTTTGCCTGTGGCATAAACGAATGTAGCAGCAAAATCCCATCTTTTTATGGTACGGTTAACCACGGCTTTTACTTCGTGTGTCTGGTCCTGGTCCGCATAAAAAGATTTTCCATAATTTAAATCCGGGAAATTGTAAATTACCGAACCAAGTGTATAGCATAACCAGCCGGTCGTATTTCCTAACTTTTTCTGTGCAAGGAATTCAATTCCTTTTTCAATACCCGTTCCGGAATAAATGTTATCCGTATTGGCTGGTGCAAGGAAATTTTGTGTTGCGCGCTGCGATTCTTCCAGGACATTATCCAGGTCTTTGTAATACCCTTCTACATTAAAAAGATAATTACCCTTTTCATAGGTCGCTCCGGCAATATAATGAAGGGCCCAGCTTACCGGGACATTTGTCTTATTGTCGAGTAACCAGTATTCTTTGTTGCCTTCAAGAATATCTTCCTGTGTCACGCATGAGACGAACTGGTAATATTTTCCAAATGCGGCTTTAAATGAAAAGTTTTTGTTGAGGTCATATATCAGCGAGGCGCGAGGCTCTGAATAGAATTCCGAGGTTCCCATGAAATAAGAACCCCTGTATCCTGCAAGTAAATGCAGCTTTTTTGTAATTTCAATATTGTCCTGTGCATAGAATGAATACAGAATTGCTTTCCCGTTTACAGTGAGGGTATCAGTCCGCTGACCAGTGTATTTTATATTATACTGGGTGATTTCCGTTCCGAAATCAACCTGGTTGTAATTCCCAATTTTCCATTCATTTTTAAACCGGAAGGTAAGATCTTTTATATAATTCGACAGGTCTGCATTATCAAATGCCTGGGCAGTGCTTAACTGTGTTCCTGTTCCTCCCGATTGATATTCACGGTCGGTAAGATTAAAATAATTTGAATAGGAAATGAAAATATGGCTGTTAAAGTCATCATTCCATTTTCTCAGCCACTGAGCGCTTACCCCCGTATTTCCCCAATTTGTAAGATTGGTGAGCCCTCCTGAGGAACCATTTCTTGAAAATTCTGAAGAGATGCTTTGCGATTGATCGAGTTTATCTTCCCCATTGTAAAAGCTTACGAAAATTTCATCTTTTGAAGAGGGTTTATATGTAATCTTTGAGTTCAGGTCGTAAAAATGGAATGTAGGAGTAACGTTCTGTTGCTGAAAAGAACGACGCCCTCCAAAACCGCCATAACCTCCTGAACCACTAGTCGGTGCAATGTTTACGGTAGTTGTGGATTGATTGTACATATCAAATATTTTATTGTACAAACCGGTCTGAATAAGATCAGAATATGAACGACGTGCTGCTAACTGGAAAGAGACCTTATCTTTTATAATTGGCACCTCTACATAAGCGTTCGCACTCAACAGGCTTATTCCGCCTCCACCTTTGAAATGGTCCATATCAGCAGGTTTTCCCGTTATATCCATGACACTCGATAACCGTCCTCCATATTGAGCCGGAAACCCTCCTTTCATCAATTCTATATCATCAATTGTATTAGCATTAAAAGCACTGAAGAACCCAAAAAAATGGTCGACATGATAAATTGTCATTCCATCGAAAAGGATAAGGTTCTGGTCAGGAGTTCCACCTCTTACGTACAAGCCGGATGATGATTCATTGGTCCCGGAAATACCCGGTAATAGCTGAAACGAACGCATGACATCCACTTCGCCGAGATTTGGCAATTTTGAGATTAATTCAGGGGAAATTTTTACCGAGCTGATCTCATCTGCCGATAAACGGATAATTTTTTCTTTTTCTTTGACAACGTACACTTCTCCAAGTTGTTTAGTTACTTTTGCAAGCCTGATGGTCAAGGCATTGTTTACCGCTTTAGGGTTAAGTTTTATTTCTTTGCTTTTGTATCCAAGATATGTCACCTGCAGAATACATGAATCAGAAGGAACGTCAATTTCAAAATAACCATTATCTTTTGTGATTGCGGCAACATTTTTACCTTTGATTTTAATCGTCGCAAATGCCAATGGTGAAGCGTCAGTGCTATCGATTACTTGTCCTGAAATATGAATTATTCCTGGAGTCTTTACATTTGCTTTTAATAATTGGCAGTTGACTGCGAGAAATCCTAAACACATTGACAATAGAATGTATTTCATATCTGTCCGGATTAAAATTGAAAACCAAGCGACTTTAAAACGATGATTCTATTGTTTTTATTATTTTAAAACTTACCATAGTTTAATATTCCTATTCTTTTATATTTTTAATTGGAAAGATTAAGATTTCTCTTGCTTGAAAGAACTGAAGAAGTTGGTTAACATGAAGATGTAGTTGATGAAGGTGGTAAAATAAGATAAGTATATAATAAACAACAAAGCCCCTTAAATTCAGAGGCTTTGTCGTTCTTATTGGCGGTGCGGAAGGGAATGATCCCGTCATACGGGATCGGACCCTTTCATCCTGAGGTTATCTGTCCAAATGAAAACGAAAATGCTGTGAACGCAGCATTTAACTTATTTTAATGAGTCCGCTTATGACAGTAAAATGTTAACGCTACTTCATTAAAATACTAAGCAGGTTCCGATGGAACCTGCTTTTGTTTTTCTTGCGGTGCGGACGGTACGCCAATTTAATTGTTCTTTCTAATCTGATTTGCTCATTCTGTCTTACTGAAAAGCTCATTTAATCATATTCATAGATTAAAGCAAAACTGAAAGAATAAAGAAAGATTAAATAATTGTGGGGAATATGTGGGGAATTATATACCTTTGAGGTGTTATAAACCAAATCCCAAAAGTTATGGCAAAAAAAGAACTGTTATCTGAATTAAAAGGAATGCCTTTAATTGATTTATTGGAAATTTATGTTAGGCTAGAACAGGAGCTTACAAAGTTCTTGGCGATGAGCTCAGTGTCGATACACTTCAATTAATTGAAGAATTGGAAGAACAATTAGATAGTTTAACTGAATAATAAATCTATCATGGCAAGTATTCACTTTCTTATCAAATCAAAGGAAAAAGGTCAACTGACAACCATTTATTTGAGATTTAAGGACGGACGGAAAACCGACTTAATTCTTAAGACATCTAAAAAAATATTCCCTGAATATTGGAGTAACAAAACTGAAATGATTGTTCAGAGGGCTGAACAAAACGAGGTCTTTGACAAATGATGATCTAGGTCAACTTTAATGACTATTTCACCCAGTTGAAAGACTTTGTTTTAAAGGAAAGCAATTAAAACTTAACTATCCCAGTTTCAAAGGAATGGCTTAAGGATGTTCTTGAAGGCTTTGACCGCTGGATAAAGAATGAAGAACCAGCAGGAAAGGAAACCCTGAATCAGTATATCAAAAGGTTTGTTGATGAGGCAACCAGCGGCAAAAGGCTGGCAACTGTGGGAACAACAAAGAAAAGATACTCCTATGGTTCCCTTCGTGTTCTCCGAGGGTTTATGTTATCCTTTAATCTGTTTCAGGGTATTGAGAATGAAGGTATAAAGCCACGCAAGGGGGCAAAGGTATACCCGAAGCAACCATATAAGCCCCTTGACTGGAATGATGTTTCAATTGACGTTTATAATTCATTCTTGGAGTATTTTTACAGCAGGGGTTGTGGTGCAAATTATTGCGGGAAGCATATTAAGAGCTTCAAAACCATTATGAGGGCTGCCCGTGACGAAGGGCTTCATAATAACATAGAAATTGAAAGGAAGGCCTTTAAAACAATTTCTGAGCCCACTGACAGCATTTACTTGACTGAAGCAGAACTGAAGAAACTCTTTGAATTGGATTTGTCAGATAATAAGCCTTTCGAGGTTGTGAGAGATGTATTTTTATGCGGGTGCTATACAGCTCAGAGATATTCCGATTACAGTAAGATCAATAAGTCAAATATCAGGGAAATTGACGGTAAAAGATTCATTGAACTGATACAGAAAAAAACGGGTGAACGTTGTCTTGTACCTGTCAGGCCCGAAATGGAAACAATCCTAAAGCGATACGATTACGACTTGCCAAGAACCATTGAACAGAAAGTCAATGAAAGGATTAAGAAGATAGGCGCCAAGGCAAAGATTACAGAGCTTATTCAGGTTGAAAAGAATAAGGGCGGCCTGAAGGTTAAAACATCCGTTAAAAAAGCTGATTTAATTTGCACACATACAGCCCGAAGGACAGGCTGTACACTGATGTATTTGAGTGGTTTACCAATATTAGACGTGATGAAATTCAGCGGGCACCGTTCAACAAGGGAGTTTTTAAAGTATGTCCGTATTGGTATGGAAGAAACCGCTGTGAAGCATTCATCAAGCACTTTCTTTGTCGGGAATCCTTTATCAGTTGCGAAGTAAAAATGACGTTTTAAACACCAAAATTAAAAATCAAAATCAGATCAAAATGTTGTCTGTAAAAATATTTATGTAATTATTTACGGGCTATTTTTCAAGTCATTTTTAATTAACTGGCTATCAATTATTTGGTAGCCTTTTTTCTTGTTTGAATAAACTGAACAGCTTGTTGGTAACGTAAGGGTAAAACAAAGTCAAATTATTTTGATACTTCCGTACTTGCATGAGTAAAATATCAATCGAATAAAGCAGAATCAGAAAGTATCAATAAAAACAAATCGAAGATGACAACAAACTCAATTTTTTTGGAAGGCGTGACGGCTGACACTCTGAAGTCAATTATTCAGGAAGCTGTCAGGGCTGAATTTGGAAAACAGCCAGTACCAGTAAAGGAAGATACATACCTGACCCGAAAGGAAACAGCAAAAAAGTTCCGCATCAGTTTGCCGACTTTAAACGAGCTGACAAAGTCAGGCAGGGTGCGAGCCTACAAAATTGGCGGACGGGTTCTTTACAGGGAACAGGACATTGAAGCCAGCCTGATGGAAATACAAAGTAATAAATTCAAGCGTGTTTGACATTCCCGACATAAGAAAGAAGAAACCGAAAGCGGCTTATAAAAAGCCCGAATCGGTTCTTGAACTGGAACGGCTGGCCAATGCCGCGGCACGGCTGAAGTATACATTCATTGCAATGCCTGAACACCTTGCACCCCGTAGAATTTTCTAGAGAATACCAGTAACGGTCTTTAACTGCTTGCGTTGTTGCGTATGTCACACTTTGCAGGCGGTTTTGCCAGTCGCAGTTGAACTCAGTACAGGCTTATTCCGCCCAAAGCTTGGTAAATACACTTCAGGAACGTCAAAAGAGAGGGCATTCCTGACGTTATCGGAACATACAAGGGGAAAAGCCTATTTGTTGAGATTAAAAGTCGCCAAGGACGTAAAATGAGCGAGCATCAGAAGAAAATTCAGAGCAGAACAAGAAGCCAGCGGCGGGCTTTATTTTCTAGCGCACAATTTCACTGACTTTAAACTCTGGTTTGACGAACTATAAAAAAATGACTATGGAAATCGATTATGTGAAATTTAATGAAGGTTTAGGCAGGTGGTTTACAGCAGAGGATTACCCGACTAGACACCATACCAAAACTACTGCCAACGGTGTGCTCTGGTCTTGGATATGGTTCTTTTTATTTGAACACGGAACTAATCCAAAAGGTGAGCTTGAAATATCATCATTTCGGGCGATGATCAATACGGGAATAAGAACCCGCAAAGAATATCGAAGGGCACTTCGTGATCTGGAAGCGCTGGGGCTTATTAAAATTGTTACGATTCAGCGGGTAGATTACAAGGATGACATAATCATAATACTTTAAATATGGAAGCGCCCCTAGAACGCCTGCCCGCAAAGTAGGTTCCTGTAATTCTGGGGGTTGCTTCTTTTAAAAAAGCAGGAATATGAAAAAATACACAAATTGGTTTACGCACGATTACAATGCCAGATCAGACGAGAAGATAATTGAACTTCTTTCCAAACATGGTATGACAGGATATGGTATTTGGTGGGGAATTATTGAAAGTCTTTATAATAATACGAACGTATTACAATTGAATTACGATCGTATAGCTTATGAACTACATGCCGATAGCAAAATTGTAGAAAGTGTTATAAATGACTTTGACCTGTTTGTCTTCAATAATGGTTCGTTCGGTTCGGATAGTGTTGAGCGAAGACTTGATGAAAGAAAAGACATATCTGTAAAACGCACACAATCAATTAATAAACGTTGGCATAAAGTTACAAATAATACAAATGAATCAGAAACCGATACAATTGAATCTAAAACCGATACAATAACAGACATACATACAGACATACATACAGACATACAATTTTTTAGCGAAAAAATAAATTCAATTTTTAAGATTTTTATTCAAGAGCAAAAAGAATCTGTAAGCGAAGAAAGAAAGATTGTGCTGGCTGAACACCTTGAAAAACTTGCCCCGCATAATGACGAAATGAAAATGGCGATCATCCAGCAAGCGATCGCAGGAAACCATAAAGATTTTAGGCCACTGCCCGCAGAAAAAAAACAGAACGCAAGTGGTCGAATTTATCATGAATAATAAAGCATTCAACGGCGTTCGTCGCTGGTCGCCGTTGTCTGCCAGCCCAGCGGGGGGCGGTGTCGTTCCCTGCGGGCTTTTTAAAAACTGACATAGAATGGAGACACCACGCACAAAACAAGAAACAACTCGGATAATCGCATTAACAATTAAAGCGATCAGGAGTCACAGAGTTATTACCAGCGCAGTAATCAAAAAAGAGTGTGCAAAGAATGGCATAAATGAAACAGTGATCCGCCTGATTGCACAAGGCTGTCACGGCACAAAAATAGTACCGTCAGGCAAAGTGGATAATGATGAGTAATTCTAACAATTAACAACATGAAAAAAAAGTTTACGTTCGACGGGTACAGCTTTTCGCTCTTAAAATTCAACAAGTGGCTTGCGGTTTATGTGGCGACTACTATCGGCGGGCCAAAAATTTCGTTTTACCAAATATTCGTTATTAGAGACGACGGTAAGTTAATCCTTGACCGTTATAATCGTTATCGAGAATTCGGCAGAGTACGGCAGGAATATAAAAGCATGACGGAAAAACTCGAAAGGAAATTATTAACCAACCCTTAAAATCGAAAGCAAAATGGAACCCAAAAGCATTGATCTTCAACACCTTTGCGAAAAGATTAATAACATTTGCCCCGACAATCAGGCTGAAATTAGAGGCAATTCATTGGTATTGAACGGTGTAATTATTACTATCACTGGCTCAATTGTAAATTACCAGAGCAACAAGTGCCGTGTAACCAGCACGTTTGAATTGGTCAGATTATTGAAAACTGACCGAATTCTCCGCTGCACCATGCAGGATTTGACATACTTAAGCACTGTACCCACAACGCACTCACACACAATTAAATAAATAATGACATGAAAAAAGCTGATATTGAACTTAAAAAAACGTTACGTTATTTGTCCGTCGGGCCTGTGATAAGTGGGCCGTTTTTGTTCTTTTATGCACAGTTTACCATTGTAGAGAACGAGCTGGCCAAAACGCTGACAGATGCACAGGCGCAAACAAAATTGAAAGCCTTTCCCAAAATGGAAGTAACTTATTTCAAACTTGAAAAATCTGAAACTCCTATGCCAGAAATCCTGAAAGGTAGAAAGGAGCTGATAACTGAAGAAGTGAAAGGAATTGATGAGGTTATTGACCTGATCTTTATTAAGTCGGGGGCCAAGCTTTCTGAAACGGATTTGCTACCAAAAACAACTTAAAAACTTTAATATGAAAACAGAAACAAAGGCAGTAAACGTATATCGTGACTTGGAATACGCGGCCAATACACGGCAGCAACTTGAAGCGGCCAGACTATCAATGCAGAACCTTCTTGACATCTGGAACGGTTTGAACCTTGGTGAGTGTAGCGACATTAGCCAATTATTGCTACAAACAGAACGGACGTATAAAAGTGCCGTTGATAAACTGGTTGAAGTTCCAGCCCCCAGCGGTCGGTTTGCCGTGAAAAAAGAAGCAATTTTAAGCACGCTTGATCTTCCTGACCCGTCCCAGCTGTACACGACTGCAAAAGTGACACGGCAGCAATCGTTTTGCGCTGTATCTGAACTGTGGCAGGTCAATAACAACAAGGTTGAACTGGTCGAATCGGAAGCGTTTTATTTTGTCGATGCACGATCTATTTACGCTTCAAACCCAGAAGCAGTAAAGCTGGCCCGTGACATGAACAAACTTTGTGAGCTGTACAACTCATTAAACGAACGTCTGACAGGTGACCTAATACAAGCCAGCCCGTGGGCTTATAACTTCCTGAGAGGTAAGTTTGTTTTGAGCCAGAAAGTAAACAACGGCTATTATCAGATTGACCTTGATATTGAATACCTGCGGCAAGTGTTGCAGCGGTTTTAATGCCTGCAAATTGCAGGAAAATGCAGGAAATCTAATCTCTAGAATATGGCACGGTTCAAAAAAGGACAAAGAGGCAACCCTGACGGGAAAAAAAGAGGAACGGCAAACCGAACAACTGAACAGATGCAGGGCCTTATTCAGTCATTCGTTGAAGATAACTGGCAAAAAGTGCAAAAGGACTTTAACGCCATGAAGCCAGCTGAAAGGCTGTCTTTTTTGAATAGTTTATTAAAATTAGTCTTACCGCCCCCGATTGTGCCAGAGCAATTAAGTGAACATCAGCTTCAGCAGTTACTTGAATTTGTACAAAAAAGATACGATGAGCAAAATTGAAATACATGAAAGAATTCGGCAGGCCGTTCTGCACAAGGGAAAGCCTCCAGCGAATATACAGCCTTCAATCAATATGCAGATATTCATACAGCCGACGCCAACGGTTGAACCATATTTTTATACAAAAATAAAATGGTATCAAAATGTTGATGTGGTCTGCATTGATGAGCCTTCAGCAAAGGAGCTGGAAGAATTCTTAACAAGTGATGCTAAGTGATTACAAACTTTACACACTTTACACCTTTTGGCAGAAATGGGCGTCATATTCCATGTCTGTTTTTTGGTGGGGGCCTTCAGGGTAACTTGAGGGCCTTTTTTACAATGTGAAATATTTGCATAATTAATCGCGGTGACTTACATTTACTCTTGACAAAAAGCCGCGAACTAATGTCTAAAATTCTAGTATTAACAATACTGGCCCCGTGGGTTGATCCTGGCAGTTTTGCTTCGCGGCTTCTGCCTCTTTGACTTTACGGGGTCTTTCCTTTTAAAAAGCCGCGAACATGAAGAAAGAAATCTTTTATCAAAAAACACAACCTGACCCCGTTCGGGTTGAAGGAACAGAGCCTTTAATCATTTGGACTATCTGTCTGGCCGCCGATGTTCTGGTAATGCCTGAACTTTATTTCCTGATTAATTCATTCTATTTCAAAAATTAGTCATGGAAACCAGCATTGATCATGACATGAAGGTTATAAACCTTCGTGCCAAACTACGTACAATCGAAGCAAAGAGAGCTGACCGCTCAAATGTATGCAAGTTAAATACGTGCCTTGCCCGTCTGAAATATCCTAAAACTGATTCGGGCCGTCGCCGATTCATACAGGATTCATTAAAACCTGATAACAAACGTCGGGGCAAATTCTGCCTTTGCCTTGCGATCCTGATAGGTATAGCTGGCATGGTAGTTTCTTTTGTAATCTGTTTACATGACAAAGGGAGTTTCCTGCTTGCCATTCTTAGCATGGCACTTTTAGCCCTTGGTATACACGGATTGAAAGAAAGGAGGGAAGTGATACAGAAGTATGGTTTCTGGTTTCCGATAGTGCGGATATACAGTACAGAAAAATGGATTGTCAGGATTCTGATAACCTTAGCATTTACTCTGATGTTACTGATTCCAGTATTTTGCAGCTCATGCGCCACGCTTCATAAAAGTTACTGCCAGAAGAAACAAGACCAGCATGTTAACTCAATTTATAAGAGTTACTGGCTGATTAATCCAGTAAAGCACATACCTAAGAAATAATGCTTATCGAAGGCTGTCAGAAATGGCAGCCTTTTTTAATGAGTTTTTTGAATTGTGGGGAAATGGCGGGGAATATGGAGGAATAAAAAACCGTAACTGGCTGTATAATAGCTTCATTACGGTTATGCTTGGCGGTGCGGACGGGACTCGAACCCGCGACCCTCGGCGTGACAGGCCGATATTCTAACCAACTGAACTACCGCACCAGTTGCTAAAATGAGTTGCAAAATTAAGCTATTTTTTTACTCCGCAAAATATTATTAAAAGAAATATCTTGTTTTGTCTGGATTACCTTATAAATAATACAATATCAATATAATACAATTCAGGTAATTAACGGTCTAAAGAAACTGAAATTCACTCCTCCGTAATTACGATGCTCAAAAAATAGTACATGTTCTGAAAAACTTAAACCCTTGGGATGCTCAAGTATAAAAAAACCATCTTTATTAATCACCCCGGCATTTGTGACAAGATCCGGCAGTTCTTTTAACCACGAAAGATCATAAGGTGGATCGGCAAATACTATGTCATATTTAACCGAACAGGTTTTCAGATAAGCTTTTACATCAATATGTATCGGTTTGATATTATCGAGGCCCATATCCTTAATTATCTGTCTGATTCCTGAAATATGCTTAAGATCTTTTTCAACAAGATGTACTGAACAAGCTCCCCTTGACGCAAATTCATAGCTTATGCAGCCTGTCCCGCTAAAAAGATCAAGTACGCTAATTGTCTCAAAATCAACTCTGTTATTGAGGATATTGAACAACCCTTCCCGGGCAAAATCTGTTGTTGGCCTTGCTTTGAAGTTTGAAGGAGGAACGATTCTTCTTCCTTTATATTTACCACCGATTATTCGCAATTTACGAGACTGAAAAGATTAAGAAACCTGTGAAGATCCATATCATTAAATACATAGCTGAAAGTGAAGTTTCCTGAAGGCTCTGCGAATTTTATGTTCCGGACATACATTGAAAAGCTGGAACTCAGATCATCATATTTTTCTGTGCGGCCACTAAAATAGATTGTCTCTTCCTGTTTAATATCCAGACTTTTAAAAACTTTCAGCACGAAATAGAGAACATCCGATATGTTCCTGTAATAAAATGAATTACAGAATTTAAGTTTGTTATCATTAAAAATGACAATATTAAAAACATCTCTTTCAACATGAAGATGTATATAATTGCCGTTTACGCTTTTCCTGCAATGAGAAATATGGTCAAATAAAGGTTTAATGTGATGATAAGGATGCACTCCCGGATAGTAACTTCTCATCAGATCAATGATCTGTTTTGGTACTGAGAACACAAGATATGAATCAGGATCTCCTAACTTATTGACGATGATTGTATTGCCTTCTTCAATTATATGATTGAATTTGAAGTATTCATCTTTCTTCCCGGGATCGAACAGTGGTGCAGGTACTATTGTAAACCTGGGTGAAGACGTTACAATATTGACTTTTTTATATCGTTTTGTAAGGAAATCATCTTTACTTACAAGCTCATTTATCTTATCAGGATTGAAGTATTTATTCTCTTCAGGCTCGTTGGACCTCATCAGAACGAACTTATTTCTTATTGTATCGAGTACACAAAAAGATAATCCGTCAGGGCTTACCTGAATAGATAACTCGTAGTTTTCAGTTGAGTTGATATCGAGTGTCTCATCAAATAGTTCCAGGAAAGGCATTCTATGTTATTTTAGGGTAAATATAATAAATAATTGTCTGTGGCTCTCTGTACTTCTTTCTGGTTCTCTGTGCAACTTATAAAGATAAGAACTTGTACAGGAATTCACTGAGAAACACTGGGTTGCACTGAGTTTTTATTATGATAAGAAGAATGTTTAAGTTTACAACAAAATTATTTAAAAACAATCTGACAATTGCGCGATACCATTATATATAATCAGCTTTGCAAAAATCTGGGTAATACTCCTACAGATGATCAATCGGCCGCATTGAAGAAAATCGCCGGTTATATCTGTGATAACAATAACGATATAATTTTTCTCATGACCGGGTATGCCGGGACGGGAAAGACAAGTGTCATTAGTTCAATAGTAAAAACACTCGATCTGTTAAGGATGCGTTCAGTCCTTCTTGCCCCTACCGGAAGAGCGGCAAAAGTGCTGGCATCTTATGCTGGCAAGCAGGCTTTTACAATTCATAAAAAGATATACAGGCAGAGATCTTCTAAGGATGGTCTTGGCAGTTTTACACTTGACAGGAATCTTAATAAGGATGCCTTTTTTATTGTCGATGAAGCTTCGATGGTCTCAAACAGTTCGAATGATTCATCATTATTCGGCAGCGGCAGGTTGCTGGATGATCTGATTGAATATGTTTATTCCGGAACTGATTGTAAGCTTATTATTGTAGGTGATACGGCACAACTTCCTCCGGTGGGATCTGTCCTCAGCCCGGCTCTCGATCCTTCAGTGCTTGGTGAATACGGATTTAAAATGATCTCTTGCGAACTTAAGCAGGTTGTGCGCCAGAGCGAGTCATCCGGAGTGCTGATGAACGCTACCAGGGTCCGGTTACAGGTCGCTGAAAATGATCTCAATCACCCGTCAATAGATTGCCAGAACTTTAAAGATACTATCAGAATTACGGGTGAAGAGCTTATTGATGAGATTTCTGTAGCTTATGGCACGTGTGGAATGGAAGGTACAATAATTGTTGTAAATTCCAATAAGCAGGCGAACCGCTATAACCAGGGCATCCGGAACAGGATATTCTTCAGGGAAGAGGAAATCTCTCCAGGCGATATGGTCATGGTGGTGAAGAATAATTATTTTATTATTAATGAAGAGGAAGATGGAGCGGGGTTCATAGCAAACGGGGACATTGCCGAAGTCAGAAAAATAAAGAAATATGAAGAGCGATATGGGTTCCGTTTTGCTGATATGGTTCTTAAGTTTCCCGACTATAACCTTGAGATCGAGTCGAAGGTAATGATGGATGTGCTCCATCTTGACACACCGGCTTTGCCTGCAGAGAAAAACAAAGAGTTATTTCAGAGCGTTCTTGCTGATTACCTGCATATCAGGACAAGAAGGAAACAATTTGAAGCCGTGCGTAATGACCCTTATTTCAATGCTCTTCAGATTAAATTTGCTTATGCCGTCACTTGTCATAAGGCACAGGGCGGACAGTGGGAGAGGGTCTTTATAGATCAGGGAATGTTTAACAGGAACGAAATTTCCATCGACTACCTTCGCTGGTTTTACACGGCATTGACAAGATCGACGGATAAAGTTTATATGGTGAATTTCAACGATGAGTGGTTCACTGGATAAATTGAAGTTTCTGCCTGAAATTTCAATTTTGATCTAACTTATAATCTGTTTTAAGAAAAACATATTAACTTTCCAAACCTGATTGACCTAAATAAATATTATGATTACATACAGAAAGGAACTATGGTTTGAAACACCAACCCGCAGAGCTTTTTTAAATATCACCGGATACGTGGAAAGATGTCTTTATGAGAGCGGAATACAGGAAGGCTTGATACTCATAAACGCTATGCATATCACTGCAAGTGTATTTATAAATGATGATGAGGCAGGGCTGCATCACGATTTTGAAATATGGCTTGAAAAGCTCGCTCCTGAAAAACCGTATTCACAATATAAGCACAACGGATTTGAGGATAATGCGGATGCTCATATTAAACGTACAATAATGGGAAGGGAAGTGATTGTTGCTGTTACATCCGGGAAACTTGATTTTGGTCCGTGGGAACAGATTTTTTATGGAGAGTTTGACGGAAAAAGAAAAAAGAGGGTACTTATTAAGATAATTGGAGAATGAATAAATTCAATCTTTTAACCACGGAGTGACACGAAGTTTTTACGGATTATACTCTGTGTAACTCCGTGTCTAACTCAGAGTTACTTCGTGGTTTATAAGGCTACGATAATTTCAAGTCATAAATAATATCATTGATTCTCTTATCAAGGATCTTCTCTGTTTCTTCAAACTTATCAGCTGAATTAAGTGTAGTATTTACACTAATATAGAATTTGATCTTAGGTTCGGTGCCGGAGGGCCTGATTGAAATCTTAGTCTCATCCTCAAGAAAAAATTGAAGCACATCTGATCTTATCAGATCGATTGGAGTTTTTGAACCTTTCAGAATATCATAAGAGATCTGATTCTCGTAATCGTTTATTTTTATCACTCTGCAATTGTTGATCTTTTCCGGAGGGTTATTCCTATACATCGTCATCATTGCTTTGATCTCATCAGCACCTTCTTTCCCTTTCCTGACAATATTTATAAGTTTTTCCCTGTAAAAACCATACTCTACATAGATATCGAGCAAAAGTTCAAAAAGTGATTTTCCTTTGCTTTTTGCCCATGCGGCAACTTCAGCCGCAACAGCACATGATCCCACTGCATCTTTATCTCTCACATAATCGCCGGGTAGAAACCCGTAACTCTCTTCTCCGCCACCGATATATTTTTTGATTCCTTCATTTTTTCTTATTAATTCGGCAAAAAATTTAAATCCTGTTAAAACATTGAAATACTCTACTTTATAACTATCAGCAATCTTTTCGATAAGATCGGTTGTGACAATAGTCTTAATGATGTATTCGTTACCTCTGTATTTTTTTCTCTCCCTGAATTGTGAAAGTATATACCATATAAGTAAAACCCCTGTTTGGTTACCATTAAGAAGGATGAATTCACCTTTTTTGTTCTTTACTGCAAGACCTAGACGGTCTGCATCAGGATCAGTTGCCATTACCAGTTCTGCTCCTGTTTCAACAGCTTTCTTAATAGCCAACTTGAGCGCATCTGGCTCTTCAGGATTTGGAGATTTGACGGTCGGAAAGTTACCGTCTGATATATCCTGTTCAGGCACACTTATGATGTTTTTAAATCCGAACATCTTTAACGCTGGTGGAACCATTTTTATCCCGGTTCCATGAATAGGAGTATAGACAATTCCAATATCACTGAATTTCTTTATTACCTCCGGATTAAGGGTCATTTTATGTACCTCACTAAGAAAAAGGTCATCAGTCTCTTTTCCAATGATTTTTATTTTATCTTTTTCCCCGTCAAACCTTATCTCATTCACAGATTTAATCATTCGGACTTCATTGGTGATTCCGTCATCATGAGGAGCAACAACCTGACCACCATCGTCCCAGTAAGCTTTGTATCCGTTATATTCAGGTGGATTGTGTGAAGCTGTTATAACAACGCCACTCTGGCATTTGTAATGACGTATCGCAAAAGAAAGTTCCGGTGTAGGACGCAAAGATTCAAAGAGATAGACCTTAAATCCATTGGCAGAGAAAATATTTGCTGTTGTTTCAGCAAAGTAGCGGCTGTTATTGCGGCAATCGTGTGCAATGGCTACTCTTATTCCTGATTTTCCACACTGTTTGATAATATAATTTGATAAACCCTGGGTTGCCATTCCGAGTGTATAGATATTCATTCTGTTTGTGCCGGCACCCATTATACCTCTAAGGCCACCCGTACCAAATTCAAGATCCTGATAAAATGCATCGACTAGCTTCTTTTCATCATTATCAAGCATTTCACGAACTTCTTTGCGGGTCTCATCATTAAACTCTTTACCCAGCCAGCTTTCGGCCTTTTTCCTGATTTCGTCAATTGATAACATATTCATTGTTTTATTTCAATAGTTTCATACATTTTTTAAGGCTGGTCCTCCAGTGTGGGATTGAAAGACCGTAATTGTCTTTAATTTTGCTTTTATCCATTACTGAATAAGTGGGCCTCTGCGCTGCTGATGGATAATCTTTTGTAAGAATTGGATTTACATGACATGTCAGACCAGCTTCATGGATAATTTCTGTAGCAAAATCGTACCAGGTGCAAACCCCTTCGTTCGAATAATTATATATTCCGGCATTAAGAGCGATCTGGTTCCTGATTACTCCGGATATGATGCTCATGATTGCTCCGGCCAGATCAGCTGCATAAGTCGGTGTGCCGGTCTGATCAAATACAACTTTTAATGACTCTTTCTCTTTGGCATGTTTAAGAATAGTTTTGACAAAATTATTTCCGAATGACGAATAGAGCCACGATGTCCTTATGATCATCGATCCCTGATGAAGCAAAGCATATTTTTCACCAGCCAGCTTTGATCTGCCATAAGCTGACAATGGATTTGGTTGTAGATATTCGTTATATGGGATATTTGATTTTCCATCGTAAATATAGTCCGACGAAATATGAATAAACCTGCAATCCGATCCCTTTATCACTTCAGTTATATTTTTAACAGCAGTCCCGTTTATAAGCGTAGCCACATCAGGCTCAATTTCTGCTTTGTCAACCAGGGTATAAGCTGCACAGTTTATTATCCAGTCGGGTCCGGACTTTTTTATAAAATCTGCAATTTTTTCCGGATTGGTAATATCAAGTGTGTCTATGTCAGTAAAAATGAAATCATAGCCATAGAAGTTTTTTGAAACAACTTTCAGCTCGTTCCCAAGCTGTCCATTGGCCCCGGTAATTAATATTGTTGCCATAATTTTATTTCAGGTATTTTAGAAGTTGTTGTAGGCATCTTTGAACAAAGGATATTTCAGGTCTTTTTCACTTATTACCGGTAGAACTGAACCTGTTTTCCAGTTAATATCAAGAGAAGGATCCATTGAACTTATTCCTCTTTCATACTGAGGGTTATAAACATTATCACATTTATACTGAATAATGGCAATATCGCTGAGAACTGAAAATCCGTGAGCAAACCCCTTAGGTATTAAAACCTGATCCTTGTTTTCAGAATCAAGTTCAACGCCGTACCATTTCCCGTAAGTAAGAGAATTCTTACGAATATCGAGAGCCACATCAAAAATTCTTCCTTCAACAACTCTTATAAGCTTTGCCTGAGCGAAAGGATTCAGCTGGTAGTGCAGTCCTCTTATAACGCCTTTGGAAGATCTTGATTCATTGTCCTGAACAGGCGAGAATGAAATATCTGCATTCTGAAAGGCAACCTGGTTGAAGCTCTCAAAAAAATAACCCCTGTTATCAGCATAAACAGCAGGTTTAATTATAATGAGTCCTTTAAATCCCGTTTCAATTACTTTCATTTGGTACATAATGTCATTTTAATCCTTCAAATACATTAATCTCTTCAGAGGCAATTCTTAAAAGGTATTTGCCGTACTGGCTGTTCCGGAATGGTTCGGCTAAAGCTAAAAGCTGATTTTTATCTATGAATCCTCTTTTGAAAGCAATCTCTTCAATACATGACGCTTTCAGTCCCTGTCTTTGCTCAAGTGTTGCTATGAAGTTAGCTGCCTGCAACAGACTTTCATAAGTACCGGTATCGAGCCAGGCCATACCTCTTCCCATAAGCTTTATTTCAAGCGTTCCTTCTTCGAGATAAACCCTGTTAAGATCAGTTATTTCAAGTTCACCCCGTGGTGATGGCTTAAGAGATTTTGCTTTTTTGACAACTGAATTATCGTAAAAATAAAGTCCTGTTACAGCATAATTTGATTTTGGATCAATCGGTTTCTCTTCGATACTTATAACCTTTTTTTTATTATCAAACTCAACAACACCGTAACGCTCCGGGTCGGTAACATAATATCCGAATACACAGGCTCCTTTTTTAAGTTCTGCAGTTTTAAGAAGAGCTTCACCGAAACCATGTCCATAAAAAATATTATCTCCAAGAATCATGCATACGGGATCATTCCCGATAAATTCTTCACCAATGATGAATGCCTGGGCAAGACCGTCAGGGGAAGACTGTTCCTTGTAAACAAAATCCATCCCAAGCATTTTGCCATTGCCGAGCAGATTCCGGAATCCTGGTAAGTCGCGGGGTGTTGAGATTATCAGTATTTCCCTTATCCCTGCAAGCATTAGTACTGATAAGGGATAGTAAATCATCGGCTTATCGTATACCGGAAGCATTTGTTTCGATATTGCGTTTGTCAGAGGATAAAGTCTTGTCCCTGAACCTCCGGCTAATATTATACCTTTCATCTTTTAATCTTTGTTTAAAGTTTTAATTTGTTTTGTCCCTAAGTCCCTAAGTCCCTAAGTCCCTAAGTCCCTAAGTCCCTAAGTCCCTAAGTCCCTAAGTCATCTTCTGCCTATTCCAAAATATAAAAATCCCAGACTTTTAAGTTCGGCAGGGTCATAAATATTTCTGCCATCAAAAATAACTTTGCCTTTCATAAGTTCAGCCATCCTTTTAAAATCAGGCAGATGGAACTCTGCCCATTCGGTCATCAGAGCCATTGCATCAACATTATTCAGGGCTTCATAAGGATCGGAGGAAAATTCAATTTTGTCTCCGAGTTGTTTTTTTGCCTCATTCATTGCAGCCGGATCATAAGCTTTTATTTTTGACCCGGCTTTGAGCAGTTTTTCGATCAGAATGAGTGAAGAGGCTTCCCTGATATCATCGGTTTTAGGTTTGAAAGAGAGTCCCCATATTCCGATTACCCTGTTTTTCAGATTATTGTCAAAAAACTTAGCTATCTTGCTGAATATGATGTTTTTCTGATATTCGTTCGCTCTTTCGACAGCTTTAATTACATTAAGCTCATAACCGTTATCGTGAGCAGTCCTGATTATTGCTTTTACATCTTTGGGAAAACAGGAACCTCCGTATCCGGTTCCGGGATAAATAAATTTACTTCCTATTCTTGAATCGCTCCCTATACCTTTTCGAACGTGGTTTATATCGGCACCGAGAATATCGCAAAGGTTGGCTATCTCGTTAATGAAACTGATGCGTGTTGCGAGCATTGCATTGGCAGCATATTTCGTGATTTCCGCGGAAGCGATATCCATAAACAGTAAAGGATGATTATTCAGTACGAATGGCATATAGAGCCGCTTCATTATCTCGCCTGTAACTTCATTGTCGATACCGATAACAATTCTTTCGGGTTTCAGAAAGTCATCAACAGCAGCTCCCTCTTTCAGAAATTCTGGATTGGAAGCCACGTCGAACGGAATGGAAACCATGCGTTTATCAAGCTCATTCTGAATGGTTTTCCGTATTTTTCCCGATGTACCCACCGGTACGGTGCTTTTAGTAACTACAACAATATGATTTTTTATAATGCGTCCAATCTCTTTTGAAACCTCCAGTACATGTTTCAGATCAGCAGAGCCATCTTCGCCAGGAGGAGTGCCAACCGCAATAAAAACTGCTTCTGAATCATCAATTCCATCTCTGATATCTGTAGCAAAGGCAAGTCTCTTTTTTTCGACATTCCTCCTTATCATGTCTTCGAGCCCTGGTTCATAAATCGGAATTGCACCATCTTTAAGTTTTTGTATTTTATCCACGTCAACGTCAACACAGGTAACATTGACACCGCTCTCAGCAAAACAGGCTCCGGTAACCAAACCAACGTAACCGGATCCTACAACTACAATTCTCATAAATTCTTTAATATTTCTAATAAAAACTACATCGCTTGTGCAAAGATAATATAACAAGTTAAATACGAAAATTTTGAAATAAAGGATGTAATATCTGGCAGTCTTGCTCCATATGCAAGGTTAAAGGTTTGAGGATTGGGCGAAACCAAAGACGGAGCCCCGCCGTGCGACGGATAATCAGAGAGGTTTAACCCCGTGAAAATCTGCATTAATATTATGACGCTTTTAAAAATTATCATATCTTTGCAACCAATTTTTTACTCAAAATAATGTCTAACTTATTAATTATTAGTTCTTTTAAATTAAAATCATGACTGAAAGCAAAAAAAAGACGACCAAAAAGGAGGTTGTTAAAAAAAGTGATGTCGCTGTAAAACCAGCAAAAAAAGCAATAGCTAAAGAGAAACAAGAAAAACCTGTTAAAGAGATAGTTGAGCCTGAATCATCGACTTTAAAAGAGGTTGTTGCTGTTGTAGCAGAAAAAACTACCGACCAAACAGCAGAAATTGCCACTATTGCTGAAAAGCCCGTAAAAGTAGAAGAAGTAGCTGAAGTTGTAAAGGCTGAAGCTGTTGAAGAAGAATCGGATGCTAAGAGAGCAAAAAGGCCTAAAAAGACTAAGGCAGAACCGGCAAAGGAAACGGGAAGCGAACCCGAAAAAGATCCCAAAGCCGAAATTGAACCCGAACCTGAAAAAGAAATTAAGGTTGAATCCGGAACAAGAAGTGTTTCATCAGCTGAAGATTTTGACTGGGATAGTTTTGAAAGTGAAGAACTCCGTAATTCTCCTAAATACAAGGAGTATGAATCACTTTATGATGAGACACTTTCAACTGTAGCAGTTGACGAAGTTGTTATCGGCACCGTTATTCAGATGACACCGCGTGAAGTTGTGGTAAACATTGGCTACAAATCTGAAGGTGTGGTCAGTTTAAATGAGTTCCGATATAACCCGAATCTTAAAGTGGGAGACAAGGTTGAAGTTTATGTTGAAAGCCAGGAAGATAAAAAAGGACAACTTCTCCTTTCTCATAAAAAAGCACGCGCGATTAATTCATGGGACAGAGTCAATGCGTCACTTGAAAAAGATGAGATTATTACCGGTTACATTAAATGCCGTACAAAAGGCGGTATGATCGTAGATGTTTTTGGTATCGAAGCTTTCCTTCCGGGATCCCAGATCGATGTCAAACCTATTCGCGATTATGATGTTTTCGTAGGTAAAACAATGGAATTCAAGGTTGTAAAAATAAACCAGGAATTCAAGAACGTTGTTGTTTCTCACAAAGCTCTTATCGAAGCTGAACTTGAACTGCAGAAGAAAGAGATCATCGCCAAACTTGAAAAAGGACAGGTTCTTGAAGGAACCGTTAAAAATATTACATCGTATGGTGTGTTCATCGACCTTGGTGGTGTTGATGGACTTATTCATATTACTGACCTCTCATGGGGAAGAGTAAATCACCCTGAGGAGATTGTACAGCTTGATCAGAAGCTAAATGTTGTTATTCTCGATTTTGATGACGACAAGAAGAGAATTGCCCTTGGTCTGAAACAGCTTACATCTCATCCGTGGGATTCTGTCGATCCTGATATGAAGATAGGTGATAAAGTTAAAGGGAAAGTTGTGGTTATGGCTGACTATGGCGCATTTGTTGAAATTGCACTTGGCGTTGAAGGGTTAATACATGTATCAGAAATGTCATGGTCGCAACATCTGCGCAGTGCACAGGAGTTCCTGAAAGTTGGAGATGAAATTGAAGCCGTAATTCTCACGCTCGACAGGAATGAAAGAAAAATGTCACTTGGCATCAAACAACTTAAACCCGATCCATGGCAGAATATTGATGAAAAATATGCTGTTGGAGCAAAACATACTGCAAAAGTCAGAAACTTTACAAATTTCGGTGTTTTCGTTGAGATCGAAGAAGGAGTTGACGGGCTTATACATATTTCTGATTTATCATGGACAAAAAAAATCAAACATCCGGCCGAGTTTACAGCTATTGATGCAGAGATTGAAGTAGTTGTTCTTGAAATTGACAAGGAGAACAGACGACTCAGTCTTGGTCACAAACAGCTTGAAGAAAATCCATGGGATGTTTTCGAGAATCTGTTTATTCTCGACTCAGTTCATGAAGGAACGGTAGTCGAAGTGTTTGATAAAGGAGCTGTAATAGCTCTTCCTTATGGTGTTGAAGGATTCGTTACGCCGAAACATCTTGTTAAAGAGGATGGTATGATGGCTAAAGTTGACGAAAAATTAATGTTCAAGGTTATTGAATTTAATAAGTCAGCCAAGAAAATCATAGTTTCTCATAGCAGGGTATTTGAAGACGAAAAGAAAGCTTCTGAAACTCCTGTGAAGAAATCAGAACCCGGGACACCAAAGAAAACTACTAGGAAACCAAAGCAAAGTTCTGAAAAAACAACCCTCGGTGATATATCATCACTTGCTGCTTTAAAAGAAGAAATGGAAGAAAAAGAGAATAAAGCTTCCAAGAAACAGAAAAATTAATTAAATTTAGGCTATCAAAATTTATCACTATGGATTTTAATATTGAGAGCCGGAATAACAGTACTGTAATTCAGATACAGTCAGAGAAACTTGACACGCACATAGCTCCGGCACTTAAGTCGGAACTTGTGCTTGTTTCGGGCAAGGGTGAAAAAAATATCATCCTTGATCTTGAAAAATGTCAGTATTGTGACTCTTCTGGTCTGAGTGCCATACTGGTAGCCAACAGGTTATGCAAAAATGCAGGTGGTACTTTCGTACTATGCGGACTTAATGAAGCTGTTGAAAGACTTATCACCATTTCTCAGCTCGATACCGTCCTTACTATTACAGGATCGGTTGATGATGCTGAAAAAATGATATCTTAAAACAGATCGCTTTGCAGAGTCCGATGAAACTTACCATACTTGGTAGTAGTTCTGCATTGCCGACATCAGAAAGATATCCCTCCGCTCATGTGCTCAATGCGCATGAGCGTTTATTTTTGATAGACTGTGGCGAAGGCACACAAATGCAACTCAGAAAGAATAAAATCAGATTCGGGAAAATAAACCATATATTCATTAGTCATCTTCACGGCGACCATGTATTTGGACTTTACGGATTATTATCGACCTTAAGTCTGATGGGAAGGGAAAAATCCATTCATCTTTATGCACCGGAAAACTTCCGGAACATTCTTAATTTACATCTGAACGATTTTGATATACATCTTGGTTTTGAAATTGATTTTGTACCTCTTTCAGGGAAGGATCCGGTTCAGATTCTTAATGATAAATATATTACAGTGACTGCATTCCCTCTCGAACACCGGGTTCCTGCATTCGGATTTCTTTTCAGGGAAAAGAAATCCGACCGGAACATAATTAAAGAATCAATAGAAAAGTACCAGATTCCACATGTCAGGATTCCTGCTATCAAAAAAGGAGAAGACTATTTTACTTCGGATGGAGTTAAAATTAATAATGCAGATATAACACTTCCACCATCAGAGCCTTTGTCTTATGCTTATTGCAGCGATACCAGATACTTCAAAAGACTGGCATCATTTGTAAAGAGTGTGACCCTTTTATACCACGAAGCTACTTTCGATAAAAGTAAAGAAGACCTTGCTTCAGTTACAGGTCACTCAACAACTCTTGATGCTGCAAAGACTGCAATGGATGCTGATGTAGGCAATCTTGTCATTGGCCATTTCTCAGCACGGTATCGGGATATCTCATTTATGGTAGAGGAGGCCAGAACTCTTTTTCCACGGACCTTCCCGGCCATTGATGGGACGAGTTTTGATCTTGCGGATATTAGCAAAGCTTTATAAAAGAATATCTATCTTTGTAACCATTTTAACAAAAACGACAGAGTTTTGCAGGAAAAAATTTTAATACTCGATTTCGGATCTCAATATACTCAGCTGATAGCCAGGAGAATTAGAGAAATTAATGTCTATTGCGAAATATATCCATTCAATCATTTTCCTGTATCCGATGAAGGCGTTAAAGGGGTAATATTATCCGGAAGTCCATCTTCAGTGCGGGATAAAAACGCTCCGTCTCCTGATCTTTCGAAGATTAAAGGAATTATACCGTTACTCGGCATCTGTTATGGGGCACAACATCTTGTGCATAATTATGGAGGAGAGGTCATGCCTTCCAGTATTCGAGAGTATGGCAGGGCTAATCTTATTTCTCTGAATAATAATGATCCGCTTTTTAAAAGCATAAAACCCGGCACCCAGGTCTGGATGTCGCATGCAGATACAATTGCCAGAATCCCGGAAGGGTATGAAATAACCGGTTCGACAGAAGAGGTAAAAGCAGGTGCATATCATATAAAAGGTGAAAATACCTGGGGAATACAATTCCATCCTGAAGTGTATCATACTACAGAAGGAACTCAGATTCTTAAGAATTTTGTGGTCGGAATCTGCGCCTGCTCACAGAACTGGACGCCTGATTCTTTTGCTGGATCTGCTATTATAAATCTGAAAAAGAAATTAGGCGATGATAAAGTGATACTTGGTCTTTCAGGTGGTGTTGACTCGACGGTTGCAGCTTCTTTATTGCATAGGGCTATAGGTAAAAACCTAACATGCATTTTCGTTGATAACGGATTACTTAGGAAAAATGAATTTAATAAGGTAATGGAATCGTATCTCGGCATGGGATTAAATGTTATATGTGTTGATGCCAGCAACAGGTTCCTCGATCAGCTTGAGGGAGTCAGTGATCCGGAGACCAAGCGAAAAATAATCGGCCGTGTTTTTATCGAGGTGTTTGATGAGGAGGCAGGAAAAGTTAAAGATGTCAAATGGCTTGCGCAGGGAACGATATACCCCGATGTCATTGAATCTGTTTCAGTTAACGGCCCTTCTGCTACAATTAAATCGCATCATAATGTAGGAGGCCTTCCCGAAAAAATGCACCTGAAAGTTATTGAACCACTTCGCCTGTTATTTAAAGATGAAGTTCGTAGAGTAGGGCAGGCTCTCGGGATTCCCGATATCATACTTAAACGTCACCCTTTTCCGGGCCCCGGATTAGCAATAAGATTAATCGGGAAAATGACAAGAGAAAAACTGGAAATCCTAAAGGAGGCTGATGATATTTTCATTGAAGGCCTTAAAAAGAGTGGATTGTATGATTCTGTCTGGCAGGCAGGTGTGATACTTCTTCCAGTTCAGTCAGTAGGGGTGATGGGTGACGAAAGAACTTATGAAAACGCTATAGTGCTCAGAGCAGTCACTTCTACTGATGGTATGACGGCAGACTGGTCGCATCTTCCGTACGGTTTTCTGGGTGCAATATCGAACGAAATAATAAACAAGGTGAAAGGAATAAACAGGGTTGTTTATGATATTAGTTCAAAACCACCCTCCACGATAGAATGGGAATAGTAAAACCCTGGTTGGGAGAATTAGCTTAGTGTTTAAAAAACTATTAGACATTTCAATTGTTGAGTTATAATAAAATATTGAATATTAAAATGAAAAGAAGAATATTTAGTGCTGTATTTCTGACAGTTTCATTATTCCTGGTGACAATGACCGCCAAATCCCAGGAATTGAACGAAGGAGCATTTAAGATTGGAAGGACCTTTGGACTTATTGATGCATTTTATGTGGATACAGTCAACCTCGACATGCTCACTGAGAAAGCAATAATTGAGATTCTGAAAAACCTTGATCCTCATTCTACATACATTTCCGCAAAAGACGTTAAAGAGATGAATGAGCCTCTTAATGGAAATTTTGAAGGAATTGGTGTCCAGTTTAATTTGTTACGTGATTCAATTATTATTATTGAACCAATTGCAGGAGGGCCTTCAGAAAAAGTAGGAATACATGCAGGTGACAGGATTCTTACAATTAATCAGGAGAAAGTTACTGGAATTAAGATCACTACTACAGGTGTTCGGAGCAGGTTAATGGGGCCAAAAGGGACAAAAGTAAATGTCACTGTCTTCAGAAAAGGAGAAAAAGACATTCTCGAATTTGCAATTATACGCGATAAGATACCAATATATAGTCTCGATGCTTCTTATATGCTTGATAAAGAAACAGGATATATTAAGCTTAATAAATTTGCCGCAACTACTGAAAAGGAATTTTTGGATGCCGTTGATGGTTTGACAAAGAGCAAAATGAAAAACCTGATTATCGATTTAAGGGATAATGGTGGTGGTTATATGCTGGCTGCAACAGCGCTGGCTGATAAATTCTTCTCTGATCAGAAACTGCTGGTTTATCTCTCCGGGAGAAAAACCCCTCGGCAGGATTATAAATCATCAGGAATAGGGAATTTATCATCATCAAGACTTGTTGTTCTCACCGATGAGGGATCAGCATCAGCAAGTGAGATTTTTGCAGGAGCAATTCAGGATTGGGACAGAGGAGTTATACTCGGAAGGCGCACTTTTGGCAAAGGACTGGTCCAGAACGGATTTTATCTTACCGACGGTTCTATGATCAGATTGACAATTGCACGGTATTATACACCTACGGGAAGGTCAATACAAAGACCGTACAACGATGGATACGACAAGTACATGGAGAATTTCTTTAAAAGATACACTGACGGCGAACTGATGTCAGCCGACAGTATTCGTTTTCCTGACTCTCTGAAATTTAAAACATTGGTTAACAAACGGATAGTATATGGTGGCGGTGGCATTATGCCCGATGTGTTTGTGGCTGTAGATACTTCAAATAATACTGCGTATTTTGGCAAACTTGTCGGGAAAAATGTCCTTAATTCTTTTGCACTTGAATATTATGATAAAAACAGGGCTGAACTAAATTCTCAATATAAAGTATTTGAAGACTATAAGAACAAATTTCAACTTAGCCCTGACGATATTAAGTCCTTCATTGCAAAGGGAGAAACTGAAGGAGTTAAATATAATGAAGATCAGTTCAGTAAATCAAAGAATGAAATTCTTTTAGTTTTGAAAGGACTCATCGCAACCAATATGTGGAAGACAAGCGAATATTTTCAGATTGTAAATGAAAATGACAAAGTTATTCATAAAGCCCTGGAAGTAATTTCAAACAAGAATATCTATAATAAAATACTTGGTAATCAATAAATCCGGGTAAACAATATCAGGATGGAATTTGTTGCAAAAACTCTTTACGGACTTGAGAAAGTCCTTGAAGAAGAGCTCATTAGTCTTGGTGCAGCTGATGTGCAACCAGCGAACCGTGCAGTGTTTTTTAAAGGTGATAAAAATCTTTTATACAGGGTAAATTACTGTGCAAGAACTGCTTTATCGGTACTTATGCCCATCTCTGATTTCACTATAAAATCAAAAGATGATCTTTATAATGGTGGATATAAAATTGAATGGGATAGGTTTTTGGATGCGGATGACACATTTTCCATCGCTCCGGTAATCAACTCACCTCATTTTGGTCATACTGGTTATGCCGGACTTGTTCTGAAAGATGCTATTGCCGATTATTTCAGGAAAAAAACAGGAAGGCGCCCTTCGGTTGATACCAGCGACCCTCGGATACTTATTAATCTTCATATAAGTAATGACCATGTAACTATTTCAGTTGACTCATCTGTAATACCATTGTTTAAACGCGGATACAGACAGGCGCAGGCTGTTGCTCCGCTTAATGAGGTGCTTGCTGCCGGTATACTTTTGCTATCGGGATGGAAAGCTACAGCAGCCCTGATTGATCCTATGTGCGGATCAGGAACAATACCTATTGAGGCAGGAATGATAGCATGCAGGATTCCTCCGGGAAAATTCCGTCAGTTTTTTGGATTTCAGCGGTGGAAGGATTTCGATGTTCAGTTATTTGAAAAAATCAAGACCGAATCAGACAACGGGATAAGGCCCTCACTTGTTAAAATATTTGGCAGTGATATCTCTGATCTGGCAATAAATCAGGCTAAAGCAAATGTTACAAAAGCCGGGCTAAATGATATTGTGTCACTCAAAGTGTCAGATTTTAAGGATATTAAAGCCATTGATGATAACGGTTTTATATTTATAAATCCTCCTTATGGGCAAAGACTTCAACCTGATGAAATTGACAGACTTTACAGTATGATTGGAACAACTCTGAAACACAATTTCCCAGGTAATACAGCATGGTTAATAACTTCCAATAAAGAATCATTGAAAAACATTGGATTGAAACCTAAAGAAAAGCAAACTCTTTTTAACGGAGCACTGGAGTGTATTCTCTTAAAATATGAGATGTACCAGGGATCAAAGAAACATGAGAGACCATAAAATCAACAGCTATTTGACGTTTATCACATCATTTTGTTCTTTTATCAAAAAATGAAGCAATATTTAAAAAACCTGAAAGTGGACAAGTTATAATTTGGTAACTTCATATTTTTATTATATTTGTTATCGGAAAATACGTGACCTTATCTAAAATGAAGCTTAAATGAGCTTTAATATAGAGAATTACATTACAGATCAGTCGAACGGGAATATTATCCTTTTTTATAAGGGTAATGTTGATTCGGATGTTATTAATCATGTTCTTGACACGGTTGAGGACAAAATGGTTGAGGTTAATGAACAATCAAAGCTGAGGAAAAAGGTCTATAATGTTCTTGTTGAAAGTCTTCAGAATCTTTATCATCATGTTGACAGGGTCCCCGATGACTTCGAAGATCAGACCTCTGAAAAGTATGGTTTACTTGTGGTTAAAAAGGTTGAAAGTGGTTATAAAATTATTACGGGAAACTTTGTTAGTGCCGAAAATATAGAAAAGCTTGAAGAAAAGATTAAGCGGATAAACAGATCGAGCCATGAGGAAATTAAGGAATTATATAAATTCATTCTTAACCACCAGAGGATATCTGCAAAAGGCGGAGGTGGTCTCGGTCTTGTTGATATAGCCAGGAAAACAGGTAATAAGCTGGAATATACATTTAAAGAATATAATGATAAATACTCTTTTTTCTATCTAGATATTTTGGTAAACGAAGAAAATTAAATAAACTTTTAAATCTGACAAATATGGAACCGATCATCATCGAAGGAACTCCGAAAACTCCGACAGTTAAATTTGACTCTGCAGAAGGTGTATTTGAAATTAAGGGACGTTCAATTCCGGAAAACTCAGTAGAATTCTACAAGCCTTTAGTTGACTGGCTCGACAGTTACAAAGAATCGCCTCTGACAAAAACAGTTGTAAATATTCGTCTCGAATATTTCAATACAAGTTCATCGAAGTGTATCCTTGACGTATTCAAGAAACTTGAAGCGATACATAAAGCCAAAAATGAGGTTGAAGTGAACTGGTACTATGAGGAAGACGACGAGGATATGCTTGAAGCCGGAGAAGATTACGAATCAATAATCAGGGTCCCGTTTAAAATGATTGAGATTGTTGAATAACTGACCTCTTTTTATCATTCCATATCAGATCGATCGTTCCAAAAACTAAAGAGGCTGTCTCTTCTGAGGCAGCCTCTTGTATTATATCACGTGTAGTGTAAACTATTCTGAACCTTTAAGCTTTTTCCCCATAACAACCTCACCTGAATCCAGCAGTTTTTTGAGTAATCTGAAATAGAGAGCAAGGTACAGAATAATGGTCATTATCCAGAGAACGATAACATTTACTATATAAGTGTCAATGTACAATCCGAATATCTGCTTTGTGGGGGAGTAGAAATGGGCCTTTATAAACTTATATTTCGGATTCAGGAATATAGGATCGAGTTTCTGAACCAATTCACCTTTGTAAATAATGGTCATGGTTGTTTCATTCTTGTCCTTTACAAACTCTTCCAGTGATTTGTTATAATAATCATCCCTGAGCTTAAGAAATCCCTGCTTATCTGCTTCTGCATACTTTGATTTTAGAGCCTCTTTCTTATTATTCGCATCATTGTAATATGCCACATAATACTTTCTTATTTTTTCAACATAATTGAGGGCAGCTTTTACAATATCAGGAGTGATCTTTTCCGGCGTGAGCTGATCTGTAAAATCAAACGGGATTTGCGGTGTGGTGACAAGTTCTTTTTTTATCTCATTTGAAGCAAAAAGAAGATTATCATTGAATTCATCGTCCCTAATGCCTTTGTCAAGACTATTTTGAATATTGTCGAGCTTACCTTTTACTTCCACATTCCAGTAGTCCTTTTTGAATGTGGCCTTGCTCATCTCTTTCTCGAAGTAGTAAAAAGGAGCTTCATATTTGTTATTTATAAACTGTTCAACAGCAAGTGCCTCATACCCCCATCGTGCAGTGATGAAATTTCCATAAAATGGAATTGCAACAGGAGAGGAGATATTAGGATTAAGCTTTTCGAACTTAACCATAACACCGCTCAGAATTATCTGCGGAATTACAAGGAAAGGAATCAGGATATAAATGGTCACTACAGCCTTAAAACTGTCGGAAATCACCAATCCCAGCATATTTGCACCTGCCCAGCACGTGAAGAGTACAAACCAGTATTCAAACATCATTCCCTTGATTTCGGTAATTCCGTTACCCACAAGTACAAAAGTCAATGCCTGAATTGCGGATATTGCAAACTGGACAAACACTTTTGACATCAGGTAGCTGTTCCAGCTCAGGTTAAGAAATGCCTCACGCTTAAGGATTTTCCTGTCCTTAATGATCTCTTCAGCGCTTACTGTCAACCCCATGAATATGGCAACAATTACCGACATGAAAATATATACCGGAAGGTTGCTGTTTCCATAAAGGGTATAATGCGCGTTTTTAACACTTTCGTCAAAATATCTGATCAGGAAAGCAAGAAAAAATGCGAGAACAGGTGCTTCTAAAAGGGTAATAAGAAGATATTGAGTATCAGCAACTTTTGAAAGTACATCCCTTTTGGTAAAAACAACAAACTGTTTAAGCTTATTTGGAGTTTTAAAGTTTATTTCAGGAATGGCACCTCCAGGTTCCCGTTTGTCCTCCTTTTTTTCTTCCTTATAAAGATTACTCCAATCGGCGGGCGAGATCCTCCGTGTTTCAGTAGGCTTCCCACTCTCTGTAAATACTTTGGTTTCAACGATATTGAATATCTGTTCCGGATTTACATTTCCGCAAACATAGCATTCACTTTCATTATAATTGGCCTGTTCAATTTTTCTTTTAAAATACTCAATTGAATCAATCGGGTTTCCATTATATATAAGGTATCCTCCGGTATCAAGGATAATAAGCTTATCAAACATCTTAAAGATCTCAGACGATGGTTGATGGATAACGATGAACAGGAGCTTCCCTTTTCGTGCAAGCTCTTTCAAAAGGTCGAGAATATTTTCAGAATCGCGTGATGATAGTCCGGATGTAGGTTCGTCGAGGAACATTATAGCCGGTTCACGGATAAGCTCAAGAGAGATATTGAGCCTTTTTCTCTGACCTCCGCTGATTTTCTTATTCAATGGACTTCCAACCTGAATATCCCTTATTTCGTAAAGACCGAGATTTCTCAGAACGCCATCAACCCTGGTAATAATCTCTTCTTCGGTCAGATTATCGAAGCACAGTTTTGCATTATAATAAAGGTTTTCAAACACCGTAAGCTCTTCAATAAGCAGGTCATCCTGTGAAACATATCCGATAAGACCCTTTATTTTCTCTTTATCTTTATGAATGCTGATGCCATTGATCAGAACTTCCCCGTCATAAGGATCATTAGTACCGTTTAAAACACCAAGAAGAGTTGATTTTCCTGCTCCGCTGGCACCCATAATACCAACCATTCTGCCCGACTCTTCCTTGAAACTCATGTGATGAATTCCAACTTTACCGCTTTTAAACCTGTACTCAAGATTATTTACTTCATATACTACTCTGGATGCTTTAAACTCCTCTTTAAGGAACTGCATGGTTACATCCCAGTAATATATAGGTGTTATTTTATATCCTTTTATTGCTGAGCCCTGGCTGAAAGGATAAACTTTATCTTCCTGCAGTAACTGACCATTCATTGAGAGTTCGCCGGACCCCATAAACCTAACAAAGTACATCTCAACAGACGGAACAAAAAGTATCCATATCTGTCCTTTAAGTAAATCCTTGAATACATGCTTTGCCACATTCGGGTTGAAATCTCGGATGCCATTAATTATGAGAAGATTATTGGTGACAGGAATATTATTAAATGTGTTAAGAACAAATCGTTCAATAAATTCATATTCTTCAGAAGTAATATTTAAACCTTCAGCCAGAGTGCTTATAAAACCTAATTCAAGCTGACTAACCTCCTGCCCACCGGATTTACAGAATTCAAGTACCTGGATTACGACAACTATCCTCTGTTCCTGATCGAGCTGCCCCTGCTCATTGATCTCTTTGCAAAGTTTCCTGATCCTGATAGCAATAGCTCCTTCGCGCCTTTCAGCACTGCTCTTTTCAAGCTTCTTCCTGGCTTCATCGTACTCTTTATCATAGGTCGAAAGATATTTTTGCACTAACTCCTGATTAAGCAGACGTTTTAAGAATGCCTCAACAACAGCTCTTCTTTCACTGTCGTTGCTTTGAGGTTTTGCAATTATCGCAAACAACTGCATCAGGGTTTCTAAGATCTTCTCACTCATAGTTAATTACTTTTTATTTCCCGCATTGAAGATATGAAATTAGTTATTTGGTACAAATTTTTCTATTAATTGTTTTTCATCTATATTTTAACCACTTTCATTTTTTATTTTTTACTTTCTTCTCTACTGAAAAACCAAATTTGCCTATTAAATTCCCTGTTTCATAATACTTTCCGTGTGAATAGATAAGTGGTACAGCATCAATCAGCCTGAAAAGGCCCGTATTCTCATCAAAATACTCTTCATCAGCATTTACTGCAACCACCTCTGAGATAAACATGTGATGTGATCCAAGTTCCTTTATTTCCCTGACAATACATTCAATATTTACCGGTGATTCCTCAATAAGAGGTGCTTTAACTTTAGTAGCCATGACAGGAGTAAGACCCATTTCAGCGAACTTCCTGTGTTTTTTTCCCGATTTTACTCCACACCAGTCAGTTGCATAAGCAAGGGATTTTGTAGTAAGATTGATGACAAACTCCCCATTTTTCTTTATTATATTGTAAGAATAACGCTCTGGTCGGACCGAAATATAACACATTGCCGGATTGCTGCATATTGTGCCGGTCCACGCTATTGTTAAAATATTGTACTCTTCAGGAACAGATCCGCAACTGACCATAACTGCCGGCAAAGGATATATCATTGTACCCGGCTTCCATATAACTTTGCCCATATATCAGAATTTTGAGCAAAGATAGTTCTAAATCCTGAGTAAATCCTACTCTGTGGCTATCTGTATACCTAGAAAATAAGAACTTACACAAAGTTTTACAGAGTAGCTCAGAGATTCACTAAGGACGAGTCTGACCTGTTTTGTCACTTTGACATAATAACCTGATATTAAGATGTCAAAACGACAATATACTCAGGTTATCAATAGATGGCAGCAATTTTGCATATCATTCCATAAACATTGTCACTATGAACTTAAATAATTTTACTTTAAAAGCTCAGGATTCAGTTCAGCAGGCATTCAATATTGCAAGCGCTAAAGGTCAGCAGGCAATTGAATGTGCCCATGTTCTTAAAGGTGTCATGAGCCAGTCAGAAAGTATCATGGACTTTCTTTTAGGGAAAATGGGCATAAATATCCAGTCTTTGAAGAATGAGATCGAAAAACTTATCGATACTTTTCCTAAAGTGTCCGGTGCGGAACCTTATTTATCATCGACAACTTCTGAAGCTCTGAGAAAATCAAATGACCATGCCACAAAGATGAAAGATAAATATGTTTCATCAGAGCATCTGCTGATGGGAATTCTTGATACTGACGACAAAGTATCACAAATCCTTAAGGATCATGGTGTAACAATGAAGGAGTTAAAGATAGCTGTCAGTGAACTGAGAAAAGGTGCTGCTGTGGAAAGCCAGACTGCCGATGATACATTTAATTCTCTTAACAGGTATGCAATTAATCTTAATGAAAGAGCAAGATCAGGGAAGCTTGATCCGGTCATCGGAAGAGACGATGAGATTCGCCGGATATTGCAGATATTGACACGACGGACAAAAAACAACCCTCTGCTTATTGGTGAACCTGGTGTCGGTAAAACAGCTATTGCAGAAGGACTGGCTCATAGAATAGTAAGAGGTGACGTCCCCGAAGATATTAAATCAAAGATAATTTACTCACTTGATATGGGAGCTCTTATAGCCGGAGCAAAATATAAGGGAGAGTTCGAAGAGCGGTTAAAATCTGTTGTAAATGAGGTTATTGGATCAAATGGAGAAATAGTCCTGTTCATTGACGAGATACATACCCTTGTAGGTGCGGGGAAATCGGATGGAGCAATGGATGCTGCCAACATACTTAAACCTGCCCTGGCGAAAGGTGAATTGAGAGCAATAGGTGCAACAACTTTAAATGAATATCAGAAATACTTTGAGAAGGATAAAGCTCTGGAAAGAAGATTCCAGATTGTTATGGTTGAAGAACCCGACAGAACAGACACTATTTCAATTCTTCGTGGTATCCGCGAAAAATATGAGACCCATCATAAGGTGATTATAAGAGATGAGGCGATAATTGCTGCAGTTGACCTATCTACAAGGTATATCACTGACAGGTTTTTACCCGATAAAGCGATTGACCTTATAGATGAAGCTGCGTCAAGGTTGCGGCTCGAAATGAATTCTGTACCGGAAGAACTTGACGAAGCCGAAAGAACAATTACAAGACTGGAAATTGAAAAAGAGGCCTTAAAACGTGACGGAGATACCTTAAAAACTGATAAAATCTCACGTGAACTTGCTGATATGCAATCCAAAAGGGATGAGCTGAAAGCAGGCTGGAAATCGGAAAAAGAGATGATAGAAAAGGTCCAGACGAAAAAAGAAGCTGTTGAATCTCTGCGTTTTGAGGCCGAACAGGCTGAACGAAGTGGTGATTACGGAAGAGTAGCAGAGATAAGATACGGAAAAATAATTGAACTCCAAAAGGAGATAACTGACCTGAAAGAGCTTATTGAAAAGAAAAGAAGCAAAGGTTCCCTGATCCAGGAAGAGGTGCGATCAGAAGATATCGCATCTATCGTGTCAAAATGGACAGGTATACCTGTATCGAGAATGCTTGAGAGTGAAAAAGATAAATTGTTACGGCTCGAGGATGAATTGCATAAAAGAGTAGTAGGGCAGGACGAAGCTATAACTGCTGTTGCAGATGCTGTGCGAAGATCAAGGGCCGGCTTGCAGGACCAGAAAAGACCTATCGGATCATTTATTTTTATAGGCACAACGGGTGTTGGAAAAACAGAATTGGCAAGGGCTCTTGCAGAATTTCTTTTTAACGACGAAAACCTTCTGACTCGCATTGATATGTCGGAATATCAGGAGAGACATTCAGTATCGAGGCTTATTGGGGCACCTCCCGGTTACATAGGTTATGATGAGGGAGGACAACTTACAGAGGCAGTAAGACATAAACCGTATTCTGTTGTTCTTCTGGATGAGATTGAGAAAGCACATCCCGACCTGTTTAACCTTCTTCTTCAGGTTCTGGATGAGGGTCGGCTGACCGATAATAAGGGCCGTACGGTAAACTTCAGGAATGTAATTATCATCATGACTTCAAATCTTGGTTCAGATATCATCAGGGACCGTATGGATAAATGGAAAAACAAAATGCCGGAAAAAGAAGAGGAACTCCTCCACAAAGAAATACTTGCCCTCCTGAGAAAATCACTTAAACCCGAATTTCTGAACAGAGTCGATGAAATTGTAATGTTCAAACCATTGAACATTGGGCAGATAAGAGAAATTGTGAAAATACAGTTGAAAGGTATTGAACAAATGCTCCAAGGTTTTAACCTTAAACTTAATGTAAAAGAAGAAGTTATCGATTGGCTGGCAGAACATGGATACGATCCTCAGCTAGGAGCGAGACCGGTTAAAAGGCTTATTCAAAAAGAACTGGTTAATGAATTATCAAAAGAGATAATCGGAGGGAAAGTTACCGGAGCGGATAAAATTATAATAAGCATAAAAGACTATCACATCTCTTTCAGTAAAGGAAAATAATTAAAGGAGGATTATCTGAACGATCTTATGCAAACATCAAGATCATCATATATCTGAAAAACTGTATGAAGGTGAAGAGTCTGAAACAATTCCATCACTCTTGGTTCAGGATTTGCAAATTTCAGAACGCCATAATTGTTTCTGGCAGCTTTCATCACGGAAAGAAAACAACCAAAACCTGAGCTGTCAATGTAATCGACACCTTTAAGGTCAATTATCACTTTTGAGTTGGAATTATCAAACACTTTATTGATCTCTTCCCTGATTTCATCAGCGATCAGGGCATTGATCTTATTTAAGGTGAAGGTAATAATATCAATTTTATCTTTTTTTTCAATATTGATCATTCAATTACTGTTTAACCTTTCATTGATTACATCTTCCAGTTCTGTAACTGCTGCCTCAGTATCCGATTTGAACCTTTCGATATATGATTCATATAATTCAGTTGCTTTTCCCTCTTTGGCCTGAAGTTCAAATGTTTTCAGCATCAGGGCCAGATCATTCATTCCCATTATTGCAACTGACGATTTAGCTTTGTGAGCGAGTAATCCCAGAGAGTGATAATTTTTCTCTGAAAAATCGGATTTCATTTCATCGTAAATTTCAACAGACTGATCTTTAAACAGAACTACTATTTCCCGGATAATTTCAGTATCTCCACCTGATACGGAATCGAGGTATTCAATGTTAATGAATTTGTAATCCATATTTTATCGGAGAAATTAAAGTTAAAAATGGATGAAAAGAATATCAAACAAATATAACAATATTTTTATTCAGGGGAGAAACCATTTTTTATCATATTAATAACATTGGTTTTTTAATTAAAGGAAATAAGTGCTACTTTTATGGTGATAAAAACGGGATGTTATGCGATATTATCTCCATTTATTATTTTTTGTGTGTCTGATGTTTGCATCAGTTCTGGAGGCGCAGACAGATGTTTCAATTCGCCGGAAAGATTTCAAAGTTGGTAAATCGGGGTTTGATGAAGCATGGGAACATGTCAAAGATGGTGATTTATATTATGCTGAAAAAGGTGTCTGGTATGGAAGTGCATTTGATGAATATTTAAAAGCGGTTGTCTATAATAATTCAAATCCGGAGCTGAATTATAAGCTTGGTGTTTCTGCACTCTTTTCAGATAAAAAAGAAGAAGCTGCTGGTTTCTTTCTGAAAGCTCTGGAACTTAAGAAAGATGTTGCAGAAGATGTTCTGATACTTACAGGAAGGGCGCTTCAGTATGCAGGAAGATTTCAGGAAGCAATTGAAAAATTCAACGATTATCTGAATTCTGATGTAAAAAAATCCAAAGAAGATATAACTCTTGCAAAAAAATGCATTGAAGAGTGTAATTCTGCTCTTATTGTAACAAAAGATACATTAAGAGTCGCCATCAAAAATATGGGAGAAAATATAAACTCTAATTCTGATGACTATTCCGAAGTCCTTTCGGCTGACGATAATACGATGTATTTTGCATCAAGACGTGAAGTGCCAAAATCGGGCGACCGTCATCCCGACACAAAATTTGATGAGAATATTTTTGTTTCAAAGAAAGTAAATGGTTCATGGGCATTAGCAACAACAGCCGGGAAAAACATTACAACAAAGTATTGTGAGGCGCCGCTTTATCTTAGTTCAACTAATGACAAACTTTATATTTATGCCGGCTATGAAAATGGTGGCGATATAAAAGTATCAGTAAATAAAAAGGGGGTCTGGAAAACTCCCCAGTCTATTCCATTCGGAATTAATACCAGGGGTTCAGAAACCTCTTTTACAATAAGCCCTTCAGGCAATGAAATATATTATGTGACCGACAATGGTAAGAAGAGTCTCGGAGGAAAAGATATTTACTTCATTAAGAAAATCAGTAAACGCAAATGGTCAAAACCTCAAAATGCAGGACCGGCAATTAATACAGCTTATGATGAAGAATCGGTAAGATTTTCCAGATCGGGAGATACACTCTGGTTCAGTTCAAAAGGCCATAACTCAATAGGAGGTTTTGATATTTTTTACAGCGTCAGGGATTCTACTGGTAAATGGACTGATGCAGTTAATGAAGGCTATCCCATAAACACTCCCTGGGATGAATTATTTTATTCTCCTTCTCCTGTTGATGACAGCTCATTCTATTTTGTTTCAAATCGTAGTGGCGGTTTGGGAGGCCTCGATATATATCAGGGACGTATCCTTCCTCCGAAACATGAAATTGTGGTTTTGCCTCCACCTCCGCCAAAGCGCGATACTGTAGTTATCAGGGATACGGTAGTCGTAATTAAAGAAGTTGCTCCACCACCTCCTGCAACAGCTGCGCAGCCCGAACCTGTTAAAGAACTGGTACTATACCTGATAGGAAAAATTACAGATTCAGAGACCGGAGAACCGGTAATAACAAAAATAGATGTAATAGATATAGGCACTAACCTGGTTGTTGCAACATCTGCAAGCTCCGATGCGGATGGAAGCTACAGAGTCAGGCTCCCTGCAAAAAAACCTTATATGATTGGTTTGCATGCCAACGGTTTTCTTTCTGATATGAAACGCATTGATGTTCCTGATAATTGGCCTAAAGATGTTTATAATCTTAATGTTGAATTGATAAAAGTGAAGGTTGGCAAAAAAGTTGTCCTGAATAATATTCTTTTTGAAACGGGAAAATCAATACTTACGCCCGGATCGCATGCAGAACTTGATCACCTTTTAAATATCATGAAGGAAAATGCATTGATGAAAATCGAAATATCGGGACATACCGACAAAACCGGGAGTGAACCTTTAAACTTTAAACTTTCCGAAAACAGGGCAAAAGCTGTTGTGGATTATCTTGTTCAGAAAGGTATCGACCGGTCACGTATGGAATTCAGAGGTTATGGCTCCCTGCAGCCAGTTGCCGATAATGCCACTCCTCAGGGACGGGCTAAAAACAGGAGGGTTGAATTTAAAATCCTTGAATTCTGATATTCGTCAGATTGTTTGTGGAAAATCTTTGCTTGTTTTACAGATGACCTCAAACTTATTGTGGTCGCTGTTTTTACTATTAAATATATAATATCAATGAAAAACACTGCTTTTACAAAATTTCACATAGAGGCAGGAGCCAAAATGGTTCCTTTTGCCGGTTATAATATGCCTGTTGAGTATTCCGGGATTACTGAAGAACATATCACAGTAAGGGAAAGAGTCGGAGTTTTCGATGTTTCGCACATGGGTGAGTTCTGGGTTACAGGTACTGCCTCCTTGAAATTCCTTCAATATATTACATCAAATGATGTATCAGCTCTTTTTGACGGGAAGATACAATATTCCTGTTTTCCGAATGGCAAAGGGGGAATTGTAGACGACCTGCTGGTTTACAGATACAATAAGGAGAAATATCTTTTGGTTGTAAATGCGGCAAATATTGAAAAAGACTGGAAATGGTGTGTTGAAAATGCAGCAAAGTTCGGTTTGGAAACAGGCGAAAGCCTTATCAATATTTCTGACGATATTTCCCAACTCGCAGTTCAGGGACCACTTGCTCTGAAAGCAATGCAAAAGCTTACAAGAACTCCCGTGGAAGATATGGAATATTACACGTTTAAGGTTTTGGAATTTGCTGGTATCCCCGATGTTTTATTTTCTACAACTGGTTACACAGGAGCCGGAGGATGCGAGATATATGTAAAAAATGAAGATGGGCCAAAACTCTGGAAAGCTATTTTTGAAGCAGGTAAGGAATTTGATATCAGACCAATAGGTCTGGGTGCCAGGGATACACTTCGTCTTGAAATGGGCTTCTGCCTTTACGGGAATGATCTAAATGATCAGACATCACCAATCGAAGCCGGATTGGGATGGATAACCAGGTTTACAAAAGAGAAGGATTTTATTGATAAAACTCTGTTGTTGAAACAGAAAAATGAAGGAGTGGAGAAAAGTCTTAAAGGATTTGTTATGATCGACCGGGGTATTCCAAGGCAACATTATGAAGTTGTTAATGCCAGAGGGGAGTTAATTGGCGAAGTGACATCAGGAACCATGTCGCCCATGATGAAACAGGGGATAGGAATGGCATATCTTATAAAAAAGTACTGGAAACCCGGCACTGAAATTTTTATACGGATAAGGAACAAAAATATTAAGGCAAAAATTGTTAATCTTCCTATATATAACAAATCATAAAAAATTTTAAATATAAAAGTAACCTTAGAAAAACCTTCGGGTAACCTGGCGTCTTTGCGACTTAGCGGCAGAAGATGCTAAAAGACGCTTAGCCACAAAACTATACCATGAGAAAATTCTGATATGACAAAAAGAAAGCTGGAAACATGTTTTTCACCGGCTTTATACGAACCGGATGAGCACAAAAACTCAATAGTCGTGATTATTGATATTCTGCGTGCATCATCGGCTATATGCACTGCTTTTGCCAATGGGACAGTTGAAATCATTCCTGTAGCTGGTGTGCCTGAAGCAAAAGAGTACAAGGCTAAGGGTTACCTGGTGGCAGCTGAACGTGATGGGCACATATTGGATTTTGCTGACTTTGGAAATTCTCCGTTTAATTTTACTAAAGAAAAGGTTGAAGGTAAAACTATCGTTTACAGTACAACAAACGGTACATCTATAATAAATCTTGCTTCGTCAGCCAATATGACGGTTATTGGATCTTTCCTGAATATAGGGGCACTTGTCCAATGGCTCATTAAAGAGCAGAAGAATGTCCTGTTATTCTGCGCAGGATGGAAAAACAGGTTCAATATTGAAGACACTGTCTGCGCAGGAGCAATCGCAGAAAAACTTATGGAGACTAATTTGTATTCAACTATTTGTGATTCAACTCTTGCTGCAATGGATCTCTGGTCAATAGCCTGCCCTGATTTAAGCGGTTATATTGAAAAAGTTGCACAACGAACCCGTTTAAGGGATAAAAAACTGGATGATTGTATCGGATTCTGTCTTACATTTGATTATACAAATAAAATTCCTGTAATGAAAAACGGGATTCTTGTTGATAATATTTTATAAAAATACCGGTTTAGTGTTAATTAATTAACAATAGAGACTATTATTTATATATTTTTGTAGGAACACTAATTCAAATTTATCTATTATTAATCATAAAAAGTCATCTATGAAAAAACACAACTTTTATGCAGGTCCTTCAATCCTACCTCAGTATACTATTGATAAGGCTATCGAAGGAATAAAAGATTTTGCAGGTTCGGGGTTATCTGTTCTTGAGATCTCTCACCGAAGCAAAGAATTTGTCGCTTGTATGAATGACACAATTGCACTTTTTAAGGAATTGCTCGAAATCCCAGCAGGCTATCAGGTTTTATTCCTTGGTGGCGGTGCAAGTTTGCAGTTTGCGATGTTACCGATGAACATGATGAATAAAAAGGCTGCTTATCTTAATACAGGCGAATGGGCAAGCAAAGCTCTTAAAGAAGCAAAAGTATTTGGAGAGGTAGTAGAAGTGGCATCCTCAAAAGAAAAACTATTTAATTATATACCAAAGAATTATTCAATACCTTCTGATGCAGACTATTTTCATATTACAAGTAACAATACTATTTATGGTACGGAGCTTAAGAAGGATCCTGATGTAAAAATACCGCTTGTTGCCGATATGTCATCCGATATCTTCAGCAGGCCGGTAGATATTTCAAAGTACTCAATTATTTACGGTGGTGCCCAGAAAAACCTGGCCCCGGCAGGCCTTGCATTTGTTATTGTCAGGGAAGATGCCCTCGGAAAAGTAACCCGTCCGATCCCTTCCATGCTCGACTACAGAGTGCATATAAAAGGAGAATCGATGTTCAATACTCCACCAGTGTTTGCTGTATTCGCAGCTCAGCAGACTCTCACATGGCTGAAGCAGCTTGGCGGAGTGAAAGCTATTCAGAAAAAGAATATTGAAAAAGCAAAAATCCTTTATGATGAGATTGACAGAAACAAATTATTCGTTCCTACAATACTCGATCCTGAAGACAGATCTCTTATGAATATCTGTTTTGTAATGGCTCCTGAGTACAAAGAACTTGAAAAACCATTCTCCGATTTTGCCAAATCAAAAGGAATGCTTGGTATTGAGGGCCACCGTTCCGTTGGAGGATTCCGCGCTTCAACATATAACGCCCTTCCGAAAGAAAGCGTTGAAGCCCTGGTAAGTGCAATGAAAGAGTTTGAGTCAAAAAATTAATTATTCATTATATTTTAAGGTAGCAGAAACACCTGCAACCTAGATATTTAATAAAATACATCAATATGAAGATACTTGTTGCTACAGATAAAGCATTTGCTCCGGTTGCTATTACTCAGATTCGTAAAGTAACGGAGGCTGCAGGTTATGAACTTGCATTGCTCGAAAATTATAAGGATGTTTCGGAATTGCTTGCTGCAGTTTCAGATGCTGATGCCATGATTGTGCGGAGCGACCTGGTTACTTCAGCGGTCCTTGATGCTGCCAAAAAGCTAAAAATCGTCGTTCGTGCTGGTGCCGGTTATGATAATCTGGACCTTCCGGCTTGTACCGCTCATAAGGTTATAGCCATGAACACACCCGGACAAAACTCAAATGCTGTTGCCGAACTGGCTTTCGAAATGATGCTGTATCAGGCTCGTAATGGCTTTGCAGGCAAATCGGGCAGTGAGCTTAGGGGAAAAACTCTAGGTATTCATGCATTCGGTAATGTCGGGAAATATGTGGCAGAAATAGCAAAAGGCTTCGGTATGGATGTGTATGCTTTCGACCCTTTTGTAAATGAATCTGATATTGAGAAAAGCGGTGTTAAAGTATGCAAAAACACCGATGAATTATATTCAAAATGCCAGTATGTCTCATTACATATGCCGGCAAACGATAAAACCAAAAAATCAATCGGTTATGACCTTCTGAAGAAAATGCCAAAGGGTGCTGTCCTTGTTAACACAGCCAGAAAAGAGGTAATCGATGAGGATGGTCTTCTTAAGATTTTTGAAGAACGTCCCGATTTCAGGTACCTGTCCGATGTTGAACCTGACTGTAAGGCCCTGTTTGAAGAAAAGTATAAAGGCAGATTTATATTTACAGCCAAAAAAATGGGTGCACAGACTGAGGAAGCCAATATTAATGCAGGGGTTGCAGCAGCACGCCAGATTGTAGATTATCTGAAGAATGGGAACGAAAAATTTAAAGTGAATAAATAGGACTTAATATAATCAAATAGATGGCTGTTGTTAAACCTTTCAGGGGGTTAAGGCCTCCGCATGCTTTGGCCAAAGATCTGGCATGTCTGCCGTATGATGTAATGAATACTGAAGAGGCAGCCAGTATGGCAAAGGGCAAAGAGTGTTCACTGCTTCATATAACCAGGGCAGAAATTGATCTACCAGCTGAAACTGATGTTCATTCAGTGGCAGTCTACAGCAAATCGGTTGAAAATTTCAGTAAATGGCAGAAAAAAGGCTGGCTCATTCAGGATGAAAAGCCGTTTTTTTATATTTATGCCCAGACAATGAAGGGTCGAACGCAGTACGGAATTGTCGGGTGCGCTTCAGTTGACGATTACCTTAATGGTGTTATTAAAAAACATGAACTTACACGTGCCGATAAAGAGCATGACCGTATGGTGCATGTCCGTACAAATAATGCAAATATTGAACCTGTGTTTATCGCGTACCCTGCTGTAAAAGAGATTGATGATATCGTAAATAAGATAATAAGTACTGAAAAACCTGAGTATGATTTTGTTGCTGAAGATGGGTTTGGTCATTGTTTCTGGGTAGTAAAGAAACCTGAAACCAATACGCTCATAGAGAAAATGTTTGCTGAAAAAGTTCCTTATACGTACGTTGCTGATGGTCACCACCGTACTGCTGCAGCAGCACTTGTCGGAAAAGAAAAACGTGAAAATAATCCCTCAAATAACGGAACAGAAGAATATAATTTCTTTCTTGCCGTACATTTTCCTGATAATCAATTAAGAATTATTGATTACAACAGGACCATCAAAGATCTGAATGGTCTTACACCAAAAGATCTGATTAGCAGGCTTGAAGAGGGATTTAATATAGAGGAAAAGGGAAGCAGAATATATAAGCCGAAGAAGCCTCATAACTTCTCAATGTACCTTGATGGGAAATGGTACAGCCTTACAGCAAAGGAAGGGACATATAACGACAATGATCCCATCGGAGTTCTGGATGTGACAATACTTACTGAACAGATACTTGGCCCGATACTTGATATTCAGGATCTCAGGAGGTCAAAACGAATTGATTTCATAGGAGGAATACGAGGCCTCGGAGAACTTAAGAAGAGGGTTGATAGTGGCGAAATGAAAATTGCATTCGCACTTTATCCAGTATCAATGGAGCAACTCATCACCATAGCCGATTCCGGAAATATTATGCCCCCTAAATCGACCTGGTTTGAACCCAAGCTTCGCAGCGGACTGGTTATTCATTTGCTTGATTAGTACAGAGATATTGTTAACTTTTCATTTTTGTGGTTACCCCTTAAACCCGCTGAAGGGAAGTTGAAATGGAACTAATTTACGCCCCTTGCAGGGGGTTTGGGGCAATAGAAGGAACAACCAATGTCCGGTATAGCAGAAAATATTGCTTCACTTAAACTACAAATTCCATCGTCTGTTAAGCTTGTGGCTGTATCAAAAACAAAGCCGGTAATTGATATTCTTACCGCTTATAATTCCGGACAGAAATATTTTGGAGAAAACAGGGTGAAGGAACTCCTGAACAAGAAAGATCTTCTTCCCGGCGACATTGAATGGCACCTTATTGGTCATCTCCAGAGCAACAAGGTGAAACTTATCGTACCCTTTATAAATTTGATTCAGTCTGTTGATTCATTCAAACTTCTGGCTGTGATTAACTCGGAAGCTTTGAAAAGAGGCAGGGTAGTTGATTGTCTTTTACAGATACATATTGCAACTGAAGAGACAAAATTTGGTTTCAGTATGAAAGAGTTGGGTGAAATGATTGAATCACAAGAATTTTTGGATACGAAGCATGTCAGGATATGTGGTGTTATGGGAATGGCAACTTTTACATCAGATAAAGGTCAGGTTCGTAAGGAATTCCGATACCTTGCCGATTGTTTTAATACTCTTAAAAACAGGTATTTTACAGGAGACTCTTATTTTAAAGAGATTTCTATGGGAATGTCGGGTGATTATAAAATTGCCCTGGAAACAGGAAGCACTATGCTGAGAATCGGAGAACTTATCTTCGGTGAGAGAAATAAAACCTGACAATAATATCAAAGAGCGAAACTTGCAAAGAATTGCGTGGAGTCTGATTTACAATTAGATTGCTCTGTATTTATCTACTCAGGATAGCTAGCAATTCAAGAGTAAGGGCTGATTTTTCATTTACGGAAGAAACAGGGTTTCCTTCAATTATCTTTATTATTTCATCTTTTGTTTTTCCGGAGATATTATCCGAAGATTCCTCAATAACTGTAAGACATTCAATAGCAGTTATATAGTCTCCTTTCAGAAAAATTTTAACCAGATCGGGCACATATTCTGAATAATCTAATCCCGATTGCCAGCACGAAGATACCAGCATGCTGATTGTTTCAGGTTTCCATTGTTTCCTGATTTCAGTTATTACCTCTCTGCAGGCCAACTGGTCCTTCAGATCATTCATAAATGCCTCGATAGTTTTTCTAACAGTATAGTCATCAGTATTATTATAAAAAGATGTGAGTAAACCAATAGCACCTTCAAAAGATTTCCCCTTGCGGAGTGAATTAATTGCTTCAGATATCAGGATTATATTATCTTTATTAAGAATTCCTGCCAGTTCTTTAAGTTTTTTCTCAGATTTTATCATCTTTTGAAGAATTGGAACAAAGTTAGAAATACCATTAATTACTTGAGGCTGTTTTTGAAAAATAAAAATAATATACTAATTTAGTCGGGAATTAGGTTTGAAACTTAAATATTTTAATCATGAATAAAAAATATGGAATTAGTTCAGGGATACTGGCAGTAGTTTTACTGTTTTTCAGTCTGCTTATCGGTTGTAAGTCTGGCGGCACTAAAGCACCTAAGGAAGAAACTAAGGTAAGTGCTCCGAAGGATAATACAGTTGTGTATGAAGATATAAAGCAAGCAGAAAAGATTTTTAATGCACTTCCATCTCCTCTTGAATCAGCCATGCTTATTAAATCAGCCGGTGCCAGGTTTGATCAGTCCCTGCTCAATCCGATCGGGAATGTAAATAGTTATGTTACAAACAAAAGTATGGCTCTGAATCTGGGGATTTACACCTGCGATTTAAGTTTTGCCAGCTTATATGAACAGACCCAGTTAATTATTGATTATATGAATGCAGCTAAAAAAATGGCTGACGGACTGGGTATTCTAAAAGCAATAGAACAATCGACTATTGACAGGCTTGAGGAGAATATCAATAATAGCGAAGTTATTATGGAGATTGTCAGTGAAACTTTCATGAACTCAAATTCATATCTCGAAGATAATGGTCAGCCGGCAATTGCATCTATAGTACTTGTCGGAGGATGGTTTGAAGGGTTGTATATCTCTACTCAACTGGTGGATATGAACGATTTTAACGGCAATAAACTGGTTGGCAGAATTATTGATCAGAAACTTTCAATCGACATTCTTATAAATCTTCTTGAAAGCAGCAAAGGGAACCCAGCTGTTGATGACCTTATTATACAGGTTAAAAAACTGAAAGTGGTATTTGACAAAATCACAATCAAAACATCAGCGGTAAGACCGGAATTTGATAAAGTATCCAATTCCACAGTTCTCAAATCAGAAGTTAAAACTGATATGACACCTGCAGTATTTAAAGAACTTTCAGCTACTGTTGCAGAGATAAGAAGCACATTCATAAAATAACTAAAGCTATGAGAATATATAGAATTATCCCGATCATTGCCTTGTTTATAATTGCCACTACTGTAAACGTTGATGCTCAGTGCAAGGCTTTTGCCAAGAAGATTTGCCTCCCTGAATTGGGAACATATACACATGATGGAAATTATCATGCTGCCGTACTGGTTGAAGGTGAAGAGGCCGAGCTCTATAAAACATTTTACTCCGATATGGAATATAGAGTCGCAATTTGCGGAGAAGATAAACTTCCTAATGTAGAGTTTAAAGTGCTCGATGCAAGTAAAAATGTACTTTATTCAAATAAGGATGCAAACTATGCCAAAACATGGGATTTCAAGCTTCAGGCGAGCCAGCAGCTTAAGCTTGTTGTAAAGGTTACTTCATTTAATCAACCCGGAGATACTCCTGCAAGCGGTTGTGTTGCGATAATGTTCGGATTTAAAACAAAGAAATAAGAATTATCAGATAACTTCCGGTTAAAGGGACGTGTTGCTACATGTCCCTTTTTTATACCAATTTGGGAGCCAGATATTTTCCGGTATAAGATTCTTTGCATTTTGCCAGCTCTTCAGGTCTGCCCTCAAAAACAATCCGTCCGCCATCTTCACCTCCTTCAGGTCCCAGGTCGATGACCCAGTCGGAACTCTTTATCACTTCCTGGTTATGCTCAATAAGTATCACCGAATGACCATGATCAACCAGGGCATTAATTGATTTAAGAAGTTTGTTGATATCATGAAAATGCAAACCTGTTGTAGGCTCATCAAAGATGAACAAAATTTGCCCGTCACCACGTTTCTGGCTAAGGAAATATGCCAGTTTTACTCGCTGGCTCTCACCTCCTGAAAGAGTGCTTGACGACTGACCCATTTTTATATATCCCAGTCCTACATCTGAAAGAGGCATAAGCTTATCGATGATTCTCTTTTCACTCTTTCCCGGATGAGAATTAAAAAAGTCAATTGCTTCATCAATAGTCATCTCAAGCGTATCAAATATATTTTTCCCGTGATATCTTACCTCGAGAATATCCCTTCGGAATCTCATACCTTTACAGTTTTCACAGGTCAGTTCCACATCGGCCATAAACTGCATTTCAACTCTTATTATCCCTTCCCCCTGGCACTCCTCGCACCTTCCGCCTTCAATATTGAATGAAAAGTGTGAAGCTTTGAAGTTGTTCTGAACCGAAGCCTGTTGTTCGGAATAAAGCTTGCGTATCTCATCATAGGCTTTGAGATATGTAACAGGGTTTGATCTGCTCGACTTGCCTATCGGATTCTGATCGACAAGCTCAATACCTGTCAATGACGAAATATCGCCTGTGATATCTCCGAATTGACCAGGTCGTAAATTGTTTCCATTTATCCTGTTTGACAGTACCTTATATAATATATCTGATACAAGACTCGATTTGCCCGATCCACTTACTCCTGTAACAGCTGTTATTATGTGAAGTGGAAATTTTACACCAATTCCTTTCAGGTTATTTTCCCTGGCACCTGTTATCTCAATAAAGCTGTTCCATTTTCTTCTTGCGCGAGGAACAGACACCTTTAACCTGCCACTCATGTAACCAGCTGTAAGAGAATGATTTGCAATAGTCAGATCAAGGCCCCCCTGGTAAACCACCTCCCCACCGAGCCTGCCAGCCTCAGGTCCCATATCAATTATCTCGTCAGCAGCTCTGATTATTTCTTCTTCATGTTCCACAACGAGAACCGAATTGCCAAGGTCCCTGAGTTCCTTCAATACATTGACCAAAAGATTCGTGTCGCGTGGGTGAAGCCCGATACTTGGCTCATCGAGAATGTACATCGACCCTACAAGGTTACTGCCCAGCGATGTAGAAAGATTAATTCTCTGGGATTCCCCGCCTGACAAAGTGGAAGAGATCCGGTCGAGGGTCAGATATGGAAGACCAACATCAATGAGAAACCTCAACCTTGTAGTTATCTCTATTATAAGCCTTTCAGCAATCTTTTTCTCTTCAGGATTAAGCTCTAGTTTGGAAATTAAATGATACAAGTCCCCTACAGGCATAGAAACAAGTTCCTGAATTGAATAACCAGATACTTTTACATAACTTGCCTCTTTTCGTAACCGCTTTCCTTTGCATTCAGGACAGATTGTTTTTCCGCGGTAACGGCTTAAAAGTACACGATACTGGATTTTAAATTTTTTCTCTTCAAGATGTCGGAAAAACCTGTCAATCCCGTAAAAATATTTATTGCCTTTCCAAAGGAGCACTCTCTGTTCTTCAGTGAGCTGATAGTATGGTTTATGTATCGGGAAATCAAATAACTCAGCATTGGCAATGAGCCTCTCTTTCCATTTCTTCATCGTTTCACCCTTCCAGCAGGCTATGGCATCTTCATATACAGACAAATTACGGTTTGGAACAACAAGGTTTTCGTCGATTCCTATTATTTTACTGTAACCTTCGCAAACAGGACATGCCCCCAGTGGATTATTGAAACTGAACAAATATTCAGTAGGTTCTTCAAAAAGAATTCCGTCCTCTTCAAATTTATTTGAAAAGCTTTCCCTTTTTATGCCGTTATTATCAGGAATAACGACCTGACAATAGCCTTTGCCTGTCTGAAATGCAGTTTGTGCAGAATCGGCGGCTCTGCTGAAATTATCTGAAGTATGACTTATCACGAGCCTGTCGATTACAATATTTACCTGCTGCCCTGGTTCAAATCCATTAACTGAATCAGATTCATCAATCCTGATCAGATCACCATCAGACTCTATACGGTTGAACCCCTGCTTAATAAGGAACGAAAAAAATTCTGACACTTTTATATTTTCAGGTATCTCTCCCGAAGAAGTAATTATTGCCGTTGTTCCTTCAGGCAGAGATGCAAGAAAATCAACAATGTCATCGACACTGTGTTTTTTTACCTCTTTTCCCGACACGGGAGAATAAGTACGTCCGATCCTGGCGAACATAAGCCGCAGATAATCATATATTTCAGTAGATGTACCGACTGTTGAGCGGGGATTGCGCGAATTAACTTTCTGCTCGATCGCAATTGCAGGAGGGATACCATTAATAAAATCGACCTCAGGTTTATTCATTCTTCCGAGGAACTGTCGGGCATAAGAGGAGAGACTTTCAACGTACCTTCTCTGTCCTTCTGCATATATGGTATCGAAAGCAAGAGATGATTTCCCTGAACCCGATACGCCGGTTATTACAACAAGTTTATTCCTGGGAATATTAATACTTACATTTTTCAGATTATGTACCCTTGCCCCTTTGATTTCAATACTCCCCTGCATATCTGATCGTATATAAAGTGTTAAAATTCACATAAAACCCAAAAGTAATACTTTCAAATTAAAAAAATTGTTTTCTTTGTAGTACGAATAAAATCTAAACAAAGGAGGACTGCCTATTGAATATCTCTACTCTTATTAATTAAAAGAGTGAGCTATGAATAAAACGATTTCTGATTATGAATTGATAATGAGGTTCATAAAAGGTGAGCAGCCGTGCTTTGAAGAATTAATCCATCGTCATAAAAACAAAGTCTTCGCTTATATAAGTCTTTATATTCGCGATCAGGCACTAGCGGAGGACATCTTTCAGGATACCTTCCTTAAAGTTATTCAATCTGTTAAAGCCGGAAAGTATTATGATAACGGAAAATTTATTTCGTGGGTTATGCGTATAGCTCATAACCTTATAATCGACCACTTCCGGAGAATTAAACAGATGAACACAATTTCGAATGACAATTATGAATCTGATCTTTTTAATTCAAAAAGATTTGCCGAAGACAATGTTGAAGATGATATAATAAAGAGGCAGATACAAAAAGATGTCAGGAGAATGATCAGCCATCTTCCGGACGATCAGAGGGAAGTAGTCATTTTACGGCATTATGCAGGGTTGAGCTTTAAAGAGATAGCTGAAATAACCGACGTCAGCATCAATACAGCTCTCGGCAGAATGAGATATGCTCTAATTAATATGAGGAAATTAATGGAGGAGAAGAAAATCAGCCTGACTCTGAACTAGTCGCAATGCTGATCTGCATAATATATTGAAATTAATAATATTACTTATAATTTTAGTTCCAAAGGTTTTACACCGTGGGGGGATAAAAAAATGGAACAAAGTACCATTATCGGAAAAATTTACATAAATCCGGGATAAATAAATATTAAATAATACAATAATATTTACGACAGGTCGTTTTCAAATAAAATGAAAACAAAGCCTATGGGAATAATTTCTACACCTTTTATATCATATCAGGATATCAAAGTTAAAGACATAGATCTTATCGAAGATGCATGGGGTTTAAACTCTGAATTCTGTGATGTGATTGACCTTCTCCGGCAGCTGAAAGCTGTTCCGGGGAAAAGTTTGACAACGAACCTGATAAAGAAAATCAGGAAGAAAGTTTAAAAATTCGTAGAGAACACAGGAAAATATCCTGTGTTTTTTTTGGAAATGTTAAATTATAATAATATCTTTGTGATATTAATATAATATCAAAAACAATGAAACAGGAATTTTCTGTAAAACCCGTATCGGGTTATGTAGCTCTGCTGTTTGCAATTATATTTTTTGGTGGAGCAATTGCCGGATTTGCTTATGAACTAATCTGGACTGGTGTAATTCTGACACTGCTGTTTATCTTCACAATTCTCGGATTCACAGTGGTTTATCCAAACGGATCGTGCGTTATGGTCCTATTCGGAGCTTACAAAGGCACAATCAGGGAAAATGGATTCTTCTGGGTAAATCCCTTTTATATTAAAAGAAAGGTGTCGCTCAGGGCAAGAAACTTTGATAGTGAACCTATTAAAGTAAATGATAAAATAGGTAATCCGATCAAAATAGGGTTTGTACTGGTCTGGAGAGTTTCGGAGACCTACAAAGCTGTTTTTGATGTGGATGATTATCAGCATTTTGTCCTCGTGCAAAGTGATGCGGCCCTTCGTAAACTGGCCGGCCTGTATCCTTATGACAATTTCGAAGATCACGAAGCAGTGATCGCTTTACGAAGTGGAGGGAAAGAGGTTAACGATGAACTTGAAAGAGAGATCAGGGAACGACTTCAGATAGCCGGAATTGAAGTTATTGAGGCCAGAATAAATTATATCGCTTATGCTGAAGAAATTGCAAATGCAATGCTCCGGCGTCAGCAGGCGTCAGCGGTTGTTGCAGCCCGTTTTAAAATTGTCGAAGGCGCTGTTTCGATGGTTCAGATGGCTCTTGAACAACTTTCTGATAAGAAGATTGTGGAATTCGATGAAGAGAAAAAAGCTGCGATGGTCAGCAACCTGATGGTTGTTCTTTGTGGCGATAAAGACGCTTCACCCGTTATTAACACCGGTACTTTGCATTCATAAAATGAGTGAGAAAAAACCATTTGTTCTCAGGATCGACCCGCAAAAACTCAAAGCTCTCGAGAAGTGGGCCGCTGATGAATTCCGTAGCACAAACGGCCAGATTGAGTACATCATTGATCAGGCTTTGAAGAAATCGGGAAGATGGAAAATAACATCAGAAAACATTACAAAAGTGGAACCATGAACGAGATATTAAAGTACACCTGCCCCAAGTGTGGCAACAAACAGTACGAAATAGGAGAAATGTGGACCATCGGCAGCTTCTGGACCAGGATGTTTGAAATTCACAACAGGAGATTTACCTTCATTTCGTGCCAGAAATGCAAATACACTGAATTGTATAAAACTCCGAAGAAAAATATCGGGGAAACAATTAATTTTTTAGCCAGATAAAGTCTGCTTTTACTGGTTGATAAAATATATAGAATGGCAGGCTGCAACGCCTGCTGTTTCTGTTCTCAGCCGGCTTTGTCCCAGGTGAACTGGTTTGTAACCTTTATCAACTGCGGCAATTATCTCATCTTCAGTGAAATCACCTTCAGGTCCGATAAGAATTAAGGCATTTTCGTTAATAAAACAGGCTTCAGTTATCTTACTCCTTTCGAATGAAGTGTTACAATGGGCAATCATCCGGCTTCCTTTAAACTCTAGGTTAATAAAATTATCGAAAGGGCAGGGGTCATTTAAAACAGGTACAGACGCTTTAAGAGATTGCTTCATTGCTGAGATTATCAGGTTATTGACTCTTTCTGTCTTAATCCCGGGTTTTTCAGTATTCCGGCAGATAAGCGGAGTTATTTCATCAATACCGATCTCAACACTCTTCTCAATGAACCATTCAAACCGCTCAGGATTTTTTAAAGGAGAAATTGCGATGTGGAGCCTGTAATTCCGCTTTTCGAAATTCTTAATGATTCCTGTTATGTCGATAATACACTTTTTTGCGTTGGGATCACTTATGACCCCTTCATATAGATTACCTTTTCCATCAACTAATCTCACGCCGGTTCCCTTTATCATTCTTAAAACCCGGATACAATGTTTCGACTCTTTCTCATCTAATATGTAAGTTTCTCCCTTTATTCCCGGAGCATAAAATATCTGCATAAAAATCTATTTACGCAAAATTAGCCAATTTGAGCTTATATTTGCGGTTCAATTACTATTTTTCACCTCTCCCCAACCCCTCTCCAAGGGGAGAGGAGCAAAACATAATGTGATGCAGATACCCCCTGCTCCCTTGGGTGAAGGGGGTGAGGGGGAAGAGGTAAAGAACAAAGTGTTGAAACAGTCTGATAATTTATTCAGAATTTTATGAAGATTGGTCTTCTTTCAGATACACATGGCTGGATACATCCCAGGCTCTTTGAGCATTTTTCTGCCTGCGATGAAATATGGCATGCCGGGGATATAGGCAATATTGAGACAGCTGATGCCCTTGCAACCTTCAAACCATTTAAAGCAGTATATGGGAACATTGATGATGCAATTGTAAGAAATACATATACGGAAAACCTGATTTTTAAGGTTGAAGATGTACTGGTCTGGCTCACGCATATCGGCGGATCCCCCGGCCATTATAATCAGAAAATCCGACCCCGTATTTATGAAAATCCTCCGGATCTTTTTATTTGCGGACATTCACACATTGCAAAGGTAATGTACGATAAAAAGGGTAGATTTTTATTTATAAATCCGGGGGCAGCGGGATATAACGGATTTCATAAATATATGACAGCCATCAGGTTTCAGGTTGACGGGAAAAATATTCACGATCTTGAGCTGATCGAACTGGGCGAGAGGGGCAAAATCATTTTATAGAACCATCAGGATTTCCGGAATTATCTTCAGCTTTATTCTCCGACATTCTCTGGAGAAATTTGCCAAGCCTGTCTTCGACTGCAATCATGTAAGTATAAGGTACTCTTATTGATGAATTTGGATCTTTCCTGTCATTCAATTTCGTATTGGCAATAATTGTGTTATAGTTGTTATTTCCTGCCTGGGTCATCATCACTCCTCTGAAATACGAAAAATAATACCAGGTTGATTGGTCAGCTTTCAGATAGATATCTATCATATCGCCCGATCTCCTGCGCTGAATTTCAATATATCCATCGACATAAACATTAATAGGTTGTGAACCAATGAATCCGATGCCGATTTTACCTCTCGATCTGAACGATGAAGAGGCTTCATTCCAGTAGAGATTCACATCGTTGAGCAGAAGCTTATATGTGAACTCTTTTGGGAGGCTTTTTGAAGTGCCAAACAGGTCCATTTCCTCTTTTATCTGTGAAGCTACATTCACTCCCATAAGATCTTTCATCCCCTTGTTATTCATCTCGGTGTTCAGATTCACAGGTTTGAGTGTAGGCATCATCCTGATCTCATCTGCCATCACCTTAAGAGCTTCCTGTGAAAAATGAAAATCGAGCGCCAGAATAGCCTGAATATTAACTTTTCCTGAATCAATTCCGTGAATGATCTTACCTGCACTTGTCAATTTGACCAGGTCAAATTTTGCCCCGAAATTAAGATTTCCCTCTCCCGACAGTACGCAAAAATCCTTATCGAAACCTATCATATTACCGGGGAGAGTGTGGTCAGCCAGCTTTTCAAGGGAAGTTATCAAATATCTGCTCTTGGCTTTTTCATAATAAAGCCACCCATTTGAGTTTACCAGTGCCACATCGGTCCATGATTTTTGCGCTGAGAGAAATGCCGGATAAATATGAATGGAATCAATATTGATAAATGAACCTGAAAAAACAAGATTATCATTCATATCTCTAGGTTTATCACTCACAGGTATCATCACATTTTTCGGATCAATTTTCGATTTAAACTTGAGGCTATAACTCTTGATGGTGTTGCAATTATGAACAATACCAGCTGAACCCGTAAATGTAAGCAGATCATTTCTTGCTGATAGCATCACATCGCCGGTAAATGAAAATGCGGGATTGAACATAAAATTCTGAGTGGCAGCTATATAACCTTTGGCGGTTGTCGTCAGAGTATCAACTTCAAGTACCGGGAAATTTATCTGCTGTATCTCTTTGTTCTCATTTATATAATCGTAAATGGCACTGCCCGTATATCGTTTGGTCGATTCGATATCAATCTTTCCGGAATGAAGTATATGTTTGTTATTCACGGCAATTATTGCGTTTTGCATTTGCTGGATTTTTGCTCTTCTGTTTATAACGATTTTCCCGTTTTCAGGTTGAATCAGAGCATCTGCAATATGAATGTAATTTATATCTTCTGCTTCGATATATTCCTGGTCAAGATGATAGCTCCCTTTCCACGAAGAAAATGCCACAGTATCGCTCAGATCATTGGTTGCGAAGAAAGTTGGTTTATCAAGTTTGGCAAAATCGAGCCTGAGAAGTTTGTCAGCTGTCAAAAGAGGGGTATTGGATTTTCCTTTTTGCTCCATGTTCAGCACCCTGGATTCCATGTTGTAATCAAAATCTGTCATAGTACAGATATATTGTATTTCAGGGAATTTTACGACTGAAGAACCTGTATTAAGCCTGAAACGCGACATCTTAAGATCGAAATTAATATCTGTGTTGACATTTTCAGCAATAAACGAATAACCATTGGTAGTCAACGATTTCAGATTATAATCAGCTGTATCTGCTTTGACTTCATTTGTTGCAAAACTGAAAAGATTTGAAGTAATTTTTGAATCAGTCATATTGATTATTCCTGTGCCATTCAGCCTGTCAGGAGTCAGTTTTATAGTTCCCTCAAGTGTAGTTCCATTTCCAAACATGCTAAAACTCTTTCCGGTAGTGGTGGTTGCCAGCCACTCATTTTTATCAGTCATCCATTTTATTGCCACATCCTGGCTTGTCAGGAGAGGGAAAATGCCGGATGCGTCTTTTTCAATATTGAATGTTGATGCCTGAGTTATCATTGAATCGGGGAAAAATTTATATTCTTCTGACCTGGTGACGGAGGTCAGATATTTAATGGTACCGCTTCCAATCAGTCCCTTGTTACTCATATTCAGGTTATCATATAATCTGGCCTTATCACCGTAAACTTCAATACCTTCAGGCGGAATAGTCATATTAAAGCCAAGAGAATTATTATCCTGAATAGTAAGATATTGATGCATTGGTTTAAGAATATTCCCGGCGACAAATTCTCCTGAAAGATTCATATCCTTATTGGAATAATGATCAATATTATCGTATGTAAAAGGATCTATTTTGAAATAAAAATCTTTTTGCTTGTAAACACCTTCTAGTCCGGGCATTTTATCATAGAAAATATATGAACAGGTTGTTGCATTTATAATAGGATATTGTCTGAGACTTTTTAATCCCGACTTATTATTCGGATCATCTATATAAAGCTCTGCTGTTCCCAGCTCTATAAGATTATCGATTTTTTGTACGATAGGATTACCGTAAACATCTTTTTTGTCGGTCTCGACTGCAATTTTAATTGAATCGATTTTTTGAAGGCTTATCTTAAAAGTATCATAGCTGAATGAGAAATTATGACCAAATACGGTAAAGAGGCCAGCTTCGACTACCCCGTCGAATTGAAGGCTCCTGTTTTTGCCTATAACAAGCTGTTGTTTGTAAGGATGTATTGCAACCTGCTGCGAATCGCTGAGAAAAACAGTTGACACACCATTCACTGTAAGTCTGTAGTTTTTCAGATCAAGAATAGCATTATCAACAGGAGCTTTTGTTTCACTTAATATATTTATTATATCATAATCCTTTTTTTTAGCATAGGAATCGAGGAAGTCTTTTGTCTTTTTCTTTATTGTGACTTCATTGTTTACCCGGTCGTAGAACACAAAACCTTTGGTAGCCATATCGATACATAAGCCGGTAACTGATTCCACAGGCTTATCCAGCCATTTTGCAAATTCTTCAACGGGAAATGTCTCGGAATAATAATATTCTGCAAATTTGATTAGCCGGTTCAACGGATGGTAGTCATCAAGACCCATAAGACGTAAAAAATAACTTTCATTAAAGAAAGAAGAAGATTCAAATTGTGCCTCTCCAAGAGATGCTCCTCTCGCCCGTGAAAGAATGATTTTTGATTCATTCATGTTCCATGACAGGTACTCAAAATACATGTCGAAATTGTGAAATGAATTAAAATACGGACTTTTTGAGACAGGATTATTTGTACGGAAAAGGTTAACTTGTCTGGTTGCAGTAAAATATGAAAATCCCAGGTTTGAATGATAGATTGAATCTTTACCAAGATAAAGCGAGATGGATGTTTCCTGACTGTTTAAACCGGTTTTGGAGAAGAGAAACTCTTTTGAACTGATTTTAACATATAGTGTGTCATTCCTGTAAAGAGTGATTTTAGCCGGTACATAATTCTTACCAGTCCCTTTTACATAAGCCCCTTCAAAAGTAAGTCCTCCCTCATAATTAACACCTTTATAAAGATCTTTGATCCGGAATTTCTTTGCATAAGTTTCAAATTTCGGGTAATTGGCTTTTTCTTTATTGCTGAAGCTTGAAGTCTGATCTGTCAGCGATCCTGACACTGGTTCTTTAAAATAGGTTTTATTAGTGAGCCTGGCAGAATCGATTCTGAAACTATTTTTTGTAGTGTTAATTGAAAAGTCAATGAGTTCAGCAAAAACATCTTCTCTGGCATACCCTGCTTTTTCCCATGTAACAATACCTTTGGCGCCAATAAATTGTTGTATTTCGGGATAATAGTTTCCAGTAACATCATATATTTCAGTGCTGTCTTTCTGAGAATAACATGTAAGTGTGGCATTTGAAATCGCAACATAAAAAGTAGTATCATGTAAAAACTTAAGAGTACAGTTTTTGACTTTCCATTTGGTACTACCCGATTCAAACAGAACATTGTTTTTAATCATCGAACCTGTGTTCCTGAAATATCTGTCGATAATATCGTTCGAAGACCTCGGGTTGAAGGCTATCTCACTTAACCCTGTCATCCAGTTGCTGAAAAATGCAGCATCACGTTTATACTCGATAAAATAATTCAGGGTTATGAGATAATCGTTAAAGTGGGGAACCGGTCTCATTGACCTGGAGGAGAGCTGGCTCGAAACATCAATTATCTTAACCATATTCTCCTTGCTGAAAGCGGCACTGTCCCATCTCACCAGGAAGGTTTTAAGATTGGAAAGCTGTTCCGGATTCAGGTTAGGGCCCATGAAAGCTGTAAGTTCAGGTCCGAATTTTGTCATATCACCCGAAAAAGCTGATTTTGCCTGCGACAGAACTATGCAGGGGGCTATGAGAAACGAAAGAAGAGTCAGACTTACCAGCTTTCTTAACATGAAATTCACGTAATTAAATTATTGCATAGCTTCAACTATTGCTACGAAATCCTCCTTTTTAAGAGAGGCGCCACCGATCAGGCCCCCATCAACATCGGGTTTTGAAAATATCTCGCCAGCATTTGATGGTTTACAGCTTCCACCGTACAGTATTGGCATTTTTTTGGCACATTCGTTTCCATATTTTTCTTTGACCCGATCGCGGATGTACTTATGCATCTCCTGTGCCTGGTCTGGAGTTGCAGTCAACCCGGTTCCGATTGCCCATACAGGTTCATAAGCAATCACAATCATATCCATTTGCTGCTCCGTGAGGGTGAATAACCCTTCTTCCAACTGCCGTTTTACAATCAGAAAATGTTTACCGGCTTCTCTTTCATTTAAAATTTCACCGCAGCAGAAGATAACTTTCAGTCCACTGTTTATTCCAAGTAATGTCTTTTTATTCAGAAGCTTATCATCCTCATGATAGAAAGTTCTTCTTTCTGAATGCCCGATGATAACATATTCAGCACCTGTACTTTTCACCATCAAGGCCGAAACTTCACCGGTGAAAGCTCCGGAAGCCTCTGAGGCACAGTTCTGTGCACCAAGGGCTACCTTTCCATGTTTCAGAATTTCAGAAACACCTGCCAGGTGAATAAACGGAGTGCATAAAATAACCCCAGCCTTTCCGGAAGGATTTTCCTTAAAGTATTTATCAATTGATCCTGCAAATCTCAGGCCTTCTGCCAGATCCATATTCATTTTCCAGTTACCGGCTACAATTTTCCTTCTCATATAGAATGTTTTAAGTAATATTAATATTTAAAGTTACAAAAATTATCAATGTTTTGAGCCCGGACTACCGGTACTTTGAGTTATCTGTTTGCCAAACCACTCTTTTCCAGGAACATTTGCCCACGACCATTTCCCGATTATAGTTCCATTTTTAAGCAAAATATATCCCGGGTTCGCCCTTACAATAGTTTTCAATGTTGTTTCATCCATTGAACAAAACTGAAGGCCGTTATTGTAACTTTTCACATCACCGGTTCCTGAAGCTGTGAGAATGTAAAAGTTAATTCCGTTACTCATGCAGTAATCGCCCAGAGAAAAGCCATTTGCCAGGTTTTTACTTCCTGCTTCTGCAAGCTTTTTAGAGATCATTAAAACGGAGTATCCAGGGTAAGATAATACCTTTTGAGTAAAATCCTCGCCATTCATTGAATTAATGCTGAAATCATGAATAGGTGGCTGATATCCTTTTTTAATGAGAACCGATTTCTGACTGACAAACTTCCAGCTTGTATCTTTTGCAGGGTAATTGTCAAGGCTGAATTCCTTTTTAATTCCATCTTTCGCATAAATAAAAGTTGTCTGATACTCGTCAACAGGCACACCTTCGGGAACAACCATTTTATCGGCAATTTTCACACCGGTTTTATAAGGAAGAAAATCAATGACAGGGAGATATCTCAGATTTGCAAGTGAAAAAAGGATAAAAAGTGCGGCTGAAATGGCTATAACAATCCATTCAATTGTATTGCTGAAGTATTGTCTTACCTGCTTTCTGCCAGTGTAAAGAATTATTGCAAGTGCAATTAATACAATATTTTTTCCGAATGTCTGCCAGTTTGTAAGATGTATCGCATCGCCGAAACATCCGCAGTCGGAGACAGGATTTGTCAATGCCAGAATGAATGTGAGAGGGGTAAAGATCGCCATAAGAATCAGAACACCCCAGATTCCGGTTTTAAGCCTCAGCCCTGTCAACACGGAAAAGCCTGAGATGAATTCAGCTGAACACAATAAAATTGCAAGCGGAAGCGACAGCTCCTTAAGAAAGCCAATTCCGAAAGCCTGAAAGTAATCATGGAATTTATAGGTTGAGCCAAGAGGATCAATAGCTTTTACTGTTCCTGAGAAAATAAACACAAGGCCAAGTACGATCCTGCCGGCACTCCTTAATATCTTCATTTCAGATTAGTTTTCTGTTATAAAAAATCTTTACAATCATATCAGATATTTTCTCAGGTGGCAGCATGGAACAATAGCTATCGCTGCAATCAACTATAGCCAGCCGTTCATCTGATTGTGCAACCCTCAGATAAATATCCCTGACTTTTTTCTGAAAAGAAAGGCTTTCTTCATGAATATCATGTGTTCCTTTAAGATAAGTGCGGTCATCTCCGGTCCTAGCCTTTGACAATTTCTTTTCAGTGAAAGAAAAAGGTACATCAAGAAAAACATTAAGGTCAGGCACGGGAATTCCGAAATGTTCAAATTCAAGAGAGAGGATCCATTTCTTAAGCTCATCCTGTTCAGTTATCTCCTGGAGCTTAGCACACTGATAAGCAATATTTGAATAGGTATATCTGTCGAGAAGGACAACCTTCCCTTCATTTAACCAGTTTCTGATCATCGCTGAAGCATCCTTCCTGTCGCCGGCATAAAGTATTGCTACAAGATACGGGTCGACCTCATTCAGGGAACCAAATTCACCTCTCAGGAATCGTGCTATAAGTTCACCGAAATATGGACTTTCAGTTCTGGGAAAGTGCAGATATTCACAGTTATATCCTTTCCCGCTAAAAAAATCTTTAAGCAGTCTGATCTGCGTTGATTTTCCTGCACCATCAATTCCTTCAACAACTAAAAGCTTCATATTTACTTTGGTCTCTTTAAGTACAAATGTAATAACCACGCAGCAAAGAAGAAAATGTAAAGGCAGCTTAATTGTTATAATCGTTAATTACTACTGGTATTATTATTCCTGCTTTTCTCTGTTTTACCCCCTTTAGAGAGCAGGAGGTAAAAAGACCGGGTTATAATGAAGTTGTAAGAACCATTGGATTGCCGGTTTTAATAAATTCACTAATTTAGGCTGATAATAAAAACCATGTTTCCCGAAAAGCCACGATATATCAACACAGGAGGTACTTTACTTGACCTTGAGATTCCAAAAGTTATGGGGATATTAAATATAACCCCCGACTCATTTTATAAAGGGAGCCGTTACTTCACAGATAAGGATATTCTTATTGCAGCAACCAGGATGATGGAAGAAGGAGCTGATATTCTTGATGTTGGCGGATATTCTTCCCGTCCTGGTGCTAAAGATATTCCACTTGAAGAAGAGGATAAAAGGGTACTGAAAGCTATAAGACTGATATGCAGGGAATTACCAGGAGCCATTATATCGGTTGATACCTTCAGGGCTGATATCGCCAATAAAGCGATAAACGAATGCGGGGCTCATATTATAAATGATATTTCGGGAGGTGATGCAGACAACGAAATGTATTCAGTAGTTGAGAAACTGAATGTTCCTTATATCATGATGCATATGAAGGGGGATCCTCGTACAATGCAGAATAATCCGGTTTACGAAGATGTTGTGGCCGATATCCTGAAATGGTTCGGCGAAAGGATCTTCAGACTTCAGTCGGTAGGAGTAAAGGATATAATTATTGATCCGGGTTTCGGATTCGGGAAAACAGCCTCTCATAACTTTGAACTGCTGCGACGTCTGAACGAATTCTCAATTGCAGGATTACCGGTTCTTATTGGTGTTTCACGGAAATCGATGATCTGGAAGGAACTAAGAATAACTGCTGATGAGGCTCTTAACGGTACGACAGTTCTAAATACAATGGCTCTTGCCGGTGGCGCTGATATTCTGCGTGTTCATGATGTAAAGGAAGCGGTTCAGACTGTAAGGTTGGTAAGCAAATTAAGATAAAAACAAAAGTAAAAAGACCGCAAGACAGCAATACACAAAGCTAACTTCAAAATACAGATAATATGCAGTTTCATATAACCGTACCTGATATAATTGATATTCTCCTGGTGGCAATAATCCTTTTTCAACTTTACAGGCTGATCAGAGGTACAGCAGCTTTCAGCATTTTCATCGGTATATTTATTATCTATCTGTTCTGGCTCGTTGTGAAAGCTCTGAATATGGAGCTGATAACCGCTTTACTGGGACAAATCGTAGGTGTCGGTGTAATAGCTCTGATTATTGTGTTTCAACAGGAGGTGAGGAGGTTTTTACTGGTTATCGGGAACAGGTATATTACCAGTAGCAGATTTTCGCTGGGCAGGTTTTTCTCTTCGGTCAGGAATGGACAAGGTAGCCCAAGAGAAGCTGAAGAGATAGTAAGGGCTTGCGAAAAGATGGCTTCGAATAAAACAGGAGCTCTTATTGTTATTGGCAGAAAAAGCAGTCTTGACGTTTTTTCTGAAGGAGGTGAAGTGATTAAAGCCCGGGTAAGCGCCGAGTTACTTGAAACAATATTTTTTAAAAATACCCCCCTGCACGATGGAGCTGTGCTGATTGAAGGAGGCATGATCCTCGCTGCGAGGTGCCCGTTACCGATTACCGATCAGGTTTCATTGCCTCCGCGATTCGGGATGCGGCACAGAGCAGCTATTGGAATGTCAGAGCATACCGACGCTATCATAATTGTTGTTTCTGAAGAGTCGGGATTTATCTCAGTCGTTGTAACCAGTGAGATAAGAGAAAATATAACCCCAAACGAATTGAGGAATATTCTCCTGATGGAAAAGGTATGGTAAACTCTCCACGTCCCCTTCCCAAGTTAGACCTGATACATATCTTTTTATAATTTCCACTTAACCACGGAGTTACGCGAAGTGATCACGTGGTAACACGGTTTTTAATTTAGAATCTGGTGATCTAATTTTATTTAAGTTATTTACTCCGTGATGACTCTGTGAAACTCCTTTCAACTCCGTTGTTAATAGATTACTTTATCTTATACAAAATAAGAGATTCAGCATCCTTTATATAAATACTATTTCCTGCTATAACAGGATAAGCATAGATTGCCGTTTCAGATACCTTGTAATGAACAACTTCTGAGAATGCTTTTGAATCAGGCTTTAAAACTATCAGATTTGCTGTGCTGGGTAACCCAATAATAACCGATCCACAATCGACAATAGTTGCAAAGTCGCTGTTGACTGCATTATCGATCCAGGCCGTCTTTCCCGTTGCAGCATCGACACAGTAAATTCTCTTCTGATCGGTAAAACCATAAAGAAATCCATCTTTAAGCACCGGGGTGTTCCATTTAGCACCTGCTTCAGTATTGCTCCAGAGTTCCTTTATAACGTATTCATTAAGTGATTTTTCTATTTTAATTGCTTTCATTCCCGTTCCCTGTCCGGTGTAATAAATAATCTGCCCGTCAATATACGGACTTACACAGTCGTAATATCGTTGCTGAACAGGAGTTGCAACCTGCCACAGAAGCTTACCGTCTGCCAGATTCATTCCCATGAGGTTTTTCTCGGTCTGGACTATAAGATGTTTTTTACCCTCAAAGATCATAATAGAAGGTGAAGAGTAGGCAGGTCCATCGCCGGCCCAGATCCATTTCTGGTTTCCTGTATTAATATCAAGCGCTAAAACTTCCCCGCTATCTTTTGTTCCAACATGAACGATACATAAATTATCGACAATAAGGGGTGACATTGCTGTGAAAAACTGGGGCACTGCATTTGTCGTGTTCTCTTTTCTCCAGATGACTTTACCTGTGTTGGCATCGAGACACGAAAGAATTGCGGATGCACCAAACGTAACTATCTTCCCGTTAGCGATTGCGGGTGTACTTCTTGGTCCGGGATGAGAACTGGCAGGACCTGTCACGGCAGCTGAAGGATACTGGTCTTTCCATAACTCCTTACCGGTTGCGGCATCGAGACAGAGTATATTCTCCTGATCGCCCTGACGTGTATTCAGATATATTTTATTCCCCGAAAGAACAGGAGTGGCATCTCCGAATCCAACCGATACCTTCCATTCCTGTTTTAATTCAGCGGGCCATGCAGGCGGTGCATTAAATCCTGTCACTTTACTGTCACGGGTGATTCCACGCCATTGCGGCCAGTCCTGGGAAAACGATTTTACCGGAACGATAATAATAAGTGTAACTATAACACTAATTATCAGATTTACTTTTTTCATGGTTTTACATTTTAAATCTTTAACTGCTGACTGTAAAATTATATTATAATATATTGAAATCCAAAATAGAAACAGTGAGCGAAATACGAATGGAAAACTCATCAATATTTCATTTTCCGCCGGACCAATATTAGTTAACGGCCAAATACATATTTTATGATCTTCAGTACACGAAATCAGTTGCCACAAGGAAGAGAGAAATAAAAAGTGCTGCCTTTGCCAACTTCACTTTCAACCCAAATTTTCCCATTATGGGCTCTAACAAGGTTACTTACAATTGAAAGTCCTAAGCCTGTCGATTTTTCACCTGATGTACTTTTTACACTTATCTTTTGAAATGGTTTAAAAAGATTATTTACTTCTTCTTTTGGTACACCTTGTCCCTGATCGGCAACTGAAACGATAATTTCAGTGGTGCTTTTTGAAATTGTCACATTTATTCCGGTACCGGTGCGAGAGTACTTGATTGCATTACTTATCAGGTTATTAAGGACCTGCTCAATTTTTGAAGGATCAATCAGGATTTCAGGTACGTCATCTGTTTTGCTAAAACCGATGTTGATATTTTTTTTATGAGCAATAACATTATTCAGCCCCACATTTTTTTTGACCAGTGACACAAGATCAGATTTAACGAGTTCCAGTTTTACTTTACCCGATTCAATCGCAGAGAGATCCAACAGATCGTTGAGCAATCCAAGCATGAATCTGCTTGATGAAAGTATCTCCTGCAGCATCATCTTCTGGAGATCTGAAAGGGCCCCTTCAGACTCATCTAGAAGAGCATCGCTGTACCCCATAATAACTCCAAGCGGATTCCTGAGATCATGAGCAGCTATTCCCAGAAATTCGTTTTTGAGCTTGTTGAGTTCGTCGAGGGCACTGTTCTTTTTTGCAAGTTCCCGGTGCATATTGACAAGCTCATTATTCATTCTGCTGAGCTCTTCATAAAGATCAACAGCGGGTTCTTCAGATTTCTTTTCAGGTATTTGTTTCCTTTTATGCATATAGCATTTGTAATCTGTTACGCGGAATAAAATGTATCGGCCAGTTTAACCGCCTCTTCTGCATTTTCAGCATAACCATCTGCTCCGACAATCTTCCATAAGCCCGTAACTACTTTAAAAGGATAACCGCCTACCATGATCTTTAAATCAGGATTTGTTCCGGATGGTGACCTCACTATCCTGATCATCTCTTCAACTGAACTCAGGTGATATGTCATTGTTGCTGAAATTGCAAGAAATTGTGGTTTGATATCTATTAAGTAATTTATAACACTTTCTATCGGCATATTGGCTCCAAGGTAATATGTATCCCAACCATGCATTTCAAAAAAATCGGTGACCATCCTTGCACCTATTTCATGCAATTCACCTGGAACGCAGGTTGTAACCATTTTACGGTTCTTTTTCTCACCGGTAAAAAGAAAGGGATACAGTTGTGACATTACAAGCTGTGTTGCTGCAGTGCAATAATGTTCCTGCGCCACACTTATTTTGTTTGTCTGCCATAAGCGGCCGATTTCGTACTGAACGGGCTGAAATACATGCAGATAAATTTCTTTAACCGAAACTCCGGATGAAACCTCTGCCAGAATTAAAGATAATGCTGAACTTCGATCTCCTTTAAGAATATTATCCAGGTAATTTTGCGCAAGTGGTGTCAGATTATTTTCCGATGCAGGTAAAGATATCCTATGATCTTCAGACATCATATTTCTGGCAGCGTTATCGAACATAGATGTGATTATAATTCTTTCCTTTTCAGTGCATTTTTCGTTTATCCTTTTTTTCATAAATTCAAAACTCTCAGCCACATCCTTTACCGGTACCCTGACAGAGGTAAGGAATGTCCTGAGCCATGAGATAAACTCTTCAAAAAGAACAGGCTGACCGGCCCTGACAGATTCGGAAAGGAATGAGAGGATCCATACCACGTCTTTCTGATAGTTTTCCTTCTGATGTTCAGAATAATTCTTAGCTATATCAGGGCGCGAGGCAAAATGATCAGAAAGGATCATTGCAGGAAGAGTGGATTTTAAATCCTGCAGCTTGATATTCAATCCAATATTCTTTTCCATAGCTAAAATTATTTCATTTTTTCTAAGTCCGGAGTCCGACTTCCGACTATCTTTCAACAAACAAATCAATCCCTTCCCCGTTGGTTCCGTCGTTCAGCTTCCCGTTGAAAGTTTCAGACATAAGTTCTTTAAAGGTTCCGGGATGTATATATTTAGCCGTTACAACAGCAGTGTTATCGGAGTTTATTCTCACTTTACCATAGTTATAGACAAATCCCTTTCCGATTGGATTCTGAATAAGCTTCGAACCGGAAAAGACAATAAAAGCTTTCTCATTATGTGCAGCACCGGGTGCAAAATACTCATAAGTATCTATATCCATTCCTGTAACTGCATTGGGTACAGGCGATTGCAGAGCCTTATCTGATATTAGTCTGCACTTCGAATAGTGAATTATTACCCTCACCTTTTCCCCGGCATTCAGAGATGTCATCAGATCATCAAAACTACCGATCCTGGTGTTTTGTGACATCACCTGCCTGCCTGACAATATCAAAATAAGAAATATGATACATCTAAACTTCACAGATTCAGAAGAATAAATAATTCATCAAAGATACAAATTCCTTAGGATCTTGAATTAAATTCTGTCTTTTCCCTTCATAGGTACAACCCTGGGTTACATGAATAAATTATCGAGATTGAACGTATCAGTGCCCACTTAAATAGATTTGATTTCGACATATTTCATGTTTTATTGGTATCTTTATCATAAATTAAATTTCAGAGTGGAACTTTATAACTTATTAAACCCCAAATATTTTTGGGATGTCGATATCTCTGATAATCCGGAACATGTCTCCAGACGATTAATAATAGAGAGGATTTTTATTTTTGGAAATCTGAAGGAGATAAAGATGTTAATTGACCATTATGGCATAAGTGTTGTTATTGACGAACTTTGTAAGCTCAACCACCTTGATCCCAAAACACTCAATTTTGCGTCCAAAATCTTTAACAAACCGAAAAAGGTCTTTAAATGTTACATACGGAAACAATTGACACCTCAACTTTGGAACTCTTAAGATCTCTTCAAAGCAAAGAGTATTTAAAAGGATTTTATTTGACCGGGGGAACTGCCTTATCATTATATCTCGGTCATCGTAAATCAGTTGATATAGATCTCTTTTCCAACTTCGGATTTGATGTTGCCCAAATGATTGAAAATCTAAGCCAGGATTTCCCCTTTAAGCTTTTCTACTCATCGGCAAATACGCTCAGAGGAGCAATTGGCAATGTAGAAACTGACATTATAGCCCATCGGTACAAATATATTAATGGCCCTTTTGTCCTCGACAATATATCCATCCTATCTGAAGAAGATATTGTCGCAATGAAAATTAATGCAATAATTACAAGTGGTCAGCGCATTAAGGATTTTATAGATATATATTTTCTTATGGATAAATTTGATATTTCAGAAATGGTAAGATTTTATAATGATAAATACAATCAGGAAAATGATGCGCTGATTCTTAAAAGCCTGATATATTTTGATGATGTAGATAATTCTGACTGGCCGGTTCTTATTAAAAACCCTCGTCTGAAACTGGCAGATATAAAAAAGAGAATTGAAAAAGTTGTACTTCAATATGTAAAAAAACTTATGACGCCTGATGCCTGATGCCTGACGTCCGGAACTTAACGCCTAATGCCTAATTACCAAAATAAAACCAAAGCCGAACTCATTACAGAGCTGCGGAAATTGAAGCGGGGATATGATTCATTAAAAGAGTCATATTCTAAAGACATCTCCGAATGCAGGATGATAGAAAAATCATTGCAGGAAAGTGAAGAAAAATTCAGGATGCTCTTTGAGAGCAGCTGTGAAGCAATACTTCTTACTAATCCCAATGGCTCAATATATGCAGCTAACCCTGAAGCCTGCAGGATCTATGGCAGAAGCGAAGAAGAAATCTGCAAATCAGGAAGAAATTGCACTTCAGATATAAATGATCCCCGGCTGGAGCCTGCTCTGGCAGAAAGAAAGAAAACAGGCAGATTCAAAGGAGAACTCAATCAGGTAAGAAAAGATGGTACAATATTTCCGGCTGACATTACCAGTAATATCTATAAGGATAGTTCGGGAAACGAAAGAACCAGCATGATCGTTCGTGATATCTCTGAACGCAAGAAGGCCCTGGAGAAAATTAAAGAGAACGAAGAAAAACTGAGAACTTTATTCGAAACTATGTCAGAAGGCGTGGCGCTGAACGAAATAGTTTATGATGACAAAGGGGAAATGGTGGACTACCGGACAATTGAAGTCAATCCGAACTTCTATACAACGGCCGATTTCGAACCGGGTGAAGTTATCGGCAATCTTGCTACAAAACTTTACGGTATGTCTCAGGAATACATTAAATCGTTCTGGCAGGCTCATAAAGGTGAAACAGAAGTGATTCATACAGAGATGTTGAGCCCACGAAGCAACCGGTATTTCTACATTTCGACCTCTCCATTTATCAACAACAGGTTTGTAACCTCATTTGTTGATATTACAGAGCTCAAAAAGGCAGAAGCAGAGATCAGAGAATCAAAGGAATTACTGGAGCAACTTAGCAAAAAACTTATTAATATCCGTGAGGAAGAGAGAGCGATGATAGCCATGAACCTTCACGACGATATAGGTCAGAAACTCACTGCACTTAATCTTAATATTGTATGGCTGAGAAGCAGGATCGGAGTACAGTCTAAAGTTGTAAATGAAAACCTTGAAGAACTGAGTCTCATGATAAGGGAAACCATTAATAGCGTCCAGGATTTCTCCTCGGATCTCAGACCTGCAATTTTATATGATCTTGGAGCTGTTGCAGCTTTCGACTCATTTTTGAAAAAATCCGAAAAACAATCCGGAATAGTCTGCCGTTTTTCATATCATCCTGAGGATTTTAAAACTGAGGATCATATCTCAATAGTTTTGTATAGAATACTCCAGGAATCTATGACAAACATTGCAAGACATTCTACGGCATCAACTGCGATCATCGACCTGCGTCTGGTTAAAGACAGAGTTGAGATGATAATCAAAGATAATGGTACAGGAATTGACAGTGCAAAAATCAATTCCCCCGAATCAATGGGGATTGCCGGCATGATTGAGAGGGCGCGATCGGTGAATGGCAACATTAATATTAAAGGTAAAAAAGGGTCGGGGACGACAATACAGTTAACAATACCTGTCAAATAATTATGTGCTTATGATAACCGTACTCATAATTGATGATCATCCTGTTGTAAGGCATGGATTGAGACAGATTCTCGAAGATGACCAGAGGATAGGTCTTGTTGATGAAGCAGGCAGCGGAGGCGAGTTGCTGGAAAAACTTGCCGGACAGAAATATGATGTTATACTTCTCGATATCTCGCTTCCGGGCAGGAGCGGGCTAGATCTTCTGCCGCAGATTAAAAAGATCCATCCTGAAACTGCTGTCCTGATACTTAGCGTTCATTCTGAAGAGGTTTATGCTATACAGGCAATGAAGGCCGGTGCATCGGGTTATATTACGAAATCAACTGCGCCGGGGGAACTCTTGTCTGCAATTCATAAAGTCGCCAGCGGAGAAAGATATATCTCAGAAGCTCTGGCAGATAAGCTGGCTGAAGATTTTATTTCACCTTCAGATAAGACGCTTATTGAGTTGTTGTCTCAAAGGGAACTTGAAGTTTTGAATCTTTTTGCTTCGGGAAAAACAGTATCTCAGATAGCAGATGAGCTTTCACTTAGTCCGAAAACCATAAGTACCTACAGGACAAGGCTTCTGGAAAAGCTGAAGCTTAGTACTACGGCTGATCTGATCAGGTTCTCTATCCTGGAAGGCATGAAAAAGGGAAAGTAAGAGGTTGAATAAGACGTTATGGCCTTATGACGTTATGGCGTTATGACGTTATGGCGTTATAATGGTATGGTAGTACTATGATTTGTTCGTTATTAACATACAATATTGTTTTTTATTAATAAATAATTATGTAGTTTTGTAAAAAACATATTTATGCTACTCAAAAGTGAAATATCAAGAATAGCCGAGTCACAGACCGCATTAATTATATCTGACGAAAAAGGACTTTTACGTGATTCATTGAATGGATTTCCTGTTCTGTCAAAACACGCAGTTATCGTTACAGGAATAAGAAGATGTGGAAAGAGTACGCTGTTAAACCAGTTGATATCAGACAGATACTCCGACGCATTCTTCCTGAATTTCAGCGATAACCGTCTGTATGGTTTTGAAAACAGCGATTTCGCCAGGCTTGATGAAGTTATTGCTGAATCGGGTAAAAGCGATTTGTTCTTTGATGAACTTCAGGAAGTAAAGGGATGGGAACGATATGTAAGGCAAAAACTCGATGAAAAATTCCATGTTGTCATTACAGGTTCAAATGCTTCACTTCTCAGTAAGGAATTAGGGACCTTATTAACCGGCAGATACCTTTCACGGGAACTTTTTCCGTTTTCCTTCAGAGAGTTTTTAAGATTCAACGATTTAAAAGCCGGTGAAAATGAGTTGTTGGAGTTCATGAAGAAAGGAGGATTTCCGGAGTATTTAAAAACAGGTGACCACGAGATACTGTCGACTCTGTTTGATGATATCATTATACGTGACATAGTGGTCAGATATGGAATAAGAGATATAAAAAGCCTTCAACGCCTGGCCCTTTACCTTATTTCAAACACGGGTAACACTATCACAGGCTCAAAGCTTAAACACGTTTTAAATATCCCGGCAACCAGTACAATAATGGACTACTTTTCATTCCTAGAATCTTCGTATCTTTTTTATTTTGTACCGCGTTTCAGTTATTCATTTAAGGCTCAACTAATAAATCCGCGTAAAGTCTATTCCGCTGATCCGGGATTAATAACTGCTAATTCATCTTCATTTACTGAAGATTCCGGGCATAAGCTTGAAAATGTTATTTTTAATTATCTCAGATCGTTCAACAGGGAGATCTTCTATTTTAAAATGAACAGGGAATGTGATTTTATAACTGTAAAAAGGGGAAGCAAACCAATGGTAATTCAGGTCTGCTATAATCTCGACAGAGATAATCTGGATCGTGAACTTACAGGTCTGTTTGAGGCTTTGCGGGAACTGAAACAAAAAGAAGGAACCATTATCACTCTGAATCAGAGAGATAAACTGACCGGAAACGGTTTAACCGCAAATGTGATCCCTGCATTTGAGTTTATGGCAAGAGTGTAGAAGACAGACTTGTTCTCCGCCGGCATCGCCTTCGCGAAGCGCCGTTGTGCCTTTGCGCCGTTGCACCATTACGCCATTGCGCTGTTACACCTCCCTTGTAGTCCAAATACCTACATTATTTTCAGTATTCTGCCTATAAGATAATCACTGTTAATAGATTATCTTACAAAAATTGTAATTTAAGCTGTTCTGTTTACTGTTTGATGTGGATTTAAGTTTAGTTTAAAATTGAAGATAAAGAAGATTCTTTACATATGATGTAATAAATATAAAGGCAATGTTTAAAGACTTTAAAATATCATCTGAGCTTAAAAAAACCATCCCATGGCAACTGATGGTGATTTTCATTCTGTTTACAGTAGGACTTGCTCTTGCAGGAAGATTCTTTTATTATTCACAGAGAAGCAGGATTTTTACGGAACAGGAAAACAATCTTTCTGCCATAGCCTCTCTAAAAATCAGACAAATTGAACAATGGCACGCAGAGCGACTCGCAGATGCAGAGGTGATAAGAGATGACGATCCCTTGATAAAAAGTATTAACCAATTTCTTTATCACAATAATAATAAGGATCTGAAAAATGACCTGACCCACTGGATGAAATCAGTATGCAATGGATATGATTACAGAAATGTCCTTCTTATCGATACTTTATTAAAGGTCAGATTGTCACTTTCACAAAATGATAATATTGTCGGAGATGCAATTGCTGGAGAAGTGAATGATGTTCTAAAGAGCCACAAAATAATAATGACTGATCTTCACCGGTCAAAAGATGTCCCACAGGTTCATCTGGATATTATTGTTCCGCTTGTTGACTCTGTGAAAATGAAGCCGGTCAGTACAGGTATAGTCATTCTTCGGATCGATCCTTCAAGGATATTGTTCCCCCTAATACAATCGTGGCCAACACCCAGTAAGAGTTCAGAAACGCTCATTATTCGTATGGAGGGTGACAGCGTCCGGTTCCTTAATGAACTGAGGCACAGGCAAAATACTTCTCTGAAACTAGCCCTACCGTTAATTGAGACTCTTCCTGCTTCACAAGCTGTAAAAGGCGTAGTAGGTCTTGTTCAGGGTATGGATTACAGGAATATTCCGGTGGTGGCCTGGCTGGCTGATGTACCGAATTTTCCATGGAAAATGGTTGCGAAAGTTGATAAAGCTGAAGTTCAGGCACCATTAAAGAACCAATTTTATGTTACTATTCTAGGGACGATCTTTCTCATATTGATAAATGCCTTGGTTTTTGGATTCTGGATATGGAATCAAAGGGTAAGATCGTATCGCAATCAGCTTAAAAACGAAAAAGCTATACATGAATCGGAGGAGAAGTTTACTACTGCATTTCAGATGAGTCCTGTTTCAATAACCATCAGCTCAATGTCTGATAATAAGTTAATTGATGTTAACAGTACTTTTCTTTCCGACATGGAATTCCGCCGTGAAGAGGTTATTGGGAAGACTCCCAAAGAGTTAAATATCTGGGCCGAAGAAAAAGAAAGGTTGTGGGTAATAAATGAAATTAACGAAAAAGGTAAAATATTTGGAAAGGTTCTCAGTTTCAGGTCCAGTACCGGCAAGATTATATATGGCCTGGCTTCTATGTCCATAGTAAATGTAAACGGACAACCTTGCAATTTATCGACAGTTGTCAATGTTACAGGGAGAGTAAAGGCTGAGGAGCTGGTCAGACAGCAGTATTTTACACTTAAGGGTATAACAGAAAGCTCCAAAGGTCCTATTTTTTCACTCGACACTAGCTATTGTTACACAAGTTTCAATAAGGTTCATGCAGCAACAATGAAAGCGCTTTATGGGGTTGATATTGAACTTGGGAAATGTATGCTGGATTACCAGACCAATCCCGAAGACAGGAAAACTGCAAAAGCTAATCTGGACAAAGCACTTGCCGGTGAGTATGTCGAGGAGGGTGCATGGTCGGGGGAGAACGACCAGGTGAAAAGGTTCTTTGAAGTGACTCATAATCCTATTTTAAATGATTTGAATCAGGTCATTGGTTTAGCAGTAAGTGCACGGGATCTCACTGAAAGAAAGAGAATTGAAGAGAAGCTCAAAGTAAGTGAGGAGCTCTATAGTAAGTTGTTTCATAATATGTTAAACGGATTTGCCTATTGCAAAATGCTAGCCGAACCCGGGTGTCCGAAAGACTTTATATATCTTAATGTGAATAAGACATTTGAAATTCAGACCGGACTGAAGGATGTTATGGGTAAAAAGGCATCAGAAGCAATCCCGGGAATACAGGAGTCAGATCCTGAATTGCTGGAAAGATATTACAGAGTTGCCACAACAGGAGAACCCGAAGTATTTGAAGTTTTTGTGGAATCTATGAAGATGTGGTTCTTTATTTCAGTGTACTGTCCCCAAAAAGGGTATTTTGTAGCTGTATTTGATGTTATTACAGCGCGCAAAAAGGCAGAGACCGCACTGCTGGAAAGTGAAGAACGCTTCCGCAGTCTGTACGAAAATGCTACAATTGGAATGTATCGAACGACTATTGACGGGCGAATCTTACTGGCAAATCCCTCATTGGTTCGAATGATGGGCTTCGATTCATTTGAGCAGCTGGCACAGCGCAATCTCGAGCAGGAAGGTTACGAGCCGGATTATCCGCGATCGCAGTTTCATGAAACTCTGGAAAAGTTTGGTACGATTTCGGGACTTGAATCTGCCTGGCACAGGAGTGATGGGAGCGTGCTTTATATTAGGGAAAGCGCAAGCGCTAAAAAAGATGAGGAGGGACGAATTCTCTATTATGATGGTACAGTTGAGGATATAACTGAACATAAGAAGGCAGAGGAAGCATTGCGTGAAAGTGAGGATAAATTTAAATATGTGTTCGATAATTCGGTGATAGGAAAATCAATAACACTTCCTACAGGTGAGATCAATGTTAACAGGGCTTTCTGTGAAATGCTGGGATACACTGCTGATGAACTGTCAAAAACAAAATGGCAGGATATTTCTCATCCCGATGATGTTGAATTGACTGAGAGGGAACTTAATTCGCTTCTATCAGGGCAAAAAGATTCGGTCCGTTTCGAAAAAAGGTATTATAATAAGAATGGTACAATTATCTGGACAGATGTTTCCACTTCGCTCAGGAGGGATCATGACGGTAAACCTCTCTACTATATGACTTCCGTAATTGATATCACTGACCGCAAGAAAGCCGAGATTGTTCTTCGCGAGAGCGAGGAGCGTTTCCGTAAAGTCTTTGATGATGGATTCATGGGAATGGCTATTGCCAATCTTACTTCCGACAACAGGATAACCAGTGCCAATAAAGCCTTATGCGAAATGCTGGGATATAATGAAACTGAGATGAGAAACTGCACTTTCAAGGATTTTACCCATCCCGATTATCTCTCGCTTGACGCTGAAGTGGTAAGAGGAATGGCAGATGGACTGATCCAGAGACACAAAACCGATAAGCTTTATAAGAAGAAGAACGGTGGACTAATATGGGCCACCCGGGCGCTCTCCAGAATTGAAAGAGCTGATGGCTCATCTTATGTCATTGCTATGATCGATGATATAACTGAAAGGAAGAATGCAGAGGAAGAGATCCGCAGACTGAATGAGGAGCTTGAACAGAGAGTAATACAACGGACAGAGCAGCTCGAAGCAGCCAATAAAGAGCTTGAGGCATTCAGCTATTCCGTATCCCACGATCTCAGGGCTCCGTTACGGTCAGTTCATGGTTATACAAAGATACTTATGGATGAGTATGAAAATATTCTCAATGATGAAGGAAAAAGAATATGCGGAATAATCTCCTCAAGCGCGACCCAAATGGGCGACCTTATTGACGACTTGTTAAGCTTCTCAAGAATTGGAAGAAACAGCCTGAGCACATCACTCCTGGATATGAAATCAATAGCGGACTCTGCATTTGAAGAGATTGCCGGTGTGAGTAACCGAAAGAAAATTAAACTTAAAATCGGTAAGCTTCAAAAAGTTTATGGAGATGCAAACCTCATTAAGCATGTATGGGCCAATCTGATATCCAATGCAATAAAATATTCTTCCAAAGAGGAAGCTTCAAAGATTGAAATCGGGTCTGAGCAGGATGAAAAAATGATCACCTATTTTGTAAAAGATAACGGAGTGGGTTTTGATATGCAATATAAACATAAGTTATTCGGCGTGTTCCAGAGGCTTCACAGTGAAAGTGAATTTGAAGGAAACGGTGTCGGGCTGGCTATTGTTCAGAGAATAATTCTTAAGCATGGTGGGAAAGTGTGGGCAGAGGGAGAAGTTGGAAATGGGGCAACGTTCTTTTTCTCACTACCTGTACAGGATAAAAATAAAAAGACTCACGACTCACGACTCACGACAAACGGTTAATGATTTCCGTGCGTAGTGCGTCGTGTATCGTGCGTCCTGAAATATATCAATGAGCAGTTTACAAAATGAAAGTATCAATAAATAATTACATACCATGGAAGATCTTAATGCAGTCGAAATTCTTCTCGTTGAGGATAATCCCCGCGATGCTGAACTGACCCTGAGAGCTTTGAAAAAAAACAACCTGGCTAACAATGTGATGATTGCCAAGGATGGTGCAGAAGCTCTGGATTTTTTCTTTTGCCGGGGGAAATTTAAAAACAGGAGTATTTCAAGTCCGCCAAAAGTTGTCCTTCTCGATCTTAAACTTCCAAAAGTCAGCGGGCTTGAGGTCCTTAAAACTGTTAAATCAGATAAACGGACTTCTCATATTCCCATTGTTATTGTAACCTCATCAAAGCAGGAACCTGATATGAAAGAAGCGTATGCATTGGGAGCAAACAGTTATGTCGTAAAACCGGTGGATTTTGACCAATTCATAAATGCGATGAGCAGCCTCGGGTTGTACTGGCTTCTGGTTAATGAACCGGTGAAGTAGATAGGTAAACGACTAAGGGACTTAGAGACTTAGAGACTGAGGGACAACTCAGTGTAACTCCGTGAACTCCGTGGTAAAAAGATGAAATACGAAGAACTATGGATAAAATTCTAAAAATACTGTTCGTTGAGGATGTAAAAGCTGACGCTGAACTGATATGGAGGGAGATTGAGAAAAATAATATTGTCTTTGAAAAGCTGCTTGTGGATAACAAAAAGGAGTTTCTCAAAGCTCTGAATTCTTATGAACCTGATATTATTATTTCCGATTATTCTCTTCCGAAGTTTGATGGAATGACAGCAATTCTGCTTCGCAACGAAATTGCTCCACTTACTCCATTTATCCTGGTAACTGGTTCTGTTAATGAAGAAGTTGCAGTCGAATGCATGAAAGCAGGGGCCGATGACTATATTTTAAAGGGAAGCCTATCCAGAATAGGGCATGCAATTGTAAATTCTTTAAATAAAATCAAATTACTGGAAGAAAAAAACAGTGCTGTAGAGGAACTCAGGAAAAGCGAGGAACGTTTCAGACATATCACTTCCACTATTTCAGATATTTCATATTCCTGCAAAACTGATCAGGATGGAAATTATTCGATTGAATGGATGATAGGTGCAACGGAAAGAATAACCGGTTACGCGATTGACGAAATCATGAGGATGAATTGCTGGGGAAATCTGGTTGTAGAAGAAGACAAGAATCTCTTTTTAAAGCATGTTACCGGTCTCATACCCTGGTTCTTCCGATACCTGTGAACTCAGGTTATTGAAAAAGAGTGGTGAAATAGTATGGGTCGAGTCTTTTGCCGAATGTCTGGCAAATGATGAAGGTACCTGGCATAAAATCCTTTTCGGAGCATTATTGGATATTACAGAAAGGAAGCTGGCTGAGAAAGCATTGCAGGAGAGTGAAAAAAAATACCGCAGGATCTTTGAGAACATCCAGGACGTGTACTATGAAACTTCAATCGATGGCACTGTAAATGCTGTAAGTCCGTCTATCAGCATCCTGTCCAGGGGACAATACAGTCAGTCTGACCTGGTCGGAAAGTCAATGTACGATTTTTACTCCAATCCATTAGAACGGCAGGCCATTGTGGCGGCATTGAAGGAAAACGGTGCTGTTCCTGATTTTGTAATAGAGCTCATGAACCGCGATGGCTCTTCTGTCCCTTGTTCTATTTCAGCTAAGCTCAGCTTAGATGCCCAGGGACGACCGGAAAAAATCATTGGCAGCATGCGCGATATATCCGAACGCAAAAAGGCTGAGGATGAGCTGAAAGAGAGCGCAGAGTTTAATAATTCTCTTCTTCAGACCATTCCGTTCGGTATGGATATTGTTGACGAAGCAGGTATAATTTTATTCCAAAACGATAATTTCAAAAGACTTTTCGGAAAGGAAGCGATTGAGAAAAAATGCTGGGAACTTTACCGAGATGACAGGAAACAGTGTTCGGATTGTCCTCTTATCAAAGGGATAAGAGTCGGTGAAACAGAGGCTTATGAATCTAATGATGTTCTGGGAGGTAGAATATTTGAGATTAATCACACCGGTACGACTTACAAGGGTAAGAAGGCAATGCTCGAAATATTCCAGGATATAACCGACAGGAAAATAAACGAATATGAATTAGTCAAGTCAAAAGAAAAAGCTGAGGAGAGCGACAGGCTTAAAACCGCATTTCTTCATAATATATCTCATGAGATCAGAACTCCGATGAATGCAATAGTAGGTTTCTCAACTCTGCTCGGAGAACCTGATATTGATGCACTGTCGCGCCTGTCGTATATTGAATTGATAATGCAGAGCAGCAACCACCTGCTGGCGATTATCACAGATATTGTAGATATTGCCAATATTGAAGCCAACCTTGTCAAAACTTCCAAAACCGGAATAAATGTAAATTCAACACTTAAAACTTTGTGTGATCAGTTCAGACTCAGAGCCGATGAAAAGAAACTATTACTTACGTGTGAAAATGCTTTGGAGAATTCTGAGGCATTTATTCTTACTGACAGCACAAAATTATCCCAGATACTGTCGAATCTCATAAGTAATGCTCTTAAGTTCACAAATGATGGGGAAATAAAGGTTGAATATAAGGTAAAGGATAATTTCCTTGAGTTTTCAGTTTCAGATACCGGTATTGGAATTCCCGGCGAATATCATGAAAGGATATTTGACCGTTTTTACCAGGTACAGAATGCAGTATCAAGACTTTACGAAGGAACTGGTCTGGGGCTCGCTATTTCGAAAGCTTATGTTGAACTTTTAGGTGGGAAAATGTGGCTCGCTTCAGAACCTGGCAAAGGGACAACATTTTTATTTACAATTCCTTATGAAAAGCAGGTTGTGGAACATATAGCTGTTCAGGAAAAGAGAACTCCGGAAGGTTTTGTATTTCCTGTCAGAAAAACAATTCTTGTTGCTGAAGATATAGATAGTAATTTCAAGCTGATTAATTATTTTCTTTCCGGGGCAAATACCAGGATAATAAGAGCAACCAACGGAAAAGAAGCAGTTGAAAAAGCATCGAATGGAGAAAAAATTGATCTGATCCTGATGGATATTAAAATGCCTGTTATGGATGGATACACTGCCGTGAAACTTATACGGGAGGCAAACATAAAAATTCCTATTGTTGCCCAGACAGCTTATGCCGACGATAAGTTCAGGGCAATTGAATGTGGCTGTAATGGGTTTATTTCCAAACCTTTTGATAGAAAAAGCCTTATCAGAGTTTTGTGTGAGTTTATTTAGTTAATTGCGAGTCACGCCCTGTGGAAAACGGTATTCAAAGCATTCTGATTACTGGTGGCACTTCAGGCCTTGGGCTTGAACTGGTGAGGATATTTCTTAATAAAGGATTCAATGTAACAGCAACAGGAAGGCAATCGATTATAATTCCAGGTTATAATGACAGGTTTAAATTATTTCTGATTGATTTCAGCGATTTGCACCAGGTAGCTGATTCCATTAAGAAAATATGCGCGACTTATGATTTTGATTTTGTAATTAATAATGCCGGGATTCTTAGTCCGCCCGATTTTACCCCGACATTCAATGGATTAGAATTTACGTTCCAGGTAAACTATCTGTCGCATCTTCTTATCAATGAGATTATTTTGCGTAGGGCTAAAGATGGTCATCCGGTTAAAATAGCTACCGTAACTTCTCCTGTTTACAGGCTGGCAGATACAAATCTGACCATATATTCAGGATTAACAGGTTACAAACCCATGAGAGCATATGCCTCATCAAAACTTTATCTGACGCTAATGTGCGAATTTCTTCCGTTAAGATACCCAGGGATGGATCTACAATGTTTCAGCTTTAATCCAGGAACCTTTAGTTCGGGTATTTACCGCATGCAAAAGAAATGGTTCCGGGGTGCATACCGGATAGCAGCTCCTTTTATGAGAAGTCCCGGGAAAGTGGCTGAGACACTGGCTGCTATGCTAATAGAAAGAGATGTGGAAAATGGAACTATCTGTGATATAAGAAAACATTTCAGAACGGTTCCGGAAATAGGTAAACAGGAAAAAGAGACTTTCATGAAGGTTTGCTATGAGATAATTGATCCATTCTTATCTTTATGAACTCACAACCTGGCAGTTAATATTCAAAATATTACTCCCCTTAGCTCAGAATTAGAAGTGGCCGGAAGGTGAGTTCAGGAAAAACGGTCAGGAGATGAGTTAATAATATAACACAGAGAAGGAAAGAAGAATTAAAGATCAATGATATATATTCTGATTATTACAGATAGGTATTCTGGTTTATTTCTCCTTTTACAAACGGTGCTATGGCCCGGTTGTATATACCCTGAACATAGGCAATTGCCATACCATAGTTGGTAACCGGCACGCCGGCTTTAATTGCAGGCTGCAACCTGTTATGAAGTTGTTTCCTTGTTATCATGCAAGCACCGCACTGTATTACAAGTGCGTAGTCTGTAAGAGGACGGGGTAGAATATCCAGTCCAGCCACAACATCATATTGAATTTTTTTGCCAGTAAAACCTGTTATCCATCGGGGGATTTTTATTCTGCCAATATCGTCGCACGATATATGATGGGTGCACGATTCAAGAATAAGAACACTGTCCCCGTCTTTTAATTCAGATATTTTTGGGGTTCCTTTAAGATAGTTTTCAAAATCTCCTTTAAAACGGGCCAGCATTATACTGAAACTGGTCAAGGGAATGTCGCGCGGGATAGAGGCATCGGCTTTGACAAATACCTGTGAGTCAGTAATAACAAGTGCAGGTTTAATTTTTGTCTTTTTCAGGAAAGAATCAACTTCCCTCTCCTTTAAGGCAATTGCAACAGCTTCATTATCAAGAATATCTCTGATGGCCTGAACCTGTGGAAGGATAAGCCTTCCGGCCGGGGCCTCGACATCTATAGGAGTTATAAGGAGGACAATATCACCATAACTTATCAGATCCCCGAGAAGAGTCAGAGTTTTGTACGAGTTTTCTGGGATTGTGATCCGTATAAGATTGATGAGCTCTTCATAATTACGTTTATCTACAGAGGAGAACTCAAGAAGCGAAGTTCCGGTTATGGAAGAGATCTTATTCTTAAAATCTGCTGATGGTTCTTCAATATCTGATTTACTGTGTATTACAATAAATGGAGTATCATTGTCATGAAATTTCTTAGTAAGATCATCTTCATATTCTCCCCATGAATTATTAGTCACCACAAGAAGAGCAAGGTCTATAATATCAAGAGTTCTGACAGTACGATCCACCCTTTTCTGTCCAAGTTCACCCGAATCGTCAATACCGGCTGTATCGACCAGGATCACAGGACCGAAGCCAGTTATCTCAAATGATTTTTTCACCGGGTCGGTGGTCGTTCCTGCCCGCTCGGACACTATTGCAATATCCTGGCCAGCAAGACAGTTAAGAAGGCTGCTTTTACCATTATTACGGCGCCCGTAAATACCTATATGCGGTTTTGACTCTCTTCCTTTAGCCATTATCTGGAGATAATTTGTTGCAAAATTAGCAATTTTTTATCAGTATTGATTTCTCTGTGGACCTCTGCGTCTTCTCCGTTTTCCTCAGTGGTTAAAAATAGATGATATATACAACTTTAACCACCAAATGACTATCGTTAAACATGAATAAAATATTCAAAGTTGCTTGAAAATTAATGAATTTTTATGCATGATTCCCAACACTCATAAATTATCATTCATTATTATTTAAAGTTCAATGAAAATAGTTACAAAAATGAGTTACCCCGATCTTTCACGGGAAGTCTTATTCGCAAATATATTATTGAGAGGATGAAAATGATTTAATATTTTGCCTCCTGAAAAAACGGTTCTTTATTTATTGACTTGACTTATATTAATTTATAAATTTAAACTTAAATATTAAAAACATGGATTCAGCTACAATTATCGGTTTAATCATTGCATTTATTGCTGTGGTCGGTGGTACAGGAATTGCAATATGGCTTATTTTAATAAGAAATATTGGCAGGAAAGAAGAAAGACTGGCAAAGATTGAAGCCAGGAATAAAGAGAGACTTGCTCTTATTGAAAAGGGAATGGACCCTAATCTTGCAGATAAAGTACCTGAAAGAGCTCCATCCAACAAGATATTTCTATTCGGAATTATCCTGGTATTTGCATGCATTGGAAGGATCATTGCTGCCATTTCGATAGTCCATTCCAACCCGGATAATGGTGCTTTAGTTTATATTCTTCCTGCTTTTTTTGCAGGGTTCGCCTTTCTTGCTTATCATTTTTATCAGAAGAGAATATCCTCCGGTAAGAATAAGTAAACAGATGGAGAATCAATACATCCGGGAAGTTCTTAACGGGAACCCGAACAGGTTCTCATATTTTGTATCTCAATATAAAGATATGGCATATTCAATAGCTTTCCGGATCGTCAATAATAATGAAGATGCTGAGGAAATTGTCCAGGATTCCTTTGTAAGGGCATACAATTCTCTTCACAAGTTCAGACAAAGCTCGAAATTTTCAACATGGTTTTACAGAATTGTGGTTAACAGGGCATTATCAGTGAGGAGTCAGGTAAAAAAGTCAATAATTGAAATTGATTTAAACAACGTTCCTGAATTTCAGGCTGAAACGATTGATACTGCATGCAGGAATCTGACTCAGGTTGAACGCGTGAAATTTATAAATTCCGCGTTGAAAGAGCTTCCGGAAGAGGATAGCCTGCTGCTTACCCTGTTTTATCTTAATGAGAATTCTATAGAGGAAATAACTGAAATAACCGGTATAACCGGCGAAAACGTGAAAATGAAATTACTTAGAGCAAGGAAAAAGATGTTCGTGGTTTTAGAAAAAACTTTAAAATTGGAACTTAAAAGCATATTATAATGGACAACTCTGATATTGAAAAACTGACAAAAGAATTGATGGCTGACAGCAGGCTGGATCTGCCCGATCCGCTTTTTAATGAAAAGTTAATGAGCCGGATCTTATTCGAGAATAGCAGGCAAAATGTCCGGAAGGAATTTATTTTAAACATTCTGGTATTTATTGGTGTCGAGTTGATCATTTTATCTCTGCTCTGGATGCTTCTCCTTTATTTTCCGGGATTAAATTATTTTACAAATGCTATAAAGAGCTCTTTAATGATTATCCATAAGACAGGGAACCTGGTGCAGCAATATGGTTACCTTATTATTTCCTTAATCCTGGTAGGTTTTTTAGACCTTATCATAAATAAAAGAGTGAAAATATCCTTAAATTGATACTCTTCTTTGCGATTCGAATACTTAATTGTAAAAAGAAGACCTTTATGAAAAAGAATAATATCTCAAGGCGTAAATTTATCCGTTCTGTCTCAGTTGCAGCTATCGGATCCGCTTTTCTCGGGCTGAAAAGCATCAATGGGAAGAGTATTGATGTCAAAAACAAAAAACATATTGTCAGCATTGTCAGGGTTAAAGATGGCAATATTGCAAAAGCTGTTGAAGAATCAATTGATCTTTTGGGTGGGATTAATACCTTAACCATTGGGATAAACAGTATTTTGCTCAAACCAAATCTTGTTGCACCCGATATACAATGCACAACTAAACCTGAGGTCGTAAAAACAATTGCACAGCTTCTGAAGAATTCGGGAAAAGAGGTGATGATAGGAGAAGGTTCTGCTGCTGCTGAATCATTCAATGTTATCGGGAATGAAACCTACAGAACCAGGAAGAAAGAGATTCTTGACGGAATGCAAAAACATGTGTTTGACGCACTCGGTTATACTGAAATGGCGAAATCATTAAATATCCCCTTAATTAATTTACACTCAGGCGAAATAATCGAAGTGCCGTTAAATGGCGGATTTGCTGCTAAATCGCTGAAGATCCATAAAGTTCTCACTCAGGTGGACCTGGTATGCTCTGTTCCGATGATGAAAACTCATACACTGGCAACAGTGACACTGGCAATGAAAAACCTGATAGGACTCTATCCGGGCACAGAATACTATTCGGTACGATCGTGGTTGCACGACAGGGCAGCAGAAAGAGGTTCCGCAGGAGTTGCTTATGAAGTGATTGACATGAACCGGGCAGTCAGAACGGGGCTTTCTGTAATTGATGCAACCACTGCCATGGAGGGAAACGGTCCGTTTGGCGGAGCATTGGTTGATATGGGATTAATAATTGCCGGAACTTCTCCTCTTGCGACCGATATGGTCGGCGCAACTTTAATGGGTTTTGAATTAAACGAGATCCCGGCTATCAGTCTGGCACATCAGGCAGGGATGGAACCGGTGGGCCTCAATGATATCGAAATCCACGGTTTGACTATCGAACAGACAAAGCGCCGTTTTGTGAGGCCGCAGGTTTCAAAATGGACTGATATAAACAAATTCTGGGGTGTCAGGGAGTTGTGAAAACTCATGCCATCCTGGAAGCTTCAGAGAAATAATTGTCAAGCTGAACTCAAAATTGAAGGGAACCTTAAATTTTTTAGTATCTGATAAAATAAGGCGGTACATATTGTCTCATTTTGCAAACCGGAGCTTTCTTTGACCACTATAACGAAGTGAAGGTGGTAGCGAAAATTCGCTGAAGTTATTATTTGCTTGGAAACACGGATCATGCTGATTGAAGTAATGGAATGTGCCGTCAAAGATGTCAAAATGCGGCCGGTAGATCGTTCCGCGCGACCGGAAGATCGTTCCGCGCGACCGGAAGATTGATCCGCGCGGCCGGAAGATCGTTCCGCGCGACCGGAAGATTGATCCGCGCGGCCGGAAGATTGTTCCGCGCGGCCGGAAGATTGATCCGCGCGGCCGGAAGATCGTTCCGCGCGACCGGAAGATCGTTCCGCGCGACCGGAAGATCGTTCCGCGCGGCCGGAAGATTGATCCGCGCGGCCGGAAGATTGATCCGCGCGACCGGAAGATTGATCCGCGCGGCAGGAAGAACGTTCCGCGCGACCGGAAGATCGTTCCGCTACCGGATAGTTGCTACAGACAATCCGGGATTTACATTTATGATCCTTAGTATTAAAGATCACTCGCAACTTGCTGTGAGGATATTCAATTTGGAGATCTTATTTCTTTATGGAAGTTACCCCGTGACAACTCCGTGAGTCGCCGTGCCACCCTGTGGTTAATGGATTTATTTTTATCAATTCTATGAATCCCCGCGAGCGCATTGGCTTCGCAGAGCTCTCCGCCAAGTGGCGGCTCGGTTCTCCGTTGCTTGCTACGGAGTCAGCAAGCATTAAGAAATTACCATATTAAATTAGATGTTTAGTTGCATAACTAAATATTTAATTGTAAATTTGGTGTTAAACGGAAAAAATCGAAAGAAAAATAATTAAAATAATGTAGTGAGAATACGGGATATTTATTCATCGACTGAACCCTTTTGCTATGTTTAAAAACTATCTTAAATCGGCATTTCGTTTTTTGAAGCAAAATAAAGTATTTGTAGCCATCAATGCTTTAGGGCTTTCAATAGCACTGGCTGCTTCATTCATTATATTTCTTTTTGTGATTAATGAGTTAAGTTATAACCATTGCCATAAGAAAAGGGATAGAGTTTTCAGAGTACTCAATTACTATGTCGATTTTAAGAAAACGATGTCAGGGACTCCTTACGTCATGGCGTCGACTTTAAAAGCTGAATTTCCGCAAATAGAAAAATCAGTAAATGCAAGACCCATGAGAGGATTCCGTTTAAAGCTTAAAGGCGGGTTTATAAGCGTTCCTGATGCGGTTGCAACAAATTCAGATGTATTCGATATTTTTACTATTCACCTGATCGGCGACACTCAACAGCACGATCTTCTGGAAGATCAAAGCTCTCTTGTCCTCTCCCGTGACCTGGCCGAAAAATTATTCCCGGGACAGGATCCTGTAGGGAAAGAAATTGTGGGATCAGTTGATAATGAAGACCATGTTTTTGTTGTAAAAGGGGTTTATGAAAATATTCCGGAAAACTCCACCTTCAGGGCACAGTGTTTTTTGAACAGCAAATGGACCCTTCCGTCAATTAATAAAACATTCAAAATAACCAATGCCGATAAAGATTGGACCATGAACTTCTGGATAACCTGGGTTCTGCTTTCAAAAGACAGTAATGCGGGAGCAATAGGGAATCAATTCAGGGCATTCGAAACAAAAAACATAAGCGAAAAACCGACTTTCCAGTACTCGCTTCAGAACTTATCTGATGTTTATTTAAATTCTGAAAATGTACTGAATTCCGGAATGCAGGGCGACATTAACAGTATCAGGCTTTTTTCAGCAATCGCATTTCTGATTGTCCTGGTTGCTGCCATTAATTATATCATACTTTCAACGGCTGTATCATCTGGCAGGGCAAAGGAAATAGGGATAAGAAAAACTTATGGCGCCGGAAACAACAGCATTAAAAATCAGTTATTCAGCGAATCTGTATTACTGGCAATGCTTGTACTACCTGTCGCACTTATCTTGATGCGGGTGGCAAAGCCTTATGCGGGAAAGCTGTTCCAGACCCCTCTTCATATCATCAGCTCAAATATCATAGTTTATATTCTGGTCTATCTCTCCCTTACAATATTTATCGGTATAGCTTCGGGAATCTACACATCAGCCTATTTATCGCGGCTTAAAGTCAATGATGTTCTGAAAAACACAATACAGACTGGTAAGAAAAAGCCTGTAATTCGCTCTTTCCTTATTGTTATTCAATTAATTATCTTTTGTTCGTTTGTATCGGTCACATTAATCATCCGCTCGCAGTATCAATATGCCCTCAAAAAAGATCCAGGCTATTACAACAGCGACATTCTGTTGATTGATCTCGGACGTGATTTCAGTGGATACTCTGCCTATATCAATAGTATAAAATCGAATCCGAATGTGATTATGGCAGCCGGAGCAATGGAAGGTCTTCCCATGCAGGGAACAATGTCATTCATGTATCCAAACTTCCAGAACAAGGAAGTGAAGGTAAACGTGGAAGGATTTGATGTTGACTTTAATTTTTTAAAAACAATGGGAATTACTCTTCTGGATGGTCGGGATTTTTCGGAAGAGTTTGGAAGTGATATGACAAAATCCTGTATTTTAAATGAGAAAGCTGTCAAGAGCCTGGGAATATCCGATCCTCTTGGAAAAATGATCGCGGGACATACTATTATAGGCATTGTAAAAGACTTTAACATTCATTCTATCCATTCAGATATTCCTCCGCTTGAAATATTCATGACAGATAAATATATAGATCAGGTAGCTGTACATTATAAACATGGAAGTCTTAAAAATATACTTCCGATGCTTGAGGCAGAATGGAAGAAAGCAGTACCTGACAGGCCGTTCAGATATTCGACAATAGAAGATCTCATAAAAGATCTTTACTCTTACGAGAAAAACCTGACCACTATTGTTTCAATTTTTGCTCTCTTTACCCTTATGATCGCGGCATTCGGATTATTCGGGCTAACTCTTTTCGTAGCAAAAACCAGGACTAAAGAAATCGGAATTAAAAAGGTATTCGGGAGTTCAGAACTATCGATAGTCTCTTCTTTCCTGACAGAGAACCTTCTTCTTTCATCATCGGCTGCATTGCTTTCTGTTCCGGTAACTCTTTATTTTATGAAGAAGTGGCTGAATAACTTTGCCTATAAAGTAAGTATTGACTGGTGGATATTTGTGATAGCTTTTATAATTGCAACTATCGTGGTCCTTTCTACGGTTTTCTTCCATTCTTATAAAGCATCGCGGATTAATCCTGTGGAAGCGTTAAGGTATGAGTGATTTATAGCTTATATTACCCAAACTGCCTCTTCTGCTGTAAGCCACATCCATCAGACCACAGAAACGAAAGCATTTATAATTCCAAAGTTTGCAGGAAGAGCTTGGAGAGCAAAAATCAGTCAGATTGATAAAGATTCAAAGGCACATTTGCAGCTCGAAAACCTGAAACTGCGAGTGAGCCTTGAAACCCGGTTCCCGTAACCTCGTATTCTGAGATAAACTGTGGTTTCTGGCTCTGTGCTTTTAAAAATATTTAATTTAAGTATTGCAGTTTTTTTGTACCTTAGGTAAATATATTTAATGTAATGGAGTATATTTTCTATTAATGATTTTTATTGGTCATTCTTTCAATAATTGCTTTCATAAAGACATGTTTATAATATCAAAATAAAAACAATATGTCAATAATAAATATCATTAAACACCCGTTAAAATGTTTAGTCTGGCACATGGTTTTATTACCTGTCACGATCTTTATCCCTTAATGCACAGAAATATTTTTTTGATAATTATAGTGTAAAGCAGGGTTTAAGGAGACAGAAAGTTTACACCATTCTTCAGGATTCAAAAGACTATTTCTGGTTTGGAACCTCAAATGGAGTTTCCCGTTTTGATGGAAAAAAGTTTGAAAATTTTTCATTACGGGATGGCCTTGCTAGAGGTGGTGTCAAATGTATAATTGAAGATACACTGGGATATATCTGGTTTGGACATTTGAATGGAGGAATATCCCGTTACAATAGACTTAATTTTGATACAGTGGCTTTCGATTCATTAAAGATCACCGGCGACATCACAGGTATTGCCCAGATTAAAGATAAAATATGGTTCACGTCTTATAATGAAGGAGCCATTCTTGCTGATTTTCCAATAAATAATATTAAGCATATTAAAGCAAAACAATTCAGGGAAAAGGAAGGACTTAGTGACCGGGTTTTTGGAACAAGTCGTAACCAGAGATGGAATTCATTTATTTGTTTTACATATGAAGGTTTAAAGCAATATAACAAGGGGTATATGAAGTTTGAAAACTACTGGATGCCTCAGGCATGTCAACTTACTATATTACAATGCACTGTATGCTTGAAGACAGGGAAGGAAATATTTGGTTCGGGACGTATAATGGTGGTATTTATAAGTATAACAAGTTACAAAACCGATATGGAGGTAATCGATCTCAAAAAGGCAGGTTTCTCGACAAACTGGATATCATGCTTAACTGAAGACTTTAAAGGTCGGATGTGGGTAGGAACCTTTGGAGGAGGAATCGCTGTTATTGAGGGTGCCAATGTCCGGAAATTTGATGCTGCTAACGGTTTGAAAGCTTCAAGGATATATGATATTATTGAAGATGTAGAGGGCAATATTCTTATCGCTGATCAGAACAACGGGATAACCATATATAAGGGAGATGCGTTTGAAACTATAAATGAGAAGGAGATACTCCCCGGTCAAAACGTTAATGCAATTTATCAGGACAAATCTGGTGCAGTGTGGTTCGGAACAAATGCAGGGATTTCGCGTTATTATCCAGAATCGAATAAAAAACCTGAAATTTTTAATCATTCTAATAATTCAATTTCAGAAGACATCAGATTCTTCAGAGAGGACCGGGAGGGGAATTTATGGATCGGAGCAAACGAAGGTGGGGTTGTAATGTATAACATGAAGACTTCTGAATTTGAAACTCAGCCTTACATTAATTCAATACTCTATAACGAAGGACAGGTTAAAGCCTTGGAAATAGATAAAGAGAATAATCTCTGGATCGGAACTGTTCAGGGAGTTGTCGTAGTTACTATTGGTGAGCAAAATTTCCAGAGGTACACACTTATGAATGGTCTGACAATATCTCTGATAACGGCCCTTTATTGCGATCCTGACGGAGACATGTGGATAGGAATGGAAGATAATAGAGCTACACCGGGGCTTATTAGATATGATGCTTCTGAAAAAGTCTTTAAGCCTGTATCTCTTCCCCCTGGAATAAGTCCCCACGACCATGGTTATGGATGGAAAGGGTGTTTTGTGGATCGGAACAGACGAGGGATTAATTGAATTTAAGAATGATTCAATAATTTCAACTGTTACTCTTGATAACGGACTTCTATCAAACGGTATTAACTTGTTATTTGCCAGTGACGATGGAAGCATTTATATAGGTACAAACAACGGATTAAACAGGTATTTCCCTGAAAGTAAAAGAATCTTTTCTTATACTGAAAGAAACGGATTTACCGGAATTGAAACAATGCCTAATGCTGTTTATAAAAGCCCGGAAGGTGATTTATGGTTTGGTACTTCGAATGGAGTTACACGACTCAGACCTGATAAGCTGGTCACCGAAGGATCTGAGCCGATGACACATATTATGAGTATGCGGGTAAATTACGAAGCACGGGAAATGATTCCAGGCATGAAGTTAAAGTATAATGAAAAGTCTATCTTATTCGATTATTACAGCATATGTCTTACCAATCCGGATGTTGTAAGATATAAAGTAAAACTTGACGGTGCTGACGACGACTGGCGCCCGGTTACTGACCAGACAAGAGCAATTTATTCCGCTCTTCCTCCGGGGAAATATACATTCAATGTAATAGCCATCAATAGCCAGGGAATCTGGAATAGTAAACCTGTTAGCTTCCATTTTATAATAAAACCTCCTTTCTATCTTACCTGGTGGTTTATTCTGATATCAGTTGCTATTATTATTGCGATTGTAGTAATATTTATTCGTACTCAAAACCTAATAAGAGATAAAAAAATACTTGAAATAAAAGTTAAAGAAAGAACGGCTGAAGTTGTTCAGAAAAGCAAAGAGATTGAAGAAAAGAATAGGGATATAACTGCAAGCATCAGGTATGCGGAACGGATACAAATGGCAATGCTCCCAAAGGAAGATACTTTTAAAGACACATTTGTTCTGTTTCTTCCAAAAGATATAGTGAGCGGAGATTTCTACTGGATGTACGATAAAGGAGACTGGCAATTCATTGCTGCAGTTGACTGTACAGGTCATGGTGTTCCCGGAGCTTTTATGTCGATTATCGGTCATAACTCTCTCAATAAAGTTGTAAGGGAATATGGACTTACAAGGCCTGCTGCAATTGTAGATCAGCTCAATATTGAGGTTATGAAGTCGCTTCTGCAACGGCACGAAAAAGCTATTAACGACGGAATGGATCTTGCCCTAATTGCTTTTAACAAGAAGAATTTTACGCTAGAATTCGCTGGTGCATATAATCCATTATATGTTGTGAGAAAAGGAGAAGTGTTTGTTTATAAGGGTGATAGGTTCCCTATCGGAATGACCACAATGGATGAAAAGAAAAATTTCACTAATCAGTTTGTAGATATACAGCCTGGTGATATGTTATATATGTGTTCCGATGGTTATGCTGATCAGTTTGGATCTGTAGAAGGTAAGAAATATAAATCGGAAAATGTGAAAAAACTTTTGTCGGAAATTTGGCATCTACCTGTTAATGAGCAAAAAGATAAGCTTGAAAAAGAGATAATGGATTGGAAAGGTGATCTTGTCCAGGTGGATGATATTATGTTTATTGGCACAAGAATACCTGAAAATTAGATTTTGGGAATAATAATCTTCAATTAAGAAAAGTATTGCCTTTGATTTGAAATTATTAATGATTGAGACAAATAAATAAGAGGGTCTGTCCCTTCACTGTAAACTACATTTGCTACCCTCTTCTAACCTTCGCACAAACCTAAGGTAGCAAAATAGCCTTCCAGCCCGTCCCGGCCATCCGGAGCGATTGAGTATATTCAGGGAAAGGATATTTGACCAGAGGAACTCAAACTATAATCAATTATCTGAAAGCAATTGAAAAGGAAGTATGATGATGATGAAACTTCGCAAGAAAAACAGTACTCAGCATTCTTTTATTCTATCCCCGAATATAGCTTCATAAACTGAACCCTTTCTATAGCAGCAGGATTATCAAGATTCGACTTGCTGAGCTTGCCCCTGAATGAATTAACCCCTTCAAATTTATTCTTTTTCATCCATTCGCCTGTTTTTTCAAGAATATCTGGGATAACATCAAATCCTTCCCTGTACAGGGCCGATGCAATCTGAACCGTAGTGGCTCCTGCCAGCAGCTGCTTAACGAATGCTTTGTAGTCATGTACTCCTGTTGAAGCAGAGAGATCGCAGCTTACATGACCCGATAATATTGAGATCCACCGGAGTGTATGAGTGTATTCTTCCGCTGAACTAAATATCGGACCGTGGCTAAGTCCAATAGTATCAATGTCAATATCAGTGTTATAGGGTCGGTTGAATAAAACAAGTCCTTTAATTCCGCTTTGTGATAATTTCTGAACAGACTGTGCAAGCGAGGTGAAATAATAACCAATTTTGACTGCTATCGGCAGGTTCACATAATTCCTCACCTCCCTGATTATATCGTAGTATATTTTCTCATTCTCCTCACCGCTTCTCCGCCAGTCGGAAGGAAGAATGTAAATATTCAGTTCCAGCGCATCAACACCTGTCTCTTCTATTTTTTTTGCAAAGGAGTGCCAGTCCTGGTTCGAGACACAATTTATGCTTGCAATTACAGGGATATCCACCGATTTTTTGGCCTCTTTAAGAAAACCGAGATATTTTCCAAGAGTATTTCTTTTGGCAAAATCATAGATGTACGAATATGCCTCGTCATAGTCGTAGATCCTTTTGCTGAAAATAGTATCAGGAGCATGTGTAAAGGTCGTTACGCCACTCTTATCATTCTTAATTACTTTCTCAGTTTCGACATGTATCTGTTCTTCAAAAAGAGATTTGATAACTATGGCACCGACACCTTTTGCTGCCAGCTCCTTTATATTTGAAATTGAATTTGTTAGTCCGCAGCTGCCTGCAATAAGCGGATTCCTGAGTTTTAACCCTAAATAGGTAGTATGTAAGTTTTCCATAAATAAATATATAAATTATCTAGGTTTCAAATAAATATTTCAAAGTTAACAATTCGAAATTAATAGAGAAGTAATAAGCTGTTACATCATTTAAGACCACTAATCTAAAGGATACTTTTTGGTAAAAGTAATTCCAATAACTGTTGAAGGGCAATATTCAGGCGATCTGTTCGATATAAGTGTAAAATAATTTTCAAAAGAACCGGGATAAAAAAATCAGTATGCTGTTATAACTGATGGCAATAACCGGTAAAAAGATTAATATTGTGCCGGAACAGATTTTATTCAATATTAAAATTCTGAATTATAAGTAAGATAATATGGGGGTTTTCCAGACACTTTTCGATTGGTACATGGCCAATCTGAATTATTTCACTGTTGCCCTGCTGATGGTAATAGAAAGTACCTTTTTCCCTTTACCATCGGAAGTGGTGATTCCTTTTGCTGCTTATAAGGCCGGTCAGGGCGACCTGAATGTTTTTATTGTGGTTATTTGCGGAACTTTAGGCGCCCTCTGCGGATCGCTTATCAATTATTTCCTGGCCAAATACCTTGGACGTCCGTTAGTATACAGGTTTGCAGAATCGCAGGTGGGCAGATTATTCTTTTTATCGAAAGAGAAAATTGAGCATGCTGAAAATTACTTCGTGCGAAACGGAAAAACATCAACATTTATCGGACGCCTGGTCCCCGGCATCCGTCATCTTATTTCTATTCCTGCCGGTCTGGCTCAGATGAACCTCCGCGATTTTATTTTGTTCACATTTGTCGGAGCAGGATTATGGAATATTATACTGGCAATCATAGGTTATTATTTGTATGGAATAAGAGAACAGATATTTCCCTACCCTGGGACATATTCTGCTTGCTTTAGGAATCGGTTTTGTCATTTATCTGATTATTAAAGCCAGGAAAAGCAAAAAATAGCTAATCTATTTTGTCCTGAGGTTTTTCGCGGTCTCATAAAGAGTTTTATCCTCATCTGTTATAGGGTTGATCTCAAGGAAATGAAGAGTTGGTTTGGAATTCTTGTCAACATGGATAAATGTAATAAACCCATCAGACCAGGGGTTTCTCCAATCCGTTTTTTTCAACATGTACATAAACCGTAAGACTTGATTTTCCTGTATACACGACCTTTGATGAAAATTTGAGTACATCGCCCGATCGTGCAGGTTTTGTGAAGAACATTCCGTGTATTTTGAGACAAACAACATTCTGCGGATCTAACAACGATGCTGCAGCAATAAAACCCGATTCTACAAACCATTCAGCTGTGCGTCCGGCAAAAAGGGTCCCGTGATGATTCAGATCTTCACTTTTTACAAGCCTCATTGTGACCAAGATAACGGGTTCTATAATTTTTGTTTCCATTTTGGTTTTTTCAGATTTAAGCTGTCATAAAACTTCTCATGGAGATGCTGCCATTCTCAATCGATTCATGAACAAACTGTATCCTTTCATCTTCATCCATCATCCCAAGTGTATAAAGCATCGGTAAATAATGATCATTGAACGGGATTGCCCTTTTTGATGCCGGTCCGAGATTTTTGTAATTTATGAGATTTTCAAAATCTTTTGCTTCAAGAGCAGATTTAATAACAGCATCGAACCCCTGCGCCCATTCAAAAGGTGCTGCATTCTCATTTGATTCTGTTTCCGACAGGTTATGTATAATATTTCCACTGCCTATTACAAGGATATTATTATTACGCAATGCGGCAAGTTTTTTCCCGAGTTCGAAATGATATCTCGGTTCTTTTTCAACGTTAAGGCTCAATTCAAGAACAGGTATCTTCTGTTCGGGGTAAATATGCTTCAGAATTGACCACGCAGCATGGTCAATACCTCTGGAGGGATCGGCATAAATAATATTATTTCCAACTGTTTCAACTATAATTTTTGCAATTTCCGGTGAGCCGGGAGAGCGATATACGTATTTATACAGGTGATGCGGAAATCCAAAAAAGTCATAAATCTGTTCGGGATGTTCTCCGGCAGTTATATGAGTGCCCCGTGTAAGCCAATGTGCTGATATAACAAGGATAGCTTTTGGTTCCGGAAGCAGTTTTCTGAGTTTAATCATATCGCGGGTGAAAGGGTTATCATCAAGGATGTTCATCGGCGATCCGTGGCCGATAAAAAGGGCCGGGTATTTTTTAATTTTTTCCATTATTATAATCTTCGTATACTTTTTTTATAACAATTCCACTGATTATTCCATAATCATTAATCTTCAATCCTAAATCTCAAGCTATAAATCTTTTCTGACCCGCCGGGCATGCAGCAACACACATTCCGCAGATTCGTGCATCCACTCCAAGCTTGGTCTTTCCGAATTCAGCACACTTTTTACGGCATTTCCAGGGATCGAAGAATTCTTCTCTTATCACTGAAGTATTCCATAATTTACCGGTTGCTGCTTTTGCAGGGCAGATATCTATACATGTCTTACATGTTCCGCAACGGCTTTTATTTATTGGTTCTGATTTTAGAATCACAGGTGTTTCCAGGAGTATGGAAACGAGCCGTAGTCTTGGTCCGAATTTTTTAGATATTAAGAGATCAGTTTTCCCGATCCAGCCAAGGCCGGCCCTAGTTGCAACCATTTTATGAGAAAGGTCGGTTTTGAGTGTCTTTAAGTAAGTTGCATCGTGATCCCCCGTGGTGACTGTCGGTTCAATTTCAATAGTTTTGATATCATTATTATTGAGATCTCCGGCAATTTTTCGTGATAATACGGAAAGCTCTTCATTTATCTGGTTATAATACAAATAGTACTCCATTGTTGGTCCGTTAATGATCCGGTCTATAATTTTATCATCAAGACGTTTTCCGATGGAGATACCGTATCTGAATCTTTCAAATTTCTTATCAATGAGGCCATTCAGATCAGCGAACCCGTATATGTAGTCATCAGCAGGAACAAGGTGTGATTTAAGAATATTTTCTAACATCAATATTTATTTTTTTTCTGATAAAGTTCTTGTCAGCCATTTTTCAGCAAGTAAAGGCCATGTCGCTCCGGCAAAACTTCCCGGACGAAGTCCGTAACCATGTCCGCCGTTTGGTAAAATATGCAATTCGACAGGAAGCTTTGCATTTCTCAAAGCTGCAGCCATAACAAGAGCGCTGTTCCCATAAGGATCATCAGCAGTCTGGAAAATGTAAACAGGTGGGACTTCTTTATTTAGCTGCAATTCCGGAGTAAGGGAGAAGTTTGGACCCTGATCGAGATATGCGGGATAAATGAGCATGGTAAATGAAGGTCTGCAAGACAGGCTGTCTGTTTTATCAACCGGGGGATATGTTCTTTTGTTGAAGAGGATACTTGCTCTTGCACTAAGGCTGCCACCTGCTGAGAAGCCCATAACGCCAATCTTTTCGGGGTCAATTTTCCACTTCAATGAATTATTTTTTACTATTCTCAATGCACGCTGGACATCCTGAAGAGCTCCTTCTTTTTTATCGGGGATCCTGTATTGAAGAACGAATGCTGTAAATCCAAGTTTATTTAACCAGGCAGCAATCTCGGTGCCTTCCAGGTCGTAAGCAAGTATCTGATAGCCTCCTCCGGGGCAGACTAATACTGCTGATCCGTTTTTAACAGCGCCATCGGGGAGCCAGACTTCAATAGCCGGATTTGTCACTTCAGAGTATCTTACAATTTTATCCTTTTTTGAAGTATCAATAACCGCAGGTTGTTTCTCTTTCATTTCCCCCGGAACCTTTCCAGGCCACAGGTATATAATTTCTTTTTTCTGCGAAAAAGATTCAGCTGCCATAAATGCAATTAACACAATAACAATTATTTTCTTCATGATTATGATTTGAATGAATTGATTTTTAATGGTTTTTGTTTTATAAAATTTTGAAATTCTGTTTTTCCTTTTTACAAATCAGCTGAATGGCCCATTTCCCTGTCTGTCCGGCGGGCGGAAGACCACCTCCCGGAGAAAGCCACTGGCCGGCCATATAAAATCCATTTAATCCCGGCAATGTTGGTTTAAGACTGCTCATCAGATTTTTGCTTGAAGGCATAAAGCCCTCATAAGAACCTTTCCACACCCCGGTGTACCTGACGTCGGTTTTAGGCGTTGCGACATCAACAACTTCAATATTTCCGGTTATACCCGGGAAATGTTTTTCAATCAATAACCTTGCATCTTTTTCGATTAGTTGTTTTTCTTTTCTGTACTCTTCACCTTCAAGATCTTTCCATAATTCCCATGGACTTTCAAAACGGATCACAATGACTGTTTTCCCCGGAGGTGCCATTGTATCATCAAAGCAATAGTTCATTATTGAATATCCCTGGTCAGCTTTTGTCCTGCCTATCTTAATGTTTTTTGAGAACCATGATTGGGCAGGGGAATCCATTTTTATCTCTGATCCAATGCCAAAAGATACCTGGACAATCGGATTAAAAAGTTCCCATGAATTGTATGCATCTTTTGTTTTTTCAGACACATATTTTCCTTCAAGCATCTCGAAAATTGTCGAATGACCGTCAGCAGCGCTGATTATATAATCGGCATATATGTTTGTGCCATCATTCAGCACTACACCTTTGGCTATATTATTTTCAACAATTATTTTTTCCACTTTTTTGCCGGTCGAAACAATTCCACCCAGTCCGGCAAATTTTTCCGTCATGCGGAGGGCTAGAGGGCGTGAGCCTCCAATAAGATAACCCGCATTTTTATTATCGAACCAGGCAAGCATCATTATAAATGCCAATGCAGAAAAATCCTGGGTTGAAAACATGTTTTCAAGAAAGAAAACTAATCTGGGGTTTTTGAAATTGAATTGACCTATATATTCTTTTAATGTCTTTTTACCATATTTAATAATTAATGTCGTAAGGGGTAAAACTTTGAACAAAGTAATTACGCTGTCTCTCCATCGGCGCAATTCCGGAGGATTTGAATATGGTTCAAGGATCGAGATCTTCTTCATATCCCTGCACATCGACTTGATACCTTTTGTATCTTCAGGAGCTATTTCACAAAGGTATTGTTCCCACTTATCGATATTTGTATAAATTATAAAATCAGTTCCATCATCAGAAAATGCTCTTGTATGTATTTCATGATCAATTATTTTAACCTGATCATTTATAACATTTGTTTCAAGCCAGATATCATGGAATGGCCCGTTTCTGGTTCCTACCAGCCAGTGAAGACAATAATCAAATCTGTATCCTTTACGTTCCCACGCCGTACACTGACCACCGGTTCTGGAATGCATTTCTATAATCTCAGTTTCGAATCCGTTCATCCGGGCATAAATTCCGGCAGAGAGCCCTGCTACTCCACCTCCGATAATTACAATTTTTTTACTCATGATTTTATTTTGATTTAACTTGTTTTCGCTTTATCTTGATTGAGATCACTTTCTCCGGTTCCTTTGTGCAAGATTTTATTCCACAATCTCGGCATCATCAAATCTCTGCGACTGAAAATGAATCCGGCTGCTCCTCATTTTATTTGCACCTTTGCTTCCGAAGAAACCCCAGCCGCCACTGCCTAACAGGAATCCAAGAGCATAAAATCCACCATTATTATTTTGTGCATACATTGTAATCTTTTCATTAAAAAGCATGACGATGAAGTCGAAGGGAGCAATGAATCCATGCCACAAACCGCCGATAAAACCATAAGTATGCCCGCTCAGACACTGTTTAACAGCTTCATTTTGTGCACATCCAGTCAGAATGATAATTAATGAAAGGAAAAACATGAAAAGCAGGTTCTTTTTAGCATTAATTGTTTTCATATAACACCGGGTTAGGTTAAATTTTTGAGTTTAAATTTATATCAGAAAAGTGTCAGGTCTAATGCTTTTCCTGAGTATTTATTTTCATGGTCAAGCAACCATCTCTTTCTTTTCAAACCTCCTCCATAGCCCGTGAGACGTCCGTCAGCTCCAATCACCCTGTGACAGGGAATTACTATGGAAATTCTGTTCATTCCATTTGCGTTCGCTACTGCCCGTACTGAATCGTGACAATTCAAAGCGGTAGCCTGCTCCTGATAAGATCTTGTGGAGCCAAAAGGAATATTTTGTAGTTCCTTCCAGACTTTCTGTTGAAATCCTGTCCCCGGGGTCACAAGCGGGATAGTAAATTCTTTTCTTTTGCCGTTGAAATACTCTTCTAATTGTTTCCTTAGTGTTTGAAGATGTTTGTTATCACCAACTTCCAAAGTTGTTTTAAGAAGCCTGATAAGCTCCTTGTATTCTGTCGGAAGCATCCTTCTATCGCTGAACTCAAGAAGACACACCCCATCGTCGGTGGCCCCGGCAACCATCTCCCCAAGAGGAGTCTCTATTTTAATTATTTTTATCATTTCACTTTCACCTTTCTCCTTTTCTCCTTTTCTCCTTTTCTCCTTTTCTACCCTTTCTCTATTTAATCGTCTCATTTCGTTGACTTTCCTGAAGTAGATTTGATATATTTAATATTCCTGAACCTCAATGCGGACCAGTCTGCATCAATTGCAACCACTCTGATTCCGTGCATACCTGCATCATTCAGAACTTTCCAGCCGTGATCCCTGTCAATGTCGGAACGGTATTTCTTTGAAGTTTTTTTCGGATAGCATAACCATAAAACTCCGTCAGCCATGAGGTTATGAAGAACGATGGGAGTGAGGAACTCGACATCTGAAACACTTTTGACAAATAATATGATGAAATTGTACGGATACCTGGGATCAATTTCCTTATCAATCGTAACATTCTTAAGTTCATCAGAAAGCGATGCATAGAAATTATCTTCAGCATTTAATACTGCGATTCTTTCCTGCTCGCTGTAATTAAGTTTACTTAACAGATCTTTCATTTTAGCTTCCTCATTTAATCGCTAATTTAACAAAAAAATGAAATATCTGATAAAAGATTGTACCTTTGGAGTATCAATAAATGGGGTGCCTTATAATTACGGGCTGAGATCATACCCTTAAACCTGATCCGGATAATGCCGGCGGAGGGAACGAAGAGTATCACATAAATCAGCTGCAATTAACAACCTCATTTTAATTGATTTTGAGAATAGTTTAATTAATCAGACTATGAGAAAATTCTTTTGGTTCATCGTATTTGCTGGATTGCAGGGTATATCGCAGGCAAATACATTTCAGCCTGATGGATCAGTAATTAAGGGAAAAGTCAGCGATTTGAGCGGCAATGTTTTATCTGGAGCCGGAATAACAATCGAAAACACAACACTTGGAGCGGTAACGGATGCAGATGGCAATTACTCTTTTAACGGTCTTAAAGATGGAATTTATTCACTTCGTTTTTCTTTCGTAGGTTATGAGACTCAGGAAAAGCAGGTCATACTTAAAGGTGAAGCCATTTTGAATATAACCCTATTGGCGAAACCATTTATGACAGAGGAAGTTTTCGTAAATGCCACAAGAGCAGGGGAGAATACTCCTGTGTCATATTCTGAAGTTGACAAAGAAACTATTTCAAAAAATAACATAGCTCAGGATATACCGTATTTATTAAATTATACACCATCACTTGTTGTATCTTCAGATGCCGGAACCGGTGTGGGTTATACATATATAAATATAAGAGGAAGCGATGTAAACCGGATTAACGTAACCATAGACGGAATCCCTGTCAACGATGCCGAATCGCATGGTGTCTGGTGGGTCGATCTGCCCGATTTAGCATCATCTTCGGATAACATACAAATTCAGCGTGGAGTGGGCACTTCAACAAATGGTGCAGGTGCATTTGGTGCCACAATAAATTTTCAGACTACTGAGCAGCATCGTGAACCTTATGCAGAATTCAATTCATCTTATGGCTCATATAATACTTCAAAAAACACATTAAATTTTGGTACCGGTTTGATTGATAACAAGTTTTCTGTTGATGCGCGTTTATCAAGAATCTGGTCCGATGGTTATATCGACAGAGCTTTCAGTGATCTGAAATCATTTTATATTTCAGGAACAATGTATGGGGAAACAAGTATTCTGAAACTTTTGATTTTTTCGGGAGAAGAACATACATATCAGGCATGGGAGGGAGTGCCAAAAGATTCTCTGGCCACAGATAGAACCTATAACCCTTATACTTATAAAAATGAAACGGATAATTACTGGCAGGATAATTATCAGCTTCATTATTCAAAAAAAATTAATAATGATCTGAAAGCAAATGTCGCACTGCATTATACAAAGGGTAAAGGTTATTACGAAAGTCTTGTTACGAACACAAAATTCAGTTCATTTAAATTGCCGAACGCAATTTTTAGTTCGGATACAATTACCAGTTCTGATTTTATTACACAAAAATGGTTAAATAATGACTTTTATGGTTTTACATATTCTTTAGAATACAATAAGAATAAGATTAATGCAATAATCGGAGGAGGCTGGAATCAGTATTCAGGCGATCATTACGGAGATATAATATGGGCTAAAATTGTAACTTTTAACGGCCAGACATATCGTTGGTACGACGGAACCGGAAACAAGAAAGATCTTAACACATTTGCAAAAATCAACTATTCATTAACCGGCAGACTAAGCCTTTTTGCCGATCTTCAGTTGCGTAATATAAATTTTGCAATTGACGGTTTTGACGAAGATCTTAGAAATGTGACACAGAATCATAAGTATAATTTTTTTAATCCCAAAGCTGGGTTATTATTCAATTTAAATGATAAACAAAAGGTATACGCTTCATTCGGAATCGCCCAGAGAGAGCCTGATAGTGACAATTTAACAGATGCAGATTCAGGAAGAATACCAAGACCCGAGAAATTATTTGATTATGAAGCGGGTTATGAATTTCACTCGTCAAAGTTTCTCCTGAAGGGGAACTTTTACTTTATGAATTACAGTGACCAGCTAATTTTAACGGGTGAAATAAATTCTGTAGGCAACCCCGTATTAACAAATGTGCCAAAGAGTTACAGACAGGGAATTGAACTCGAAACAAGAATACAAATATTTAAAAACTTAAGCTGGTACGGAAATATGACTTTAAGCAGGAACGTTATTCCGGTATTTGTTGACTATACAGATAACTGGGATACGGGAACCAGAATGAAGAGACATTAAGAAACAAAACAATTTCTTTTTCGCCATCCATAATTGCAGGTTCGGTTTTGGATTATGAACCTATTAATAATTTTCATTTGAATTTTAATACAAAATATATCGGAAAACAGTATATCGATAACACCGAAAACTCAGACAGGATATTAAATGCATATCTGGTTCAGAATCTGCTTTTTTCATATACAATTAAAAATAAATTATTTAAAGAACTCACATTTCAGCTTGCCATAAATAATTTATTTGATGCGAAATACGAAACTAACGCCTGGGTTTACAAATATATTGAAGGAGGTAAACTGCAAACTCAGGACGGATATTTTCCGCAAGCCCTTATAAATTATATGTTAAGAGTTGATGTGAAATTCTGAATGTCAATATATTTTATGATTTTATATAAGTGGTTATCAAATAACTACATAGAAATATTCGGAGCGGTTACGGGGATAATCTATGTATTTCTGGAAATAAGGCAAACAATCTGGCTCTGGCCCATTGGAATAATCACATCTGCGGTTTATATCTGGGTTTTTTTCACCAGCAAATTCTATGCAGATATGAGCCTTCAGGGTTATTATCTTGTCATAAGTATACTGGGGTGGTATTGGTGGGCAAAGGGCACAGGGAAATAGCTCAGGGCCCAGGGCGCAGGGCTCAGGGCACTGAAGAATCCGTAAATGTACCTCTGGATAATACCCCCTTTAGAGGGAAGTGGGCCAAGGGGAGAATAGTGGAAAGGAGAGCGTGATAAAAAAGAACTGCATGTAACACGATTAAAATTCAGATTAGGGATTGTTTTGATATTGTGTTTGTTATGTTGTACACATTTATGTGGTTTGTCCTTACCAGATTTACTGATTCCCCAGTACCCATAAGGGATTCTTTTATTACATCTTTGTCTATTATTGCGACATGGATGCTGGCAAGGAAGATTTATGAACACTGGTATTTGTGGATTGTTGTAAATTTCGTATCGGCCGTTCTGTTTTTAACGCGCGGGCTTTTTCCTACATTCATTCTGTATATTGTTTATGGGATTATGTCGTTTGTAGGACTTATAGAATGGAAGAAAACAATACCTCATCCTCCGACCCCTTCTCCCAGGAGAGAAGGGCAGTAAGAAAAAGATAATCAATGTCTTAATTCCCTCTCCCTTGGGAGAGGAGGTAGGGGTGAGGCAAAAAACAGAGAAATGGGAGGGTATATCATAAAATATGTCTAAATTGTGGAAGAACGGAATAAAATTCTAATTTAAATACAGTTAAAATGAATGATTCTCAATCTGAATCTTACACTGTCATAGTTGCTGACGGAATCTTCCCGACGCATGAAATCCCGATTGGCTATCTTAAGAACGCAGAAAGAATAATCTGTTGTGATGGTAGTGCAGAAAACCTGATTAATGCCGGAATGCAACCTGATGCTATCGTAGGAGATATGGATTCCCTTAATGATGAACTTGCAAACAGATTTGCAGATCGGATTTTCATGGATAAAAATCAGGAAATAAACGATCTGACGAAGGCTGTCTCATGGTGCAGTGAAATGGGCTATAAAGATATTGTTATAGTCGGGGCAACAGGTAAACGGGAAGATCATACTCTTGGAAACATCTCGCTTATTGCAGATTATATAAAAAATGTAAATGTAATTATGGTGACAGATACCGGAATTTTTCTTCCCGTTATTAAAAAGTTCTGCAATATCATCCTTTACCGGACAACAGATTTCCATCTTTTCAATTGACCCTGAAACGGATATCACTTCTGAAGGACTAAAATATTCTTTGAATCATATTAAAATTAATAACTGGTGGGTTGCGACATTAAATGAAGCGATTGGAGTCAGTTTTAGTTTGAATTTTAGCTCCGGAAGGGTGATAGTTTACCTGAAATTTCAAGAATAAGGATTATACTATCTTCAGTTCTTTGACCAGGTTAATCAACTGAACCCGGCTCTTTACATTTGTTTTTACATAGATCCGGTGGGTGTGATCTTTCACAGTCTGCAGGCTGATAAACAGTTTATCAGATATCTCTTTATTACTTAAGCCATTGCATATTTCACGAACTATATCAGTTTCCCGTGGTGACACTTCAAATTTTTTGCAGAACTCTTCAAATGAAAGATCCTTTATCTGACCAATGGTGAAAACTGTAAAAAGTGTACCATAGTTCAGATATATCGGGAGAAAAGTGTTGCCTGCGAAGAATGTAAGAATGAAAATTATCCCTATATATGGTTGAGAGTTATAAAAAAGCAACGGCAAACTTTGTAAAAACATTATGATAAGAATTGCTCCGGCAATTCTCTTTCTGTCATAATTGTGAATGACTGACCTTTCTTTCCTGGGGAAGAAAATAAGAACAGAAGCAAAAAATGTATAAAGAAAATTCATAAAAATGAAATAGTCTTTTATAAGGTATAAGGGTTTTAATGCATTTGTTTTTGCAATAAAATATCCTACAACAATAATTATTGAGAAATTCAACGGTAAAAACCAGAATACATACCAGTTTTTATTCTTTCTTCCTGAAATACCAAAAGAAAACTGTATCAGCATCAGCCAGGCAAAAACCAGGAATGGCAGGCCCAGAAGTACTGAAATATCTGAAAACCTGGCAAGAAGGTCAGGTGAAATATATGCTGAAAGAAATGTTTTAATGACTACCTGTCCCCAGATGCCATAAAACCCGAAAGTAAAAATGAAGACCTGGAAATAGAGCAGAGTCGAGAAAATATCATGGTGGTATTTGTTACGTAACTTTGATGAAAGCACTACGCCACCGGCAGCAAGGGCAACCGATAAAATAAATATTAAATATCCAAGATAGTGCAACATTATATAAAGGTATTAAAATCCTTAATAATCGAAATGATAAAAATAACCACTACCAAAGTATTGCCCTGCATACTAAAGTAGGAAAAATTAAAATCGCTACTATAGTATGAAGATCAGGGGAAAGTCTATACTTAAATTTACTCATAAATGTTCACCAGGTTTATTAACTTAAATAATTGTAAATATGGAAGCAGGTAATGAATACAAATTAGTCCCGGGTTTCGGGAATAGTTTTGGAACAGGATGGAAAGTTATGTTTGATAATTTTCTCAGGTTATTTCTTGTCATTATAGTACTTTCTATTGTGACAGGTCCATTTAAAATGCTAAAGTTTAATTTTAATATGTCCGACCTGCATAATCTTCCATGGAATCTCGGTCATAATCTGGGTCATAATATGAGAGCTTTCTTCGCTATTGGCTCATTAGGATTATTGGCTGCATTTTTTGGATTTCTTGCGATGCTTTATGCTTTTCTCGTGGCGCCGGTATTTGAATATGGTGGCAACATGATTTTTGTCCAGGCTGTAAGGAAAATAAAACCCGATTTTGAGTATCTTATAAAGGGTTTCATAGAGAATTATCTCAGTATCATTCTTGCAAACCTTCTTGTTTTTGCTCTTGTGGTTCTAGGGTTGTTTGCACTGATTATTCCCGGAATAATAATTGGCTGCCGGCTTGTGTTTGTTTCATATATAATAATGGACAAAAAGCTCGATCCTATTGAAGCTGTTGAATTGAGCTGGAAACTTACTAAGGGACATGGTTGGACGATCTTTTTCATGGGTTTTGTATCAATCTTCATAATTATCTTTGGATTATGTATGCTGATTGTGGGTATATTCCCTGCAATTATTTGGATATCAGGTTCATTTGCTTCTCTTTATGAATCCGTTCTCAGGGAGAAAGAGAAGCCTGCAGAACAGATACCTGCATAAACCTTGCAATGCATCTTCTTTTTTATTAATTTTTTCCTGCCGCGAACCCAGGTTCCGGCAGGATTTTTTAATAATTTGATTTGAGGTTTGCAAGTGATTGAAAAAAATCTTTAACTTTAACGTTCATCACTAAAATAGCTTAATATGAAAACCAAAACATTATGTTTATTACTCGGTATAATGATCATCTTACCCGCTACTTCTAATGGTCAGATTGGGAATTTGCTTAAAAATAAATTAAATAAGGTAGTTAATGCTGGCGCTAAAACTGCTGGTACCGAGGTCAGCAATAAAGTTGATACAACTGTTCAGAAAAGTGCATCTAATGCAGGTGATAAGGCTGCAACCAAAATTGAGAGCAGTACACAGGGAGATACTACAAAATCGACAGGTCAGGGTAACAAGTCTTCTGGAGGATTAAATTTTGGCAAACTTATGGGTGGTAAGGTAGACCTTAAATACAATGATGATTATAATTTTACATCCAGAATATACATGGTGACTGAATCTTATGAGAAGAAAGATGTTACGAAGATGGATTTTTATATGTATTACAGTGCAAACAGCCCAACTGTTGGAATGGAAACAAAAACAGTCACTAATGATCAGGGTCAGGCTGCCCCTATAGCATCATCAATGGTGATGGATGGTGAAAACAAATGTTTTCTGATACTCACAAATGTCAATGGTACCAAGATGGGAATCATTTCTGCTATATCTGATTCGGCCCAGACTCAACCGAATGGGAAAACTACGAAAAAAACAACCCCTCCCACTTTTACCAAAACTGGTAACACAAGAGTAATTGCAGGTTATAAATGCGATGAGTATTCATATACAGATACTGAAAACAAAAAATCGGGGAAAGTCTGGTTTACTAAAGATGCTAATCTGAAAATAGATAAACGTGGCTGGAAGAATACTGGTATGGCTACTTTCTATGGCAGTACACAATTCAACGATGGTATTATACTTGCCAGTGAAGCCTATGATGAAAAGGGGAAATTAACCACGAAAGCTGAAACGGTTGAGATCGATCCATCATTTCCTTATTCTATTTCAGTGAAAGGATATACTCTAAGGCAGATGAATATGGGCCAGGGCCAGAAAAAATAGAAAGCTTACTTCTTAAAGTTTCTTCAGTTTTGCAAACCTCAATAGTAATTTTTTACTTCCGTGGTTTTCGAATTCTACAGTAGCAGTCGTATTTGGCGATTGTCCTTCGATGCTTATTATTGTTCCTCTGCCAAACCTTTCATGCTGTATGGTATCTCCTTCTGTCAATAATGAGGAATCACTATCATTGAAGGGAATACCAGAAGGTTCATTTTTCCTAATCTTTTTAAACCTGTCATCGTTCCGATATCCCTGAGTCTCTTCGAGGATGGACTGTGGTTTTAAGCCCTGATGAGAATTGTTCTGAAACGGTTTACCTCCTGTCTGGGGATATTGTAGAAAATGCTGATCAATTTCCCGAAGAAACCTGCTGGGACTGCATCTTTCAAGGTTTCCCCATTTATACCTGTTAAGCGCGTAGCTAAGTGTAGCCTGTTTTTCTGCCCGTGTAACTGCTACATAAAACAAACGCCTCTCTTCCTCAAGTTCGCGGGCACTTCCCGATGACATTGGGGACGGGAATAAAGTATCTTCCATACCTACAATATATACATGCTTGAACTCCAGTCCTTTGGCAGAATGCATTGTCATGAGGGTCACCTTATTGCGATCTTCTTCATCTTCGTTATCCTGATCAGTTAATAGTGCTACATTAGCCATATATGCTTCAAGGGTTGAAGGTTCCCCGTTAGTTTCAGCTGCCTCCGTAAAAATTTTTATCGCATTCAGTAACTCCTCCATGTTTTCATAACGACTGACCTCTTCTGGTGATTTTCCCTCTTTAAGTTCCCGCATGATTCCTGAGCCAAGTGCGATTTCCCTTGCTTTTGCAAAAGCATCATCAATGTTTGAATTCAGATTAAGGTTATTGATGATATAAACATACACTGATAATTTTTTGACTGTCCCTGAATTAAAATGCTCGGGATATTTTCCGGCTTCAGACAAAATACTCCATGGTGTTGCATTATTCGAGGAAGCTAATTCAAATATTTTTTGAATAGTAGTATCTCCAATACCTCTTTTTGGATAATTAATTGATCTTTTAAGTGCTTCTTCATCTTCCTGATTGATCACCATTCTGAAGTAAGCCAGAATATCTTTTATCTCTTTGCGCTCGTAGAATGATAATCCCCCATAAATTTTATATGGTATGTTTTTTCGGCGGAGTGTTTCCTCAAAGATCCTCGATTGGGCATTTGTCCTGTAAAGAATTGCAAAATCCGACCAGTTGAGTTGCTGCGAAAATCTTTTATCAAAAATATCTGATGTCACATTAAATCCTTCTTCAGAATCGGTAATTGCCTGCATGACCTGTATCCTTTCTCCAACCTCATTCATTGAATAAACCTTTTTCTGAATCTGACCCTCATTATTTGCTATTATAGCGTTTGCAGCATTCACGATTGTCTGAGTCGATCTGTAATTCTGCTCAAGCTTAAAAAGCTGGTAATCAATATAATCATTCTTGAATTCGAGAATATTCTCAATTCGCGCTCCTCTGAATGAGTATATGCTCTGTGCATCATCACCCACGACACAGATATTTTTATGCGATGCGGCAAGTTTTTTAACTATAAGGTATTGCGAATAGTTTGTATCCTGGTATTCATCGACAAGCACATATTTAAACCTCTCCTGATATGTCTCAAGAATGTCAGGAAAATCTCTGAAAAGGATGTTTGTATTCAGCAACAGGTCGTCAAAATCCATTGCGTTGGCTTTGAAGCATCTTGAGGCATAAGTTCTGTAAATGTCTGCCAGCAGGGGCATCCGGCTCGATTTATCATATTCCTGCATTAAAGGATCAGCAGCATACATGCTGGCAGTAATCAAGCTGTTCTTGGCTGTCGATATTCTTGAGGCGATAACACCTGGTTTATAAATATTATCATCTAGATTACGCTCTTTTATTATTGTTCTTATCAGACTTTTAGAATCGGTTGAATCGTAAATGGTATAATTCGATTTATACCCGAGTATGTCACCTTCCATCCTGAGTATCTTTGCAAAAATGGAGTGAAAGGTGCCCATCCATAGGTATTTAGCTACATCAGGACTAACAATTCTGGAGATCCTTTCTTTCATCTCTTTAGCAGCTTTATTTGTAAAAGTCAGCGCAAGTATTTTTCCGGCAGGAACACTTTTCTGCAAAAGATGAACAATACGATAAGTCAGAACCCTTGTCTTGCCGGCACCTGCACCTGCTATTACAAGGGCAGGTCCTTCAGTATTTATAACTGCTTGTTTCTGAGACTCATTCAGATCGTTCAGATAGTTGGTTATCATGTGTTTGCTTGAATTACAGCGTAACAGGTCAGGCAAATTTAGTAATAACAAATTCAGGTACTCAATTTCCCCGGAATTAAAACATGAATATTTATTAACAGTGCAGATACATTTTATTGCATATCCCTCTATGTCTTCTTGGTGTAACCTTCTATTTAAGTTCTTGTTATGTTTGCACAGAGGGTGAATATATGTTCTCATTAGAATTCCTTAAAATTGATTATTATTGTGTACAAATTAAAATCATTAGTAAAATGAAGAGATTTGGACAGGTAATAGGTATCAGACCCGAGAACTTAGAACGATATAAAAAGTATCATTCAGTTGTATGGCCGGAAGTACTTGATATGATTAAAAAATGTAACATGCAGAACTATTCAATTTTCCATAAGGACGGAATGTTATTTGCATATTTTGAATATACAGGAAGTGATTATGCTGCTGATATGGCTAAAATGGCGGCAGACCCAAAGACTAAGGAATGGTGGGCCATTATGGAACCAATGCAGGATCCTGTTGCTACCCGCAAAAAAGGTGAATGGTGGGCAAATATGGAAGAGGTTTTTCATTTGGATTGATCCTTTAATCTGACCTTATTTTATTATACTTGCAGTAGAATATACCAAATAGTTTAAGAAAGCGTTTTTGATACTAAGATCTGGTTGCCCGTGCGTTACTTTTTCCTGACCATAGCGGTATTATTACCAATAACTTCTGAAGCTCAGCTAACTGCTCCCGGAATGAGTGCAATCAGTTACACTTCATATGAATCTGCTCAAGGCGTAAAAGACCCCATTTTTATTTTCTGTAATTCTACCGGTTCGCAGTCAGGGACTCTTTTTGCCAGCAGCCCGTCCGGGAAAGGTCCGTTTAATTTTTCTTGGTATAAATGGAGCGATATTACAAAGAATTTCAGTGATTTTATAAAAACCGATTCCGGTGTATCAATCTCATCATTAGATAGTCTTGACGAAGGCGGGTACAAAGTTATAATAAGTGGCGGGTTCGATACAAGTCTTGTCGGATGGATATTCATCGACAAACCTTATTCCATGGCACAGCTTCAGAATGCTACCTGTGACTATGTCGCCTTAAAGGGTCAGGCTGCTGTTGATACTTTTTTTTATAAAGATCCTTCAAATGGTATCCCAATACAGTTGCCGGACGGTGTAAAGTTCTTGTGGTCATCAAATCCGACTTCAACAATACCCTATCCGGATCTTGCACTAAATCCCCAGACTTTCGATCCGCCACTGGTAGATGTTACATATAATCTTCAGGTGAGTGATAGTTTTGGCTGTGTCAGCGAATCATCATTCTTTTATGAATCAATACGTGTCAAGGCAGATTTCACTGCAGATCCGGTCGATGGAGAAGCTCCGCTCGTAGTTACTTTCACTGATAAATCCATCAGAGCTTCAACATACAGATGGGAATTTGGAGACGGCAAAGATAGTATTTCGCTTGTAAATGATCCTGAACCACATACTTATTATATACCCGGATCATATTCAGTGAAGCTGACAGTCGAAAGTGTACTGCATTGCATCGATTCGTTAAGGTACAATAGTATTGTAGTTGATCCTTCAGAACTTAATATACCCAATGTTTTCACTCCAAATGGTGATGGGTTCAATGACAACTTTATGGTAGAATCAAAATCCCTCAGGAATATCAGCGTAGAAGTTTTTAGCCGCAGTGGAATGAAAGTTTATTCCTTTTTTGGAGAGGGAGAAACACTCAGGAACTGGCAGGGTTGGGATGGAAACGTAAATGGTTCATCTACCAAAGCCAGCGCTGGAGTATATTTCTATATAATTAAGGCTTTAGGTTGGGATGATGTCAGTTATAGCGGCAAGGAATACAGGGGATTTGTTTATCTTTACAGGTAAATACTTAACGGCACAAGGATACAACGGTACAAGGGCTCAACGGCTTAATGGCTCAATGGCAAAAAACATTATTTGAGATATTACCAACCTCATGCCTTTTACGCCATTATGCCTTTCTAATCAGGTAGGTTTTTCTTCAGGAAGCGGATCCAGTTATCACTCATGATATTTTGTACATCCGTACTGCTATAGCCAATTTCATAAAGCATATCCGGCACCTTCTGAAGGTCAGCTATGGTGTCAAGATCAAAAGGACTTTGTTCCTTGCCGAAGGCACCATCCAGGTCGGACCCTATTCCTGCATGAAATGAGTTACCTGCAAGCTGACAGATATGGTCAATATTCATGACCACCAGTTGCAAGGTTACTCCCATGGATAATGGATCAGATTTTCCCCTAACCCAGCCCGGAACCATCATCCAGGCATCCAGTGCAACCCCGATCACTGCTTCTCTGCCAACAAGTTCCGTAATCTGTTCATCAGAAAACTGTCTTTTGTCCGGTGCAAATTTGCGGCAGTTATTATGGCTTGCCCATAGAGGGCCATGGTATAAATCAATTGTTTCCCGGAAGCTTTCTTCACATAAATGAGTTACATCGAGTATAATACCAAGTCTTTCGATTTCTTTAATAAGCTCTCGTCCTTTGATCCCGATTCCTCCTTCCGAATCAGTTCCATGGGCATAAGTGCCCGGACCATAATGAGCCAATCCGATTGCACGTAAACCATAATTATATGCCTGTTCAAGGTGATGCATGGTAATGATTGAATCAGCACCTTCGAGACTCAGAATATAACCGATAGGAGCATTTCCCTGTGGATTTTTCCATAATTGAATATGTTTTTCAATATCATAACAGGTACGAATCTGGAACATTTCACCTTCTTCTTCCATTGTTTTGTACCATGCCAGTTGACCTTGGGTCTGAGCCCATGCCTGCTGTGGTGATTTCCACCCCGGTAAATTATTTCCACTTTTCACATACCTCCCGATCTGAGTGGCCAAGCATATTCCAATATTGCCTTTTCTCATAGATGGCAAACTTACTGTCCCTTTTGCCCTGTCAGGCTTATCAGTCATACCTTCTTCGCTTTTACGTATATCTTCCACAGTCCGTCTGAGATCCCTGTTCCACTCCAGGGCATTCATCGCGAGATCGAGATGAGCATCAAAAATCAGAATTTTATTTTCCATTCCCGGTAGTATGGATTATATTGTGATCTTTCTTTTTCGTGCTTCAACATACCATTGGCCTGCTGCCTTATGTCCTTTGACAACTGTTACGGAATCAAAACGATCGACCGTGGGACAAATATGCCAGGGGATTCCAAACAATGAATCTCCGATTTTATAGTTTTCAGCTTCGTTTGTCCTGATTACCATATGTTCTTCATTATGATCAGTAATTGAGTAGTTCTCAATTCCCAGGATTTTTACCCTTGGCTGGGGCATTTCTGAAGCAACTGCTTTATGACCCAGGTCGAGGCATAACAAATCTTTTGCAGGTTTACTTATGACACGCATGAGCAAAACTGCTGCATGCAGAAAATCCAAATCAGAGATGGAGCTACTTTTATAGTCCCACAAAAGAACCGTTCCCGGGCTGAGTTCAACTTCGCTGCGCAAAGCATGTATCGGGAATGTCGGTGTCCCTCCTGCGACAACATTAAAATGTTCAATACCTGCATTTTTAAGATCGTTTAAAAGACTCATAACCGGCCTGAATGATTCATTGCATATTTGTTGTCGAACCAGAAAATCCTTCACGTGAATATGCCCATCGTAAACATGAAGTCCTTCTGCTTTAAGCATCGGCAAATCAACGATCATTTTATACAGCCTGACAGCATTTTCTCCCGGAACTACTCCTGTACGGTTCATACCGTTGTTTATGTCGAGCCACACATTGGTTTCCAGATTTTTTCTCCTTGCCATTTCTGATAATTGAATGATAACATCTTCAGAATCAGCAATGCAGGATATCTTTGTGCTGTCAAACTTCTGTTTTAACTGGAAAAATCTTTCAAGATTGGGACCGACTGGCTGGATTGCCAGTAAAATATCTTTTGCTCCGCATCCGGAAACCATCTCTGTTTCAGATATAGTTGCACATTTGAACTTATTAATCCCATATTTCATCTGCAATTTGATGATTTCCGTCATTTTATGGGTTTTAACGTGCGGTCTGAGCCGGTCAGCGATACCCGCGATCGCAACCATTTTCTTAATATTATGTTCAATACGCTCAGGGTAAATTAAAAGTGCAGGGGAGCAAACTTCAGTAACATTGCTGATATTATACCACGATTCTTTTAAAGGTGTAATCTTATTCATTAATGATTTTAATATAATTCAAACACTGCTTCTACTTCTACTGGTATATTTGAAGGAAGAATCATTCCGACAGCACTTCTTACACCTACCCCGTTTTCAATTCCAAAAACATCCGACATAAGTTCACTAAACCCGTTAATAACTGCTGGCTGTTGTTCAAAGTTGGGGGCACTGTTTACCATACCCAGCACTTTTACCAGTCGTTTGATTCTTTTCAGCTCTCCAAAATGTGTTTTTATAGTTGATAACATTGTAAGGCCAACCTGTCTTGCGGCTAATTTTCCTTCTTCTGTATTGAGATCAGCACCTAATTTACCCTTCATCATGGTGCCATCAGAATTGACAGGTCCCTGACCTGAAACATACAGGAATTTATCGATTACCAGTACGGGTTTATATACTCCTGCAGGTTTTGGAGCCGGCGGCAGGATGAGACCAAGCTCAACGATACGCAAATCAATATTTTGTTTCATAATATATAGTTTGAAATATGTGAAATATACACTTTATTTACAGAAGTACAAAGGGGGTAAATATCTCAGAGTTAAGTTTCCTCTTGGGAGTTGAGGGCAAATTCAATTAAACGAACAATTCAGCTTTGAAAATAGTTTTTGCCTGTCCCGAAATTTCAACTCTATCTCCTTTAAGTGAAACTTTCAGAACGCCTTCTCTTTTTGATACCTGGTGGGAATTAAAGTTTTTTCTTCCCGTCTTTTCTGCCCAGAATGGAGCAAGCGCACAATGCGCAGAGCCGGTTACGGGATCTTCATCTATTCCAACAGCCGGAGCAAAACAGCGCACACAGAAATCGAATGCCGGATCTTCAGATTCAGCAGTTACAATCAGATCGCCGAAGGCAGAGTTTTTCATCAGAGAAAAATAAGGTTTCATGTTTTTTACTTCTTTTTCACTTTCCATCAATGCAAGTGTCCAGCCAAAATCTGCCTCATATAACTCCTGCGGCTTTGCACCTGTAACTTTTTCAAATTCAGATGTTGGTTCAATATTCTTCAGAGAGTACACCGGGAAATTCATTGTTATCCAATCACCACTTTTAATTATAATCAGTTCCCCTGCCTTTGATGAAAACCTTATCTCCTCATTGCTCTTGACAATTCCTTTATCATAAAGAATATGTGATGCAGACAAAGTGGCATGACCACAAAGTTTCATCTCTGCTTCAGGTGTGAAATATCTGATTATCCGGCAATCTTTACCCGGAAAAACAAAAGCAGTTTCGGAAAGATTCATTTCCATCGCAATATTCTGCATCCAGGTCGCATCCGGCTCCTGATCAAGTATGCAAACACCTGCAGGATTTCCTTTAAATGGTTTGGTGGTGAATGCATCAACCTGGTAAATAATAATTGGTGGTTTCATAATTTCAATTAATTAAATGGCACTGTTGCACGATGATTCTCCATTCACCGGTAAAATTAACCGTTTAGCAGAATTTATCCGAAACTTAACAGATAAAACTTTGTAAACTGATATAGTTTTATCATTTTTGCATCTTTAATTGTAAAACTTTATGGATATCAGAGATCGAATAATTGAAGGAGCTGCAGAACTATTCAAGGTTTACGGAATAAAATCGGTAACAATGGACTCTCTAGCAAATCAATTTGGAATATCAAAGAGAACAATATATGAGGTATTTTCGGACAAAGATGAACTTTTGATGTCAGTACTGGTAAGGATGGCCAGGCAACAGGAAGAACTTGTAAAAAGGGTTCTTGATGAATCAGAAAACTCAATAGTCGCGATATTCAGAATGCTTGAAATAAACAGAGATAATTTCCAATCAATGAGCCCTGCCTTTCAGTCCGACCTAAAGAAATATCATCACGATATACTGATGAAGGATGCAGACAAAATTGAACTACCTGATTACAGAAACCATTTTCAGGTTATTGAAAAAGGCATTAAAGAAGGGCTCTTTAGAAAAGAAATTAATCCTCATCTGGTCAATCGTTGCCTTTATAACCTTGGGAGATCGATTATGGATAATGACCTTTATCCTTATGAAAAATTTTCAAGGCATGATGTGATCAGAAATATTTTCTTCAATTATCTACGGGGAATTTCAACCCCCAAAGGTCTTGATCTTATTAACAAGCTTGAAAAAGAGTTTTAAAACCTACTGATTGACTTAAAAATTTATCGATTATAAATTATTAAAATGAAAAAAAATGTAATTCTGGCCGGTTTACTAATATTCTTTCTGAATGCAATTATTCTTCGGGCCCAGGAGAGCGGGGAACTGAAACTTTCCTTAAAGGAGGCTCAGGAATATGCAATCCAGCATAATAAGATGGTAATCGCTTCCAAGATGGATGTTGAGGCCTCAAGAGTTGCACTCTGGGAAACTATTTCAAATGGATTACCACAGATAAGTGCAACAGGGTCATTTACAGATAACCTTAAGTTGATGACAACACTTTTCCCTGGTGATTTTTTTGGAAAACCCGGCACAGAAGTACCTATTACTTTTGGATCACAAATAAATTCTGGTGCCACAATTCAGGCAAGCCTTCTTTTGTTCAATGCCCCTTTTTATATTGGTATTGAAACCACAAAACTAGCTCAGAAGTTAAGCAGGGAGAGTCTGGCAAAATCAGAACTTGATACAAAAGAATCTGTGAGCTCTGCATACTTTCTGATACTGGTCTCGGAAAAATCCCTTCATATACTTGATGGGAATATTGCCGACCTGGGTGAAACACTTAAATCCACAAAAGCTATGTTTTCAACAGGTATGGCTGAATCGACTGATGTCGATCAGATGGTGTCAAATGTTACCATGGTCGAAAACAGCCGGAGTTCCATGCAACGTACAATAGAACTGAATTACAACATGCTTCGGTTTCAGCTTGGAGTATCTGCTGATACCCGGATAGTTCTGACTGGAACACTCGAGAGCCTTACTTCAGATATTAATATCGAAGCTCTTTTATCTCAGCAATTCAATCATGATCAAAATGTAGATTATATGCTCACAGAAGGGCAGGAACAGATATCATTACTTGACCTTAAATCAAAGAAAGCATCAGTATTGCCAAGTTTAGCAGGTTTTTATAATTATGGAGTGACTGGCATGGGTGAGAAAGTAGGAACTCAGCAGTGGTTCCAGAACTCAATGACAGGTGTGCAGCTGACAATTCCGATTTTCGCAAGTGGACAAAGATACAGTCAGATAAAAAAAGCTCAGATAAAACTCGATAAAGCCAGAACAACAAAAGAGATGGTCACTGAACAGCTTCTTCTTCAGGAAAAGCAATTAAGGTACAATCTGGTTAATGCAAACCTTCAGTATAAAAGCCAGAAAGATAACATAGAAGTTGCAAAACGGGTTTATATCAGCATGGAGAATAAATTCAAGCAGGGAATGGCTTCTAGCCTTGATCTGACCCAGGCAAATTCACTTTACCTGCAGGCTGAAAATAATTATGTGTCTGCCTTAATGAATTTGCTCCAGATAAAACTTGCTTTAGATAAATTGTTGAATAATATTTAGTTAGATTAAAAGAAAGCATCAAAATAATCAATAATGAACTCCGCATGTTTTAACAATCTCAAGCATAGCCAGATTACGAAAACATTTGGACTCCAGAAGACCATAAATAAAAAAAATATATACTTATGAAATACTTTAAATCAATTCCGGTAATTGCGCTAAGTGTCCTTTTGCTAACATTCTGTTCATCAAAAGACAGAAATGCGGCCAAAACTTCTTCCGATCCTGTAAATGCAAAAGCTGCAATCCCAATAAAAGTAATGGCTTTGGCAAAAACCAAGATATCAAGGACAATTGACTATACAGCCACTGTACTTCCTTTTCAAGAGGTGAACATGGCTCCTTCAACTCCCGGCAGAATTGAAAAAATATATGTGGAAACAGGTGACAAGATTAAAACAGGTGATAATCTATTTCTAATGGATCGTAGCCAACTGTACCAGTTAAAGTTGCAACTAAGCAATCTTGAAAAGGATCTCAACAGAATTGATACCCTGCTCAGAACCGGTAGCGCCAAACAACAACAATATGACCAGATGAAAACACAATATGATGTCACAAAAACAAATGTCGACTTTATGGAAAAGAATACGTTGCTGAAAGCTCCTTTTTATGGTGTTGTGACAGGAAAGTACTTTGAAGATGGTGAAATGTATTCAGGAACGCCTACAACACTGACAGGAAGATCAGCTGTCGTCACTGTTATGCAGATGAATCCTCTGAAAGTTAATGTTGACATTTCGGAACAATACTATCCGTTGATCAGGAAAGGAATGAAAGCTTCCATAACAGCGGATGTATATAAAAATGAGTCATTTGAAGGTAGTGTATTTCGTGTGGCACCTACAGTAAATGCCGCTACACGGTCTTTCATCGTGGAAATGGAACTTCCAAATAAAAATGATCTTCTGAAACCGGGAATGTTCGTAAGAGTATCAATGGATCTGGGTGAAGTTGAAACCTTTGTAGTTCCGGCCAACACTGTTCTTGTGCAGGAAGGGACTAACCAGAGGTACCTTTTTGTGGAGGATAAAAATTCGGCAAGAAGAATTGAGGTGACCATAGGAAAAAGATTCGACGACCAGCTTGAGATCATTTCCGAAACCCTTAAAGAAGGCGACCGGCTTATAACAGAAGGACAATCAAAACTTATCAATGGTGATAAAGTTGAAATAGTAAAGTAATCATCATAATTTCAAGAAAATAACAAAATGAGTATATATAGCGCATCAGTAAAAAGACCTGTCACAACCATCCTGGTTTTTGTCGCCCTGCTTGTAATGGGTATCTATTCTCTGGTTCAGTTACCTGTGGATCTGTATCCGGAGATGGAGTTGCCATTTGTGGTAGTTTACACTACATATCCGGGAGCCAGTGGTTCTGATATCGAATCAAATGTGACCAGGCCCCTCGAGAATTCTCTTAACTCCGTAAGCAAACTTAAAGAGATTACATCTACCTCAAGTGATGCAACATCAGTAATCTTTATGAATTTTGAATACGGGACAGACCTTGATGAAGCTTCGAATGATATCAGAAGTGCCCTGAGCCTTGTAGAGCGTTATCTGCCAGACGATTGTGAAAAGCCGACTATAATAAAGTTCAATACAAATATGATGCCCATAATCTATTATGCTATTACAGCTAAAGAGAGTTATGCGGGCCTCGAGAAGATACTAGACGAAAAAATCGTCAACCCGTTAAACAGGATCGATGGAGTAGGATCAGTTTCTCTTTCCGGAGTGCCGGGACGCAAAATCTATATAGATGTCGATCCGAGAAAAATGGAAGCTTACAATCTTACCATAGAGCAGATTGGTAACATCCTCAGAGCTGAAAACATGAATATGCCGGCCGGATACATCGAAATGGGAAAGACTGATTATCCATTACGTATCCAGGGTGAATTTCCTGAGAGTGATGTTGTCAAGAATCTTGTAGTAACAAGCTATAAAGGCAGCAATGTTTATCTAAAAGATATTGCAGAGGTTTGCGATACGATCCGCGAATCGAAGCTCGACACTAAAATCAACGGGGCTAAAGGAATGGCAATGTACATTCAGAAACAATCAGGAGGCAATACCGTTAAGGTCACTAGTGATGTTGAGAAGTCGCTGGCATCACTGAAAAAGGATCTGCCACCCGATGTCAAGATCGAGAAACTATTCGACAGCGCCACTTTTATTAAGGAATCTGTCAGCAACCTGACTGAAACTCTTATGTATGCTGCAATATTTGTAATTCTTGTTGTCCTGTTTTTCCTTGGACGATGGAGAGCAACATTTATAATTATACTCACAATCCCTATTTCACTTATTGTGGCATTTATTTACCTGTTCATTTCAGGAGCATCTATTAATATTATTTCACTTACATCATTATCTATAGCTATTGGCATGGTGGTGGATGATGCAATTGTTGTCCTTGAGAATATAACAAAGCATATCGAAAGAGGGAGTCGTCCAAGAGAAGCTGCTATTTATGCAACCAATGAGGTATGGCTGGCAGTTATTGTTACAACATTAACAGTAGTAGCCGTATTCTTTCCTCTTACATTTGTCAAAGGTCTTACAGGCGTACTCTTTAAACAGCTTGGCATGAGCGTGACAATCACAATTGTAACATCCGTTTTTGCAGCTATTACACTTACACCAACATTGAGCTCTCTTATGCTGAAGTGGTATCCGATTAAAAAAGATGCACCTTTCTGGACGTACGACGGAAGTATCAGGAAAGGGCTTAATTGGCTGGACCGTTTTTATGAAAAAACTTTACGATGGGCCTTGCACCATAAAACGGTTGTCTCAATAATCGCCATGATTGTTTTTATGGGTTCAATGAGCCTTTTCACTGTAATTGCTACGGAATTCTTTCCACAAGCTGACCAATCAAGAATGTCAGCGACTATTCAGCTTCAGACCGGAACAAGAGTAGATCAGACAATATTAACAGCAAATAAAATTGATGAATTAATCAAAACAAAATATCCCGAAGTGATTATAATGTCAACATCGACCGGTTCCGATGATCAGGGAGGTTTTGCATCAATATTTAATGCAGGTGGGACACATACTATCCGTTACAGCCTGAGCCTTAAACCAATTAAAGAGAGGAAAAAATCAGTTTTCGATATTGCTGAGGAGATGAGAGCCGATTTTGCCAAATTTCCTGAAATAGTTGACTATACTGTCAGCACTTCCGATAATATGGGCAGCTTTGGTGGAAGCACAGTTGATGTCGAAATTTACGGCTATAATATTGCTGAAACAAACATTGTTGCGGAAGAGCTTTCAGCAAAAATTAAAAAGATGCAGGGTACCAAAGATGTAACAATCAGCCGTGATAAATCCAAACCTGAACTTCAGATAATATTTGACCAGAATAAAATGGTTGCCAATGGACTTAACACAGCTTTGGTTTCGACAGTTGTCAAAAACAGGGTAGATGGTCTGACTGCGACAAAACTACGCCAGTTTGGTGATGAGTACGATATTGTGGTCCGATTCAAGAAAAGTGCAAGAAGCACACTTACAAATATTGAAAACATTGGTATTACAAACCAGATGGGACAAACAATCAGGCTTGGTGAAATTGCACAGGTGAAAGAGTACTGGTCGCCGCCAAATATAGAGCGTAAACGAAAAGAGCGCATTGTAAGAGTCTCATTTACGCCCTATAAACGTTCACTTACTGACCTTCAGACAGATATTCAGAAAGCGATTGATGAAACAACCCTGCCTGCAGGAGTAATGGTTCAGATCTCCGGCGCAATAAAGGATCAGATGGATTCATTTAAGGATATTGCACTTCTGATGGTCATAAGCTTGATACTGGTCTATCTGATTATGGCATCACAATTTGAGTCACTGAAAATGCCATTCATTATTATGTTTTCAATACCGTTTGCGTTTTCAGGTGTGGCAATTGCACTGTTTCTTACCCACACTTCCCTGAGTGTTATATCTGGTATAGGAGCAGTTATGCTTATTGGTATTGTGGTGAAGAATGCAGTCGTTCTTGTTGACTTTATAAACCTTATGCGTGACAGAGGCAATGAATTATATGAAGCAATTGCAATTTCCGGACGATCGAGGCTGAGGCCTGTCTTAATGACTTCGGCTACTACTATCCTCGGGATGCTACCCCTGGCGATGAGCACCGGATCAGGCTCTGAACTATGGAGTCCGATGGGTGTTGCTGTAATAGGAGGACTTGTTTTCTCCACTTTGGTTACAATGGTTATTGTCCCTGTTGTTTACGCTATATTCGCAAAACGAGGAGAGAGAAATAAAAATCTGGCAGTCTATTCCGACTTTGATTTCATGAATGGTGATAATGGTAATGTAAAATAAACAAATCAAATTTATGATTGATTATGAAAGCAATAATGATAATATACAATCAGGCTCATACTGAAAAAGTTGAATATATGCTTGATAAGCTTGGAATAAAGGGTTATTCTCTTTGGGAAAACATTCAGGGAAGGGGCAGCAATACAGGTGTTCCTCACTTGGGAACACACGCCTGGCCCGAGATCAATAAAAGTGTTATCACCGTGGTTGATGATGACATGGTTGATACAGTCCTCAGCAAAGTAAAAAAGATTGATGCAATTAATGAAGATGTAGGCATCAGAGCTTTCGTGTGGGATATTTTGAAGATGGTGTAAAATATGCAGGGGCAGGTCGCGAGCTGCCCCTACATATTATTATTCTTCCTCTTCTTCCTCAGCGTATGCTTTGATAACAGCCTCCTGAACATCGCCCGGAACCTGTGTATATTCAGCGAATTTCATGGAATACATTGCCCGCCCACCTGTTATTGAACTCAGCGAAGTGGAATATTTATTCATCTCAGCGAGAGGAACTTTTGCTTTTATAACTTCAAAACGTTTTTCACTTGACATACCCAAAACCATCCCACGTCGACCCTGAAGATCACTGATTACATCCCCCATACGATCGGATGGTACCATTATTTCAACATCGTAAACCGGTTCCATAATTTTCGGACTGGCATTTTTAAATGCCTGGCTAAAAGCATTCCTTCCAGCAAGACGGAAAGATATTTCATTTGAATCAACCGGGTGCATCTTTCCATCATATACATAAACCCTTATATCACGGGCGTACGATCCGGTGAGCGGACCAACCTCCATCTTCTCCATTATCCCTTTCAGGATTGCAGGCATAAAACGGGCATCAATGGAACCTCCGACAATACTGTTAACATATACCAGTTTCCCGCCCCAGGGAAGAGCAATTTCCTCTTTATCGCGGACAGATATTTTTACATCTTTACCGCCAATCTTTTGCATTGTCAATTCTTTGGAACCCTCTTCGTAAGGCTCAATAATCATATGAACTTCACCAAACTGCCCTGCACCGCCGGACTGTTTCTTATGGCGGTAGTCGGCCTGAGCTGACTTTGTGATTGTCTCACGATAAGGTATTTTCGGAGGATTGAAGTTGGTGGGTATTTTATAAATATTATCAAGGTGCCATTTCATTATATTAAGATGGTACTCACCCTGTCCGTGAACAATTATCTGTTTTAATTCTTTTGAATACTCAACAATGATAGTTGGATCTTCAAGATGAATTTTATTCAGTGCCTCGCCAAGTTTCTCATCATCACTTTCGCTCTGAGCTTTAATGGCTGTACGATATTTTGGTTCTGGGAATTTAACACCTTCATATTTCCAATCATTTCCAGGAACATTAAGGGTATGGCCTGTTTTAGTGTTTTTTAGTTTTACAAATGCACCGATATCTCCCGTGTAAAGTTCCGGGACCCTTGTTCTGTTCTTTCCTGCATTTATATAAAGTTGCGAAAGCCTTTCTTTAGTACTGTTATTACTATTTATGACATCGAGGTTTTCAGTAATTTTTCCTGAGTATACCCTGAAATAATGTATCTCTCCGATATGTTCTTCGATTGATGATTTAAATATATACACGGAAGCAGGTCCGGCAGAGTCCGGTTTAACAACATTTCCTTTACTATTAACCTGAACCGGCATATCAGTAATTGAAGGTGCTTCCTCAATGATGAATTCAAGAAGCCGGTCAACTCCAATGTTACTTTTTGCTGAAATGCACAATACAGGAAACATTCCCCTGTTGATTATTCCTTTGGCAATTCCCTTTTTGATTTCTTCTTCAGTAAGGGAATCATTGGAAAAGAAAAGCTCCATGAGTGCTTCATCACTCTCAGCAGCTTTTTCAACGAGTGCACTATGTAATTCAGCTGCTTTGGCAGCTTGATCAGCGGGGATATCGACCAGTTCAGACTTTCCTCCGTCTTTCGAATATCGGAGCATTTTCATTTTAAGAACATCAATTATGGAGCTGAATCCAACGCCTTCATTAACAGGATACTGAACGAGAATAATATTATTGCTTAGTCTCTCTTTAAGCATTTCAACTGATTTCTCAAAGTTGGCTTTTTCGTGATCCAGACCATTTATAACAATGATGAGCGGTTTGTTTTCTTTTTCAGCATGTCTGAAATGTATCTCGGTTCCAACTTCTACACCATTCTGTACATTTATTGTCATAAGGGCAGCATCGGAAGCAAATAACGATGATATAACACCTCCGCTGAAATCATCGAGTCCTGGAGTATCGAAAATGTTTATTTTCTTATTCTGGAATTCGGTATAAAGTACTGTTGAAAAGATAGAGTTTCTGTTTTCGTGCTCAATTGGTCGATAATCAGAGACTGTATTATTTCCTTCAATAGTACCTCTTCTTTCGATGATTCCACCATTAAAAAGCATTGCTTCTGCCAGGGTTGTTTTTCCTGACCCGGAGTTACCCAAAAGGGCAATGTTTTTAATCTGGTCCGTCTGAAATGTTTTCATATTTTTCTGGATATTATATGTTTTACTTATCTAATATATACGGTTATTTGGAGGGGACAAAAATAATAATTTTTTAAAAACAGTTTAAGAAAGCAATGAGAATTACATTTTTTTTATTTTCTTTGCAGCAGTTTTTTGAAATACAGGAGTACCGGTTTTTCTTTCAAAGGTAAGTTTACAAAATGTTTTTCGAAGGGAAAGGTCGGGAAGTAACCTGTTGATAACTTACATTTTTAGTAAGATATATTGTTTCTGAACGTGTACTGGAATCTGAATGTCGGTAAAAATCAGATGTCTGAATCATGTGTGTTAAACTGTTTTGAAAAAAATAACGTACTTGTTTGTAAATAAAGAAATAAAAACAATACCTTTGCAAGCCATTTTTTTATATAAAAAATTAATGTTAAAATAAATTGGATATATGCCGACAATTCAGCAGTTAGTAAGAAAAGGCAGGAAGAAACTTGTAGATAAAAGCAAAGCTCCTGCTTTGGATTCTTGTCCTCAGAGAAGGGGAGTATGTGTTCGTGTTTATACCACAACACCGAAGAAACCTAATTCAGCTATGAGGAAGGTGGCCAGAGTAAGGCTTACCAATCAAAAGGAAGTAAATGCTTATATTCCCGGAGAAGGTCATAATCTGCAGGAACACTCTATTGTACTTATAAGAGGTGGCAGGGTTAAAGATCTTCCAGGTGTGCGTTATCACCTTGTTCGGGGTGCTCTCGATACTTCCGGAGTTGACGGACGTACTCAGCGGAGATCAAAATATGGCGCCAAAAGGCCTAAGAAGTAACAGTTAAAGGAATAAGATAATGAGAAAATCAAGACCAAAGAAGAGGATTCTGCTACCGGACCCTAAGTATAAGGATCCGTATGTAACAAGGTTTGTGAATAATCTTATGTTCAATGGTAAAAAGAATCTTGCTTTTAAAATTTTCTACGACTCGCTTGAAATAGTCGGAGATAAATTTAAAAGCGAGGGCAAGACTCCGCTTGAAATTTTCAAGCAGGCTCTTGATAATGTTACCCCTCAGGTTGAAGTAAAAGCCCGAAGGGTTGGAGGTGCAACTTTCCAGGTACCTATGGAGATAAGAACAGACAGGAAAGTAAGTATAAGTATGAAGAACATGATTTCATTTGCCAGGAAAAGAACAGGTCATTCCATGGCTGAAAGACTTGCTGCAGAACTTATGGCTGCCTATAAACTTGAAGGAGGAGCCTATAAGAAAAAAGAAGATACTCACAGGATGGCTGAAGCTAACAAGGCTTTCGCTCATTTCCGGTTTTAATTAATATTAAGAGGCAGTAGTATATAAGTTAGATGGATAAAAACCTGAAATATACCAGAAACATCGGAATCATGGCCCACATCGATGCCGGAAAGACCACTACAACAGAACGTATTCTGTTCTATACGGGTCGTACCCATCGTATGGGAGAGGTACATGATGGCAATGCCCAGATGGACTGGATGGTTCAGGAACAGGAGAGAGGTATCACTATTACATCTGCCGCTACAACAGCATATTGGAAATTCAACGGAGAGGATTACAAGATCAATATTATAGATACTCCGGGGCACGTTGATTTTACAGTTGAAGTTGAAAGATCATTAAGGGTTCTTGATGGTGCAGTCGCTGTCTTTTGTGCTGTGGGAGGTGTCGAACCTCAATCAGAAACTGTTTGGAGACAAGCTGACAAATATGTTGTGCCAAGAATTGCCTTTATTAATAAGATGGACCGCGCCGGGGCTGATTTTTTTAGTGTGGTTCAGCAGATTCAGGAAAAACTCGGAGCTAACCCGGTACCAGTTCAGATACCTATTGGAGCTGAGGAAAATTTCATTGGGATGATCGACCTGGTGAATATGAAAGCAATCGTTTATAATAAAGATGAAGAAACAGGTATCCATTTTGAAACAGAGGAGATTCCTGCAAATATGAAAGAGGAAGCTGACGAATGGAGAGGAAAACTGGTTGAAGCTGTTGCTGATGTTGATGATACTCTCTTGGCAAGGTATCTCGAAGATCATGAGTCTATTACAGGTGAAGAGATTTTAATTGCTCTCCGAAAATCAACTATTGACGGACTTGCAGTTCCAGTTATATGTGGTGCTGCTTTTAAAAATAAAGGTGTTCAGAGCCTTCTCGATTCAGTAGTCGCTTTCCTGCCTTCTCCGGTTGATAAAGGTTCTGTAATAGGAGTTGATCCGAGAAATGATGAAGAAATAGTACGGGAACCTGATGATGAAGCCCCATTGGCCGCTCTGGCATTTAAAATAGCCACTGACCCCTTTGTTGGCCGTCTGGCTTTTTTACGGATTTATTCAGGAGTCCTTCATGCCGGTGATACTGTTTTGAATGTAAGGACCGGGAAGAGAGAACGTATTAACCGATTGTTCCAGATGCATGCCAATAAACAGAATCCGAAAGAGAGTATTTCGGCAGGTGATATTTGTGCAGGCGTGGGATTTAAAGATATAAAGACGGGTGATACATTATGCGCTATTCATAAACCGATATTACTTGAAACAATGGATTTCCCCGAACCGGTTATAGGTGTTGCAATAGAGCCTAAAACTCAGGCAGATGTTGATAAATTATCAATGGCGCTTAATAAGCTTGCTGAAGAAGATCCGACTTTTCAGGTCAGAACTGATCCTGACAGCGGACAAACTATAATAAATGGTATGGGCGAACTGCATCTTGAAATTCTCATTGATCGACTGAAGAGAGAGTTTAAAGTGGAATGTAATCAGGGGGCACCCCAGGTCGCTTATAAGGAAGCCATCACAACTTCTGCTGAATTCCGTGAAGTGTTTAAGAAACAAACCGGAGGAAGGGGAAAATTTGCAGATATGACTGTTGAATTAATGCCTGCAGATAAAAACGTGAGGGGCCTTCAATTTGTTAATGAGGTTAAAGGCGGCCATATTCCGAAGGAATATATTCCGTCAGTAGAAAAGGGTTTCCGTGAGGCTATGATCAACGGTCCACTCGCTGGTTTTCCGCTTGATAGCCTTAAAGTTGTACTTAAGGACGGTTCGTACCATCCAGTCGACTCCGATGCTCTTTCATTTGAAATAGCTGCCAAACAGGCATTCAGAAAATTTGCAGGTAAATGCAATCCCGTAATTCTAGAGCCTATTATGTCGACAGAAGTTGTAACTCCTGAAGAATATGTTGGCGATGTCATAAGCGATTTTAACAGAAGGAGAGGCAAAGTGGAAGGTATGGAATCGAAAGCAGGCTCAAGAGTCGTTAAAGCAAAAGTACCTCTGGCCGAAAAATTCGGTTATGTTACAGTACTTCGGACTATTACCTCAGGAAGAGCAACTTCAACAATGGAGTTCTCGCATTATGAAGAGGTACCTGCGGAAATAGCAAACAGAATTGTAGAAATTACAAAAGGAAAAATTCTTTAAAAAGATGAGTCAGAAAATTCGTATTAAACTGAAATCTTATGATCATAACCTGGTGGATAAATCTGCCGAAAAGATCGTAAAAACAGTAAAATCTACTGGTGCAGTGGTTAGCGGACCAATTCCGCTTCCTACCCATAAAAAGATTTATACAGTGCTTCGTTCCCCATTTGTAAATAAAAAAGCAAGAGAACAATTTGAGCTTTCATCATATAAAAGATTGCTTGATATTTACAGCTCAACGCCAAAAACCATCGATGCTCTTATGAAACTTGAGCTTCCAAGCGGGGTTGAAGTGGAAATTAAAGTGTGAAACCAGTAAAGTAATAAAGAGATGCAGGGATTAATTGGTAAAAAGGTAGGAATGACTTCCATTTTTGATGAGAATGGAAAGAATGTTCCATGTACGGTTCTGCAAGCCGGCCCATGTGTTGTCACTCAGATTAAAACAGTGGACAAGGATGGCTACTTTGCTGTGCAGCTTGGATTTGAAGATAAAAAGGAAAAGCATACTACTAAAGCTGAATTGGGCCATTTCAAAAAAGTCAATACAACACCGAAAAGGAAACTAATTGAGTTTACGGGCTTTGCCGAAGGTCAGGTTAAAGAAGGCGATGTGCTTACAGCTGAACTCTTCAGACCAGATAATTGGGTTGATGTAAGAGGCTGGTCGATTGGAAAAGGATTTCAGGGTGTCGTTAAACGTCACGGATTCGCAGGCGTTGGCGGACAAACCCATGGACAACATAACAGAGGCAGGGCACCCGGTTCACTTGGCGCATCATCGTTCCCTTCTAGAGTATTGCCTGGCATGAGAATGGCTGGTCGTACAGGTGGAAATAAAGTGATGTCGATGGACCTGAAAGTCGTAAAGCTTATGGTCGAGAATAATATAATTATTGTTAGAGGATCAGTCCCCGGTCCAAAAGGTGGTTACGTAATAATTACAAAGTAATGGAATTAACTATTCTTAATATTAGTGGTAAAGAAACCGGAAGGAAAATTAATCTTAACGATTCGATTTTCGGTGTTGAACCTAACGACCACGCTATTTACCTGGATACAAAACAGTACCTGGCAAATCAAAGGCAGGGTACTCATAAATCCAAACAGCGTGGTGAGGTAGCTGGTAGTACCAGGAAAGATTAAAAGACAGAAAGGAACCGGAACTGCACGTGCAGGAAGCATCAAAAGTCCTCTTTTCCGTGGTGGAGGACGTATATTTGGACCAACACCCAGATACTATGGCTTTAAGCTTAATAAAAAGGTTAAACAATTAGCCAGAAAATCTGCGCTTTCATATAAAGCCTCTACAAATAATATTATTGTTCTGGAAGACTTTTCTCTTGAGGCCCCTAAAACAAAGGAAATTATTAAATTGGGAAATAACCTGAATATTTCAAATAAAAAATCAGTATTTGTTTTACCGGAACAAAATAATAACATATATTTGTCAACCCGAAATGTGAATGGGGTTGAAGTTGTAATTGTCAGTGAATTAAACACTTACAAAATAATGAAAGCTTCAACATTGATACTTCTGGAGAGCGCAGTTGACGTTTTGCAGGCAACTTTTGAAAACTAGAAAACTTTGAGTGATGAATATTTTGCTTAAACCGATTGTAACAGAAAAAATGACAAGCCAGGGCGATAAATTTAACCGCTATGGTTTTCTCGTTGCCAGAAGCGCAAATAAGTTACAAATAAAAAAAGCAGTTGAAGGACTGTATAATGTTACAGTTGATTCGGTAAATACGATGCGTTATGGCGGGAAAATTAAATCCCGCAATACCAAATCGGGCCTTCTCATTGGGAAAACACCGGCAACTAAGAAAGCTATTGTTACTCTTGCAGAGGGGAATAAAATTGATTTCTATAGCAATATTTAATAACCTATATGGCAGTCAGAAAGATCAAACCTGTTACACCAGGTCAGCGACACAAGATCATCAGCACTTTTGAAACTCTCACAAGTGCTGTACCGGAGAAATCCTTACTTCGACCGCTCAGAAAAACAGGAGGAAGGAATGTTAACGGTAAACGGACCATGAGATACATCGGAGGCGGTCATAAAAAGATGTACAGAGTAATCGATTTCCAGAGAGAAAAAGATGGAATGCCTGCAACAGTAAAAACTATCGAATACGATCCTAATCGTTCCTCGAGAATTGCACTTGTTGTTTATAAAGATGGAGAGAAAAGATATATAGTGGCTCCTACCGGACTTCAGGTTGGTCAGACATTAATGTCTGGAAAAGAAGCTGCACCGGAAATCGGAAACACTATGTTCCTTAGTGATATACCAATGGGTACTGTCATTCATAACATCGAACTTAAGCCAGGGAAAGGAGGGGCGATCGCTCGCAGTGCCGGGACTTATGCCCAGCTATCAGCACGTGACGGGAAATATGCTACAATCAAACTTCCTTCGGGAGAAACAAGATTGATCCTTACAACTTGCCGTGCAACTATTGGTACAGTTTCTAATCCCGACCATAACCTTGAAAGATCAGGTAAGGCAGGCCGTTCGCGCTGGCAGGGCCGTCGCCCGAGAGTCAGAGGTGTGGTTATGAACCCTGTCGATCACCCGATGGGTGGTGGCGAAGGAAGAGCTTCAGGCGGACATCCAAGGTCGCGCAAAGGAATTCCTGCAAAGGGTTTCAAAACCAGGGATAAGAAAAAATACTCTGCAAAACATATTATTGAAAGAAGGAAAAAATAACTGATATATTATGAGTAGATCAATTAAAAAAGGCCCTTTCATCGATTTCAAACTGGAAAAAAGAATTCTTGAGATGAATGAAGGACAAAAGAAATCAGTGCTCAAGACATGGTCAAGAAGGTCGGTGATCTCTCCTGATTTTGTCGGACATACTATAGCAGTTCACAACGGGAACAAGTTTATCCCCGTTTACATTACCGAAAATATGGTAGGGCATAAGCTGGGAGAATTTTCACCCACCCGTACTTTCAGAGGTCATTCTGGTAATAAATAAGTAATGTAAACATTGAAAAACAATTAGAAATGGGTGCAAGAAAAAGAAATACAGCTGACCAGAGAAAAGAAGCCGCCAGGATCAGATACCAGGCAATCCTCAGAAATTGTCCGACATCTCCCCGAAAAATGAGATTGGTGACTGATCTGATAAAAGGAATGGAAGTAAATAAAGCACTTGATGTCCTCAAGTTCAGTTCACAGGAGGCCTCGCGCAGAATGGAGAAACTTCTCCTCTCTGCAATTGCCAATTGGCAGTCGAAGAATGAAGGCGTAAGAGTGGAAGAAAGTAATCTATATGTAAAACTGATTCATGTCGATGGAGGCCGTTCATTAAAAAGACTTCAGACAGCACCGCAGGGAAGAGCCTACAGGGTGAGAAAAAGATCGAACCATGTAACTCTCGTGCTTGATAGTAAGATTAACGAAGTTGAAAAAACAACAAATTAGAACAGATGGGACAAAAAGTAAATCCGATAGGTAACAGATTAGGTATAATCAAAGGATGGGATTCCAACTGGTACGGTGGAAAAGATTTTTCAGGTAAACTGGTTGAAGATACAAAGATCAGGGAATACCTGAATGCCAGGCTTGCAAAAGCCAGCATTTCAAAGATCATTATTGAAAGAACACTGAAGCTTATAACAGTAACAGTTAATACAGCACGCCCGGGTATCATCATTGGCAAAGGCGGACAGGAAGTTGATAAACTGAAAGAAGAACTCAAGAAAATCACAAAAAAAGAGGTTCAGATAAACATCTTTGAAGTAAAACGCCCTGAGCTTGATGCTAACATAGTTGGAAATAATATTGCCCGTCAGCTGGAAGGTAAAATTTCTTACCGTCGTGCAATCAAGATGTCAATCGCTTCTACCATGCGTATGGGTGCTGAAGGTATAAAAATTATGATCTCCGGTCGTCTTGGCGGTGCAGAGATGGCTCGAAGCGAATCATACAAGGAAGGTCGCATTCCACTACATACTTTGAGAGCTGATATTGATTATGCTTTGGCTGAAGCTCATACAAAGGTCGGTCTGCTTGGTGTTAAAGTATGGATTTGTAATGGTGAAGTTTACGGGAAAAGAGATCTCAGTCCCAATATCGGTGCCAGAAATGCTAAGAGCAAGAGCCTGAAAAGAAAAGCAAAAAAGTAAGACACTTTATAGAAAATAATTTTATAACAATATTTGAGCAATGTTACAACCGAAAAGGACCAAATTCAGGAGAGCCCAGAAGGGAAGAATGAAAGGCAATGCACAAAGAGGCAACCAACTGGCATTCGGATCATTTGGTATCAAAGCACTTGAGGAGAGCTGGATCACCGGAAGACAGATAGAAGCAGCTCGGCAGGCCGTAACACGCCATATGAAACGTGAAGGCCAGTTATGGATACGGATTTTCCCCGATAAACCTATTACAAAGAAACCTGCTGAGGTACGAATGGGTAAAGGAAAAGGAGCTCCGGAAGGTTTTGTTGTTCCGGTAACTCCCGGCAGAATTCTGCTTGAAGCTGAAGGAGTGCCTTATGAAGTTGCAAAAGAGGCTCTCCGTCTTGGAGCTCAGAAACTCCCCATAACAACAAAATTTATTGTAAGACGCGATTACGTACAGGAATAATATTTTGACAGAGATGAAAACTTCAGAAATAAAGGAATTAAGCACCTCAGATATTCTTGAGCGAATTGATACCGAGAGGACAATGCTCATTCGTATGAAGCTTAACCACGCAATCACTCCTCTTGATAACCCCCAAAAGGTTAAAGAAGTGAAACTTACGATTGCCCGTTTGCTGACTGAATTGCGTACAAGAGAATTGAATAAGAAATCAAATAGCTAGATCAGCAATGGAAAGGAATCTTAGAAAAGAACGTACAGGTGTTGTTGTCAGTATTAAAATGGACAAATCTATCATCGTTGCCGTTAAAAGGAAAGTGAAACATCCTATATATGGTAAGTTTATAAATAAAACAAAGAAGTTGATGGCACACGATGAGGAGAATTCGTGCAATATTGGCGATACTGTACGTATCTCGGAGACCAGGCCCTTGAGCAAAAATAAAACCTGGAGATTAATTGAAATAATCGAAAGAGCTAAGTAATCATGATACAACAGGAAAGCAGATTGACAGTAGCCGACAACTCAGGTGCCAAAGAAGTTTTATGCATCAGAGTGCTCGGTGGTAGTAAAAAAAGATATGCTACCGTAGGTGATAAAATTGTTGTGAGTGTGAAATCCGCACTTCCTTCTGGTGAAGCAAAAAAAGGTACAGTCAGCAAAGCGGTTGTCGTCAGAACAAAAAAAGAGATTCGCCGTCCGGATGGTTCTTATATAAGATTTGACGATAACGCAGTTGTACTCCTGAACAATGTGAATGAAGTACGTGGCACACGTATTTTTGGTCCGGTAGCAAGAGAACTGCGCGACAAATACATGAAGATTGTTTCATTGGCACCTGAAGTGTTGTAATATATTTAAATACACAACGATGCAGAAGAAATTAAACATTAAAAAAGGAGATACGGTTATGATAATAACCGGTGAGTCAAAAGGTCAGAAAGGCCGTATTCTGGAAGTCGACAGAGATAAAAACAGAGCTATTGTTGAAGGTGTGAACATGGTATCAAAACATACCAAACCTAATGCCAAAGCTCCGCAGGGGGGAATAATAAAAAAAGAAGCTCCGGTCCACATTTCAAATTTGATGCTTATCGATCCTACTACCGGTAAACCTACCCGTATTGGCAAAAGACTTAATGAAAAAGATAAATTAGTGCGTTATTCAAAAAAATCAGGAGAGGAGATCAAGTAATGTACATACCTGCGCTAAAAACCAAGTATAAAGACGAGATTGTCCCTGCATTAATGAAGGAATTCGGATATAAAACGATAATGCAGGTGCCCAGGTTGGAAAAGATTGTTATCAACCAGGGAGTAGGACAGGCAATTGCCGATAAAAAATTGCTTGAATTCGGTGTTAAGGAGATGTCGGATATTGCAGGGCAGAAAGCTGTTCAGACTTACTCGACAAAAGATATTTCAAACTTTAAGCTGAGAAAGAACATGCCTATCGGCATAATGGTGACATTACGCAAAGAGAGGATGTATGAATTTCTTGAGCGACTGATATCTGTTGCACTTCCGCGTATACGAGATTTTAAAGGAATCAATTCCAAACTCGATGGACGAGGCAATTACACACTCGGAATTACCGAACAGATCATTTTCCCTGAAATAGACCTTGATAAAATTGCTAAAATCATGGGTCTTCAGGTAACATTCGTAACCTCAGCAAATAATGATGAGGAAGCGTTGGCTCTTCTTAAGCACTTTGGTTTACCATTTAAAAATATTAAAAACTAGTAATATGGCTAAAGAATCGATGATAGCCCGCGAAGTAAAACGCGCAAGACTGACTAAAAAGTATGCTGCAAAAAGAGCCCAGCTTAAAGCTGCCGGCGATTATGTAGGATTAAGTCGCCTTCCAAGAAATTCCAATCCTAACAGAATGCATAACCGTTGCAAATTGACAGGACGTTCAAGAGGTTATATGAGACAATTTGGAGTAAGCAGGATTACTTTCCGGGAAATGGCATCATTCGGATTGATACCAGGTATAAAAAAAGCCAGCTGGTAAATTAAGAATAAATATAAACTATATTAAATAATAAAAGATGACTGATCCAATTGCAGATTTACTGACCAGAATAAGGAACGCCATTATGGCCGGTCATAAGGTTGTGGAGGCTCCAGCATCCAATCTTAAGAAAGAGGTTGCCAGAATTCTGTTCGAAAAAGGTTATATCCTCAGCTATAAGGTTATTGATGGTGAAGGACCGCAGGGTATATTGAAAATTGCTCTTAAGTATAATCCAAAGAGCAAAAAACCTGCAATAAAAGAAATACAAAGAGTCAGCCGCCCGGGTCTCCGTAAATATATCGGAGTCGATGAGATGCCACGGGTGCTTAATGGGTTGGGTATTGCAATTATTTCAACCTCAAGAGGATTAATGACCGACAAAGAGGCAAAAAAAGAAAAAATCGGTGGTGAAGTATTATGTTATGTTTACTAATAGGAGGATAGCTTAATGTCACGAATAGGAAAATTACCTGTAAACCTGCCCAAGGGCGTCACTGTAAATATTAGTGACACCAATGTGGTAAGTGTGAAAGGCCCCTTGGGAGAGTTGACTCAGGCGGTCGACAAAGATCTCAAAGTGGAGGTGATGGGGAATGAAATCATATTATCGAGACCATCTGAATCAAAGAATCATAAATCATTGCATGGTCTCTATCGTGCACTGATTCACAATATGGTGGTTGGTGTTTCTGAAGGATATAAAAAAGAACTTGAACTTGTCGGAGTTGGTTACAGGGCAGAAGCAAAAGGACAAAACCTTGAGATGAGCCTTGGATTTTCGCACGAAATAATTATTCAACTCCCCAAAGAAGTTAAGGTCGAAACCAAAACTGAAAGAAGGAGTAATCCCATAATTACCCTGACATGTATTGACAAACAACTGATCGGACATGTTGCAGCAAAGATCAGATCTCTGCGCCCGCCTGAACCTTATAAAGGCAAAGGGATTAAGTTTGTCGGAGAACAACTCAGAAGGAAAGCTGGGAAATCTGCTAGTGTTTAGGGTGTATAATAGTAAAAGTAAAAAATCATGGCTTTAACTAAATTGGAAAGAAGAACAAGGATCAAAATGAGGATCCGGAAAAAAATAAACGGTACCACTGAAACTCCAAGACTGGCAGTATATCGTAGTAATAAACAAATTTACGTTCAGGTTGTTGACGATCTGAATGGTGTTACACTTCTGTCGGCATGCTCTAAAGAAAAGGAGATTGCAGCCAAAACAGGTATTAAAAAGATTGAACAGGCTAAACTGGTAGGAATACTTCTGGCTACCAAATGCAAAGAAAAAGGTATTGAGAAAGTTGTTTTCGACAGAAGTGGATATAAATATCACGGCAGAGTAAAATCGCTGGCTGATGCAGCTCGCGAAGGTGGATTAAAATTCTAATGTATTATGGGAAACGGTATAAGAAAAGTCAAAACCAGCGACCTCGAACTTAAAGATAGACTCGTTAGTATCCAGAGGGTAACCAAAGTTACCAAAGGGGGACGTACGTTCAGTTTCTCAGCTATTGTTGTAGTTGGGAATGAGGATGGTATAGTCGGACATGGTCTTGGTAAAGCCAGCGAAGTAACCACAGCTATTGCAAAAGGTATTGAAGATGCTAAAAAGAATCTGATAAAAGTGCCTGTAATCAATGGTACAATACCTCATGAACAGATTGCCAAATTCGGCGGTGCAAAAGTATTTATCAAACCTGCATCAGAAGGAACAGGTGTAAAGGCAGGAGGAGCTATGCGTGCTGTTCTTGAGAGTGTCGGAGTGAAAAATGTTCTGGCAAAGTCAAAAGGTTCATCTAATCCTCATAACCTTGTGAAAGCAACTTTTGCAGCTCTTCTCGAAATGAGGGACGCTTTCTCTGTTGCTGAGCACAGAGGTGTTACAATGGATAAGGTTTTTAACGGTTAGTAAAGAACATAACGATGGCAAAAATTCGTATCACCCAGGTGAAAAGTAAAAACGGAAAACCCGAAAGACAAAAAAGAACTCTTGAAGCTCTCGGTATACACAAATTAAACCATAGTGTTGAACATGAAGCTACACCACAGATTTTAGGAATGGTGGTGAAAGTAAGACACCTGGTTAAAGTTGAAAATATTTAAGGTATAAACCATATTTATAATACAACATCATGGATTTGAGTAATTTAAGACCTGCAAAAGGATCAATTAAAAAGAGTAAGCGCCTAGGTCGCGGACAAGGTTCCGGTAAAGGAGGTACATCAACAAGAGGGCATAAAGGCGCTAAATCCAGATCAGGTTACAGCAAGAAAATTGGCTTTGAAGGAGGCCAGATGCCGCTTCAGAGACGTGTTCCCAAATACGGATTTAAAAATGTCAACCGCAAAGAATATAAAGGTATAAATATCAGTACTCTTCAGGATATTGCAGTAAAATTTAATATAAGCAAGATTGATTTTGAAGTACTTATCATGGCCGGGCTGGTTTCTAAAAATGCTCAGGTTAAAATCCTGGGGAAAGGAACTCTTGAAAGTAAACTTGAAGTTCATGCGCATGCATTCAGCAAATCGGCTATTGAAGCTATTGAAGGCAAAAAGGGAACCGTTGTAATACTGTAATTTCATGAAATTTTTTCAGACTATAAAAAATATCTTTAAGATAGAAGATCTTCGCGCAAGACTTTTCTATACTTTTGGGATCATTTTATTATACAGGTTGGGTAAATATGTTACCCTGCCTGGCATCGACCCTTCGCAACTGGCTAACCTCAGGAACCAAACATCTTCTGGCATAATGGGTCTCCTGGACATGTTCTCGGGAGGAGCATTTTCACAGGCTTCGATTTTTGCTCTGGGTATCATGCCTTACATATCTGCTTCCATTGTGGTACAATTGCTTGGTATTGTTTTCCCATATTTCCAGAAATTACAGAAAGAAGGTGAAAGCGGTAGACGTAAAATGAATCAGTATACAAGATATCTTACTGTCGGTGTTCTTATTCTACAGGCACCTACCTACCTTGTAAACCTTCATGCTCAGCTACCAGCGTCAGCATTCATTCTTTCCGGAACCTTCTTTACAGTATCTTCTGTAATAATCCTTACAGCCGGTACAATGTTTGTTATGTGGCTGGGGGAGAAAATTACCGATAAAGGCATTGGTAACGGGATATCACTAATAATTATGATTGGTATTGTTGCACGAATGCCTGCTAACTTCATTTTTGAAGCAGGAACAAGGATGAATGGAGCAGGAGGCGCTATTGCCCTTATTGTTGAGATTTTGTTCTTGTTTATTGTTGTTCTTGGTGTAATTCTTCTTGTTCAGGGCACCAGGCGGGTACCTGTTCAGTATGCCAGGAGAATAGTTGGAAATAAACAGTACGGGGGTGTGCGTCAGTATATTCCGCTTAAAGTAAATGCTGCCGGAGTAATGCCTATCATTTTTGCCCAGGCAATCATGATGCTCCCTATGATCATTGCCGGCTACACTAACTCAGGTTCAGGCTTCATTGTTGCCTTTTCGAATATGTATGGGTTTTGGTATAATCTCGTAGCAGCACTTTTAATAATTGTCTTTACCTATTTTTACACTGCAATTACCATTAATCCTGTTCAGATGGCTGAAGATATGAAGAAAAACGGAGGATTTATACCAGGTATCAAACCAGGAAGGAAAACAGTGGAATTCCTCGATACAATAATGTCGAGGATCACATTTCCAGGTTCGGTTTTTCTGGCAATGGTTGCTATCCTTCCCAGTTTGGCAGTGAAATCAGGTGTAACTCCGCAATTTTCACAATTCTACGGAGGTACATCACTTCTCATTCTTGTCGGAGTAATTCTTGATACACTTCAACAGATTGAGAGTCATTTGCTTATGCGTCATTACGATGGTTTGATGAAGTCAGGTCGTATTAAAGGAAGATCTGGCTCTGTTACATCGATATAATTAGTTTAACGTTCTTTGATGTTGTATTTAAAGACTGATGAAGAGGTCGGGTTGTTAAAAGAGAGCAATATGCTGGTGTCGCGAACACTTGCGGAACTTGCTTCACTTATAAAACCAGGGATTACCACTCTTTATCTCGATAAAATAGCCGAATCGTTTATCCGCGATAATGGAGCAACACCGGCTTTCAAGGGATATGGTGGTTTTCCGAATACACTCTGCACATCTGTAAACGACGAAGTGGTTCATGGTATTCCTTCAGATTATATCCTTAGAGAGGGCGATATAATATCAGTTGATTGTGGAGTGATATTGAACGGATGGTATGGTGACAGTGCATACACTTTCCCGGTCGGTGATATAAAAGAAGAAATCAAACGTCTGCTTGATTTTACAAAAGCTGCCCTTGAGGAAGGAGTTAAAGAAGCTGTTATTGGAAACAGGGTAGGAGATATCTCATTCGCCGTACAGTCCAAAGCAGAAAGCGGAGGTTATTCTGTTGTCAGAGAGCTGGTTGGTCATGGAATTGGCAGAAAATTGCATGAACAGCCTGAAGTAGCTAACTGGGGCAAGCAGGGAACCGGACCAAAAATGGAGAAAGGACTAGTAATATGTATCGAACCAATGATTAATATAGGGAAAAAAGAGACATTACAGATGAGAGACGGTTGGACCATTAAAACAGCTGACGGTAGACCCTCGGCACATTTTGAATATGCCGTTGCCGTTGATAAAGGGAAAGCAGATGTACTAACAACTTTTAAATTTATTGAAGAAGTTTTAAATAAAATATAATCGTATGGCTAAACAACCATCAATTGAGCAGGACGGTACGATCATCGAAGCCCTTTCTAATGCAATGTTCAGGGTGGAACTGGAAAATGGACACGTGATAACTGCCCATATATCGGGGAAGATGAGAATGCATTATATAAAGATCTTGCCTGGTGATAAAGTTAAGGTTGAAATGTCACCATACGATTTAACAAAAGGAAGAATAACATTCAGATATAAATAAGAAATATTAAGGTAATGAAAGTAAGAGCATCTGTAAAAAAGCGCAGTTCTGACTGTAAGATAGTCAGAAGAAAAGGTCGCATTTACGTTATTAATAAGAAAAATCCCAAGTTCAAACAGAGACAGGGATAATTTGACTAATTTTGCAACTCATTTAAGAAAAGTTTTATATGGCACGAATTGTTGGTGTAGATTTACCAAGAAACAAAAGAGGCGAAGTTGGCTTGACTTACATCTATGGTGTAGGAAGAAGCACTGCACAAAAAGTTCTCGACGAAGCTGGTGTTGACAGGAATGCAAAGGTTCAGGACTGGACAGATGAACAGATCAATTCCATCCGCAGAATTCTTAATGATAATTATAAGCTTGAAGGTGAACTCCGTTCAGAGACACAAATGAATATTAAAAGGCTTATGGATATTGGATGCTACCGTGGTGTCCGTCACAGAATCGGACTTCCTGTAAGAGGACAAAGCACAAAGAATAATGCCCGAACCCGCAAAGGAAGAAAGAAAACTGTTGCAAACAAGAAAAAAGCTACTAAATAAATAGATTATGGCAAAGAAGACTGGAGCATTAAAAAAGAGGGTCGTTAAGGTTGAACCTTCAGGCCAGGCACATGTTCATTCATCATTTAATAATATTATTGTTACCCTGACAAATAATTCGGGCCAGGTAATTTCTTGGGCATCAGCCGGGAAGATGGGATTCAAAGGATCCAAAAAAAACACTCCTTATGCTGCCCAGATGGCATCTGAAGAATGTGGTAAAGTAGCTTATGATCTCGGATTAAGAAAAGTTAAAGTGTTCGTTAAGGGTCCGGGTTCAGGTCGCGAATCAGCAATCAGATCAATAAGCAACGTTGGCATCGAAGTTACTGAAATAGTTGACGTAACACCAATGCCTCATAATGGCTGCCGTGCACCCGGAAGAAGAAGAGTTTAGGAAATTATAGAATTGAATATTTGTAAGTTATAAATTTATAGCACAATGGCAAGATATACAGGCCCAAGAACAAGAATAGCAAGAAAATTCGGTGAACCTATTTTTGGTCCCGATAAAAACCTGGAAAGGAAAAATTTCCCGCCCGGGCAACATGGTATGAACAAAAAAAGGAAGAAAACTTCAGAATATGGCGTTCAGCTCAGGGAAAAACAAAAGGCAAAATATACTTATGGTATGCTCGAACGGCAGTTTCGCAACACTTTTGAAAAAGCTTCAAGAAGTAAAGGCGTAACCGGTGAAGTTTTACTTCAACTGCTCGAAGCACGTCTCGATAATGTAGTTTATCGTCTGGGTGTAGCTCCAACAAGAGCAGCTGCACGTCAGTTTGTTTCGCACAGACACATTACTGTAAACGGAAGTGTAGTTAACATTCCTTCCTTTCAGCTTAAACCAGGTGATATAATCGGCGTTCGCGAAAAATCAAAATCTCTTGAGTCGATCGTTGATTCACTTACAACAAGGAGGTACACAAAGCTCCCTTGGCTTGAGTGGGATGACACACAAATGGCAGGTAAATTTATGAACATGCCTGAACGTACTGATATTCCTGAAGATATTAAGGAACAACTTATAGTTGAATTGTATTCTAAGTAATAATATTAAGAAAAATTCTATGGCCATTTTATCATTCCAGAAGCCTGATAAAGTAATAATGCTGGAAGCGGACGACAAACGCGGAAAATTCGAATTCCGTCCGCTTGAACCTGGCTATGGTATTACTGTCGGCAATGCACTGAGAAGAATTCTTCTCTCTTCGCTTGAGGGTTTTGCCATTACAACGGTTAAGATCGAAGGCATAGATCATGAGTTCTCTACCATAACTGGTGTAATGGAGGACGTGACCGAGATCATCCTGAACCTTAAACAGGTACGTTTTAAAAGAACTGTTGACGATGTTGATAATGAGAAAATTACAATTAAAGTCACTGGTCAGGAGGTTTTTAAAGCAGGTAACCTTAACAATGCTCTGAGCAGCTTCGTGGTGTTAAACCCCGAACTTGTTATTTTCAGAATGGAACCGGATGTTAAAATTAAAATTGAACTTACTATTAATAAAGGGAGAGGTTATGTTCCGGCTGAAGAAAACGAACCTGTCGAAAGTGAGTTTGGACTTATAGCTATTGACGCAATTTTTACTCCTATCAGGAATGTGAAATACTCGGTCGAAAATTACCGTGTTGAACAAAAAACTGATTATGAGAAACTGCTTTTTGAGATTGAAACCGACGGGTCAATTCACCCGAAAGATGCTCTTAAAGAAGCTGCTAAGATCCTTATTTATCACTTTATGCTCTTCTCCGATGAAAAAATTACTCTCGATTCGGACGATAAAATGGCAAACGAGGAGTTTGATGAGGAAGTTCTGCATATGAGACAATTGCTGAAAACAAAACTGATCGACCTCGACCTTTCCGTAAGGGCACTTAACTGTCTTAAAGCTGCAGAAGTTGAAACGCTTGGTGACCTGGTAAAGTTTAATAAAAATGACCTTCTTAAATTCAGGAACTTTGGCAAGAAATCACTTACCGAGCTTGACGAGTTGCTCGAATCCATGAGCCTTTCATTTGGAATGGATGTAAGTAAATATAAGTTAGAGAAAGATTAATTTGAAAACTGGTTAAGGAAATAGAGAAATGCGACATTCAAGAGTTATTAACCATTTGGGAAGAACAAGTTCACATAGGAAGGCGATGCTTTCAAACATGGCTACGTCACTTATCATTCATAAAAGAATTACTACCACTGAAGCCAAAGCTAAAGCGCTTCGTACCTATGTTGAACCTCTCATTACTAAATCCAAGGAAGATTCAACACACTCAAGGAGAGTGGTATTCAGCTATCTGAAGGATAAAACTGCTGTAGCTGAGTTATTCAGAGAGGTATCACCAAAAATCGGCGAGCGTCCGGGTGGTTATACACGTATACTGAAAATCGGTAACAGAATAGGGGATAATGCCGATATGTGCATTCTAGAACTTGTTGATTACAACCAATCTATGCTCGGAGGAGATACTACAAAAACCAAAACAACAAGAAGAAGAAGATCTCCCAAGAAAAAGGATGAGGCTGTAGCTGAGACAAAAGTTCCTAAAATTGTTAAAAAGAAAGTTGAGAAACCTGTTGAAAGGGTGGAAGAATCAACTGGAGAATCGACTCCGGAAGAATAAAACTTGATAAAGAAATTTTTAAAATAAAAGGGATAGGTTAATTCAGACTTGCTCCCTTTTTTTATATATTGTAAAACAGATTAATAGAAATACAATAATTATGGGTCAGATAGTAAGTGTTCATGCTCGTGAGATTCTGGATTCCCGTGGAAATCCGACAATTGAAGTTGATGTAATGACAACCAGTGGTTATTTTGGCAGAGCATCTGTACCATCAGGTGCTTCAACAGGAGAAAATGAAGCACTCGAATTAAGAGATGGTGACAAAAACAGATATCTGGGTAAAGGTGTTCTTAAAGCTGTTCATAATGTTAATAATGTTATTTCCGAAGAAATAATAGGGATGGATGTAACCGATCAGGCAGGAATTGATAAAAAGATGATAGATATTGATGATACCATTACAAAAAGTAACCTGGGAGCCAATGCAATTCTCGGGGTCTCACTGGCAGTAGCCAAAGCAGCAGCTGCTTATCACGGACTACCGTTGTTCCGTTACATTGGTGGTCCCAATGCAGTTACACTGCCTGTTCCTATGATGAATATTATCAACGGAGGATCTCACTCAGATGCTCCGATCGCTTTTCAGGAATTCATGATAAGACCGGTAGGAGCTCCGTCATTCAGGGAAGGTTTACGTATGGGAGCTGAAGTGTTCCATTCATTGAAAAAAGTTCTGAAAGAACGCGGATTAAGTACTGCTTTTGGTGATGAAGGTGGCTTTGCCCCCAAACTTGCCGGGACTGATGATGCTCTTGAAACAATTCTAAAGGCTATCGATGCAGCTGGCTATAAGCCAGGTATAGATATTACCATCGCTCTCGATCCGGCAGCCTCCGAATTCTATCAGGATGGTATGTACAATTATTCAAAATTTGAAGGACCCAAAGGGGCAAGAAGAACTTCCAAGGAGCAGGTGGATTTTATAGAACAACTTATAAAGAAATATCCTATTGATTCAGTCGAAGATGGGATGGCAGAAAGCGATTGGGATGGATGGAAAATGCTTACTGAAAGAATTGGAAAACATTGCCAGGTGGTTGGCGACGATGTATTCGTTACAAATGTTGATTACCTGAAGAAGGGTATTGAAATGGGATGTGCAAACTCCATCCTCATAAAAGTAAACCAGATTGGTACTCTTACTGAAACGCTTAATGCAATTGAGATGGCACACAGGGCAGGCTATACAACTGTTACATCCCATCGCTCAGGTGAGACTGAAGATGTAACAATTGCAGATATAGCTGTGGCTACAAATTCGGGTCAGATTAAAACAGGTTCTTGCTGCAGAACTGACAGAATGGCCAAGTACAATCAGTTGCTGAGAATTGAAGAGACTCTTGGGAATCTGGCTGTTTATGGGTATAAGAAATAATTTTTACCTCACTCCAACCACTCTCCCTTGGGAGAAGGGGGCTGGGGATGAGCTTTTACCTAACTTCCCGACGTTATTAACAATTGTTAATAACTCATGTTTAAATAAGGTTTATAATAAGACTCTGTTTCTTATTGCTTTTCGATACTCTTGGTATAAATTTGATTCATCAGGTGAGCGATAAAAGACTGCTCAAAAGATGTGGAAACGGGGATGGTTACTTAAATGAAACAATATCTGTTTCGGTCAGACCCTCGGGTCTGCACATCAAGAGAGCCGAAGCCTGAACTTAAAGGACTTCGCGTCCCAGATGTTCAGTAAGTCAACGAAAACCGGAAACGTTCTTTCAGCGATTGAGTCACAGGGCTTCAGAAAATGAAGGGCTTCGGCCCCAGGTTATCTGAAACTGATGCCATATCCTTCGGGAAATGTGCAACAGAGCCTTAAAGACACTTCGTCCCGGAAATCCCATCGCAAGACGGGAAAAAAGGACAGCCGGAAGGTTCTGCTGTAAAAGGCAAAACCCGAAAGCCAGGGGTTGCTAAAACAGATCTCGTATCCAAAGAAGCAGCCGGTCAGAATAACAGTAATCTGACGTCGTTAACAACCTCGGTTGTAAACGATGAATGGGAACTAATCCTAGCGAATAGTTCCCATTATTGTTTTTATACACCTGCAAAGCCTCCCTGCCCACCTAAAAGTGAGTTAATTGACTAAATGTGCCAGAATTATTCCCCCTTCAGGGGGATGGCCGCGTAGCGGCCAGGGGGCATTCACTACTTTTGGTCCCTTCTACTTAAATAGGACTTTTTCAACTCCATGTATTCGAGATTTGATTTTTGTGACTCATGTTGACTTATTGAATATCTTTGAATTTCAAATGATAATTGTTTATGAGTTACTCAGGATTGACAGGGTTTATTACTGAACTAGAGAAAAAAGGCGAACTCCAGCGTGTTAAACAATTCATTAATCCTGTACTCGAGATAACAGAAATAACCGATCGGTTTACTAAGTCTGGCGGGAAAGCATTGCTGTTTGAAAATACTGGAACAGATTTCCCAATCCTTATAAATGCTTTTGGATCCGATAAACGTATGGCTATGGCCATCGGGAGGAAAAATCTAGATGAAGCCGGAGAAGAAATTGAACGTCTCCTTGACTATGTACCGGACAATACCGTCACTTTTCTTAAGAAGATTTCGACACTTCCTGTTCTGTTTAAATTGGCAGGATTCATTCCTTCCCACTTGAAAAGGAGAGGCATCTGCCAGCAAGTAGTTCATAATATACCTGACCTTGGAATTCTTCCTGTCCTTAAATGCTGGCCTTACGATGGAGGCCGTTTTATTACACTTCCCATGGTGCATACTAAGCACCCGGAAACAGGAAAAACAAATGTAGGCATGTACAGGATGCAGATTCTTGATAAGAACACAACTGCCATGCATTGGCAACGTCATAAAACCGGAGCTAATCATTTTGAAGCCTGGAAGAAAACCGGGGAAAGAATGCCCGTATCTGTTGCACTTGGGGGAGATCCAGTTTATACATACACTGCAACTGCTCCGCTACCTGAAAATATCGATGAATATATCCTGGCGGGATTCCTTAGAAAGAAAAAGGTTAAAATGGTAAAGTGTTTAACTAACGACTTGTATGTCCCATCAGATGCAGATATAATCCTGGAAGGTTATGTCGATCCGTCTGAAGACCTTGTATGGGAAGGTCCGTTTGGCGATCATACCGGATTCTATTCTCTGGCTGACTGGTATCCAAAATTTCATGTAACATGTATATCTCATTCAAAAAAAGCAGTATACCCGGCAACGATAGTTGGTGTTCCTCCACAGGAAGATTCATGGTTCACTAAAGCTACAGAAAAAATATTTCTTTCTCCGGTCAGGATGACAATACAGCCTGAAATTGAAGATCTTCATATGCCTGATGCAGGTGTTGCTCATAACCTTGTGATAGTGAGGATCAAAAAGACTTATCCGGGCCAGGGAATGAAAGTGATCAGTTCTTTATTCGGAGCGGGTCAGATGATGTTTACAAAATATCTTGTTGTAGTCAGCGGCCAGATTAATATCAGGAATTATAAGGAACTGCTGGCCCATGTATTTGCTAATGTTAATATTGAGAAGGATTTATTATTCAGCCACGGGCCTCTGGATGTTCTTGACCATTCTTCAGATACATTTTCCTTTGGAGGCAAAGTAGGAGTTGATGCTACCATAAAGCATACTGAAGAAAAATCAGGTAGTGACATTGCAGAAGATAGTAAACAAGCTGATTTTAATAGTACTTACATTAATTTTGATACCAATATTATTAAAAATTTCAATCTTGATCTTTTTAAAGTCGGAATTCCAATCCTGATTATTGCAGTAAACCGGTCTGAAGATATTGATGTTCTTGAGAAGGTTAAAACAATATTCAGGACAAATTATTCCTCCTGTATATTCAGACTTATCCTTATTGTTGATCATACAGTTGATTCTGGTGATTTCTCCACGGTAGCATGGCAGGTGCTTGGCAACACTGATCCCCAACGTGATCATGATTATATTTCATCCTCCTCAGTTTTACTTGACGGAACAACAAAAGCTTACAGAAAAGGAGGATTCCCCAGGAAATGGCCAAATGTAGTCTGCTCCAATACTGAAACGATTTCAATAATCGATCAAAAGTGGGAAAACCTTGGAATAGGACCATTTGTTCCTTCTCCCTCTGTAAAGAGTATTGTGCTATGCCGCAAGGGGAAGGATGAAATCATCATTAATGAATTATAAAGGTATTTTTAAATACCGGCAGATGACAGGAAAGGATAATTAGTCTATTTTTGTACTATCTGATGGGAATCTTATATTTAACATATAGTTCTGCACTTATCAAGTATAGTGTATTGACTCTGAATGGAGTTTCGGATGGAGCTTTAATTAACACAACAGCCTCTCCTTATCGTTTTATCCTTTACGGCGCTCTGGTTATCTCTTTGGTATATTTGTTTGTTACATCTCAGACACGAAGGCTTATCAAGACCAGGAAATTGCTGAGGGAAAAGGGTCAGGCACTAGATCTGATAGAAAGGCAGAAGCTGGAGTTGGAAACAAAAGATAAGAATATCACGGATAGTCTTATATATGCTCATAGGATACAGGAGGCTCTATTACCATCTGAAGCATATTTCAGAAAATATTTTAAAGACTCATTCATTTTTTTTAAGCCTAAAGATATTGTCAGCGGCGATTTCTACTGGATCGGGGAAAAAGGAGATAAATTCTTTATAGTTGCAGCCGATTGCACTGGTCATGGAGTCCCTGGTGCTTTGATGTCGATGATTGGTCTTGAAATTATTGAAAAAACAATTAATGAAGATAATGTAGAAACGCCGTCGCAGGTTCTGGCGGTCCTAAGCAAGGAATTAGAAAAAACATTCAGCAGGGAGAAAAATATTGGAACTATTATCAGGGATGGTATGGACATAGGGCTCTGTGTGATTGACAAAAAAAAGAAAAAAATAAAATTCGCGGGAGCATTTTTCCCTCTTTACCTTATTCGCGATAATAGTCTGATTGAGATTAAAGGCGATAAGACTATTATAGGTATGAATCCTGAAAAGATAGCCTATAATGATCATGAACTTGATCTTTTAGAGGATGATATTCTTTACATTTTCTCTGATGGATATGTTGATCAGTTCGGCGGATCAGAGAATAAGAAGTTCATGTACCGCAGGTTCAGATACCTTCTGTTGACAATCCATAATTTCCCGGTTGATGATCAAAAATCTATTCTGGATGAAAACATCATGACCTGGATGGGCAGGAATGTTCAGGTAGATGATATAATGGTGATTGGCTTCAGACCACTTAGTAACAGTACCTAAATAATCTTTTTTATCTTATCGATGAGTGCTGCGGGCTGAAAAGGCTTACTGATATAATCATCGATACCGGCTGACAGACACTTTTCTTTATCACCAATCATGGCATTTGCTGTAATGGCGATAATTGGAACATGCGAATTTGTAGTTGATTCCAGGGCTCTTATTTTTTCAGCAGCTACCAGTCCGCTCATTACAGGCATTTGAATATCCATAAGAATAAGGTCGTAATTTGCAGTCCCAAACTTATCGAGTGCCTCTTTTCCATTCGAAGCTGAATCAATACTATTAACAAGAGGCTTAAGAGTAAGAAGTGTTATCTTCTGGTTTATAAGATTATCTTCAACAAGAAGTATTTTGAGGTCTTTCAGCTCTTTATGTGTTTTGTCTTTATATATAAGTTCTTCAATTTTTGGGGATGCAGTACTCTGCTTTGGCTCCGAGAGAGGATTGACAAAGGGAAGAAGGATGCTTAATATTGTATAATTTGTTCCAAACTCCTGGCTAAATGTGCCTTTCCCTGACGCAATTAATCGGGCTGACAAACTACGCTCAATGCCAATATCATTAATAAGAACAATGTTTTTATCGGTTTGTATTCTCAGAGCAATAATGTTTTCAATTCCTATCCCTTTCGTTTTTTTTAGGTTTATGGTAACTTTAATAGCTCTGTCTGATACCTGATTTTCAATAGTATTAAATAGATCGAGAAAAATCTGCTTAAGAGTTATAGGGTCACCAAAGCATTCGAAGTCACTGAATTCCTTTTTGTCGAGGATAAAATCTATGTTGGCTTTATCTTTAAGACTGTAAAGTTCTATGGTGTTTTGAATAGTTGATAACAGATTGAATCTGATAGCCTTCCTGTGTTCATAACTCAGATTACCTGCTGACTGCATTGTTAATTCATTAACAGTAGTAACCATGTTGTTAGTCGAAGCAATGAAGGTTTCAAGTAGCTCTTTTTGTTTTTTCGGGAGGCCTGATTCCATAAGTATATCCGAGATAATAACAAGATTATTCAGAGGTTCTCTTATTTTATGTGAGAAATCAGTAATTACGTCATCTTTTTTTTCATTTAATGAAGAAAATTCATTTAAAGATTCTTTGAATGTTTTGTCAATAACTGAATTTTTTCTGATAATGATTACACCAATAGCTGTTCCTGCAATAATCAGACAACCTGCAGGAAGCCTGAGGTCAAAAGAGATAAGAAGTACGGCTGCAATCAGGCAAAACAATGCAATAATTGCAAATGACTCAATCTCCTTCCTGCTCTTGCCTGTGAATTCCTCAGAAGATTTATTTAAACCATCTTTGATGTTATTTTTTCCGGTTTCATTGACCATAAATCGTAATTTAGAGGTTCTGTAAATTTAAACAAAATAAGTAATAAATATACATTAACCGAAATTAACAAGCTTTCAAGGAAAACGCTAAATTTGTCCTTGTTCGGTACGATATTTGAAAGGGGATGATAAAACCTTAACATTAATAATGAGAGTATTAAAAATATTTCTGTTAATAAATCTGATTTTATCAGGTACCAATCTTCTTTTTTTGTATGGACAGGAAAAAGAAGGGATGGTAAAATATACTGCTGATTTCAAATTTAATGACGGAATCTACCTGAATTTTGACCAGGTAAAAATGAATAAGCCGATACCAAAAGCCAAGCTTCTCACATCTGTAGACTACAACGATAGAGAATTCTTTAAAAAGATTCTGAAAATAGATAAAATCTATTTCTATGACAATATGGGGGTGAGGCAGGAAATTGCAAGAAATTCTATTTGGGGATACGCCCGGAACGGAATATTATATATTCAGGTTCAGGATAATTTTAACAGGTTAACCTTTGTTGGAAGCATTTGTCATTTTGTTGCTGATGTAACAACCTACGATTCACGTAATTACAGTTCTCCTTACGGATACAATGATCCATATTATTCACCTTACAGTTATAGTAATTATTATAATCCTTATAATCCATATAATTCACCGTATACGCAATCCACCCATAACGAATTAAAACAATATCTGATAGATTTTGAGAGTGGTAAGGTCCTGGAATTTAATTTGGATAATACGAGATTACTTCTGATGAAGGATAATGCACTTTACGAGGAGTTTGTTCAACTTCCCAGGAAAAAGAAGAAAGAACTTATGTTTGTATATGTAAGGAAATTCAACGAAAAAAATCCGCTCTATGTACCTGTAGATTAATACTATAGATATGAAAACAATATTTATTGCCATTGTTATGCTTCTTTTCACTGTTTTATCGAAAGGACAAGCACCTTTCCCGAGCAAAGATGAGATCAAACAGTTTAATGCATCAAAAACCTGTATTGTTCTCGAAGATGATCCCTTTTCTTCTTATAATGTTTTTATCAAAAGGGCTGTGCAATCATTCTGGAAAATAACACCATACGAATTCATTGAGGTTAAAGAGTTTAATGTAAGAAGGTTAAATCCTGGATACTCATTTATTGTTCTTACTCAAACTAATTTTGACAAGGATAAATCAAACGGGGTATATAATTTTATTAATCTTCTGCAGGGTAAGTCGGTCAATAAACTTGGTGAAATGCCTGAGATTTGTGCGGTTCCGCTCTCATTTGCAGGTGAAGATGATCTTGAGTATAGTTATAAACTTGGTGCCATCCTTGCATTTATGCAGAAACATGCACAGATGATTTCAGAAGATCCTTCATTAACTGGCAGGAAATATCTTAAGTATTATAATAAAAATATTCCTGATGTACATAATAAAACTATCCTGGTTAAACAGGAGGACCTTGTTCCGGAGATATCAACTATTGAAAAGATAAAGGCAATTTATTCTTATAAGATAAAAATAGTTACTGAAGATGATATTGTGAAAGCTATCGAGAATAAGACTCCTAATACACTGATTCTCCATAAGGTTGGTCCTTCAGGGGCCAAAAATTCTGGTTATTGTTTCAATATGCTGATAGGGACCGATGATTCAAATATGTATTACTATAATCAGCATACGATCGATAAAGATGACCCGAATGGCTTATTGCCAGCCGATCTTAAACGGCTTGAAAAATAATCTTAATGCAGCATTGGGGAAACGGATCCGTCTTTTAATAAATACTGAAACATCATGGAAGAAAATAAAATATTATCAGAAACAGAAAGAAACTGGGCAATGCTGTGTCATCTGTCAGCTTTATCCGGTTTCTTTTTTCCATTCGGAGGTATTATTGGCCCGCTGATATGCTGGCTGTCGAAAAGAGATGAGTCGGCCTGGGTGACTGAAAACGGAAGAAACTCGCTTAACTTCCAGTTATCTATACTTCTTTATATTGTCCTTGCTATTCCTTTATGCTTCATTATTTTGGGTATCCCGATTATAATTATGCTGGAAACTCTTAAGATAATATGTATAATAATTGCGAGTATCAAAGCTTCAAAGGGTGAAAAATTCAGATACCCTCTGGTAATTCCCTTCATTCAATAATTATTGTTTCATCCTCAATTCCCCTGAGTAGAGGCTGATACAAAAATGAGTTTATAAATCCGCTTAATGGGAAGCAGTCAGAACCTTATAATTCTGTAGTTTTTCCTTAGAAAAATTTCTGTTTTTCATAATTTTTTGGTAAATTTCTTTTTCATTTAAAAACTTTCATGACATGGCAAATAATAAGGAAAAGAAAAAAACCAGAGTAAAAGATGCTGAAAAGGACGATTTATATCACGATATTGTACCTGAAAAGAAGAAGAAACTTGGCCGCAAGGAGTACGAAAAGCTGCTTATGAAACTGGACATTGAGCTTGTTAAACTTCAGGAATGGGTGAAGGCAAATAAGTTAAAGGTAGTAGTTGTGTTTGAAGGCAGAGATGCAGCCGGGAAAGGTGGAGTAATTAAAACCATTGGAGGTTGTCTGAATCCCAGAATTTGCAGAATCGTTGCCCTTGGGATACCCACTGAAAAAGAAAAAACTCAATGGTACTTTCAGAGATATGTTTCTCAGTTGCCGGCCGGAGGTGAGATTGTCCTTTTCGACAGGAGCTGGTATAACAGGGCAGGAGTTGAACAGGTTATGGGTTACTGTACCAACGAAGAATACGAGGAGTTTCTGAGATCGTGTCCCGAATTTGAAAAGATGCTGATCAGGTCAGGCACAATACTTATAAAATATTGGTTTTCGGTAAGTGACCATGAACAGGAAAATCGTTTCCAGGATAGAATAAAGGACCCTACAAAAAGGTGGAAAATCAGTCCGATGGATGTTGAATCACGCGACAAATGGGTCGAGTATTCCATGGCGAAAGACAAAATGTTTTCATATACCGACACTAAGCAATCTCCCTGGTATGTTGTTCATGCCGATGATAAAAAGAGAGCCAGGCTCAATTGTATCGACCATCTTCTTTCTCTCATTCCATATCAGGATCTGACTGCCAAACCATTAAAACTTCCACCTCTGAAACATGATATGGCTTATGTAAGACCGCCGGTCACGGATCAGACATTTGTTCCTGAAAAATTCTGAAGAAGGTTTTATATACTTTATTTTAATTAAGCCTGTATAGCTTAAACGGGTTTTATTGACTTAATGTGCTTTATTAACGCCTTGCAACTTTTAGCTTAACCGAACTCTCCATCGGAAAAGTTAGTCATTAAGCCTTTAACGGAAAGCGGGGTTCATCAACTTTCTCCTTTGTACTTTCTCCTTTGTACTTTCTCCTTTCTCCTTTTATCTTTATACTTTTGTCTTTTATCTTTGATATTATGTTTTCAAAACCATCCATACCGAAAGGAACGCGGGATTTCTCCACTGAAGAGATGCTTAAGCGCGATTATATATTTGAAACCATTAAAAAGGTTTTTAAACTATATGGTTATCAGCCAATTGAGACACCAGCTATGGAGAATCTTACAACTCTTCTGGGAAAGTACGGAGAGGAGGGCGACAAACTTTTATTCAGGATCCTCAATTCGGGCGATTTCCTGTCATTGGTAAGTTCTGACGATCTTACTAAGCCGGAACCAGGTAAACTCTCTTCAAAAATTTGCGAAAAAGGTCTTAGATATGATCTTACTGTACCATTCGCACGGTATGTAGTGCAGCATCGTGATGAAATTGTCTTTCCGTTTAAGAGATACCAGATACAGCCTGTATGGAGAGCCGACAGGCCCCAGAAAGGAAGGTACCGCGAGTTTTTTCAATGCGATGTTGATGTCGTTGGAAGCGACTCCTTATATAATGAGTATGAGCTGATTAAAATTATAGATGATATTTTTAAACAACTCGGGATTTCTACAGTCGTAAAGATCAATAACCGGAAAATTCTTACCGGAATTGCTTCCTTTATTGGCGAACCCGAAAGACTTACCGATATCACCATAGCAATTGATAAAATTGATAAGATTGGAATTGAGGCTGTTAATGCTGAGCTTACCGGCAAAGGTTTAGCCTCGGAGTCTATATTGAATCTCCAGCCATTGTTTACACTCATAGGCAGTACAGATGAAAAACTGGATAACCTCGGGAAGTTGCTTTCACGTTTTGATACGGGAATGGAAGGAATATCTGAATTAAAAACACTTTTTACATATATCGTAAGCGGTCCTTTGACCTGTGATGTAGAACTCGATCTGACACTTGCACGCGGGTTGAATTATTATACAGGGGCCATTATTGAAGTTAAATCGAAGGATATTGGCATAGGAAGTATTTGTGGAGGTGGACGTTATGATAACCTTACCGGGGTTTTTGGAATGGAAGGAGTATCGGGTGTCGGCATCTCATTCGGAGCCGACAGGATCTATGATGTGATGAATCAGTTAAATCTGTTTGACAATTTAAAAGGTTCATCCACTGAAGTTCTTATTGTGAATTTTGGTGGAAATGAAATAAACTATGCGTTTAAGATCCTTGATCAGCTGCGTGGATTGGGGGTAAAGTCAGAATTTTACCCCGATGCAGAAAAACTCAAAAAGCAGTTATCTTACGCCGATGCTAAGAAAATTCCTTATATTGTTATAGCAGGTGAAGATGAGATAGTTAAAGATGCCGTGACAATTAAAATAATGTCTACCGGAGAACAGAAAAGTGTTCCTCTCAATGAACTAAGTTCATTTGTCAAGAAGGAAATTAAAAAGTCATAAAGCTAAAAAATCCGGTACTGCCTGACCTTCTGATATTCCAGTACAGTTTCTGGCTGTAGCTTTCCACCATAAGCCGGAAACCTTTATTCAGGTCAGGCTTTAATAATTTAGAAATATTATCGTCGGGCCTGATGGTACTCAATTTCTGAACTGATTTTCTACTTAGATAGAAAATATTAATAAACTTTGAAAGATGATGATTTCTTTTTGCCACCATCCCGGAATTATAATAAATTTGCTGCAAATCAATTAATCCGGATCACCGATGGCTCTTCAATGTGGAATAATAGGGATTACAAATGTTGGCAAAACCACTATTTTTAACTGTATCTCCAATACAAAAGGAGAAACAAATGCCTATGCCTTCAGTGCAACAAAATCAAATATAGGCGTGGTACAGGTTCCTGACCCAAGACTATATGAGCTTGAAAAACATCAGGTTACTGACAGAATTGTTCATACTACAGTGGAAATAGTCGATATACCTGGTCTGGCAAAAGGTTCAAACAAAGGAGAGGGTGTGGGGAATAAATTTCTCGGGGACATAAGAAATACCGATGCACTTATCCATGTTCTGCGATGCTTCGATAATGATTCCTTGCCACATATTGACGGTTCCGTTGACCCGGTTCGTGATCTGGAAACTATTGACCTTGAATTGCAGGTAAAAGATCTGGAGTCTGTAGAGAAAAAGATTGAACGTCTTGAAAGAGCTGCAAAAGCCGGCGATAAAGATGCAAAACATGGTTTGGGAATACTGAATAAATTCAAGGAGCATATCGAAAGTTTTAATAATGCAAGAACACTTGCAATTAAGGAAGAAGACAGAAAGTACATTGACGATCTCTTCCTTCTTACCATGAAGCCTGTAATGTACGTCTGTAATGTTGATGAAAAATCAGCCATCGATGGTAATATGTATGTTGAAAGAATCAGGGAATCTCTTCATGGTAAAGATGCAGAGATACTGGTTATTGCAGGAGCTATTGAAGCAGAAATTGCTGAGCTCGAGAATAATGAGGACCGTTTGGCGTTTCTTCAGGATTCAGGGCTTGATGAGCCCGGCGTTGACAAGCTTGTGAGAGCTGCCTACAAAATGCTGAATTTACAGACTTTTTTCACTGTCGGACCTATGGAGATCAGGGCCTGGACCATAAAAGCCGGGATGACTGCTCCCAAGGCCGCTGGTGTAATTCACAGCGACCTTGAAAGAGGTTTTATAAGGGCTGAAGTGATGAAATATCACGATTTTATTTCTCTTGGATCGGAGCATGCCTGCAAAGAAGCAGGTAAGTTTTATATCGAAGGTAAAAACTATATAGTTGCCGACGGCGATATTCTGCATATAAGATTTAATGTATAAAACCTTTATGAACAGACGTTTCCTGGTAATATTGATAGCTGCCTTTGTTACATTGAGGTGCTACCCGCAAAATGCAGGCAACGATGACAGGTTGCGCGAAATTGTCCGACAATACGGGGAGGCAATAGTAACGGTTCCTCAAACTGATATTACGTCTCTGGATACTCTTACCCGTTATGTTTCAATTTTATCAGTCCATGACAAAATAGTTAAGATTAGCCTGTCAAAACTTACTGTCGAATGGTTCATACTCCGGAAATACAATTATCTGATTATAGAAAAGCCTGAAAGTAAGGGTCTTAAATCTGCTCTTAATATAAATCAGGCAATGGAATGGGATGAATATCCGACTTATACCCAGTATGATTCCATTATGCAAAATTTTAAAACCCTTTACCCTGCTTTATGCCGCCTCGATACGATTGGAACAAGCATAAAAGGTAAATTAGTTCTTGCTCTCAAAATTTCGGACAATCCCGGTACTGATGGGGACAAGCCTGCGGTTTTTTACACATCAACTATGCATGGTAATGAACCCGGAGGATACGTTATGTTGCTTAGGTTTATTGATTATTTCCTGGAGAATTACAACATCGACAGCAGGGTGAAAAATCTTGTCGATAATCTTGATATATGGATTAATCCACTCGCAAACCCGGACGGTACGTACTACGATGACGGAAATACAATTACTTCACCCATCCGCTACAACGAAAACGGAATTGATCTTAACAGGAACTTCCCCGATCCGGTATCGACAACTACCCCGGAGCAGAAGGAAACAATTGACATGATCAGATTTTTAAGAAAACACAGGTTCGTCATATCTGCAAATTTTCATACAGGGAACGAAGTGGTTAATTATCCATGGGACAGGTGGCCAAGTTTACATGCTGATAACGACTGGTTTTATGATATCAGCAGGAAATTTGCAGACACCTCTCATCTTTATTCTGTTTCAGGGTACATGACGGATCTGAATAATGGTATTACTGATGGATATCAATGGTACCCGGTTTACGGAGGACGACAGGATTTTGTAACCTATTCACTGCAGGGGCGCGAAGTAACTATTGAGCTGGATGATGAATCTGTTACTCCGGCAGCACAACTGCCGTTGCTATGGGATTATAACTGGCACTCATTGATTGGCTATCTCGAAAATGCTTTATACGGTATATACGGACAGGTGCTTAACGACAGTTCATCTGCCCCGGTTCCTGCAAAAGTTTTTATAAGCGGGCATGACATGGACAGTTCCGAGGTCTATGCAGATACTCTTACCGGACGTTTTGTGAGATTTCTTGAACCTGGAACGTGGAACCTGACTTTCTCGGCAAAAGGTTACAAAGATACAACTGTTAATAATATAACAGTGCAATCGGGGCAACAGACAGGTATTACAGTCAAGATGTCACCAATAATAAATCAGGTTGAAAAAATATTCCAGGGAGAAACTTCCATTTACCCCAATCCGGCCAGATCCGAAATTAATGCTGTTCTTCCCGGCGGGATCACCGGTATTATTAACATCAGGATTTTCAATATTTCAGGAAAGTTAATGGCGGATTATAATACTGAAGTTATTCCGGACGCTGCCATTCTGATTGATGTAAACAGATTATCGGAAGGGCTGTACTCAGTAGTATTTTCAAATATTACTACAAAAACTTCTTTTAGTGGCAGGTTCGTGGTTATTAAATAATCTTCGACATTTGCTTCTGTAATTAAAACAAGTATTTTTGCACCTTACATATAATTTAAGGGGCATCTGATTTATTTATATCAAGGTAATAGGTATCTGATAAACATGAAAAAATGTGAAATGGTAAAAAAAAGAATTGCAACAATCATATTAATTATATTCGTTTTTATCAGATTATCCGGCCAGGGAGCATATCTTCCTCCAGATAAACCATGTCTTGTAATAGGAATTATAATTGAACAGCTGAAATACGATCAGCTCGAAAAGTTCAGGGACAGGTTTGGGGAGAACGGGATAAAAAGACTTATAAATGAAGGGACATATTTTAAAGATGCTTCTTTTGAATATATGCTTACCCAATCAGCTCCCGGTTTTGCAACAATCTCAACGGGAGCAGAACCTTCATCCCATGGGATAACATCTGACAACTGGTATCTTCCGCTTAAAAATGAACTTGTTTACTGTTCCAAAGATTCTGAGGTTAGCTCCGTAGGAGGTAGTTTTGAAGCAGGCAAACACTCACCGGTAAACCTTCAGGCATCAACATTTTCCGACGAACTTAAAATTGCAACAAACAAGAAGGCAAAAGTTTTTGGAGTTGGTTTGAAAGAGAATTCAGCAATCTTCTCTGCCGGTCATGCTGCCGATGGGGTATATTGGTTTGATAATACAACCGGGACCTGGATGACGAGCACTTATTACATGGATACTCTTCCGGTGTGGGTAAACGACTTTAATGCAATGAGGTTTCCGGATTCATACCTTAACGGCACATGGGACCTTTTCAAACCTAAACAAAATTATACTGATTGTCTCCCCGACTCAAACAAATTTGAAGAAGGTTTTAATGGGCTCAATTATTTACCGTACGATCTTAAGAAACTCAGATCAAAGGGCATAAATAATTCCGGGAATGACTTTTCGTTGCTTAGAGAGACACCATTCGGGAACACTCTGACAACCAATTTTGCCATCAGACTAATGGAAAATGAAAAATTAGGCAAGGATGATGTGACGGATTATATTTCAATATGTTATTCGTCAACAGATTATATTGGTCGCAGATTCGGACCATCCTCAGTAGAAATGGAAGATGCAATTTTACGACTCGATGATGAGATAAAAAACCTTCTGACATACATAAATGACAGCATCGGCAAGAAGAATGTATTGATATACTTTACTGCTGCCCATGGCATTTCAGAAATACCGGCGGTCCTTGAAGATAACCGTATTCCTGCAGGATATTTTAAACAGAATCAGGCTTTGCAGTTGCTAAGGAGTTATCTTAATGCTGTTTACGGAGAAGGTGATTGGGTAAAAGGTTATTCTGAAAGACAGGTATTCCTTAACAGGACGCTGATTGAGGATGCAAGACTGTCACTCGAAGAAGTACAAAGGAAAGTGGCTCGTTTTCTGGTTCAGTTTACAGGTGTCGCAGCAGCCTATCCTTATTCAGCTTTTGAAGCAAACGATTTCGGGAATGATAATCTTAAAAAGATCACAAACAACTTTAATCCCCAGAGATCCGGAGATATTATTGTTACTCTTGAACCAGGCTGGGTCGAAAAGGAAGAGAACTATGTAACAAATTATAATTCACCCTATGAGTATGATTCCCACGTTCCGCTGATTTGGTATGGATGGTCGGTTAACAGAGCTTCAGTTATCCGAAAAGTAAACATGACTGATATAGCAGCGACTCTTTCATATTTGTGCAAAGTGCCTTACCCCAATGCATGCACCGGAGAACCTCTGTTTGAGTTGTTCAGATAAGTTTATGATAGTCTTCTTAATTCGTCCCTTATCATGCAGGCATCTGTTAACAAATCTGTGTTGTTTTCGCATCCGTTACCCAGGATAATGAGGTTCGCACCCGCATCGAAAAAATCCTTCACCTCTTTTTTGTTTTTTATTCCACCACCGATGGCAAGGGGAATTGAAATATTTTCTTTTACTGCTCTGACAAGATTGACAGGCACAGGGTTGGTTGCCCCGCTACCGGCTTCAAGATAAATCATTTGAAGACCCAGCATCTCTCCGGCAAGTGCTGTAGCTATAGCAATATCTGGTTTATTGGAAGGAATCGCTTCAGTCTGGCTTATGTATTCAACCGATGTTTTTGCACCACAACTGACAAGTATGTATCCCACAGATATAAGCTTTTCCCGCACTTCTTTCAAATAAGGAGCTGCAATAACATGATTTCCTATCAGCAGTTCAGGATTACGTCCTGAAATCAGAGAAAGCAGTAATATTGAATCAGCTTTATATGAAAGCTGAAGAAGGTTGCCGGGAAACAGAATAACAGGGATTGTGCAAAGTTTTCTGACGGTATCAATAAGGTTGTCTATGCTGTTAAAAGTAATGCTTCCTCCAACCAGTATATAATCGGTTTTGCTCTCTTCTGCCACTGACAGAATTTTTTTAAGCCGATCTCCTTTTGCCTTGTCAGGGTCAAGAAGTACAGCAATGCTTCTCTCCCCGGGGAATTTATCTGCTTTCATAATTCTTTTTTGTCCATACTATTGCATAATTATCATATTTTGAATAGTAAAGATCGAATGATTCATTTATTTTATCTGTATGAACCTGTCCCTTGATTTCTCCTGATTCTTTCACCGTAAAAGGTTCAATGGTAATATTTTTGCTTAAGCTAATGCCCTCTTTATCACAGATTTTATAAAGAGCTTCTTTTGCGCACCAGTGAATATAGAGGTGATATTTACGTTCTTCATTTTCTTTTGTGACTTTCTCCTTCCTGTTAAGAAATTTGAATGCAAAAGCTGATATGTTTGAACTCATGTATTCAAGATCTATTCCAACTTTCTCATTCGTACTTAACAAAATTGCAGTAAGTTTATGTGAATGCGATATACTTATAAACCTTGATCCATCCTTCAGGAACGGCTTGTTATTTTTGTTATAAACAATCCTTGCCTCTTTCCCAATAAGCTCAGAAAGCAAAGCCCTGACACTTAGAAATTCAAGTTTCCGCGAGTTGCTGCTAAATCCTTTGTATTTCTTTTTTTCATCATTATCCAATATAACAAGTTCGGCCAGGGAATCCAGATCTTCCTCAATCTTCCACACCCCAAGGATGGAAAACTCATTTAGATAATGTTTTGTGATACAACCCATTGATAGGTATTAAGTGTTATTTTGTCCACTTCAGTGTTTCAATCAAATGTATGATATCCTCTCTGAAGAATTCAATTACTGGTGCCAACGAATCTGCATTTGGCTCAGCAGTAAAATACAGGGAACCCCTAAGATAATGATTAATACTGTCTGTAACATAGAACTGTACTGCTGAAGCTGTATTTCCTTTCAGATCGTATAAAATTCCATAAACTTTATTTTCCTTATTATTGAAGGTCTTTTCATTTATTGCATCAGCCTTGGTAATATGACTTTTGACATTCATCATATAGGTTTGCTCCATAAGAGCTTCAAAATCATTATGAACATCCTTATATGTAAAGTATATTTTGGCTCTGTAAGGTTGAAATTCAATATTGAACCATCCCGGTTCAGTTTTCCCTTCAACCTGGAATGAAAGGTGTCCGTATACCGGATATTCGAAAGTAAATGGCAAGTCAGGCTTCTTTGCCGGCAGATTATCAAAAAGAATATATTCTCGCTTGGGCATATCTATCCTGAAATGGCCTTTCGGTTTTGGAACAGCTATATCCCTGCAACTGTAAGAAGCGCTTAAAAATATCAATAGTGTAAAAATACTAGTCTTTCTTTTTATTACTGTCATTTTTATTTATTTCAACCCTGATCTCCCTGATCCTTCTTTTGTCGGCAGATTCAATCCTGAAAACAAATAATCCGTATTTAATTATCTGATCTTTTTGCGGTATTTCACCGGTAAGTTCAAGAATTAGTCCGGCAAGTGTTTCAGATTCTCCTCTGACCTCTTTAAAAAGATCTTCGTCGATCTCGAGTATTTTGCAAAAGTCATTTAGTAATATCTTACCTTCAAAAATATATGTCTTTTCATCCAGCTTACGGAACAGTAACTGATCATCATCGTTTTCATCGCTTATTTCGCCAATAATTTCTTCAAGAATATCTTCGAGTGTGATTATCCCTGATGTTCCTCCGTATTCATCAATTATCACTGCCATATGTATTTTTTTTGTCTGAAACTCTTTAAGAAGATCATTTATCTTTTTTGTTTCAGGAACGAAATAGGGAGGACGCATCAGCGCCTGCCATTTAAAACTGCCCGGATTATTTGTATACGGGAGAACATCTTTTGCATATAATATACCTTTAACAGTATCGAACGAACCGGAGTAAACAGGAATCCTTGAGAACCCCGAGCTGATTATTACGGGAACTATTTTATCGAATCCCCATTTGATGTCAATGGCTGTTACATCAATTCTGGAACACATTATAGCACTGACATTTATATTTCCGAAATTGACAATTCCTTTAAGGATTTTTTCATCCTCATTAATACTCTCCGATGTCAGTTCAAGTGCGTCAGAAAGATCATCCATGCTTATGTTCGATCGCCGGGTTCCTGTTCTTTTTTTTACAAATGAAGAAGAATAGATAAGGACAGATGTTACAGGTTGAAAAAATTTTTCAAGTACTGTAAGCGGATAGGCCATAAAAAGAGCCACTGATATATGATTTCGTGAAGCATAAACCTTAGGCATAACCTCTCCGAAAAAAAGAAGTAAAAAAGTTATAGCAACAGCATTAATAATGAAGCCAATAACCGGTCTTGAACTGAAATCAAACATCCTGGAACTAAGAAATGCCGACAGTAGCACAATGGCAATATTAACAGTGTTATTTGCAACGAGTATCGTACTTAAAAGTTTTTCAGGATTATTGTACAGTTTTACGGCACTCTTTGATTTTTTACTCTTATATGTTTTAAACTTTTCAATTTCTTCAGGTCTGAATGAAAAATACGCAACCTCAGAACCCGACATGAGAGCAGATCCGAAAAGAAGGATTATAAGTACTAATAGCCCTATAATTATTTTAAAATCAGGGGCATTAACAGCAATGCCTGAAAGAAATGATATAATGGAAAGTGGATATTCCGGTTCCAATGGAGTTTTTTTAATAAAACTAGCTAAAATGGCAGATCATCCTCATTCTGACTGGCACCTGGTTCGTTTTTGTGCTGATTGTCCGTAACTGAATCATCGCTGCCTGCAATGTCTTTATCGGGCCAATTTTTATTATTATTTTCATTCGTGACTGGATATTGTAGTGTGGAGGGCTCATTTATTACTGAGCCTGACGATCCATTATTATGAGCCTCATTTTTATTAGTTTCTGCCTGGGCAGATGAATAACCCGTTCCCTGCTTCTTTTCCAAAAGGAGTAAAGTATCTGCAAGAATTTCAGTTATATACTTGTTAATACCATCTTTATCGACATACGACCGGGTTTTAATTTTCCCGACGATATATACCTGCGAGCCTCTTTTAACAGTTTTTTCAGCCACCTCAGCCAGGGCGCGCCATAAAACAATATTATGCCACTCCGTTGAAGTTATTGTTTCTCCCTGCTGATTGGTATAGGTCTCACTGGTAGCCAGAGGGAAAGTCACTTTGGCAACACCTTTGTCAAAATACCTGATTGCAGGATCTTTCCCGACGTTACCGACAAGTATAACTTTATTGATTGACATGTAGTTATGTATTTATTCATAATTCAAATACCGGATTGTAAAGTTAAGAAAAAAACCACTTTGTACAACCATAGGAATCACAAATTGACTAAATTCCATTCTGTTAGCGTTTTATAGATTTATTTGTGGTTTAACTATATGTTCTGAATTTATTTACGGTATTACTGATTTTTTTTCTATTTCATTGTAATTAAGGCATTAATAATATCTTTAAAAAAAAATTATTTCGTAAGTGTTTCAATTTAAACAAATAATATATTTATATTTGCACAGTTGAAAAAACGCATACTCAAAATAATTTGTTGAATTTTAAACTTCACGAAAAATGACTAAAGCAGACATTGTTAATGAAATTGCCAAGAACACTGGTATTGAAAAGGTAACAGTACAGAAAACTGTTGAAGCCTTAATGGAAACTGTTAAAGATTCCATGGTAAAAGGTAATAACGTATATCTCAGAGGTTTTGGAAGCTTCATCGTTAAGAAAAGAGCCAAGAAAACAGCAAGGAATATTTCTAAAAATACTACCATTATTATTCCAGCCCATAATATCCCGGCTTTCAAACCGGCAAAAACTTTTATAACAAAGGTTAAATCACACGTTAAGAAGTAATCCTCCATGCCAAGCGGTAAAAAAAGAAAAAGACATAAAATGGCCACTCACAAACGCAAAAAGCGTTTGAGGAAGAACAGACATAAAAAGAAATAGCAGATCAGCAAGTGGTCATTAAAAGAATATATTAAACCTAAAGATCTGGTGGTCTTTAGGTTTATTATATTAGTACGTGGGTATTGCTGATGACATATTAACTCAGATTAATATAGTGAAGTGGTAAACAAGGATTTAATCATTGATGTTGGTGATTCCGAGGTTTCTTTAGCGTTGTTGGAAGACAAGCAGTTAATTGAGTTAAACAAGGAAAAACAAAATATTAGGTTTTCTGTCGGGGATGTTTACCTTGGGAAGGTAAAAAAGATTATGCCCGGGCTCAATGCTGCATTCATTAATGTGGGTTACGAACGCGATGCATTCCTGCATTATCTTGATCTGGGTGCACAGTTCAGAACACAACATAAATATTATACCACAGCTGTTCAGAAACAGGGCAAAGTACTTCCTCTCCATAAATTCAAGTCTGAACCCGATATTGACAAAGATGGTAAGATAACAGATGTTCTTACTACGGGGCAAACTGTACTTGTTCAGATAACGAAGGAACCAATTTCAACAAAAGGTCCCAGGCTTGCTTCCGAAATATCTCTGGCAGGTAGAAACCTTGTTCTGATGCCATACTCTGATAAGGTTTCCATTTCTTCAAAAATTGAAAGTATCGAGGAAAAAAACCGTCTCAAAACCCTTGTGCAGAGCATCAAACCACGAAATTATGGTGTAATTGTAAGAACTGTCGCTGAGGGAAAAAAGGTTGCGATACTGGATGCAGAACTAAGAGAATTGGTCAGGAAATGGGAAACGGCTTTTATTACAATTAAAAAGGAGACAAAAGTTCCAAAATTGTTCATTGGTGAGATGAACAGAACTTCTACTATCCTAAGGGATATGCTTAATGTTACATTTAACAGTATTCATATTAACGATCCTGCATTAGCTGAAGATATCCGGAAGTACATCAGAGAAATAGCACCGGAGAAGGAAAAAATAGTAAAAGTCTATAAAAGCACCATTCCTATTTTTGACCATTTTGGCATCAATAAACAGCTAAAGGCCCTCTTCGGAAAGACTGTCTCTTTTAAACATGGTGCGTATCTTATTATTGAACATACTGAGGCCCTTCATGTTATTGATGTTAACAGCGGAAACAGATCAAGGTCAGGCAATGATCAGGAAGCTAATGCCCTTGAGGTTAATATGGAGGCTGCAACTGAAATAGCCAGGCAATTGAGACTCAGAGACATGGGTGGAATTATTGTGGTGGATTTTATCGATATGCAATCGGGAGACAATAAACAACAATTATACGATAAAATGAAGGATGTAATGGCAAACGACAGGACCAAGCATAATATCCTTCCTCTTACAAAATTTGGTCTGATGCAGATCACCCGGCAAAGAGTCAGACCTGAAATGAACATAGTAACAAACGAAAAATGCCCATCGTGCCAGGGAACGGGAGAAACAAAACCAACAATATTATTTACTGATGAACTCGAAAGAGAACTCTCTTTTATTGTTGATAAAATCAAAACACGGAAACTGATTCTTAATGTTCATCCATTTGTGGCTTCGTACCTCAAAAAAGGGCTCTTTCCGATATACAGGAAATGGAATTTAAAATATAAGGTCAACCTCAAGATACAGGCAGTTACGTCCTATTATATGCTGGAATATCATTTTTATGATCGTTATGAGAATGAAATAGATCTGGATTGAGTTATTTTCTTTGCATAGGACTATCCTATACAGGTATCAATCATATTTCAGCTGATTTATTACTTTTACATGAAATATATATCCGGCATCATGTCAAGAAAACTCACATTTGTTATATCTCTGTTTCTTGTTTTTCTTTCTGCATCGTCTCAGATTTATGATCCGGTTTCGTGGGATTTTAGTTTTGAGAAGAAAGGAGATAAACAGTACGAAATAATATTTGCTGCTTCCATAGAAAAATACTGGCATATCTATGCGATGGATATACCTGATGGAGGGCCGATTCCCACTTCTTTCAGATTCGATACTGTACCGGGTTATAAACTCAACGGAAGCGCTTATGAAGTTACAAAACCAGTAGAGCTCCTCGATGAAGCTTTTGGTTTTAATATCAAAACATTCAGTACAAAAGCTGAGTTTCGTCAGAAAATAACTGCTGTAGAACCATCATTTACGGTAAAAGGAGTTGTGAACTTCATGGCTTGTAATAATGCCACATGTTCTCCACCGAAAGATGTCGAGTTTGCAATAAAAATCACTGACGAAACTGAAGGAGGAGCTATCTCATCTGGTAATACAACCGGATCAGAACCCGGCGTATCTAAACCCGGACGAGGACTTTTTAAATTCTTTCTGATATCTTTATTGGCTGGATTTGCAGGAGTACTGACTCCCTGTGTATTTCCAATGATCCCTATGACTGTTGCATTTTTCTCGCGGGACTCTAAAAACAAGAGTAAAGCGATTATTAAAGCTCTGATATTCGGATTATCAATTATAATCATCTACTCCTCGCTTGGGATAATTGTTTCTTTAACAAGCGCCGGGGCAGGTTTTGCCAATGCATTGAGCACACACTGGATACCAAACTCTATTTTTTTTATATTATTTGTTGTATTTGCTATTTCATTTTTTGGAGCATTTGAGATTATTTTACCTAATAGCTGGGTTGCAAGCGCTGATTCGAAAGTTGATAAAGGAGGTATGCTGGCTACTTTTTTTATGGGACTAACCACTGTAATTGTCTCATTTTCTTGCACCGGCCCTATTATTGGTGCTCTTCTGGTGGAAGCTGCCCGGGGCGATGTATTAAGGCCGACTATAGGTATGGTAGGATTTGGAATTGCTTTTGCTCTTCCATTTACAATCTTTGCGCTCTTTCCTTCCGTTATTAGCCGGATACCCAAATCAGGCGGCTGGCTTAATTCGGTAAAAGTGGTTCTGGGCTTTATTATGTTAGCTTTCAGTATGAAATTTCTTATGACTATTGACAGCGTTTATTCATTGGGTATATTATCGAGGGATCTTTTTATTGCTATTTGGATCGTTCTTTTTTTGCTTCTGGGATTTTATCTCATGGGTAAATTAAAATTTTCAAACGACAGTGATCTCAAATATATTGGACCTTTCAGATTATTCCTGATAATTTCAGTCTTTTCGTTTGTTGTTTACCTGATACCTGGTCTTTTCGGATCTCCCCTGAAAGAGTTATCATCATTTTTACCACCTTCATCGACTTCAGAACTCAATCTTCCGAAGCTATTTCCGGAAAACAGATCTTATTCAGGTTCTGTTGCCAGACCAGCAAATACAAGCATAGTTTGTTCCGAGCCAGTGCATGCTGATTTATTTGAAATGCCTCTTGGACTTAAAGGCTATTTTGATTATAAACAGGGTCTTGCCTGTGCAAAAGAACAAGGGAAACCTGTTTTAATTGACTTTAAAGGGCATGCATGTGCCAACTGCAAACGTATGGAAGCTAAGGTATGGTCCGATCCGGAAGTGCTGAGAAGACTCAGGGATAATTTTGTGATAATATCGCTATACGTTGACGACAGAACTCAATTGCCTGAAAATGAGTGGATAATCTCAGCTCTTGATGGTAAACTGAAAAAAACTATAGGAAAGATAGCTGAAGATCTCGAAATATCGAAATTCAAAACCAATGCTTTGCCGCTTTATGTTATTGTTGATCATAAGGGTATTCCATTGAATAAGCCGATGCCAACCAATTTAAGTATAGATGAGTACAGAGTATGGCTCGATGAAGGTATTAAGAATTTTGCCTCAACCCAATCCCTCTTTCCTGGGATAAGGGCTAAATAACAGATAATCGCTTAATTATGAGAATATTAATTCTGAAAATAATGACATTGATAAGTTTATCCGGTTTAATTGCAGGTAATAGGTCACAGCAGGATCCAGCAACATGGAGCAATAGAAAAATTGATAAATGGTTCGCTAAAGGCGATTGGCTCAATGGCTGGTCGGTTTTACCGGATGCCTCAATTAACAGGAAAGAGTTAGCGGTTTCTTATTTTAAACTAAGAAACAGATGGAACAAAGCTTTTGTTTTTTTGAAAAACAGTGATTTATCTAAGCTTGAACTGAAACGCTATGACATTGACGGGGATAACCTTTTTGGTACGGTCAGCGAATATATCAGCAAAAATGAAGAAACAGCAAATTATGAAACTCACAGGAAATATATTGACATTCAATATGTGATCAGTGGGAAAGAGTTGATAAATGTTGCCCCTATAACGACTGTGAAAGAGGTAGTTATACCCTATGATGTGACAAAAGATATTGAATTTATGACAGTCAGCAAAGTTGTTAATAATAAAGCTGACCCCGGCAGGTTTTTTATATTTTTCCCGGGCGATGCACATCGTCCGGGATTAAAAGATGGAGTGAACTCGCCGGTTCGCAAGATTGTAATAAAATTAAAAGTGGATTAGCGGTCTGAAAGCGCAATGGCTCAATGGTATAACAGCATTAAATTCAGAGACTTTAATCTTAACACTCAATGAACATTCTTTTAGTTACTTGGTTATGCTTAAGTATTGATATTAATCGATGACAACACTATATGATCTCACAGAAGGAGAGGAGGGGATAATTCTAAAAATCAAGGGAAGAGGTCAGTTCAGACAACGGCTTTCAGAAATGGGATTTGTTGTAGGTAAAAAGGTGTCGGTAATTAAAAAAGCACCATTAAGGGATCCTGTTGAATATAAAATTATGGGCTATCATATTTCGCTGAGAAACAGTGAAGCACAGCTTATTGAGGTGGCCCCCGGAAGCAAATCGAAAGAATTTCATTTTACAAATGGAGTACTAGTCAGCGAAGATGAAAATGAGTCGTGGTTTGATAAAACAAGGCATATACAGGTAGCATTAGTCGGTAATCCAAATTCAGGAAAAACGACACTCTTTAATTATGCATCGGGTTCAAAGGAAAAAGTTGGCAATTATGCAGGAGTGACAGTCGACTCAAAAGAGGCCAGTTACAAACAATCGGGATATAACTTTTCAATTGTTGATCTGCCCGGAACATATTCAATAAAAAGCTATTCACCCGAAGAGATATATCTCAGGAATTATATTTTTGATAATAAGCCTGATATAGTTGTAAATATTGTCGATGCTTCGAACCTCGAGAGGAATCTGTACCTGACCACACAGTTGATAGATATGGGTGTTCAGATAGTTATTGCCCTCAATATGTATGATGAACTTGAAAAGAAAGGTGATATTCTGGATTACGTTTCTCTTGGTAAATTATTGGGTGTTCCGGTAATTCCCACTGTAAGTTCGAAAGGAAAAGGAATAAAGAAGCTTTTTGATAAAATAGTTGAGGTATATGAGAACAAGGAACCTGTTGTGCGTCATATCCATATAAACTATGGGACAGAGATTGAAAATTCCATCTGTGCCATTCAATCGAAAATAAAAATTGAAGAGAACAGGACTTTTACAAACATCATCTCGGCGCGATATCTTGCCATCGAGTTACTTGAAAACGACAGGGAATTCTCTAAAAGCATCACCCGATGCAATAATTCAGCAGAAATTATTGAAGTAGCTAAAAAAGAATATAATAAACTTGAAAAGCTGTATTCAGATCCGGTCGAAACAGTCATTACTGACCTTCGGTACGGATTCATTTCAGGAGCATTAAAAGAGACACTTAAGATAAATAAAGTTGAAAGGTTAAGAAAGACCAAAGTCATTGATAATTATCTGACAAATAAGTATCTGGGCATTCCGATCTTTGTTTTTTTTATGTGGATCACCTTTTTTACAACTTTTAAACTGGGAGGCTATCCAAAACACTGGATGGAACTTGGAACGGGAAAGCTGTCGGAATTGATCACCTGGATTTTGCCATCCGGAATTGTAAGGGATTTTTTTATTGGAGGAATCATAGGAGGTGTTGGTGGAGTTATTGTTTTCTTACCAAACATTATTATTTTGTTCCTTTTCATATCATTTATGGAAGATACAGGCTATATGGCCAGGGCTGTATTTATCATGGATAAAATGATGCATAAGATTGGTCTGCACGGTAAGTCGTTTATTCCTCTTTTTATGGGATTTGGCTGTAATGTTCCTGCAATTATGGCGACACGGATCATAGAAAGCCGCCGCGATCGCCTGATAACCATGCTGATAACTCCGTTTATGTCGTGCAGCGCAAGACTGCCTGTATATATACTTTTTATAAGTGCATTTTTTGCAAAGAATCAGGGTTCAGTTCTGTTTCTTTTGTATTTCCTGGGGGTATTATTTGCAGTATTGTCGGCATTAATGTTGAAGAAGGTTTTTTTCAGGTCGGAAGAGATCCCATTCGTTATGGAACTGCCACCATACAGGGTTCCGACGATCAGAAGCGTTGTCAAACATGTTTGGTTCAGAACAGGATTATACCTGAAAAAGATCGGAGGGATTATTCTTCTTGCTTCCATTATAGTGTGGATGTTAAGTAATTTTCCGCGAACAGTCAAATATTCAAAAGATTATTCCGGTGAAATTGCTAAGGTTGAAAAAACAACTGTAAAAGGTAATGAAAAAGATGAACTTGTTAACAGATTAATGCTGGAACAGAATAGCGAGAAACAGGGTAAATCTTTTATGGGTATGATAGGGCGTTCCATTGAACCTGTAATGAAACCTCTGGGTTTTGACTGGCATTTAAGTGTCAGTATTCTTTCAGGATTAGCCGCTAAAGAGGTCGTGGTAAGTACTTTAGGTGTTCTTTTTCAGACTGATAGGACTTCAGGAAAAGGATCGCTCGTTGAGAAAATTCAGAATCAGCAGTATTCTTCAGGTGAAAAAGTATTTACTCCCCTGATAGCTTTCTCCTTTATGTTATTCATTCTTACTTACTTTCCGTGTATAGGGGTTGTAGCGGCAATAAAACGTGAATCGGGTAGTTGGAAATGGGCCGCGTTTACAATTTTTTATACAACAGGAACAGCGTGGTTGCTCTCATTTACTTTTTTCCAGGTAGGCAGCTTGTTCATAATTTAAAGTGATTGTATTTTTATCCTAATCATTAACCGGTCCGTTTGTACCTTTGATGTATTCAATTTTCATATCATAATCCCATTTATCAAAGTAGAGGTTTCCGCCTTTCCATTCGACTTCTCCTCTCTGAAAGTCGAAAGGCTCACTTCTGAAAAATTGTTTTTCAGGATGAAGGGGCCCTGCAATACCATCATTTACGATTAACCTGTAAGAATCAATGCCTGAAAGATAGAACTCCTTGACGGCTGGAATTTCTGATTGCTGAAGATCGTACGATACATCGACGGGAACCCAGCCTACTCCTTCATAATATACTTCACACCAGTCATGAAGGTTCTCTGCGCCCGGAGGTACCATCCAACCACTCTGCCACCTGACAGGAACTCCTTTATATCTCAGCATGGACATGAATAAGAAGGTCTGCATACCGCAATCCCCTCTTCTGTTTTTGTAAACATATTCAGGAATATTTGGTATTATAGAGTATTCAAGAGCCCCGGTCCACGGTATATTATCCTTAAACCAGCAATATATTTTTCTGACTACTGCATCAGGATTTGTCTCATTTCCTGTGATACTGTCGGCAAGCCGCTTTATATTTTGTGTAAAGCATATCTGGGGTATCTGTTCTGAAGTATATTTCTTATAATTATCTGATGTCTTGTTGTAAGGCAATATCTTCATCTGAGCCAGATTAAAGTATTGAGCGTTCGACTCATAGCGAAATGAAATCCGGAAAACAGTAGCTGTTCCCTTTTTTGAACGCTCTTCCATATAAATTGTGCTATGAATTGCTGAGTCAGGTGCAATAATAAATTTCGGATCAGATGTGGTCAACAGTTCTGCTTTTTTCTGGCGGGGATGGTTCTCTTTTGGCCAGGGCAGCCAGCAGCGAATCGTTTCCCCTTCAGGCACTGCATCGGGATGGATCGTAATAGTATAAGTAATCTGCATACTTATCGGTGCAACAGGACTGCATTTATTATCAGAAATTTTATATGCTTCTTCGGTATGTTTACGACGGAAGATCATATTTGGATCACTTCCGGTTTCCCTTATGCTTTCTTCTTTCTGCTCATAGAACTTTTTCAAAAGGAAAAGATTTGAAGCCGCTCTGTTGAAATATATCTTTTTACCATTAATCATTCTCCACTCAAGCCATCCTTTCTTTTCCCAGGCAGCCTTTTCATCCTGCGAAAACTTACCTGTTTTCTTTTCAATCTGGGCAATTACCTGTTCTTCAGTAACAGAAAAATCGAGAGCAGTTCTTTCAGCAATCTGTGCCATGGAATCAGCCAGGTGCATTACCTTCTTATTATCTGAGCAGGATTTTTTTACAGAGTCAGAGAGAGCTATAACAATTCTGGTATTTCCCGACTCAATGTTTCCCTGAATATTCTTTAAAAGCTGGTAGCAATCGGGGGTGTTCCGACAACCGGATATAATAAAAAGAAGCGCAGATAGAAGTATTTTAAAATTTTTCATGCATAATAATTTTTGATAAAATCAAAGTTAATGAAACTTTCCTTAATCCTCGCTCACTCGGGTCCCCATACAAATTTGCACTCCAGATTAAATGACAATTCTCTGCTGAACCAAGGGGATTACCTTCAATGAGTTCGTCCCGACTAAACTATTTAGCCACTTTGGTGGAGGAGGGATCTCAAGAGACTTGGAGACTTTTTTTCTTAAGATGCTTTTAGTGTATGAATATTCCCGGTTAATTTATAAATTTAGCCATCTGTTTTTCAAAGAAATCTAAAACTTCAAATATGAAAAAACAAAAAAACTCTGTAGTACTTACCGCCCTGATAGTAGCTCTGGGCGGTTTTTTAATGGGATTCGACGCTTCAGTTATTTCAGGAGTGATAAAATTTATCGAACCGGAATTCAATTTATCAAAAATTGAGCTGGGATGGGCAGTTGCTTCACTATCCCTGGCAGCCACTGCAGGAATGATATTTGCCGGACCATTAAGTGACAGGTTTGGAAGAACAATTGTCCTGAAAGCATCAGCGCTGCTTTACGCGTTTTCAGCATTTCTTGCAGCAATAGCGCCTTCATTCGTTATATTAGTAATGGCACGGATGCTTGCAGGTCTTGGAGTAGGTGCGTCTTTAATACTTGCTCCAATGTATATTGCCGAGATTTCACCCTCAGATAAGCGAGGGAAATTGGTGTCATTTAATCAGTTAAATATTGTTGTTGGTATATCTGTTGCTTTTTTTACAAATTACCTGATTGTTCATCTTTCAAAATCAGGTGCATCGTGGGTTGAATCACTGAAATTAAAGGAATATATATGGAGATGGATGCTTGGAATCGAATTTCTACCTGCAACGATTTACTTCTTTCTTCTGCTTATTGTTCCACAGAGTCCAAGGTGGCTTGTAATGAAAGGAAGATTCGATGAGGCTCTGAAGGTCATGAAGAAGTATGACGATGATGATAATGCAGAGAAAACTATCAGTGAAATAAAAGATAATCTATCAAAAGAAGCTGCCCCGAAACAAAAGACTCAGGTTAAAGATCTGTTCCTTCCGGCTATGAGACTTGTTCTGACTATAGGAATTGTCATTGCAATTCTCCAGCAGATAACGGGTATCAATTCTGTTTTCTTTTATGCACCGATGATCTTCGAACAATCAGGAATAGGAACTGATGCCGCATTTATTCAGGCCATCCTGGTGGGTCTTACAAATGTTGTGTTTACTGTCGTGGCTATGATGTTGATAGACCGACTTGGAAGGAAACCACTTCTTATTGCCGGCATCTCCTTCATTACCATAAGTATGTTTCTGCTTGCCTTTGGTTTTAATTCCGCAAAATATCAGCTCACAGATGCTTCAGCTTCAAAACTGCCAATTGAAATAAACAAGGTTCAGCTTACTCCTGTTATGAACAAAACCTATAAAAGCGATACTGAGTTTAAAAATGTTATTAAGACCACCGTGGGAGAAGATATTGAAAAAAAGTATGAATCTGAATTTATTTCAGCTTCAATAACCATGAACCCAACTCTGATCCTTATTGGAATACTTGGATTTGTCGCTGCCTTTGCAGTATCTCTCGGACCTGTAATGTGGGTTCTGTTTTCTGAACTGTTTCCAAATGCAATAAGAGGCACGGCAATATCTTTTGTAGGATTTATCAATTCAGCAATAAGCTTCCTGGTTCAGCTCGTTTTCCCATGGGAATTAGCTACTTTGGGAAGCAGCGGAACGTTTTTACTTTATGGCATATTTGCACTGATTGGTCTTGCTTTTATCTGGAAATTATTACCTGAGACAAAAGGAAGATCTCTTGAGGAACTGGAAGCTATCCTTGTAAAAAAGAAATAACAATCAGATAAAACAATCGCTTCATATTAATATGAATTATTCACATATCTGATTAAAATGATTATTTCCATAGTGTTACTTAGGGATTAACTTTGCGTGCCTTTGTGGTGAAATAAAATAACCACGAAAGTACTCAAAGGTTATCACAAAGATTTCACTAAGTTTATGAATAAACCAGGTGAAAACGAAAAAAGAGAAATAATATACTTTTCGCAGAAGTTTTATTTATAATCCTTAAATCAATGATTATGATTTCACTTGACAGAATAAAAATTTTAACTGCATTCACTCTGATCTTTATATTGACTGTGAATTGTACCTCCAATCAAAGGAATAAGAACCGTTACTATATAAGCAGGGCTGATTCATGTAGCGTAACTGTTCATGCAGTGGATTATGTTAATTCAAAATCCGGCGATGTTGTAAAAATCAGCGGAAAAAACAGAAGCTATGTAAAAACCGGCAAAGGCGGCTGGCTCGAGTACAAGGTTCAGATTCCCGGAACGGGCCGGTATAAGATCCTTTTATTTGGAGCAACTTCAGATTCAGCAAGAGTTGCATGCTGGATTGAGGATTATGTTGATAATAAAGATGGAAGGATGTACAATATAACCGGAAATATGATGCTTAATAAAGCTTCCCAGTATGGAGTTGACAATATGATTGAGAAAGACGGATCGCCCCTGGATTCAGGTATGCATGTTATACGACTACATTACGACACGGGTGCAGTTGTATTTGATAAGATCTGCTTTGAATTGATCAGAAAGCACAAAAGCTCACCGGTAATATTAACTCAAAAAACCTCAGGTAAAGAGTGGAAACTTGTCTGGAGTGATGAATTTAGCGGAACGGGTTTGCCCGATTCATCAAAATGGACATTTGATATCGGAAACTGGGGCTGGGGAAATAATGAGTTAGAGTATTATACCACCAACAGATTGGAAAATGCCAGACAGGAAAACGGTAACCTGATAATTGAAGCAAGAAAGGATGACGGAATTTACCCATGGAGCTCTGCCCGTCTGACAACCCGCGGTAAAGAGAGTTTTCTGTATGGCAAAATCGAATTCAGGGCAAAAGTGCCCTCAGGAAGAGGAACATGGTCAGCAGGCTGGTTGCTGGGTGATTCGTACAAAGATGAATTTTCGTGGCCATATTGCGGAGAGATTGATGTTCTGGAAAATGTAGGATATGAGATGGACCCAAAAACCGGGAATGGAAAAACTCATGCTTCAGTGCATTGCGGAGCATATTATTTTAAGCTTGGTAACCAGCCGACTTCAATTGTTGATGTGGAAAATATGAATAATGAGTACCATATCTATTCAATTGAATGGCTCAATGGTAGCATTTCTATTTTAATTGATGGAAAGAAATATTTTGATTATCACGATACATCAAATAATCTGACCTGGCCGTTTAATAAACCACAAAACATCATTCTTGATCTTGCCATAGGCGGAGGTTGGGGGGGCGCTGAAGGAATGGATCCTGAAATGAAATCAGCAAAGTTTATAATAGATTATGTGCGGGTTTATGAACTCAATTAAAAAAGAAATATCACAATTATAAAATATGTCAAAGAAAGAAGCAAGTAGAATTTTACTCGGCAATTCTATCCTTCAAAATGAAAGGAACAGTATTTCCGGTGGATTTATCATAATTGACGGAGAGACGTACTACAAAATCAGCGGATATAATGAGATGGATCCGTTCTTTATAACCGTCGTAAGTAATTCTGACCACTGGATGTTTCTCTCAAGCAACGGAGGCATTACTGCCGGCAGAAAAAATCCAGATAATGCCCTGTTCCCATATTATACTGTCGACAAAATCCAGGATTCAGGAGAAATCACCGGAAGTAAATCAATATTTCTTGTTACAAAGGGGAAAGATACCTTTCTTTGGGAGCCATTTTCACATAGATACTCAGGGATCTATAAAATTCAAAGGAACTTATATAAAAGCATTTATGGCAATAAAATCATTTTTGAAGAGGTAAATCACGATTTAAAGATTACTTTCTCATATTGCTGGATGAACAGTGAGAAATTTGGTATTATAAGGAAATCACTTTTAAGTAATACAGCGGAAACTTGCTATACTGTATCAATCCTTGATGGAATACAGAATATTTTGCCGGCAGGTATTGACAGAGCGCTCCAGCTATCGCTTAGCAACCTTACCGATGCATATAAAAAGAATGAGTTGTTGATAAATACCAATATTGCGCTATTCATGCTGAGCTCAATAATCGTCGACAGGGCCGAACCCAGCGAAGCTTTACGTGCAAATGTGGTATGGTCACAAGGAATCCCCGGTGCAAAAATACTCTTGTCAGCACGACAAATTGATAACTTCAGAAAGGGTCATAAGGTCAACACAGATATAGATGTCAGGGCAGAACGGGGAGCCTATTTAATAAATGCAGATATTGATCTTGAGGCAGGCAGGGATAAGGTATGGCACATAATTGCCGATGTGAATAAAGATGCCGGACAGATTGCTTCCCTGAGCCATTTCCTAAAAGAAAATGACAATATTGAGGAACTTTTGAAAAAAGATGTGGAAGAATGTACAAATGATCTGATTCATATAGTTGCAGCTGCTGACGGGTTGCAGATTACAGAAGATAAACTAAGTATCAACAGGCACCTCTCAAATGTTTTTTTCAATGTCATGAGGGGAGGTATTTTTGATAATAATTACTGGATATCAAAAGATGATTTTATTAATTTTATTAAAGGAGCCAATTCTACCGTTTATATGGGTAATAAGTCCTTTCTTGAATCTATTGATACCAATATTCGTTTACAGACCCTGCTTGAAAAAGCTGCTTTAGAACATAATTTGCAGTTGATTAGACTCTGCTTTGAATACCTGCCGCTTGTATTGAGTAGAAGGCATGGTGACCCGTCACGTCCGTGGAACATATTTTCGATTGAGCTAAAAAAAGAAGATGGCTCAAAAAGCCTTAATTATCAGGGTAACTGGAGAGATATCTTTCAGAATTGGGAGGCACTGGCATTATCCTATCCATCCTTTGTTGAAAGTATGATTTGCAAATTTTTAAATGCCTCAACAGCCGATGGATACAATCCCTATCGCATTACCCGCGGCGGAATTGACTGGGAATCGCCTGACCCACACGATCCATGGGCAAGTATCGGTTACTGGGGAGATCACCAGGTAATATATTTGTTGAAGTTGCTCGAGATTTCAAAAAAATACCATCCTGGCAAGCTGAATAAAATGCTTTCAGAGAATATTTTCGCCTACGCTGATGTTCCGTACAGGATAAAACCATATAAAGATCTGGTAAAGAATCCCTTTGATACTATTGATTTTGATTATCATGCAGAAAAAGAAACACTTGCGAGAGTATCTTCAATAGGAAGCGATGGAAAGCTCATTAAGGATAATAATGAGGAGATCAAACTTGTCAACTTTACAGAAAAGATACTGGTGAGCATTCTCACCAAACTTTCAAATTTTATACCTGAGGCAGGAATATGGTTAAATACCATGCGTCCTGAATGGAACGATGCAAATAATGCTCTTGTCGGATTTGGTTCTTCGATGGTAACGTTATGTTATTTAAGAAGGTTCCAGCATTTTTTAAGGGAGTTGTTCAGAGAAAATCAGGATTATCGGTTCGAAGTGTCTGAGGAGGTTATCTCATTCTTCAAATCAATACAAGGCACTTTCATTCATTACGAACCATTCCTTGAAAGAGAATTTTCTGACAAAGAGAGAAGATCAATAATTGATGCCCTTGGTACAGCCGGCAGCCTCTACAGGGGAAAACTTTATAAAGACGGTTTTTCGGGAATTAAGAATTATGTTACAGCTGAAGAGATTGTACAATTTTTTGACGTAACAATAAAATTCATTGATAAATCGATCCGTAGAAATAAGCGCACTGATAATCTTTATCATTCTTACAACCTTATTTCATTTAAAGACAATGGTGTGACAATTCGCCGTCTTTACGAAATGCTGGAAGGACAAGTGGCTGTATTAACTTCAGGTTTGTTGGAACCCGGCGAGGTTAATGAAGTGCTCGATGCATTAAAACGGAGTGCGATGTTTCGTAAAGATCAATACAGCTATATGCTTTATCCCGACCGCCAGCTTCCCAGGTTTATTGAAAAGAATATCATCCCTTCTGATTCTGTAACACGATCCGGAATCCTTATGGGATTAGTCAGGAACGGAAATAAAACCATTCTCTATAAAGATATAGATGGTAATTTCCATTTTAACAGCGGCTTCAGGAATGTATCGTATCTGAAGAAAGCTCTGGATCTTATTGAAACTGAATACATGATTAAGCAGGCCGAAAAAGAATACATTATTGATCTATACGAAAAAGTATTTGATCACCAGTCTTTTACAGGTCGGTCAGGAACGTTTTACGGTTATGAAGGACTTGGCTGTATATACTGGCACATGGTTTCCAAACTGCTGCTGGCAGTATGTGAGAATTGTTTCATTGCTCTTAAGTCCGGAGCAGGGGATAGTCAGGTAGAAAAAATGGTTCAGCATTATTACGATGTACGTGCCGGAATAGGTTTAAACAAGGAACCGGAAGTGCAGGGTGCTTTTCCGACTGACGCTTATTCACATACTCCCGGAAATGGGGGTGCTAAGCAGCCAGGAATGACAGGTCAGGTTAAAGAGGATATTATTTCCAGATTCGGCGAACTTGGTATAATTGTTGAAGCAGGTACTATCTCATTTAATCCGGGCCTCCTGCGCCGTTCAGAATTCCTGCGTTCTCCAGATAATTTTCATTACATATCTTCCGGAAATGCAGAAAAGATTATCCCTTTAGGAATTGATGCTCTTGCTTTTACATTCTGCCTGGTACCAGTGATATACCACATCTCATCAAGGAATTTCATAAGAATCACTACTGATAAGGGAAATTCTGAAATGGAGGGACTTACTCTGAATTCGGAAATTAGCGCTGCGATTTTTGACAGGAACGGTCATGTAAGGCAGCTTGATGTCTACCTGACACCTGCCCTTAAATAAAACTAATTCAAAACATTATATGCGAAAAATATGAAAAGGACAGGATTATTATTATTGCTGCTGGCTTCGTTTCTTAAGATTCAGGGTCAGGATGGAAAAATGAATTTATTCATTAACGATCTGATGAATAAAATGACAATTGAAGAAAAAATTGGACAGCTTAATCTTAACAACTACGGTGGTTTTGTTACGGGTTCTGCAGTAAATGAACAAACACCCAAAAAAATCCGGGAAGGCAAGATTGGCGGGATAATTAATGCATCTTCTATGGATGTAATGAAATCCGCTATGGATATCGCTGTTAAAGAATCACCACATCATATCCCTATCCTCTTTGGGATGGATGTAATTAACGGGTACAAGACAATATTTCCTATTCCCTTAGCAATGAGCTGTACGTGGGATATGGAACTGATAGGAAAAAGTGCCAGGATTGCTGCACAGGAAGCAACAGCAAATGGCGTCGAATGGACCTACTCACCTATGGTGGATATTGCCCGCGATCCGCGCTGGGGAAGAATTGCTGAAGGTGCAGGGGAGGATCCATGGCTTGGTGCCCAGGTTGCCAAAGCAATGGTAAAAGGATATCAGGGAAACGATCTTTCTCTCAACAATACAATGATGGCTTGTGTAAAACATTTTGCATTATATGGTGCTGCAGAAGCAGGCCGCGATTATAATACAGTGGATATGAGCAAAGTAAATATGTACAATTATTATCTTCCACCTTATAAAGCTGCTGTAGACGCCGGTACAGGAAGTGTAATGAGTTCATTTAATGTTGTTGATGGGATCCCATCATCCGGTAATCATTGGCTACTTACCGATCTATTGAGGAACCAGTGGGGCTTTAAAGGATTTGTGGTTACCGACTATACAGCGATAAACGAAATGATCAATCATGGAATGGGTGATCTTCAGACAGTTTCTGCACTCGCTCTGAAAGCCGGAACAGATATGGATATGATTGGAGAAGGGTTCCTTTCCACCCTGAAGAAATCTCTTGATGAAGGAAAAATAACCATTGAAGATATAAATAATGCATGCAGACGCATACTTGAGGCAAAATATAAGCTTGGATTATTTGATGATCCTTACCGTTATCTGGATCCTGAACGAGCCAAAACGGATGTGCTGACACCTGAAAATCTGAAGACTGCTGAGGAGATTGCTACAAGATCGATGGTTCTCCTTAAAAATGATAACCATATACTTCCGCTGAAAAAATCAGGAACTATTGCAGTGATAGGTCCACTTGGTGACACTAGAAAAGATATAATCGGATCGGCGGTGTTTTACGGAAATCCGGATAAGCTTTCATCAGTGGTTGATGGTCTGAAAAATATTGGAGGAAAATCAGTAAATGTACTATATGCAAAAGGTTCTGAACTGACTGATGATCCTTACCTTCTGAAGAGCGACATTTATCAGGAAAAATCATCCGGAACTGTTTTATCATCCGAACAATTACTAAAGGAGGCATTACAGACGGCCGGAAAATCAGATGTTATCGTAGCTGTTCTTGGAGAATCATCTTTATGGTCAGGTGAAGCATCGAGTATGACAGATATTGGAATTCAAAAGACACAACAGAACCTGCTCAAAGCTCTTCTGGCAACCGGGAAACCAGTTATTCTTGTTCTTATAAATGGAAGACCGATGACACTGGTATGGGAGAACGCAAATGTAAGTGCAATTCTGGAGGCTTGGATCGGTGGTGCTGAAGCTGGAAATGCCATTGCCAACATACTGTTCGGTGATTATAACCCATCGGGCAAATTGACAACGACCTTTCCATTATCAGTAGGACAAATTCCGCTTTATTACAATCACCTGAATACAGGACGGCCAATGGATCCAAATAATAAATTCACATCAAAGTACCTCGATATATCCAACGATCCGTTGTACCCGTTTGGTTATGGACTCAGCTATACTACTTTTGATTACAGCAATATCAGATTAAGTAAAAACCAACTCAAGGGAGATGAAACACTTACTGCTACAGTGACTCTTACCAATACAGGAAAGGTGGCAGGAGAAGAGGTTGTTCAGTTCTATATTCAGGATCCGGCAGCTTCGATTTCACGTCCTGTGAAAGAATTAAAAAACTTTAAAAAAGTTATGCTTCAACCGGGAGAAAAGAAAGATGTTAATATTTATATTACTACTGATGACCTTAACTTTTATAACAGTGATCTGAAATACGACTGGGAACCTGGTGAATTTATCATATATATCGGTACCAATTCAAGAGACCTAAAATCGGCAAAGGTTAACTGGGCTAAGTGATTTTTCCTTTGTGTTACTTAGTGATGAGCTTCAAATTACCTGATATTATTTTTTTCTGCCTGATCCTGTCTTCCTGTATTCATAAGTCTCAGGACCCCGTTGATCTGGTGAACCCAAATATAGGGGGAATAAGCCCATTGCTCGAAACGACAATTCCTTTGGTGAATCTGCCTAACAGTATGATGCGTATATATCGTCTCCCCGGCAATTACCTGGCTGAGAAGATTGACGGATTCCCGTTCATTTTGTGTGGTCATCGCAATGGTACGGCCGGACTACTGATGCCTACCGCAGGAAAAATAACTGGTGACAGAAAAAAATGGCAAAGCTATTATGACCATGATTATGAGGTATGTACACCGTATTATTATTCTGTATGGCTCGAAGATCCTGATATAAACATGGAATTTACAGTAGCAGAAAAATCATCGTTTTATCAGATCGTATGGAATAAAAATGAACAGAAAAACCTGATGCTGGCTGTGACCACCAGAGGTTTGTTGAATGTTGTAAATAAAAGCACCATTGAAGGTTATGAAGTTTATAACAACAAAGTGAAAGTCTTTTTCTGTATCAGGACTGACAGGAACTTTTCAACTGATTCCATTCTGGTTGAAGACAGTAATTCTGCAGAAATCATTAAAGACAAAGAAAAGTCGAAACCGGCTGTTTCAATAACTTTTAATGTTCCGGAGAAAGAAAAGGTCGGAGTTAAAATAGGTGTTTCATTTATTGATGCAGAGCAGGCAAGAAAAAACCTCGAAACGGAAATTCCTGACTGGTATTTTGAATCTCTTAAAGCCAGGGCCAGGGAAAAGTGGAACAATGCACTTGGTAAGATTGAAGTGAAAGGAGGTACCATTGATCAGAAGACTGTTTTCTATACAGCGTTATACCGGACTTATGAGCGAATGGTAAATATTTCGGAGGATGGGCGCTATTACAGTGGTTTTGATGATGCAATTCATAATGACAATGACACCTCTTTTTATGTAGATGACTGGATGTGGGATACATACCGGGCAGCACATCCGTTGCAGGCAATGCTTAATCCGGAAATTGAAGGGCTGAAAATCCAATCTTATGTACGCATGTATGAACAGAGCGGTTGGATGCCTTTATTTCCAATTCTTTTTGGTGATAACCCCTGCATGAACGGAAATCATTCCGCCGCAATAATTGCCGATGCATATTTTAAGGGTATAAGGAATTTTGATGTGGAAAAAGCTTATGAAGGGGTGAAAAAGAACGCAATGGAAGCTACTATGCTGCCCTGGCGCAACGGTCCGATGTGCTCACTCGATACATTCTATATTGAAAATGGATATTACCCGGCTTTGAATCCGGGTGAAAAAGAGACGATTGCAATGGTACATCCCTTTGAGAAGAGGCAGGCGGTGGCTGTAACCCTGGGACAAAGTTATGACGATTGGTGCCTGGCTCAGCTCGCTAAAGCTCTGAACAGGAACGATGATTATGAATATTTTCTCAAACGATCGCATAACTTCCTTAACCTTTTTAATCACGAAACAGGCTTCTTTGCCCCACGCACTACTGATGGGAACTGGGTTAAGAATTTCGATCCCAAGCTTTCGGGTGGAATTGGAGCCCGCGATTATTATGATGAAAATAATGGCTGGACCTATCTATGGGATGTGCAACATGATATTGCTGGATTGGTTGATCTGCTGGGAGGAAGAGAGAAGTTTATCGACAGGCTCGATCAGTTATTCATTGAACCGTTAGGAATGTGGAAACCCGATTATATGGCTCAGTTCCCTGATGCAACGGGTCAGGTTGGCCAGTTTGTGATGGGTAATGAACCCAGCCTGCATATTCCATATTTATATAATTATGCCGGAGCACCATGGAAGACACAGAAAAGAATGCGCATGCTTCTTGATACATGGTTTATCAATTCGCCGTTTGATATTCCAGGCGATGAAGATGGGGGAGGGCTTTCAGGATTTGTAGTATTTTCAAGTTTGGGATTTTATCCGGTCACTCCCGGGATACCTGCTTTTAATATTGGCAGTCCAATATTTACCGACATTTCTGTAAAGTTGCAGAATAATAAGATTTTCAGAATTGTTGCGAAAAAGAGCAACTGGAAAAACAAGTACATACAGAAAGCTACACTTAATGGGAAAACATGGAATAAACCGTGGTTCAGTTGGGATGATATAAAGGATGGCGGAGAACTGGTTCTTGATATGGGTTCAATACCAAATTATCTCTGGGGCACTGATCCTGCTGATGTACCACCATCGGGGATGAACTGAAAAAGGAAGAAAGGGTGATGGGGAGAAGAGGAGAAAGGGAGAGTTGGACCTGTGTTACTCTGTGAAGAACTCTGTGTAACTTCGTGGTTAAGAAATTAAGGAATAAATATTATATCAATATGAAAACAAAACTTGATGAGCAATTTCTGGATACTATGAGTAAAGACCCTGGATACTGGAAAGGCCCGTTTTATTATAATACAAAAGACCCACGGTTAATGGTGCCAAAATTACACCCTTCCTTAGGATGGACCCTTAACTTTGCGAGTCCGTTTGCCTATATTGCATTGATTGCACTTATTGTCGTGGTTATAGTTGTTTCTTTGATATAGACAATTATAAAGTTACAAACCTGGTAATGATATCAATAAGCCAGCCAGGATAAATACCTAACAACAATATACCTACAGTAATCAATCCAAGTGTGATATTACCAGTCAAGGAAAGTGTAGCTAATTCAGCCTTATCAGCAGGTGAAAAAAGTGTGGTAATAACTCTGAGGTAATAGTACAAACCGATTACACTATTAAGAATCATTGAAAATATCAGCACTATTAGACCTGCTTTCATTCCTTCAAAAATAACATAGAATTTTGCAATGAACCCTGCTGTGATCGGTATTCCGGCTAACGACAATAAAGAAAGAGTAAATACAATTGCGATCCATGGACTTTTCCAGAACAGTCCTTTATAATCTTCTATCTTTTCAGCTTCATGTTTACATGTCGAAAGAAGAGATATCACTCCAAAAGCCCCGATTGTTGTTATAAAATATGATATCAGATAAAAGACTGAAGCCTGAATGCCTTTATTGCTGCCTGTCAGAAGTATAATTATCAAATATCCCATATTTGCAATAGATGAATATGCCAGCAGTCTTTTAATATTCTGCTGCCTGATCGCAAGCAAGTTGCCTATGAACATAGAAAGTACAGCTATACCTGAAACTGCAATGAAAAGATATTGGTTATCGTATCCCCTGATATTAAAGAAGAATCTGATTAAAACTGCCATAACGGCTCCTTTTGAAACTGTGGCTATATAGGCTGTAACAGGTGCAGGCGCTCCCTGGTAGACATCGGGCGTCCACATGTGAAAAGGAACCAGCGCCAGCTTAAAGCCTATGCCAACCATCATCATTCCGAAACCGGAAATTACGAGGGGAGATAACTGGCCGCTTTTACTGATTGCAGAAATAACTCCGGTAAACTGCATTGTTCCAAAAACTGTATAAATCAATGCCATACCGAATAATAAAAATGCTGAAGAGACCGAAGCCAGAATAAGATATTTTATACCTGCTTCAATTGAACTGTCTTTAGATCTCTGAAAAGCAATAAGTACGTATAAAGAAATACTTAACATTTCGATACCCAGAAAGAATAATATGAAATGATTAGCAACTGCTAATAAGGATGCTCCGAGTGTCGATGTAAAAAGTATTATGTAGTATTCTTCCCTGACCCCCTCAAGTTGTTTTATATATTCGTACGACAGTAAAGTCACCAGCAATGCCGAAATGATAATTATTCCAAGAAAAAACAGGCTGTAAATGTCAATGATGACCAGAGGTTCAATTGAATGTGGTATTGCAGGATAAATAAAAAGAATTGATGCAAAAGCGACCAATAACGAAAAAACCGAAAAACCATAAACGACTTCATAATTTCTTAAAATGGAGATAACGATCATGAGCACAATTGGTGCGATAGCGATAATCAAAAAAGGGGCTAAACACAAAATATCTGTTTCGGTCATAAAGTAATCATTAATACTTATTTTGTATCTGTGAAAAAAGTAACAGGTTCTTAAGGGAAGGTTCATAATTTTTGCTTAACGGATATGCAGGAACATCTATCCTTTGAGAATCCAGTGTCTTAAGCAGGGCTGGCTTGGCGATATTAAAAACAGTTTTGGGAAAAAGGCCAAGCCACACAATTACAATCACCATGGAAGCTGCCACAATCTTTTCCCGGATATTCAGATCACTTAATTCCCAATCGCTATTCTTCTTCCCCAGAAAAACCTTTTGAACAATTCGCAGTGAGTAAATTGTTGCTGCAATAAGCCCCAGGCTTGCCAGACAGGCCATTAAAATGCTTGTTTTAAATGCTCCGATCAGAATCAGTAGTTCAGCTATAAAATTTCCTAATCCGGGTAATCCTAATGAAGCCATTGAAAAAATCATTCCAATTGCACCCATAACAGGAGCTTTTTCCCATAGTCCTCCCATCTTGTTAATATCTCTGGTATGAATCCTTTCATAAAGCTGTCCTGCCAGAATAAACAATGCACCTGTGCTAATACCATGTGCAATCATCTGCATAACAACCCCCTGGTATGAGATCTCATTGAATGAAAATACGCCGAGTATAATAAATCCCATATGGCTGACACTGGTATAGGCAACGAGTCTTTTCAGATCAGTTTGTGCAAAAGCAAGCTTGGCGCCATATAAAATGCCAATAACACCCAGTAACATTCCGATAGGCGCAAAAGTCACTGATGCTGAAGGGAATAATGGGATTATAAATCGAATAAGGCCATAAGCTCCGGTCTTTAAAAGGAGCGCTGCAAGAATCAGGCTTCCTGCAGTGGGCGCTTCAGAATGAGTATCCGGCAGCCAGTTATGCAAAGGAACGACAGGCAGTTTTACGAGGAATGCCGCAAGAAATCCAAGCATTATCAGAAATTCAGTCGAAGCCGGCATCACAGTTCCAAGCAACTGAAGATAATCAAATGTATATATACCTGTATTATGGCCGTGTACAAAATATAAAGCAAGTATTGCTATAAACATCAGAAGTCCGCTCGCCTGAGTGTACAGGAAGAATTTATATGAAGCAGAGGTTCTGTTTTCATGTCCCCAGATTCCGATCAGAAAATACATGGGTACCAGCATCAGTTCCCAGAAGAAATAGAAAAGAAAAAGATCAAGCGAAAGAAATACTCCGACAATACCGGCCAGTATAATGAGCAAATTGAAATGAAAGAAGCCAACCTTTGAATTAATCTCTTTCCAGGAAATTATAATTGAAATGATGCCCAGGAAAAAAGTTAACAGGAGCATCAGCAAGCTTAGTCCGTCAAGAGCAAGATGCATGCCGATACCGAACTGAGGAATCCAGTCAATTCTGAATTCGATGAGCCATTTTTTATCTGATGTATCTGACAGGGACAGACATGAAATGATCAGTATGAGATCAACGCTTAAGGCAATAACTGAAATGATACGTGGCCATACAGAGTTCCATTTACCTGCAATCCATGCTAGAAAGGCCCCTGTTAATAAAATAACAATAAGATATACAAGTATCATTTAATCATCATATAAGTTAATATTAATGCAATACCGATGGCAAATGACATTAAATACCATCTCAGTTTCCCGTTTTGGGTATTACTAAGTAAACGGTTAAATAACAGAGCCAGCTTCGATATGCCAATGTTCAGCCAGTCAAAAAAATCTTTTTTATCAATCACGGATAGCCAGACAACAGGTTTTACAAAAAGTGTATCATATAATTTGTCAAAGCCCCACCCTTTTTCAAAGAATATATTGAGCCGGCTGTGGTTAAATGATTCAGATAATGCAGTTTTTTTAAAGTAAATCAGGTATGCAAGATAAATACCTGTCAATGCAATTATTGCTGAAAGCAGCTGGAAAAGAAGTTCCTGATTTTCATTGTTTCTGACAACAACAACAGGTAAAGTATTGTCAACAAGATTTGAAAAAAGATGAATGTTTCCAATTGATCCGGGTAATTCTATAAATCCTCCGACAAGCGATAAAACTGCAAGAATTATTAATGGAACAATCATCAGCTTACCGGGTTTGAAGAGCGGTTCGGTCTTAGCTTCACCAAAAAAAGTAATGAATATCATTCTGAAAGAATAAAGAGCAGTGAGCAGGGCACCTACAATTCCGGCAAGCCATAGCAACAGGTTGCCGCTTTGCGATGAAAAGGCGTACCACAGTATCTGATCTTTACTGTAAAAGCCTGCGGTTAACAGTGGCAGGGCAGAGAGAGAAGCAGAACCAATCAGAAAGGTCATAAATACAACAGGCAATTTTTTTCGCAAACCACCCATTCTGAAAATATCATGTTCTTCATTTAAAACTAATATCACCACTCCTGCACCAAGGAAAAGAAGAGCTTTGAAAAATGCATGTATCATGAAATGAAAAACGGCTGCTGACCATGCGCCCACTCCAAGAGCAAGAAACATATAACCTATCTGACTGATAGTGGAATAAGCAAGAATCCGTTTCAGATCGTGCTGGGCCATGGCGCTGAATCCGGCTATCAGCAAAGTGAGGGCACCAATAATGGCAATTAATGACTGGACCACAGGAGCGAGGCTGAATAGAACATGGGTGCGTGCAATGAGATATACACCTGCAGTCACCATTGTTGCGGCGTGTATCAATGCACTTACAGGTGACGGACCGGCCATAGCATCAGGCAGCCAGGTTTGAAGCGGCAGCTGGGCTGACTTCCCCAGGGCACCGCCAAGCAATAATGCCGCGGTTAAAATTGCCAGAGGAGATCCTGCGAGCCATTTTTCAGATGCCTTTTGCATCAGGTCGTTTATATTAACTGTACCGAAATTCAGGAAAAGTATAAAAATTCCCAAAATCATTGCAGTATCGCCAATGCGTGTAATAATGAAGGCTTTTCTGGCAGCGTACCCATTTACTGGCTCTTTATACCAGAATCCTATTAACAGGTAACTGCATAAACCTACACCTTCCCATCCGAGGTACATAAGTAAAATATTGTCAGCTAATACAAGCACAAGCATTGATCCGACAAAGAGATTCATGTAGGCAAAAAACCTTGAGAATCCTTCATCTTTTGCCATGAATCCGATTGAGTACAGATGTATAAGGAAACCAACAAAAGTTATTACAAAACAGAAAACCAATGAAAGTGCATCCAGATTGAACGAAATGTTTGCTCTCAGATTTCCTGCATTTATCCACTCCCACACAGAAACCGAATATGACTTATGCTGAGGCAGAAATTTAAAAAACCAGAATGCATCAATAAAAGTAAGGATGGCAACAATTCCGACTGAACCGGCTCCTATAAATCCGGCAGTTTTCCGGGTGAGCTTGTGTCCGAAAAGAGACAGTATCAGAAAGCCTAGAAAGGGTATAGCAGGTATAAGCGCTATTATTATTGTCATTGTCAGGTATATATTAATTATAGTCCCTTAATTTATTGACTTCATCGGCATCAAGAGTTTTAAAATGATGATAAACCTGAAGAATCAATGCTAATCCAATAGATACTTCAACTGCAGCCACAGCCAGTATGAAAATAAACATTACCTGCCCGTCTGCTTGTTTCCAGTGCGAGCCTGCAATTATAAATACCATTCCAGCGCTATTTAACATGATCTCAATCGACATAAGCATAAAGATCATGTTTCTGCGGACAAGCAAGCCAATCAGTCCCAGCAGGAATAGTATTCCTGCGAACAATATTTGAGTTTCTATCGGTACTGTCAGCATATTCTTACTTTTTTTCCAGAAAACGATGTACCACTTTTCTCTTTTGACTTCCTAAATGATATGCACCAATTACTCCTGCCATCAAAAGAATGGCTGCTATCTCAACAGCAAGGAGATAGGTAGAGAATAACGAAATACCCACCTGCTTTGGTAATATGATCTGCTTGTCAACAGGTAATAATTGAACATTTTTTAATGCAAAAATCAGGTCAGCCAGAAGAATGGATGCCAGAATGGATGGAACTATCCACATTCGCGGGTTGAGCCATTTCTTTTCAGTTTTTCTTTCAAGTCCTATATTCAGCATCATAGTGACAAAAATGAAAAGTACCATGATGGCTCCGGCATAAATTATTACCTCAAGAGCAGCAACGAAAGGTGCATCCAGTAAATAAAAAACAACGGAAATAGCTAAAAGTGATAAAATCAGATAAAGTAAAGAATGTATGGCATTCCGTCCTGAAATAGCCATTATCGTTGATATTATCGCCACTGATGCTGCTATATAAAAGAATACATTCATTTTATATTAATTAAGGCATGAGTTCTCTGATATCGACTGGCATCTCCTCATTTTCCCCTTCACCTTTTCCTTTAACACCCATATCAACACCGGCATTACTATAAAAGTTATATCCCTGATATTTTCCCTCACCGCTGATAAGCAAATGTTTCTTTTCGTATACCATATTCTGCCTGTCATATTCTGCCATCTCGAAATCAGGGATAAGCTGTATGGCATATGTAGGGCAGGCTTCTTCGCAAAACCCGCAGAAAATGCATCTTGAAAAATTAATACGGAAAAACTCAGGATATCTTCTGCCTGATTCATCTTCTTCAGCCTGAAGTGAAATGCAATCGACTGGACAGGCAGCTGCGCAGAGGTAGCAAGCAACGCATCTCTCATTCTTATCTTCATCACGGCTGAGAATAATTCTTCCCCTGTAGCGTGGAGCCAGATATGGCTTTACTTCAGGGTACTCCACTGTTTCAGTTTTATGAAAAACATGAAGAAAAGTCAACCATATACTGCGAAGAATACTGAACATAACGGGTTTTATATTTGATTATATAAGTTCATTTTAAAAATATCAGAATTGCACCGGTTATCAGAAGGTTAAGCAAAGAAAGCGGTAACAGAACTTTCCACCCCAGTTCCATCAGCTGGTCATACCTGGGCCGTGGCAACGATGCACGCAGTAATATAAACACACAGATAAAAAAGAATGTCTTAAATAAGAACCAGAAAACCGGCGGAAGAAATGAAGGTCCCAGCCAACCGCCAAAAAACAGCGTGGAAATTATTGCAGATATCAATGTTATCCCGAGATATTCACCAACAAAAAACATCCCGAATTTCATGCCGGAATACTCTGAATGATAGCCGGCAATGAGTTCTCCTTCTGCTTCTGGAATATCGAAAGGAAGCCTGTGTGTTTCTGCTATTCCGGCAATAAAGAACACAAGAAAACCAATAAATTGAGGTATAAAGAACCAGCCCCCTTTCTGGGCTTCCACTATCCTGCAAAAGCTGAAACTGTCGGCCATCATCACTACTCCCATAAGAGAAAGCCCCATGAATACTTCATAAGTGAGCATTTGAGCTGAAGCTCTCATGGCGCCTATTAATGAGTACTTATTATTTGAAGCCCATCCACCAAGAACTATGCTGTAAACGCCAAGCGATGAATTGCCAAGGAAAAACAGTATCCCGATGTTGGAGTCAAAGACATAAAAGTCCGGACCAAATGGAATTATCGCAAAAGTCAACAGAATTGTGATCATCAGTATGCCGGGAGCCATCACAAAAACAGGTCTGTCTGAAAAAGGAGGGACCCAATCCTCTTTAAAGAATAATTTAACTGTATCGGCAATCACCTGGCCAAGTCCAAACGGACCAACACGATTCGGCCCTAGCCTGTCCTGCCATACTGAAAGAAGCCTTCGCTCCACCCATATCAGCCCGGCTGCTATTGATAAAGCTATTAAGAGTACACCTGCTATGATAAACATATACTTCATGAACTGATAATTATGTTTTATAAAATTTCCCGTTGCCGGGCAAATCAATAAATTGCATGTCAGGTAGATTTATTGACAAACCGGCTATTCCTATCCGCAGACTGTTCTCAATTTTTACTTTTATTTTTAAAATTATTTCCGAAATTTCAAGTTGAATTAAATCACCTTCCTTTACATCTAATATACCTGCATCTTCCTGATTCAGATAGACCAGTGGTTCAGGAATTCTTTGATGTATAGCGTAACTTGCAGAGCTTAGTTCCTCGCTTCCAAAAATCTTATAAACAGGTATAATAAGCCATTCATTTTTTTTAATTTCAGCGGGATGAGTTTTTATTTTGAAATATTGTCTGTTATAAATATTATCTGGTTCAATCAGTCTTACCCCTGAATCGCCTCCTTTTAATGAACCGTTTGGTTCGTCCAGATAGGTAAACATAGCCTGAACGGAATTCCATCCTGGTGTCCAGTAGAAAGGGACCAGGGATGAAGGAGGTCGTTCAGGCTGACCTTCAATGCTAAAAGCCAGAGGGGATTCCGGATCCTGAGAAATGCCAGCCTCGCTGACAGCTACATTTGAATTCATTGATGTCCTGCCGCTGTATCGGATAGTCTGCCTCGGTATTTTTGTATTGAACATCCTGAAATCGGCATCAGGCATATAATTCTTTAATTTAGAAAAAACCGGCAATTCATTAACTAAAGCAGAAACGACATCATCAAACCGGCGCCATGAAATTTCATGACCTTTATCTTTTATCTTTATTAACTCGTCTAACCATTGCCAGCTTCCCTTTACAATGTCTTTATTTTTAATGGCTTTATAATAGCGTTGCGCGCGACCTTCATTATTTATAATGGTACCTTCCGATTCGGCAAATGTTGCAGCTGGCAACAAAATATCAGCATGACAGGAGGTCTGATTCATAAGGTGATCGAGGACAATTATTTGCCTGCTTCTCTCAAAAAGACGGTCAACAGATTCTTTATTTGCCCTTCTGTATAAATCGTTCTCGAGTATAACCAATGTATCGATTTCTTCATCTGTGGTTAATGAAAAAGCATCATCCAGTGATTTACCGGGAATAAGTGCCATGCCCATACTATTACATTCCGGTAAAACGACACTAAGCATCACTTTCGAATCACAAGATAAAAGTGCTTTGGCAATATTTAAGGCTGCATAAATGACATCTTCATCTCCGCAGCTGATGCCCGAGATGATAAGAGGATTCTTTGCTTTTTTCAGTGAAAGGGCAACCTCTTCTGCAAGCTCCTGTTGGTCTTTCATCTTAATTTTTAAAACCGGAGCATCGGCACTAAGCGATGATGCAATAGCAGAACCTATGCTCGCAATATCAGCATAAGGGCCTCTGAATGTGGCTTCTGCTATTTCATCAAGGCCATCCTTATATGCTGTGAAAATATATATAGGGCTTTTGATATTCTGGCCAAGTTCTCTGACCGGTGAATCGTTCCACAACGGTATGCCTTTTTGAACAGCATCTTCATTTGGTTTATTCCGGGCTGCCTGCCGCAAAGCAAGGGCAATCATCGGTGCTGTATTTGTCAGATCTTCACCGAGAACGATAACAGCATCAGCTTTTTCTATCTGTTTTAAGTAAGGAGATTTAACTCCGCTGGTTTTTAAAAAATCCAAAACTTTTCCGGTAAGAAGTTGTTCCTTTTTTGAAATTCCATGATAAAAATTTTCTTTTCCTGCAAGAAGCGACAAAGCAAAATTTGACTCCAGTGATGCCCTTGGAGAACCTATTCCAGTAATTTTTCTATTCTTTGTAACTAATGACTCGAGATTTGAATAAAGTACTTCATTTTCAACTTCTTCCTGGTTGCCATTCTTTTTAAAGCGAATTTTTATTTTTCTTATTCGTTTCTCATCATTTACAAATTCGTATCCGAACCGGCCACGATCGCATATAAAATATCCATTAATGGCTCCGTTGTACCTGCTCATTACCCGTCTAAGAGACCCATATCTTTCGCTGGCGATGATGTTGCATCCGACACTGCAATGTACACAGATTGAGGGTGCATTTGACAGATCCCATTTACGGGTGAAATGTTTTTTTAAAGTTTTGTCAGTAAAAACTCCTGTGGGGCAAACCTCGACAAGATTTCCACTGAATTCATTCTCGAGCGTACCATCTTCATGACGTCCAAAATAAACATGATTATGCGAAGCGAAAACATTTAAATCTTTGCCTCCGGCGTAATCTCTGTAAAACCTTACACAGCGATAACATTGAATACACCGGTTTATTTCGTGTGAAATGAATGGTCCCAGGTTCTGGTTTTTGTAGGTTCTTTTTTTGAAATCAAATCGTCTGTAATTATGACCTGTCATCACAGTCATGTCCTGCAAATGGCATTCTCCGCCTTCGTCACATACGGGACAATCATGAGGATGATTGGTCATCAGGCTTTCAATTACTGCAGCACGGAATGCTTTGGCTTCAGTATCATCAATTGAAACAATCAGCCCATCTGTTACAGGTTCCATGCATGACATAACGATACGGCCTTTGCTGTCGTCTGCATCCCTGAATTTTTTCACTGCACAAAGCCTGCAGGCACCCACTGAACCAAGAGCCGGATGAAAACAAAAATGAGGGATCTCCAATCCAAGAGCAAGACAAGTCTCGAGAAGATTCTTCTCCGGTTTTACGTCATAATATTTCCCGTCTATCCTGATTTTAGTCATTGCTTCCTCCAGGGACACTTTTTTTCAGTAATATGCTTTACAAAATCATCATAAAAAAAATTCAGCCCGCTTTGCAACGGCTCTGCTGCACCGGGAGCATGAGCACAGAAAGTGTTTCCCGGGCCAAGATATTTAGTATGAAATTTCAGTATATCAAGGTGTTCCATTTTACCTGTGCCGTCTTCAATCGAGGCTAATATCTTTTCAACCCATGGAAGCCCTTCGCGGCATGGTGTGCACCATCCGCAGCTTTCGAGGGCAAAGAATTTTTCGATGTTATGAATAAATGACACCGGACAGGTTCTGTCATCAAGAACGATCATAGTTCCTGTGCCCATCCTGCTCCCGGCAGCAGCCACAGTCGAAAAATCCATTTTTAGATCCAAGTGCTTTTCAGTAATAAAATCGGTAGATACCCCGCCCGGTAAAGCTCCCCTGAACCTGTATCCGGCAGCCATGCCCCCGGCATGTTCTTCGAGCAACTCGCCTACTGTTGTTCCTAAAGGCAGTTCCCAGGTACCCGGGTTTTTTACTCTGCCACTTATTCCGTAGAGTTTTGTTCCACCGGTTCCGGTAAGGCTTAATCCTTTGAACCACTCTGCACCATTCTCAATTATATGTGAAATCCAGGAGAGCGTTTCGACATTGTTCACCACAGTCGGTTTCCCAAAAAGACCACTGATAGCAGGAAAAGGAGGCTTAGTACGTGGCATGGCCCTTTTCCCTTCAAGTGAATTAAGCAATGCAGTTTCTTCTCCGCAGATGTACCTGCCAGCGCTTGAATGTATGTATATATCAAGATCAAAGCCTGACCCCAGAATATTTTTTCCCAGGTATCCTGCATTGTAAGCTTCGGCTATTGCTTTACGGAGCTCTGCTTCTGCTTTTTTATAGGCCCATCGAAGAAAAATATAAGCTTTTTCTGCCTGAATAGCATAAGCTGCAATGATCATTCCCGCGATAAGCTGATGCGGATTACCTTCGAGAAGGTATCTGTCTTTAAATGTGCCAGGTTCCATCTCGTCAGCATTACAGACAAGGTATTTTGGTTTCGATCTCTCATCATCCATCGGCACCAGGCTCCATTTCACACCGGTAGGGAAACCTGCACCACCTCTCCCTAGAAGGTTCGAAGCCTTTACCATATTGGTCACCTCGGAAGGCGACATTGTCTTCAGAGCCTTGTCCGTGCCGATATAACCGCCAGCCTGCCTGTAATTTTTCAGACTAATCGGAATGGAGCCAGGTATAATATGTTTGGTCAATGGTTTTTCCATTCCCGGTTATTTGTAATTATCAAGAAGTTCATCAATCTTCTCTACGGTCAAATTGTTAAAATGATCAATATTTATCATCATTGCCGGTGCATGATCACAATCACCAAGACATGAGATCGGGAGCAGAGTGAAACGTTCGTCAGATGTTGTTTCTCCGAACCTGACACCAAGTTTCTCAGAAATATATTCATATAATGATTCATATCCCATTATCATACAACTTACACTGTCGCAGATAAGAATTACATTTCTGCCTACAGGTCTGCGATAGATCCGGCTATAAAAAGTTGCTACACTCTCGACGTCTTCATTTGATATACGAAGTATCTCTGCAATGTCCCTGACTGACTCATCTGATATCCATCCGCGATGATGCTGTACAATCTTCAAAGCATCAATACATGCCACCTCAGGATATGGATATTGTTTGATTTCTTCCAGAATTTCCTTCTTTTCTTCTTCTCTCAGCATTGCAAAGTAGTTCTTATTTCTGTTCAATTAATTATCTGTCAAGATCAGCTAAAACGAAATCCATTGCACCAAGGATGGCCAGCAAATCGGGAATTGTGTATCCTTTGCTGATAAATGGCAACATCTGCATATGTGGAAAAGATGGGGTCCGTATCCTTGAACGGTACGATGATGTACTCCCATCGCTGATCAGGTAATAGCCATTGCTGCCTTTAGCTGCCTCAATAGGCACCATTGCCTCCCCTTCAGGAATTACCGGACCCCATGATACATTGACAAAATGTGTTATGAGTGTTTCAATATCTTTCATAGTTTTGTCCTTCCGTGGAGGAATAGCCAACGGATGATCTGATTTGTAATGTCCTGAAGGCATGTTATTTATACATTGCTGAATGATCCTCAGGCTTTGACGCATCTCTTCCATGCGTACCAGCGCACGGTCATAACAGTCGCCGTTTTTACCCAGTGGAACATCAAATTCGAACCTGTCGATTCCTGAATATGGACGTTTTTTACGATAATCCCAGTCATATCCGGTAGCTCTGAGACCAGGCCCGGTAACTCCCCATTCAATTGCTTCCTCTGTTGTATAGACTCCAATACCTACAGTTCTTGCTTTGAATATCCTGTTTTTAATAACAATATTTTCAAATTCTTTAAGTCGTTTTGGGAAATAATTCACAAAACCCTGTATAAGTTTTTCCCATCCGTCAGGCAGATCGTGGGCAACACCGCCAATCCTGAACCAAGACGGATGCATACGGGCTCCGGTTATTGCAGATACAATATCGAAAATCCTTTCCCTGTCATTGAATGCGTAAAAAACAGGAGACATCTGACCCATATCCTGTGCAAAAGTTCCCAGCCAGACTAAATGACTCGCGATACGGAAAAGCTCGCTCATCATTATTCGAATCACATTGGCTCTGTCGGGAACTTCAATGCCGGCTAATTTTTCTACTGAGAGCAGATAAGCCAGATTATTCATCACACCGCTCAAATAATCGATCCGGTCAGTATATGGTATGAAAGTATGCCACGATTGCCTTTCTCCCATCTTTTCGGCCCCGCGATGATGAAACCCGATATCCGGAACAATATTTACAATATCTTCACCATTAAGCTGAACAATTAGCCTTAACAGTCCATGTGTCCCGGGATGCTGGGGACCGATATTCAGAAACATGAAATCGCTGTCTTCACTTTTCGTGTCCAATCCGTATTCTTCAGGATTGAAGGTCAGATTAGCATCTTCTTCATCCCTGATTTTTTCTGTCAGGACGAACGGATCAAGTTCAGTAGCTCTGGCGTGATGGTCCTTTCTTAAAGGATGACCGTGCCATGTATCTGGCATCAGAATCCGTGTCAGCCTGGGATGGCCGGTAAAGCTGATACCAAACATATCATATACCTCCCGTTCATACCAGTTAGCTGATTCCCATACAGTTGTAAGACTTTGGATAGATAGATCATTATCTTTAAGAGGCACTTTTATACGAATGTCTTCATTCCTTTCTAAAGAGGTGAGATGGTACACTACTGAAAAATCACTGACAGGCTGACCATTTCTTCTGGTTCTGGTTCTCTCGTCAATACCTGTCAGATCATAAAGCAATTTATAAGGCAGATGGATTTCATTTTTAAGGTATTTTAAAACAGGAACCAGGCTGTTCCGGTCAGTCCATATAGTTGGAGTGAAATCCCTGGTTGATTGTTTATATAATATAGTTTGCTCACCAAATCTGGTTACAAGTTCAGCAATTACATTATATCTGTCAGTGCTCATTAAAAAAATGTAGTTTTAAATATCGTGTCAGACCTCATTCATGGGGCGGATAACCCCCATCTTGCATCTTTCCTCCTGTTTTTTATCCCTCAGGCTGATTTTTTCAGCTTTATGAATACCCTGTGGTCCTATAACCCAGCTTAATGGCCGCTGTTCTTTACCAATTGATTCCCGCAGCAATAATAATCCTTCAAGAAAAGCATCGGGACGCGGAGGACAACCCGACACATAAACATCAACAGGTAAAATCTTGTCAACACCCTGTACCACGCTGTATATATCGTACATTCCACCAGAATTTGCGCAGGAGCCCATCGAAATAACCCATTTAGGAGCCATCATCTGTTCGTAAAGTCTTTTTATAATGGGCGCCATTTTGATAAATACCGTACCGGCAATAACCATCATGTCAGCTTCACGGGGAGTACCACGGATAACCTCCCCGCCAAATCGCGATATATCATAGCGACTTGTAAGTGAAGTGGCCATTTCGACGAAACAGCATGAAAGACCAAAACCGAATGGCCAGATGGAATTTTTTCTTCCCCATGATATCATTTCATCAAGCTTGCCAAACAATATCGACTTATAAATGGCTTCATCCGACATTTCCGGGCCGTAATTTCTGCTATCGGTCTTTATCATAGAAGGTTTCATTTAATTTTAGATTTATGCTTAAGTATTTTTTCCCCGTTTGGTCCGAAATCAAGGGCACCTATGCTGAGTTCGTAAATTAAAAGCACTATCAGCAAGCCAATAAAAACCAGGATTCCGATGTAACCGGGCAGTCCGAGTTCTCGGAAAGATACGGCCCATAACATTATGAATGCAGCATCGAGATCGAAAATAACGAAAAACATGGCTATGATATAAAAACCTGAAGAAAAACGCAATCGGGCATCACCTGTTGGCGGGATCCCCGATTCATAAGGTTCATCTGTGGTTTTTTCTTTATGACGCTCTCCGAGTACAAAAGAAAGTCCAATCATTATTCCGATAAGTGAAAAAACGATAAATGCAAAAACAATAAAGGGCCAGAAAGTAATATTTTGTTCCAACAGCATGAATTATAAGGTGTTGAATTTAGGTCGTTAAAGTTACTTTTTGTTCAGTTTAACACTGATTACTTGATATCCTGTTTTTCTATAGTTAATTAAAGGCTGTATAAAACTAATTAATTTTTTGCATCCGTCCATAATTTTAAACGAACTTAATGAAAAAATGTTCAATGTTATTTCAGCTGATCTGTTCATAAGCTTAATGTACCACTGTGTATAACCTGGTCCAACCTTATGATAAAAATTGTTTAGCACCTAAACAATAAATTCCGGAAGAACAGATCATAATGACCTCTTTATGATCGCCAGTCACACGTGTACCTGAACTCAGTTGTCAATATTTTAAAGAACAAAACCATAGCTGAATTTGTTTTAATAAAAATTAGGCTGAAGTGACCTTCAGGTTAGAATTTTTGACTGATGGATAATTTGAGAAGTATCATATTATCTCAACGTGGGTCAATCTAAAAAATATTATATCTGAATCTTGTAAATTATGATCATCAATAACAAAAGTACCTTTTTAGCTCTTGTATTGTTTTCATTTTCACTTCAAATTAGCTATGGTGGTCCGCCTTTTTCCACTGACGACCCGCAGCCCGTCGACTTTAAACATTGGGAATTCTATATCTCATCAGTAAGCACATTTCATCCTGATATATGGTCAGGAACGAGCCCGCATTTAGAAGTGAATTATGGATTAATTCCAGATCTCCAGGTTCACCTTCTGTTACCAATGAACTATAGTTATGTCCCCCGTGAGGTGCCGGATTTCGGTTATGGAAATACTGAATTTGGTGTGAAATATTGTTTTATTCATGAAACAGATAACTCACCCCAGATAGGAATTTTCCCTATCCTGGAAATACCTACAATAAAAAATCCTGAATTCAGTAATGGGAAAACTCAGGTCTTTATTCCTGTCTGGGCACAAAAATCATGGGGCAAACTGACTACTTATGGCGGAATTGGTTATAATATAAATCCTGGTATAAATAATAAAAACTGGATTTTTTCAGGATGGGAAATTCAGTATGATTTTTCACAAAAGCTAATGCTTGGTGGTGAGATCTATTACCATAGTGAGGATGCTGTAGGAAGCAGCTCAGTTACTGGTTTTAACATAGGCGGATCTGTCAATTTTACTCCGAAATTTCATTTTATATTCTCACTGGGACATAGCTTAATAAATGACAATTTTCTGAGCTCATATATGGGATTATTATGGACAATATAATCTTACCTCAGTAAAGTTTTCAATCCTGAGTTATTTAAGATTCATTGAGTTGAATGAAAATAAATCCATTAACCACTCAATGACACGGAGTTTCACGGAATTATCACGGAGTAAATTCCATAAATAAAATAGATATCCAAATTCAAGGTTATTCAGCTGTGTGACTCTGTGAACACTCTGTGCAACCCGATTTATATAAAGCAGATCCTTAAAGAAACAAACAGACGGAACTTACCATATTTTAACTCTCAGACTATCGGGGACCCATAAGGCATCGCCTTGTTTCACTCCGAATGCTGCATAGAATTCAGGCATATTTGACAATGGCCCATTAACGCGGAATTTAGCAGGTGAATGTTCATTGCTTTTCACCTGGCTAGCCACAGCCTCAGGTCGTTCATTAACCATCCATCCAAGAGCATAACCAAGGAAGAAACGCTGAGCGGGGTTCAACCCGGCATTAATTGTATTGTTTTTATATTGATCAGTTCTCTTAAATGCTTCATACGACATTATTGTACCGCCAAGATCAGCAATATTTTCTCCCTGGGTCAGTTCGCCGTTAATGTGCAGACTATCAACTGCAACATAATTATTGAACTGCCTGACGATCATTTTCGTTTTGGAATAGAACTTGATGCTGTCTGCAGCTGTCCACCAGTTTTGAAGATTTCCAATCGCATTGTATTTGCATCCCTGATCATCGAAACCATGGGTGATTTCATGTCCGAAAGTGGCTCCGACAATAGCATAGAGAAGTGCGTCGTCAGCCATTCTACCTTCATAACCAGGAACGATAATATTGCACCCGGGAATACATATCTCGTTGTTGGAGGGGTTATAATAAGCGTTGTATGTTTGTGGTTCCATATCCCATTCTGTTCGATCAACAGGTTTCCCGTATTTTGAGATCATATAGTTGAATCTCCATTTATTGGCACTCATCACATTTTTCAGATACGATGTCCGGTCGATTTGCATAGGGCTGAGATCTTTCCATTTGTCAGGATAACCGACTTTCATAATTACTGTACTGAGTTTATTCAGTGCTTTTTCTTTCGTAGCGCTGCTCATCCAGTCGAGGGCTTTTATACGTTCTGCAAAAATTGTTTTGATGACGTTCCCTATTTCAAGGAGTTTATCTTTTGTGCCCTTGGGCAGATATTCATCAACATAAACCTGGCCGATAAGTTCCCCAAGAGAACCATCAGTTTGCTGGACAACACGTTTCCATCTTGGTTTGGGTTCCTTAACACCGCGAAGCGCCGTTGAATAGAAATTAAAAAATTCAAGATATGTTTTGTCGTCTATGTAAGCGGAAAGACTTCTTATCAGGTGATATTTAAGATAATTTTTCCAGTCGTTGATGGTGAAGGACCTGAGATAACCATCGAGAGCTTTTAAAAACTCCGGCTGACCGATAATCACACTGTCAACCTTTTGAAGACCCACGCCGTACAGAAAAGTTTTCCAGTCAATGTCCGGAGTGGATCCGGCAAGTTGTTTAAAAGTCATTTTATTGTAATTCATCCACGGATCGCGGGTATCTTCGCGTTTGCGAGAAGTTTTGGCAATAGATGTTTCGAGCTTCATCAGATTATTGGCAGCAGCTTTGGCTTTATCAGCGCTATAACCAATTATTCCAAAGGTGTTTTCAAGGTGTGCTATAAATTTCTGACGGATAGAAACAGCTCGTGGATCGGTATCGAAATAAAAATTACGGTCGGGCAGACTTAACCCTCCCTGGTAGACAAAGACGGCAATCTTGCTGCTTATCTTGTCATCCTGCCCGGCACCAAAACCAAACAGGGGCGAGCCGGCGACAGTATGAAGATACGATGCAGTTTTTATAATGCCATTTACATCTTTTATGGCATCAATCATTTCGAAATCGCTTTTTAAATCGGAAATGCCTTTTTTATTAAGAGTAATACTGTCCATTCCGGTATAAAAAAAATCTCCAATCTTTTGCTTGTTGCTTCCTTTGAGAGCATCTTTGATATCTGCTGAAGATTCACAAACATGGCGAACCTGTGCGTTTATTGTATCCTGTATCAGTTGCCATACACCGTTGCTCTGTTCACTTGCCGGTATTGGATTTTGCCTGAACCATTTACCATTTGCATAAAGGAAGAAATCATTTCCTGCCTTAACGGTAGAATCAATGTGGGAAACAAGAGCATCGGTCACCTGTTCTTTTTTTGATTGTTTGCATGATGAAAATGCAATGATCATTGCTATTATTAAAAGCGAAAATGAAATTAGTTTTTTCATGTCTTGAAATTTTGAGATTAAATCTTTTTCTGACCCCAAATGTAACCAATATTTTACTAGAGATTTTCTGTTAAAACCTGTTTTGATAATCATCATTAAGCTATTATTAATGTTATTCTGATGTATTGCCGAATCAGCCATTCGCTAGCTCAAAAAACATTTTTTTACAGCTTCTGACTAAAGCACATAAATTGATGTTATTACAGAAAATAAAATTTCCATTCTTTAAAATGAACTTTTAAAAGTCATTATATTTGGAAGCGCTAACACTAAACAAGAGCTATGATTAATCAAATACCCGGTGCTTTTTGGAGTGTCTCAGTAAAAGAATTGCTCGGAACGCTCCAGTCGACGGCTAATGGTTTAACTTCGGATGAAGCCGGCAAGCGGCTCACAAGTTATGGTGCAAACCGACTGAAGCCGCCAAGACAATCTGATGCATTTACGCTCTTTATTGGCCAGTTTAAAAGTCCGATTATTCTTATCCTGTTACTTGCTACAGGGTTGTCATTTTTCCTACATGATACTGCCGATGCTCTAATTATTCTATTAATTGTTCTCGTAAGCGGCTTGCTGGGATTTTGGCAGGAGCACAGTGCATCCAACGCTATTGAGAAATTGCTTGCCATTGTACAAATAAAAGCAAAAGCATTTCGCAATGGGAATCAAATTGAAATTCATATTGAAGATATTGTGCCGGGGGATATCGTCCTTCTGAATGCAGGAGACATTGTTCCGGGAGACTGTATGCTCCTTGAATCGAAAGATCTTTATGTAGATGAAGCCATGCTTACAGGGGAAACCTTCCCGGTTGAAAAAGCTGTTTCGGTGTTGGATGCCGGAGCTCCTCTCTCCAAACGTACAAACTCAGTTTGGATGGGCACCCATATAGTTAGCGGCAACGCAGAGGCATTAGTCATATTAACTGGTAAAAACACGGAGTTTGGTAAGGTTTCGGAGCGACTAAAACTCAAAGCCGGTGAAACCGAATTTGAACATGGAATAAAAAGATTCGGCTATTTTCTTGGAGAAGTCACACTATTATTGGTGGTCCTGATATTTGCCATAAACGTTTATCTTAACAGGCCCGTACTGGAATCATTTCTATTTTCACTGGCACTCGCGGTCGGATTGACTCCCCAGCTGTTACCCGCAATTATCAGCATAAACCTTGCTCATGGTGCCAAAAAAATGGCTCAGAAGAAAGTGATAGTTAAACGGCTTGCGTCTATCGAAAACTTTGGAAGTATGAATATCTTATGCTCCGATAAAACCGGCACTCTCACTGAAGGAACTGTGCAGGTAGAATCAGCAGTAAATGTCAATGGCGGTGCCAGCGAAAAGGTGTTTTTATATTCTTATCTCAACGCATTTTATGAAACCGGATTTACAAACCCAATAGATGAAGCTATCCTTAAATATCGCAAGATTAATCTTTCGGAGTACCATAAACATGATGAAATACCTTATGATTTTCTTAGAAAACGTCTGAGTATAGCAGTCGGACACGGAGATAAACATTTGATGATAACCAAAGGTGCTCTGACTAATATACTGGAAGTGTGTACTTCTGCGGAAGCTGAAGATGGAAAGTCAGCCGATCTCGAATCCATGCAGGATCAGATTCAGAAACACTACGAAGAGTTCAGTGCAAAGGGCTTTCGCACCTTAGGGATTGCGTATAAAAATTTGCCATCAGAATCGGTCATAAATAAAAGTGATGAGAAAGATATGACGTTCCTGGGTTTTCTCACTCTATTTGACCCACCAAAGGCAAATATAACTGGCACTATCACCAGTCTTAAAAAACTTGGTGTTTCACTCAAAGTGATCACCGGCGATAATCACCTTGTTGCAACCAGCCTGAGCAAAAAGATGGGACTATCGGATAATAAAATCATTACGGGTCCTGAACTTCGGCAGATGAGCGATAGCGCTCTGATCAGAAGTGTAGGTGCAGTGGACGTTTTTGCCGAAATAGAACCCAATCAGAAAGAAAGGATTATCATCGCTATGCGAAAAGCCGGGAACGTAGTCGGATATATAGGCGATGGTATTAATGATGCCTCCGCACTTCATTCTGCGGATGTCGGGATATCAGTTGATACTGCTGCTGATGTAGCCAAAGATGCGGCAGATATAGTTTTACTCGAAAAAGAGCTGAGTGTTCTTATTGAGGGTGTCAGAGAAGGGCGTTCCACATTTGCCAATACACTTAAGTACGTTTTTATGGCGACAAGCGCTAATTTCGGCAATATGTTCAGTATGGCCGGAATATCGCTGTTTATCCCATTTCTTCCGTTGCTGCCCAAGCAGATTCTGCTCACCAACCTTATGACCGACTTCCCTGAAATGACCATAGCCACCGACAGGGTGGATGAGCAAATGATTGACTATCCACGACGATGGGACATTAAGGCTATTCGTAAGTTTATGATTACCTTCGGTCTGGTAAGCTCTGTGTTTGACTACCTTACTTTCGGACTGCTTTTGCTTGTTCTTCATGCCAATGAAGGACAGTTCAGGACCGGATGGTTCCTCGAATCGGTTATTTCAGCGTCCATCATTGTTCTTGTTATCAGGAGCAGGAAGCCTTTTTTCAGAAGTAGGCCCGGCAAATACCTGTTAATAGCCACATTGTCGATAGCTGTAATAACGTTAATTTTCCCATTCACACCTCTTGGAAATATTTTTGGATTCAGCCCGCTCAGCATTTCTACATATATATACTTAATGCTTATTGTATTGCTTTACATTATTGCTGCAGAAATTACCAAAACAATTTTTTATAAGAAAGTTAAGTTTTAAAATATCTGCCCGGCTTGATTTCCGGGATTATTGTTCTGATCAGGTTAAACAGCCTTCAACTAAATGGCGATGAGATAGTTATTACATCTAATCCGTTTTTGTTTTATCAGCTATTTTCGATTTTACATAATCCGCTTGTTCAGTCATGCCAGCTGTTTGTTTTGCAGTAGCTATACTATTTAAGATCATAACGTTGAAGTATGCCTGATATTGTTTTGGAATCGTTTCACGGAAGCTCACGATCATATCAACTCCTTTCATGAAATCAGGTTTATTTTTTACCCTTTTCAGATAGTTTGCGAAAGGTTGAAGCATCATGAACTTTTCATTCCCGGTAGGCAGATTATCAAATCGTGCAGCCAGAGAATCAAAAGCATTTTCGTTGGAGTATTTAAACAACATATTGCTGATGGCTTCGGAAAGTGTGCCTTTTACATGCTGAACCGATAAGATATTTGCTTTATTGAGGGCGGCAGTACTGTCTATGGCGTCGAGCGCAATCAAAGCGTTACCTGCAACAGAATAAGATGAATCATTGGCTGATATAAGAAACAATTCTTTATATAAATCCTTTTTATATTTTCCCAGCGCCGCTATGGCACCTGCCCTCACCGTAGATTTCGGATCATTCTTTGCCATGTCAGCTAACATTGGCTCGACAGACTTTTTTACTGAGTCGTTCCCCAGATTTAATTTCTGCAAAGTGTACAGGCGTAATCCATAATACTTATCTTTTAACGCAGTTTTCAGGAAATCCAACGCTTTGGGATCTTCCTCCTGTGTTCTGGCTGCATAATCAATAGCTTCTCTCCTGTCTACATACAATCCAGCATTTTTATATTGAAAGATGTAATTATCGAGTGTTTTATGTTCGGTTTTTTCACAGAGGAGGATTTTATCTCCGTCCACATTTATAAGATCAGGCTTGTTTGCGGCAGGGAAAGAAAACGTATCAGCCTGATTTTCAAACCATATATTGTAACGCTTTTTTTCTCCGCCTAGGTATACATCTATTGCCACCGGCAATTTAAATATCTTTTCGGATTGGTTTTGTTTAATAAATACCTTTGCTATTTTGGCTGCTGCATCATAATTGTAATCAATATCAAGCTTTGGATGTCCGCTTCCGTAAAACCACTGGTTCCAGAACCAGTTTAAATCCTGCCCGGTAACTTCTTCGAAAGCGAGCCGTAGATCCTGTGCTTCGGCTGATTGAAATTTTTTAGTTCTGAGGTACAAATTCAGTGATTTGAAAAACGCGCTGTCGCCAACATAGTTTCTGAGCATGTTTAAAATTCGTCCTCCTTTCTGATAACTCACAAGATCGAACATATCCTCGCGATCCCTGTAATAAAAACGAACCAGGTCTTTCTTCTCGCTTCCACTTCGTAAATAAGTCTGAATAGCTTTGTAATTGTGCTCATCCCCAGCATCTTTACCATGCTTATGCTCATTCCACAATGTTTCACTCAGATCGGCAAATGATTCGTTCAATGCAAGATTGCTCCAGCTTTCAGTTGTAACATAATCTCCAAACCATTGATGAAAAAGTTCGTGGGCGATGGTTAGTTCCCAGATATTTCCATCAACCAGCTGTCTTGCATCCTGTTGGGCATATTCCTGATGAAGCGTGGCAGTCGTATTTTCCATTGCACCGCTCACATAATCCCTTCCAACTATTTGAGAATATTTGGGCCAGGGATATTCGACCCCTGTTATCCTTGAATAGAAGTCAATCATTTCAGGAGTAAGACCAAATATCTTTCTTGCAACCGGTGCATATTCTTTTTCTACATAATAGCTTACTTCTTTGCCTTTAAAGCTGTCTTTAACAATAGAATATTCTCCGACAGCCATCATCATAAGATACGGAGCATGAGGCAAATCCATTTTCCATGTATCCGTACGGGTTCCATCGCTGTTTTTTTTCTGGTTTACCAAAACACCGTTTGAAAGTGTCTGATATTTATCAGGAACCGTCATGATGATTTCATCAGTTGTTTTCTGATTGGGTTTATCGATAGTGGGAAACCATGATGAATTGGATTCGGTTTCACCCTGAGTCCATATTTGTGTTGGCTTGTTTTTTTCCTTACCCAGGGGATTGATAAAATACAGACCCCTGGCACTCGTAATTGCCATACTTCCTTTTGATTTTAAATCATTTGGTTTAGAAATGTAATCAATAAAAATAGTATAGTTTTCACCGGATTTGTAGGTCTTATCAAGAGTGATATGCAGATTCAGGCTGTCATAAATATATTTTAAAGGAATGTGCTTACTTCCCTTAATTATTGACACTTCATTAATATTCATTCCTTTTGCATCGAGGTTTAATGAATCGGTTGGATAGAAATGAGGATGAAGTGTAACCCATTCCTTTCCGTACATCCATGATCTGGAATAATCGAATCTTACGTCTAGTTTTGTGTTGAAAAGGTCGTTGATTTTTGTTGCTGCTGCCCTGTAGAATTTTTTCCAGCTATCTGGATTATCCGAAACTGGTTTTTGAGAGAATGCAGCAAATGAAAAGAGGAGCAAAGCTCCTGTGACGATTTTTCTCATGACTGGAATTTTTAACCACATTTAGTGGATAAATATACAAAAATGTAAATAAAAATGAAATTACCAATGACCTGACTCCTTATTCATCTGGTTTTGAGGTATGCAATATCAAAATTTTTATTGCGATTATTGGGTATGGATATTCTTCATTTCGCCTTTTATCTTTCGCCTTTTGTCTTTTCTAAAGTGAATCAATTGCCTTTTTAAGAACATCGGCAGAATGGGAGAGGGAACCAATTTCATCTGTGGTGAGAGGACTTGGGATAATCCTGGCTACACCATTATCAGATACAATGCATGGCACGCTTAGACAGACATCTTTAATCCCGAATTCTCCGTTGACAAAGGTTGATACTGTAAGAACACTTTTTTGACTCCGGAGTACAGCGCCTGTTATTCTAACCAGAGCCAGACCCACGGCAAATTGAGTTGACCCCTTGTAATTTATTATATGATAAGCCGATTCGCGTACCTGTTGCTCAATAATACCGCGTTGTTTTTTCCAGTCGGAGCACTTGCCACATACAGGACAATACTCTTCAATATTTATTCCAGCCACATTAGTCATTGACCAAGCTGCAAACTCACTGTCACCATGTTCACCGAGAATATATGCATGGACATTGTGAACATCAACACCACAGTGCTTACTGAGAATATGCCTGAACCTGGCACTGTCGAGAACTGTACCTGATCCTATAACACGACCTCTGTCCCAACCAGAACGTTTTAAAGCAACATACGTCAGAACATCAACAGGGTTGCTCACAATTAGCATTACACCTTTGCATTTCTGAGCCGCTACATCTTCGGCAATGCTCCCGACAATGCCAGCATTATTTCTTAGAAGCTGCAACCTTGTCTCACCAGGCCGCTGGGCTGTGCCGGCAGTGATAACAACAAGCTGAGCGTCAGCATAATCGTGTGATGATCCTAAACGGATGTTAACAGTAGGGAAGAATGGCTGACCATGCACCAGGTCGAGCACCTGCCCATGCAAAAGGTTCTCATTCCGGTCTGTCAATACAATTTCGTCAGCAAGGCCGCTCTGAGCAAGCGCATAGCAATATGTAGCACCAACTGAACCGGCACCTACTATTACAACCTTACGTAGCTGCTCAGGATATTCTTTCTTTTTCATCTTTTTATTTTTATTTCTCAAATCAGGAAGAAGGGAAATATTAATTCATTTCCGTTTTATAATAACAATGAAAACAAAAAGATGTTTAATTTCCCAGTTTAATAAGAGGTGATGCCAATGAAAATCAATCATCCAACTTAAGCTGGGATAAATGCAGTGATACGCTTTAATGTATTTTTTTACCACTGGGGACACAGAGAAAGCACAGAGCGACACCGTTTATTAATGCGTACTATGATTTGTATGCAAGTTTCAGTTTAATTGAAATTTTTGTGGTTCCTGATGCGGCATTTCTTTGAGAACTGTTATCTCCACTGTTACCACGCATTCCCATACCTCCTCCACGCATCCCCATTCCACCACCGCGCATTCCCATTCCACCGCCCATTCCACCACCCATTCCCATACCCATTCCACTACCCATACCGCCACCTCTCATTCCACCTCCTCTGTTTCCGCCGGATGAACCGTTACCTGAATTGGCAAGCTGATTAACTTTGATTTGAAAATTAAAAACTCTACTGGAATCAGATGCGGTCAGCTCTTTTTTGTAAAATGTTGAAAATGGGATCACTGCTTCATAATTCATAATGCCCCTGTCGTCAATTTTTATAGCTGCCGAAATACCTGTTGTGTTCAGAACGGACAGTGAGACAAATTTCCCCAGATATGGTTTAAATCCGGTAAGCAGAATTTCGTTAGCTTCGGCAATAAGTTTCAGTTTGAAAGAAGAACGGGGAGCCCTTTCTCCGTTAGTGCTGCCTGTTCCTGATTGTGGAGCAATATTATTACGAGGATCTGTATCTGAAGCGTTGTTGAAGGGATATTTAATACTGACTGAAAATGATTTTTTCCCAATAGTATCAATTCCGAATTCGAGCCCGGAGCGTAGTATTTTTGTCTGCAGGAAGTCATTAGAAACACTGCAGCAAAAATAGAGGTTTTGAAGGTCGTTGGATATAGAATAATTTATCCCGCTTTCCTGGTCATAAAATCTTAATGGATTTGGCCATTCTGGTATATAACCATCTACTGTGATTTTATTTTTTTGCCAGCTTGAGGAGTTATATATCTTATGAGAACATGATATAAAAAGAGCCATTACAAAAAAAACTGAAATAATTTTTTTCATTTCCTATATTTTAAAATTTTTCAAAATTCCTGTCATTTCTTCAGGGTCAAATATTGATGGGCATCTTCTTAAAGTAAATAGACAATTATTTAATTATAAATATTCCCGCGACAGGGAATTCTTTTAATCGTATAATCCATTCGCTTTTCTGTAATGTTTTCTGATTGCAGAAATTTTACGATTGAATTACTGTTGAGATTATTAAATTATCTTTGAAATAATCGCACGTGCGTGCGGAAATGAAGAATTATCAGATTATCTTAATAAAGTTAAAAGGTACATCTAGGTCCGAAGAAAAAAATCTCCCTATTTCCAGCATATCTTCATCTTCATCTTTGTAGTACCAGTTAATTATGAACTTTTTATTATTTTTCCCGAGATGAATATGTGTAATTTTATGAATTATACCAAGTAAGTACTTAGTGCCGGCACTGTTCATATATTCTATACAAACTTCAACTCTGGTAATTTCAGCAGGATTTTTAAAATATTCATTTATCCATTCCTCTATCGGGTTAAAAAAATCCTCGGCATTTTCCGAAATTAACCGGCCTGTAAATTTAATAGTCCCTTTCAGGTCCAGAATGACCTCTGGTGTGTTTTTTGTGGGCGATATTATTTGTTGATTTTTGTTCAAAGTAATGTTTTTTAAAGAAAGTTGTTAATTGATGAACGTATACATAAAGGTATGGGCATATTTCCAAAGTTACAATTTTTTAAAATATAAAATTATTTTTCAGCATGATATTGGTGCTCTTGATTCGATTGCCAGATATAAAATATTTCTCAAATCTATAATCACTGGGTAAGTTTAAACTTGATAATTTTAACCACTTAATTACGAAATATACAGATGAGTGCATGATGTTTTACCTCATCATTATTCGTCAGATTATTACTCGTTTTAAATAATCCTCAATATGGATATAATCCTTTTATTAATTCGTCTTATATTTGAATATAGAAATGAATTACGAAAATGAAAACCAAACTTGAGAAAGCGATTCTTGAAACGATGAGCAAAAATCCCAATAACTGGAAAGGAATTTTATATTTCAATCCAAATGACCCAAGAATATTAGTTCGTAAGATTAATCCGAGACTGGGATGGTCTTACAATTGGGCAAGTCCGTACTCCTACATCGCATTTATTTGCATTGTTTTGATTACGGCAGCCTGTATTATCTTTCTTAAATAAAAGTATCTAAGTGTTTCGACTAATTCGTAACTTTTTCGCCAAAGGCGTTTTGGCTATCTCACATTGCAGCACATTTGCAACCTATTTTTAAAGGTAGATATTATTTCCAGCTGCAAAAGTGCTGCAATTCCCCTATCGCTTCAAAGCATATTAAAAAAACTATTAATATTAGTTGCGTATACCAACTAATTTATTTTATCTTTATATTGGTTTTAATGTTAGTAAATGAAAAAGCAGAATACACCATTGGAAATAAGACAGGGACGTATATTATTAGAAGATATGTTCCATGCGATAAGAAAATGTATTAAAAATCAGGCGGAAATAAAATTAAAGATAACCCGTGAACAGTTTAAACTATTGCATGCAATAAGCGAGAAAAAGGAAGAAGTTATACAAAAAGATATGGCTGATTTAATATGTAAGAATAAATCAACCATATTAAGGTTAATTGACTCATTGGAAACAAAAGAATTGGTCAGGAGAGTTGCTGGCACAAAAGATAGGCGCAAGAATTATTTGATGGTCACAAAAAAAGGAGAAGAACTAATCAAACAATACGAGAATATTTTTTCTGCTATGTTTGAAGAACTGCAGCAAGGTCTTAATGAATCCGAATTGAATACTTTTTATAAAGTAGCAGCTCATATTAAAAGCAGGGCTGAAACTTTATAATTTTTTTGAATATATTGTTGTTATATACAACATTAATTCTTTGACAGGCAACACTATTTGTATATCTCTTATTTATAACTAAAAGACACAAAAATGAAAATAAATCAAAACTTATATTTATTTGAAAATATTAAAGGAGCAAATTCATACCTATATATATCTGATAAAAACGAGATTTCTATTATTGATTCAGGGATGCCAGGAAACGCAAATAAAATCCTTAGTCAAATTTCTGAATTGGATATATCCCTTGAAAAAATTAAGTATATAATCCTTACTCATTCTGATATTGACCATACGGGAAGTGTCATTGATTTAAAAAATGCAACCAGAGCACAAGTGGCTATCCATGAAAATGAAGTTCCTTATCTTTTGGGAGAAAAGAAGAAAAAACTGAAAGGAATGATTGGAGGAATGATGGGTTTAATTTTCGGGGTACTATTAAAAATGATGAAGACTCAAAAGATAGTCCCCGATATGACATTAAAAGAAGGTGATTTTATTGGTGGGTTAAAAGTAATTTCTTGTCCAGGACATACAGAAGGAAGCATTTCTTTATATAATGCAGAAACTGTTTTATTTTCGGGTGATGCAATTATAACTGATAAACATTCAAATATTAAAGGGTTTAATAATATTGCTACTTCCGATACATTAGAAGCTGTAAAAACAATAAATAAAATTAAACATTTAAAATTTGAAGTTTTACTTCCGGGACATGGCGGTCCTGTTTTAAAAAATGCATCAGACAAACTTAGAGAATATAACAAAGTATGAGTTTCGATTTCCCTACATCCTTTTTATTTTTACCATTATTCGGTTTGGTAATAGGCATTTTGGTATCCATGCTTGGTGGTGGTGGCGGTGGTCTCTACGTCCCTTTGCTTACCCTTTTATTTAATGTGCCTATTCAGGTTGCTGTTGCAACTTCGCTGGCATCCATTATTCCAACAACCATATTTGGGGCTTATGCTCATCGTAAACAGGGAAATGTAAATGTGCCAATAGGTTTGATTTTCGGGATAACAGGAATAATAGGCACATTGATTGGGGTTTATTTTTCAACAATAATACCATCTTTCATTCTTAGGAAACTTTTTGGAATACTTGCAATACTCATAGCTATTCCAATACTTTTCAGAAAGAAGAAAAAAGAAAATATAAACAATGATAATCTTGATGAATTGAAAATAATAAATCTAAAAAAGGTTTCTATAAGTTCAGTATTCGGTTTATTATCAGGAATAATGGCGGGTTTGTTTGGAGTTAGCGGAACAGCACCTGTAATTGCTGGATTATATATGCTTCGTTTTCCTGCAAACATGGTTATCGGAACTTCTGTTTTTGTTCTTATTTTTAATGCAATTTCCGGTTTGTTTGGACACCTTGCAGTAGGTCATATCAATTTTATACTAATCATTCTATTAGGTGGCAGCGCAGCAATTGGTGCTTTGATAGGTCCCCATTTATTGAAAAAGATAAAAATAGATGTTTTAGAAAAAGGATTCAAAATACTTTTTATAAGTCTGACATTCCTAATGGGATTAATGATGATAATAAAATAATATTTGTGTCAATAGCAATGGGGAAAGTAAAATTCTGACCCACTGCACAACTTAAAGCACATGCTTCAAACCACACAAGCCGACCAGAGTATTGAAAAGTTCTATCATGGCACTAAAGCATTTCTGAAAAGGGGAGACCTGATTGAACCCGGATTTAATTCAAACTACGGACAGAGAAATATGAAAGCAAACTTTCAACGCAACAGAAAAATAAAACCCGGCACTTCCGTGCCAGGCTTTTTCATTTGTCGGGGTGGCAGGATTACCTTCGGTGATCCTATTAGGGAGTGATTCAAATGAAAAATCCTGTCATTCGCTGTGCTCATTTACGGGTTTTAATTTTTCCTTATGCTTATGAAAGCAAACTTTCAACGCAACAGAAAAATAAAACCCGGCACTTCCGTGCCAGGCTTTTTCATTTGTCGGGGTGGCAGGATTCGAACCTGCGACCCTCTGGTCCCAAACCAGATGCGCTAACCGGGCTGCGCTACACCCCGAAACTTATTCTCTTTTACAAAACGTTCTATTCCTTCTCTCTTTTTTATACCTTTAACTCTCTTTTCTACAACTATTGCATCTGCCCTTTTTTCAAACTCCTTCCACCATTTAAGTTTCCAGGGCCTGAATGCTTTAGTTGAAATATTTCTTCCTTATATTATGTCTTTCAATTCGTTTCTCTAAATCAAATGTCTGCCCAATATAGTACCTTTTGCTTTGGAGTGATTCTATTATATAAACATAATACATATTCAATTCACAATCAGATGACCGGGCTGCGCTACACCCCGTTTAATGCACCGAAGCCTTGGCGAAGGTGTATTAAAAAGAGTCGCAAAAATATGACGAGTTTTTTTAATATCATAGTAATAAGGAAAATAATTTAGATTTTATTTCTCAGTTATTGAGTATTAATATCTATTTAACGATATTTGTACATGTAATTTGTTGATCATACATTATTTAAAAACTAACTGCAACATTATGAGAAATTTAATTTCAGGCAAAATCTTATTTGCATTAATTCTGATCTTTGCTCTTTTAACCGGTTCAACAGCCTATTCACAGAAGAAGTCACGTGAAACTCTTCCGAAAGGAAGTATTAAACTTGAGTACAATTATCCTTCCGATAAAAGTGTAATGTATTTGCATACCAGCAAAATAGTCCAGGATATGGACATTAACGGACAATCAATGCTGGTAAATGTGACTTCTTACCTTGAATGTAATGTAAAATCAGCCGGGAAACAGGATAAAAACCTGAAACTTGAAATCAAAATCGATTCAATGGCTCAGGATATGGACACTCCACAAGGTGCTTCAGGCGGACCAGTGACTGAGGCAAAAGATAAAGTGTTTGAAATAGTAATTACTCCTTCAGGTAAAACAACCGATCTTTCTGAAGCCTCAAAAATTGTATTTTCTGTTCCGGGTAGCGGGCAAAGCGATGCATCACAGTCTTTCGATGGCTATTTCCCGGAGCTTCCCTCAGGTCCCGTCAAAGCTGGGGATAAATGGATCACACACGACACTGTAAACAGCAAAACTCAAATCATGACAAGATGGATGCCGGTTGAATCAAATTGTAAATTCGAAGGAATAGAGAAAATCAATGGCATTGATTGTGCAAAGATATCTGCAAAACTTTCAGGCAGCATGAAAATGACCAACCAGACTCAGGGCATGAATGTAAATACATCAGGAACATATACCGGTACAAGAGTTGTGTTTTTTGCTATAAAAGAGGGTTATTTTATTAAAGAAGCTGATACAACCAAAATGACAGGAACCCTTGAATTACCCGATCAGAATATGACGTTCCCCGTAGTAATGGATGTCGTCTCAAAAAATGAGATGATAAAAAAATAGGATTTCTTTATTTATTAACCTTAATTACAATGCCACTTTCCGGTGTTTTGCCTTTGGTATCAATCGAAGCTGGTTTTGTAATCTCCTTTTTATCGGAATAAATCTGGATATAGTATAATCCCTCCTCTGAAAAACTGAGGGGAATGCTGTATTCAGATCCGTTCCTGTACCGGCAGAGATCCCATGCAGTTATATTCTGGTATATTTCATTTGTAAAGTCTTCATAGCTACCTCTTTTCCTGATCTGGGCCGGTGCAAGAGGTTGGGGAAATTTCTCACGGTAGATTACTACATAATATAAAAAACTTTCACCGTTTGTTTTTACAATTATACTGCATGGTTCATTAATTTGCGCCTCACCAGGAATATTTTCAAATTCAAGGTACCTGTCAATGAATTCTTCGTAATATCTGAACTGGTTGTCAGAAAGAAAAAAACCGATACCTACAAAATCATGCGATTTTTCAATTATGTTTTTTTTATGTCCGTTATTTGGGGCCTTTTCAGCCATGAAAGTGCCATGTCCCGTTTTCATCATAGAACTGATAAGTGTAGTAGATACACTATATTTAGCTGACGACCACTCGCCGTAAGCGTTTTCAGAAATATGATCATATCCTCCTGCAAAGGCATACCTGACGTAAGGCTTTTCACCGGCCATGTTCCAGTGTCCCACATAATTATTCTCAGCAGCTTCCCTGCACATCTTATTTGCAACTCGCGAAGCTAAAATATCGAGCTTCACCTGCGATGCATTGTATCTCCTCCTGCTGTTATTGATAACATCCAGCTGAATGATTTTCAGTTTCAGGGCTTCGTCGTCATCTTTAAATTCTATCAGCCGTTGTTCACTTTCATTTATTTTAAGATAGTTCTCAAGGTCGTTTATTCCGGAATTGGACTTTTGTTGCGGAAAGATAGACTGAGGACGACAAACCAGAAGGATGATTAAAATGAATAAGATTTTTGACTGTTTCGATGTTTTTCTGAACATAACTCTTTTCCTGTTGTTTAATACTGTAAAAGTATATTATTAGAGAGGAAACAAGTATATTTTGACAAATAAAGACTAAAAGTAATTATAGCAATACAAATTATTATGAAATCAAATAAATTAATCTTAGTATTTATCTTATTTACAATTTCTATGACAGGATTTACTCAGACTTCAGGTTTTTATGATTTTAAGGTCAAAACTCTTGAAGGAAAGGATTTTGATTTTGCCTCGCTGAAAGGTAAAAAAGTAATGATTGTAAATACTGCATCAAAATGCGGATTTACACCTCAGTATAAGGACCTCGAAGAGGTGTATGAGAAATACCAGGGTAACCTTGTAATAATCGGATTCCCTGCAAATAATTTCATGAATCAGGAACCAGGATCGGCTGCTGATATTCGAAAATTCTGCACAGCAAACTATGGTGTAACGTTTCCGATGATGGAGAAAATCTCGGTTAAAGGAAAGGATATGCATCCACTATACAAATGGCTCACCTCAAAGGACAAAAATGGAGTAATGGATTCAGAGGTCAAATGGAATTTTCAGAAATATCTTATTGATGAAAACGGGAAACTGGTAGATGTCTTTTATTCAAAGGATAAACCGACTTCTGAGAAGGTAATTGCCTGGATCTCTTCAAAATAATGCAACGGAGGCTATAGAACCTGTAAAGGTAAAACACTAAGACTATAAGATCGCAAAACAATCAGACTACATAAGGAATAAACATCTTTGTTTCTTTCATATACGTTTTATAGTCATCTCCGAATTTTCCGATCATCTCTTTTTCTTCAATTCTGGCTGTAAAATATACTGCAACAAAGTTAATGACCCCAAAAGCAAGCTGAACCTTTCCGGGGTCTTTTAACATTACTCCTGTACCGAGCAGGAATACAGAAAGATATAATGGATGCCTGATATACCCATAAATACCTGACTTCACAAGTACGGATGTGTTTTCGAAGTTGCTGTCAGGTTTGCCTTTTCGTTTGAGAAGGATATACCCCGCAAGCACAACATAAATTGAAAGCATTAAAAGTATCCAGGAGATTATCTGGGGCAGCGAAAACGGATCGCTGAACCATACCCTTATATTCAATAATACAAGGATAAAAACACTCTCAAACGCAAAGAACCTGGTAATACCGTGATACCTTTTGTATCTGATTGACAAAAACCATGAAAAAATAATTATCAAGACAGTACCAGCAAACAGGATATAATAATTCATAATGCTTTTCTTTAGTATTTATGTTGAATATATTAATTACAAAGGACTAAACTGATAATCTATTTTTCAGGAGATTTTTCATTAACTCTTTTTAGATAATTAAATACCTCAATCTGGGAGTGAACTGGTTTTTTCCCCGGTTTTACAAATTCATTTGAAAGTGAAGCATCGAGTTTTCGCGCCTTAACATTATCGCTCCATTGTATTTCAAATATCTCTTTCATTTCATTCCTGATACTCTTGTCAAAAACAGGACATGTAACCTCAATACGGTGTTCGATATTTCTGGTCATCAGGTCGGCTGAAGAGATAAAACATTCCTCATTTCCACCGTTGCAGAATATCATGAACCTGGTATGTTCGAGGAAACGATCGACAATTCCTATTGCCTTGATATTCTCGCTAATATCTTTCAACCCGGGGACAAGTGAAATCATTCCTCTGATAATTAACCTGATAGTAACGCCTGCTTTGCTTGCTTCATAAAGATTATTAATAATTTCACCATCGGTTAAATTATTAAGCTTGAGATATATGAAGGCTTTTTTCCCTGCCTTGGCATTTTTTATCTCATTCTCAATCAGGAGTATAATTTTGTTGCGCAAAAAGAAGGGCGAAAGCACAAGGTGATAAAAGTTATCCTTCCTGTAATTGACGTTGAAGAAACTGAATGCCTTAAAGACTTCATTTGTAATCTTTTTATTTGTTGTTAAAAGAAGATGATCGGTATAGATTCTCGCCGTATCTTCATTAAAATTACCTGTGCCTATTGCAGCATAACGTTGAGCAACTTCATTTTTAACACGTGTTATCAGGCACAGCTTGGAATGAACTTTCAGTCCCGGAACTCCATATATTACTTTGACACCCTCTTCCATCAGTTTATTGCCCCATAAAATATTTGCCTCCTCGTCGAATCTTGCCTGCAACTCAACCACTGTTGTAACATTTTTTCCGTTCCTTACCGCATTTAAAAGTGCATTGATGACGCTGGAGTTTCTGGCCAGTCTGTACAGCGTTATCTGGATGGAAGTGACATAGGGATCAATAGATGCTTCCCTTAAAAGATCAATAAAATGATCAAACGGATGGTAAGGGAAGAAAAGCATAACATCCTTTTTCTTGATTACAGATAAAATGCTTTTTCCGGACTGAATATCCCTGTGAGGAATAGGAATCAGAGGCTCATAATAGAACTTCTTTCGTCCGAGATTCGGGAAACTTGTAAAGTCCTTAAAGTTATGATACCTGTCGCCGGGAATTATGACATCATTCGGACCGAAATTAAGTTTTTTTGTGAGAATTTTCAGAAACTCCTCAGGCATTTTCCTGTCGTAGATGAAGCGAACCGGCGAACCCCATTTCCGTTGCTGTAGACTGTGCGAGAGTTTGTCGATATAACTCTCTGAAATATCGTCAGCTATCTCAAGTTCAGCATCTTTGGTAAGTTTTATTGTGTAAGCAGAGAACTCATCAAAATCAAAAATGAAAAAAATCTCTTTAAGTCCGTACCGTATTATATCATCAATAAAAATAACATATTTATCATCCTCTTTTTCCGGCAGAATAATGAATCTTGGAAGAACATTTGTCGGTATTTCAAGAAGCGCGAATCTTTTTTTCTGTGTCTCCTTTTTAACGAGATAAATAGCAAGATAGATGGCATCATCAGTAAGATTCGGCAACTCGGAATCTTTTTCGATTAGAAATGGCATTAACCTTGTCCGTACCTCTTTGTGGAAGAATTTCTGTACGAACTCAGTCTGCTCCTGGTTCATCTGCTTCTCATTGATAATATGTATTTTATGTTTATCCAGTTCCTGTATCAGCCCTGAATAAATTTTCTCAAACTTTGAATTCTGAGAAAGCACTATTTCCTGTATCTTTTTAAGGGTGGCTTTTGGATTGTAGCCAAGAATATCCTTTGATTTCTCGCCAAATTCTGAAAGTCTCTTCAGAGTTGCTACCCTTACCCGGAAGTATTCATCGAGGTTATTGGAATAGATGCCAAGAAATTTGAACCTCTCTATCAGGGGAACCTCCTTGTTCTCAGCTTCCTGTAAAACACGTTCATTGAATGATAACCAGCTTATTTCCTTTGGGATATATGTCTTACTCATAATATTTTTTCAGGTTTTAGAAAGTACTCTGTTTTTCCGGAATTGCGGCTGACATCCGACCAGGTTTTTATATTAAAGGAGATTCCGATCACACCGGATTTTGGCATAAAATCGCAACCATCTTTGCATAAACTATCAGATATCTCTGTAAATGAAGGATTATGCCCAAACAGCATAACTGAATCAGTTTCCTCACTTATAAGAGAAAGAATTTCAGGCAGATATTTAAAATTCATTTTGTAATACAGATTGCTGTTAATAATAATTTTTTCGGGCTTGATTCTGAATTCTTCAGCAAAAATAAATGCCGTCTCCAATGCTCTGAAAGCTGGACTGGTTATCAATACTCCGGGGGAATTCTCTTTTTCAGTGAGCTTTCGGGCCATCAGCCTGGTGATAATTTTACCTTTGGTTGTCAGGGATCTTTCGAAATCAGAAAGTTCAGGAACAGGATCTTCTGCTCTTCCATGCCGGATAAAAATTAGCTTTTTCATTTTTCCTTAAATACTAAAAGGCTGGTTGTTTCTGAAGATCAATTGAAAGGTTAAATTCCAAAACTTGTTCCCATATTCTGTGCCTGAGTCACGAGTGGATTATCCGGTTCAACAAGCTTTAGTTTCCCTGAAACTTCTGAAAGAGGAACAGATACAATTTCAGTGTTCTTTAATGCAACCATTTTACCAAAATCACGTTCTGCAATCATGTCGGCAGCAGCAGTGCCATATCTTGTTGCCAGTATGCGGTCCATAGGAGAGGGGGTGCCTCCTCTTTGAATGTAACCCAGAACAGTCTCTCTTGTTTCAAGTCCCGTCATTTCACTTATTCTTTTGCTTAAATACTGAGCAGCCGATCGGTCTTTACTGGGATTCTTAATACCTTCGGCCACCACAACAATTGAATAAGCTTTATTTTCATTCACACGGTTCAGAAGATATTCAGCAATTTTATCTTCATCATATTGAATCTCAGGTATCAGGATTACATCTCCTCCTCCTGCAATACCTGAATAAAGAGCTATCCATCCGGCATTGTGCCCCATCAGCTCAATTATCATTATCCGTTTATGCGAATTGGCTGTGGAGTGAAGCCTGTCAATGGCTTCTGTAGCAATATTAACGGCTGAATCGAACCCGAAAGTCAGATCGGTTCCCCATACATCATTATCGATTGTTTTGGGAATTCCAACGACGTTCAGCCCTTCCTGCGACAGAAGATGAGCTGTTTTAAGGGTGCCGTTTCCACCTATACAAACCAGGCAATCGAGACCCATTTGTTCATAATGTTCTTTTATCAGTACTGGCTTACTTATTTCACTTTTCCCTTTCCCGTTGCTTTTAAATGGCTTCTCTCTTGAGGTTCCGAGAATTGTTCCACCAATTGTAAGTATTCCTGAAAGATCATACTCGGTAAGCTCTCTGTATTCTTTATTTATCATGCCGGTGAACCCGTCATTGATCCCAATCAGTTTCATATTATATTTTACAATGGCTGTTTTTCCTACCCCTCGTATGGCTGCGTTGATACCCGGACAATCACCTCCGGCCGTGAGGATCCCAATCCTCTGGCCCATCGTTATTTTACCCATTTTTGAGTTTTCATTATATTATCAGCAAAATTAGCTTTTTAATGGTTATGTTGAAAATAATAAATTGTTACACAATTTTTATTAATAACTTTAGTGATTATGTTTTATTAGCTGAACAGAACAATGGAACTTGATTTCGTTAAGCTGAAGGATATAAAACCTGCGCTTGCCGGATATATCCGAGAATCACAAACTTTGTTGAAAATATCTGCTGTCCCTGATGAGAAAGTAGTGCATGATGTGCGTGTTCTGATGAAGAAATCAAGAGCTGCCCTTAAGCTTGCAGCTCCCCAGCTCGATATGGAATCTTTCGACAGGAATATCTTTGCATTCAGGGAAGTAGGTAGAATAATGCGTTCGTGGCGAGAGACATCAGTTCACAGGAAAACTCTCAAAGAATTAAAGAAAGAGTTTCCAGGAATCTTTTCCGGACTTAAGGAAAATGAAAAGATTCTTCTTCTTATGGAAAAAACTGCACCGGTTCAGGAGCCATCGGAAGAGTTAAAAACAGAATTGGACTTGATAGATGATATTATGAGCAGAGCAGGATATAGGATACGATTTCAGTCAATGAATAAAATTGATCCTCAGCTTCTTATAAAAGAGCTTGAGCTGACTTATACAAAAGTTGTGGATGTATACCTGGCCAGCAGGAACAGTCTGAAACCGGAAAGCCTTCATGAATTCAGAAAGAAAGCAAAAGATTTTTTATATCAGGTTTATTTTTTCAGAGCACTAAACCAGTCCGTTGTAAAAGCTCTTGAAAAAAAGCTGGATAGCATGACACAGAATCTTGGAAAGTACAACGATCTTACTCAACTGGTTAAAACACTGGGATATAAATACCCCGATACTTCAAACCTGCCTGCTCTGGACGAACTGATTGTGAAAATCCGTGAAAAGCAGGACAGGTATCTTTCAAAAGTGTGGCCGTCAGCTTATAAGATTTTCTGCCCGGGTCAGAGACTTGTTAACGTACTGGGATTTAAATTATTGGTTATTTAAGTAAATATTATCTGTGAACCCTCACCACCTCTCCCCATCACTGATAACGATACTCATATTAAAGTTTTTGTCATGAAAAAATAATTAAAAAAACGGATTAACTTTGTCGCTTCGATTTAATCAATTTTGTTATTTTAGTTAAAATCTCAATTTATGAAAAGAATAATTCTGTTAAGTTTGTTTATAGTGTTCGGCATTTCAGCAATAAATGCCCAGAAAAGTCAGATAAAAAATAACCCTGTTGGTGAGTGGAAGTTTGATGCTCCGTATGCTCCTGCAGGATATACCTCAGGATCTATAATTGTAGCTTCTCGAGAAAAGAAATATTCTTTATCGATGGCATTTACAGGTTTTGAAAGTAAATTTGATGGAGATAATTTAAAAATTGAAAAAGACTCTTTGTCCTTTACAATATTTATTGAAAACGAGAACGTTTCAGTGAAGTTAAAAATGGAAAACGATGCATTAATATCAGGTAAAGCTACCTATTCTGAGGGAGATGTTCCACTTACTCTTACAAAAAGCAAAGCTTCTGCGGTGGATGTTAAAAAATAGACAGAATTAATCGGCACTGCTTATTCTTGTATTCCTCTTATTTATTAGTGAAGGTTTACCTATACTCAATTTATGTAAACTATTCATGCATTTCAATATACAACTGTTAGTAATTATTATTGGGTTCATGTTGAATTTGGATATATGAATTTTTTTCCTGATTTTTTTTGAATCTCAAAAAGTTTTGTAACTTGATACGTTAAGATTGATTAATAATTCGTCAAAATATTTTTTTTGACAGGTTATCTATTTAAAAACTATAGTTATGGAAAAAATTATTGCATGTTGCGGATTGAACTGCAGTACCTGCGAAGCAAGAATTGCAACAATTAATAATGATGATGAACTCAGGAAAGTGACTGCGGAAAAATGGAAAACCCTCTATAATGCTCCTGATATGTCGTCAGAAATGATAAATTGCACAGGATGCAGAGAGGAAGGGGTGAAGTTAGGGCATTGGAGTATGTGCCAGATCAGGGTTTGTGCAGCCGCTAAAGGCTTTAGAACCTGTGGAGAGTGCAAAGATCTGGAAGAATGCAGTATCATTTCAGGAGTTCTTAAGTACTCTCCCGAGGCTTTAACGAATTTAAAGAGTCTGAACTGATATTTCCTGGCATTATAAAGCTGACTAAATTTCATTAAAATGGCTGAAGAAGAAGTTTTATTACTTACCGATAAAGATATCTATCCTGCAGATGAATATATCTTTTCACTTCTGGGGGATAGAAAAATTTTCTGGCAGAGCATAATGAACCATATGACCAGTAACTATAAAGATTCTATGGGTCAATGGAATTTTTATAACGACGGCAAAAGATGGCTTTTTAAGATGGTTCATAAAAAGAAGACTGTTTTCTGGGCCGGGTTGTTAAATGATACTATCAGAATTACCTTTTATTTTGGGGATAAGGCTGAAGTTCTGATTGCTGGCAGCGATTTGTCCCGGAAGATTATCGATGATTTCAAAAAAGCAAAAAAATATGGTTCGATAAGACCTGTTTCAATTCAGATAAATGATCAGGCTGATGTTGATAATGTGCTGAAACTGATTGTAATTAAGCAAAAAATAAAATAATTGCGCCATTGCGCCATTGAGCCGTTTTGCCTTTGCCCCGTTGCGCCTTTCCTTATACGTATAAATACCCTGTACAAATAGGCTTTAAGCTTCTTTCGCACCTTTTACATAAGAGCTACTTTTGTATTAGTTTTTTACAAATTTCACAACTATCAGGTTGATGGAAAAGCTTTATGACTTACTTTTAAAAGATATCCGGTTTGAAGAGGGATTAAATGCCTGCATGAATTGCGGGGTTTGTACTGCTATCTGTCCGGCTGCAGAGTTTTATGAATATGATCCCAGAAAAGTTGTGGATATTGTTCAGACAAAGGATGATGATGAGATAATAGAGCTTTTGAAATCTGAAACCATCTGGTATTGTGGTGAATGTATGTCATGTAAGACCCGTTGTCCAAGGGGAAATGCACCGGGATTGATTATAATGGCTTTACGATCGCTTTCTCAGGATCTTGGCTATTTCGTCGAATCTGAAAAAGGAAGGCAGCAGCTTGCCCTGAAGAGAACAGTTGGCCATTGGATACTTACCTATGGCTATTGTCTTTACCTTGAAGGAGTTGGTACAAACCTGCATCCTGAACAGGGACCTGTCTGGAACTGGATACAGGATAACTATAATGCCGTGTTCAACAGAATGGGAGCCAATTATAAGGGTGATGGCCCGGGAATTCTTAGGAAGATTCCTGAAGAAGCTATGGATGAGATCAGACAGATTTTTGAGGTGACAGGAGGAATGAAAAGATTTGAAAAGATTGAAGAATTTTCAAAGAAAAAAGCCAGAGAGTTGAATATGACACTGGATGAAGGCATTGATAATGAGTATTTCAGACATATCTATACTACTAATAATGGTAGCCACACAAGATAATATTTTTATTGGATGAATATTGAAGGGAAAAAAGCCATCTGGAAGGATTATCAGAAAGAAATAGCTGATGATAATTTCTACTATGTGAGAAGCTGCGTCAGGCAGAATTTCTTTCCGGGATCAGAAACAGCTTTTCTTAAGATAATGCGTGAAGAACTTAAAAAGGATGTTTATGAACATCCCTGTCATACTACCTGTACAGGTATTGGTTATCATGGCGATATTGTTCCGGTTGAAACTACCATGACAGTGGTTGCCCGTCAGTTTGCTCTCATGACTGAAGCAGGTTATGAAAATCTTTTGCCATCCTGCATAACTTCCTTCGGATTATATACTGAAATACTTGATACCTGGCACCATTTCCCGGCTGTAGAAGAAAAAATAAGGGAGCAGTTACGAAAAGCAACCGGCAGGGAGTTTAAAAAACCAAAAAATCTTGCACACGCAAGTGATGTAATATATAAATTCAGAAAAGAGATAGCCTCCAAAGCAAAATATAAACTTATAAATAAAAATACAGGCGAGCCTTTAAAAGTTGTAGATCATATTGGCTGTCATTATGCCAAAATGTTCCCTTCAAAAGGTATAGGCGGAGCTGAGTATCCATTTGTTCTGACAGGAATGATTGAAGAATGGGGAGGACAAATAATTGATTATCCCGAACGCCGTCACTGCTGCGGATTCGGATTCAGGCAATATCTGGTACAGGCAAACAGGGGTTTTTCTGTTGCTTGTTCGAAAGAGAAGTTTGAATCTATGAAACCGTATAAACCCGACATGATTATTACTAATTGTCCGGGCTGCCCGATGTTTCTCGACAGATGGCAATATGTCATCAACGAAATGGAAGGTAAACGATATGGACAGAATGGTGAGGGCATACCTGTCTTTACTTATGAAGAGGTTGCAGGGCTCGTTCTGGGTTATGATCCATGGGATCTGGGTCTTCAGATGCACCAGACCGATTGTGAACCGGTGCTTGATAAAATGGGTATTGAATATTCACCTGAAGATAAATATAACCTGGAATTAAAGCCTCAGTCTTCCAAAAGCCATAACCTGATAAATGTCTGATCATAAATGAGTAAGCATGTTGTAGTAATAGGAGGAGGTGTAGCCGGACTTGAAGCTGCAGGCAGATTGTCGAAGGCCGGTTTTGAAGTTACGCTTCTGGAGAAAGAAAACAAAACGGGAGGTCATTTGAATGACTGGTATAAACTTTTCCCCGACAGACGGAACAGCTCTGAAGTTAAAGAATATCTTGACAGGATCACTCTTAATGGTGACATTAAGCTCATGACTGACACAACGATGGAAAAGTTAATCAGGAACAAAACTCATTTTTCCATTATTACCAATATGGGAAAAGAGCTTATTGCTGACGCTTTAATTGTTGCTACGGGATTTGATCTTTTTCAAAGTGCAAGGAAAGAGGAATACGGCTATGATATTTATGATAATGTTATTACTTCATCCGATCTTGAGGCTATGTTCCGGGAAGGTAAAATAGCTTTAAATAGTGGCAATACTCCTAAAACAATTGGAATAGTTCATTGTGTAGGATCGCGCGATGAAAAAGTCGGAAATCTTTACTGCTCCAAATTATGTTGCGTGACGGCAGTAAAACAGGCAATAGAAATAAGGGAACACCTTCCTGAATCGAAAGTATTTTGTTTTTACATGGATATGAGGATGGGTGGAGCTTATTATGAAGAGCTTTATCGTGAGGCTCAGGAAAAATGGGGCGTAAACTTCATCAGAGGAAAAGTATCTGAAGCAAGTGAGTCAATAGATAATAAACTTATAATAAAGGTCGAAGATACACTGGCCGGCCGTCCGTTAAAAATGGAAGTCGACATGCTTGTGCTTATGGCAGGGATGGAAATGTCGGAGGGTGGCAAAAAAATTGCCGGATTAGCGGGTCTAAACACAGGCGAAAACAGGTTTTTTGCTGCTGCTGATCATCATTTCGGAAGCAACCTGAGCAATATATCCGGGATATTCTATGCAGGCACATGTACTGCTCCGTTAAATATTACTGAAACTATATCTCATGCTCGTGCAGCTGTTTCAGAAGTTATGGATTTTCTTAAAGTTGGAAGGGAATAAAATGGAAAGTTTTGGATTTACCATATCAAAAGGGCGGCAGATAGATTTCGAATCCAACAACAGAAGGATTGCTGAATACATCTTTGAAAAAGAGCCCAGCTTCAGGTTGTGTATCGAATGCGGAGGGTGCTCCGCAACATGTACTACAGGTAATTTTACCGGATTTAGTCTCAGGGAACTTCATATACTCATCAAGCGTGGTGAAAATGATTATGCCAGGCAGCATATAAAAAAGTGCATGCTGTGCGGAAAATGTACACTCGTTTGTCCGCGTGGTGTCAATACGAGAAATATTGTTACTCTTATTAAACAGGCATTCCAGATATCAGACGATTATGAAATTTGATCCCTTCATAATTCCATTCAATATTGGGTTATACTTCATATTAATCTATATTGTTGTAAGGTGTGTTATATGGTTCCATGACCTTTCACGTCCGGACAAGCTCAGACTGCAGCGGGGATTTTTTGGAAGTGCTTTTGCTCTTAGCCTGAAAGAGATTCTTATGGAAAGTCTGATACATAGGAAGATATTGAAGACAAATCTCCGTCTGGGTTATATGCACATGAGTCTCGCTTTTGGATGGTTCTTACTGATTCTTTTTGGTACTGTTGAAGCTGATATTTTTGGAAATAAGCACCTTAACGCTCCATATAAGGCAATATTTTTCAAATTTTTTCATCCCGGACTTGGTAGTACCGGATTTGAAGCAGCTTTTGGATTTTTGATGGATCTTATACTGGCATTTATCCTTTCTGGCTTACTGCTGGCTGTCTCTAAAAGATTCTATTCAAAGATTGTAGGTATGAAGAAGACTACCCGTCTGAAGATAACTGATAAAATTGCTCTGACCTCCTTATGGCTTATTTTTCCAAGCCGCCTTCTGGCTGAAAGCTTTACCAGCGGCGCTTATGGTACAGGAAGTTTTCTGACCGGATCGCTTGGCTCATGGCTGGCATCATTTCTTCCTGCACAACAGTTGGCCTACCCATTCTGGTGGCTCTATTCACTTTCACTGGGTACATTCTTCATTCTTCTTCCTGTTACGCGTTATATGCATATTCCGACTGAATTGTTCCTGATTTTTATGAGAAACTCCGGGATTAAAACAGGTGACAAGGCAGGTTCATATTCAGAGGTCGAAACTTTCGCATGTTCCTCATGCGGAATATGTATTGATGCCTGTCAGCTGAATTTTTCAGCAGGAATTACCAATATTCAGTCAGCTTATCTGATGAAAGCTATCCGAAATAATGATGATGTCTCTGATATTGCGCATAATTGTCTTTTATGTGGAAGGTGCGATCAGAAATGCCCCGTGGGTATAGAACTTTCTCCCATACGGATGATCCAGAGACGGGGAATTGAAGCTGAAAATGATATCAGGAATATTTATAAAGGATATTTCCGTAGCCGGCAGAATGTTATTCCTGAAAAAACAGATGGTTCTTCTAATTATAACTTCCTTCCGGAAAATAATCCGGGAAAGGCTGATGTTTTGTACTTTGCCGGTTGTATGACTCACCTCACTCCAGCCATCAAAAACTCAATGATAAAGATCCTTGATGCTTCAGGAGTGAATTACAGTTTTATTGATGAACATGGAGGTGTTTGTTGCGGACGTCCTCTGATGCTTGCCGGTCAGGATAAGGAAGCCAGGGAACTGATAAATTTCAATTCGCAGATATTCTGGAAAACCGGTGCCCACACACTTGTTACATCATGTCCGATATGTTATAAGGTGTTTAAGGAGAGCTATTATCTTGATGCAGAGGTGCTTCACCATACACAATTCATTAAGAGGCTGATAGATGAAGGTTCAGTAAAGATGAATTTTTTACGTAAGCGGGTTGTCTACCATTCTCCATGCGAACTGGGAAGAGGTTCAGGTGTTTATGATGAACCGAAAGATGTTCTTAAACACGTTTCGCGACTTGAGAAAAGTAAATTCGAAGATGAAAATTCACTTTGTTGCGGAGGCAGTCTTGCCAATATGAAAATAAGCTATCAGAAAAAAGGCAAAATAGCGCGTGACGCAGCTGCAGAACTCACAATAGGAGATCCTGATTTATTGGTTACAGCATGTCCTCTTTGCAAAAAGACGTTTTCTTCAGCAACTGAAACAAAAGTGGCTGATATTTCAGAGATTGTTGCTGAGGCTTTAGTAGTTTCACCTATGAAAAAAAGCATTGATAATAAGTTATATACACTAAAAGAATTAGCAAATATTTGAAATTCTCTTATATCTGAAACATACCTTAGAACTTACTCCGACCTCTTCTGTATGCGATGAAGTTACTCCAATCTCTCTTAAATTTTACATATTTAATAATTATAGTGTAAAAATATATCTTCATAACCACTGAGTCACACTGGGTTTCACGGAGTTTTTCACGGAGTAGATTTCTCACATACGAAAGCACTTCAGGTTCCTATAAAATAACTCTCTTTATCCCATCTTTCAAAGACTGCACATTAAAATTAATCAGGAATTCGATCCTGCATTTTGATAATTTCAAATATGTCATTAATTGAGCAAAATGAACAGGATTAAGGGCGTCAACCGATTTTATCTCGATTATGACTTTTCCTTCGACAAAAAGATCAATCCTGTAACCTAAATCAAGTCTTTTTTCTTCATAAATCAACGGCATAGGTTTCTGTTTTAATACATTAAGACCAATTTTATCAAGCTCATAATAAAGGCATTCTTCATAAGCAGATTCTAATAAATCGGGTCCTAATACACTATGTACTTTGTAAGCGCACTGTAAAATTGAACCAGTAAGTTCCTGATGTAATAAGGTCATATTATTCTAAATTTAGCGAGACGATATGAAGGTAGAATTTTTTTATAATTTTTCCTGATTTTTCATGATTTATTAAACAGTGGTACTCAGTGATTACTCCGTGATACACCGTGGTTAAAAGATAATAAGTTTAAAAGGGATAACTTTATTTTCTTTTATTATTGAATTATTTGCATTTATTTTGTCAATTGAAAATATTCATATACTGAAATCGTTTTTACTACGTTATAAATGCGACTTATTTAAAAAACTATATTCCGGAAAATGAGAAGAGATGTTTTTGTGTGGATGATAATTGCTGGGGTTGTCTTTTTATATTCATGCAATAGTGGGATTAAGAAAAATGAGGATAAAAAAATCGATGCTGAAAATAAAATTTTACAGCAGGAAGATGGAACTATTTCGTTAAAAGTCGATAAAGCAGAATGTTATAGCGACATGGTAAACCCTTCCAGTAACACAGCTGAATGGAATGTTGTTGTTTCGAAATCAGGTCGTTTTAATGTGTGGCTATCGAGCGCCACCAAGGACACAACGAATCTGCAATATAAAAATTCAGTAATGTTAAGTATTCTCGACAACAGGCTAGAGGCTCGTCCGGCATGTGATAAAATAATTCAAAACTCAAGTGATGTCACTTACCCGTATTTCAGAGCCGATTCTTTTATGGGTTCTCTTTATATCCGCGACACGGGCCTTTACAATATCCAGGTAATCAGTGAGAAAATAATTCCAAAAGATTATAAGGATTCCAAATCCTGTGCTACAGAAAACACAAGATTGTTATCGGTATTTTTAACCCCTATCACCCGTTGATTCAGGCTGATGTTCTATAAGGTAAAATTCAATTAGACTGATCATCCATTAAGGAACATTAGAAAGCATTTTAAGAGATTTATGCGCAATTCAGTTTAATTCCTTTGAAACCGTTTACCGGAGAGTCAACGGTTTTTTGATTCAATCCACTCTCTTGTATTAATAAAGGCTTTTATCCACGGCGTGACATCATCATTTTTCCTGTCAGCAGGATAGTAACCGCATTGCCACGGAAAATAAGCCCGCTCAAGATGCGGCATCATAACCAGGTGGCGACCATCTTCTGAACATAAACCCGCAATATCATAATCGGACCCATTAGGATTGGCCGGATAAGTATGCCTGCTGAATTTTAAAGGTACATGGTATTTGCTCTCATGATATGGCAAGCTGAATTGTCCCTCTCCATGAGCCACCCAAATTCCCAGCTCCATACCCGACATATTTCCAAACATTACCGAATTGTTTTTTAAGATATTAACTCCTAAAAAGCCTGATTCAAATTTATGCGATGCATTAATCAGAAGCTTAGGTTTTTCTTTATGAAGAGGATATATAAGATCAAGCTCTACCATAAGCTGACAGCCATTGCATACGCCAAGCGACAGGGTATCCGGACGTTCATAAAACTTTTCAAGAGCTATCCTGGCTTTTTCATTATACCTGAATGCGCCTGCCCATCCTTTTGCTGAACCAAGAACATCGGAATTTGAAAATCCGCCGACAAAAACAATCATACTTATCTCTTCAAGCGTTTCTCTTCCTGCAATGAGATCGGTCATGTGGACATCTTTTACATCAAAACCGGCAAGGTAAAGAGCATAAGCCATCTCCCTGTCTCCGTTGACCCCTTTCTCCCTTATAATTGCTGCTTTTATACCTGATTTTTTCCTTCTTTCAGGCGATATCCCAAGCGTTTTGAAAATTCCCCGGAAACCAGCCGTATTTATATTCAGTTTATGATTCTTATAGTTTTCAAATTTTTCCAGCGCAAGTTCTGGTCCGCACTGTCTGCGATCGAAAAGATAAGAAGTAAGGAACCACTTATCACGAAGCTTATCTATGTCGAAATTAATAGTGTTATTGTGGTTTGTCACGTACAGAATTCTTTCGTTTATAGGGTGACCGATTGAAAAATATGCGATTCCGTTTTCAAGAAGAATTTCAGCTACTTCATCCTCATCTTTAACCTGTATTATTATTCCGGGATTCTGGCTGAAAATAATCTTTAGGGTATCGCTTTCGTCGAGAGCTGACAGGTCAACATCTATTCCGCCATCGGTGTTTGAGAAGCACATTTCGAGAAGAGTAGTAAACATTCCCCCTGCTGATATATCATGGCCCGCCAGAATTTTATCTTTAAGTATAAGACACTGGATAGTATCGAATACCTCTTTGAAATAGGCAGGGTCTTTAACCGTAGGAACTTCATTGCCAACCCTATTGAGAATCTGGGCAAAACTGCTGCCACCAATCTTAAAGTCATCACGACTCATGTCAATATAAAGAAGACTCGTATAGGGATCATTAATTATTACAGGTTCGACAATTTTCCTGATATCTTTGATTTCTCCCGAAGCAGAGATTATTACCGTGCCGGGTGAAAGAACGACCTGATCGCTGTATTTCTGCGTCATGGAAAGACTATCCTTTCCTGTTGGAATATTGATACCAAGCTCCATTGCAAAGTCGCCTGCTGCCTTAACTGCCAAATAGAGTCTTGTATCCTCACCAGGATTTTTGCAGGGCCACATCCAGTTGGCTGATAAAGACACACTCTTCAGCTTATCTGTAAGCGGAGCCCAGATAATGTTCGTAAGAGCCTCTGCAATAGACAGTACTGAACCGGCTGCCGGATCAATGAGCCCTGCTGCAGGCGCATGTCCGATAGAAGTTGCCATACCTTTATTCCCCCTGTAGTCGAGGGTAATAGCTCCAAGATTATTTAACGGAAGCTGCAACGGACCAGCGCATTGTTGTTTGGCAATCCGCCCGCTGACTGACCGGTCAACTTTATTTGTGAGCCAGTCTTTACAGGCAACCTCCTCAATCTGAAGAACCTGCTCAGCGTATTCGTCTGTTTTTTCAAATGAATATTCCGGTTTCCTGTATTTGTTATCGACAGTTATATCGTTCATAATTGTTTTTGGCGGGTCACCAAAGAGAGATGCCAGTGCGATGTCGATAGGTTTTTCCCCTGTCAGAGGATTCAAGAATGTAAACTGCTGATCGCCTGTGACCTCACCAATTATATAATAAGGAGCTCTCTCCCTTTCGGCAATTTTTCTCAAAGTATCAACATCAGTCTTCCTTATAACCAGTCCCATTCGTTCCTGAGATTCATTGCCAATAATCTCCTTGGCCGAAAGGGTAGGGTCACCAATTGGTAATTTGCTGATATCTATTTTCCCCCCTGTTGCTTCTACCAGTTCCGACAAACAGTTAAGATGCCCGCCTGCGCCATGGTCGTGAATAGAAATAACAGGATTATTGTCCAGTTCGCTTAATGCTCTTATAGCATTGTAAACTCTTTTCTGCATTTCGGGATTTGACCTTTGAACTGCATTAAGCTCAATTGAATTGTCGAATTCACCTGTATCGACCGACGAAACAGCTCCTCCACCCATCCCTATCCTGTAATTATCGCCTCCAAGTAACACAATAAGATCGCCTTTTTCGGGAATCTCTTTCTCGCTGTCCTTCTTTTTACCGATACCAATACCGCCAGCCAGCATTATAACCTTATCATAACCGATACTTTTTGAGATTCTCAAAATGTTCAAATGTGAAAACTGAACCGCAAATCAGGGGCTGCCCGAATTTGTTGCCAAAATCACTTGCCCCGTTTGATGCTTTTATTAAGATATCTTCAGGAGTCTGATAGAGCCATGTCTTTCCTTAGTGACTTTTTCCCATGAGCGAGGGCCATCGGGTCGCGGATAAGAGGTCATATAAACAGCTGTCCCGGCAATTGGAAATGCCCCTTTGCCGCCGGCAATACGATCCCTTATTTCTCCTCCGGTACCAGTTGCAGCCCCGTTGAAAGGTTCAACAGTGGTAGGAAAATTATGCGTTTCAGCTTTCAGGGAAAGAACAGTTTCATAATCTTTTACACTGAAAAAGTCAGATTTATCCTGCGAAGCAGGGGCGAACTGTTCTACAACGGGTCCCTGTACAAAAGCGCAATTATCTTTATATGCTGAAACAACTTTATTTGGATTAGTTTTTGTCGTCTCTTTAATTATTTGAAAAAGAGTCGTCTCTTTTTCTTCGCCGGAAATAATGAAAGTTCCATTAAATATTTTATGACGGCAATGTTCGGAATTCACCTGTGAAAAACCAAAAACTTCACTGTCGGTCAGTTTCCGGCCAATGGACTTGCTTAATTTTTCAAGGTAAACAATCTCTTCATCGCTCAGTGCAAGTCCCTCTTTCAGGTTGTATTCTTTTATGGACTCAATATGAATAACCTGATCAGGCAGTCTATCGATAGTGAAGATGCTCTGATCAAGTCCTTTGTACAACGACTGAAGCATTGGGTCGTAGTGAGGCTTTTTTGATTTTGCTGCATAAAATTCTTCGATCCTGTTTATTCCAACTATTCCCATATTCTGGGTCATCTCAACAGCATTTGTGCTCCACGGTGTTATCATCTCTTTTCTCGGACCAATAAAGACTCCTTCGAGGTTGTTTTTACCTATTGGAGTAGCATTTCCAAATAACCAGATCAGTTTTTCAGTTTCTTTATCCGGAAGTTTTTCATTTGCACCTGCTGCAATAATGTTTTTAGTATCAGTTTCGAAAAAGAAAATCATATAAAGAATATTAAGATGTTGATATATAGTGAGTTAAATACTATTATTAATGAGATTTAAGAAGAAGCAAAGATAGTATTAATTATTATTTTATAGTGTCGCATGACGCATGTTGCATGGCAATTTACACACTGCCCCCTGTTCTTATTTATTTCAATCCGCTTCTTTTAAGCAGAGCATCAATTGAAGGCTCTTTTCCCCTGAAACTTTTATAAAGATTCATTGGTTCATCAGTTCCTCCTTTTTCAAGGATATTCTTACGGAACGAGGTTGCTGTTTTTTTGTTCAGTATTCCGGTCTCCCTGAAATAACTGAATGCATCCGCATCAAGCACTTCGGCCCATTTATATCCATAATATCCCGCTGCATATCCACCCCCGAAAATATGACCAAAAGAGGAACTCATACAAATTCCTTCAACTTTCGGGAACAGTTCGGTTTTTGCCATTGCAGCCGATTCAAAATCAGATATACTTGTCTCAACAGGATTTGTTATTGTGTGCCATGCCATATCAAGAAGACCAAATCCTAATTGCCTGTAACAGGCATAACCTTCATTAAAGGTTGAAGCTTCCTTAATTTTCCTGATAATTTCATCAGGTATTTTTTCCCCCGACTGGTAATGGAAGGCCCAGCTATCGAGCCACTCTTTTTCAAAAGCAAAATTCTCCATGAATTGAGATGGCAGTTCCACGAAATCGCGCGCGACGTTTGTGCCTGACAGGCTCTCATAAGTACATTTTGTGAGCATCCCATGCAGAGAATGTCCAAATTCATGAAGGAAAGTGGTCAGCTCATTGAATGAGAGGAGCGAAGGCCTTGTGTCTGTCGGTCTTGTGAAGTTTGCCACTATTGAGATAAGGGGTCTTATTTCTGTTCCGTTAATTTTTTTCTGATCCCTGTAACTGGTCATCCAGGCTCCCCCGCTTTTCCCCCGACGAGGATGGTAATCGATGTAAAGAACGGATAGAAAAGAATTGTCCTTATCGTACACTTCGTAAGTCTTTACTTCGGGATGATATACTGGAATTGTATTGTTGAAGGAAAACCTGATACCATAAAGTGCCTCTGCAAGACAAAAAACTGCTTGTTCGACTTTTTCGAGACTGAAATATGGTTTCAGGATTTCATCGTCAATATCGTACAATTTTTTCTTAAGTTTCTCAGAATAGTAAGACCAGTCCCACCTTTGGATTGCATCTTTTTGTCCGCTTTCAGCTGCAAATTTCCTGATATTCTCATAATCCCTGAAAGCAGCAGGCTTTGATGCAACGTAAAGTTCATCCAGAAATTTCTCGACTTTTGCCGGAGTATCTGCCATACGGTCACCTAGGATCATTTCTGCAAAGTTGCTGAATCCCAGTATTTTTGCAATTTCCAGTCGCAGATCAGCTATTCTGCGTATGTTAACCGTGTTATCGGATTTGTTACCTCTGAAGGCACGTGAGGAATAGGCTTTGAACATTTTTTCACGCAGATCTCTTATTTCAGAGTATTGCATAAAGGGCACATAGCTTGGAAAATGGAGAGTAAACACCCAACCTTTTTTCTTTCTTGTTTCAGCTTCGCCGGAAGCCATTTCAACCAGACTTTCAGGAAGCCCGGCAAGATCATCCTTTTTTGTAATATGAAGCTCAAAGAAATTGGTCTCTTCAAGAACATTCTCTTCAAACTTTAGCGATAGAGTCGCAAGTTCTTCAGATATCTGTCTGAACCGGTTTTTATCCTCCTCTTTTAGTCCGGCGCCACCCAGCATGAAGCTCCTCTGTTTTTTCCCTGCAAGAAACTTCTGCTCGGTGTTGAGTCCTGATGTTTCCCTCGATCCGAAGACGGTTTTGATTCTGCTGAATAGTTTTTCGTTGAGGGTAATATCGTTTGAGAAGCGTGTGAGAAGCGGCGAAACTTCCCGTGCAACTGCCTGAAGATCTTGGTTCGTTTCAGCACTGTTCAGGTTAAAGAGGACTGATGTAATTCTTCCAAGCGTTTCACCTGCCCTGTCAAGAGATGCGATGGTGTTTTCAAAATCAGGCAGTTCATCATTATTGGTGATTATTTTTATTTCTTCCGAGGCAGATTTAATTGCCTCTTCGACTGCGGGCTTAAAATGAATTGTTTCAATAAGGTTAAATGGTGGCGTTCCGAAAGGAGTTTCCCATTCCTGTAGAAGAGGGTTGTTCATGATGCTATTTTTTTAGCTTTTGAGATCCTTATTTGCCCTAATCATCTATGTCACTTCCCGGTCCTGCAAATTTTGCAGGATAATGTGTTGTTCCTTTCGCAGCAAACCAGAGTATCCTGTTTAGCAGATCATCATCCCCTGAATCGACTCCATCGAACTCGGGAAGCATGCTTTTTCTTGCATAGCGCAGAGCTTTTCCCCTTAATGATGTCAATTGCGGATTCATTTCATCGATAGGAATATTATTTGGGATTGCCTTATAAGGAGCCAGATCGGGTGTAGTAACAAAACAATCTGTCATCTGATTAGCTATAGCATCCTGAATATTCATCGGAGGCAGTCCAAGTATCTGTTCAATTGTCCGGACCATTGAAGGTTGTGTATAAAATGAATGATTTACATTTTTTAATTTTGAGTATGGACTTATTACCAGGCTTACAGTACGATACGCTGATACATGATCCCACCCGCTCTGGGAGTCATCCTCAACAACAAAAATGACCGTGTTTTTCCAGAAACGGCTTTTTGAAAATGCCTCAACAATCCTCCCAAGGGCATAATCGTTGTCTGCCACCATTGCCCTTGGTGTCGGACTTCCCGGCCTTGTCCCGGCAGTATGGTCATTTGGCAGTGCAACTATCATCAGCTCAGGAAGATTATCACTCGTCATATCTTCATAGCTATGTAATTCTTTGATTAATGCGTCGGCCCGCATCGCATCAGAAAACTCGTGGTTTCCAAATGACGGATAGGTCTGGCAGAGAATTTTCTTTACATTCTCAATTGTAGTGTAATTAGAAAACCCGATCACCTCTCCGTTTATATATTTCTTATAAATATCAGCCCATTTTAGTTTTTTATCAAAAACAGGAACTGAAGCTTCTCCATAGATCCTTACTGATCTGCCATGACTTAATGCATTATCCCAGATGAAACCGGTAGGAGCATAAACCAGTGCATCATTCTGGACATGCGGATAACTTCTGAACCAGGCTCTTATATTCTTTTCGATGTAATCAGTCACAATTGAGGCATCAGTCCATTGGTGACCTTCAGCCGAACATTTGCCTGAAACATGAAAATTATCAAGAAGGATAAATTCTTCAGCTAACTTGTGGGTATTTGGAGTTATCTCAGCTCCGTAGATGCACAGACCCGGATCACCATCACCCTGTTTCATGTCGCCAAGTATCTGGTCATAGGTCCTGTTCTCTTTAATAATATATACCACATGCTTAAAAAGAGAAGGTTCGCCTATCCTTTCCGGGACAGGTTCTGGCTGAACTGATTCTCTTGGTTTTTCCCTTGCACTCGTTGCTCTCGCTAGATTATTGAGTGCAATAACGGTGTCGGTAAAAGCACTAAGATCTTTTTTGTCAGGATTGGGGATCACCGAAACTGATGCCATCATATGATGTGAATTATAAGCCAGGTTTGTGGTATTTTTATCCGGAAGTCCCAACCTGGCACTGTTAGCCTCAAGGTTGCAGACATATAAAAATCCCGAGTTGTTTATGGCTATTGCTGACGGATAAGCTCCGGTCGGCAAAAATCCGGTTACCAAACTTTGAGTGTTTGAGGCTTTTGCATAACCATTTTTCCCAAGTTCAATAACAGCCAGTGCATTATCCATACCATTGGCAACATATAGGTACTTACCATCGGGAGAGAGACAAATACCATTGGGTGAATCACCAAAAAACAGATTAATTCCGGGCTGAAGTCTGACGTTTATTGTTTCGGCAATCTCATCTTTAGCCGTATTTATTACAGTTACATTATCACTGTTGGAATTGGCAACAAAAACAAATTTTCCGGTTTTGTCACTTATTATTTTATTTGGATGAAGACCTACTTCCAGTTCTTTGATTATTTTGCCATTGTCCGGGTCAATTACAGTAACACTGCCTTCTCTCGTAGCACCACCCGCCGTTTTGTTATTAACCCTTGCAAGTCCCCAAGGAACTCCTGCAACATCTTTGTCATCAGCCTCAGGATATCTGCCGGCCCAGTTGGTTATATACAATTTACCTGAAGCCAATGTCAGACCATAAGGAGCAACACCTGGGTCAGCTACCCATATCGTATCACCCGAGATGAGGTCTTGTTTTATAACTTTATTGTTTCCATTCAGAACAACATATAAATACTCCTTCGATGATTCCTTTTTTATAAGAATCTCATTAGGCAGAGCAATGCTGGCTTCATGTGCAGCTTTATATTCATGCATTCGATCAAACTCTGCTTTTATTCCATCCCATTTTGCTGAAACAACAAATGAACGGTTAGCAATGCCGATTGCACTCCAGAAAACTTTAGTACCTTCCTTGCTTATGTGCCATATAATTCCTGAATAAGTGTTCATTCCCCCCCTTAAATATTTATTGTCATCATTTCTGAGTACGAATTTCACCATATTGTCTGAAGTGCTGATAAAGACAATACTTACTCTTTCCTCTACTGCCAGCCATTTCCCGTCAGGAGATAGCGCAGCATCAAGAGCATGATTTTCGCGGGATGCATCGCCGAAAATTATCTGGTATCCTGCCGGTTCAATAAGCCTGTTGTAGGGAAGCTGTATCTCCCTGGAATTTGAAGGTGTGGGATATGTCACTACCTGAGACTGACTTTCCAGGATAAATGAAGCAAGTACAATAAAAAAGATGCACTTTTTCTTCATAAGTACTTAAATTGTATTTTAAAAAGGCTGTCCAAAATTGAGACAGCCTTTTAAATGTTATTTTTTCAGAACGGAAGATCGCTTAGTTCATCATTTTCAGGAGGAATATCCTCAAGTGTGGTATGCGATGGAACATTCTGATCCCTGCCCGTTGAAGATGTTTTTTCTATCTTCCAGGCATCAAGATTTGTAAAGTAATTAATCTTGCCGTCGCGTTCCCATTTATTGCCTTTAAGATTGAACCATATCTTCACATCTTCGTTAAGATACGATTCATTGATGAGATCGCACTTATCCTGTAACAGCTGGAATTTAATATAATCAATAAATACGGCTGCTCCGCCTGTTTCTTTTTTTTCGATGACAAATTCCCGTTTTTTAAATTTGTCGTTTACCTGATTTACAGGAGAGATATCTATTACTTTTCCTGTGATTTCAAATGCCATTTTAGTCTATTCTTCGTGAATGATAATCTTTTCAATTCTGTCGCCCTGCCGGATTTTATCAATAACATCGAGACCCTCAAATACTTTTCCAAAGCAGGTATGTTGTCTGTCGAGGTGTTTTGTGTTCGTACGGCTATGGCAGATAAAGAACTGGGATCCACCTGTGTTTCTTCCTGCATGGGCCATAGAAAGAACTCCTCTGTCGTGATACTGGTTACCACCGGTCAATTCGCAATTAATTTTATATCCCGGGCCACCGGTTCCGACTCTGGGATCGTTCATATCTCTCGATAGAGGACAACCTCCCTGTATAACAAAATCCGGAATAACCCTGTGAAAGGCGAGTCCGTCATAGAACCCCTTTTTTGACAGAGAGATAAAGTTTTCCACGGTAACGGGAGCATCATCTTCAAAGAAACTGACTTTCATTGTTCCTTTAGGAGTTTGTATTTCTGCTGTCGTCATGTTATTTCACAATTTCGAGAAGCTCAACTTCGAAGATCAATGTTGAATAAGGTTTAATAACATCACCAGCACCAGTTGCCCCATAAGCGATAGATGCTGGAATATAGAGTTTGAATTTCGATCCAACCGGCATCAGTTGTAAAGCTTCTGTCCAACCGGGTATCACTTTTGAAACCGGAAATTGTGCAGGTTCTTTTCTTTTAACCGATGAATCGAATTCAGTGCCATCAATCAGCGTTCCCACATAATGGACCTTTACAGTATTAGCAGCAGCTGGTTTTGGGCCAGTTCCCATTTTTATTACTTCATATTGCAATCCGCTGGGTGTAACTATAACACCTTTCTTTTCTTTATTCTTAGCAAGGAATTCTTCATTCTGTGCAATATAGTCCTTATATTTTTCTTTGTCCACGATAGCCTTCTTTTCAGCTTTTGCAGCTTCGCGCTTATTGATGAAAACCATGATATATGCACGGGCAATATCATCGGCCATCAATGGTTTTTTTGCTTTTCCATCTAGCATTGCTTTTGCAACTATCATCGGGTCAAGCGTAAGACTGTCTGTCGTCAGGGCGTTATAAGTTACAATTCCAAAAGCATAGGACAGTGAATCTTCTTTGCTGGTAAGTTTTGTATTTTTAAGAGTACTCTTTCCACAAGAGCCAAGCATTAAGGCGATTACGCCTATAAGAACAATAAATCCCTTGATTTTCATACTATAATATTTTTAAATTTTAAATTTCCGCTAAGATAATACTTTGGGGAAAGCAAAAAAGCCATCGGGAAAATAAATTTTAATTTTTCACTGCCCTAATAATCTGCCTTTTCCCCGGTGGCCCAGGAAGAAGAGTCACTTCAAATCCGCAAGCCATGAGATTTCTTTTCACTTCGCCTTTTGCCGAATATGTTACAAGGGCCCCGTTTTTATTTGTCACAGCTGCAATTTCTGAAAATATTTCTCTGGTCCACATTTCAGGTTGCTTTTCAGGTCCAAAGGCATCGAAGTATATCAGATCATATCTGCCTGTAAGAGCTCCGGCAGTAATATCTCCTTTTATTTTTTTAAGATTAAAATTCCTGCAAATGTTTACACTGACATTCCATGGTAATGAATGGATTGCGTAAAATATCTCGTTGCCATTCTTTCCTGCATATAAATGATGATTAAGTGAATAGATAATATTCTCATCGAGCGGATACTTTTCGATTGAGGTATAGTTGACTTCTCTCACTCCGGCCAGACTTCTTACAGCAGTCAGAAGTGCGTTGAGCCCGGTGCCGAACCCAACCTCAAAAATATTCAGGGGATCAGCTTTACAAAACTCAAAACCATTATCGATGAATATGAAGGTTGATTCCTGCACAGCGCCATGAATTGAATGGTAGTGTTCATTTAATTCAGGAACATAGATTGTATGCGAACCGTCGGAGGTGATAATTAACTGGTTCATTAAAATAAGAAAATTTTTCCGGAAATAAAGTAAATCAATTTTGAACAATTGAATGCAAATGAGACGAATAATAAAGCAACTGTAAAACTCTTTAACTATTTCAACTGAGTTTAAGTGTTGTTTTTACACTTAAATCTATCCTCAATACACTGCTGTAGTAAAAAAACCAGATAAGAAACATAAATCTGGCCAGATCATAATTAAAAAAAACTTGCTGTTCTATTCTTCACCTTAAACTATTGTAGTATTTTTATTATCTGATTTTTCAGCATGTTCCTGAATTTTACTTTTTTAAAATATATATAGAATTGCTATGAAAACCAAACAATCAAGAAGAGACTTCCTTAGAGTATCTGCCACAGGTGCTTTGGGAGCATTTGTTATTTCAAAGGGAAACTGGGAAACTACCGGCAAACCTTCCGGGTCAACAACTGTAGCTGACCCTAAAACCTTCGGTATAGGCCTTCAATTGTACACTATACGCGATGCCATGGGAAAAGATGTTCCTGGTTCATTAAGAAAGGTATCTGATATTGGATATAAATACGTTGAACTTGCCAGCTATGCCAATGGAAAGTTTTATGGCTATGAACCTGCAGTATTTAAAAAAATGGTGAATGACATGGGTATGGAAATCCTTAGCAGTCATGCAGGAGTTAATCCCAATGGTATTACAATAGATGAAGCTAAAAAAATGGCAGAAGACCATGCAAAACTTGGTGCTAAATATTGTATGCAACCTTTTGTGAATGAAGGAGACCGGAAAACAGTTGCCAGTTACCAGAAAATGGTAGCCGAATGGAACAAGGTCGGGAAGATAATGAAGGAAACAGGCGTTCAGTTCGGGTACCATAATCATAATTTCGAATTTGATATGGTTGAAGGTAAGGTTCCATACTTCGATATTTTTTTAGCAGAGATGGATAAAAACTATATGACTATGGAACTTGATCTTTTCTGGGTAACAAAAGCCGGGCAAAACCCTGTTGAGTTGTTCCGGAAATACCCTGGCAGGTTCCAGCTTTTCCATATGAAGGATATGTATACTAAAGAAGCACCGTTCTTCAAAACTGCCAGCAACGATTTCGCCCCCGTCGGCGCGGGTCTGATTAATTTCAAGGAGATACTGGCAGCAAAGAATATTGCGGGCATGAAATACATGTTTGTTGAACAGGATAATGCCGGTGATAACAAACCATTTGATGCTATCAAGACCAGCATTACCAATTTGACAACAAAGATTCTGGTATAAAAAGGCGCCGTGGCACAAAGGCGCAAGGGCTCAACGGTACAAAGGCGCAAAGGAGAACATTTAATAAACTCTGATCCCTGAGCTCTGTGCCCTTCGCCCTTACCAGTTCGAATCATACCACGATCTCACATCGGTGACGGTCATTCCGGCATTAAGTGCAGCTTCAATACCCAGGTCTCCGTCTTCAAAAACTTCAATAAGTTCAGGTTTAACTTTCATCTGTTCTGCACATTTGAGGAAAGTTTCGGGATGAGGTTTGAAGTTTTCGACATCGTTGGCTGTGATGATAATGTCAAAATATTTCCGGAGGCCGGTAATTGAAAGAGTCCGCTCAACAGCTTCCCTGTGGCCTCCTGTTCCGACAGCCATCGGCAATATACCAAAATATTTTTTTACAATTTCCACAACCGGCACAATAGGCTTGACCAGAGGCTGGTACTTATAAAATTCAATAAGTTTTTCATTCAAAATCTGATCGGTAGAGACACTCCCATTAAGATTATTTTTTTTAATTATCTCATCTGCGATAATCCAGCCCGGCGTGCCCGTATGTTTTCTCAGGAAATCAGTATCGATATTTGCACCAAATTTCTGACTGGCAGTTTTCCATCCTTTAAAATGATATGGCATGGTATCGGCCAGCGTTCCGTCCAGATCAAATATCAATCCTTTTATACCTGGTTTAATATCGTATTGCATCTTTTTTATTTGTCGTCGCAAAGGTAAAAAGAAATCTGAAAGACTAAAACGTTGGTGCTTTCCATATTACATTTTATGGAAATTGATTATCTTGTGCGCTATCAATAGTTTTTTATACCGGGGTCAAAAGACAACAAAGAATAGAATTCGCGTTATTTCATTCAGGAGGTATAAGAAATAATTTCATGAAGATGAAAAATAGAATCATTTTTAGGAATCAAAAAAGCAGGGAGACATTTCATTCTCCAACCCGGCTTTTCATTATAATAATTTTTTCCATAATAGTAAGCGATATGCTGGTCAGGGGCTTTATCTGGTTTCTTCCCCCGCTTACCACTCTGAAGGAGTTACTGATCGATTCAATCCTGGTTTCTGTTATTGTTTCTCCTATTCTGTATTTCTTCGCATTTCGGCCATTGACTATAATTATAGCAAGACTCAGGCATGAAGAAGATAAAGTAAGCAAGAGTGAAGAAAAATTCAGAAAAGCTTTTATGACCAGCCCCGATGCAGTAAATATTAACAGGATGTCAGATGGTATGTATGTTTCTGCGAATGAAGGATTTTTCAAGATACTGGGATATACCGAGGAAGATGTTTTAGGTAAGACTTCATTGGAGCTGAATATTTGGGCTGACCAGGAAAAGCGTAAAGAACTTGTAAAAAAGCTCCAGGAAGAAGGTAAGGTTGAAAACTTTGAGGCCATTTTCAGGCACAAGGATGGGAACGATGTAATTGGTTCTATGTCAGCATCATTAATTGATCTGGATGGCGTTCCTCACCTTCTCAATGTAACCAGAGATATAACCGCTCGTAAGAAGATTGAGGAGGCTCTGGCAGAGGAGCAGTTTCTGATAAATGCACTTTTAAATAATCTACCTGACCATATCTATTTCAAAGACAGGGAAAGCAGGTTTATCAGAAATAATAAAGCTCATGCCATTTCATTCGGATTAGATGATCCTGATCAGCTAATCGGTAAAACTGATTTTGATTTTTTCTCAGAACAAGCTGCAAGGCAGGCTTATGGGGATGAACAGACAATAATAAAGACTGGGCAACCTATTCTTAAGGAAGAAAAACTGACAAGGAAAGATAATTCTGATGCCTGGTTTTCAGCCTATAAACTACCGCTTTATGATAATGCAGGAAACATTGTTGGAACATTTGGCATATCGCGCGATATTACTGACCGCAAACGGATGGAATCAGAGAATCAGGTAATTTATGAGATTGCTCAGGGTGTCACAACAACTTCCAATCTCGATGATCTGCTTAAATTAATACATCATTCATTAGGCAAGATAGTATATGCGGAGAATTGTTTCGTGGCGATGCACGATCAGGAAACGGGTCTGTTCAGCTTCCCTTATTTTGTCGACAAATTTGATCCGACACCCAGTCCCACTTCCATGGGAAAGAGCTGCACTTCTTATGTTTTCCGTAATAAAAAACCATTCCTTCTAAGTCAGGAAGTTTTTAACAGACTCGTCGAACAAAATGAAGTCGAATTAGTCGGTTCTAACTCCCCCTCATGGATAGGCATACCTCTTCAAACTCCTTCAAAAATAATTGGAGTATTAGTTCTTCAGCATTATGAAAAGGAAAATGTCTATTCAGATAATGATGTAAAATTTCTTGTTTCTGTCGGAAGTCAGATCGCAATATCAATTGAACGTAAAAAAGCAGAAGAAGAAATTAAACTTAAAAATGAACTTCTTCAGGCGATAAATGCAGAAAAAGATAAATTCTTTTCTATAATTGCACATGACCTGAGGGGTCCTTTAAGCGCCTTCGTTTCCGCTACTCAGATAATTGCTGAAGAAATCCAGACAATGAGCATTGAAGATATCAGGGAAATTACTCTGAGTATGAAAACATCAGCAACAAATATATATAGTCTGCTTGAAAACCTGCTTGAATGGTCAAGACTGAGAAGAGGTGTTATGGATTTTGCACCTGAAAAATTTAATCTGAAGAAAAAAGTCAGGGAATGTGTTGAAATCTTATCTGAATCAGCAAGAAAAAAACAAATTGAAGTAGCAATTTCCATTCCGGATGAATTGGAAACTTTTGCTGACAACCACATGTTCGATACGGTTATCCGGAACCTGGTTTCCAATGCAATAAAATTTACACCTGCCGGTGGAAAGGTGAGTATTGTAACCTGCGTTAAGAATAGTGATTCCGTTGAAATAAGAATAAGCGATTCAGGAATTGGAATGTCCGCGGAATTACAAAGTAAATTGTTTCTCCTGAACGAAAAGACCAGCCGCAAGGGTACAGAAGGAGAACCTAGTACGGGTCTTGGGTTGTCGCTGTGTAAAGAGTTCATTGAAAAAAATGGTGGTAAAATATGGGTTGAAAGTGAAGTGGGAAAAGGAAGTACTTTCTTTTTTACATTGGGCAATTTGAAAACTTGAAAATATGGTAATTTGAAAATGAACTAAAGAGCAACAAGGTCCATTTTATTGTACTTTCAATAACAATTATATACTGATGAATTACCGGAACAAAACAAAGGATCAAATAATAAACGAGTTACTGAAGCTGCAACAGGAGTGCGATTTGCTGAAAAAATCATTCGAGAAAGACATCACCGAACGCAAACAGGTAGAGAAAGTGTTGGAAGATGAGAGAAACCTGTTACGGACACTTATTGATCTGTTACCCTCGCATATTTTTATTAAGGATCGGGAAAGCCGTTTTCTTATGGCTAACCTGGCTTGCGCTCATTTCGTAGGAGCAACTTCTCCTGATAACCTGATCGGGAAGACTGATTACGATTTTTACCAGTCTGAGGTTGCTAATGATTTCAGATCCGATGAATTGGATGTTTTAAAAGGAATTCCTGTTGTAGATAAGGAAGAAGGGAGCCATTCTCCCGGTGGCACTCCCCGAAACCTTCTGACTACAAAAGTGCCGCTTCGCGATGCTAAAGGGGATATCATTGGGCTGGTCGGTACTTGCCTCGATATCACAGAACGTAAAAAGGCCGAAGAGAAGATAAGTCAACTAAATGCAGAACTGGAAAAGAGAGTTCTGGGACGCACTTCTCAATTGGAAGCAGCAAATAAAGAACTGGAAGCATTTGCTTATTCGGTATCCCACGACCTCAGGGCTCCTTTACGTGCCATTGACGGATTTTCAAAGTTCATTGTGGAAGATTTTGGAACAAAACTTGAACCGGAAGGGAAGAGGCTCCTTACTCTAATCCGCAGTAACACTCTGAAAATGGATAAGCTTATCACCGACATTCTAGCTCTTTCAAGAGTTTCAAGAGGTGAGCACAAAGTATTCAGGGTTGATATGAGAAAAATGGCATTATCGATGTATAATGAAGTTGCTTCGCCTGATATCCGGAAAAAGATAAGTTTTGTCATCGATGAATTTCCGGAGGCTTACGCTGATCCGGCTTACATAAAACAAGTATGGATAAATCTTATTTCCAATGCTTTGAAATTTTCTTCATGTAAAAAGAAACCGGAGATTAAAATAGGTGGATACACGGAAAATGGATTCCATGTTTATTACATAAGAGATAATGGTGTAGGATTCAATCCTGAATATTCTCACAAATTATTCGGTGTTTTTCAGAGGCTTCACAAATCCGAGGAATTTGAAGGTTCAGGAGTGGGCCTTGCCATAGTTAAACGTATCGTCCTGCGCCATGGTGGAAATGTGTGGGCTGAAGGTGCTGAAGGGAAAGGTGCAACGTTTTATTTTAGTTTACCGATGAAAAATTTAGATATCTAATTAACCACAGACATGGATAACCTGATTTTATATTCTAATGAATTTGAGCGGGCTCTGACAAGCCTGGATAAACATTACGATGAATCTATTATCCATGAAACAGTTAGTGGTCAGATTTTTAACTTGATGCTGAAACATTTTGTATATTTGTAATATTATAAATATCCTCATAAACTGACCACAAACCATTGATCACAATGAACCAGGAAATAGAAATTCTTCTCGTTGAAGACAATCCGAATGATGCAGAACTTGCAATGAGAGCATTAAAGAAAAATAACCTTGCGAATAATGTTGTCAGAGTGAGTGACGGTGCAGAAGCCCTTGATTATATTTTTGCAAGGGGACAATTTAAAACCCGTGAACGACTAAACTTGCCCAGGTTAATACTTCTCGATCTTAAACTACCTAAAGTGGACGGTCTCGAGGTACTTAAGATAATTAAATCTGAGCCGGTAATGAAAATTATACCCATTGTTGTACTCACTTCTTCAAATGAAGAGAGTGATATGATTGAAAGCTATAAACTGGGAGTAAACAGTTATATTGTAAAGCCAGTTGATTTTAATAAATTCGTTGATTCAGTCAGGGATATAGGTTTGTACTGGCTTCTGCTGAACCGGCAACCAGATATAAAAAATCTGATAAAATGACTGACAGTAACCTGTTAAAAATACTTTTTATTGAGGATCTTCCCTCTGATGTCGATCTGGCAGTTCTCGGACTGAGAAAAGAAAAATTGAAATTCGATTTTACAACGGTTTGTACCCGTGTGGATCTTATTAAAGCTCTTGAAGATTTCAAGCCCGACATTATCATTTCTGATTATCTGATGCCTTCATTTAACGGCTTGCAGGCTCTTAAAGTTGTTAAAGAGTTTGATCCTGATATCCCGTTCATTCTTTTTACAGGATCAGTGAATGAAGAGACGGCTGCAGAATGTATAAAGTCAGGTGCTGAAGATTATGTTATTAAGGAGCACATGACAAGATTGCCTTTTGCATTAAAGGAAGCTTTGGAACAGAAAAGTATCCGGACTGAAAAAAAAGCTAGTGAATTATTGCTGAAGGAAAACGAGGAAAAATTACAAAGCATCTTTAGCGCTACTCCAGTAGGTATAGGACTGGAAGTAGAAGGAAGATTTATTGAAGTAAATGATACTTTTTGTAGGATGACAGGTTATAGCCGGAATGAGATTATAGGCAAAAGCATGGCTATGATTTATCCTGAAGATGAGGAATTTAAATCTGTCAGAGATGAAAAAAACAAGCAGATAGAACAGACCGGAACAGGATCTGTTGAGACAAGATTAAAATGCAAGGATGGGAGAGTTTTAAATACCATTTTCACTTCAACTCCGCTCGATACGAGTGATCTGTCAAAAGGGTTAACATTTTCAATTCTGGATATTACGCGGAGAAAAAAGATTGAGGATGAGCTTGCCAAGACCAGCAAAACACTGAGTACTCTGATCGGGAACCTTCAGGGAATAGTATATCGTTGTGTGAACGACAAAAACTGGACAATGCAGTTCCTGAGTGAAGGAACAAGAGAGTTGACTGGATATTCCCCTGAAGATCTAATTAACAACAATAAGCTTTCATACAATGATCTTATTCATATAGACGATCGTGATTTTGTATGGAACGACGTTCAAACTGCGGTGATGGCAAAAAAACATTATCAGCTGATATATAGAATTATAACGAGAAGTGAAGAAATCAAATGGGTATGGGAAAAAGGCGAAGGGATTTTTTCCCAAAATGGAGAGCTGGAATTTCTTGAAGGTTTTATAACAGATATAACCGGGAACAAGCAGGCGGAAGAATTATTACGTAAAAGTGAAGAAAAATACAGGGGAATTTTTGAAAATGTCCAGGACGTTTATTTTGAAACATCTATTGAAGGAACTATTCTTCAGGTAAGCCCTTCTGTTGAGATATTGACTAAAGGACAATATCAAACAATTGACCTTATCGGAAAGCTAATATCTGATTTCTACTCTGAACCGGAAGAAAGGCATACTCTCCTTGCATTATTACGGGAGAAGGGTGCTACTTCGGATTTTGAGATCATCCTGAAAAACCGCGATGGCACACATGTCCCTTGTTCTCTGTCGGCAAAATTCTGTTTGGATATTCGTGGAGTTCCTGAAAAAATAATTGGCAGCATTCATGACATTACCGATCGGAAAAATGCAACTGAGAAATTAAAACTGGCAAAGGAAAAAGCCGAAGCCAGCGACAGACTTAAAACAGAATTCTTAAATAACATCTCTCATGAGTTACGCACACCTCTGAACGGAATATTGGGGTTCGCTGAAGTTATGTCCCAACCTGACTTGTCGGAGAAAGATAAAAGAGATTCATTTTCTATGCTTCATGAAAGCAGCGACCGTCTGCTGGACACAATTACTAATTATATGGATATTTCCCTGATGACTTCGGGAAGTATGACTGTCCATTATAAAAACTTTATTCCGGCGCAGGTACTCAGGGAGATTTTTGATAATTATAAGCTGAAATGTTTAAACAGGCATTTGGAATTTTCTCTTGAAATTCCGGAACATACCGAAAACTTACCAGTTAATTCAGATCCTGAAATATTCAGGAAAATCGTATCTCATTTATTGAATAATGCAATAAAATTCACGGAAATAGGAGGTATTACCTACGGCTATTGTATCAATAAAGGGGAACTTGAGTTTTTTGTGAAAGATACCGGAATAGGGATCAGAAAAGATTCAATTAGCAAAATATTTGAACCTTTTGTAAAAGAAGACCGGGGTCCGACAAAGCTCACTGAAGGCAGCGGCCTTGGATTGTCAATAGCAAAGGGAATGGCCGACATTATTAAAGGAAACCTAAGAGTAGAATCAGAACCTGGTGAAGGATCAAAATTTTTCTTTACAATTCCATTCAGGAAAGATAATGATATAATTCTGCCAGGTACTCCATCGAGGGAAAATAAAATAACCGAAAGCGAAACCGTAATACTGATTGCAGAAGATGACGACACAAATTTCTACTATCTTAATGCCATTCTTGCCCGTGAAAAAGGAATAACGATTCTTCATGCCGTGAACGGCAGGGAAACTATCGAACTGTTCAAAGCCAATCCTGATATTCAGTTGGTCCTTATGGATATGAAGATGCCTGAAATTGACGGATTTGAAGCAACAAGGCAGATTAAATTATTAAAAAAGGAAATTCCGGTTATTGCAATAACAGCCTACGCAATGTCAGGCGATGAGGAAAGGGTCCTTGCCGCCGGATGTGATAGTTATCTAAGCAAACCTATAAGTAAAAAAAATCTTCTTGAGAAAATTGCGATGTATATAACAATCTGAACTCAGTACATGGAGTCAGTTTCTGAGAAGTCAAAGGTTTACTTTTTATAACCGGCGATGTAATTTTTTACCTGCCTGTAAACATTTTCAGCAGTGAACCCAAACTTCTCATCAAGAACTTTAAAAGGCGCTGAATAACCAAAATTATTCAATCCCCATATAAAACCTTTCGGACCAACAACTCCCTGTAATGTTATTGATAATCCTGCAGTTAACCCAAAAACAGGAATATTTTCAGGTATAACCGACTTATGATAGCTTTCAGATTGATTTCTGAACAATCCTTCCGATGGAACAGAAACAATTCTGACATTCAGATTATCATTTTTTAACAGAATGGCCCCTTCAGTAAGTGTCGCTACCTCCGAACCACTGGCAATTAATATTATATCAGGCCTACTGTCGCAATCCTGAACTATATATGCTCCCTTTTCCGATTTCAGAGCATCGGTAAATCTTTCGTTCTGATCTGAAGGGAGATCTTTGATGTTCTGTCTTGAAAGAATCAAAGCAGTCGGTGTCTTCCTGTTCTCCATGGCCATTTTCCAGGCAACTGTCGTTTCAGCTGCATCTGCAGGTCTAAAAACAACCATGCTGTTTTCGCCATGATAATTTTTAAGATGTTCCATCAGTCGTAACTGTGCTTCCTGTTCAACCGGCTGATGAGTCGGCCCATCTTCACCTACACGAAACGCATCGTGTGTCCAGATATACTTTACAGGTAATCCCATCAGGCAGGCCAGCCTTACTGCAGGTTTCATGTAATCGGAAAATACAAAGAAGGTACCACACGCGGGGATAACTCCTCCATGAAGAGCCATACCATTTATAACGGCTGCCATTGTGAGTTCCGATACTCCTGTCTGGAGGAAAGCTCCTGAGAAATCGCCCCTGGCAAAAGCATGAGTGTTTTTTAAAAATCCATCAGTTTTATCGGAGTTTGAGAGGTCGGCTGATGCAACAATCATGTTTTCAATTTTCGTTGCAAGTACCCCCAGCACTGCTGCCGAAGCGGCCCTTGTAGCTGATCCCTCTTTTTGAATAATAGATTTGTAATCAATCACAGGAGCGTCTCCGGAATAAAATGAATGAAGTTTCTGGTCGAGTTCTCTGTTTTTGGAGGCCCAATCAGCTTTTTTCTTTTTCCAGTCAGAAGCAGTTTTTATTTTATCAGCAAGTATTTTATTATAAAATTCTTTTACCTCTTCAAATATCCTGAAAGGATCTGCTGTATCACCTCCCAGATTAATCAGTGATTTTTCGAACGATCCGCCGGCTTCACTCACAGGCATTCCATGGGTAGAAGTTTTCCTTTCAAAGCTTTTTCCATCATTGTCGACAAGGCCTTTCCCCATTATTGTTTTTCCGATAATAATAGTTGGTCTGTTCTTTTCACTTATTGCTGATTTAAGAGCTTCTCTCATCTGTTTCTGATCGTTACCGTCAATTTTAATCACATTCCATCCCCACGAAATGTACTTCACGGCAGTGTCTTCATTTGTAACAGCTTTGGTTTCAGTTGATAGCTGAATATCATTTGAATCGTAAAACATGATCAGGTTGCTGAGACCAAGAAACCCGGCAAGGCGTCCTGCTCCCTGTGAAATCTCTTCCTGAACACCGCCATCAGAAATGTATGTAAATATCTTGTGTGCAAATAGTTCTCCAAACCTGGCTACAAGAAATCTTTCTGCAATTGCGGCTCCGACAGCCATGGTATGACCCTGTCCAAGTGGTCCTGATGTGTTTTCGATCCCTCTCATGACATTGAGCTCAGGGTGACCAGGAGTAGAACTTCCCCACTGACGAAAATTTTTCAATTCTTCAGTAGTAAAATGACCGGTAAGCGTAAGAACTGAATAGAGCATCGCCGACAAGTGTCCGGGATCGAGAAAGAACCTGTCGCGGTTTATCCATGCCGGATCGGAGGGATCAAAATTCAAAAACTCCGAAAAGAGGATATGAATAAAATCGGCGCCGCCCATTGCTCCTCCGGGATGTCCTGATTTTGACTTTTCCACCATCGCCATGGCAAGTATGCGGATATTGTCCGCAGCTCTCTGATTTACATCAATAGTCATTTCTGTTCCAGGTTTTAGTTATTATCACAAAAATAGGATTATTCAATGAAACTAAAAAAAATGAGTTCATGTGAAGAAATATGGCTGAAGTATTTATAATTATCTGAAATGTCAGAATTCGGTTAAAATCAAAAATATACTTTCTGGTTTATTGATATTTGATATCTTTTTGTACTTTTAGCATGAGAAGTCACATCTGCCTTATTTTATGGAACCTAAACTGAGTGCATTAATTATTGATGATGAAGAGAACGCAAGAAAATTGCTTCTTAAGCTGCTGGAAGATACTCTCTGTTTTGACGATATCCGGTTAGCTCAATCCGTCAGTTTAGCTAATAATGAGTTATTTCATTTCGAACCGGATATAATTTTTCTTGATATAAAGATGCCTGGGAAGGACGGATTTGCATTTATTCATGACATTCCACAAAAAAAAGGGAAACCGGGAATCGTTTTTGTTACAGCATACGAACAGTATGCAATTAAAGCAATAAAAAATCAGGCATTTGACTATCTTCTTAAACCTGTGAACCGCAAGGAATTAAAACAATGTATTGGAAGGTACATTGAAAGAATGAAAGATAGTGACATCTCCGACAAACAAGAGAAATCCACTGAGCCTAGCGAGCGATTTACCAGAATCCATGTTAATACACGTTCAGGTACTGTATTTATTAATCCTGCTTCAATTCTTTTCTGTAAAGCAGATGGAAATTATACTACAATCTGCACGGGCGAAAAGCAACATCTGTGTTCACTTAACCTCGGCAAAGTGAAGGAGCTTCTTCCGGGCAATGAATTTATCAGGATTGGCCGATCATATATAATTAATTATGAGTACATCACAATGCTCGATCGGAAAGAGAACTCTATTACGCTCGTCAGAGATGGCGCATCAGTCACCGTAAAGATTCCCAGGCAGCATTTGAAGGATCTGGATATATTTTAAATAATGAAAGGCGGTTCCCTTTTAAAAAAAATCATCTATTCATCCTGGTTTCTTGCAGGCTTACCGGCTATTTTAATAATTGTGTTCCTTCCGTCTTTAGGATTAAAATATAAATTATCGATCGAGTCAGGAGGGAAACTTCCCCTGCAATTAACGTATGAAGATATGAATTCAGATGGAATTTCTGAATTGATCTATTCAGGGAAAGGGCTCCCATATTACTTTATCGCAGTAAAAGATTATGACCTTCGCATTTTTGATCAGTGGAACCTTACCGATAGTCTGGATCCTAATATCTCTGATTTTTTTATTGGCAATTATAATCACGATCGTTTTAAGGAAATATATGTTTTTACCCATAAAGAAGATTCTTTGTTCCTGAATGTGAATGAATTACTCAAACCATCAGGTACAAAGCTGGAACGGATATTCATCACAAAAATCGGATATATGAATGGATTGGTTACATCTATTTTAAAACCTGCAGGTTTTTTTGATGCTGATGGTGATGGTTATGATGAGCTTTTTTTTAGTATAACTTCAGCTTTTCACTCAGGACCAAGAAGATTGTATTCCTTTAATCTTGTAACCAGAGATTTGAAATCAAGTCAGTTTACAGGGAGTATTTGTCTTGATCCTAAAATGGAAGATATGGATGGAGATTCACGTCCTGAGATTTTCGGAACAATGACTGCATCGGGAAATTACAGGGCAGATATACCCTTTTCGGACAGCAGTACATGGTTCATGGTTTTTAATGACCAGTTGAACTTTAAATTTCCTCCGATAGAGTTTCCGGGATTTGCAAACGGGCTGGAAATAAATGGGTATGATAACGGAACAAATAAGGGTTATGTTTTGGTTCATTGGGCAGGGGGAGCTGATACATCAGTGCTTAAATCGCGGATCATGATCTATTCTCCTAAAGGGAAACTGATCAGGTACAGGCTTTTAAGTGATTTTGGCTATCAGGGTTATATCCACCCATTTATAAGTAGGTATAATAAGTCAGACAGGATATACCTTTTAACAGATAAGTTCATTGAGATGAATGACGAACTGGAAGTGGTACGGACAGTTGATTTACCTTTTCATTCAGCAATAATTCCATTCCAGATAGATCTCAACGCTGACGGGGAGAATGAATTTATGATTTATTCTGAAGATGAGGAGAAACTGGCAGTTTACAGCGCAGGATTAGAAAAACTGACTGAAGTCAAATTCAAAACCCCTGGCACTAACTGGAAATTTTCTCATTATTTCTCAAAGAATCATGAACACAAATTATTCCTGAGTGCCGGCAATAAAGGTTATTTTTTTAACCTGAAAAGGAATAACTATTATTATATGGGTTACCTGGCCTACCCTGGCATTTATGCTTTATTCTTCTTTTTTATCCTACTTATCAGACGTATAAACACTTACCAGGTAGTGCAAAAGGAGAGTCTGAAGCAGAGGTTGATAACGCTGCAATTACAAGGTATAAAGGCACAGCTTGATCCGCACTTCACTTTCAATGCACTTAATTCTATTGCATCCCTTATCTACTTCGAAGAGAGACAGGATGCTTATGATTATATGAATAAATTTACACAATTGCTCAGGGGAATGCTTAATGATGCAGAACGCATATACCGGAGTGTTGAAGAAGAGCTGGATTTTGTCACCACTTACCTTGAACTTGAAAAGCTGCGGTTCGGGGAAAAGTTAAATTATGAAATTGAAGTCGGAAAGGGGGTTACTCGGAAAGAGCAGGTTCCTAAACTGGTTTTACAGACATTTGCCGAAAATGCAATAAAACATGGAATAATGCCCAGTGATAAGACAGGATTTTTGAAAATAGAGATTGAAAAGGAAAGGGATTATCTCAAACTGACTATTGAAGATAATGGCATCGGAAGAGTAAAAGCTGCCGGACACAGCACATCAACAGGCAAAGGTTTAAAAATTACAGGGGAGTTTTATGATATTCTCAACCAGATAAATAAGATGCCGATAAGGCATCGCATAACTGACCTTTACAATGCAGAAGGTCATCCTGCAGGCACCAGGGTGGAGGTTTGGGTGCCGGTGGATGAGAGAGAATAAATGACTTCTTAAATTCTATAGATATTTTCTATCTTCTTCAGGAACTTCAAAATATTTATTATAAATTTTCACATCCGGACCTGTTTTTTCTTCAATTTTATTTCCCCTGATCTTATAAGTACACTTTTCGCCTGCTATGCCTGAAAAGTAAATATTGTATTCTTTCCTGTTTTCATCTATCATTATAATTCTTACCATGTGAAGGTACTTCATACTATTTAACTGTGCAGAACATATCGGACAGGTATAAATGTATTCTTCTCCTTCTTTGATCTGAAATGATGGATGTGTGGTAGTAGTATAGTTCCCTATCTCAGGATTTAAATAGATCAGTCCTCTGTGTGAACGATTACTGAGTTTTGAGGCAGCAAGGACGATGGAAGTTTTAACATTAAGATGGCCCCTGCAAACTTTACATAGATATTCTACAGCCATGATGCACCTCCTTTTTGTTTATTTGTTTAATAATTCTGTTTGCAACATTCTTTACAAGGTATGAAATATTTTCGCCAAAGTCAATTTTTTCAGGTTGAATTCCGAGTATATAGACCGGCATCCTGAAGAATTCTGATAACTTTCTTAATGAAATATTGTGCGTATTGAAAGTAAAGTCGTGTATCTGATTTAATGTTAATAATTTAAACGCTCCTGCAGGTAACTTCATATCTACACAATCTACAAGTATCAGTATATCAGGATTCAGGCTATTTATTTTTCCAATGTAATTTTCAATACTGGTTTCCACGGTAAGTGATGAAATCGTCTTTTCGTTTTTTATTCTTTTGCTTATATATGCACCGATTCCATCATCCATTTTAAGGAGATTACCGATTCCGACAAAAAGTTTCTTTTTATCTTTTTGTGATATAAGTTTATTTAGTTCATCAAACACCTTTATATAAGTATTTTACAAGGATTTGTCTCAAACAGTTTGGGCATATAATATTGAACATGTCTTTTCTCTTCAGATTATCCATGATCTCAATATCTACATCCTGTCCCTCAATCAGCTTTAATTTCTGATTGAGCATATTTAAATTCAGAATAGATGAAAACGCTTTCGGGCCAAGTTTCCTATGCATGAAATAAAGATGCTCTTTAGTTGTTATAATTGTGCCGCAGTTTTTACAAATAAGCAGTTCTTTTTCCTGAAATTCAATATTTATCTGAGGATCAAATACTGCAAGGTCATAGATTTTATCCGACAATTTTACTCCTCTGCCAGTAATACAATGTTCCTGGCACTGTCCGCAAAAGATACATTTCCCATAATCTCTTTTTATCGTCCTGAATCCCTTTTCCTTATCATCAATAAAAGTTATTGCCTTAGGTGGACAGACATTTGCACATGTTTCGCATCCGACACAATTCTCATTATCAACAACTGGCTTACCTCTGAAATTTTCGAAAGGAATATGAGCTTCCTTAGGGAACTTCGACGTGTAAGCTGGTGTGACAAGTGAAATCAAAGCCTCTTTGACTTCTCTTAACTTAGGATACTTCATTTTACTGCATCTTTATAATCGTCTTTTACGCTCTTTTCACCCAATTTGATACCGAAATGATAGGTTCCCCTGATAAGTGCGTGGGCAGCAGCAGTGGACCCAAAGAAAAGTATCGGTATTGCTATCAGTGCTTTTGTTCCTGCATCATTCAATCCGAAATGAAAGATTACGCCAATGAGTATGCTGCAGCAACCCAGCGTCACAGCTTTTGTTGCAGCCTGAAGCCTGTTGTATGTGTCAGGGAGCCTGATAATTCCGATGCAACCTAACATGTTAAAAAGCACTCCGATTGTAATAAATATCAAGGTTATCATATTATTCATTAAGTTTTTTGCCAGTGAGATATTTGGCAAGTGTCAATGTCCCGATGAAGCTCAGAATTATCCATGCAATTCCGATATCAAGAATAAAGGATCTTTCAGTCTGGATAGATATTATTGCACAGATACCTACTACCAGAATGCCGAAAATATCTGCCCCAACCATCCTGTCCGGAATTGTTGGTCCTCTTATTATCCTGTACAGACAGACTACGCTCAATCCTATCTGTATATAAAGCAATATGTTCAGATAATTGATCATTCTATTATTCTTTTAATATATTTTTCAAAAGCTCCGGTTATAATCCCCGTGTACACTTCAGGATCTTCCGAGCTGACATAGATCCAATGGATATATAGATTATCTTCAATAATGTCCACCGAAATAGTTCCAGGTGTCATTGTAATTGAGTTGGCAAGAAGCATTTTTGCGAGATCAGACTTTAACGTGGTTTTGACTTTCACTATTCCCGGCCTGATAGGCATTGCAGGATGAAGCACGCGGTAAGCAACATCTATATTTGCTTTTATACATTCCCAGATAAAAATAACAAGAAATACAAGAAACCAGAAATATCGTTGAGGCTGAATCAGTTTGTAGACATTCTTTATAAAAAACCTGGTGAATATTGCAGATGTAATGACAGAAGCTACTGCCCCGACAATAAGATTTGGCATCTTAAATTCGAAGGTTAACATTAACCAGAATATCATTGACAAAATAAAGACTGTTACGTATCTCATATCATTTACCTAAAATTGATGTTGAATATTTTAAAGGATCGGTAAGGACATCAATTGCCGGAGTCAGAACAGCATGCCTTATCTCAGGAAACACCAATAAACTGAGAAGCAGACAGATTATACTCAAGACAATCATACTGAATACCATTGGGAAAGGTACTTCTTCTGGTCTGGGTTCTTTTGGATATTCCCGCTGGTTGTAGAAGGCATACCTCTGAAATTTAAGGAATGAGGCAAGCGTGATAATGCTCACAATAACTGCCAGTGCTGCAAGCAGATAAAACTTAGCCATAATTGCAGCAATTATTATTATCAGCTTACTGAAAAATCCGTTGAATGGTGGTATTCCTGAAATAGACATTGATGCGACAAAAGAAGTGGCAGAAGTTACTGGCATTGATTTTGCCAAACCGCCCATTTCCTTAAGATTACGGGTACCAATTGTATATTCGATTGCTCCGGCATTAAGGAACAAAAGTCCTTTAAATGCTGCATGGTTAATAAGATGGAAAATGCCTCCGGCAATAGCCAGTGAGGCAATCTCAGGTTTTACTCCCCGTGAAACAAGGATCATCCCAATGCCGACCGACATAACGACATAACCCATCTGGCTTATACTATGATATGCAAGCAGCCTTTTAATATCCCATTGACCTATTGCCAGAAAAACTCCGATCACCATCGACAATGTTCCAAGGGTGGTTATCAGGACAGCCATTCCGTCACTTATAACAAACATGTTAAAGAACAATCTGATAATCACATAAATACCGACTGCTTTGATAAATACACCTGATAGCATAGCTGAAATAGGAGAAGGTGCCGATGAGTGAGCGTCAGGCAGCCAGGCATGAAAAGGAATAATGGCAGCTTTGAGACCAAAACCACTAAGTATCAATAATTGGACAAAAATGTAAAAAGTTTTATCATAACCAGTACCGAATGCTGCTTTTATATCGGCAATATTCAGAGTTTTGGTTTTCCAATAAATAAATCCAATCCCGAATAATATCAGAAACGAGGCAAGACCACCCAACACCTGGTATTTAAATGAAGCCTCCAGCTCATTTTTCTCTACTCCGAATGCTACAAGGGCATATGATGATATTACAGAGATTTCAAGAAAAACAAAAATGTTGAAAAGGTCACCGCTGAGCACTACACCGTTCATTCCGCCGATCATAAGACAGAATATGGCGTAGAAATAGTTTCCGGCCGTGTATCTTTTAATATAAGAGATTGAATAAAAAGCAGATAAGAAGCCAATGAGATTTATTATGCAAACTATAATTGCTGTAAATCCATCCATTACCATATAAATACCAATTGGGATCTTGTCTATTGGTTCCCAGCCGCCAACTTTGTACACCAATATTTTTTCTCCGGTTGTAAATAGAAAATAAAAACTGATACAGGCAAGAAAAAGAAGTATCACAGAGGTTATGTATTTGTTTAACTCTTTGATAAACCTTCCGATAATCATGATCAGGAAAGCTCCGGCCAGAGGCGTTACGACAAGTAATGGTATCAGCGGATTCATAATTTATCCTCTTAAGTTTTTTATCTCTCTGATATCGAAAGTCCCGTATTTTCTGTAAAGCCTGATAATGACAGCCATTAGTAATGAGGTTGTTGCCAGCCCGATAACAATAGCTGTTAGTACCAAAGCCTGAGGTAACGGATCGACATATACTTTTATCGGATCTGAAGGATCAACTATTGGTGCAACACCCTTGTCAATGTACCCGATAAGAGCAAAGAAAAGGAAGGTGCTTATTTCCATTATTGATAGTGAGACTGCTATTTTAACCAGGTTTCTCCTGGTTATTACTCCATACAATCCGACAAGAAATAATATAAAACACATTACGTAAGTAATCATTTCGGTGACTCCTCCTTAAAGATAATTAGTGAAAGAAATATTATAAATATTGATGCCGCGACCTCTGTCCCTACAAAAATATTGTAGAGGGGTAAAACACCGGCACTTACAAGATGTCCGACAATGCCCTTAGGAAGAAAATTATTAAAAAAGATCCTTGTTCCAAATAAGAAACCTGAAAGGGCAATCAAAATTACCATGATGGTAGCTAAGCTTTCAACAATAGTGGTCCCGGTCTCTTCTTTTAAAAGCTTCAGAAAATCACCGCCATAAGCAAGCGTGATCAGGATAAATGAACCTGCAATAATGACTCCTCCGGCGAATCCTCCTCCCGGGGTAAGATGTCCATGCACTATTACGTAAATTCCATACATGAAAATCATACCCGCTATAAGCTGAGTAGTCTTTTTTACTATTAATGTCATCCCTTTCATTTATTCATCATCTAAATTCAAAATTCGTATTTCATAATTCGTAATTCTTAATTCTTAATTCTTAATTCTTAATTCTTAATTCTTAATTCTTAATTCTTAATTCTTAATTCTTAATTTTATCTCTTCCCTTTTAATCTTAAAATTGTCAACACCCCGAGTACGGCAGTTACAAGTACAACTGCCTCACCCATTGTATCATATCCCCTGAAATCGAATACGACTCCGGTAACAAGATTCGCACTACCTGTTTTTTGTGTCGCACCTTCTATATAATATTTTGCCATTCGTAGCGAACTTTTGCCAAGGATATCGCAGGTACTAATTGAAACCGCAAAAAAATAGAGAAGTATTACAATCATAAAAATTCCGGTTACTGCAGAAATATACCCCTGAGTGTCAGGTTTTGAATATGATTCTTCCCGCGAACTGTCGAGGACAACTGCAACCATTATTATCAGTGTTATTGTGTCAACTACGATCTGAACAATTGCCAGATCAGGAGCTTTCAGTAATAAAAAGCAGATAACAAGGCTGTATCCTACAATACCACAAGCTATTACTGATGAAAGCAAATCCTTTGCGTGGATAGCATAGAGGGCTCCTAAAATCATGAATCCTACTATTATCGATATAGACAGGTCCATTTCAGCTTATATTAATTATATCATTATGAGTAGCATAACAATTAATCCTGCAAAAACCCAGATCACATAACCTGGCAAAACACCGGTATGAGCTTCACTTAATTGATGACTTAACCAGAGAACAAACTGCTTCGACAAATCATAAATATCAAATAATCGCTCTTCTGCTTTCCTGTAGATCCATGCGATAGGCCTGAATTCACCAAAAGTCTTATAAAATTCCGTTGTAGAAAAACTTGTCTGATCCTGAATTTTTTCTCCTCCTATAAAGCTATCTTCAGACCTGAATTTCTTAAGATTTAAAAGCCAGGTAAAGAATTATTCCAAGAATTATTGATATTAAAACAAGCAATGATACAAATGATGAGTTCCAGAATCCTTTTAATTGAAAAGCACCTGAGACAGGCATGAATAATTTTGGCACTATAAAATTTGTAGCAAACACGCCAAAAAAGATACATAATATCGCAAGGATAACCACCGGTATCCACATCATAACCGGAACTTCCCTTATTTTCCCGAACTCCGGCTTCTGACGGCCCAGAAAGATTCCTCCTATCAGTTTTATAAAGCTTGCAAGAGTAAGCGCTGATCCAAGTACTGCTAATCCGAGCCACAGCATCCATAGTTTATTGGCTACACCTGATCCGGTGCCAAAATCAATTATTCCCTGGTAAATCATCCATTTTGAGGCAAAACCGTTGAATGGGGGCACTCCTGAAATAGACATGGCAAAAACCAGGGAGGCAAGGAATGTAATGGGCATCGCTTTTGACAGACCTCCGAGATCGTCAATTTCTTCTATCCCCGTCCGGTACTCGACACATCCTGCAGAAAGGAAAAGTCCGCTTTTGTAAAGAGCATTATTTATCATATGAAAAAGGCCCGCTGCCACGCCTATCATCGAACCGAGTCCGAATCCAAGAATCATATATCCTACCTGTGAAACTGCATGAAATCCGAGCAAACGCTTGTAATTATGCTGGACAAGAGCCATCATTACAGCAGCGATAATTGAAATCACTCCTAACAATAAAATAAGAAGAGTCAGCCATTCATTCAGAATGAACATACTGGTAGTTATTCTGGCAAGAAAATATATTCCAAGAAGCTTATCCAGTGATGCAGGAAGGTAAGCGGATGAAGACGCGGAAGCGCTTTTTGCATAATCAGGAACCCATGTATGAAACGGAAAAGCGCCTGCTTTTGTGAAACTGCCTGTGAGTAAAGTCAAAAAAGCAACAACTGATAAAGCATTTATAGTCGGCACAGATATTCCTCCCATGCTAAGCGACCCGGTAATCTTCCAGAGTATCGCTATCCCCATAATCATGATACTATCGGATGCACCAATAAGAATAAGAGTCTTCTTGGCGATTGCTGAACTCTCTTCATCATAACCATGTATCAGTTTATATAAAGTTATTCCAAGTACACCCCAGAACGCAATGAATAAAAGAAGATTATCAGATAATACGGCACCATAAGCACACCCAAGAGTAATAAGGAAATAGGGATAATAGTTTTTGACTCTTCCAGCTTTAATGTAAACGATTGAATATAATAGAATTACAAATGTGAAAAGGCTGACAGATATAACAATAAGCTTGCTAAGACTATCACGATTAAATACCAGGTATCTGCCGGCATTCCGGATAAGATCAAAACCAAAAACAGATAAGCCTGAACCGACAGATAGTTCATTAAGATGTAGCATCTGATTATTGGAACTGTAAATCACAATTGTCAGATAACCGGTAATGATACTTATCAATAGAGCAACTAATCCTTTGAAGGTTCTGAATTTTTCCGGAACAAAGAAAAGCAGCAGACCGGCCAGCACAGGCAAAGTTATTATGCTGAAAATTTCTTTCATGGCTGATTGTTAATCGTTTTCTTTATTTCATTTGTTCTTTTTACTGATGCATTAATCAGTTCGTTGGCATTCATTATTTTGTTTCCTGAGTATAGATCATAAGCTACCGCCATACGTTCGGTGCAGCAGTAACAAGGGTCAACTGCTGCCAGCGAAATTGTAGCATCAGCAATAGTCTGACCGATACAGGATTTTTTAAATGTTGCAATATTGACATAACTTGGAGCCCTTATTTTATGCCTGACAGGAGAGTTAGATCCGTCTGACTGCACAAAATGAAATACTTCGCCACGAGGAGCTTCTGCACGGCCATTCCCTATTCCTTCAGGTATCTCTTTGACTTTTACTGTTATATCTCCCTCTTTTTCCTTCTTAATGCCCTCGAGACATTGTTCAATAATTGAAACTGATTCGTACATTTCAAGTAACCTGACCTGCGCCTTGGCAAATACATCACCTTCATTAGCAGTGATCACTTTCCAGTTAACCAGGGGATAAGCAGCGTAGGGATCATCTTTTCTCACATCTATTGCGACACCTGAAGCTCTGGCAGTGGGCCCGACTGCCCCATAATCAATAATATCCTGTCTGGTAAGAATGCCGACACCTTTGGTCCTTGAATGAATTACCGGGTCATCCATCACTGCCCCGGTAAGTAAATCGGTCTTTTTCTTAATATCATCCAGGACTTTTTTAATGACAGGAATTTTAGCCTCTTCAATGTCTCTTCGTACACCACCCACTTTGAACATGGCATAACTGTTTCTGTTTCCCGATATCATCTCAAAAAGGTCAAGCACAGGTTCACGGTATTTCCACGCCCACATGAAAACAGTGTTGTAACCAAGGAAATGTCCAGCCAGCCCAACCCATAGTAAATGACTGTGGATCCGCTCGAGTTCACCGATTATCGATCTGATGTATTTTGCCCGGTCTGTGAGCTCTATATCTGCTATTTCCTCAACAGCATTAGCAAAAGCAAAAGGATGTGAGTTTGAACAAATTCCGCATATACGTTCAACAAGAAAAAATATCTGTTCGTAAGTCTTTGATTCACTTAGTTTTTCAATTCCCCGGTGATTATATCCTGTTTCCCATTTGACATCTTTTACAATCTCACCATCGCAATACAGCTTAAATAATTCAGGTTCCTCCTGAAGTGGATGATAGGGTCCGATCGGTATGAGTGTTTTCTTGCTCATTATAAATAATCTCAGGTTATTGCCTAAACTCTTTTCTCAATGGATAAACACCTTCTGCCCAGTTACCTTCTGAAATCAGTTTTTCCTGGTTAGGGTGATTCAGAAAATTGATACCAAATAGTTCGTGCATCTCCCTTTCTATCCAGTTTGAAGCATTGAACATGTTCGAGAGGGATTCAATTTGCGGATTATCTTTATCCAGAATAACATGCACGTTAAGTATCAGTCCTACAGCATCTTTACTGAAATGATAATGAATCTCAAATCCTCTTTTTGTATGTAAAGCAGAAGCAATAATAAACCTGAATCCGGCAGTTTTATATAAATAGCCGGCGACTTTAATAATTGAATCCGGACTGATCGTAATAGTAATGCGCTTCTGATTCTTTACTAGGATCTCAAGAATGTCAGAATTGAAATTTTCTTTGAATTTTTCTATGATCAACTCTGTTTCCATGTATATAATTTTCAATTTTAGTATCTCCGTCTCTTAATCTCCCAATCTCCCAATCTCCCAATCTCCCAATCTCCCAATCTCCCAATCTCCCAATCTCCCAATCTCCCAATCTCCCAATCTCCCAATCTCCCAATCTCCCAATCTCCCAATCTCCCAATCTCCCTTATCATATCTATGTATTTTCTATTAATTTCACAATTCCTGCAATAATAGCTTCCGGTTTTGGTGGACATCCGGGGACATAAGCATTAACCGGAATTATTTTATCAACAGGACCCGCAAATGTATAGCTGTCAGCAAATATCCCGCCTGTACAACCGCAGGCACCAATTGCAACAACCAGTATTGGCTTTGGAGCCTGGTTATAAACCTCTAATAATCTATCCTTATCGCGGATGTTTATTGAGCCGTTTACCAGCAGCACATCAGCATGCCTGATGCTTCCTACCAGCAGAATACCAAAACGCTCCAGATCGTGCCTTGGAGTAAGACAATCGAGGATCTCAATATCACAATTATTGCAGGAGGCTCCTCCAAAGTGGAAGACCCAGAGCGATTTTTTGAAGCAATAATTTTTAAACCCCACGATTATAAATATTTAATAACCAAATTCAATTAGTATCAGCGCAATAACAGCAAGCAGGTTCATCCATATCACAAAGAAATTGATAGCTTGTTTAATCTTTATCCTGGGATTTGTGTTCCTTATCAGTGTAACGACAAGTACAACTGCCAGTACCTTTAATACTGCCCACAAAATATGAATCCCATTAAGTACGAAACCATTCATTAACAGCGCAATCAAAAAAGCAGGAAGGATAAAAAACATGATATATTTTGTAAGCTTTATCAATGCATAAGCTGTTCCGGAATACTCAATAAAGATTCCTTCAGTTATTTCTGCTTCTGCTTCAGGCATGTCGAAGGGAACAAGTGCCAGTTTTGCCTGAATACAAAAAATACCAACAATGAATAATATTACTCCTGAAATGCTCCCGATAAATGGAGAACCTGTCTGTTGTGTTTGGATAATTGAATACAAATCAAATTGTTGTCTGCATTTCAAAATGATACCAGCGATTAAAAGCAAAAAGGTCAGTTCATAGCTTAGGATAAGTTTCATCTCTCTTGAGCTCCCGACAGCAGCAAGCGGATTGCCTGATGCAAGTGCACCTATAATATATGAAAAAGATGGTATAGTCAAAAGATAAAAGATAACAAGCAGATCTCCCCTAAAACCAGTCGTGATATTCAATAAGGGGAGCAGGATGAAAACACCTGCCATAGTTGCACCAAATATTGCAAATATCGGAGCAAACAAAAATATCAACGCTGATCCGTGTTTGGGTAATATTGTTTCCTTCACCAGAAGTAATTTGAAGAAATCATAAAATGGTTGTAACAGGGGAGGTCCTTTACGAAACTGTACCCTGGCAGTGATTTTCCTGTCGAACCACGAAAGAAAACCTCCGATGACTGCAGAAAACAGCAGTCCGGGGAAGACAAGAAAATAAAACAGATTAACTGCCATAATATTGCTATTTACTGTTTCTCAGTGATATACAGATAATCTTTTACAAGCACTTTTTCATTAAGCCTGTAAATGTTCTGCTCAGGTGACTCATCATCATCAGTCAGAGTTATCGTTCCTTCCGGACAGGCCTCAACGAATTTTTCCAAATCTTTTTCATCTTTCAGATCATAGAAAAGATCCTTGTTTCTGTGATGCTTAAAAAAATCGGTCATTATTGTTCCAAAAGGACATATTGTGACACACGATTTGCACGATACACAAAGATTGGTATGCCTTACTACCAAACCATCTTCATCTTTTTCGAGAGCATCAGCCGGACAAACTATGATACATGGTGCATCTTCACATTTTCTGCAAGTGAACCTGAATGTAGCAAGCTCGCGTATGCTCTTTAGACCATTAATGTTTTTTGAAGGATAGAAATAGGCCTCAGGCAAAGCCAGGTCTGAGTTTTCAACCATTGCTTTCCGGAGTTTTATCATATCTATCAGTATCTTTCGGGTCATTTTAAGCAGCGTTATACAGAACTATAATTACCTCTTTTTAAGTTTATTATGTCATTATAAGGTTAGCTGGTTCATTAACTGGAACCTTGTGTCACTTAGTCGGCGTGAGATTGTCTGGGCAATTTTTGACATTGTCTTAAATCCAAAATTACAATCTTTTTCAATTTCTGTATTAAGCTTTTTTGCATCAATGGCGATGACTTTTGCCGGTGTCATAGCCATTATCCACGCGGTTGCGATATACGGACTAAAAACTGCGGACCATGAAAAGAGCTGACCTTCCTCAATAGTACCGAGGTGTATTCTCTTTTCACTTGCCAGGCTTATTCCAAGAGATAAAGTTCCTACAAGCAGAACGAAAACATCAGTGAGTTCATCATATTGTTCAAATAAGATATCCTTGACCTTGAATTCTTTTATGGAACTCATTCCGGCAATTGTTTTCAATTGTTGGTCACTGTAATTGTCAAAAAACCTGGTTTTTTTCAAATCTTCTGATGTCAGTTTCATAATGTCTATGTATATTTTCTTAAAATAAAGTTCTTATCAGAAACCCTGACAGTTTTTTATTTCCATATATCAGGTGTGCTTTTTAGTTCACTATAAGTAAAAACGGGTCCATCCTTGCAAACAAAAAACTCTCCCATCATACAGTGCCCGCATTTACCTATACCGCACGACATGTTTTTTTCCATTGACAGGTATATCTGATCCTCTTTATAGCCCATTTCGAGCAGCCTGATAGTTCCAAATTTCATCATGATTGGAGGACCACATACGACAGCAACAGATTTTTCTACGTTTATTTTTATTTTATTCAGCAGGCTGGTTACAACCCCAACTGAACCATTCCACTCCTCATCTGCTTTATCCACAGTGCGAAAAGCCACAAATTTTTCTGTGCTGTTCAAACGGTCAAAAAGTGGCTTATAAATACAATCAGAAGGTGTTTTAGATCCATAGCAGAGGATAACTTTTTCCAGTTTGTCTTTAATACTCTCAAGGGCATAAAGTAGCGATCTTATCGGAGCAAGACCGCAGCCGCCTCCGAGAATAAGTACTTCTTTACCAAAAAACTTTTCAACCGGGTATCCTCTTCCATAGGGTCCTCTTATGCCCATAAACACCCCTGGCTTTAACATATGCATATACTCTGTAACATATCCTGTTTTCATTATTGTCACTTCAAGCTTTTCTGTCACAAGGGGGGAGGAAGATGGTGTAAATGGAGCTTCCCCGATTCCATCAACCGATAATTCGATAAACTGGCCCGTTTTAAATGAGAACTTTCCTTCAGGTACCAGCACCAGCGTTTTTATCAATGATGATTCATCAATAACATCTGTCAGCTTGGCCATGACGGGTTTATATATGCTCTTGTCGTTCAGCATTACCTGCTATTTTGCCTGCTCCATGAATATTTCGTTCTTATTAATTTTACCAATGCATGCTTCGATGCATCTGCCACAACCGGTGCAAGCGAGGGAATTGAATTTTCCCGGCTTCCAGACATACTTGCACATGTATCTGTTTTTAAAGCGTTTATGAAGGTCGAAAAGTGCATCTTCTCCTCCTGCAACCCTTTCAAACCCCGGGTACTGGCAGACATCCATCTGTTTTACCTTTTCAAAACCCGGCTTGTCGATAAGAAGAAAACATGAGCACGTAGGGCAGATCGTCGTACATGCACCGCAGGAGACACACCTGGCAGAATATTTTTCCCAAATCTCTTCTTTTGCTTCAGTAACAAGTTTCCCGGTCTTATTATACTCTGGCAAACCTTTATTTGATGTTGTAAGTAAAGTCTCGGTTGCAAGATGTTCTTTTTCAATAGCCGATAAAATGCCTTTACCTTCAAGTGGTCGAAGCGTCAGGATCTTTTTTGCGAAATCTTCCCCTTTTCGGGTTATTATTCTCAGAATTATTGTTCCATCAATATTCATTATAGCCAGATCAGCATTATTTGTCGAAAAAGGCTTAATATTATATGACAGACAGTGACAATGTTCCTGAATACCAAAACAATCGGAGGATATCAGTAAAGTGTCTTCACGACGTTTCCTATAGAAAATATCATTAAACTCTATATCGAGATAAATTTCATCAAGCAGACATAATCCTTCAATATCGCAGTTTGGAACGCCTATAATAATCCTGGGCTTTTCATCCAATGTTTCAGATGTTACATTTTCTTTGACGGGCAGGAAGAAACTTTTAAGAGAGGTTGCAGGTTTCGGCTGGTTGTAGGAAATTCTGGCAATATCAACAGGTCTGATTAATTCATAATCCAAACCAAATTCACTTTCGACACTTGCAAAAATGGTATAGGATAATAACAGCTGTTCCAGAGTTTTATCCCATTCTTCCTTTGTAATGCTTTTATATTGCATTTATGTGAGAAGATTCACATATAAAGTTAAAATCTACGTAAATAAAAATCAATAAAAATGTATTCATTTTTTATTGAAAAAAATAAAAAATAATGTAAAACGCAGTATATCATGGGTATAAAAATTATTTTATTTTATAAAAAGATTATTTAACTTGCATAATAAAATAAATAAAAAATGAATTGATGTGAAACAAATCACAAAAAACATTATAAAAAACAGTCTGAAAAGGATTTTCCTTTACAGGGCATGTCTTGTGAGATTGAAATTAATGGGGGTCGAAAAAGTCTTTTCTTATACTCTTGCAAGTGAAACAGGAGTCACCTCTGATCAGGTCAGGAAAGATTTTTCTGAGTTCGATATCAAGGGTAATAAGCGTGGCGGATATGATATAAATGATCTGCTCGAAAAGATGGAAAAAATATTCCATCGTAACAAAGACAATAATATAGTTCTCATTGGTATGGGGAATCTGGGTCTCGCATTATCCAAATACAGCAAGTTTGCTCAGCGTAATATGAATATTGTTGCCACTTTTGATATTGATCCTTTAAAACAGAAAATAAGATCCGGAATCCCTGTTTATTCGATGAACAGGTTAAAAGAGATCATCGACAGGTTCAAGGTTAAAGTTGCAATTCTTGCTGTACCGGAAATTTCTGCCCAGGAGGTTACTGATGAACTGATACGCCATGGCATAAAGGGAATAGTGAACTTTGCTCCGGTACTTATGAAAGTGCCGCAGGATGTGATCATAGATAATGTGAACTTGTGTGATGAACTTGAAAGTGTAATCTATTATGTTCACAAACTGATGAAAGATGACGGACTTAAAAACCTGGAGTTATTATACAGGGATATGAAATATTGATCACGGGACTGGTTCAGGGTGTCGGATTCCGCCCTTTTATCTGCAGAATGGCCGCTAAGTACGGACTCCTTGGAGAGGTAGATAACAGGACCAATGGTGTTTCTATAATCATTCAGGGTGATCTTAAAACAATTGACATGTTCAGTAATGATATCTTTCAGAATGCCCCTCCGGCATCACAGATAAAATCAATTGAGATAAAATCAACGCGATTCAAGGGTTATGACAGTTTTAAAATTGCCAAAAGTAAAACCGTTGATAATCAGATTACTGAAATAAGTCCGGATATTGCAGTCTGTAAAGATTGCCTTGAAGACATGGAGAAGGATGCTGAAAGAATTGATTATCCTTTTATTAACTGTACAAATTGTGGACCACGGTTTACAATTATTGAAGGATTGCCATATGACCGGTCAAAAACCGCTATGAAGAGCTTCAGGATGTGTGAGAAATGCAATTCAGAATATAAAGATGTTCTTAATCGCCGCTTTCATGCTCAACCAATTGCCTGTAACTCATGTGGGCCCGCTTACATGTACAAAGATTCTGTAAAAAGTCTTAGTGGTATTAAGTTGATCCTCGAAGAGGTTTCCTGCCAGATAGCTTCAGGCAAAACAGTTGCAATTAAAGGTCTTGGGGGTTATCACCTGATGTGCGATGCAATGAATAACAATGCTGTAGTTGCACTGAGAAATAAAAAACAACGCGATTTAAAGCCTTTTGCCATAATGTTCAGAGATATATCTGCCGTCAGAAAGTATTGTTACATTGATGAAACAGAGTTGAAAGAGATGGAATCCTGGCGCAGACCTATCCTGATCCTGAAGCAGAAGGAAATATTATCTGCAGCTGTGAGTAATGGATTAAATACCATCGGAGCAATGCTCCCATATATGCCAATACATTATTTGTTGTTCAGAATCATTAAAACACCGGCTGTAATTCTTACCAGTGGTAATATTTCTGATGAGCCGATAATTATTGATGATCTTTTAGCTGAGAAGCAATTAATATCAATTGCTGACTCTTTCCTTAGCTATAACAGACAGATACTTAACAGAACTGATGATTCAGTTATAAGAATTATTGACCATAAGACAAGTCTTATTCGTCGTTCCAGAGGATTTGTTCCACGACCAGTTGATCTAAAATTCAATGTCGAAGGTATTCTTGCGCTTGGAGCAGAACAGAAAAACAGTTTTTGCATCGGGAAAGGCAATCAGGCCGTTATGAGCCAGTATATAGGTGACCTGAAAAATCGTGCAACTTATAGTTTTTTCAATGAGTCAATTGACAGATTTTCAGATCTCTTCAAATTTAAGCCTGAATTCATTGCTTGTGATCTTCATCCAGATTATCTATCAACTCTTTACGCTGAACATATTGAAAATGAATTAAATATTCCTTTGGTCAGGATTCAGCATCATCATGCTCATATTGCATCCTGCATAGCTGAGCATGGAATCAATGAGGAAGTAATCGGAATAAGCCTTGATGGTACCGGCTTCGGTTCTGATGGGAATATATGGGGAGGGGAGTTCATGATTGCTGATCTGAAAAGCTACAGACGTTTTACCCATTTCGATTATATTCCTATGCCCGGTGGTGAAAAAGCAATTGCTGAACCCTGGAGAATGGCCTTTGCATATATTTTCAAATATTTCGGAGATAGTTTTGATTATAATTCTGTACCTCTCTTTAATTCGGTTAATGAACAGAAGTTAGTGTTGGTTAAGGAGATGATAATCAATAAGATGAATTCACCAATAACTTCAGGGGCCGGTCGTCTTTTTGATGCTGTTTCTGCAATTCTGGGATTTTGCCCTGTGTCAACTTTCGATTCTGAAGCGCCTATGCGGCTTGAATCTGCAATTGATGTTGAAACAAACGACTTTTATCCGTTCCAGGCAGACAACTCCATTGTTTTTGCTGATACAATAAAGGCAATTCTGGAAGATTTGTCCAGACAAAAAATCTCTGTCATCTCAGCAAAATTTCACAACACCGTCGCACAGGTCATACTTGAAGTATCAAAGCAGATAAGGAGAGTTACATCCATTAATAATGTTATTCTTTCGGGTGGAGTCTTTCAGAATAAATACCTTCTGGAGAAATCTTTATATCTTTTAAACAGGAACCGGTTCGAAGTGTTCACAAATCATCTTGTGCCGGCTAATGACGGAGGCATCTCTCTGGGTCAAATAGTAATTGCTTCAAAAATAAAAAGATAATGTGTCTGAGTATTCCAGCAATGATAGTATCTATTAACTGCAGCATGGCGGAAGTTTCCGCCGGGGGGACAATATTTAAAGCAGGTCTGCAAATGATTGAAAATGCAAAGATCGGAGACTATATTCTGCTTCATGCCGGATTTGCCATTCAGAAGATAAGTGAAGAGGAAGCTGTTGAAACATTAAAATTATTTGAAGAGATGAATGATTCTCTCAATGAATGATTTCGTATGAAATACATTGATGAGTACAGAAATATTGATCTGGTCATGAAACTGACAGATATTATTAATAAGTCAGTCAGATGCGATTATACCTTTATGGAGGTGTGCGGGGGTCATACTGCCTCAATACACCGGTTTGGTATCCAGTCTTTGCTTCCTGAGAATGTAAAGTTGATTTCAGGTCCTGGTTGTCCGGTTTGCGTCACGGGAATGGATTTTATTGATAAGGCAATAGCATATTCAAAAATGGAAGATGTCATAATAACCACTTTCGGAGATCTGATAAGAGTTCCGGGATCAGATACGTCTCTTGAAAACGAAAAGGTATCCGGTGCTGATATTAGGATCGTCCTCTCAGGTCCCGAAGCACTTGAGATCGCAAGGATCAATACTGAAAAAAAAGTCATTTTTCTGGGAATTGGTTTTGAAACAACCGCACCGGGAACTGCCGTTACCATAGAACTTGCCTCAAAGGAAAATATTAATAATTTTTTTCTTTTAAATGCGCATAAGGTTATGCCTCCTGCAATGGAAGCTATTATAAAAGACGGAACTAATCTGGATGGGTTTATCTGTCCCGGACATGTTGCCACAATAACCGGATCTTCAATCTTTAACTTTATTCCTGAGAAATTTAATTTAGGATGTGTTATAACAGGTTTTGAACCTACCGATATATTGCACTCAATTCTGATGTTAATAAAGCAGGTAAACAACGAAGTTCCCAAAGTGGAAATTCAATACAACCGGGCAGTTACAGTGAATGGCAACTCTATTGCTAAGAGGTATTTGGCTGAAGTATTTGAACCATGTAATGCAAATTGGAGAGGCTTTGGTGTAATCCCATCCAGTGGCCTTTCGCTCAGAAAGGATTTTGATAGGTACGACGTGGAGAAGATTCTGCCTGTAATGATTAAACAAAAGGAAGATAATGAGTATTGTCTTTGCGGAAAAATACTAAGAGGATTAAAAACACCTGATGATTGTACTCTTTTTGCTGATATATGCTTACCGGAGAATCCTTTAGGAGCATGTATGGTTTCAAATGAAGGGGCTTGCAATATATGGTACAAATACAGACTTATTAAATGAGTGATTATGTCTCTTTGGATCAGGGAAGTGGCGGCAAGCTGACTCACGAGTTAATTGAAAAAGTTTTTGTAAGAAGGTTCGGGATGGCTGAACCTTTGACTGATTCTGCCATAATCAAAGGTTCAGGATCTGCTCTTGCATTTACAACTGATTCGTATGTTGTGGATCCTCTGTTCTTCCCGGGTGGTAATATAGGAAAACTTGCTGTATGCGGCACCGTAAATGATCTGGCCGTATCCGGTGCTGTACCCATGCATATTGCTGCTTCCTTTATCATTGAAGAGGGCTTCCCGATGAATGAACTTGTAGTAATTGCAGAATCAATGGCTGAAGAAGCTTTCAAAGCAGGAGTTAAGATCGTTACAGGTGATACAAAGGTTGTAGACAAGGGAAAATGTGATAAGCTCTTTATTACAACTTCCGGAATTGGGGTTCTTAAACCTGAAATGGAGGACATCAGTACGGGCAAAAGGATAAAACCAGGTGATAAGTTAATTATCAATGGCACTCTGGGTAATCATGCAATTGCCATACTTGGTGCCCGTAACAAACTAAGCTTCAATACTCCGGTAACTTCAGACTGTGCATCATTGAATCATTTGATACGCAGTGTGCTGCAAAGCTCTAAAGAGATTTGTTTCATGCGCGATCTGACAAGAGGTGGGCTGGCAACAGTATTAAATGAGCTTGCCATCATGATACAGTCAGGTATTACAATAAATGAAACCTCAATTCCTGTCGATGATCCTGTAAAAGGATTGTGCGAAATGCTGGGTTTTGATCCGCTGTACCTGGCAAATGAAGGTAAAGTACTGATTGTAGCAGGTGCAGGTGAAGAAAAGGTGGTACTTGATATTCTCAGATCAGATCCGTTAGGAAAATGCTCGGAAATAATCGGTGAGGTCGTTCAGGATAAAAGAAATCTTGTTGTATTAAATACTTCTGTAGGAGGTAAACGTATTCTTGATATGTTATCAGGACAACAACTCCCAGGATCTGTTAAACATAATTATGCATGAAATAAGTATAGCAAAGGATCTCTCGGTGATTGTGCTTGAAACAGCAAAAAAAGCGAACCTGTCAAGGGTGACAAAGGTGAATATCAGTTTTGGCCAGATGATTCAGATCGTACCTGATATCTTTGAATTTGCCTTCAGGGAAACTGTAAGAGATTCGGTCGCTCAGGATGCTGAAGTTGATATTGAACTAGTACCGGTGAAAATGAGGTGTGCAAATTGCGGAAACGAATTTAATGTAAAAGAGAACCTGTTTGCCTGCACCATTTGCAGCTCAACTGATCTTTTAATTATCAGCGGAAAAGAATTATTTATTAAAAGTATAGAAGGAGAATAATTATGGAAATAAAAATCATGAAGAATATCCTTGACAGGAACCAGAATAAAGCCAATGAAGTAAGAAATTTACTGGTATTGAATAAAGTATTAATGGTGAACATAATCAGCTCACCAGGTGCCGGAAAAACTACTCTGCTTGAACGCACCTGCGAGGAGCTGGGTGCAAAGTTCAGGATAGGAGTAATTGAAGGTGATATAACTACTGACAGGGATGCTCAGCGCCTGCAAAGATTCGGCATTCCTATAGTCGTAATCAATACTGAAGGGGGCTGTCATCTTGACTCTCACAGTATATCAAAAGTCCTTGATTTATTCGAACTTGAAAAACTTGACGTTCTGTTTGTCGAGAATGTCGGCAACCTCATTTGTCCATCACAATTCGATCTTGGTGAAACCTTTAAACTGGCAGTGGTAAGCACGACAGAGGGTGACGATAAACCGGCTAAATATCCAATGCTTTTCAGGGAAGCAAGGGCTGTTTTGCTCAACAAGGTTGACCTTATCCCTTATACAAATTTTAATTTTGATAGTTTCAGATCTGATTTGAAAAAATTAAATGGTCAAATCCCTGTTTTCAAAATTTCGTGTACAAAAGGCGATGGGATGAGATCATGGTACGAATGGATAGAAGGTCAGATTTATAAAAAAGGGGGTTAGCCAATTTTCCATGGTGGTATATCTGGCAATGATTTTCGGAACTCCTTAATAAGCGATTCTTCATAGTCACCTGCAAACAAACCTTTCATGAATATTTTTAGTCCTTCATTAATAAATCGTTCCCACGATTTGTCTTCTTTCCCGGGTATGACAGGGTAAAAGAGGATTCCATTATTCTTGGCAGCATCAAGATCACCTTTGGCATCACCGATCATAAGGATTTTATCACAGGGATATTTATTTTTTGCTGCCAATGCAATATGTTCGGTTTTCGTTCCATGTTCCTGACCTGCCATAGCTTTTACATATTTTTTCAGATCGTGCTCTCCCCATTCGCGATCGAGAGCTTCAAGAGGTGTTTGCGAAACAATAATTAAATCGGCAATTGAAGCCATCTGTTCAATGGCTTCAATTGCTTGCGGAAATGGTTGAATATTGCGAAGCAAATTACTGATATCTTCATTTATTGCCTCTGTCCATCTGACTATCTTGTCAAGGTCAGGATCATAATTTAATTCAAAATATTTTCTGAGTGAAGCATTACCCAGTTTTGTCTCAATCTTTACCCATTTCTTAAGGGAGGTCATATCAGGTAATTCATAGCCGGAATCCTTAATCTCTTTTCTTTTGCCCAATAGTTCAAATACCTTAATTATTGAGATAAACCTATTACCCCCCCTGAATATAGAATAAAGATTAACGAATTCCCAGGTCTCACGCAGGACTCCTGATATTGCATAGAGATTGAAATATTTTATTGCGTTGGGTATAAAGAACTCCTTCTGTTTTACCTCCATCGAATCAAATACACAACCATCAGAATCTATACCGATGAAAAATTCATGAGATGGTTCGAGACTTCTGAGTTTTGTCTGGTAATCCATTTTTATAAAATCATAAATATATATCAATAATAAATAACTTAAATGAAATAAATGAAGCGATTCTTTAGTTGCATAATCCTTTTCGCACCGTCGAATCTTTGTGCCTTTAGGCCGTTAAGATTTTCTTTATTTTCATTCTAAATTAGTAACTATGACATTTGTAAGTTTTTTTTAAAAAGTATTGTTATTAATTTAACAGCGCTTTAAAAAAGCAGTTTTTACAATCTGAAAAATTATTTAATTACTTAAAAATCAAATAGAAATGTATCAGGTAGGAAATCTAGTTAAAGAATTGTCCGATAAAAACGGTCGCGCACGCGAGAGCCTTATACCCATTCTTCAAGGGATTGTGCAAAAGCACAATTATCTCACTGATGAGGCTATGGTTGAAGTTGCAAGGGAACTCGATATTTCAGCGGCTGAAGTTTACGGAACAGCGTCTTTTTACACCTTTCTCGACACTCAGGTGAAAGGCAAGTATATTATAAGAGTTTGTAAAACAATTACATGCTCAATGAAAGGGAAAAGTGACATTATTCAGACTCTTGAGGAAATGCTTAAGATTAAAGTCGGTGAGACAACACCTGACAAACAATTCAGCCTCATTGAGACCAACTGTATCGGATGGTGTCATAAAGCTCCGGCTATTCTCATCAATGAGATGCCTTACACAGAGCTGACCCCTGAAAAGGTGAGTGAGATTATTAAAGATTATTTGCAAAAATAAAAATCCGGCAAGATTATGGAAAATAATGGATTAAATAAAGTTGACCTTATATTCGAAAAAATCGATAATCGTGAAGTGCTTGCCAAAGCCTTCAAAATGACCAGAGAAGAGATTACACAGGAGATACTCGATTCAGGTCTTAAGGGAAGAGGAGGTGCGGGTTTCCCGACTGGTTTAAAATGGAAATATACTGCAGCCGAAAAGAGCCCCGAGAAATACATAGTTTGTAATGCCGACGAAGGAGAACCAGGTACTTTCAAAGATCGTGAGATCCTCGACAGAGTATCGAATAAGGTTCATGGCGGAATGGCTATTGCAGGAAAAGCTATCGGTGCAAAAAAAGGGATTGTTTATCTGAGGGGTGAGTACAGATATCTCTTACCTAAGCTGATGATCGAACTCGAATCATTTCATAAAATGATAAAAGAGATAGGTTACGATTTTGATATTGTGTACCGAATGGGTAGCGGTGCATATATTTGTGGTGAGGAAAGCGCTCTTTTTGAGTCAATTGAAGGTAAACGCGGGGAACCACGTAATAAACCTCCATATCCCACGGTCTCAGGTGTTTTTGACAAGCCTACCTCAATAAATAATGTCGAAACTCTTGTTACTGCTATGATGATAATGAAGCATGGAGCGAAAAATTTCATACAGTACGGCACAAAAGATTCAAGAGGATCAAAAGTTTTTTCTGTTTCAGGCGACACTCCCACCCCGGGCATATTCGAACTTGAACTGGGAATGACTGTTCAACAGTTTGTAAATGAATTTGGTGATGGCGATACCAAAGCGGTTCAGGTTGGAGGTGCATCTGGTTTCTGTGTTCCCCGTAAGAAATTCGGAGAAACCATAATTGGCTTCGAAGGTGTACCGACGGGTGGTTCAATGAAGCTTTTCAACAGCTCAAGATCGATGTACAATGTTCTTCACAATTACCTTGAGTTCTTTACTGAAGAATCATGCGGACAGTGCACTCCTTGTCGAGTAGGTTGCCAGCAGTTGCTTAAAGGTGTTGAGAAAGTAAAGAAAGGTGAAGCTAAATCGACCTACCTGACTGAACTTATGAAACTGGCCGATACGATGAAGATCGCAGCCAAATGTGGTCTCGGCCAGTCTGTAGGAAATGCTTTTAAATCAATTGTGGGAAACTTCAGGGAAGAGATCATTTATTAATCAATTAATCAAAAATATAAAATCATGGTAAATCTACATATAAATGACCAGAAAGTTTCAGTTCCGGAAGGTACAACAGTTCTTGCAGCTGCCAGAAAACTGAAAATAAATATACCAACTCTGTGTAACCACGATGACCTTTGTGTTGCAGGTAACTGCCGAGTTTGTGTTGTGGAGCAAAAAGGGGCAAGAACCCTCATTGCATCATGTGCAACACCAGTGTCTGAGGGTATGGAAATACATACAAATACTCTTAAAGTGCGCAATGCCAGGAAACATATTGTTGAACTGCTTTTATCAGAACACCGGTCAGATTGTACGAAATGTTATAAAAACCAGAATTGTGAACTGCAATCACTGGCAAATGAATTTGCATTCGGAGATACAATTTTCCTTGACCTTGTTGAAGATCATAAATATTCAATCGACAGGTCATCTCCTTCTTTTGTGAAGGACGACAGTAAATGTATCCGTTGCCAGCGTTGCGTACGGACATGTTCAGAATTGCAGTATATCTCTGCTATAGCTGTTTCGAACAAAGGTGCTCAGATGAAGATTTCGTCATTTCATAACAGACCGATGAGTAATGTCGTATGCACAAACTGTGGTCAGTGCGTAAACCGTTGTCCTACCGGTGCTCTGGTTGAAAAGACATATATTGATCAGGTTTGGGATGCTATCTATGACCCTGAAAAACATGTTGTAGTTCAGACTGCTCCTGCAGTAAGGGTTGCACTTGGGGAGGATCTCGGTTACGATCCGGGCGAAAGGGTTACTGGTAAAATGGTAAATGCCCTCAGACAACTTGGTTTCAACTCTGTTCTTGATACTGATTTTACCGCTGACCTAACGATAATGGAAGAAGGCACTGAACTTCTGGTCAGACTGAAAAAAGCCCTTGTTAATGGGGATAAGAATATCTCACTGCCAATGTTCACTTCATGCTCTCCAGGCTGGATAAAATTCATCGAACATAAATATCCGGAATTTCTTCCGAATCTGTCTACATGCAAATCGCCTCAACAAATGTTTGGTGCACTGGCTAAGACATTTTATGCTAAAAAACATAATATTGATCCTTCAAAAATTGTCTCTGTATCGGTTATGCCATGCACTGCTAAAAAATTTGAAGCTGACAGACCTGAAATGAGAGCTAGTGGCTTTAAAGATGTTGATTATGTGCTGACAACCCGCGAGCTTGCTGTTATGATCAAGCAGGCAGGCCTCGATTTCAGGAACCTGGAAGAGGCTAAATATGATTCAATAATGGGCGATTCAACTGGTGCAGCGGTAATATTCGGCGCAACAGGAGGCGTGATGGAAGCAGCATTACGTACTGCTTATGAGATCGTTACAGGCCGCGAAGTTCCGTTTGGTAACCTTAATATAACTCCAGTGAGAGGTATGGATGGAGTAAAAGAAGCTACTATTAAGATCGAGAGATGTGTCGATGCCTGGAAATTTCTGGAAGGCGTTGAACTAAAAGTAGCTATTGCACACGGCCTTGTTAATGCCAATAAAATCATGAAAATGGTAAGGGAAGGGAAAGCCCCTTATCACTTTGTTGAGATTATGGCCTGCCCTGGTGGATGTATTGGCGGTGGTGGTCAACCTATTCCAACAAACATGCAGATCAGGAAAAACCGTATGAAAGCCATTTACTCGGAAGATGAGCACATGGTTCTTCGTAAATCGCACGAAAACCCCGATGTTATTGCAATCTATAAAGAGTTCCTCGATGAGCCTAACAGCCATAAATCGCACGAACTGCTTCATACACATTATGTAGAACGCGATAACTTTTAACACTAACCTGTTATTATATGAATGTCGGCTGTTTACAGCCGACTTTTTTTTACTCTTTTATCGAAACTTTAAATATTTTTATCAGTGTATTTATAACACTTATTGAAAAATAATTTTCACATTTGAGATAAACTTAAAAAATTGATAATTTTGTAGAAAAAATATGCATGATAAAAATTGAAGCCCTGTTCAAAGTTTCTTATGGCTTGTACTTAGTTTGCGCAGGAGATAAAAACAAGGGCAATGGATTTATTTCAAATACTGTGTTTCAGGTAACAGCAGAACCTGCAAAATTTGCAGTTTGTTGCAATAAAAACAATTTTACTGCTGAATTTATACTGAAGTGCCGAGCCTTTTCGGTATCAGTCCTGGATAAAAATGCCTCCTCTGAAATAATCGGATCATTTGGATACAAGAGCGGTAAGGATTTTAATAAAATGGCCGGGATGAATGTCATATATGGAGGTACTGGTGTGCCGATTGTATTGAACGAGAGTATCGCGTTTTTTGAATTCAAATTGGTCCAGACAATTGATGTCGGAACTCATTTAATATTTATTGGCGAGCTCATAAATGCTGAAATCCTGGATGAAAATAAGGAACCCCTGACATATCTGTATTATAGGCAGGTCAGAAAGGGAGTCGCTCCCAGGAATGCTCCGACATATATTGATAAATCAAAACTTGAGATAAAGACAAAAGACTCATTATCAAAAAAGTATAAATGCCCTGCATGCGGATATATATATGACGAATCCGTTGAAAAGATTAAATTTGAAGACTTATCGGATGACTGGGTTTGTCCGATATGTGGTTCTGAAAAGTCTGACTTTTTTGAAATTTAATAATCAAACAATTTATTCCCATGACAAAAACATTAAAAGGAACAAAAACAGAACAAAACCTGCTGAAAGCTTTTGCAGGTGAATCACAAGCAAGGAATCGTTATGAGTTCTTTGCAAGTGCTGCTAAAAAAGAAGGTTATGAGCAGATTGCAGCCATTTTTATGGAAACTTCGCTTCAGGAAAAAGAACATGCAAAACGCTTCTTTAAGTTTCTTGAAGGTGGAACAGCCGAGATTACCGCTTCTTATCCGGCAGGGAAAATCGGAACGACTAAAGAAAACCTGAAAGCTGCTGCCGAAGGAGAACATGAAGAGTGGACTGATTTATATCCGCATTTTTCTGAAGTAGCAAAAGAGGAAGGTTTTCCTGAAGTTGCATCTGCATTTAAAATGATAGCTAAAGTTGAAACTGAACATGAACGCAGATATCTCAAACTGTTACAAAATGTTTCAGAAGATAAAGTGTTTATGAAGGATGGTAAAGTCTGGTGGAAATGTATTAATTGCGGCTATGTTTATGAATCTGAAAAGGCCCTTGAAAACTGCCCCGTTTGTTTACATCCTAAAGCATATATGCAACTTAGGGAAGAAAACTACTAGTGGCATATTTTAAATATTGAAGCTTATGAATAATCAGGCATAGCCGGAAGCTGTGCCTGATTTTTGCTTTTTATCTTTTATCTTTTATCTTTAATCTTCTTTAGCAGCCACGCCATATTCTCACCAAGCACTCTCATTGTCTTCATACCCTCTTCATCTTTAAGCACTTCACCTTTCTCCCTACCAATTCCAATATTCCAGTAAGATGATCCAGGTATGATCATTTCATTTATAAGGAAAAAATGATTAATGCTGTCGAAAGCATGCATAGCTCCTGCACGTCTTACGGCAATCACTGCTGCTCCCGGCTTATGCTTAAGAGGTTTTCCTGGTCCTCCTAAAGCGTAACTTGAGACTTCTATAAAAGCCTTGGCATCTGCCGTAATATCAGCATTATATACTGGTGACCCTATAATTATGGCATCGGTATTGATCATTTTTTCAATACACCTATTTATAATCTCATTCTTCTGATGGCACCTTCCGTCAGCCTCCTTCCTGCATTTCATACAGGCAATACAACCATTCACCTTCTTTCCCCCTATCTGGAAAAATTCAGTTTTTATGCCCTCTTTCTCCAATTGTTTAAAGACCTCTTTAATTAGCAGTTCTGTGTTACCACCCTTACGCGGACTGCAGTTTATACCAAGCACTTTCATAGTTTTAAATCTTTCTGCAAATGTAAATATATCATTTTATTTATTCTTTACTAATTGTCAGGTAGCTCAGATTTATGCCTGTTTTCTTTGTAGATTTGTTCGAAGCAGACAACTGTGAGAAAAATAATTCATATCGACATGGATGCGTTTTTTGCATCTGTTGAACAGCTGGACGATCCTGAACTGCGTGGCAAACCTGTTGCGGTTGGCGGAAGCGGGGAGAGGAGTGTAGTAGCTGCTGCAAGTTATGAAGCACGAAAATTTGGTGTCAGGTCAGCAATGTCATCGGTAATTGCAAAACGTTTATGTCCCGATCTTATATTTGTGAAACACAATTTTAAAAGGTACAGCGAGGTTTCAGCCAACGTATTTGAGATTTTTAAGGAATATACCGATATTATTGAACCGTTGTCAATTGATGAGGCATTTCTTGATGTGACTGATGATAAAAAAAAGATCGGATCAGCTACAGTAATTGCAGAAAGAATACGAAGTGAAATAAAAAGCAGAACGGGTCTTACTGCTTCAGCCGGTATTTCAGTAAATAAATTCCTTGCCAAGATAGCTTCAGATATTAACAAGCCCGATGGTCTTTTTCTGATTCGCCCCGAAGATGCTGAGAAGTTTATTGAAGAGCTGCAGATAGAAAAATTCTACGGTATCGGGAAAGTGACCGCACAGAAAATGCATAAACTTGGAATTCATAAAGGTTCCGACCTGAAGAATTGGGATCTTGTATCACTTATACGAAATTTTGGTAAAGCCGGAGTCTTTTTTCATGATATTGTACGAGGGATCGATGAGCGTCCGGTTGAACCTGATCAGGAACGAAAATCAGTTGGAACAGAACTCACTTACGATAAAGATCTGACTGTCCGTTTTGAGATCATTGCAGAACTTTATCAGCTTGAGAAAGAGCTGATGGAAAGGCTTGAACATTCAGGAACCACCGGAAGGACAATCACATTAAAGGTCAAGTTTTCCGATTTCAGACAGATAACACGAAGTAAAACACTACAGAATTATATCCGCAATTTTGAAACACTTCATAAGGAGGTCACTGAAATCCGGAGATCACTAAAACTTGAAGGAACACGTATAAGGCTTTTGGGGTTGAGCATCTCCAACCTGGAAACGGACGAATGTGATGACAGGCAACTTTTTTTGTTTGATAATCAGGAATAATAGAAAGAAGGGGAGAATAGGTGAAAGGGAGAAATAATATTTAAACCACGGATTAACACGGATTAGCACGGAGGTACACGGAGTCCAAGCAGTGAATACTCCGTGAACTCCGTGGTGAATAAAATCAGAATAATCCTTCGATTGATAAATATCTCTCACCGGTATCATAGCAAAAAGTCAGGATCCTGGATCCTTTGGGAAATTCTTTAAGCTTTTGATTCACTGCTGCCAGCGATGCACCTGAAGATATCCCGACAAATAATCCCTCTTCTTTGGCAGCTCTTTTTGTAAAAGTAAAGGCCTCGTCTTTGGAAACTTTAATTATTCCGTCGAGCAGTTTTGTATTTAAAATTGAAGGTACGAATCCTGCACCTATTCCCTGCAACGGATGTGGTGCCGGAGATCCTCCGCTCAGCACAGGAGATAATTCAGGTTCAACAGCAAATACCTTCAGTTTCGGGAACTTGCTTTTCAACAATTCAGCACAACCGGTTATGTGTCCACCGGTTCCTACACCTGAAATAAGATAATCAATTCCATCTGGAAAATCATTAAGGATTTCCTGGGCCGTGGTGGTCCTGTGAATAATAGTATTGGCAGGATTATCAAATTGCATGGGCATCCATGAGTTGGGCGTCTCCACTATTAATTCTCTGGCACGTTCAATTGCACCCTTCATTCCCTTTTCACGGGGAGTAAGTACAAATTCAGCGCCATAAGAGCTCATTATTTTTCTTCTTTCGAGCGACATCGATTCGGGCATTACCAAGATAAGCCTGTATCTTTTCACTGCAGCCACAATCGCAAGGCCAATACCGGTATTACCTGATGTCGGCTCAATTATCACACTTTCACGATTTAATAATCCCTTTTTTTCTGCATCTTCGATCATAGATAGTGCAATACGATCTTTTATGCTGGCACCAGGGTTAGCTCTTTCCAGTTTTACCCATACTGAATAATCAGGGTCAAAAAGACGGTTGATTTTCAGATGAGGTGTGTTCCCGATTGTTTCAAGAATTGAGTTTACTTTCATAATATTGATTTCTTGTGATAATTATTTCAGATAATAAAGTTTATAGGTTCCTGGAAACCATTCTGGTTTCTTACAATTATTTCACTTTTATGATATACCACTGAAAAAGGTGCGACGCTTTCTGTGAGCCATACGTTGCCACCAATGATGCTGTTTCTGCCAACAACTGTATGACCGCCCAGGATTGTACAACCGGAATATAATACAACATTATCTTCAATGGTTGGGTGTCTCTTTTTAGAAGCTTTGCTTTTATCTACACTCAAAGCACCAAGCGTTACTCCCTGATAGAGTTTCACATTATTTCCGATAATTGTAGTTTCCCCGATAACTATTCCGGTTCCATGGTCTATCGAAAACGGGCATCCAATTGTAGCCATGGGGTGAATATCAATTCCCGTAACTTTGTGAGCATATTCCGTTATAATCCTGGGAAGCAATGGTACATATAGTTGTGCCAGAGAATTAGCCATACGATAACAAAATATGGCTAAAAAACCCGGGTAAATAGCAATGACTTCTATTAGCTGAGTAGCTGCAGGATCAGATTCAAGAATAAAACCGGCATCTTTCAGCAGCGTTTTTTTAATATTCTCTAAAGCTTTAAAAAATAGTCGGGTAACATTTTCTTTGTTTTCTGTCAGTCCGGACAAAATATCAAGCATTTGACTCCGCGGATCACGGTGAATATTCTCAGCTTCAGTTTCCGAATAAGAATTTGTTTCCGGAAAAAGTAGTCTGAAAATTGATTTTACGGTCTTTTCGACAGCCTTTTTATCAGGGATGGTAATACTGGACATTATGAGTAATTATTAGTTAGAGATAATAATTTATAACATTTAAATGGATATAGTTGTTTAACTATTTGGTAACAAAAAAAGTAAAATTACAATCTTGAATGATAACAATGAAATCCTTACCAATCTTGAGATTATTATTTTCTCCATTGTTTCAATATTATTCATTTATCACATTTCTGATATGTAATTATTATTTCTTGAATTTGGAATCTCCTGACATAACCATTTTAGGCTTCGATGATATTTTTTCACTCAGATGATTCATCATACTTGGTTTACCTTCAAGCTGGGCAGCTGCATCGACACTGAATGTACCATTTGTTACAATTTCTTCACCTTCCGTTAATCCATCGAGTACCACGAAGCTGTTGCTTAAAGCCGGTCCAACAGTTATCTCGCGCATCATAAAGCCGGATCCTTTTGAATCGGTAACTTTTACATAAACGACTGATCTGGTTCCTGTCCACAACACTGATGTCTGAGGAATTACCATGCAGTTTCCCGGAACAGGCAGATGTGTAATTATGGTTCCTGTTACGAACATATCGGGCTTAAAGATATTGCCTGAATTGAGTATTTCAATACGTACATGCGAAACTCGTGTCACCGGATCAATTACAGGATCAATAAATGATACCGTGCCGCTATATTCTTTCCCTGGCTGAGATTGCAGTGCAAATGTGATTTTGTCTCCTTTGCTGATCCACGGCAGATCACTTTCATATGCATCAAACAATGCCCATACATGCGACAGATCGGCAATTTCGTATAATGGAGAGCCCTGCGACACGTAATCACCTGCATTTACATGTTTTGCAATTACAATTCCGGAAACAGAAGCATATACATCAAATATTGTTTGAGATCCGCCGCTGTTTTCGAGGTCCGCAATCTGACTATCGGATAACTTCCATTGGCGCAATTTTTCTCTTGCTGCATCAAGCAAACCAGGTTGCATCTCTTTCATTTTAAGCGCTTCGAGGAGTTCTTCCCGGGCAGTAACCAACTCAGGGGAATAAATTTGTGCTATAATCTGTCCTTTCTGAACTTCTTCTCCGGTAAAATTTACAAGGAGCTTTTCAATTCGTCCCGGAACATTGACAGGCTGGGTTTGAATCAGGCGCTCATCAGCCTTTATCTTACCGTATAACTGAATCTTTTTTACAGGTTTTTGCCGCGATACAATACTTGTCTGAACCTCGGCCAACTTAACACCTTCTTCGGTCATCACAACAGCATCAGGATTCAACGGAACAATGCTTTGTACAAGAGGAATGAGATCCATTCCGCAAACAGGGCATTTCCCCGGATGATCCATCCGTATCTCAGGATGCATTGCACAGGTCCAAATAGTCGTTTTGTTTTCATTTACAGTTTGTACCTGGATGATTTTTTCTTTATGTGAATTATGAAAAATCACCAGGCCCAGTAACAATCCGGCAAGTACAAGCAAAGAAGCTCTGATATATTTATTTGAAATAAAATTTTTGATTTTCATCACTGATTATTTAATTGTATCAAATTTTACTAATTAATTCCCGGTTAAATATGCCAGCCGGGCGATTGCAGTATTTTTGTCAATGACAGCTTCAACCTGTCTGAACTGATAATCGAGTAACTGTTGCTCCATCCGGAGAACTTCTTCAAGATCATTTCCGTTGACTGAAAAAGAGGTGATCAGCAACTGTACACTTTTATCAGCAAGCATTGCCAGATCGGTGTACAGCTTTGCCCGTCTGCCGGCATCATTTATATTTTGAATTGTTTGCTGAAAATCGACCATGAGGTCATTCTTTTCATTCTCCGCTGACAAGGTAGCAGCCTTGCTCATTAATTCAGCTTCCTGGCGCATCGACTTATATTTTCTCCTGTAGACCGGAAGCGTGACTGAAATCATAGGCATGGTCATATCATTCCCGTTCATCATCGAGGTATTTCCTTCACGTTTTTGAATAACCATGTAGTCAAGGCCCAATCCGACCATCGGATATCCCATGTGGGTAGCCATTGCAATCTTTGCAGTATTGGCATCCGATTCAGCTTCAAACATTTTGATCACAGGGTTGTTAACAAGGCTGTCGGTCAATGCGAGAATATCTGACGGGATTGGCATCTCTGCTAATGTATCAACCAGGAACACTCCGGACAAAGGAGCACAGTTAAGAAGTCTGTTAAAACCAACTTTGGCAGTGACAAACTGATCCTGCAAGAGGGCAATCTTGTTTTCAAGCTCATTGATTTCCATCTGTATTCTCAGCAGGTTGACCATACCAACTTTTCTTTTCCCTTCCATAGCGCCTCCCATTGCTCCTGAAGAAGCATAACTTATATCTCCATTGCTGAATTTAGCAGTGGCAAGCCTTTCCAGCGAATGTAAAATATCAAGATTCTTTTTCGCGATTCCGATTTCTTTTTCTGTGTGGTAAACAGAATAATAGGAAGCTTTTACTTTATAACTGAGCTCATTTCTGGCATCCCTGAAGTTTTCAAATTTTGCAACAGCCATTTTTGACGCTTCATCTTTTGCAGCTTTGAGGGTGCCGAACCATGGGAACATCTGCATCAGGCGTATATCGGCCACCTGGTTCCCACCGATCAGTTCCATAGGTTTGATGAAATAACCAAATTGCATATCAGGATCAGGTAAAGATGCAGCCTGTGCTACTTTTTCCAAAGCTGCTGAATATTCCAAATATTTTGCTTTTACCCCAGGATTATTCAATAACGCCTGTTCAAGATAGCACGACAAGGAATCCTGGGCGACGCAGGTTACCTGGCTTATTCCTGCCAGAAATATTAAAATAATGTATTTTGCATATTGTGTCATTTCCTTAAATATTTAATCTGAATTGCTCAGGAGTAGTTTATTCTGTTTATTTACTGCACCTTCTCTCCAGATACATTGCAACACAGGAACCACAAACATGGTCATGATCTGTATGATCATTCCACCGAATGCCGGGATAGCCATAGGAACCATAATATCGGCTCCCTTGCCGGTAGATGTTAGAACCGGCAAAAGTGCGATGATGGCCACAGCTGCAGTCATCATTGCAGGCCTTACTCTTTTCTTACCGGCCATAACCACTGCTTCGCGAACTTCATAAACTGTTGCCGGCTTCTTTTCTTCAAATACCTGGTGAATATAGGTTCCCATAATTACGCCGTCGTTAGTGGATATACCAAAAAGGGCTATGAATCCGACCCATATCGCCACACTTAAATTGAGAGTATGCATCTGGAACAGATCGCGCATGTTTATCCCGGAAATTGAGAAATTCATAAACCAGGGCTGACCGTAAAGCCAGATCATAATAAATCCTCCTGCAAATGCTACAAAAACCCCCGAAAAATGAATAGATGAAGCTGTAAATGTTTTGAACTGGAAAAAAAGAAGCAAAAATACCAGGAAGAGGCTGATGGGCATGACTATTGATAACCTTTTGGTGGCCCTGATTTGTTCTTCAAAGTTTCCTGACAATTTGTAAGAAACTCCGTCAGGTAATTTCAATTCTCCCGATTCAATCCTGGATTTTATTAATGCTTCAGTTTTTTCGACTGCTTCCACTTCAGCAATATCCGGCTGTTTGTCGAAAATTACATATCCTGTTAGAAAAGTATTTTCGCTCCGGATCATTTGAGATCCTTTTGTATACTCAATATCTGCAAGGTCTCCTAGAGGTACCTGTATACCGGTCACTGAAGGAATAAGAATTCTCTTCATATCATCAGGTGTGTTTCTTAATTCTCTGGGATATCTTACTCTTACAGGTAACCGCTCGCGTCCTTCCACTGTTGATGTTAAGACCATACCGCCTACAGCACTTTGCAAAACATCCTGTACATCATTAATGGTCAGCCCATACCTTGCAATAGCTTCACGGTTCAGTTTAATTTCTATATAAGGTGAAGAAACAGAGCGATCGTAAAATACTGATGATGGCACAACTGATGGAATTTCTTTCAATATTTTTTCAAATTGAAGTCCGGCGTTCTCAATAGCTTCCAGATCAGGACCGTACACCTTCAATCCCAAAGGAGCCCGCATACCTGTTGAAAGCATTATAAGTCTTGTCTGAATAGGTTGTAGTTTTGGAGCCGAAGTGAGTCCGGGTAAATTGGTAACTTTAATAATTTCGTCCCAGATATTGTCAGGTTTCCTGATCCAGGGTCGCCATTGGCGGAAGTAATCACCGTTATTATCAGGGATCAGAAGTTTTTTATCCAAATCCTTCAGGTGATCTTTTTCCGGATTAAATTTTAACCCGCCGGATAACAGAAAATTACCTTCTTTATCTGTTTTAAACCTCATACGATGTCCATTTTCATCAAGTACATACTCCGATTTATAGTTAATTGTATTTTCGAACATTTGTATAGTGGCCGGATCGAGTGCAGAATTAACCCTTCCCCATTTACCTACTGCCACATCCACCTCGGGAATCGATTCTAATCGTTTATCCAGCATTTTAACGTAACCGATGTTCTGTTCTACCCCGGCATGTGGCATACTTGAAGGCATTAAAAGAAAGGAACCTTCGTCGAGTGAAGGCATAAATTCCTTTCCGACTCCGGGAAACGTTTTTGAGGCTGCTTTCCAGACTGAAGTTTGTTTGATATTCAGCCCTGTTTTATCGACTCCTGTTGCCACAATCCCGAACATTTTATTAAAACCGAGCCAGATAGTTATCCCCAGTAAAAACGTGGCAAACGGAAGCAGAAGAAATTTCCATTTATTTCGCAAGCACCAGCGTAATACAGGTTCGTAATTATGCACCATGAGCATCAGAAGAATAATCACAAAACCCACTACACCTGTAACAAACAGGAAGTTTACCAGATATGAATTATGAGCGCCAAGGGGCAGCCACTCGTAGGCAAGGTAATAAATGGCTACCAGAACCATAATACCTGTATTGATCAGATCAGGAATCTTTTTGCGTTTTTCGGGCCATTTGTGTTTCATCAGGTTGTTTACACCGATAAACGCTAAAGCAATCGCCGGCCAGGTACCCCAGATAATTGTAAAAAACGTACCGGCAATTATAAGTGAAGTATTCCAGATCATGCTTATTCTCCGTTTATCAAACCGAATGGAAAATAAGATGTCCGCCATCACAGGCAGCATAATAATCCCTAAAATGAAGGAAGAAAGAAGTGCGAATGTTTTGGTAAATGCAAGAGGTCTGAACAGTTTGCCTTCTGCAGCCTGCATTGCAAAAACAGGTAAAAAGCTGACTACAGTTGTCGATAAAGCAGTGACAACTGCCGATGATACTTCAATGGTTGCATTATAGATCACGGTGCGCAGGGTTGTCCCTTTTACACCATAGTTTTCAGTCATCTCCAGGTGTCTGAAAATGTTCTCTGTAAAAATGATCCCCACATCTACCATTACCCCAATAGCAATAGCAATTCCTGATAATGCCACTATATTGGCTTCCACACCTGTCAGCTTCATTATGATGAATGTCATCAGCACTGCTACCGGAAGCAATCCCGAAATGATTAAGGAAGCCCTGAGGTTAAACATCAGTATGATAATCACGATAATACTGATAAGTACTTCATGGGAAAGTGCCGATTCAAGGGTACCTAAAGTTTCCCGGATGAGCCCTGTGCGATCATAAAAAGGCATTACAGTTACTTTGGAGGCCGTTCCGTCTGCCAATATTTTAACTGGCAAACCGGATGCAAGCTCTTTTATTTTTTCTTTTACATTGTTAATAACCTCCATCGGATTGGAACCATAGCGAGCCACAACTACTGCGCCTGCTGCCTCGGTGCCGCTTTTATCCAGTCCTCCGCGACGGGTGGCAGGTCCAAAATGTACTCTGGAGACATCCCTGATCTTTACGGGGACATTATTTTTGACTGAAACAACAGAATTCTTCAGGTCTTCAAGGTTTTTGATATATCCCAAACCCCTTATAACATATTCGACTTTATTTAATTCTACAGTTTCGGCACCTATATCCAGATTACTGTTTTTTACAGCGTTCATAATATCCATTACTGACACATCATACGACTTCATGGCATCTGGATCAATATCCACCTGGTACTCTTTTATATAGCCTCCGATGGAAGCTACTTCGGAAACTCCTTCGGCAGCTTCCAATGAATATTTCACGTAATAATCCTGTATTGTCCGTAATTCTTGTGGATCCCAGCCTCCTGCGGGTTTTCCTGTTTTTGGATCACGTCCTTCGAGAGTGTACCAGAATATTTGTCCAAGTGCCGTGGCATCAGGCCCCAGCGAAGGTTGCACCCCAGCGGGTAAAGTACCTGATGGCAGTGAATTTAGTTTTTCAAGAATTCTTGACCGGCTCCAGTAAAATTCAATGTTATCTTTAAAAATAATGTTGATAAATGACATTCCGAACATAGAGGTGCTGCGTATAGTTTTCACACCCGCTATCCCCTGCAGTGCAGAAGATAGGGGATAAGTGATCTGATCTTCAATATCACGAGGCGAACGACCCATCCATTCGGTAGCAACAATTTGCTGGTTATCGCCGATGTCAGGAATGGCATCTACCGGCACTGGGTCCCGGGGTAATAATCCCGGCTTCAGATAAAACGGCATAGTCACCAATCCCAAAACAATAAAAGCAATCAGTAAGATGAATGCAAACAGCCGGTTTTCGAGGAAGTATTTTATGAGTCGGTTGAGCATGAAGATTGAAATTTAGCCGGGTCAGCATTCAATTATGATAAACCGGCCCGGCACAATAGTTTTAAGTTATTTGTCTCTTTCGTACTGGCAACATGCCGGCAAAGAATTATAAACTTTATCGTCAGCTTTGTACTTTTCTGTGTCGTGCCCAACCGATGCAATTCTCTTGCTAAGTGCATCCACATTTGTTTTAGCCGGATCGAATGAAACAGTAAGTATTTTAGTTTTTAAATCCCAGGAGGCGCTTGCTGCTCCTTCTTCTTTCGCAGCTTTCTCAATACGGTCTTTGCACATTCCGCAATTACCCCATACTTTGAATGTTTCAGTCTTTTGCTGACCGGAATCGCCGGTTGCCGTTTGTGCTGAAGCATTTGCGCCAATAGCTATCAATAATGTGACAACAAGAAATAATTTAATTGTTTTCATAATGTAATAATTAGGTTAATGAATAGAAATAGCAAAAAAAACGGCAACAAACATTGCATAGCTCTGCCTGCTGATGCTTTAAAAAGTCAGATCAGATCTGGAAGATACATAAGGCCGGACGAACAACGCTATTCGGATAATTGGTGCCCGGTGGTCTTACATTTTGACACGATGTATTATGGATTGTAACCTGATTACACATGTAATCAACAGGAATATCGATCATACAAATAACCTGTTGCAATGGGTCCTTAACATTATAAGATGAAGGAATATATTTGTTATAAATTGAGTAAGCCGAAACAACATTCTCGCAGCAATGTTTGTTATAGGTTTTCTGAAATGAGTTGTTAATAACCAGACGTTCCATCCCACATGTTGCAAGTTCACCAGTCAGAGAGACCTTTGTAGCAGCAACGTAACCACTGCAGTAATGAGTTGCAAATTTTACACTGATCCCTGAAAAAATGATCAGAAGTATTAAAGGTATGGATATTAAAGTCCTCATCATGACTGTAAACAATTATTCTGGATAAATGTTTTTCAAAGTTAGATTATTTAGGACCGGTTTTCAAATTAATTGCATTTTTTTAACTTCCTCCCCAACCTCCGCAACTCTTTTCAGGAGACCTTTGAGATCATCCTGCGATGTTACCGGGTTGATAATAGTAAGTCTTATCCAGATTTTTCCACATAACTCAACCTGAACAATATAAAAAGAACCCTCTTTTATAATTTTGTCCCTGATTACCGAATTTATTTGATTAAGTGTTGTGTCATCAATCCCTTGCGGTGCAAATCTAAAACAAATAATATTGGCCTCCGGCTCAACTGCAAGTTCGAGCTGACGGTTCGATTTAATCATCATTGCAAATGTTCTAGCCAAATCATATCTGCTATCGATATATTCCTTATAATAATTTTTTCCATAATATTTCAACGCTGTATATGCAATTATTCCCAGAGCGCTTTTTGTGCATTCAATTGTACGTATTGCACTGTTGTACCATACGTCAATCTGAGATTTCTGAAACAGGTAGGATGCTTTCTGTGCAAAAGTTTCGTACGATTTTTCAGCGTTCCTGAACATCACCAAAGTGTTGAGTGCCGGTACAAGAAGCATTTTATGGAAATCAATTACAACTGAATCAGCTCTTTCTATTCCCCTTACACGGTTTTTATATTTGTCAGAGAAGAGTACCCCCATTCCATGAGCTCCATCTACATGCATCCATAAACCGTATTTTTCACAGAAATCAGCAATTGTTTCCAGATCATCGTAGGAACCTGTTGCTGTTGAACAGGAACTGGCAATAACGGAAATAACTTTGATACCTTTTTTTTCACTCCGGATTTTTATTTCTTCAAGCAAGTCGGTCCTCATTCTGAAATGTGAATCAACTGGCACTTTTATTATTGAGTTGTTACCCAATCCCATAATCTTAACATTTCGACCAATACTATAATGTGCCTGTTCAGATATAATAAAACCAGGTCTTTTATAGTCCTGCACACCATCTTCCCATATATTATAATCGGTTTTGGCTTGTCTTGCAGCAAGCATCGCTGTGAGGTTTCCGGCAGTTCCGCCATGTGTAAAAATGCCATCGAATCTGGTTGTATATCCTATAATTGATCCAAAGCTGTTAATTACATTTTTCTCCATTGCCATGTTCACCGGTCCCATTTCATAAACTGCAGCTCCGTTGTTAAGAAGGGTGGTACAGAACTGTGCCAGCACGGCCACAGGAAGGGGAGAGGTGACCTGGTGACCAATATAATGAGGATGATGAATATGAATTGAATGATCAATTATCCTTTTGAAAAAGGAATCCAGAGGCTCTTTTTCACCACCTGCCGATTCAAAAGTAAAAATTTCTGCAAGCTGGTCAGGATCATTCCAGGGCAGTACCGCCATTTCGTTACCTGATAAAGCCTTTTTCAGATAGTCTGATAGTGTATCGACCAGTATATGTCCTTCTTTTCTGAATTCCTCAGGATTGAAAGGTGATGGTATTTTTGATTCAATTTTGCTCATCTTTTTTGAATTTATGTTTTTAGCTGCAATGGTGCTAAGACGCTAAGGTTAAGATAATTCCGCGGCAAGACCATTGAAAAACCAATGTACGACAGGATCATAAGAATATTTATCCCTCACAAAAAACATATCTCTTAATACTGCTTTTTCTTTGATAAGGCTATTAAGTATCTCAATTACTCCACAATATCCGGAAGGATGCGGTACTCCAAATTGATAATAAGGAATCAGTTTATTGTATTCTGAAAAAAAACTGTCAAGGAAATAAAATCTTTTCTTTTGTTTCTGAACAAGCTCATCTGCAAATCCAAAAGTACTGACAAAATTGTCAAATCTTTTGCCGGCATTTTCCAATATCAAATGTCCGATTTTTGCAGGATCAATTCCCCTGGTCAGATATATTTCAGAATACCTGAATATTCCTATGAATCCAAAAGCATCAAGATCGTCGGCCACTGAAAGAATGGCCAGCAGGTCATCCACGCAAGTGTTTCCTGTATAATCTTTATTATCATGATTCTCTATGGCATCCAGAACATCTTTATATTCGTTCTCCGGAAGATTGTGTTTGGAAAGGAATAGAATACATAATTCCCGGCTGTGTTTGCCATGTCGGATACCGGTCTCAACCGACATTCCGATATCATGCAGATAACTGGCTATTATTAGTTTTGCCGGAAGCTGTGAAATACCGGGAGGCCTTTTACCGGCATAAATAGTAAGAAGTTTTTTCGAATAGTTCCATACACGCCGGTGATGGTCAATACCATGCGAATAAAGGGAATTTTCATCATAAAAACTTTTAAAAAATTCCTCAAGGATCTGCTTAAACTGAAGTTCAGCAGATTCAATTGTTACAGTCAGATTCATATCGGATCAAAAAAAAAGCAAAAGATCGAGCCTTTTGCTTTTGAACAGGCAATCGGCTACTGATTAGTAGTTGATCATTTTTTTTGCTAAGTCGAGTATAGTTGTATCATCAAATGTTACAATTCCACCATCAGGTCCCTGTTCAAAGTGAATTCCAACGCTTTGGCCCTTGTCAAAATTTCTCCCTCCGAAGTAGTTTCTGACTGTCTCTTCATTCAGATCCAGTTTATCTGCAATTTGTCTCATACTACCGGAGGGCAATTGGTCCTTTATCTTCCGGAGTTCATTGAAGGTGATTGTTTTAGCCATCATAATCTTGATTTTTTATCAATACTGTTGTTTAATCACATCAAAACCCAAAGTTAATCATAAAATAGATAATCTGATCATCATCTTTATATTTTTGAAATATCCCTGATAATATATATTTCATAATCACCCAGAAATTTGAAACCTGATTTTTTATAAAGGCTGATTGCCCGTATATTGGTTTTATGTACCTCAAGCTTAACCTGGTATCCTTTCTTTTTTACAAAATCCAGTGATTCTTTCAAAAGTTTTTTTGCGAGCTTATTTCCCTGGAATTCCGGCAATATTCCGAAATGATGAAGATGTAACCTTCTTCCGTCGAATGTCATCCAGGAGGTACCGCAAATACTAAGTGTGGATTTTTCTTCCATGATTAAAAAAGAACCACCCATATTTATACTCTCCTCAATTATCGTCTCATTGTCGCCCCTCTGGGTATTCCTCATGCCAGTAAGTTCCCATAAGTGAGTTATTTCCACAAAGTCGCCGGAACGATATGGCCTGATAATGAATTCATCAGGAGAATAAGACCTCTTCATAATTTTTTCAACAATTCAAGAAACAGCTTCAGCCCCATCTTCTTTTCATCATTAAAAATGAAATCAATATTTTCGGTCAGGTATTTTTTCAGAACATCACCGGTAATGCTTCCGGTTTTACCAAATTTTTTGGCAACTGCATCGATATTATTTACTCCTGATCCAAGTGCTTTGTTGAATTCTTTAATAAATTCAATATCAAGTTGCCTGTTGGCCGTCCAGCAAGCAAAAACAAAAGGAAGTCCGGAGAATTCTTTCCATTCCAGACCAAGATCGATTTTGTATCTGAAGCTATTTTCATATTCAAAACACTGGTCACCAATAAGAACCACCGCTTCATTCCGGCCAATATTTATAAAATCGAATCCTTTTGAAGTATTGATCCATCTGAACTCTTTCTTCCAGCTGTTTTTTGCAAGAACTTTTGTAAGATTCACCGAGGAGCGTGAACGGTAATCGAGGAAAATAGTCTCAATTTCTGCAAAAGAGCAATTACTCAGCAGCATTACGGTCCTAACATTTCCATTCGCACCTATGCAATAGTCACTGATAATGTGATATTCATTCAATAACGGAAGAACAGCTACAGGGATAAGTCCTATATCTGCTTTTCCGTTAATCAGTTTTTCGGCGCAATCGGCCGGATGATCTGTTTCGAGTATAACTTTCTTATCAAATCCGCTTTCCGTAAGACCATAAATAAATGGATAAGTATTTGCATATTTTACTGCTGATATCCTGATTTTATCCATACCCTTTTTTTACAACGTCTAAAATACTACTTTTGTAGATATTGTTATAACATCTATAAACTCAATCTTATTAATACATGGAATTAAATTTTCTTACTGCCATATCACCGTTGGACGGAAGGTACAGACACAAAGTCGATGAACTTGATCTGTATTTTTCTGAATTCGGTCTTATCAGATACCGTCTGATGGTGGAAATAGAATATTTCATTGCCTTATGTGATATCCCTCTGCCTCAGCTTGCTGATTTTAAAAAGGATAATTTCAAAGTCTTACGTTCAATCTATGAGGACTTTGATTTAACTGATGCTGAAAAGATCAAAGAAAGGGAGAAGATCACAAATCACGATGTGAAGGCAATCGAATATTTCCTGAAAGAGAAATTTTTTCAGACAGGCTGGGGAAAATGGAGCGAATTTATTCATTTTGGTCTGACATCGCAGGATATAAATAATACTGCAATACCACTATCAATAAAAGATGCTCTTATTAATGTTTATTTTCCGGTTCTCTATGAGTTGAGGGAGACGCTGGCCGGATTTGCTGATGTGTGGAAAGATATTCCAATGCTGGCAAAAACTCATGGGCAACCTGCTTCTCCGACAAGACTGGGTAAAGAGGTTGAAGTTTTTATCGCAAGAATTGACGGACAGACAAAATACTTCGGACAAATACCATATTCGGCTAAATTTGGTGGAGCTACAGGAAATTTCAATGCCCATAAGGCAGCTTATCCTGATATAGACTGGATATCTTTCGCAAATAATTTTGTCAATGAGGAACTTGGTCTGCAACGGTCGCATCCGACAACCCAGATTGAGCATTATGATAACCTTGCAGCATTATTTGATAATATGCGAAGGATAAATGTTATTCTTATTGATATGGCCCGCGATTTCTGGTTGTATATTTCAATGGATTATTTCAGGCAAAAGATAAAAAAAGGAGAGATCGGATCATCAGCGATGCCTCACAAAATAAATCCCATTGATTTTGAAAATGGAGAAGGGAACCTTGGATATGCAAATGCGATTTTTGAACATCTATCCATGAAGTTGCCAATTTCGCGGCTTCAACGCGACCTGACTGATTCAACTGTCCTGAGAAATATCGGGGTTCCGATTGGTCACTCATTGATTGCTTTTAATTCTTTGCTGAAAGGTCTTAACAAGCTTATTGTAAATACAGATAAGATAAAAAACGATCTCGAGAATAACTGGGCCGTTGTAGCTGAAGCTATTCAGACTATCCTGCGGAGAGAGGGATACCCAAAACCTTATGAAGCACTTCTCGATCTTACACGCACAAATCAGAAAATAACTTTTGAATCAATTACAAATTTTATTGAAAATCTTGATCTGAGCGATGAATTGAAATTGGAAATGAAAGCTATCACTCCATTTAACTATCTGGGTTTTTAATCCAATATATAATAGATGAATAACTTAAGGTTGCTGCTAAAATATTTTGCTCCATATAAATGGTCTGCAGTAAAAAACATCGTTTATAATATTTTAAGTGCACTTTTTGCCCTTCTCTCCTTTACACTGGTTATACCTTTTTTAAAGATATTATTCAACAGGGTTGAAATTGTTGCAAACCCCGGCCCTTTTCATCTAAATACTACATACCTGGGTACATTTGCAAAGTTTTATCTGTCAGTTTTTATAGGAAAATATGGACAAACCGGAGCCCTGCTATTAGTGGTGATCATTGTCGTTGTAGCCAGCCTGTTTAAAAATGGTTTCATTTTTATGGCCAATAATAGTATGGCTTATATCAGGGCATGCACAGTTCGTGACCTTCGGAGAAAACTTTATCACAAAGTTCTCAGACTTCCTCTGTCATTTTTTTCCGATGCCAGGAAAGGCGATGTGATGACAAGAATATCCAATGATGTTCAGGAAGTTGAAGTTTCCGTAATGTCTTCACTAACAATGATGTTCAGAGATCCAATATCTATAATGATTTTTGTGATTTACTTGTTTGTATCAAGTTACGAGCTTACCCTGTTTGCGCTGGCTCTTCTACCTGTTAGCGGCTGGCTGATTGGCCGTGCAAGCCGCACTTTACGATCATCTTCACTTCTTGGCCAGCAACATCTGGGCCGGCTTCTTTCAGTTGTAGAAGAAACTTTGACCGGATTAAGGATTGTTAAAGGTTTCAATGCAGAAGAAAAAATGAAAAAACAGTTTGCAGAGTCAAATGAGAAATATGCAAAAGTATTTAAGAGGGTAACACGGAAAGCGTATCTGGCATCGCCTATAAGTGAATTTCTTGCAACCATAGTAGTTATGATACTCATGTATGTTGGTGGCAATCTTGTTCTTCATGGATCAGGAAGAATGACACCTGATAACCTTATCGCCTTTCTGATCGTATTTTCCCAGATAATTCAACCCGCAAAGAATATTACCACTGCATATTTCGCAATTCAGAAAGGCATGGCCTCAATTGACAGGATTGATCAGGTACTTGATGCTGAGGAAACTATAACAGAAAAGGCTGATGCAATTTCTGTCAGTGGATTTAATGATTCTATTGAATTTAAAGGGGTATGGTATGCTTATAACAGCGAACCTGTCCTGAAGGATATTAACCTGAAAATAAAAAAAGGTCAGACTGTTGCCATTGTCGGTAAATCGGGAGCCGGAAAATCAACTCTTGCAGATCTTCTTCCCAGGTTCATGGATAGTGATCAGGGTAGCATTCTTATCGATGGGGTTGACATACGTGATCTTAAAATCAGGGATCTCAGGTACCTCATGGGAATCGTTAGCCAGAATCCGATACTTTTTAATACATCTTTTAAAGAGAATATAGCTTTCGGAGTCAATGTCGCAGAGGTGAAAAAAGTCGAAAATGCTGCCCGCATTGCCAATGCACACGACTTTATAATCGAAACAGAAAATGGTTACGAAAGCAGTGTCGGGGAATCCGGAAATAAACTTAGTGGCGGACAGAGGCAAAGAATAAGCATTGCAAGGGCAATCATGGCAAATCCTCCGATCCTGATTCTTGATGAAGCAACCTCATCGCTTGATACTGAATCGGAAAGGCTTGTTCAGGATGCGATACTTAATTTAATGAAGAACAGGACCTCTGTTGTCATCGCGCATCGTCTCTCAACAATACAGCATGCCGACATAATTGTAGTGATTGATGAGGGAAGAATAGTGGAGACGGGAACACATGCAGAACTTATCAGGGAAAAAGATGGATTCTATCATAAACTACATAGCTTTCAGGCTTTAGAATAAACTCAAAATAAGTAAAACCAACATACCACCGATTATCCGAATTTGCTTGCTGGAAAGACATATTTAATGCTCAGGAAACTCAGTCGACTCCGTGGTAATAATATAATAATTATGCGAAGTATTTTAAAATTAGCAATGGTCCTTATGTTATTAGCATCTGTTTCAGCCCAGGCTCAGAAACCAAAACATTCTTTCAAATTAGGACCCTCAGAATTTCTTCTCGATGGCCAACCGTTTCAGATAATAAGCTGTGAACTGGATCCTGCAAGGATACCTGCAGAATACTGGCGTCACAGGATAAAAATGGCCAAAGCGATGGGCTGTAATACTATATCAGCTTATATTTTCTGGAATTATCATGAGTCTGAAGAAGGAGTTTACGATTTTGCAACCGGTAACCACAATATCGCAGAATTTATCAGAATTGTTCAGGAGGAGGGGATGTGGCTCATATTAAGGCCTGGTCCTTATGTTTGTGCAGAATGGGAACTGGGTGGAATACCACCTTACCTTTTGAGAATAACTGATATTAAATTAAGATGCATGGATACACGCTATATGGCTGCTGCTGAAAAATATATTGCCCGGCTGGCAGAAGAGATCAGACCTTTTCTTATTACAAAGGGTGGACCTGTGTTGATGTTACAGATTGAAAATGAATTCGGTAGTTTTGGAAATGACAGGGATTATTTGTTAAGACTTAAAAATGTCTGGAATTCCTGCGGTATTGATGTACCGACCTTTACAGCTGATGGTCCTTCCGTTAAAATGCTTGAGGCGGGATCGCTTCCGGGAAGTGCAGTAGGACTTGATCCGGGAAGCTCTTCAGATGATTTTGCCCTCGCCGAAAAAGTAAACCCGGGAGTACCTGTATTCAGCAGTGAAACTTATCCCGGATGGCTTACTCACTGGGGAGAAAAATGGGCAAAACCCGACACCTCTGAGTTATTTAAGGAGGTCAGATTCCTGATGGACAATAGGAAATCATTTAATCTTTATGTTATTCACGGAGGAACCAACTTCGGTTTTACGGCCGGGGCAAACTCAGGTGGAAAAGGCTATGAGCCTGATGTTACGAGTTACGATTATGATGCGCCTGTTAACGAGAGGGGACAAGCAACTCCCAAATATATGGCTCTTCGCAGACTTATTGGTTCTTATCTCCCAAAAGGTGGTATTCTTCCCCCAATCCCCGATTCGATTCAGGCAATTGAAACATCTCCAATAGTAATGCAACCTTTTACCACTATCTGGGATAATCTGCCTCAACCGGTGAATTCGGTCCTGCCTAAGACATTTGAAGCGTATGGACAGGATCATGGTTTCATTTTATATAAAACTGAACTTACCGGTGTCAAAAACGGAAAACTTGTTGTTACCGATATTCACGATTATGCCACGGTTTTTCTGAATGGCACATATATCGGAAAACTCGACAGGAGAGAGGGAATAAACTCAATTGATATTCCGGAAAGTAATACAGAAACTCCAGTCCTTGAAATTCTTGTGGAAGCTATGGGCAGAATCAATTATGGGCAATATATTATTGATAGAAAAGGAATTACTGAAAGCGTTACTCTTAATGGAGTGACCCTGGTGAACTGGAAGGTTTATAATCTTCCGATGAACAGAGGATTTATATATAACCTGAGATCTTCAGGAAAGACTCTCAATAAACCCGGTGTTTTTTTCATTGGGACTTTTATGTTAACCTTCGCAGAAGGTAATTTATCAAAAGATACTTTCATCGATGTATCTAACTACACCAAAGGATATGTATGGGTCAACGGGCATAATCTCGGCCGTTACTGGAATATCGGGCCCCAGAAAAGACTTTATTGTCCTTCCCCATGGCTGAGACAGGGAATAAATGAGATAATGATTTTTGATCTTCATCAGACAGCAGCAAAGCCTGTTAAAGGAATGAAAGAATTAGAATAATAGTTTAAATAATACACTTAATAGTCTGCATTCAAGATTAATAATCCATTTGTTTAAGCAGCAACCAGGTTGATAAATAAATAGTTATATCCCGAACAGTCTGCAAATGTGACGGTTATAAATGTTTTCATAGACACATTCCGAAATAATTTTTTCATTCGATTCTAGAAGTTTAAAGAACTCATCCATATTCATGGCAGCCAGTTTATATGCAACATGAATCAATTGCCTCATATCAGGATTATAATCAGGGTTTCCCGGAACATGTCTTAATGAATCAGCGAATTTCTTGTTGTTCCATTTTAACACTTCTGCTTTTGAAGGAAGTGCTGATACTCTGATATCAATAACATCTGAATAAGGAGCACAGAGCTCATCAATCTGATTCAGCGCTTTAAAGTAAATCTCTTTAATAAAGTCGAGTGCTTCACCACCTGAAAAAGCAAGTCCGATAACCTCTTCAAGCCAGGTAGTGCCTGCTGTTTTCAAATGTATCCCCTTATTATGTTTTTTTATAGCCGACCCAACTATTGGATAGATAATAAACTTGTCCGATCCCGAATGGATGCTCATCTTAAGATTTTCAGGTAAACCGAATTCCTTTATAGCAAAGTCAATTATCATCAGATCTGATTCAAATTCCGCTGCAAACTTAAACGGATCACCTGTATAATCAACACCTTTGTTGAATCTTCCCGGAAACCTGGGAGCTATAGTTTGAACAGGGATTTTCTCAGAAGCCAGCATTCTGAGTATAAAAAATATTTCAACAGGCGTCTGAGGGTGAGGAACTTCATCCATCGAGACTTCGGTAATAAAATTCCCTTTTCCTTTAGCCTTTTCAATTTTAGTAAAAATATCCCGGGCCTTTTTTATGGCAAACAGGTACCTTTCAGCTATTTGTTCAATTTGAGATTCTGATGTTTTGAATTTTAATCTTGTTCCAGGGATATTTAAATCACCGGTATATTTTTCAACACATGAGAGGAACTCAGCAATCTCGTTATATTCAGCTCTCTTTCCGATTGATGATGCAACATCAATAGTAAAAAAATCTGAGCTTTCAATGAATCTGTCAACAGTATCAAAATTAATATGGTCAGCATCAACGAAATAAGATTTCTTGAATCCGGTTTTTTTAACTACCGATTCAGCCTCAATTCTGACATCCCCGGGTTGGGTACCAATTATAGCGTGTTCCCTGTTCGATTTATTCCAAACCGGTGTTATTTCAACACCTTTTCCTGAAGCTTTTATTATTGCTCTAAGTTGCGCTTCTCCCTGGTGACCAAATCTGTCTCCAAGACCCATTGAATATTTTCCAAGTGTTTTCATTAACATATTATAATACACAATTATGTTGGAAGGATTGGTAAAGTCATTATAAAAAGAAATCAACATTTTCAGAAGTCACTATGTCGACAGGAAGGTATTCAATTTTATCAGGAATTTTATGGAGCGACAGGTATTCAAATAATTTCTTTATTCCCTTATATGCCTGTTCCTCAGGTCGCTGACCAATTAAAAACCTGATTACACCTGATTTAAGATATTTAACATTCATTTCCAGAAGATCATATCCCACCACGTTAATTGATTTTAGTCCTTTCTCTTCCAGAAATAAAGCGATAAGGTACGATTTGGAACCGGATATAAATATTGATTTGATATCCGGGTCTTCCTTAAATACTTTGCTAAGCTTGTGGTTGACACTTTCAGAAGATGGATCAGGAATATTGATGCTTATTTTTTTGCCTTTGTTTTTACCTGATTTTGCCAGATAGCTCAGGAATCCTTTCGTTCTATTATCAAGGTGATGGACATTCTGAAGATTTTTTGCGATATTAACAACAAGTATATCTTTTTCCTGAGGCGTTACCAGATCAATCAGCTGTCCGGCCACCCTGCCGCTTTGAAATATATCTTCACCTGTATAAGCAAGGAAATCAGCGCTTTCAATATAACCGTCAACAAAAACGAAAGGGATTTTCTTCTTATATAATTGTGCACAAAATGTTACGGATTCTGATTTGAAAACAGGGGCAAGAAGTACCCCGTCGGGTGTGAGATTTAAAACATTGTTTGCTTTCTTTTGGAAATCGTTTTCATTCAGCATATCAAAAGTCACTTTGCTTAGGGTCACAGGAAAAGGATTAAGCTCTTCAATGGCCCTGATCATGCCCAGCGGATGCTTTTGCCAGAACGAATTGCCTTCATTAGGTTCAGGAAGAAGTGATACCAGATGAAATCGTTTTTTTGATTTCAGCACCTGTGCCATCACGTTGGGAGAATAGTCAGTTTCTTTAAGAATTCTCTGAACTTTTTGCCTTGTTTTCTCAGCAACTTCACCTCTCTCGTGCAGAACCCTGTCGACAGTACCAATAGAAACACCGGCTAAATTCGCTATATCTTTTATTCTTATTATTTTTTCAGGCATGATAAATTTCTTCCGGAGAATTCAATTATTAATGTGTTTAATATATTCATAATGTATTGAGCATCACATCACTTATTATTCATTTTTAATTCGATCAAATAAGAATATACCGTTCAATTGCATTAATCCTCATTTATTGATTCTATCACAAATCTGTTATTGGTTTATGTTGGGGTACCAGAGTTTTAATGATGCTCCATGCTGTAATATAACCAATGGCACAAACAATAAACATTATTAAATAAGCCGTTTTGGGTGTTTTAATAAATATATCGTTCAATCTGCCGGATAATAGTTGAATCATTACACCTCCGGTTCCGCCAGCCATTGTTCCGATTCCAACAATTGAACCGACAGCTTTCTTAGGGAACATATCAGATACTGTGGTAAACAGGTTCGCCGACCATGCCTGGTGCGCTGCAGCTGCAATACAAATAATTGTAACCGCAAAAATCATGGCTGCATTTCCAAATCTTTCAGCACTTCCGAAATATTGAGCAAACAGAATTACTAACGGGAACATTGCTATTATGAACATGGCTCTCATGCGCGCCTTGTACACAGGCAAACCTTTATTGATAAGAAAAAGCGGAATGCTTCCTCCGAAAACGCTTCCGGCAATTGCCACACCATAAACAATAAATGTGGGCCATCTTACCTGTGAAGTGGTCATTCCGAATTGTTTTATAAGATAATCCGGCAGCCAGAATAAATAAAACCACCAGATCCCATCGGTTAAAAATTTACCCCAGAAAAATGACCATGTCTGACGATATCTCAATAATCTTATCCATGGAGTTTTTACATTATCTTCAGGTTGTGTCTCCTCAGGAACGTCATCACTATGAATATAGTCAAATTCAGCTTTTGATAAGCGTTTTTCTTTTTCAGGACTATTATAAAACCAGAACCAGAATATCAGCCATAAAAATCCAACGGCACCTGTAATTATAAATGCCAGCTTCCATCCGGCAGCATTACCAAAATATATCAGGCACCATGGAACAAACAGAGCTGAAACCATTGCCCCAAGATTTGTTCCACTGTTAAAAATACCTGTAGCCAAAGCCCGTTCCTTTTTAGGGAACCATTCAGCTACCGTTTTAATTGAAGCCGGAAAAACCCCTGCTTCACCTACTGCAAAAAAGCTGCGGATAAATATATTAATCGACAGAGTAGATCCGGCCAATGCATTAACCATACCGAATATTGACCATATAATCAGAGAAATAGCTAAACCCAGCCTGGTTCCAATTTTATCAATGAACCGTCCGGCAAAGATGGATACCAGAGCGTAAACTCCTAAAAAGAAAGATGTCAGATAGGAAAAATCTGAGTTTGTCCAGCCAAAACCACCGTGCTCAACTGTGCTACAGAAAAATGGTTTCAGGTAACTGATTACCTGTCTGTCCATGTAGTTAATAGTCGTTGAAAACAGAAGGAGAGAAATGATGATCCACCTATAATTTCCAATCCGGATTTTATTGTTCTCCATAGATATGAATTTAGTTAATCATTTAAGGTTATCATAAATTGTAAATTGAGGAAGAGGTGTTTCCTCCGTGTCCGGTCCAGTTTGTATGGAAAAACTCACCTCTTTTTTTATCGGTTCGTTCATAAGTATGTGCACCAAAATAATCTCGTTGCGCCTGAAGCAGATTTGCAGGCAGCTTTTCACAACGGTAACCGTCATAATAACCAAGGGCTGATGAAATTGCCGGAACAGGTATACCATAATTAACAGCAGCTGATACTACATTCCTCCATCCATTCTGAGCTTTTTCAACTTTTTCCTTAAAGAAAGGATCGAGAAGGAGATTAGTTATAAAAGGGTCATTATCAAAAGCCTTTTTTATTTTACTCAGAAAGGCGGACCTTATTATGCAACCACCCCGCCACATAAGAGCTATTCCACCGTAGTTCAGTTTCCAGCCATACTCTTCATCAGCAGCTTTCATTAAAGCATAACCCTGTGTATATGAAACAATTTTTGATGCGTACAGAGCATCTTTAATATCAAGTAGAAAGCTTTTTTTATCACCTTTAAATATCTTTTCAGGACCATGTAGAATTTTTGAAGCAGCTACACGTTCTTCCTTTATTGCAGAAAGACATCTAGAGAACACTGCCTCTCCGATAAGGGTCAGTGGAATACCAAGATCAAGAGCTGAAACAGCGGTCCATTTGCCTGTTCCTTTCTGTCCGGCAGTGTCAAGGATTTTATCAACGAGAGGCTTTCCGTCTGACTCTTTATATGCCAGAATATCACTGGTTATTTCAATGAGATAACTGTCAAGTTCGCCTTCATTCCACTCTTTAAAAATAAGGTGCATTTCATCTGCACTAAGATGGAGGAGCTCTCTCATTATCTGATAAGCCTCTGTAATTAGTTGCATATCACCATATTCTATTCCATTATGAACCATTTTAACGAAGTGACCGGCTCCATTTTCTCCAACCCATTCACAACAGGGTGAACCGTCTTCAACTTTTGCAGCTATCGCCTGGAAGATCGGTTTTAGAGCCGGCCAGGCTGCTTTTGATCCACCGGGCATGATTGAGGGTCCTTTCAGGGCGCCTTCTTCTCCGCCTGATACACCGGTTCCTATATAAAGCAACCCTTTACTTTCCACATAAGCTGTGCGCCTGTTTGTATCAGGAAAATGGGTGTTACCGCCATCTATTATAATGTCGCCTTTCTCAAGAAGTGGAACAAGTGCATCAATCATCTCATCAACAGCGCTTCCGGCTTTTATCATAAGCATGATTTTCTTTGGATGTGCCAGTGAACCAACAAGTTCTTCAATGGAATGCGTCCCCATTATTTCTTTACCCTTTGCTCTTTCCGCAAGAAAATCATCAACTTTCCTTGTTGACCTGTTGAATACAGAAACCTGGAAACCTTTGCTCTCCATGTTAAGAACAAGGTTTTCGCCCATTACAGCTAATCCAATTAATCCGATATCTGATAATTTGTTCATAATCAAGAGATTTATTTATTTTTATTTTGTTAATAGTATCTAATCATTGAATTTATAATATTCCTCCACAACATCATCCATAATTTTACTTGTTCTGGCTCCGGTAATTCCTGTACTTGGAGAATCTCCATTTCCTAAAAGTGATTGAACTATCTTATCAATCAGGTAATACTGAACATGCTCGGGGCGCTCATTGATAAACTCCTGTCTTCCCTTGCCATTAATTAAGACAATAGGGTCAAAACTAAATGTAGAAAATCTTATGGATCCTTTCTGTCCTGTAATTTCGATGATATCTCTTTCGCTTTCAGGTGAAACACTGAAGCACCATGTGCCTGTCCCGACAATATCATTCTGAAAAACAAATTCAGCAGTCACAAAATCTTCAGCTTTATATAAACCTGACTGATTCAGAACGACTGACTTAACTTTTTGAATTGGCCCGAAAACAAAATCAAGCCAGTCAAGCTGGTGTGAGCCCAGATCAAAAAAATGTCCCCCTCCCGAAACTTCAGGAATAACGCGCCATGGTAGTTTTCCCTTTTTTTCATCCTCCGAGGGAGATTTATATAATTGAATCTGCAGAAACCTTACTTTACCTATAGTTCCTTTTTCAATCAGGTTTTTAACCAGGAGGAAGCCCGGAAGAGCCCTTCTGTAGTACGCAAGAAATACAGGAACCTTATATTTTTCAGATGCTTTATTTATTTTCAGGCATTCGGCATAATTGACAGCCATCGGTTTCTCAATATACACCGGCTTGCCGGCCTTAATTGACGCAATAGCATATTCTGCATGATTAACAGGAGGTGTTGCAACATAGACTGTATTGATATCATTATCGTTGATCAGATCAGCTGCCTTTGAATAAAACTTTGGGACATTATGCCTTCGGGCATAATCTTCGGCCAGTGAAGCATTCCTTCGCATTACAGCAATCAGTCTTGAATTTTTCACTTTGTTAAAAGCCGGTCCGCTCTTAACCTCAGTGACATTGCCACAACCAATGATGCCCCAGTTTATTGTCTCCTGCGTTTTCATAATAGTTTACATTGTTAACCTTTCTTTTGTGGTCCATAATCCCAGGGCAGGGTTGGAGATATAGAATATTTCTTCTCCATCATCCATTATGTTAAAGCCATCTTTTAAATTTTCAGGATTGTATTTCTTTATCATTTTTGAAAGATCATGATATCCGAAGTTCACAGATTCAATCTTATCGCGTGTTATATTTCCCGGACAGTAAGTTATTGAGAATCTACCTTCCGGGCTGCCATGAATCAGATGAGCTGCGGCACTCAGATTGTTCCTGAGTTCTTCATTGTCATTTAAAGATTTTAAAGTTGCAGGTGTTCCGTGGTAACCATATTTTCGGATCAGCCGGTCAATCTCTTTATCCTCGCCAAACTCTTTTAGGCCAGGTGCAAGTACTATAAGCTCCCCTTTATCAGCCATAGCCATACGTGTTCTGTAAATGCTTTTATTACCGAGCCATGTGCTCCTGAACTCATCAGGATCGAGGTAAACAACAACCTTTTTTAACGGTTTTTCGAGAACAGTGAAGTTCACTTTCAGGGAAAGATCAGCAGCAAGGATGAATGCTTCTTCATCATCGCCTATAAAAATACCCCTGGTGACAAGTTTTCCTTTCTCATCTCGGCTGACTACAGCAAGAATGTAAATAATGGGCAGATGATTTGTGAAATTTGCCGAGGCATGATTCAACAGACGTCTGACAGGAGTATCTGTTTTGCCCATTATCCTTTCCAATCCGTAGACAGCTCCGATAAAATGACTCTTATTAATACTTTCGGATCCGCCTGTTCCGATAAAAAGGTTCTTATTATAATTTGCCATCCCGATAACTTCATGAGGAACTACTTGTCCGACTGATATGATCAAATCATGCCCTCCATTATAAACCAGTTTATTAAGCTGTGCGGGCCAGGAATAATTCAAAGCGCCTGCAGTAATATCAGACACAAATTCCCGGGGTACCGTGCCAATTGTTACCACATCTTTTCTCCAGTCATGGACACGAAACAAAGACTTTGAAACTCCTTTATACATTTCGTCAATCTGATTTTCAGTCATGGGCGAGTGGGTACCAAGGGCAGGAAGGATATCTTTCAGACTATCTTTATAATATTGATAAATATACGTCGTAAGTTCACCGGCTCCTGAATGAAAACGGGTAAAGTCAGGAGGAACGACGAGCACCTTTCTTCTATTGCCAAGTTTTTCCAGTGCAAAAATAATTCCTGACTCAATATCTTTTGAATCAAGAACAGCATTCTCCGAACCGGATTTAAAGTATATCATCTTTTACTTTTTAACCACTGAGTTTCACGGGGTTTCACGGAGTGTCACTGTCTTACTCTGTGATTTTATTACCTCACGCCTCACGCCTGCTTCCAGTGCGGACGCTCAGGAAGATAAGCTTCAAACTCCTTTATCAGTTTTTCCTCATAAGCACCCTTGAATGTTCCGGCAAGAAACCTGTTCATACCTTCTTTATAAAATCTTTCCCATGATGCTTCTTCTTTTCCCGGATTGACAGGGAAGAAGAGTATACCATTTGATTTTGCCGCTTTAAGGTCACCATTAGCATCGCCTATCATAAGTATCTTATCATCAGAATATTTACCCTTAGCACCATATTTTAGATGTTCAGATTTTGTGCCATGTTCCTGCCCGGCAATCATCCTGACAAAATGGTCGATCCTGTTCTCTTCCCATTCGCGTTTAAGAGCTTCATAGGGTGTCTGGGATACAACCATGGCATCGGCCCGATATTTCATTTTTTCAAGACACTCTTTAACATAAGGAAAAGGGGTTATCCCGAAGACCAGTTTTTCTATATCCTCATTTACTTTAAGCGACCATTCAAGTGTCTGAATAATGAAAGGATCATTAACCTCAGCAGCATATTTTTTCAGAGCAGGATTTCCGAGCTTTGTCTCTTTTGTTGTCCATTCAATCAAAGAAGAAGCACAAGGAACGATGAAATTTCTTGCTTTAATTTCGGGACGATCTGCTAAAAGTCTGAGAGTTTCAATCACTGCAAGGAAACGGTTACACCCCCTGTTTGTGGAATAAAGGTTCACAAACTCCCATGTTTCACGAGCATATTTTGAGACTGGTTGCATTTTGAAGTATTTGATGAAATTGGGGCAGAAACACTCTTTCTGCTTTATTTCCATAGTGTCAAATGCACATCCATCAGAGTCTATTCCAATGAAAAATTCTTTTTCTGGTTCGAGGGCGAGCAGTTGTTCGTGGGGATTCATGTCATAAAAGTTCAAGGTTCAAAGTTCAAAGTTCAAAGTTCAAAGTTCAAAGTTCAAGGTTCAAAGTTCAAAGTTCAAGGTTCAAAGTTCAAAGTTCAAGGTTCAAAGTTCAAGGTTCAAAGTTCAAAGTTCAAAGTTCAGTTGTTTTTTCGTATGCTTCAGGTTTATAATCGACCAGCTTTTTATCAGCGAATTTCATTTCCAGCCTGGCAAATCTCTGTCTTCCATTTATCATGGGAACAGTAGGCCAGTCTTCACCGATAAGCGGTCTTACATAAGCCAGAAAATCATCTGTTACGTCATATCTGCTTGCAGCTATCCACTTTTCAGGGAAAGTTCTTTCGGAAAGTGCAACTTTTTCAAGAGGTACTTTGTCGTACCTGACATTATAAACAATGCCGGGCTCCCTGAGAATTGTAGCCATCCATCCATTTCCCTCATACAGAGCTATTTCAACGGCTTTCTGACCCACTTTATAAGCTTCATCCAGATCAACGATCGAAGCATAGACTGCATTATGTCTCTGATCGGTTCCCATAATCTGTCCTCGGGCATGACCTCTGACTTTTAATCCATTGTTATTAAGATAATTAACAATAATCTGAAAAGCTGAATTCTGGCTCGAGCCGAATGATGTATGACCAAAAGCATCTTTTACCTCTCCTATACTTCCGACATCAAATCCCTCGCTTATAACCACAATGCACCTTCCATCCTGTTTTAACTGCTCATTGACATTATCGGCCAGGGCCTCAATAGTGACCTTAGATTCAGAAAGGTAAATCTGCAAAGGCATCTTCCTTTCCGGATCGGCAAGCCTTGCTGCAGCAGGAATAAAACCTATCTTACGCCCCATGGCCTGGATAACAAGTACGGGGTCAGCAGGAGAGGAGCCCATATTCTCTTCGTTGGCATTCTGAATGATATGTGACCAGTACCTTGCAACACTTCCATATCCCGGAGTATGATCTATGAGTTTGAACTCGTTGTCACCTAAATCGTTATCGATTGTTTTAGGCACTCCTACAGCTATAAGGTCATGTCCTTTAGCCTTAGCCAGTTCACTTACTTTAAACGCTGTATGTTGCGAATCATTACCTCCGATATAGAAAAAGTAACCGATATTGTGTGCTATAAAGACATCCATGATTCTCTGAAAATCTTTTAGCTGTTTGTCTTTAAGCTTATAACGGCATGTGCCAATACTTCCTGCAGCGGGTGTGTTTCTTAACAAAGCAATCTCCTCTTCTTTCTGGGCTGATAAATCCAGCAGATCCTCATTTAATACTCCTTCAATTCCATGCCATCCTCCATAAATTTTCCCGAATTTACCGGGGAACATTCTGCAGGTTTCAATGATTCCTCTTAGCGAATTGTTAATTACCGGTGAAGGTCCTCCTGACTGAGCAACTATAACATTCTTTGCCATAGATTTATCTGTTGATTTTTATAATAATTTTCAAATTTATTTTTAGCCACTGAACCCTTTTGCCCTGTACCCTGTACCCTGCACCCTGCGCCCTGCACCCTGCACCTTCTTCACACACCCGAATAAGCGCTAAATCCACCATCAACAGGTATAACTACTCCGGTAACAAATTTAGACAGGTCAGAAGCAAGGAATAGAAGAGTTCCAGTAATCTCTTCCGGTGTTCCAAATCGTTCCATCGGAGTACTGTCAATTATTTTTTTTGTTCTTGGTGTTGATTCTCCGGTTTTTTCATCAATAAGGAGGAACCTGTTTTGATTTGTCAGAAGAAATCCGGGAGCAATTGCATTAACCCTGATACCTGTTTTGGCAAAGTGAACCGCGAGCCATTGTGTGAAATTATTAACAGCTGCTTTTGCAGCCGAATAAGCAGCTATTTTAGTCAGGGGCCTGTATGAGTTCATTGAAGAAATATTGATTATTGCGCCCGACTTTTTCTTGATCATATCTGTAGCAAATACCATTGATGGTATAAGCGTACCTTTAAAGTTCAGATCAAAAACTTTATCAAATCCTTCAATCTGAAGTCCGAAAAATGTCTCTTCAGGGTTTTCTGAACCATCCATTTTTTCAATTTTCGTAGTAGCTGAAGGGGAATTTCCTCCTGCTCCATTTACAAGAATATCGACAGGACCAAAATTATCATGAATTGTTTTTTTTGCTGCTTCCAGTGAAGCTTTATCCAGAACGTTTCCGGATAATCCCAGTGAGGAAGTTTTGAACTTTTTTTCAATCTCTTTTGCGACCGTTAAAGCTGCTTTGTTATTGAGGTCAAGGATTACTGTTTTAACACCCTGAGCAGCAAGCGATTTAGCCATGGCAGAACAAATAATCCCGGCACCACCGGTAATAACAGCTATTTTATTTTGTAAATTAAAATCGTTCATGACTGATTGTTAATTAGTTAAAATCCAAAATATTCCTTTGCATTTTTATATGAAATACCTTCGATTAAAGGTTTTAAAAGTTCATCTTCGTCAGGAATCAGCCCTTTCTCAACTTCTTCACCTATAAAATTACAAGCCAGTCGTCTGAAATATTCATGACGGGGATAGGAGAGGAAGCTCCTTGAATCGGTAACCATCCCGATAAATCTTCTTAATGATCCCAGTGAAGCAAGGTCTTTCAGATGTTTTTCCATTCCGTTCTTCTGATCGAGGAACCACCAGGCAGGGCCATATTGCACTTTTGCAGCCGAGGAACCATCATTAAAATTCCCCGCCATGGTAATCATCATCACATTATCTGAAGGGTTAAGATTGTACAGGATAGTCTTGGCAAGCTGCCCTGTACTATCGAGTGAACTAAGAAATTTCGACATTTTCACGGCATTCTGCGGGCCACCGACCGAATCCCAGCCGGTATCAGGCCCCATCTGCCGGAACATCCGTTCATTGTTATTTCTCATTGCACCTATATGGAATTGCTGTGTCCATTCTCGTTTCTGGTTAATTTTGCAGAGTTCTGTCATTGTTGATGTCTTGAATTTCTCTGCTTCCTCAAACGAGATGGATTTCCCTTTGAGCAATTTCCTGAATATTTTGTTAATCTCTGATGCCCTGAACGAAGCAAAATAAAAACGATCCAAGCCGTGGTCAGAAAGACGGCATCCCATTTCGTGGAAAAACCTGTGTCTGTTGTCAACCGCTTCCATAAGAGATTCAAAGCTTTTGATTTCTGAACCGCTGGCTTGTCCAAGCTTCAGAATATATGACCTGAATTTTGCGGGGTCCTCAGTTTTTAAAATATTATCGGGACGGAATGTTGGAAGAATTTTAACATCGAACGATCCTTTTAACTTCAGATGATGTTCAAGATTATCTGATGGGTCATCTGTGGTGCAGATTACTTCCACTTTCATTTTTCTGATCAATGAGCTGGTACTGAATTCTTTACTCCGAAGCATTGAAGATGCATTATCATAAATTTCTGTTGCTTTATCTGGTGAAAGTAAGTCATAGATATTAAAATACCTTGCAAGTTCAAGGTGTGTCCAGTGATATAAGGGATTTCCAACAGTTGCCGGGACTGTTTCAGCCCACTTTTTAAACTTTTCAGGGTCCGATGCATGTCCAGTGCAATATGACTCATCGATACCGTTGGTCCTCATTGCGCGCCACTTATAATGATCTCCTTCAAGCCATGCCCGGGTAAGGTTATTAAACTGGTGATCCTCAGATATCATTGAAGGTGAAAGGTGACAATGAAAATCAATAATAGGCTGATTCTCAGAATATTTATGATAAAGTGTTTCTGCAGTTTTATTACCGAGAAGAAAATTCTCATTAATAAATGGTTTAATGTTTTTCAAGGAGATTACAGTATTATGTAAATTTGAAATTGATAATTACGTTAACGATCACGAAAGTATAAATATTCTGTTAATTAATCAAGAAATCAGCATTAATTAAAAATGAAGCATCATTTATAAGAAAAATTATAATGAAATTGATCGTGTTTATCACCAAAGAATGTATTTTTGTATAGAAGTGAATAATTGCCTGATCAACTAAAACAATCTAATGAATAATCTGAGGTATCTCTCAATTGTTTTAATATTTATTTCATCGTTAAAATGTTATTCGCAGGAACATCTGATATCAACGTTTAAACCTGATCTCAATAAACCTGATATTAAAGTTGTACTTAAAGCTGTAGCAGACTGGCAGATCAGAAATCCTCTTACACATCCTCTTGCAGACTGGACAAACGGAGCGCTTTATGCCGGAATGGTTGAATGGGCTGGTATTTCAGGTGATGATTCATATTACAGGTGGCTAAAGGAGATAGCAGAAAAAAACTCATGGTCTTATAATAAACAGAAAAATCCGCTAGCCAGGTATCATGCTGATGATTATTGTGTAGGTCAGACATATATTGAACTTTATCGCAAGTACAAGGATAAGAAGATGATACAGCCAATAAGATCTTATCTGGACCTGATAATTAAAAACCCGGCCACAGGTGATTTAAAATTTGTGAATACAAGTGATTATTGGTCCACTCAGCGCTGGTCGTGGTGCGATGCTCTATTCATGGGACCCACAGTGTGGGCGAAAATGGCTAATGTGACCGGAAGAAAAAAGTACCTGGATTTTATGTACAGGGAATATAAAGCCACTACTGATTATCTTTATGACAAAGATGAACACCTCTATTTCAGGGATTCAAATTATTTTACAAGGAAAGAAGCCAATGGAACAAAAATATTCTGGGGAAGAGGTAATGGCTGGGTGTTTGCAGGCCTTCCGGTTATAATCAGAGAGCTTCCAGCAAAATATGAACATAAGGATTATTTCGTGACAATCTTTAAGGCAATGGCTGCAAAGCTTCTATCTCTTCAATCAACAGACGGATACTGGCACGCAAGTTTATTGGATACGGCAAGTTATCCGAATCCTGAAATGAGCGCAACAGCTTTCTTTGTGTTTGGAATGGCATGGGGCGTAAATAATGGTTATCTTGACAGGGAGGAATATCTCCCGGCTATTGAAAAAGGATGGAAATCGATGGTAACCTCTGTCTGGCCCGATGGAAAAGTTGGTTTTATTCAACCTATCGGAGCAGATCCCAAAAGCGTTACAAGGGAAATGACCGAGGTTTATGGTGTCGGCGGATTTCTGATGGCTGGAACAGAGATCTCAAGGCTTATTGATAGTGGGATCCTATAATTACGAATTAGAAATTAAGAGATAATGAAACAAAGAATTTTAATCTTATTTGCAGGTGTTTTTCTGGCAACGCAGTTAGCAGATTGTCAGGGTTTCTTACATGTAAAAGGAAAACAGATTGTTAACGGAAAAGGAGAAAATGTCCTGCTTAGGGGAATTGGTCTTGGCGGCTGGATGCTGCAGGAACCTTATATGCTTGAACTTTCGGATGCCGCAGGCACCCAGACTGAAATAAAATCAAAGATAGCTGCTTTAATCGGTGAAGAAAACTGCGAGGAATTTTATGCCCGTTATCGGAACTGTATGATAACTGAAAGAGATATTGATTCACTTAAAGTATGGGGATTTAATTCCATCCGATTGCCTATGCATTTTAAACTTTTTACTTTACCTGTTGAAAAAGAACCTGTTACCGGACAAAATACCTGGCTGAGAACTGGATTTGAGTTGACTGACAGACTTCTTGCATGGTGTAAGAAAAACAAAATATATCTTATCCTCGACCTGCATGCAGCACCAGGAGGCCAAGGGAATGACAGGCCCATTGCAGATATTGATACCTTGAAACCCCGGCTTTGGGAAAGCGAAGCAAATCAGAAAAAGACAGTCGCACTCTGGGAACAGCTTGCTGAAAGATATGCAGGTGAAGAATGGATCGGCGGATACGATCTGATAAATGAAACGAATTATAAAATGGAAGGTAATGTTTTACTGAGAAATCTTTTTCTGACTATAACCGGTGAGATCCGCAAGGTTGATAAGAATCATATTATTTTCATTGAAGGAAATCAGTTTGCAAATGATTATACCGGGCTGACTCCACCATGGGATGATAATTTAGTCTACAGCTTCCATAAGTACTGGAATCCAAACACAGTCGGAACCATTCAGAAATACCTCGATTTAAGAGAGAAATTTAATGTACCTTTCTGGATGGGAGAGTCGGGTGAAAACACCAACGAGTGGTTTAAGGATGCTGTTAATCTTGTTGAATCGAATAATCTCGGATGGTCATGGTGGACAATTAAAAAGATCGGCTCTGAAAGTAGCCTGATGACCATTGCGAGACCTGCCGGATATCAGAAAGTAATTGACTATTGGGCCGGTAAAGGGCCAAAACCATCCATTGAAGAGGCAAAGGCAACATTCATGGAACTGGATGAAAATATGAAACTGGAGAAATGTAAGATCAATTATAACGTGCTAAATGCACTTTTCAGGAGATAGCTTTTTAAATTGACGTAACGGTACAACGGCATAAAGGTTCAAAGATATTAGTTAAAGAAAACAGAAACAATTAAACAGATTATTATGAGATTCGAATTAAGGTTTGCTACAAATCCACAGGATTTTAAGTGTTACGACACCGAAAAAATAAGAAAAGAATTTATGATCGGTGATCTTTTCATCCCGGAAGAAATATCATTGGTATATTCGATGTACGATCGTTATATAGTCGGTGGTGCAATGCCGGTCAGGAAAAGATTGAAACTAGAGTCAGTTGATGAACTGAAAACGGAACAGTTTCTTGACAGAAGGGAAATGGGAATAATCAATGTCGGCGGACCAGCTCTGATTGAAGCCGGAGGCGAAATTTATGAACTTTTATATAGGGAAGGTTTATATCTTGGAAGAGGGACCAGGGATGTCATTTTTAAATCAGAATATTATAAGAATCCTTCAAGGTTGTATATTAACTCAGCACCAGCCCATTGTACATATCCATCAAAGAAGGTTACTCTCGCCGATGCTGAAGTTGCAGAACTTGGCAGTATAGAAACTGCTAATCACAGGACAGTTAATAAATTACTGGTAAGTAGTGTATTAGAAACGTGCCAGTTGCAGATGGGAATGACTCAGCTGAAGACTGGCAGTGTCTGGAACACTATGCCTGTTCATACTCATAACAGGAGAATGGAAGCTTATTTCTATTTTGAAGTTCCGGAGGAACAAGCCGTCTGCCATTTTATGGGTGACCCTGATGAAACAAGGCATATCTGGATGAAAAATGAGCAGGCTGTTCTTTCTCCATCTTGGAGCATACACAGTGCAGCCGGAACATCTAATTATTCATTTATCTGGGGTATGGCAGGGGAGAATCTTGATTATGGAGATACGGATGTACGCACTCAGGATACTCTGAAATAGATTAGTTCTGTGTAACTTAGAAATATAATATGAAAGAGTTATTTGATCTTAACGGAAAAGTGGCCCTTGTCACGGGAGGGACACAAGGTATAGGGTTGGCAATAGGTTTATTGCTTAGTAAAGCAGGTGCAAAAGTGTGCGTTAATGGTTTGCATGATGATAAACTTCTGAGTTGCAGAGAAAGTTTTAAAAGGGAGGGCCTCGATGTTTATACTTTGAAATTCGATGTTACTGATGAGAATGATGTTGATAAGGGAATTTCGCTCATCGAAAAAAACATTGGTTCAATCGACATACTTGTAAATAATGCAGGAATTATTAAGAGAGTCCCCATTCTTGAAATGGCAGTATCAGACTTCAGGCATGTCATTGAAGTTGACCTTGTTGCACCATTGATAGTTTCAAAACGGGTTGTACCTGAAATGATTGAAAAACGCTGTGGCAAGATCATTAATATATGTTCAATGATGAGTGTCTATGGTCGCAATACAGTCTCAGCATACGCTTCAGCAAAAGGAGGACTTGCGTTGCTGACCCGGAACATGACGTGCGAGTGGGCAAAGTATAATATTCAGATCAACGGGATCGGTCCGGGTTATATTGCTACTTCTCTTACAGCACCCTTACGTGAAAAAGGACATCCTTTTAACGATCTTGTTATGACACGTACTCCTGCAGGCAGATGGGGAGAACCGGAAGATGTCGCAAATGCCGCTCTCTTTCTTGCATCAAAAGCAAGCGATTTTGTTAATGGACATATCCTGTACGTTGATGGTGGCATTCTTGCCAACTTCGGTTATGTAAAAGGGGAAAACGATATCTAGTCTTGCAATCTTTTTATTTTTCAAACTAAAGGCACTTACAGTCTTTATTGTTTTGTTGATTCATAATCTTCTGATTATCACAGATAAAACCTGAGAACAATTTTCAGACCCATTGATTGGGCTGTAGCTTTTGTGCTGCCTAGCATCATGCTTTTCATTTGATTTGGAATTGACGAAAGCTGGAAAGTCGCCGTTGAAGGATTATCTGAAAGATCCGAAAGCAATTTATTGTAAAACACACCTAATGAGATCTGTACACTGTTATGAATTGTAAACTGGAAACCTGCTGAACTAAATAGTTCCTGGTATAAGGATTTTGTAATTAGTTCTCCCGAGACGCTATTTTTATTTTCACTAAGGAATCCCTCATAAGATACTTTTTCAATCAAAACGTTATATTCAGGATAATACCCTGAGTATGAAAAAGTTCCCGTACTATTATAATTCTTCTGCATAGGTTTTGAAAAATTAATACCAGCTTGAAGATATAACCCAAAACTCTCAGAAAAAGGTATCTGAAGGTTCAAGGATAAAGGAATATAAAGGAATGATATTTTCTGGGTTTCGATAATATCTTTCCCGGAGATTCGTCGGTTATATTGCTCATTTTCTGAATCAGTGGTATCGTACGCATTTGTGTAAGATGCAAGTGATAAGTCAGTTACATAAGAGCTGTAACCAATGCCGGTCGAAATTCCAATAACCCTCGAGAAGGAGTACCCGATCTCAAATGATCCGAAAAAAGAGTTCTTCTTTTCTGACTTTACCTGGGCGATTGATGAACTACCGTTATCAAGGATACTGGTTTGAGCAGGACTAAAGCTAAATCCAAGATAGAAATGCTTCTGGTTACTGAATCTGATATCAGTTCCCTGGGAAAAGATATCATGCTGAAAACATAAAATCATAATGACTATGAATAGAAGAGGTCGGATGTAGATTATTCTGGGTTTCATCTTAAGAGTTTTTACTCATTATGAAATTTACTTTACGACTATAATTTTTGTAGAATACAAATCTATTTGATTCAGTAACACATTAACAAAATAGATTCCCGCATCTAAATTGTTTACAGGTATCTCCTTGAGTATTTCATCTTTAGTATTTTCAGCCTGGAATTCCATCACTTTTATCCCTGATGAATTTAATATAGTAACTAAGACTCTGCCTTCAGATTCATCATCTAATTTTAACGTAAAGCTTACGGATGCCGGATTTGGATAAATTGAAAGGGATTTAGAACCTGAAATCGGGATTGAAATTGTATTTGAGTAATTACTACACCCGTCTTTATCCGTGGTTAATACTTTATATGTGCCTGTTTGTTTGTTAGTTACATAGTATTGACCAATAGCGCCGCTTATTATATTGCTTCCATTGTACCACTGCCAGCTTGTTAAAGAATCACCCAGGTTATAACAGATAAGCACATCATCCCATTTACATTTAATTTTGGGAATAACTCCGGTAGGAACTTCTTTGATAACCACATCAGCAGATGCTGTTGAAGTTCCACCTGATGCAGCGGTTACCGTAAAGGTATAAGTGTCGGATGCAAGTCCTGAAAATGTTGTGCTTGTTCCTGTGCCGGTAGTAGTTGCTCCTCCGGGAGATGCTGTCAGGGTCCAGGTTCCTGTTGAAGGTAAACCATTTAAAACAACACTTCCTGTTGGCACCGCACACGTTGGTTGCGTAATGGTTCCGATAGCTGGAGCTGTTGGTGGCGCCACTGTAGCCAGAGTATTCCGAAGCACCGAAACTGTATTACTACTATAATTTGCAACAGCTAAATCCGGTTTTCCATCTCCATCAATGTCACCAATGGCAACACAAATTGGATTTGATCCAGTGGTGAAGTCAACCCTATCAGTGAATGAGCCTAATGTAATAGAGCCGGTAGTACTTATGTTCCTGTATATCGAAATAGTATTGCTACCTGCATTTGTAACAGCTAAGTCCGGTTTTCCGTCACCATCAATGTCACCAATGGCAACGCCATTAGGATTCGATCCGGTAGTGAAGTCAACATTGGTGGCGAATGAGCCTGTTGTAATAGAACCTGAGGTACTGATGTTCATGTAGATCGAAACCTTATTGCTTCCATAGTTTGTAATAACTAAATCAGGTTTGCCATCGCCATCAATGTCACCAATGGCAATACCAATTGGATATGATCCAGTGGTGAAGTAAATACTGGTAGCGAATGAACTTGTTGTAATTGAACCTGATGTGCTGGTATTCCTGAATACAGAAACAGTATTGTCTGAATAGTTTGTAACAGCTAAATCAGGTTTGCCATCGCCATCGATGTCACCAATGGCAACATTAAAAGGATTCGTTCCGGTACTGAAGTCAACATTGGTAGCAAATGAACTTGCTGTTATGGAGCCTGATGTGCTGGTGTTCCTGTATATCGAAACCGTATTGTTATTCCAGTTTGTAACAACTAAATCCGGTTTACCATCTCCATCAATGTCACCGATGGCAATACCAATTGGAGACGACGATCCTGTGGTGAAGTCAACATTGGTAGCGAATGAGCTTGTTGTAATAGAACCGGAGGTGCTTGTGTTCCTGTAGACAGAAAAAGTATTGCTGTTATAATTTGTAACGACTAAATCAGGTTTGCCGTCTCCATCAATGTCACCAAGTGCAACACCCTGTGGATATGATCCTGTGGTGAAGTCAATCGGGGTGTCGAATGAGTCGGCTGTAATAGAGCCGGAGGCGCTGATGTTCCTGTAGACCGAAACAGTATTGCTACCTTCATTTGTAACGACTAAATCAGGTTTTCCATCTCCATCAATGTCACCAATGGCAACGTTATACGGATTCGTTCCGGTAGCGAAGTCAACCGTTGAGGCAAAGGCTGTTGCATCAATAACCTGCGAGCTGGGAAAGGTAACAATAAAAGGTGCATTTGAATATGCAGTTAAACCGGTAGTAATATCCGTTACGGTAATGGGTTGATAGTTTGTTCCTATTGGTACCGTTACACTGAGCGAAGTCGACGTGGCGGTGATAACCGTTGCCTGTACCGCACCAAACCATACAATGTTATTTGAAGCGATTGTGTTAAAGTTTGTACCGGTAATGGTTACAGTGGTACCTGAAGGACCGGAGGTCGGGGTAAAGGAGGTGATAACCGGTGGCAATATTACAGTTAGAATTGTATTTTTAAGCACAGAAATGGTATTGCTGTTTAGATCTGCAATAACTAGATCTGGTTTACTATCTCCATCAATGTCACCAAGTGCAACACCATAAGGAGACGATCCTGTGGTGAAGTCAACTTTGGTAGAGAATGAGCCTGGTGTAATAGAGCCGGAGGTGCTGGTGTTCCTGTAGACCGAAAGAGTATTGATGTCACTGTTTGTAACGACTAAATCAGGTTTGCCATCTCCATCAATGTCACCAAGGGCAAGATAAGTTGGATATGATCCTGTGGTGAAATCAACATTGGTAGAGAAAGAGCTTGTTGTAATAGAACCGGAAGTGCTGGTGTTCCTGTAGACAGAGACAGTATTGCTACCTGCATTAGTAACAGCTAAGTCAGGTTTTCCATCTCCATCAATGTCACCAATGGCAACACTATAAGGATTCGTTCCGGTAGTGAAGTTAATACTGGTAGCTAATGAACTTGTTGTAATGGAACCGGGTGTACTTGTGTTCCTGTAGATCGAAACAGTATTATCTGAGTAGTTAGTAACTGCTAAATCCGGTTTACCATCTCCATCAATGTCACCAATAGCAACACTATAAGGATTATACCCTGTGGTGAAGTCAACAGGTGTAGCGAATGAGCTTGTTGTGATAGAACCTGATGTACTGGTGTTCCTGTAGACGGAAACCGTATTGCTTCCATAGTTTGTAACAACTAAATCAGTCTTGCCATCTCCATCAATGTCACCAAGAGCTACATCCTGTGGATACGATCCTGTGGTGAAGTCAACATTGGTAGCGAACGAGCTTGTTGTTATGAAGCCTGATATACTGGTGTTCCTGAAGACCGAAACAGTATTACTGTAATAATTTGTAACGACTAAATCAAGTTTGCCGTCTCCATCAATGTCACCAAGAGCGACACCCTGTGGAGACGATCCTGTGGTGAAGTTAACCGGGGTGTCGAATGAGCTGGTTGTAATGGAGCCGGAGTCGCTTATGTTCCTGTAGACCGAAACAGTATTGCTGCTGGAATTTGTAACAACCAGATCAGGTTTTCCATCGCCATCAATGTCACCAATGGCAATATTATGAGGATTCGTTCCTGCAGTGAAGTCAACCGTTGAGGCAAAGGCTGCTGCATCAATAACCTGTGAGCTGGGAAAGGTGACAATAAAGGGTTCATTTGAATATGCAGTTAAACCGGTGGTAATATCCGTTACGGTAATGGATTGATATATTGTTCCTATTGGTACGGTGACACTTAGCGAAGTCGAAGTGGCGGCGGTAACCGTTGCCTGTACCGCGCCAAACCATACAATGTTATTTGAAGCGGTTGTGTTAAAGTTAGTACCGGTAATAGTTACAGTGGTACCTGAAGGACCGGAGGTCGGGGAAAAAGATGAAATGGTGGGGGGTGGACCTGTTATTATATTCCTGAGCACCGAAATGGTATTGCTGTTTAGATCTGCAATAACTATATCTGGTTTACTATCTCCATCAATGTCACCAATGGCAACACTATGAGGATTCGATCCGGTCGTGAAGTCAACATTGGTAGAGAAAGAGCCTGGTGTAATAGAGCCGGAGATGCTTATGTTCCTATAGACCGAAACAGTATTGCTACTATAATTTGCAACAACTAAATCCGGTTTACCGTCTCCATCAATGTCACCAATGGCAACACTATAAGGATTCGATCCTGTAGTGAAGTCAACATTGGTAGCGAATGAGCCTGATGTAATAGAACCTGAGGTGCTGGTGTTCATGTATATCGAAACCGTATTGCTACCTGCATTTGTAACAGCTAAGTCAGGTTTGCCATCGCCGTCGATGTCACCAATGGCAATACCAATTGGATACGATCCTGTGGTGAAGTCAATATTGGTAGCGAATGAGCCTGATGTAATAGAACCGGAGGTACTTATGTTCCTGTAGACGGAAACCGTATTGCTTCCATAGTTTGTAACAACTAAATCCCGTTTTCCGTCTCCATCAATGTCACCAATGGCAATACCATAAGGATTCGTTCCTGTGGTGAAGTCAACATTGGTAGCGAATGAGCTTGCTGTTATGGAGCCTGATGTGCTTGTGTTCCTATAGACTGAAACCGTATTGCTACCTTCATTTGTAACAACTAAATCAGGTTTGCCGTCTCCATCAACGTCACCAAGAGCAACACCCTGTGGATTCGATCCGGTTGTGAAGTCAACATTGACAGCGAATGAGCTTGTTGTAATAGAACCGGAAGTGCTGGTGTTCCTGTAGACAGAAACAGTATTGCTGTTATAATTTGTAACGACTAAATCAGGTTTGCCGTCTCCATCAATGTCACCAAGAGCAACACCCTGTGGATATGATCCTGTGGCAAAGTCAACCGGGGTTTCGAATGAACCGGCTGTAATGGAGCCGGAGGAGCTTATGTTCCTGTAGACCGAAACAGTATTGCTGCCGGAATTTGTAACAACCAGATCAGGTTTGCCATCGCCATCTATGTCACCAATGGCAACATTATTAGGTTCCGTTCCGGTAGTGAAGTCAACCGTTGAGGCAAAAGCTGTTGCATCAATAACCTGTGAACTGGGAAAGGTAACAATAAAGGGTTCATTTGAATATGCAGTTAAACCGGTGGTAATATCCGTTACGGTAATGGGTTGATAGTTTGTTCCTATTGGTACCGTTACACTGAGCGAAGTCGAAGTGGCGGCAGTAACTGTTGCCTGTACCGCGCCAAACCATACAATATTATTTGCAGCGGTTGTGTTAAAGTTTGTACCGGTAATGGTTACAGTGGTACCTGAAGGACCGGAGGTCGGCGTAAAGGAGGTGATAACCGGTGGCAACGATACAGTTAAAATTGTATTCCTAAGCACTGAAACAGAATTGCTGTTCCAGTTTGTAACAGCTAAATCCGGTTTGCCATCGCCATCAATGTCACCAATGGCAACAGCAATTGGATATGTTCCGGTAGTGAAGTCAACATTGGTAGAGAAAGAGCCTGTTGTAATAGAACCAGAGGTGCTTATGTTCCTGTAGACCGAAACAGTATTGCTGCCGGAATTTGAAACGACTATATCAGGTTTGCCGTCTCCATCAATGTCACCAATAGCAACACTATAAGGATTCGATCCTGTAGTGAAGTTAACATTGGTAGCGAATGAGCTTGTTGTGATGGAACCTGATGTGCTGGCGTTCATGTATATCGAAACCGTATTATTACCATAGTTTGTCACAACTAAATCCGGTTTTCCGTCTCCATCAATGTCACCAATGGCAACAGCAATTGGATATGATCCAGTGGTGAAGTCAACATTGGTAGCGAACGAGCTTGTTGTAATTAAACCGGGTGTACTGGTATTCCTGTAGATAGAAACAGTATTATCTGAGTAGTTAGTAACTGCTAAATCAGGTTTACCATCGCCATCAATGTCACCAATGGCAACATTATAAGGAGAAGTTCCTGTAGTGAAGTCAACATTGGTAGCAAATGAACTTGCTGTTATGGAGCCTGATGTGCTGGTGTTTCTGTATATCGAAACCGAATTGCTACTATAATTTGTAACGACTAAATCCGGTTTGCCATCGCCATCAATGTCACCAATGGCAATACCAATTGGAGACGATCCGGTGGTGAAGTCAACATTAGTAGCGAACGAGCTTGTCGTAATAGAACCGGAAGTGCTTGTGTTCCTGTAGACCGAAACAGTATTGCTGCTGGAATTTGTAACGACTAAATCAGGTTTGCCGTCTCCATCAATGTCACCAAGAGCAACACCCTGTGGATATGATCCTGTGGCAAAGTCAACCGGGGTTTCGAATGAACCGGCTGTAATGGAGCCGGAGGCGCTTATGTTCCTGTAGACCGAAACAGTATTGCTGTTGGAATTTGTAACGACCAGATCAGGTTTGCCATCGCCATCAATGTCACCAATGGCAACATTATGAGGACTCGTTCCGGTAGTGAAGTCAACCGTTGAGGCAAATGCTGTTGCATCAATTACCTGTGAGCTGGGAAAGGTAACAATATAGGGTTCATTTGAATATGCAGTTAAACCGGTGGTAATATCCGTTACGGTAATGGGTTGATAGTTTGTTCCTATTGGTACCGTTACACTGAGTGAAGTCGAAGTGGCGGCAGTAACTGTAGCCTGTACCGCACCAAACCATACAATGTTATTTGCAGCGGTTGTGTTGAAGTTTGTACCGGTAATGGTTACAGTGGTACCTGAAGGACCGGAGGTCGGGGAAAAGGATGAAATGGTGGGGGGTGGACCTGTTATTATATTCCGAAACACCGAAACTGTATTGCTACCATAATTTGCGACAACTAAATCCGGTTTCCCATCTCCATCGATGTCACCTATGGCAACACCATAAGGATTCGATCCGGTCGTGAAGTCAACATTGGTAGAGAAAGAGCCTGGTGTAATAGAGCCGGAGATGCTTATGTTCCTATAGACCGAAACAGTATTGCTACTATAATTTGCAACAACTAAATCCGGTTTACCGTCTCCATCAATGTCACCAATGGCAACACTATAAGGATTCGATCCTGTAGTGAAGTCAACATTGGTAGCGAATGAGCCTGATGTAATAGAACCTGAGGTGCTGGTGTTCATGTATATCGAAACCGTATTGCTACCTGCATTTGTAACAGCTAAGTCAGGTTTGCCATCGCCGTCGATGTCACCAATGGCAATACCAATTGGATACGATCCTGTGGTGAAGTCAATATTGGTAGCGAATGAGCCTGATGTAATAGAACCGGAGGTACTTATGTTCCTGTAGACGGAAACCGTATTGCTTCCATAGTTTGTAACAACTAAATCCCGTTTTCCGTCTCCATCAATGTCACCAATGGCAATACCATAAGGATTCGTTCCTGTGGTGAAGTCAACATTGGTAGCGAATGAGCTTGCTGTTATGGAGCCTGATGTGCTTGTGTTCCTATAGACTGAAACCGTATTGCTACCTTCATTTGTAACAACTAAATCAGGTTTGCCGTCTCCATCAACGTCACCAAGAGCAACACCCTGTGGATTCGATCCGGTTGTGAAGTCAACATTGACAGCGAATGAGCTTGTTGTAATAGAACCGGAAGTGCTGGTGTTCCTGTAGACAGAAACAGTATTGCTGTTATAATTTGTAACGACTAAATCAGGTTTGCCGTCTCCATCAATGTCACCAAGAGCAACACCCTGTGGATATGATCCTGTGGCAAAGTCAACCGGGGTTTCGAATGAACCGGCTGTAATGGAGCCGGAGGAGCTTATGTTCCTGTAGACCGAAACAGTATTGCTGCCGGAATTTGTAACAACCAGATCAGGTTTGCCATCGCCATCTATGTCACCAATGGCAACATTATTAGGTTCCGTTCCGGTAGTGAAGTCAACCGTTGAGGCAAAAGCTGTTGCATCAATAACCTGTGAACTGGGAAAGGTAACAATAAAGGGTTCATTTGAATATGCAGTTAAACCGGTGGTAATATCCGTTACGGTAATGGGTTGATAGTTTGTTCCTATTGGTACCGTTACACTGAGCGAAGTCGAAGTGGCGGCAGTAACTGTTGCCTGTACCGCGCCAAACCATACAATATTATTTGCAGCGGTTGTGTTAAAGTTTGTACCGGTAATGGTTACAGTGGTACCTGAAGGACCGGAGGTCGGAGTAAAGGAGGTGATAACCGGTGGCAATGATACAGTTAAAATTGTATTCCTAAGCACTGAAACAGAATTGCTGTTCCAGTTTGTAATAGCTAAATCCGGCTTGCCGTCTCCATCAATGTCATCGATAGCAACACACCATGAAGCCGATCCAGTTGCGAAGTCAACCTTGTTGGCGAATGAGCCTGCTGTAATGGATCCGGAGGTGCTCGTGTTTCTCAATACAGAAACAGTATTGTCTGAAAAGTTAGTAACAGCTAAATCCGGTTTACCATCTCCATCAATGTCACCTATAGCGATACCTTGTGGACTAGTTCCGGTGGTGAAGTCAATATTGGTAGCGAATGAGCCTGATGTAATAGAACCTGATGTGCTGATATTCCTGTAAACCGAAAGAGTATTGCTGTCACTGTTTGTAACGACTAAATCCTGTTTACCATCGCCATCTATGTCACCTATAACAACACTATATGGACCTGATCCTGTGTTGAAGTCAACATTGGTAGCGAACGAGCTTGTCGTAATAGAACCGGGCGTGCTTGTGTTCCTGTAGACAGAAACAGTATTGTCTGAATAGTTAGTAACAGCTAAATCCGGCTTGCCATCGCCATCAATATCACCAATGGCAACAGTTTGTGGGGTCGCTCCGGTTGTGAAGTCAACTCTGGCAGCGAATGAGCCCGTGGTAATAGAGCCTGCGATGCAGGTGTTCCTAAAGACAGAAACTGAATTACTCCCACTGTTTGTAACAACCAGGTCCGGTTTTCCATCACCATCAATATCACCAAGACCAATACTGACAGGATTCGTTCCGGTTGTGAAGTCAACCCTGACAGCGAACGAACCTGTAGTAATAGAGCCTGAGCTGCTGGTGTTCCTGAAAACAGAAATTGTATTACTGGTAAAGTTCGCAACCACTAAATCAGGTTTGCCATCGCCATCGATGTCACCTATCGAAACATTGACCGGCCCAATTCCTGTTGTGAAATCAACAGGGGTGTCGAATGAGTCGGCTGTAATGGAGCCGGAGGTGCTTTTGTTCCTGTAGACCGAAACAGTATTGCTGCTACCATTGGTAACAACTAAATCCAGTTTGCCATCACCATCAATGTCACTTAGGGCAACATATTCCGGATTTGGTTCGGTGGTGAAATCAACCGAGGTGGCAAATGCTGTTGCATCAATGACCTGTGAACTGGGAAAGGTAACAATAAATGGTACATTTGAATATGCAGTTAAACCGGTGGTAACATCCGTTACGGTAATGGGTTGATAGTCTGTTCCAATTGGTACCGTTACACTGAGCGAAGTCGAAGTGGCAGTAGTAACCGTTGCCTGCACCGCGCCAAACCATACAATATTACTTGAAGCGGTTGTGTTAAAGTTTGTACCGGTAAATGTTACAGTGGTACCAGAAGGACCGGAGGTTGGTGTAAAGGAGGTGATAACCGGTGGTAATGATGCAGCCAGAGTATTCCTAAGCACCGATATGGTATTGCTGCTTGCATCTGCAATAACTAAATCCGGTTTTCCATCCCCATCAAGGTCACTAATGGAAATACCCCATGGATTCGTTCCAATGGTGAAGTCAACCTTTGTGGCTAGTGTTCCAACAGTGATAGATCCTGAGGTGCTGGTGTTCCTGAATACAGAAACAGTATTATCTGAATAGTTAGTAACTGCTAAATCCGGTTTGCCGTCTCCATCAATGTCACCAAGAACAATGCAGTATGGAGATGTTCCGGTAGTGAAATCAACAGGGGCGTCGAATGAGCCGGCTGTAATGGAGCCGGAAGTGCTTGTGTTCCTGTAGATCGAAACCGTATTGCTCCCTGGGTTTGTCACAATCAGTTCCGGTTTCCCGTCTCCATCAATGTCACCAATGGCAACACCATAAGGATACGATCCTGTGGTAAAGTCAACACTGGCAGCGAATGAACTTGTTGTAATGGATCCGGAAGTGCTTGTATTCCTGAATACTGAAACTGTACCGCTACTGTTATTGTTAGCTACGGCTAGATCAAGTTTGCCGTCCCCATCTATGTCACCAATAGCAATATAAGCTGGATACGTTCCAGTTGTAAAAACTACCCCGGAAGCAAATGAACTTGCTGTTATGGAGCCGGATGCGCTTGTGTTTCTGAAAACTGAAATTGTATTGTCGTTCTTATTTGTAACTGCAAGATCCGGTTTGCCATCTCCATCAATATCACCAATGACAACATCTGATGGATTCGTTCCTGTAGGGAAGTCAACATTGGTAGCGAATGAGCTCGTTGTAATAGAGCCGGGGGTGCTGGTGTTCCTGAAGACAGAAATTGTATTGCTTGTCCAGTTTGTAACAACTAAATCCGGTTTGCCATCACCATCAATATCACCAATGGCAATCCCTATCGGACCTGCTCCGGTAGGGAAATCAACCTTGTCATCAAATGAACTTGCTCCAATGGAGCCGGAAGTGCTGGTGTTCCTGTAGATCGAAATAGTATTACTGTTATAGTTAGCAACTACTACATCAGGTTTGCCGTCACCATCTATGTCACCAACTAAAACGTTGTTTGGAGTACTTCCGGTAGGAAAGTCAATTGCAGGGGCAAATGCAGTCGCATCAATAATTTGCCAGCTGGGAAAGGTAACAATAAAAGGTGCATTTGAATATGCAGTTAAACCGGTAGTAATATCCGTTACGGTAATGGGTTGATAGTTTGTTCCTATTGGTACTATGACACTGAGCGAAGTCGAAGTGGCGGCTGTAACTGTTGCCTGTACCGCGCCAAACCATACAATGTTATTTGAGACCGTCGTGTTAAAGTTTGTACCGGCAATAGTCACTGAAGTACCGATTGGGCCGGCAGCAGGGGTAAAGGATGCGATAGTGGGATTAAGTGATTGCAGGTTAAATTCCTGTGGTAATCGTGCTTTGTCTGATATTCGAAGTTCATCAATTCCGGCATTACTAATTCCTTGAGTACCAAGATAGACCAGCACGGATCCACCATACCCGCTGGCTGGCATCCCTGTATTCGTATCTGACCCCACCAATACACCATTAATATAAAGTTTGGCTCCACTGCTTCCCCAAGTCACTGCCACATGGGTCCACGTGTTTAGGGGTACCAGGGTGGTTCCTGAATTCATGCTGAAAGCAGCCCAGGCACTTGCAGTGATTTGACCTGTTGCACTCAAGAACATTTGAAATGTATATCCGGCAGCGGCATTAGTATACGGCACCTGTTCAAGAAGAGTAATCACTGTTGAGCCGTATGCTGGGATATAAAGCCAGAATTCAATCGTACCTTCAGCTTGGCTAAGGAGTTGTCCTCCCGGATAATTGAGATATGTCCCTGATCCGGCAGGCATCCCGCTTGGGGGATAGAGTATCAGAGCCTGATTCAGACCGTTAGGTCCCAGCCCATAAGAATAACTTGGAGTGGCAGAAGGATATGCAGTACCATTGGGAGAACCATCCATATTAAATGCAGAGATGGTTGCACTCGTACTACCATCAAAGTGATCAAGCAGTATGGTGTTGGCATCGGAAGTATATGGGACTATTTGAGCATCCAGTGTACAAGCTGCTGAAACAGCAATCACTGCCGAAAATAAAATTTTCAAGAAAAAATGCCAGTCTGTCAGCTTTTTCATGGGAGGAGAATTTTATTCCTACGTATCTTAAAAAGAAGATAAATTCAGGTTATAATTTTAAGGGTACCTTAAAAAAACTTTTTTTTGATACCATTTCACTATAAAAATAAAAAAAGGTTTTCTAAAAACCTATTTTTTGCTCATCACTTTATTATTATTTATTAGCGTCGGGATTCTTAAAGAAATCTTTATTGATTTTGGCTTTGCCGAGCTCCGATTCGCTTCGGTTCTTCTACTACCGCGATCACAAGGGAGCAAAAAAAATAACTTACTCACCTTTTGGAAAGGATAAATAAATTGATTTTCAAGCGATCAGAGATTTGTGGTCAATCATTCCAGATAGTCTTACTATTTATTTATTATTTTTCAGATACAGACAAAATCGGGAGTCTTTCAGATCTGTTAATAACTCTGCCAGCTGTCAGGCAGATATTTTATTGCAACCGTCATTTTCTAAAATAAAATTCATCTGTAAGATACGACCAATCCGTTGGCACCTGCAGACCTTTGCTTCGGGCCAGAACCTCTTTGCGGGTATGCATAAAAACTTCAGTAATTGATTGTGGAATGACCATTTGTTTTACTAATTCTTCAGTAAATAATCCATTTGCACCCTCTCCATCTGCTGCTGTAGATCCTTCCGATGTAGAATATGAAATTATAGTGCCATTAATAGGAGCAAGCGCCTTGAATCCTGCTTCACCTCCTCTTGCCCATGCCTGATAAGGGTTATTCCGGCAGGCATCGAGTATAACGATATTGGTATTAGCAGAATTTTTTTTGAATTCATCAGTGACAGTAGTTACAGCTATGGCTTCCCATTTACAATCATCTTTATTTTCTAACTTCGCATTGACAGGGATAAGATAATTAATTCCATCTACCTGTACTCCATGACCTGCATAATAGAACAGAGCAACGTTGTAATCTGATAGCTCTTTACTGAACTTTCTTATCGAACTTAACATTGAATCTCTTCCGGCATTAAGTTGTTTAATTACATAAAACCCCAAACTCTTTAAAGTAGCTTCCATAAGGTTTGCATCATTTACCGGGTTTTTCAAGGGGGATTTATTCATATAATCGGAATTACCAAACACCAGAGCAAGACGTTTCTCAGCAATAGCCTTGCTGAATTTTATAACTCTGTTTTCAGAGGTCGAACTACCGGCAATGTTTTCAGCAATAACATATATGCTGTTATCTCCTTCCTTTAATATTATTTGTGGTTTCCAGACGTAATTGCAATTATCACCATCTGAACGTTGAAAAACTCTCCCCACGGTTACCTGAATACCATTAACAAGTACCTGGGCAGAAATCAGATCAGCAGGCGATTTGATACAAACCTCCAATGGAAAAGCTTCGGTGTTCACTGAAGAAGTGGGAGTCATCGGGCTTCCCCATTTAATCTCAGGTGGATTGGCTTGCGGATTGGTAAAAAATCTTGATTCTGACTTAGTCGATCCTTCAGAGTTGGTGGCAACCAGATAGACATTATTTTCCCCTGGATTTAATGTGACAAATTTTTCTATCACAAAAGTTTTACTATCATCCGGGGAAGTTTTTTGTTCACCCTCCCCCCTTGATGATCCATTCACATAAAAAAGAACTGACTTCAAATCAGATCCCGATCTGATGTTTACCCTTACCCTCGCTGTATAGGATTCAAGAGGTGTTGTTAATGCTGATGGACTAACCCATGTTATTAAGGGAGCTGTAGAAGTGGGGGGCAACACTTTTATTTCATTCTGACGGATAATATTTGAAGTATCTTTTTGAGCAGGAATAATAGCAGTAACATTTTTCGCAGAATTGGCAGCTGAACTCCTGCTAATGTTTGAAGTATCTTTTGGAGCAGGAATAACAGCAGTAACATTTTTTACAGAAGTCTTTACTGAATCTGTTTTTACAATCTTATTCTCTGCCATCATAGGTGAGGTCGGACTTTTAAGGTATGAAATATTCAGATAATCCACCGATATTTCAGAATTCAGTCCGACACTAAAACCTACCTCATCCCCGTTGAGAATTAAATTGTCAAATTTCTTGAAAAGAAGATCATTGACGAATATGTAATATGAACCCTGATATTTTCTTACTGTCAGTTTATTGTAAAAACCGATTTCTTTAATTACTCCTTCCTCTTTGCCTGAAAAAAATTTTTCTACCTTATTTTTTGATGGGGTGTTTTTAACAATGGTCAGATTCTGCTTTTCATCTATTTCAATTCTGTAATGCTCGAAATCTTTTGTTAGTCCAAAAACCAGTGCACCTGTACCTTTTATTATTGTAAAAGAAGTCTCCAGCTCAAAGTCTTTTGTATAGTCTATTGGGATTGTCCTATAAGTGAGTCCTGTATTCTGCCTGAAATTTTTGCAGGCAATATCGAAATAACCATTAACGAATTTTCCACTGATCCATGCATTGTCAGTTATCCAGTTGTTATTATTGTTATCGAAGGTTTCGTTGAATACTGAAACTCGCTGATCAACAGAGATATCACTATAGTTTAGCTGAGCAGATAATTTAAAAACCTGCAAAATCAGCAAAACAAAGACACTGATAAAAAATCTTTTTGAGTTCATCGTAGTAAAATCATTAAGAAAATCCAATATTCAAATATTAATAATTCTTTTAATCTGGTATAAAAGAAAACTCTTTTAATGGTTTAAATATAACCCATTTCACAACATGCAAAATAATATAACTTTATTGAATAGCAATATTAATTGTCAATATTTTATTGCTTTTTGACGAACACAATGGGATATCCTATGAATTTAAGTAATAGTATGATCAAATAGCAGAAATATTATTCGGGTTGAGTATGGCGCAAAGTCATAATGGCACCTTATTATTTTCATTGCGAAATCACTGGTAAAAGATCGTACAACTTCATGACTGAAAGACAATCAGGCAATCAGATTTTATTTTTTGGATTATCCGGATGATCGTCTGAATAGGGCTTTGCGTACAAATCCTCAACTCTGACCTTTTCATTTTCGGGATTTATCAAAGTGACAGACTGACTTTGTTCTTCTCCTGCGATACCGTTGAAATAGAGAATACAGGCAAATATAGGCATTAAAGGAAGAGTAAGCGCGCCGACTATAGCTGAAAGAATAATGAACAATGGATTGGTTGTGACATCCATCAGGTTAGATGCATCTGCGGGATTTATTATTGTCTTCACAAAACTTCCTGTAAACGGGAGGAGAATAATGCCAGAAAAGATTACAGAAACTACAATCAGAATTATAAGAAAAACTGCTACCCAGCCTATATTCGACCAGAAATGTTTATGAGCCAGAGTGAAGGTTCTTCCTATTGTATTGGCAATATTGGGTCCTTCGGCCATCATTATCGGCAGAATGAAAAGATAGAGAGTCATTATATATAATATGGAGAAGAAAACACCGATAACCAGAGCAAGAATACCCAGAACTATGGCAACAGATCCTGCAATTGCAAGAAAAACCATTATAATGAGGTACGGTATGAAATACTTCAAAGATTTTAGTGCAGAGATAAATATATTGGTCTCACTGTTCAGCGGATTGTAGATTATATAATATTGGATAATAGTTGTAAAAAGAAGATTTACAACCGATATAATTAAAATAGGTACAATATAGCCTTTTAATGCTTCGAGCATAACCATCGGATCAGTAGTTGATTGAAGCTCCTTAATATTTATAAACGACGATGCGTACTGCATAATAAGAGACATTGCAAGAGAAATAATGAACAGGGCCAGGAATTTTTTTTTATAAAACTCCCATAATGAACTCATTGCACTGTCAATATTATGCCTCCGAAAGAGGGGATGACTGCTGAACTGATTCATGATTTGATGGTTTTAAATGTTTTCAAATTTAACCATAAATACTATTCAGTTCATTTGCTCATAGTAATAATTTCTTATATTAATTCCTGATGTTTCCATATAAATTATAACGGCGCAACGGCGCAACGGCACAACGGCGCAACGGGCAAAGTCAGCGGAAATATTTTATTTCCACTGATTTAATATATTTGTATAAATTATAACAGTCAATATGTTTTTTCTCTCTTTAAAAAGTTACGTCGATTCGCAAAACGCCATTTAATACATCACTTATGGATTGTCGTTCTGATTGTGGTGCCTGTTGCATTGCATTGTCAATCTCTTCTCCATTGCCCGGTATGCCTGATGGAAAGCCGGCGGGTGTCAGATGCATTCATTTGCTGGATAATTATAAGTGTGCTATATACACTAATTCTTTCAAACCAAAGGTATGTACTGATTTTAAGGCCGAAACTGAATTTTGCGGTTCAAACAGGGACGAGGCGATGAAGATACTTTGTTCTTTATCGGATTGCTCACAAACCTCCTGAATAGTATACGATTTTTCCACCGATAATTGTACATTCCACCTTAGTCTTCATTATTTCATTCTCAGGAATTGTCAGCAAGTCTTTGTCAGTAATTACAATATCAGCAAGGTAACCGGGTTTTATGATACCTTTCCGGTTTTCCATGAACTGGGCATAAGAAGAACCAAGAGTATAGTACCTGATCGCATCTTCCATCGAAATCTTTTGTTCCGCGTACCATCCGTTTCCCTCTTCTCCCAATCTGTCTTTCCGTGTAACTGCAGCGTACAAACCCTCCATCGGATTCAATGGTTCTACCTGGTAATCAGTCCCAAAAGCCAGAGCTGCACCTGCATCTGCCAGACTTTTCCATTCATAAGCGCCTTTGGCTCTTTCGGGGCCAATACGTTTTTCGCAGAATTTCTTGTCGGAAATACAGTGTGTCGGCTGCATTGAAGCTATCACGCCAAGTTTGGCAAAGCGAGGAATATCTGATTGCTGAAGAGTCTGTGCATGTTCAATCCTATGACGGCTGTCGCGTTTTCCGTTCACTTTTTCAGCTTTTTCATAAGCATTTAATATCCAGTTATTTGCTTTATCACCAATTGCATGAACACCCACCTGGAATCCAGCCTTGTCAGCAGTAATAATCATTTTCTCCATATCATCGTATGGGATCAACGCTAATCCCGATGTTGATTTATTATCGGTAAATGGTTCAAACATTAATGCAGTGCCCGATCCTATTGTGCCATCCATAAATGCTTTCAGATATCCAAATCTTATCCAGTTTCCTGCTTTTGAATATTTCTTTGCAATTTTCATGTAATTTTTAAGAACTAAAGTATCGCCTGTAAGAAATTTTCCGATATCGATCCGGCAGGTAAGATCACCCTCCTTCTGAAGTTTTTCATACATTCCGAAATCTGCACTCCCGGGGATCTGCACGCTTGTAACACCGACTTCCCGTGCTTCCTTCAAAGCCAGGAGATAACCATTCCATAATCTTAAACTGTCTTCTTCAGAACTTCTTTTCGGTTTAACTTCCCCAGTTTTAATCATGTCTTCAGCATTTTCCTTTAATATTCCTGTAGGTTCACCTGTCAACGGATCTTTCTGAATTACTCCTCCGAAAGGATCAGGAGTTTTACTTGTGATACCTGAAGCCTTAAGTACATAACTGTTAACGAGCACAGAATGACCGTCTGCTCTGTTGAGAATAACGGGGTTATCCGGAGAAACTTTATCTATAAGCTCTTTAGTTGGCCATTGTTTATTAATAAACATCTCATGTTCCCAATGTCCTCCCCTGATCAGTTCCCCTGGTCTGGCCCTGGCGACCTGCGCTTTAACTTTTTCAGTAATAACTGAAGGATCAGTTATATAGCGAAGTTCAATATAATCAGGATCAAGAGGACCAAAGTGTACGTGAGCATCATTGAACCCAGGAATTACAAGTCTTCCTGCGGCATCAATAACTTTAGTTTTCCCATTTTCAATATATTCAGAGATCTTTTTAGTGGTACCCACGGCAATTATGGTCTCTCCCTTTACTGCAACGGCTTCAACTGTCGGATTGTCTTTATCCATTGTGAGAACCTTCCCGTTTATAATTACAAGGTCGGCTTTCTCTTTCTGTGTACATGAAAGTGATAATGTCATGGTTAGTATTGATAATGTGATAATTAGGTTTTGCATACTAATTTTTTATTATAAATCCATTATCCGCAAAGATCGCAAAGATTAAAGATTAAAGAACTAAGATTGCAAAGGAAAAAAGTGAGCAGTGAGCAGTGAACAGTAACAGTGAACAGTTAAGAGGTTGCTTTTAGTAAAGAACCTCACGTTTCACACCTCATGCCATATTTTAACTTCTCTTTAAGAATTTTGTTGATTTTTGATGATGGATGGTGTTTTAAAACAGGTAATTTCGCAGGAAAAACAAACTATGAACATAGCAATTATCGGGTACGGTCGTATGGGCCATGAGATTGAATCCATAGCCATTAAAAGAGGTCATATTATCAAACTTATTGTAGATCAGGATAATACTAATGATCTGAATGAGGCTAAACTTAAGGGGATTGATGTAGCCATTGAGTTTTCATTCCCTACTGCAGCATTTAATAATATTATAAAGTGTTTAGGAGAAAAAGTTCCTGTTGTTTCCGGCACCACCGGATGGCTGGACAATTATGAAAAGGTTGTTGATATCTGTAAGAAGAATAAAACCTCTTTTATTCACTCTTCAAATTTCAGTATAGGAGTTAATCTGCTTTTCAGACTGAATACCGAACTGGCAAAACAGATGGACCGTTATCATGACTATAAAGTCTCTATTGAGGAGATTCATCATGTCAAAAAGCTCGATGCACCAAGCGGAACTGCAATAACGCTTGCTGCAGGTATCGAGAAAAATCATCAGGATTATAAAACCTGGTGTTTTGAGAATGATAAATCAAATAATTGTATCCCAATACGTTCTGTTCGCGAAGGAGAAGTTCCGGGAACCCATATTGTGACATGGGATTCGGAGATCGATACAATAAGTCTGAAACATGAAGCCAGGAACAGGAAAGGGTTAGCACTGGGGGCAGTTGTTGCCGCTGAATTTATATCTTCTAAACAAGGAATCTTCACAATGAACGATGTGATGGGATTCTGATAATTATTCATACTTTTACCGCTTCTAAAAAATAGATTTATCATGAATGAATTCTTTTCAAAAAAATACGTAAAGTTTGCAATAGCAGCGATTCTTTATATCCTGGTGGTTATCTGGATCGGGAATTATTGGTTTCTTATTGGTCTTGGGGTTATCTATGATCTGTACATAAGTGAAAAGGTTAACTGGACTTTCTGGAAAAAGAGAAACGGGAAGAACAATGCTTTTATCGAATGGCTTGATGCGTTAATTTTCGCAGTTATTGCTGTTACCCTTATTAATATATTCCTTTTCCAGAATTATCGTATTCCGACTCCATCTATGGAGAAATCCCTGCTGGTAGGTGATCATCTTTTTGTAAGCAAGCTTGCCTATGGCCCGAGAATGCCGAATACTCCCATTGCATTTCCGTTCACCCAGCATACAATGCCTCTTACAAATGGCAGATCCTGGTCGAATCTGATTATCTGGCCTTACAAGCGCCTGGCAGGTTTAGGTAAGGTGAAGAATAACGATCCGATTGTTTTCAACTTCCCTGCAGGAGATACAGTTGTGGTGGAACAGCAATCTACCAGCTATTATGAAATTGTAAGAAGTACCGCAAGAGAAATGAAAATGAGGGATGCTGCACCGAAACCGGACAAATACTATCTTCAGATGGCGAGAAAGGAAATCTGGGAAAAATATACTGTAATATACCGACCCGTTGACCGGAGAGATAATTATGTAAAAAGATGCATTGCTATTCCGGGAGATACCGTAACGATCAAATCAGGGGTGATTTACGTTAACGGGAAAATTGTTCCTGATAATAATACACAGCAAACAACCTATGTTGTCCGCACAAACGGAACAACAATCAATCCGAAAGCTTTTGAACGTCTTGATATATCCAGATCTGATCAGAACATGATTTCCGGATCAGATTATCTTTTGCCTCTGACAAAAGCTAATGCTGAGTCAATATCAAAGTTTACAAATGTTTCAGAAGTGTCGCCTATTTATTCAGGCAAAGGCAAATATGAACCGTATATATTTCCATATAATCCTGTTTATGGATGGAACGAAGATAATTATGGGCCGATATGGATGCCAGTCAAAGGCGCTACTGTAAAACTTGATACATCAAATCTTTGCCTTTATGAGCGTGTTATAGAGGTCTATGAGAAGAATAATTTGCGAGTTGAAGGAAGTACTATTTTTATAAATAATGTCCCGGCTGACAGTTATACATTTAAAATGGATTATTACTGGATGATGGGAGATAACCGGCATAATTCTGCCGATTCGAGGTACTGGGGTTTTGTACCGGAGGATCACATTGTCGGCACACCAAAGTTCATCTGGCTATCGCTCGACAAAGAGGCAAAAGGTCTTAAAAAGATCAGGTGGAGCAGGATGTTCATGAAAGCAAGATAAAAAAAAGCTGACTCTTTCCGGGTCAGCTTTTTTTATGAAGCAATATTTCATTTAACTTTCTCAACAACAGCTTTGAAAGCTTCAGGGTGGTTCATCGCAAGGTCGGCAAGGGTTTTTCTGTTAAGAGTGATCCCTTTTTTTGCTACTTTCCCGATAAACTCAGAATAGCTCATATCATACTGACGTACACCTGCATTAATCCTTTGAATCCATAAAGCCCTGAACAGACCTTTCTTTTTCTTTCTGTCGCGGTACGCATACCCCATCCCTTTGTCGAGGGTATTTTTTGCAACTGTTATTACATTTCTTCTTGATCCGAAGTTTCCTTTTGCAAGCTTAAGAACCTTTTTTCTCCTGGCTCTTGAAGCGACTGAATTTACTGATCTTGGCATAACTCATCATTTTTGAATGTCAGCGGTCGGGTTAAAGACTCTTAGTTGCTGAACAATCTGTTAATACTATAATTAATTTTATCAATGCGTTTAACGATTATTTCATCGCGAGCATCAACTTGACATTTTTAAGATCTGTTTTATGAACCAGACCTCCATAGGTAAGATTTCTCTTACGTTTTGTTGCTTTTTTTGTCAGGATGTGACTTTTAAATGCATGTTTACGCTTGATTTTTCCTGTTCCGGTAAGAGAAAATCTTTTCTTTGCCCCGGGATTGGTTTTCATTTTTGGCATTTCTATCTATCAAATATATTAATAAACTATTTTTTCTTTTTTGGTGAAAAAGATACTATCATACGTTTCCCTTCAAGCCTTGGCAGCTGTTCGACCTTACCGTACTCTTCAAGGTCGTTTGCAAAGCGTAATAACAATACTTCACCCTGCTCCTTGAATAAAATTGATCTCCCTTTAAAAAACACATAAGCTCTTACTTTTGCTCCCTCTTCGAGGAACCTCATTGCATGCTTAAGCTTAAAATTATAATCGTGTTCATCTGTGTTAGGCCCGAACCTTATCTCTTTCACAATAACTTTTGATGCTTTAGCTTTTATTTCTTTCTGCTTTTTCTTCTGCTGATAAAGAAATTTCTGATAATCAACAATTTTACAAACAGGGGGATCCGCATTAGGAGAAATTTCGACGAGATCCAGTTCCAGGTTGTCAGCCAACCTTAGAGCATCCTGAATACTCATAACATCTGCTTCTATTTCTTCACCGACAACTCTGACCACTTTTGCAGTGATCCTGTGGTTAATTTTATGAGCCGGCTGGGTAACCCTTGCCGGGCTTCGCCTGATTGGTAAAGCTATAGCTCTTTCCTCCTTATTTTTGTTAGTACTAAAATTACTTATCGTGCATCAAAATGCAATTTCCTTCTTAATTTCAGAGTTAATAAAACTCACAAATTCTTCAATTTTCATGCTCCCTTTATCGCCCTCACCCTGCTTACGGACAGCAATTGTTCCGTTTTCAACTTCTTTTTCACCTATTATAAGAAGGTAGGGAATCCTCTTTAATTCATTATCCCTGATCTTTTTACCTATCTTTTCACTTCTGTCATCAATCAGTGTGCAAATATCGGAATTATTTAGGATTTCCAAAACTTTTCCTGCATAATCATTGAATTTTTCGCTTATTGGTAAAATAACGGCTTTTTCCGGTGCAAGCCAGAGGGGAAATTTTCCTTCTGTATTCTCAATCAGAACTGCAACAAATCGTTCCATAGATCCAAAGATTGTCCTGTGGATCATAACCGGTCTGTGTTTCTGATTGTCACTGCCATTGTACGTAAGATCAAACCTTTCAGGTAGATTGTAGTCAACCTGAATTGTACCCAGCTGCCATTTTCTTCCAATGGCATCTTTCACCATAAAATCGAGTTTTGGACCATAAAATGCTGCCTCACCTTTAACAACTGTCGTTTTAAGTTTTTTTTCAGCAGCGGCTTCAATAATATCGCGTTCAGCCTTTTCCCAGTTTTCATCAGATCCGATATACTTTTGTTTGTTTTCAGGGTCTCGCAGCGAAACCTGGGCAGTAAAATCATTGAAATTTAGGATTTTAAAGATATATAATATAAGGTCGATAATACCTTTAAACTCTTCTCTTAACTGGTCAGGTCTGCAAAAGAGATGAGCATCATCCTGAGTAAAGCTTCTGACCCTTGTAAGTCCATGAAGTTCACCACTCTGCTCATATCTGTACACCGTTCCAAATTCCGCCATCCTGATTGGCATCTCTTTATAAGAGTGAGGAGTAGCATTATAAATCTCACAGTGGTGTGGGCAGTTCATAGGTTTGAGCATAAATTGTTCGCCCTCCTGAGGTGTCGAAATAGGTTGAAAGGAGTCCACCCCATATTTTTCAAAATGGCCTGAAGTCTTATACAGGTTTACATTTCCGATATGCGGTGTAGTGACAATCTTATAACCTCTTTTCCTGAGCAGACCGGTAAGAAAATTGATAAGATTCTGTCTTAAATCGGAACCTTTAGGCATCCATAATGGAAGACCCATTCCGACTTTTGCTGAAAATGTGAACAATTCAAGCTCTTTCCCGATCCTGCGGTGATCCCTTCTTTTTGCTTCTTCAAGAAAAACCAGATAATCATCCAGCATCTTTTGTTTAGGGAATGTAATACCGTATATCCTTGTTAACATTCTGCGCTTCTCATTACCTCGCCAATAAGCTCCCGCGACACTCAGTAGCTTGATGGCTTTTATGGGTTCTGTTGACGGAAGATGCGGCCCCCTGCAGAGATCGATAAAATTGCCCTGTGTATATAAAGAAATCGTTCCGTCCACAAGTTCACTTATAAGCTCTGTTTTATATTCATCTCCTTTCTTTGAAAAAATATCAAGAGCCTCTTTTTTGCTAACATCTCTTCTGTTAAAAGTAAGATTTTTGGATGCCAGCTCTTTCATCCTGTTCTCAATAGTCTGAAGGTCAGCTTCAGTGATCACCTTTCCTTCGCCGGGGTCCACATCATAATAAAACCCGTTCTCAATAGCCGGACCAATACCAAATTTTATCCCGGGATATAAAGATTCCAGAGCTTCAGCCATAAGGTGAGCTGAAGAGTGCCAGAATGCATGCTTTGCTGCTTCATCTTCCCATTTGTGAAGTTTAAGTGTTGCATCAGTTTCGATAAGTCTTGTAAGATCCAGGATTTCATTATTAACGGTGGCAGCGTATATCTCTTTTGCCAGTCGTGGACTTATCTGTTCTGCTATTTCGAGACTGTTGATCCCTTTTTTATATTCTCTCGCAGATCCATCAGGGAAAGTTATCTTTATCATTCTGAACACTCTTATAATAAGTGTGCAAAGATAAATATTTTTTTTTATTCTGAAGATCAAAAAGTCAGGGCGCAGAAGTATCGTGGCTCTGATTTCCGATAGCCTGCACCCCTTATCTCATGATCCCTGTCAGATTTCTCTGTAAATTGGTTATTTCATTCCTGAGAATCAGCGAAGAATTTCCTAAGTTCTTTTTATTATTATCTGATATTCATATAATATATTTTATAAAAAAAAGTTAGGTTTGTAATGATTATAGTTTTATCCAACCTTTCAAATAAACCAGATGTCAAAAAACAGGTTATTCATCACTAAACCACTTCCCCAGTTATTCAGTGAATCAAAGGAATCAGATGGTTTAAAAAGAACGCTTACACCACTGAATCTTACAACTTTAGGAATCGGAGCCATTATTGGCGCAGGTATTTTTGTTATTACAGGTCAGGCTGCCGCACAGTACGCAGGTCCCGCAATCGTTTTATCTTTTATTGTTTCTGGTCTTGCCTGCGGTTTTGCTGGTTTATGTTATGCAGAATTTGCTTCAATGATACCTATTGCAGGAAGCGCTTATACCTATTCGTATGCCACTTTGGGTGAATTTTTAGCATGGATCATTGGCTGGGACCTGATACTTGAGTACTTGTTTGCAGCATCTACAGTTGCAGTAGGATGGTCAGGGTATGTTGTGAGCTTCCTGAAGGATCTTCATATTTTTATACCACCTCAGTTTATTGGTGCTTCGGGCTCTGTGCTGGTTAACGTTCCTGACATGGGATGGAAACCTCTGACTGATACTTTTGCACAGACATTAGCATCCACGGGGGTTCATATTGATTCTCTGGCTCATGTTACATGTGTTTTGAATCTTCCTGCAATGTTCATCGTGGCACTTCTTACGACACTTTTGGTTATCGGAATAAAAGAATCGGCAAATTTTAACAACGTCATGGTTATAACCAAAGTATCGGTAATAATATTATTTATAGCTATTGGTTTTATGTTTGTCAAATCAGTAAACTGGCATCCGTTTATCCCTGCAAACAAAGTCGAAGTTACCCCGATTTCACAATATGGATCGTTCTGGGGCTGGTTGAGAGCTTACAGCCACGAATTTGGTAAATACGGAATAAGTGGTGTTCTGAGGGGGGCCGGTGTTATATTCTTCGCATATATAGGATTTGATGCTGTTTCAACTGCAGCACAGGAGGCTAAAAATCCCCAGCGCGATATGCCTGTAGGTATTCTCGGCTCTCTGGGGATTTCTACTATTCTTTATATTCTTGTTGCAATAGTACTTACAGGTATTGTTAGTTATACCACTTTAAATGTTGCCGATCCTGTAGCAGTTGGCGTTGATGCCATGGGCAAAGGGATGTTCTGGCTCCGGCCAATTGTAAAGGTGGCCGCTATTGCCGGATTAAGTTCGGTTATTCTAGTTATGCTACTCGGCCAGCCGAGAATCTTTTATTCAATGTCAAAAGATGGTCTGTTGCCTCCGGTTTTTTCAAAAGTTCATCCAAGATTCAAAACTCCTTATATAAGTACGGTCATTACCGGTACGGTGGCAATGATCATTGCAGGTATTCTGCCAATAAGTATTCTTGGAGAACTGGTTTCGATTGGTACACTACTTGCTTTTATAATTGTATGTATCAGTGTCCTTGTTTTAAGAAAATCGAAACCCGATATAGAAAGACCTTTTAAAACGCCATGGGTGCCAGTTGTTCCTATTTTAGGAGCATCAATTTGTTTTCTTCAGATGGCGTCGTTGCCGCTCGATACATGGTTAAGGCTGATTATCTGGATGGCTATAGGGTTCTTTATCTATTTCTTTTACGGTGTTAAGCATAGCAAGATAAGACTGGGTACACCGAAAGAATAATGTCTCCAGGCTTGATTAAAGAGATTCTGTTCCGGGAATGAAGGGCAATAATGGAAGGTGAAAATTTATATCTCGTCTGAAAATACAGATTTTGGCAGATCCCTCAGATTATATCTGGATGCCATTGCTTCTCCATAGGCTCCGGCTGATCGTATTGCTATAAAATCTCCTCTTTTGGTTTCAGGAAGTTCGATAAATTTAGCGAAGGTATCGGAGGATTCACAAACCGGTCCTACGACATCATACCTATAGATATTTCCTTCGGAGGTGAGGTTCTCTATTTTGTGATAAGCCTGGTAAAGAGCCGGTCTGATCAGATCGGTCATTCCTGCATCAATGATCGCAAACAAAGTGTTACTGCCATTCTTGATGAACAGAACCCTGGATATCAGGCTGCCACACTGTCCTATTATAGAACGGCCAGGTTCAAGATGAAGTTTCTGTCCGGGTAAAAGATCAATAAATTCGTTCAGCAATGAGAAATATTCCTGGAATAATGGCGTTTTTTCAGGATTTTCATAATCAATCCCTAAGCCCCCGCCAACATTAATGATCTCCAGGTTAATATTGTGCGATGTAAACCATTCCTGTAATTCATTAATGCGGGAACACAGGCTCTTAAATACCGACATGCTTGTTATCTGGGAACCGATATGAAAATGTATACCTATAAGCCTGATATTTTTCAGTACTGACAGTTTTTTTACAATTTCGTCGATCTCCCAGGTATTAATTCCAAACTTGCTTTCTTCAATGCCTGTAGTTATATATTTGTGAGTATGAGCATCAATATAAGGATTTATACGCAAAGCTATCCGGGCTATTTTATTCTGTTCCGATGCAAGTTTATCTATGACTTCAATTTCTGGCATTGATTCGCAATTGAAACAAAAAATATCTGCTTTCAGCGCGGCTTTTATATCCTTATCAGTTTTCCCGACTCCCGCAAAAACTATTGTGGAAGGAGTAAAGCCTACATTTATTGCAGCTGCTATTTCATTCCAGCAGACACAATCGGCTCCGAATCCATACGAAGATATGATTTTAAGGATTTTTGGATTGTGATTAGCCTTTACTGCATAATGTATCTGGTATCCTGAATTATCTGACTCTTTTTTAACAATATCAAGAGTCGATCTTAAAACATCAAGATCGTAGTAATAGAATGGAGTTTCAATTTCTCTGAATTTTTCTGTGATTTTATTATTTATCATTTTTCTTATTAAAAAGATGTTTACTTAGTAATCTTAAAGCTTCTTTCTTGTTTGTTGAATCAATAAGAAGCGAAAGGCTGTTTGGGCTTCCACCGTACGAAATCATTTTGAGAGGTATGGTGTTCAATGCTTCAAAAATTTCAGGAGCCGAACCGGTGCGCTCAGTACGAAAATCACCGACTACACACACAATTGTTTGATTTTTTTCAACCTCAACAGTGCCAAGTTCCTTCAGATCTTTTGCAATCTGCTCGAGGAACTGGGAATTATCTATGGTGATGGATACTGCAACTTCGGATGTTGTTATCATGTCAATTGGTGTCCTGTAAGCCTCAAAAATCTCGAAAACCTTTCTCAGGAATCCATAAGCCATTAACATCCTGTCGGATCTTATTCTCAGTACTGATATCCCGTCTTTTGCAGCTACTGCTTTGTAATCCTGAAGAACTGATTCTGATGTTATCAAAGTACCAACATCTTCAGGCTCCATTGTGTTTTTAAGCCTGACAGGGATATTCTTCTCATGGGCTGGATTAACACTTGATGGATGCAGAATTTTAGCCCCGAAATATGCCAGCTCAGCTGCTTCATCGAACGATAATTCACGAATCACCTCAGTGTTCTCAACATATCTTGGATCGTTATTATGAAAGCCATTTATATCTGTCCATATCTGAATTTCTGATGCTTTTATTGCTGCACCTATTAATGATGCTGTAAAATCACTGCCTCCACGCTTCAGATTATCGATTTCACCATAAGCATTGCGGCAAATGAACCCCTGTGTAATTATTATTTTTTCAGAAGTATGATTTTCAAGTTCTCTTTTGATGTTTTCTTCAATGTAAAACGAGTCAGGTTCTCCATCCTTGTCAATACGCATGAAACTCAGAGCCGGTAAAAGAAGTGATTTAATTTTCTTTTCCTGAAGCAGAAGATGGAACAATGAAGTAGATATGAGTTCTCCCTGAGCAAGTATCGCTTTCTCCTGGAGCTTTGTAAACACTCTCAGCGTGAAATTCCTTATATATTCGAAATGAGAATCAATCAGCTCATTACCTGTTCTTTTGAAAGTATCTGTATCAAAAAGTTCCTCAACTACCTGATGATATTTTGCTTTTAGCTCCTCATTCTTTTGAGATGCCATGTTTATATCACCGGCATACAGCAGATCAGTTATCTCTACAAGGCTATTCGTTGTTCCGGCCATTGCAGATAAAACCACAATTTTCCTTTCATCGTCATCAATTAATGGTATCAGCGCTTTCATCCTGTCGGGATTTCCTACTGATGTTCCTCCGAATTTCATTATTTTCATACCTGCAATTTAAATTAAAAAAAAACCTGCATCTTTACGCAGGTCCGTTATATCTTTATCAGGAATTCTCAAATGAAGATAGTGCCGACCTGTAATCAAGATGCTTCATATACCACAATAGTTTTTTTATCTGTTTGTTCATTTATTTATAATCAGGGAGCAAAAATAAACTTTTAATTAATACGGAATATTTAATTGGTATATTTTTTGTGTTTATATAAAATATTTAACAGTATTAATGAAAAAGATATAAAATGAAGAAATTTGTTTTTGTTATACTGGTTATTCTTGTAGCAATCAGGACAGATGGATTCAGCCAGAAAAAAAAGGATAGCTATAAAGCGAAACCTGACACTATTACCGTCGATAGCCTTGAGTACAGGTTAATTATTCTGGATCCGGGTTTTGAAACATGGCTTTTAACCAAACCGCCAAAGAGTTTTTACTCAAATGATTATTATATACAAAAAAACCGTTTCTACGTTTCAGAATGGAACCAGAGGTATATGACGTCGAACAATAATGGCCTGTATGAGAATTATATAGATTATAATCCAAATACTGACTACGGAATTGATATTAATTACAGACTCTATTACTATTTCAAATATTTTGAAGAGACAAATCATGTTAAACTTCTGAACTTCGACAGATGATCAGGTGCAAAATATGATTTAAACCTTTTTGAATCTTTTTTCTTATATTTCATTTTTATTTTTATTTTTGCAGCCGCTAAAAGGCCCAACGGCTTAATCCTTTTTTAGCCCAGATGGCGAAATTGGTAGACGCGCTAGTTTCAGGGACTAGTGTCAGTAATGATGTGCAGGTTCGAGTCCTGTTCTGGGCACAGTGTTGGCGCAGTGCGTAGAGCACAGAGCGCAGGGCAGGAGGCCCTGAGCTCCAAGCCCTGAGCTATTACGCCCAGATGGTGAAATTGGTAGACACGCCAGCTTGAGGGGCTGGTGCCGGTAACGGTATGCAAGTTCGAGTCTTGTTCTGGGCACAAAAAAAAACCAGATTGTAATCTGCAGTCTGGTTTCTGTTTTTATAATATACCGTCATCACGATTATCGACACACGACACACGACACACTACACACGATGCACGATGCACAACTCGCGATGCACGACATACGAAATAACTAAAACAACATTTTTCCCTGAGTCCTGAGTCGTGAGCTTTGTGTCCTATTTTTCTATCGAATCATAAACAGCCTGGAGTATATCCGATCTGATATTCAGATCAGATAACTGATTATTATTTCTTGTCGGATAAACCCTATTGCACAGGAAAACATAGGTTATTCCATACTCAGGATCAACCCATACAAATGTTCCCGTATAACCCGAATGTCCAAAACTTGAAGATGACGCACTCTTTGCCGGGTAAGCATCTTTTTGAGATAGCTGGGAATTATTCAGAAGTGGCTTATCAAACCCGAGACCTCTTCTGTTATTATTCTCCGGATACTGAACCTTAGTGTATTCTTCCATAACATCTTTTCCAATGAGCTGTTCCCCTCCATATTCTCCCATCCTTCGATAAAGCTCCATTAATTTCATCAGATCATTGGCATCTGAAAACAAACCTGCATGTCCCGATATTCCACCTAACATAGCGGCGCCTTCATCATGGACAGTTCCGTGTAACAGCTGTTTTCTGAAAAGAGAGTCGTACTCAGTAGGAACAATCCTGCTCAATGGAAATTTTTTATAAGGATTGAACCCTGTCTCAAAAGCACCTATTTTCTTATAAATGCTGTCTGTAATATAATTATACCATTTTTGTCCTGTTAATCTTTCAATGATTTCAGGTGCGATAATAAATGTCAGATCTGAATAGACATATTTTTTCTCACCAAGAGGACTCTTTTTTATTTCCCTGAACATTTTTTCCCTGTAGTTCCTGTTAATGAATAGCCCTGGGGCTACTTCAAAAGGAAATCTTTTACTGTATTCAGAATTAAAAACGTTCCTTTTAAATTTCCCGTTTTTCTTAATTGTTTCTTTCCAGAATGGTATAAATGGTGTAAGTCCGGCCTGATGAGTAAGAAAATCTCTCATGACAATATTCCCCTTATTGGTTCTTCTGAAATCGGGCAGATAAAAACCAAGAGTTTTATCAGGGGAGAATTTCCCGGCAGTGTTGAGAAGCATTAATCCTGGTAAGGTGGAAGAAATCTTGGTAACCGATGCGAGGTCATACAAATCATCGTCCCTGACTGCTAAACGGTCGTCATAAGTCTGATAACCATAAGCTTTCCGGAACACTACAACACCTTTTCTTGCAGCCATTACCACACATCCCGGGAATGCGTTCGCTTTAAGACCGGCACTGACAATAGAATCAATTCTGCTGTTAAGAATTCCTGACGACATGCCCACACTTTCAGGTATTCCATATTGGAGTCTTAAATTACCCTGAGTCCCAATTCCATAGTCATAAGGCCATTTCTCATTTATTGTGACAGGAAGTGTCCCTTTTGCACCGATACCTCCGAAAATTAGCTGGGCCGAAAGATCCTCAGTGTATTCATTTTCCTGGAAAGCCAAAATGAGTCCGTTTGCGCTCTGAAGGATTTTTACCTTATCTATTCCATAAGGGTTGCCAAACCAGGTTATAATAGTTTTGTTATTTTTAATCATTTTTTCAAGGAACCCAATCAGCTCAGGTTTTATTCCGAAATCCAAATTGGGCCTCTGGTCCAGATCAAATACTCCTGCTATTACTAAGTCGTAAGCTGAAAGCTTCTTTAACAATTTTCTGCAGTCTATAGTATCGTAAGGATCAATGAAATACTGATCAGAAGGAAGATAGTCAGCAATTCTTTTCTGGAACAATGAGATATTATTCCTGTTAATTCCTATAGTAGCTATCCTGATTTTTTGAAGATTTTTTACCGGAATTAAATTCTGATCGTTATTCAGAATGGTCAACGCATTTGCATATAATTCACGTATCAATGCTTTGGAGGTCATCGGAGATAACTCCTTGTTAATATTTTCCGGATTTATTGCATGCAGTTTATTCAGCCCCGACCAGTATTTAAGTGCAATTATTTTCCTGCATTTCAGAGCGATATCATCAGTGGTCAGTTTTTTCTGAGAAATATAGTTCATTGTTTCCCTGATGGTGGCTTCAACATCTGTAACAAACTCCGCTACATCGTTTCCGGCTTCAAGAGCTTTGGCATCGGCCTCGCCGGGTTTGAAATATTTAGTCACTGCCTTCATCATCATTGCATCTGTAACCACTAATCCTCTGAATCCCAGTTCATTCTTAAGAAGATTGGTAATAATGACGTGCGAAAGGGTAGAAGGCAGGCCGGTTGCAGTATCGAGCGAAGGCAGGTTAAGATGGGCAACCATTATACTTCCGATCCCTTTTGCAATCAGCTTTCTGAAGGGGTATAATTCAACACTGTCCAATCTTGCACGGGAATGAGTTATCAGTGGCAAATCAAGATGAGAATCAACATTGGTATCCCCATGGCCCGGAAAATGTTTCCCTGTAGCTAAAATGCCATTATCCTGCATTCCTTTCATGTACATGATGCTTTTTTCAGTCACCTTTTCCCTGTTTTCACCAAATGACCGGTAGTTTATTACCGGGTTCTGAGAATTGATATTTATGTCCAGAACAGGGGCGAAATTAATCTGTATTCCGAGTCTTTTAAACTGCAATGCTACTGCTTTGCCAAACAAATAGATGAGTGTATCATTATGTATTGCTCCCAATGTCATCTGATAAGGAAACTTATCAACATTCTCAATCCTCATTCCGGCTCCCCATTCCGCGTCAAGCGATATAAGCAATGGCACTTTTGAGATTTTCTGGTAATAATTTGTCAATTCTGCCTGTTTTGAGGCTGTTCCCTGGAAGAAAACTATACCGCCGATTCCAAATTTTCTGATTATGTCGCTTACTTCAACTTCATGAGATACATCACTGTTGGAATATTCTGCAATCCAAATGCATTGTGCTATCTGCTGATCGGGTGTAAGAGTCTTCATGACCGAATCAACCCATGGATTGTTCAAATATTTTAGAAATGGAGGATCCATATTTTGTGATCTGACAGGAATAAAGGAAATCATTGTCAGAATCAGGGCTGATAAAAGGTTTTTTAATTGCATCTTATAATAAAAACTTCAAATTCAAAAGTAATAATTATTGTGATCGAAAAGCATTGCTCCTTTGTGTGCCTTAATGATAACCTTTGTGTTTCAGCTTTAATTATTATTTTTACCAGATATTATATGATCTGATTCATGGCAAAAAACAGCAGCAGATTGGTTTCCCTTGATATCTTCAGAGGATTGACGTTAGCATTTATGATAATCGTCAATACTCCCGGGAGCTGGCAATATATTTATTCTCCTTTGGAGCATTCAAAATGGAACGGATGCACTCCTACAGATCTTGTTTACCCTTTTTTCCTTTTCATCGTTGGAATATCAACCTGGTACTCTCTTAAGAAATACGGAGGCAAACTCAATGGAAGTTCCCTTATCAGGATTTTCAGGCGGATTGTGGCTATTTTCGCAATAGGTCTGTTTCTTAATATCTTTCCTTACTTTGGAAGAGATTATTCCACGGTCAGAATAATGGGCGTTCTGCAACGAATAGCACTTGCTTATGGATTGGGTGCAATTATATGTCTGTCAGTCAGAAGGCAATACTTATGGATCGTTGTCACAGTCTTATTGCTTCTTTACTGGGGCTTATTGTTATTATTTGGCGGTGCTGATCCTTATAGTCTTGAAGGGAACTTTGTGCTTAAGGCTGACATTGCCATTCTAGGGAAAGCTCATCTTTACAAAGGATTTGGAATTTCTTTTGAACCTGAAGGATTATTGAGCACTTTACCCACAATCGGTACAGTTGTTATAGGTTATTTTATAGGAGAAACAGTAGGAAAAGGATCTGCCAGCGGAAAAACTGTAATTAAACTTCTATTATTTGGCATTGCATCAGCGGGACTCGGTTTATTATGGAACCTGATTTTCCCTATTAATAAGCCTTTATGGACAAGTTCTTATGTACTCTATTCCGCGGGAATTGCCATGGGTGTTTTTGCTATTATCTATCTGATTGCAGATGTTTTAAAATTCCAGATATGGGGAACGTTTTTCGCAGTATTTGGTACTAATGCTATTTTTGCCTACATTCTTTCAGGAATCTGGACAAGGCTGATGTTGATAATAAAAATATCATCGGGCGATAATGCAATAAATCTCTATGATTGGCTTTACAGTAAGATTTGTGTACCGGTTGCAGGCAATCTCAACGGCAGCCTGATGTTCGCAATAATACAGATGTTGCTGATTTGGGGAGTTGCGATGATCCTTTATAAGAAGAAAGTGTTTATCAGGTTGTAAAACTGTAAGTTATAAGACAAATGACAAAAGGAAAAAGACAAAAGTAATGGGACCGCAAAGCCGCAAGACAAAAGATAATTATTTAGTGAATGAGTGAAATAGACATTGTATCAGACGGATACAAAGAATTATCAGGAGAATCAGATTTTAAAATAGTACCCTTGCCACAATCAGGTTCCGACAGAAAATATTTCAGAATAACTGCCGGTATTAAAAGCGTAATCGGGGCTCATAATTCAAATTTTGAAGAGAACGAAGCTTTTATAGGTTTTACAAAACATTTCATTTCAAAAGATCTCCCTGTCCCTGAAATATTTGGTTACTTTCCTGAAAAATACATCTATTTTCTTCAGGATCTGGGCGATATGAACCTGTTTATTTTTCTTCAGAAAAAACATGAAGGCAACGGCTTTGATATGGAAGCTGAAATAATATACCGGAAAATACTTGATAAACTGATTCAGTTCCAGATAAATGGTATTGAAGGACTGAACCTTGATCTTTGTTATCCGCACAGAAGTTTCGACAGGCAATCGATGATGTGGGATATGAATTATTTCAAATATATGTTTCTTAAGCTTGTTGCAGTTCCTTTTAATGAGAGGAGGCTCGAACACAATTTTAACATGCTTGCTGATTTTTTACTTGAAACCGGACAGGATTATTTCCTCTATCGGGATTTCCAGTCGGCAAATGTCATGATAATTGAAGGAGAACCATGGTTTATTGATTATCAGGGTGGAAGAAAAGGTGCTCCTCAGTACGATGTTGCGTCGCTCCTGTATGATGCAAAAGCTCATATACCATTGACTGCCCGTCAAAACCTTCTTGATTATCATGTAAATAATTTCTGCACGGTTTCAGGCGAAGATCAGGAAAAGTTCAGAGGTTATTATGCCGGATTCAGTATAATAAGGCTTATGCAGGCTCTTGGTGCATTCGGATTCAGAGGATTGTACGAAAAGAAACCGACCTTTACAGGCAGTATCGTTCTTGCGGTTAAACTTTTAATTCAGTTGATTGATTCAGAACAACTTCCTGTGTCACTTCCTGAATTATTTCAGACAGTCAGACTGATACCCGGAGTTCAGATATATGAAAAATTAGAGAGTGGAAAGTCGATAGATTAAGATAAAAGATAAAAGTAAAAGGCAAAAGTGAAAAAAATTACAAGACATCTGTAACAGGAATAACGGCTCATTATCTAAACAAAACCTAATTCAGCATAATATGAAGGCGATGATATTTGCTGCAGGACTGGGCAAACGACTGGGGAAAATAACAGATAATATTCCAAAAGCTCTCATTGATATTAATGGGAAAACCGCACTTCAGCTGGCAGTTGAGAAATGCACCGAACATGGTTTTGAAGATATTATAATAAATGTCCACCATTTTGCTGATATGGTTGAAGATGAGGTAAAAAAGCTGAATAAAATCGGATTCAGAATCTCTGTTTCAGATGAAAGAGAGATGCTTCTTGAAACCGGTGGCGGTTTGCATAAAGCCAGGGGATTTTTTGATAAGGATCCTTTCCTGATCTATAACGTAGACATAATATCTGATCTGGATCTTTCAGCTCTCTTCAAATTCCATATTGAAAAAAAAGGACTTGCAACACTTGCAGTAAGAAACCGTCCGGGAACCAGATTCTACCTTATAGATAAATCAGGACTGATAAGGGGCTGGCGCAACAAAGCATCCGGTGAACAGATACTTGCAGGAGCGTCCTCAGTGGAACTTTCAGAGATAGCGTTCTCAAGTATGCATATTGTTGAACCTGAGATATTTAATTATATGAATGAGGGTGTTTATACAATGACAACCCTTTATCTTGAGCTTGCTGAATCTCACAGAATATATACTTTCAGAGATGACAGTGGTTATTGGGCAGATATTGGAACCCCGGAAAGCCTTGAATTTATCAGGAAATTACTAAATTCAAAGAAATAGAAAAATATGTTTCTGGTTGCTGATTTCATATTCTGAAAAGTTCATTGATTGGTCATATTTATGTCTTATATTTGGATCAGGTAATTGATAATATGTTAATGTGCTGGTAATATTATTTATCAGGAATGTCATTAAATGATAAATTGATTTAAGACAAATCAGAGTACTTTATTAATAATATTTGAAATATGGGAAAAGTTTTGGTAATTGGTGCCGGTGGGGTCGGATCGGTTGTTGTTCATAAAATGGCTTCTCTGCCGGAGGTTTTTGCTGAAATTATGTTAGCCAGCCGGACGAAATCCAAATGCGATGCTCTTGCTGACAGAATTGGGAAAGATAGGATAAAAACTGCACAGGTTGATGCTGATAATGTTCCGCAGCTTGTCAGACTGATCAGAACTTATGAACCTGATATTGTGGTAAATGTTGCATTGCCTTACCAGGATCTTCATATTATGGATGCATGCCTTGAAACAGGTGTAGCTTATCTTGATACCGCTAATTATGAACCGCTTGAAGAGGCTAAATTTGAATACAGCTGGCAGTGGGCTTATCGCGACAGATATAAAAAAGCAGGCATTACGGCGATACTTGGTTGCGGTTTTGATCCCGGAGTTACTTCAATCTTTACAGCTTATGCCGCTAAACATCATTTCGATGAGTTGCATTACCTTGATATTGTCGATTGCAATGCCGGGGATCATGGAAAACCGTTTGCCACAAACTTCAATCCTGAGATTAATATCAGGGAGGTAACACAAAAGGGTAAATACTGGGAAAATGGTGAATGGGTAATGACCAAACCACATGAAATACATAAACCATTGAATTATCCCGGGATTGGCCCAAAAGAATCCTATATAATTTATCATGAGGAACTTGAATCGCTTGTCGTGAATTATCCTTCTCTTAAACGGGCCAGGTTCTGGATGACATTCGGGCAGGAATATCTTACCCATCTGCGTGTGATCCAGAATATTGGAATGGCCGGCATTGAACCCATTATGTTTGAAGGCAGAGAGATAATACCGATCCAGTTCCTGAAAGCCGTGCTTCCTGATCCGGGCGGGCTGGGAGAAAACTATAAAGGTCAGACTTCGATTGGATGCCGCATTAAGGGAATAAAGAACGGTAAGGAAAAAACATACTATATTTATAATAATTGCAGTCACGAGGCAGCTTATGCAGAAACAGGAGCACAGGGAGTAAGCTATACAACAGGTGTACCTGCAGCAATCGGAGCCATGATGTACCTGAAAGGAATATGGAAGAAACCCGGTGTGTTCAATGTAGAAGAATTTGATCCCGATCCGTTTATGAGCGAATTGAACAGGTTGGGTTTACCGTGGGTAGAGCTTCACGATGTGGATCTGGAACTTTAATAACGGCTCAACGGCATAACGGCATAACGGCATAACGGCATAACGGCATAACGGCATAATGGCATAACGCCATAACTGAAATAAAATAACGATTCAAAGTGTCAATAGATTATTCTAAAATGCCATCTCCCTGTTTTGTAATTGACGAGGAAAGATTCCGTAAAAACCTTTTGTTAATCAAACAGGTAGCTGAGAAATCCGGAGCTGAGATAATTCTGGCGTTTAAAGGATTTGCCATGTGGGGAGTTTTTCCGATTCTGAGAGAATATGTTTCAGGTGCAGCTGCAAGCTCTCCGGATGAAGCACGTCTTTGTTTAGAAGAAATTGGTTCTCCGGCTCATACGTATTCGCCTGTCTATAAGGAAAGTGAGTTTCCTACGATTCTGAAGTACAGTTCCCATGTCACCTTTAACTCTCTGAACCAGTATATAAAATATTCGACAAGGTTACAAAAGCATTCTAAAAAAATTTCAGCCGGATTAAGAATTAATCCAGAGTATTCAGAGGTAAGTCACGGACTATATAATCCGTGTTCTCCCGGGTCGAGGCTGGGAATAATCGCAGATGATCTGAAGAATGGTTTACCTGAAGGAATCGAAGGACTTCATTTTCATGTTCTTTTTGAATCAGACTCTTATGCGCTTGAAAAAGTTCTGCAGGTTGTGGAAACTAAATTTGGGAAATTTTTTCCTGATCTGAAATGGATCAATATGGGTGGCGGGCATCTGATAACAAGAAGAAACTATGACACGAATCACCTTATTAAAATTCTGAAAAGGTTCCACGAAAAATCCGGTCTTCATATTATTCTTGAACCGGGAAGTGCATTTGCATGGGAAACAGGGGAATTGGTTTCTACTGTTGAAGATATTATTGAAAACCAGGGAATTAAGACTGCTATTTTAGATGTCTCTTTTACTGCACACATGCCCGATTGTCTTGAGATGCCATATAAACCTGAAATAGAGGGTGCAACTAATCCGGTTACAGGAAAACCAACATACAGGATTGGAGGGAATTCATGTTTAGCGGGTGATTACATCGGGGAATGGTCATTTGACAGGGAACTAAAACCCGGCGACAGGATAGTCTTTCGTGATATGATCCACTATACCATGGTAAAGACCACCACATTTAATGGAGTTCATCACCCATCTATTGGCATCCGGACGAAAAATGGCAAATTCAAAATGATAAGGGAATTTGGCTACGAAGACTATAAAAACCGGTTGTCTTAAAAAATGATGGTACTACGGGTCTTGAAGGTCTTGTGGTCTTATGTTCCTTTTCCTTTTGTCTTTTGTCTTTCCAATATATCCAATACTCCTGAATTGCCCTTTTCATTGTCAATTTCATAATTGTTTTACTATTATTCATCAAAAAAATTTGACAGGAAATGTTTTTTAACATAACTTACAGCTGATTTTATGTTTTTTAACAGTTATGTCAGTGTGTTTTTTAAGATTTCAAATTACTGAATTTTCAAATTTTATTAGTTATGAAAACAAAACTTCTCCTCTCTGCACTTTTATCTTTCTACTTTTGTCTTTTATCTTCTCAGGTTCCTCAGGGTTTCAATTACCAGGCTATTGCACGGAATGAAAATGGTGTTATTAGCCAGGATTGGGTGGGGATAAGAGTTACTATCCAGACAGTTACAGGTAGCGTTATCTATCAGGAAACAAATACGGTTAAAACCGATAATTTCGGAGTAATGGAATTAGTTATTGGTACCGGTACTCCAACATCAGGTACTTTTTCAACAATTGAATGGGGGGCTCAAACTCTTTATCTGAAAACAGAAATCGCATATCCGGTAAGTTCCGGTTATGTAGATATGGGAACGTCTCAGCTCTGGTCGGTTCCCTATTCAATGGTGGCAGGAGATTTAAACGGCTCACTCGATCAGCTTGAAGTGGATGGCAAGTCAGCTGACAACGATCCTGCTCTCTTTGAAGTTAAAAACACAGCAGGTAATACCGTATTTGCAGTTTATAATGAAGCAGTAAGAATGTATGTCGACAATGGTTCAAAAGGAGCAAAAGGTGGTTTCGCTATTGGCGGTTTTGGCACTTCTGGTAAAGACAACCCTCCACCGACCGGACAGGATTATCTGGTCGTAAATCCTGGCATTATAAACATGTATATCGATGATACACAAGAAAAAGGAGCAAAGGGTGGATTTTCAATAGGTGGTTTTGGTACAGGAAAAGGGCTAAATTACCTTAATGTGGATCAGGATAAAATAAATGCCGGGAAAAATGAATATATGCAATTTTCAGACAATAATATTTTCATTGGATATCAGGCAGGTAATGCTAATCCGGTTATTGACTCTACATACAACACATTTATTGGGTACCAGGCAGGCTATAATAGTAAAATAACAACTCCTTCATATAATTTGTTTATAGGATATAAAGCCGGTTATACCAACACAATAGGTACTGATAATGTGTTTCTTGGCTATGGAGCTGGGTACTTAGCTTCAGGAAATTTGAACTATAACGTATTTATAGGATACAACAGCGGTCTAAATACTACCAGCAGCAATAACATATTTATAGGATATAACAGTGGATCCGCTAACCTTGGTGGAAACACTAATGTCTTCATTGGTACTAGTGCAGGAAACGCAAACACCAGCGGGTATCAGAATATGTTTCTAGCAGCCGAGGCAGGGAATAGTAATATAGACGGAAACCTGAATACTTATCTCGGTTATGAAGCAGGAAAAGTAAATCAGCATGGCAGCAATGAACTTTGTATAGGAGCTCAGGCAGGGGTTGCGAATAAAGCTTCAAATAATGTTTTTATTGGATTTCAATCCGGAGCCTCAAATTTGACCGGATCTGGAAACCTGTTCATTGGTTATCTGTCAGGTTATTATGAAACCGGCTCCAATAAGTTATTTATTGATAATCAGAAAAGGGCAAGTGAAGCTGATGCAAGAACAAAAGCCCTTGTTTATGGAGTATTTGATGCTACAGTGGCAAATCAGAGATTTACAATTAATGCTGTTTTGCAATTACCGCTATTAACTACTGATCCGACTCCAGCAGTGGAAGGAATGATTTATGCAAAAACAGATCATCACTTGTATTACTATAATGGAACAATCTGGACATCACTTAATTAGTTAATATTTTAATCTTCAATCTTCAATCTTTAATCTCCAATCTTCAATCTTCAATCTTCAATCTTAAATCTATTACTATGCCAGTCACATCAAGACCTCAGGACAAATTTGCATTCCTTTTTTCAGGCTCCACTGATCAGAAATATCAGAACGACCTGTTGAATGTATATGTTACACTTACAGAATACTATAATTACCCGGCCTCAAATATCTGGGTGGTTTGGGGTGGTTCAACCGACCTGTCAGCAAATTTTGCCGGAGCCAATGCAATTTCAATTTATTCTGCCTCTGATCCTGAAACGGCGCTTACTGATGCTTACACAGTTTTTGGCAATGCAGTAAATGCCAATACGCCCGATCCGGCAATCGCTGACTCTAAAAATGTTGCTGTTATTTATTTAACGGGGGTGGGTATTGATGCGAACACATCCATTCCTGGTGACAAAGCCAAATTAGTAATTAAAACCGGCCCTCCTGATACAACGCTGGATACTCAGGAGTTGAGTAACGTTTTTTCAAGTCCTCTGTTTCTTCAGAGCATGATAAACCTTGTTATGCAGCAGGATTATGCAGATAAATTTGTTTCGGATATATATACAAATGCAATAACTTCAACAGATAAAACCGTAACAAATGTAAACGGAAACCAGAGCTCTCATGGCGATTCCACCGGCGGTAACTTTACAAAAGGCTGGATTTCTGCTTTGCAACAGACCGACACTGTTATGGTCTCCGGATCATCAATGTACGCTGACCAGCTTTTGACTGTTCCCGAACCATACCTCATTTCGCTTGAACAGGCAAAGGAATTTGCGCAGATAAAGAACTCTGAAACTTACAGCTTTACAATAAGCGGTGAAACTGCATTCCTTGGGAGGCCGTCATTCCTTATTCAGGATGGAGACAACATGTCGGTAGGCTGGTGGGAAAGTCCTGATATTTACCTGACCCATTATTTGTTTCCGGGAAAGATTGATGATCTGTATATTCCCGATGATCCATCGAATACAACCGGGCCATACAATAACACAATCAATGTAGATTTCAGAAATATCGGTTCACATCCTGTACGTTGTTATAATCTTGGAATACAGATTATAATCCGGACCCCGATGGGTGCTTCAGACATCACTCTGGCAGTAACAGGCATCGACACTGGTACAGTTCTTAAGCCCACAAATCTTGTGTCGTATAAAATTTTCTCAAATACCAGTAAGCAGACTTATCAATGGCCGACACCTTTTTATAGCGGAATAACCCACGAGTGTATCCGTGCTATGGTTCAGCTTCCATCTGTCCCGATTGATTTCACCTGGGATATACTTGCAAATGATGCACAGGCCCAGCGTAATACTGATGTCAGTTCAGATCCTCTTAAAAAAGGAGCAAGGGTTAAACCAGGGGATGAATTCAGGGGAAACAGGAAGCATTTATATTCGATACATAATCCATTTAAGGAGATTCATGAATTTATTATAACAACCATTCCGGAATACCAGGCATCAATTAATTCAGCTGTAATGAACTGGTGGCTTGCAGTTGATGGGAATAAATGGAAAAGATTGAAATTTGAAAAGATTGAAAATGGATTCAAGGGAGTAAATTTCATTCTTAAAAGTGGTGAGGCAAAAAATATAATGGGAGAATTTGGATTTAAGCCGAACCCTAAATTAAAGAAACTCAGACTTCCTGTTGAAGTGTTGGTTGATAAGAGAAGCGGCCCTGGTTCGAGACCTCCGTTAGCCAGGTCTTTATGTGAAAAATATTCCGCGATTTCAGGTTTTACAATTATTATGACTTATGAACCAGCCAATATCTTATTTAAGGTAATTGATAAAAAAGGAAATCCTGTTCAGGATGCAAAGATTCTTGTTCAAACGAGTAACCACCTTCAGAATGAGAGCATTCCCGTGAATAAAAACGGTGAGCTTAGTCTGAAATCAATCAACCCCGATGTTTACCGCGTAAAAGCCACAACAACAGAGGGTGAATCAGTTGAGCAGATTATTCAGCTGACTGGTGGGGAAACCCAAAAAGTAAAACTTGAGATTATTTCACGGGGGAAAAAGATCCGAAAGAAAAAAGAATAATAATCAATTATTCATTTTAAATTATTATTTTTAAACTGTCATTTTATAGCAACGCCGGATACTCCTTCCAGAATTTGCTTGGTATCCGGCTTTTACTATTTTTGCGACTCAAATTCCGGGTATGCATAAAAGCATGGTTAAAACATGGGCTCACTTTTCACTTCTGGCTGCCAACATTATATATGGAGTCAATTTTTCCAATGCCAAAGTTGTAATGCCGGACCATATAAACCTTGTGATGGTAATCTCTGCTTTGCTTATTTTTGCAGGTGTTTTTGTTGTAAGCCGGCAAAAAAACAACTTAGCGACGAATTCATTATTGTAATAAATAACCAGGTCATGAGAAGATTTTTTTGTATCTGTTTCCTCTTCATAGCATTATGTGTTGTCTCAGCAAACGACAGATATCCTCGTAATAAAAATGCTGATGTGCTACATTATGAATTTGCCCTGACCCTTAATGACTCAACCGATATGATTGTGGGAAGAGCTTTAATAAAAGTAAGATTCATTAATGAGGCTGATTCAATCTCCTTCGATCTGAAAGGTCCAAATAATGAAGGTAAGGGAATGATCGTAAAAGAAGTATTATTAAGAAATGATAAAGCAAAATGGAGACAAAGTGAAGAAAGGTTGACCGTTCTTTTTGGTAATCAGGCTAAGCAGAATGATACTCTGGAATTTGTGATTGAATACCGGGGCGTTCCGTCCGACGGTCTCATTATTTCGAAAAACAAATTCGGTGACCGCACATTTTTTGCTGATCACTGGCCCGACAGGGCTCATTGTTATCTTCCCTGTATCGACCATCCTTATGATAAAGCATCTGTCGATTTTATCATTACAGCTCCTGACAGGTACAAAGTTGTGGCAAACGGTCTCCTTGTTGAAGAGTCGGCTCTTCCGGGTAATCTGACCCTTACACATTGGAGCGAACCTGTTCCGATTCCAACCAAGGTAATGACTTTCGGCACAGCCGCATTCGCTACACAATCAGTTGGCAGCATCAATAATATTCCGGTATGGACGTGGGTATTTCCTGAAAATCGTAAAGAGGGTTTTTCGGATTATTCAGTGGCTGTCGGACCACTTAAATATTACAGCACCGTAATTGGAAATTATCCCTACGAAAAACTGGCAAATGTTCAGTCAAAAACAATTTACGGAGGACTTGAGAATGCTGGTACAATTTTTTATTCTGAAAACTCCGTGACCGGGTTGGGTAGGGCAGAAGGACTTATGGCTCACGAGATAGCTCATCAGTGGTTTGGTGATTGTGTTACAGAGGCTGACTGGTATCATATATGGCTGAGTGAAGGGTTTGCAACATATATGACTTCGCTCTATTTTGAGTCGTTACAGGGAAAAAAAAGGCTTGAATCAGATATGAGATCGGCAAGGGAAACAATTTTGAGATACGATAAACAAAAGTCAAAACCTGTGATAGATACTACTTTGACAAACCTGATGGATCTGCTCAATCCCAATTCTTATCAGAAAGGTGCGTGGGTACTTCACATGCTCAGGCACGATCTTGGCGATGATGTTTTCATGAAAGGATTGCGGTTATATTATGAACGCTTCTGCAATTCCAATGTCCTCACTAAAGATTTTGAGAATATAATGGAGGAGGTCAGTGGAAAGAACCTCGGCAAATTCTTCCAACAATGGCTATACACAGCCGGTCAGCCGGAACTCAGTATATGGCAAGTGCCAGGAAAGAAAAAAGGAACAATCGAAGTATATATTGAACAGAAACAGGAGAATCTTTTTGAATTTAACCTGGAACTTTTAATTAAAAGTCCTTCAGAAGAGAAAATAGTAAATGTTTCTGTAAAAGAGAAAACTACAAAAATCAACGTGCCTTTAACCGGTGATGTTACAATTATTCCCGATCCACATGTAAACCTCTTGTTTCAATAGTGAAATATTATCACTAAGTCTCTAAGTCTCTTCGTCACTAAGTCTCTAAGTCTCTTCGTCACTAAGTCTCTAAGTCTCTTCGTCACTAAGTCCCTCAGTTCCTCACCCTCAGTCATCCCCTGTCGCCTATAACCCGCCTCAAATGTTAAATCCTTACCTATTCATCAAAAAAAACTTGATTTGTAATATCTTTTATTCTAACTTTCCTCTGAAATTAATAGATTTCGACTATGTAATATTCTTATTACCATTGCGCCATTGTGCCGTTGTGCCGTTAAATCTTAGCGTCTTTCAACCGTTAAAACTTATTGTTATGAAAACAAAATTCCTCCTCTCTGTTCTTTTGTCTTTTTACTTTTGTCTTTTGCCTTCCCAGGTACCCCAGGGTTTCAATTACCAGGCTATTGCCCGCGATGGAACCGGAGCAGTTTTACCCAATCAGGGTCTTACTGTAAGAATTTCCATCCAACCGGCATTAGCAAGTGGTAATGAATTCTGGATAGAAACACATTCAATAATTACTGATAAGTTTGGAGTAATGGTATTAGTTATAGGCAACGGTTCAAAGACGGGAGGATCAGCAGGTGTTTTTTCAGATATTCCATGGGGAAGCCAGACTTTGTATCTGAAAACAGAAATCGAAAATCCTCCTTCTATTCCTGACTTTACAGTAATGGGGACAACACAACTCTGGTCGGTACCATATTCGTTGGTTGCAGGAAATTTGAAAGGGTCACTTAGCCAGCTCGAAGTGGATGGTACGACAACAACCAAAGACCCGGCTCTATTTGCAGTCAGAAACGCAGCCGGCGATACCGTCTTCGCAGTATATAATGAAGCAGTAAGAGTATATGTCGACAATGGTTCCAAAGGTGCTAAAGGTGGTTTTGCCATTGGAGGTTTTGGAACCGGTAAAAGTGTTTCCCAGAAGTATTTTTATGTAAAGTCCGATACTGTAAGAGTATATATTGATGACACTGACAAAGGAGCAAAGGGTGGATTTGCAATAGGTGGCTTCGGCACATCAAAAGGGAAATATGATAGTTATCTTAAGGTACAGACTGATACTGTCGCAGCCGGGAAAGTGAATTATTTAAATCTTACCCCGCTCAATGTATTTATCGGGGAACAGGCAGGTTTAAAAACTGTTCCATCGGGAGGTCTTAATGGGATATATAACTCATTTATTGGTTACCAGGCAGGTCTAAACAATGTCAGCGGTTATCAAAACTGTTTTATGGGCTATCAGGCAGGTTCAGGAAATATATCAGGTTTTACGAATGTCTTTATTGGAAATCGTGCAGGCTATAGTAATATTGGAGGTTATGATAATGTGTTTTTAGGCGATGCAAGCGGATATAGCAATCAGAGCGGAACAGGTAACACATTCATTGGATATGGAAGCGGGCTTAATAATATATCAGGCGGTACAAACACCTTTATAGGATCTGATGCAGGAGCTAATAATGATGCTGATTTTAATACTTTTCTTGGATATTCTTCAGGTTATTATAATACATCAGGAGTCGAAAATATATTTCTGGGGTACTATGCCGGTTATTACAATAAGATTGGTGTAGGCAACACCATGATTGGTTCCCAGGCAGGGGAGGGGCAGGAATCAGTATATCCAAACAATAATCCGAATTACAACGTTTTTCTGGGTGACATGTCCGGGAGATTTAATTATGGGAATAATAATGTTTTCATTGGATACGGTAGTGGCTATAATTGCCAGGGACTAGGTAATGTCCTTATAGGTTATCAGGCTGGTCAGCAATACGCGGGTGATAATAAACTCTTCATTGAAAACTCAACAAATATTTCAACTCCTCTGATTTATGGCGATTTTTCTGCAAAACAAGTCGGTATAGGAACTGCTTCTCCCAGCTATACTCTTGAGGTAAAGGGCAGCGTAGCTGGAACAAGTCCATATGCTAATACTTCCGATATACGTCTAAAGAAAGACATCCAACCAATTATCGGAGCACTTGACAAAGTAATGGCTTTACAGGGTATTACCTTTTATTGGGATAAAACCGTAAACCCGGAACTAAATGTTGATGACAGAAACCATATCGGTTTTGCAGCCCAGGATATTGAAAAAGTATTGCCCCAGGTTGTAAGTACGGCCACTGATAAAATGCAAACAAAATCAGTTGCTTATGGCGATGTTGTACCGGTACTGGTTGAAGCCATCAAAGAACAGCAGCAACAGATCGAAGCCACAAAACTGGAGAACCAGCAACTTAAATCTGAACTTGGTTTACTTAAGGAAAAGATTGAACAGATAGCAGCGCAGGTTGAGCCTAGCGGAACCAAATAATAGAGATCTGCAACTGGTAAATAATATTGCCGCACTCACTATTATCTAAAAGATATTTGCAATATCTTATCATGGTTAATTTGTTCTTCAACTTGCGTCCTGTACCGTGAGTCGTGCGTCTTTTGTCTCTTCGTCTCTTCGTCCCAGCTATCACCTGTCAATCACCCCCGAACCGATAACCTCATCCCCATCATACCATGCTGCAAACTGACCAGGGGCGATGCCACGCTGAGGCTTATCAAATATGATGTATATTCCTTTTTCGAGGCAAAAAAGCCTGGCGCTCTGCAATGGCTGCCGATATCTTATCCTGACCATATAATCGCGACTCTCCCCGGCAATCATCCGTAAATCTGTTCTGATCCAATGTGTCTCGTCATGCCTTACAAATAATCCTTTTCTGTTAAGGCCCGGATGAGACTGACCTTCACCGACATAAACGATGTTTTTTTCAACATCTATCCCTATTACAAACAAAGCTTCTTTATGCCCCCCGACATTCATTCCTTTTCTCTGACCGATTGTAAAGAAATGTGCTCCGTTATGTGTCCCGATAATTTGTCCGTTAGTTGGGTGATATTTATAGGGCTCTGCAAGGGATAACAACAACTTTTCTGACACTTCTCCATCGGGCAATCCTTCTGCTATCTTCCGAAAATAAATTGATTCAACTATTTCAATTATATTCCCTTTTTTCGCTTCCAGCTTCTGCTGAAGGAAAGTCGGCAGATGCACCTTCCCGACGAAACATATACCCTGCGAATCTTTTCGATGAGCTGTAGCCAGCCCCAGTTTGTCAGCTATTTTGCGAACTTCAGGTTTTGTCAGATCACCAACAGGAAAAAGTGAAGCTGCAAGCTGCTTCTGACTGACCTGGCAAAGAAAATAGCTCTGATCTTTGTTTTTGTCTTTTCCTGCAAGAAGTCTGTATATAAGTGTATTATTAACACTTATACTTTCTTTCCTGCAGTAATGACCGGTAGCAACAAAGTCTCCGCCAAGTTTATGCGCCTCTTCAGCAAATGAATCAAATTTTATTTCCCTGTTGCATAAGATGTCAGGATTTGGAGTACGGCCCTTTTCATATTCAGCAAACATGTAATCAACTACCCGCTGACGATAAGGACCACTGAGGTCAACCTGATGAAAAGGTATTTTAAGCTTTTTGGCAACCATCTCCGCAAACATAAGGTCATCTTCCCAATGGCAGTCGCTCTGAAGCAACCCTGTAGTGTCGTGCCAGTTTTTCATGAATAAGCCTATAACATCATACCCTTGTTCCTTTAGTGCCCATGCTGCAACGCTGGAATCCACGCCCCCTGATAGCCCTATTACGACCCTCTTTTTCACAACGCAAAGATAGTTAAAAAGGCTATTGATCCTTTTAAGGGACTAAGGGACTAAGGGACTAAGGGACTAAGGGACTAAGAGACGAAGGGACTAAAGGACCTGCAAGACAAATTTTATTTAGCCTTGCAAAATCTAATGCGTAAAATTCGGTAACTTTAACCCACAATGGAACAAGGAACTCTAACCATATACAGCGCTTCAGCAGGATCAGGAAAAACTTATAAACTGACAGGCATTTATCTTACAAGGCTATTCAAATCGAGATACAACTACAGGAAGATACTTGCAGTGACATTCACCAACAAAGCCACTGCTGAAATGAAATCCAGAATCCTTGATAATCTTCAGAAACTCGCTGTCGGGGAGAACTCAGAATATTTGCCGGAACTGGTTAATGCCTGTAATAAAACAGAAGAGTGGATAAGGGCAGAAGCTAAAGAAATACTGCATTCTATCCTGCACGATTTTTCCCGGTTCTCTGTTTCTACAATAGATAGTTTTTTCCAGAAGATATTGCGGGCCTTTGCCAGGGAGGTCGGACTTCATTCCGGATTTAATATTGAACTGGACCATAGTACAATATTATCTTCAGCTGTTGATGAAATGATTGCATCCGCTGCTTCTGATGCTCAGCTGAAAAACTGGCTGATTTCTTATGCAATGTCTAATATAGATGAAGAAAAAAGCTGGAACCTGAAAGACGGCATAATTAAACTTGCAGAGGAACTGTTCAGGGAAAAATTCAGGATTCTTTCGACCGGGGAGCGTTCAAATCTTGAAAATAAAAAATTTCTTGTCGAATATATTGAAAAGATCAGATCTGTATCTTCTTCATTTAAGAAACAGTTGCTTGATTATGGTAAGAGAGCTGAAGGATTATTTTCAGAATTCGGATTGTCCGATGATCTGTTTTATCGGAAGGGTCAGGGAGTGCCCCGTTTTATCAGGTCGCTTGCTTCCGGCAGTGTAAATGAGCCCAACAGATATGTCCGTGAAATTGAAAATGACCCTCCCAGGTGGTCAACTGGTTCAATTGCATCGCAACTTCAGGATGCTATTAATAACGGACTGGAGAAAGTATTGAAAGAAGCCATTCATTTTTATGATGATAATATAGTCCGCTGTAAAAGTGCAGATGCTGTTATGTCTAACATCTATGCCCTTGGAATCTTATCGGACGTTTTACACAATGTTCATCTTATTACCAATTCTGAAAACAGTTTTCTTTTATCCGATGCAGGTGAATTACTTAGCCTCATAACCCGGGGGGATCAATCTCCTTTTATTTATGAAAAGGTGGGCAATATTTATGAAAATTTCATGATCGATGAGTTTCAGGATACGTCAATAATGCAGTGGAATAATTTCAGGCCATTGATCGAAAACAGCATGGCAGAGGGTTTCGATAACCTGGTTGTGGGCGACGTGAAACAATCAATTTACAGGTGGAGAAACAGCGACTGGCGGATTCTGGGTTCAATACTCAACAGCATGGTTGACAACGACAGGTTCATTAGTGAGCCATTGACAACAAACTGGAGGAGCCGTTCAAATATTATCAGATTCAATAACTCGCTCTTTACAATTATTCCTTTTCAGATTGATGAAACACTTGCAGGTGAAACACTTCCGGTGAGCTTCAGAAGACTTTATTCTGAAGCTGTTCAGGGCGATCCCGGTAACAGCAGTGGCGGATATGTAAGACTGGAGTTCATAGAAAATGAGAAGGAACAGAAGTGGGAGGAAGTTGTACTTGAGAGACTTCCTGCTATAATTGAATCTCTACAGGAAAAGGTTATAATGCATCGGATATTGGAATTATTGTTCGCGATGGGAAGGAGGGGGCACAGGTTCTGAAGACATTGATTGACTACAGTAATAACTGTTCGTCCGAAAAGAAGAGCGCTTATAATTTTACTGCAGTATCAAACGATTCACTGCTGCTTTCAAACTCTCCCGCAATTAACTTCATTATTGCTGTGATCTCAGTGGTAAATGATCCTGCAGATATGATAAGCCGGGCCCTGATGTTAAGATTCTTTCTTCTGGCAAAAGGAGATGAAGAGGCTGATAAAGTGCCTCTGGTAAGTGATAAACTGATTGAACTGTCACAGCTTTATTTCCCGGAAGGTTATGAAGTTTTTCTCGAAGGGATTAGGCAAATGCCTCTTTTTGAAGCAACTGAAAGCATTATAAGGTTCTTTGATCTTGGAGAATATTCCTGGAACGTAGCTTACCTGAATACTTTTCAGGATCATATTTTGAGTTTTACCGGGAATAAAAATACTGATATTCAATCATTCCTCGACTGGTGGGAATCAACCGGAACAAAAAAATCTGTCGTCCTGCCGGGGAACCAGGATGCAATGAGAATTCTGACCATTCATAAGTCGAAGGGACTCGAATTCAAAGTGGTTATTCTGCCTTTTCTCTCCTGGAACCTCGATCATATTTCATCTAAACAACCCATTCTGTGGGTTAAACCGTCAGCACCTCCTTTCAATGAACTGGGTATAGTTCCTGTGAAGTATAGAAAGGAGTTGTCCAACACTATCTTTGCTGATGATTTTAAGGAAGAAAAATATTCGGTTTACCTCGATAATATTAACCTGCTATATGTTGCACTTACCAGAGCAAAAGACGCTATTTATGGATTTTCAGTAGATAATCCCAGGTCTGAAAGCACTATTGCCGGAGTGCTAAAGAATGCTGTTATTCTTGATTCGGAAGTTCCGGAACTTTCACGATTTAAGCTGAATAGTTTTTACAGCAGTGAAAAACGATTATTCGAATTTGGGAAAATACCGGTGAAAAGCAGGGAGAAAAAAGATAATTTGAATCTTATCTCTTCAGGATATTCCGTCAGCCGCGAGATGGAGTCGCTTAAGCTGAAGCTTCACGGTGAAAATTATTTTTCAACAGATAAAATTGCGGTAAGAAAAAAGATCAACTATGGAAAACTGATGCACGAGGTTTTTGAAGGAATTAATACTCCATCCGATATTCCATCCGCTGTAAGGAAACTGGTTCTTGAAGGCAAGCTGCCTGAAGAAGAATCCTCTGACATTGAAAAAAGAGTAAACTCACTGATCAGGATACCTCAGGTTGCAGATTGGTTTATGTCCGGTAATGAAGTGATGACTGAAGCAGGTATATTATTACCATCAGGTGTTACACGTCGTCCCGACAGGGTTATATTTAAAGATGGTAAGGCTATAATTATTGATTTTAAGTTTGGGGAGGAGAATCCTCATTATGCCGGACAGGTTGATCAGTATCGTCGTTTACTCTCCAATATGGGATATAGTAATATTGAAGCTTTTATCTGGTATGTTGACAAGAATATAATTGTATCTGTAAATGCCGGCAGTTAAGAAAGAGAAAATGGTGTATCCATGGGGCCATGAACGAAGATTCAATGCCTATTCCGATTATTTCAGAAACACCTATGGAGCCAGGGTTCAGAAGGTTTCCATTGACGCCGGTTTCACCTGCCCTAATCGCGATGGAACAAAAGGATCGGGTGGCTGTACATATTGTAACAATGATGCATTTAATCCTTCGTATTGCGCTCCTTCAAAATCAGTTTCTCAACAGATTGAGGAAGGAATTGAATTTCACAGATGGAGATATAACGGGGCTGTTTCGTACCTGGCTTATTTTCAGGCATACTCCAATACTTATGCTTCACTTGAGACATTAAAAAAACTTTATAAGGAAGCATTGAATTATCCGGGAGTGAAAGGTCTGATAATCGGGACAAGGCCGGATTGCATTGATGAAGAAAAGCTTGAATATTTAAGAGAGCTGTCCAAAACTTGTTACCTTGTTCTTGAATATGGGATAGAATCGTGTTACAACAAAACACTAAAGCGGATCAATCGTGGACATTCATTTGAAGATGCAGTAAGGGCCGTTGAACGAACAGCTGAACTTGGAATAAATACCGGTGCCCATTTTATTTTCGGCTTGCCTGGCGAAACAAAACAGGAAATGTCTGATGAGGCTGCAATTATCTCCCGGTTGCCTCTCAGAACAATAAAATTTCATCAGCTTCAGATTATGAAAGGGACAATGATGGAAAAGGAATTTCAGAGCAATCCAGGCGATTTTGAGCTTTTTACAATGGAAGAGTATCTCGATTTCTTTGTAAGATTCCTTGAAAGATTAAATCCTTCCATTATTGTAGAACGTTTTACAGGTGAAGCACCTCCACGTTTTCTGGCTGGAGAAGGCTGGGGCAGAATACGTTCCGACCAGATCGTTAAATTTATTGAAAAACGTCTTGAAGAGTTTGATACCTGGCAGGGAAGACTATATTAATTAGAAATCAGAAATCAGAAATCAGAAATTAATAAAACACAAGACACCCAGACACTACCATGACCTACTTTCTTGAAAGAATAGCTGCTTTGCTGGATGAACAATACCATGATCATCTGAACAAACACTGCCTTGTCTTTCCAAACCGACGGGCCGGATTGTATTTTCTTAAATACATGGCAGCGAGGATTGATAAACCGGTGTGGTCACCATCAATTTTTACAATAAATGAATTGTTCAGATCATATTCACATCTTCAGACAGCCGGCAACGAAATACTGCTTTTTGAATTATATAAAGTTTACAGGAAGTTAAAAAAATCATCAGAAAGCTTTGACGATTTCTATTTTTGGGGTGATATGCTTTTGAACGATTTTGATGATGTCGACAAGTACCTGGTGAATGCCTCATTATTGTTCCGTAATGTTCTGGATATAAAAAACATCGATCAGCAGTTTGGTGGTCTGACAGAAGCTCAGGTAGAAATCATCAGAAGATTCTGGGTAAATTTTAATATAGATAAAATCACTGACGAAAAATCGGGGTTCATCAATATCTGGTCAATTCTTAATGATCTCTATTCCGGCTTCAGAAACTCACTAAAAAGACAGAATCTGGCATACGAAGGCATGATATTCAGAGAAGTGGCTGAAAGCCATGATAAGAGCTATGTTATGGGAACGCGCTGGGATATAGTTCATTTCATTGGATTCAATGCTTTGAATGAATGTGAAAAAGTGCTGATGAGCAGTTATAAAAAGGCAGGGAAAGCCCGATTTTACTGGGATTATGATAATTCCTATATCAAAGAAGGTAAACTTAATTCTGCCGGCTTTTTTTTAAAGGATAACCTGAAAATATTTGGCAATGATATGCCATCCGACTGGAGTTTCGATACAATTCTTTCATCCGTAGACCCGCTTATCCACCGCCGTGTGATAGACTGCTCCTCAGACGTGGCCCAGGTTAAGCTTATTTCAGGCTTGATTGAAGAGTTGCCTGATCTGACTGCAGATAATGCTCATCATACTGCTGTTGTACTGGCCGACGAAAACCTGTTAATACCTGTTCTGACGAGCCTTCCGGAGAATATCGGAGATATCAATATAACAATGGGTTATCCGCTTAAACAGACCCTGATCTACAGTCTCGTAAAGAGTCTTATGGAACTCCAGAGAACTGCCGGTCTGGCTGATGGAGTTGTCCGGTTCAGTCACAGGGAGGTAATCACCATCCTTAAACATACATTAATATCAGGATTAATGAGTGAATCGGATAATGAGGCAATTAATGAAATAATAAAAGCTAATCTTATCTGGGTCCCTTCTTATCGTTTTGCGCAATCGGAAAATCTTGTCAGGCTATTTGCGAAGCCATTGAATCCTGCATCGCTTTCCGGTTATTTTAAAGATATCCTTTCATGGATTGCTTTAAATGAAGAAGAAAAACGTGATAATTCTGATAAAAACCCGGTTCAACAAAACATAATGAATGAATTTATTTACAGAGTGACTCTTTCGATAAACAGGCTTGAGGCAATTGTAAATAGTCCGGACGTCAGTTTTACAACAGATACTTACATAAGAATACTTGACAGGATGTTAAGAATTCAATCAGTTCCGTTCTCCGGAGAACCATTATCCGGTATTCAGATTATGGGAATACTTGAGACACGGGCCCTTGATTTTAAAAATCTGATCATTCTGTCGGTGAATGAGGGTGTCTTACCTGCTGTTTCTGCGGGATCATCATTCATCCCGTTTAGCTTGCGCGATGCCTTTGGTCTTCCGTCAGTCAATCACCAGGAGTCGATATATGCTTATCACTTTTATCGCCTTCTTCAACGGGCTAAAAATGTAACATTCACATACAATTCCAACTCTGATGGATTAAAAAGCGGGGAGATGAGCAGGTTCCTTATCCAGATGAAGTATGATAAATTATTAAAACCCGATTTTCTTGACCTGAACTTTGAGATAAAAACTCATTGTTCAGTCAGTGAGAGAATTGACAGAACAGAAGAGCATTTACTTCTGTTGAAATCAAGGTTTCTCGATAAGAGTAAAGTTAGGCCACTATCTCCGTCGGCCATAAATACCTGGCTGAATTGCAGGATGAAATTTTATTATCATTATGTGAATGGTTTAAAGGAGCCAGAAAAGGTCTCCGGTGATATTGACCCGGCTATACTCGGTAATATTCTGCATGAAATAATGAAGAGCATTTACCACGATTTTCTGGGTCATGTTTTAACAGGAGAAATGCTCGATTCAATAATCGGGAATAGACAATTTCTTGCAAGAGCCATAAATGAAGCAGTCAATGAAGTGTTTAAGGATGGCAGGGAAGGCTTTATAAGTGGGAACGAACTTATAGTCAGAGATGTGCTGATGACTTATCTTTTGATGATACTCAAAACCGACAAATCTCTTGTCCCACTTACAATTCTCAATCTTGAGGATACTTTTAGCTTCATAATGTTCACTTTATCAGATGGATCTGAAATTGAAGTTTTAACAGGAGGGAAAGTTGACCGTATTGATATAGTAGGAGGAGAGACAAGAATCGTTGATTACAAGACCGGAACAGTTGCTGATACGATTAATTCTTTAGAGGATCTTTTTACAGAAGACAGGAAGAAAGATTTTGACGGATGGTTTCAGACATTGCTTTATTGCGAAGCTTATCTGGCAACAAAACCCGGAACTATCGTACGACCATCGGTATATAAGATTAAGAGATTAAACAGAGACTTTATAACAGATAAACTTGTCCTGAAAACAAATAAAAAAACTGAGATAGTAATTGACACGTACAACGAAGTAAGAGAAGAGTTTATTAATGGTCTTCAGGAAGTCATTGCTAGAATTTTCAGTGACAATGAACCATTTTTCATGACAAGCGATAAAAGAGGAAAATGTTCATATTGTCCTTATAAGTCTTTATGTATGCGGTAAGCATAGGCGAAAATTACTGTAATTACCGTTTTTTTTTATAATTTGGCTTCACTTTTCTAAAATATCTTAAATGACTACCGGGTATTCAACTTACCGTATTGAGGTTAAAAACGTAAAGTTCATTGCTGACGATGGCAGGACCTGTCCGAGAACCGCTATAATAACATTTCTTAATGAAGAAGGAGAAGAGGTTGGTTCTGAATTATTTGGAGCAGTTGATATAAAAGAGGTTTATAACCTGATTAAGGAGGAGAAAGACCTTATTCTTGATAATTTATATGTACCGGAATTCTCCCTTTCATCATATAGAAGGTATAATAGTATTGAAAAGAAAGAGCTTGTTCCCATAAAAGGGTTCTCTGCAAAAAATGCATTCTTTGAAGCAAAAATATGTACCGATTTTGCTTATTCTTTATTTTCAGATGGAGAGATAAGTTTCGACGGCACTCATTTTGCCAAAGGGAAAGTTCTTTTTAACGGATCAGTATTTGGCAATGGAAATGTAATTTTTTCAAACACGCTTTTCAGGGATGGGAATATTGAGTTTACGGGATCTGTCTTTGGTGAAGGTGATTTTCTGTTCAAAAATGCAATAGTAAAAGACGGGATTAAAGATTTTCAGGATATTCAGTTTGGAAACGGAGAGGTTAGCTTTGCAAATACGGAATTTAACAGCGGTGAGCTGCTTTTTATTAATACTCACTTCAATAGCGGCCGGTTTAATTTCAAGGTTACAAGGATTATCGGAGGGAAAGTGGATTTTCATTATTCAGTTTTCGGAGATTGTGAGATCATGTTTGAAAGAACTGAATTCGGGAACAGCAGGGTTGATTTCAGGACTGTGGATTTTGGTTCCGGAAGAATTAATTTTAACCGCTCAGTATTCGGGAACGGGGAGGTGAATTTTGAGGGTGCCACATGCAAAGCCGGAAAGATTCAGTTCAAAAAGGCAGAAATGGGGTCAGGTCCTAAAAACTTTAATCTCATGGAGATGGTTGATACGGATATCAGTTTTGAGAGAACTGAATTTGGCGATGGCGATGTCAGCTTTTATGAATCAAAGGTCCAATCCATTTCGCTTAAATCGTGCCACCTCGATCATTACTTTGATCTTCGTCTCGCAAAAGCAGAACTCCTCGATATTTCTGATACTATTGTCCGTGATATTGTGGATATCGAACCTTACGATTTTCCTGTTAATATTAAAACTTTGGATATGTCGGGTATGAGGTTGCTCGGGAAGTTGTATATCAACTGGAAACATAATAAATGCGATGAGATTATTGTTAATCAGGAGGGAACCACATTAAGACAAAAAGCCGAACAGTTCAGAATATTAAAAGAAAATTTCAGCGGAACTGGTAAATATGAGGATGAAGACGAAGCATATATTATGTTCAAACGTTATGAGGCAAAGTCGTGGCTCACTGAACAGAAAGAAAAAGGCGGTATTACGAAAATAGCAAGCTATGTTCCACATGGTTTCCAGTGGCTCGTATTTGATAAGATAGGTCTTTATGCGACTTCGCCGGGTAGGGTCCTTTTTAGTGTTGTTCTGTTCTGGCTCTTCTTTGGATCTGTATATTTTCTTGTTGACCTCTCAGGACTTGGAAAGACAGTCTCAGGAGTAGGTAATCCAGACCATTTATCAATACTTCTTCAGTCATTCTACCATAGTGCTGTTACTTTCTTTACAATTGGTTACGGAGATGTTTATCCGGTTGGTTTGAGCAGAGTTGTTTCAGGACTGGAAGGCTTTATGGGTGTCTTTATGATGTCTTATTTCACAGTTGCTTTTGTAAGGAAAGTGCTCAGATAAACTTATTTTTCTATTTCGCGTTGCAAAGCAGCCATTTTGATTGCGGTTATAGCTGCTTCATCACCTTTGTTACCGAGTTTCCCGCCAGCCCTGTCAGTTGCCTGTTTATAGGTGCCAGTTGTCAGAACTCCGAATATAAAAGGTATATTATAATCTAAATTCAGTTGAGTAATACCCTGTGTTACTCCCTGGCAGATATATGTAAAATGAGGCGTTTCGCCCTGGATAACACATCCAAGACAGATAACAGCGTCAAGATCATCGTATTCTGCAAGGAATTGAGCGCCAAGCGTCAGTTCAAAGCTGCCGGGAACATGCTTAACCACTATATTATTATCAGTTGTTCCATGTTTTTTAAGAGTCCTGACAGCTCCGTCGAGTAAAGACCATGTAACATCTTTATTCCAATCGGAAACCACTATGCCAAAACGCATTTCACCTGCTTCAGGGACTTTTTCCGGATCGTAAACTGACAGATTTATAGTGCTCATAATAATTTTTAGAATAAGAAACGCATCTGTCTCAGAAAGAATGAGCCCAATGCGTGGTTTTATAAATACATGGAATATACTGATGGAGCTACTTTATCAGAAGCTTAACTCTTGCAATATATTTCTCTATTGATGTTCCTTCTGTGCTCTCGGGATACTCACTCTCAATTCTTTCATAAACTTTTAATGCTTCAGCATATTTATTGTTTAGTTCATAAATTTCACCTGCTTTCATCAGGAACAATGGTGTGTTAAATGAGTTTTTTGCAAAATCGGCAGCCTCGATGTATTTTGAAACACCTTTATCAAGATCACCTGTTTCGATATATGCATCACCTGTGGCTCCAATTGCCAATGAACCTAAGACCTTGTCTTTTTTAGAATATTTGTTAAGAAAATCAATTGCATTCTGGTAATCACCAAGATGGAGATAACAGATCCCGGCACTGTACAGGGCAAGATTCCCCGATTTTGTAAATTTATAATCCCTGGATATGTCAAGAAATCCAAGATAGTTTCCATCGCCGTTTAATGCAAGCCTTAAAGAATCCATTTCAAGATACCTTTCTGCCTGGTACATCTGCGACTGTGCCTCATCGTTTCTTTTACCAAGATATAACTTGCCAAGCCATACAATTCCTACCAATGCAACTATTACTGCTAATGCAATTAATAAGGTTTTATAATTCTCTTCAAGATATTGTTCCGTTTTGGTAAGTGTTTCCTCAACGCTCGAAATGGTCTGTGGATTAACATCCTTTTTATTCTTAGCCATACTGGTCTTTACTGGTTACTTCAAAATTTTAACATCGCAAAAGTAATTTTTTTCAGGTAATTTTAAAACATTTAATTTAATGAATATCAGATTGCAGATAAAATAATAGTTATCTGTCTGAATATGAGTAGTTATATTATGAATCACAGGAAGGATAAAATGTAATCTCAGGTCAGATGCAATTCCGGTTGTGCGTTTCTTTTTCTAACTTTGAAGTATTAAACCATTTAAATATATCATTTTGCCTTTTTACTTTTTACTTTTAACTTTTCACTTTTTACTTTTTACTTTTTACTTTTTATTAGTTTCCCATGCACCTTAAAAATCTTACCCTTACCAATTTTAAAAACTATGAGCTGAATGAGCTTGAGTTTTCTCCCAAAATTAACTGCTTTGTTGGCAATAATGGTGTCGGGAAAACGAATATTCTTGATGCAATTCATTATCTGTCGCTTACCAAAAGCTTCTTTAATAATATCGACAGCGTCAGCATAAGGCATGGTGAAGACTATTTTATTATCCAGGGAACATTTGTCAGGGAAGGTGAAGAAGATCAGATTTATTGTGCGTTTCAGAAGCAAAAACAGAAACTGTTAAAAAGAAACGGGAAAGAATATCAAAAACTTTCTGATCATGTCGGAAGATACCCTGTAGTTATGATATCTCCGGCTGACAGCGCTTTGATTTCCGAAGGAAGTGAGGACCGCAGGAAATTCATGAATAAAATTATAAGCCAGTATAATGCTGAATATCTCGATTCTGTCCTCAGGTACAATAAAGCTCTTCAGCAAAGAAACAGGTTACTGAAGGATTTCAAATCATCAGGTAAATTTGAGAGTGATGCGCTTGCAATATGGGATGCGCAACTTGTTAAATATGGAAGCTTTGTTTTCCGCGAAAGAGATATCCTTGTTGATGAACTTATCCCGGTTTTTCAGGAATATTATAACCTGATATCTTCCGGTAGGGAGATAGTTAAACTTAAGTACCATTCTCACCTTTCAGAAAGCAACTTCACGGAAGCACTTCTGAATTCTCTTACCAAGGACAGATTTCTGGAGTACACGACCATCGGCATTCATAAAGATGATCTGCTTCTGGAAATGGATGGTTTTTCGGTGAAAGCGATTGGTTCCCAGGGACAACAGAAGTCATATCTGGTTGCTCTTAAACTCGCAAAATTCGATTATATTAAAAGAAAAGCCGGCTTATCACCGATTTTATTACTCGATGATATCTTCGATAAATTTGATGCCGAGCGTGTTGAACAGATTATAAGGTTAGTGGGAAATGAACGGTTTGGGCAAATATTCATAACTGATACTCATCAAAATCGTTTACAGGATATTCTATCTTCGCACAAAACCGATTATAAACTTTTCAGAATAGCAGGAAACGGGGTGGAGGAGGTAAATCATAACGGACTTTAATGTGATGAGACGAAGCAAAACAATATCACTCGCTGAAGCAGTAAATGATTACATTAAAGAGATGAACCTCGGTGAAAAACTGAATGAGGTGGGGGTCATCAATTCATGGGAAGAAATAGTTGGGAAAGCTATTAGTTCGCGGACTTCAAAAATCTATATAAAAGATCATATTCTGCACGTGCATCTGAACTCATCTGTTGTCAGAAGTGAACTGCTTATGCTCCGGGAAACTCTCAGGCAAAAACTGAATGAGAAAGCCGGTAGTGAAGTAATTAAGGATATAGTTCTACGATAGTCCTTTAAACTTTCTGGTTCGTTTATTAAATTTTTCAGTTTGTTACTTAAATTTTCCAGTCCGCTACTTAAGCTTTCTAGTTCATTACTGAAGTTTACCAGTTCATTAACAAAACATCCTGATTAATCTTTTATAACTGGCAGTTAGCTATTTATAAATCACAGTTCGTTTTATCAATCTCCGGGTTCATATATAAAAAACTGCAGTTGTTATAAAGGCAACTACAGTATAAACATGAAGTAAAAATGTATCTTAATCAAAGTTTGGAAAAGTCTCTGAGATGAGATAGTCCATAAATTTGTGCAAACTCCAAGAGGCAGTAGTCGAAAGACAATGAATACTTTGGACTTTACAGACTTTATTTATGACCTTATTGCAATGAACTCTAATTTTGATACCTGTTTGAATTGGGGACTGGTTGCTCCATATATCGATTTAATATATGTTTTAGTGTCGAATGCTATGTCAACCAGGCCCGAGTTTTGCTTATAGAGAGTTTCATTACGGGAAATACGGGCGTTGCTTAATTGTGTAGTAGTGGTTACAACATCAGCATTTTTCATTTTCAGATCGTTGTAACGGGAAATAAGAGCTGTTATTTTCAGGTCATCTTCGTTCGGAGTATAAAGAATAATGCCGGCTAAAAGTTTTATCAGTTTATCGAAATTATCAAGACGACTATCATAACTCATTTGTGAAGACGATATTTCGATTACTTCATTTCCTGCTGCTAAAAGGATCTTCTTTTCTTCCTCCGTCTTTTTTGCTGATGCTCTTATACCCTGTATTTTGCGTGCCAGGGTCTTTGCTTTTTCATCGACCTGTTTTGAAGTGTCGGTCGCTTTGAGGGCATTTAAAACACGGGTAATCAGTTTGCTTAAAGGAACAAATGAGGCTTCTCTGGCTGCAACTGCGTTACTATAAGCAGCAAGCGCTGCATTTACCGTATCAATAGCAGCTTTAGCGATTGATGAAAGAGTTTGTAATCCGGATAAGCTGATTGAAGCTTTTGATGGATTAAAAGATGGTCCGTAACCTGTAGCGAAAGAGATCAGATCATCGAAATTTGCCACATTTTTTGCATGGCCGGTTTCTGAAGTACTAGTCATAGTCTTAAAATTTAAGGTAAATAATTAATAAATATTTTACATGCACGAGCATATATTACTACATGTCGGAAACTACACTTTTGTGACACGGATTTTAAGACTTTTTTTAAACAATCGTGATTTTTTTTTAAAAATAAGTGATTTTGGGAAAGTTTTTAAGGCCGCAGGCCTGAAATATTTTGAAACTCGGGTGCAACGCCCGGTAACTACCAACCTTAAATTCAATAAGCCCCGTAGGGGCGAAATAATAAGGTATATAATGAACTTGTTTTTACTTATATCATCCTGATAAAGCAGCGGTTGGTATATCATTTACTGCATCTGCAGAATATTTTATTCATTTTAGAAAGTTCTGATTAAATTATTTTGTTTAACTTAGTTTGTTCTGCAAAATAACGGATTATGTGAAAAAATGCCCCCGTATTGAAGGACGAGGGCAGCCTAAATGTTTTCACAACGGAATAATCCTTATTGTGAATTGCTTCAGTTGGAACAGATGTACGAAAAAGATTAAAAAATATTCAAATGGGAACAGCACTTGGACTTAATTTTAATCACAACAGCATTGGATGGGCGTTAATCAATGAAAGAAAAAATAAAAACCCCACGGAGTACGCAGGGTTTAAGATTTTCTTCGGCTTATAGCCTTATTGTGAAAAGCTTTCAATGTTGTAAAGGTATAACATTTTTTTTAAGATAAGACATTAATAACAATTTTAATCAAACATATGGAAAAAATTATAGGAATAGATTTAGGGAGTAACTCAATTGGATGGGCAATAAGAGATTCTTCAGTTTCAAAGAACCAAATTATTGACAAAGGTGTACTCACCTTTGAGAAAGGAGTAGGTGAAGAAAAAGGGGTCGAAATACCAATTGTAAAAAAAAGAACTGAGAGTAGAGGTAAAAGGAGAAACTATCAAGCAGAGAAATACAGAAAATGGGAGTTATTGGAGTTTCTAATTGAAAGAAACTTATGTCCGCTCACTATCGATGAATTAAATTCATGGAGACATTACTCAATCGGGAAAGGAAGAGAATATCCTCAATCTGAAAAATTTATTCAATGGCTAAGGTTTGATTTTGATGGAGATTTGAAACCAGATTTTCATTTATTTAATGCAGAACCAGGTGAGAGTCATTACATATTTCGAGTCAAAGCAATTAGTGAGAATGAAAAGGACAGGAGCGTATTTGTTAAAAATCCACATATTATTGGAAGGATTTTTTACCAATTAGTTCAACGACGAGGATACAGGGGAAGAGCTGATGATTCGAATGAGGCTAAGACCATTTTGGAAGGAAGTAAAAAAACTGGAACTCAGGGGCATGATGATATTGCTCCATATATTGAAAAATACAAAACATTGGGTGCAGCTCTTTATCATATTCAAAAAGATTCGAGAGGGAGAATAAGAAAAAGGTACAATCTGAGAACAGATTATGAGCGTGAACTAACAGAGATTTGTCGAATTCAGAAAATAACAGAAGATGATTATTCAAGACTATGGAAAGCAATTATCTGGCAACGACCATTACGAAGTCAGAAAGGATTAGTAGGAATCTGTACCTTTGAGAAAAATAAACCTCGCTGTCCTATTAGCCACCCAATGTATGAAGAATTTAGGACGTGGGTGTTTATAAATAACCTTAAAATCAAACTTCCTGAAAATGTTGACAAGATTAAATATCTTCATGATGAAATTTACCCTTTATTTTATAATTCATCAAGAGATATTAAGCTCACTAAAATACTCAAGCAAGTACAAAAGGTAGGAGGCATAATTGAATCGAAATTCTCGAATGATACAAAAGTGGTTTCATGCAACTTATTAAACAATTTTGAAAAAATATTAGGCAATAACTGGAAAGAAGATTTTGGATGGAATGAGATTCTGCAAAATAAAAATAAACCAGAAATATGTAACTATTCTATTGGTGATATTTGGCATGTCCTGTTCAGTTTTGATAGTAATGAGAAATTAAAAGAATTTGGTTTGCAAAAGTTAAAATTGGATGAGGAATCTGCAAAGAGATTTTCAAAAATAAATCTACAACAAGGATATGCAACCTTAAGTCTTTCAGCAATAAAGAAAATATTGCCTTACCTTCAAAAAGGCTTTATGTATAGCGAATCCGTTTATCTGGCTAATCTGCATAAAGTTGTCAATAATAACGAGATAACTCTTGATGATGCCAATAAGATTGTGGAAACTATTTCAGAAATAATTAAAGATCATAAAACAGAAATAAATACCAATATGGTTATCAATAGTTTGATAAGTGATCAACTGAATAGTGAGTATCGTTTTGGAATGGCTAAAGATTATCAATTAGATAATGAAGACAAAAAGGATATTTCTAATAAAATAATTGAAGTTTTTGGAAATAAAACATGGTTGGGAAAAATCAATGATGAAAAACGGAGCTTAATTTATCAAAATATTGAGAAAGCATATCTTTCGTTCTTAAGAAAGCCAATTAATGCGAAAAAAGAAACGCTATTTTTAAAACCAAGCAGGTTACACGATAAAATCTTTGAGGGTTTGCGAAAATATTACAATATTCCTTCCGAAAACATTAAATACTTATGGCACCCTTCTGAACAAGAGACTTATACTGATGCTGCTGTTTACCAAAAATTTATCCAAAATGGGAAAGAATCCTATATTCCAGTAGAAAAAGTGGATGAATTCATAAAAAAGTATCCAAATGTTCAGAAAGATGGTTTCACGACTAAACTATTGGGAGACCCTCGTCCTATTAGTAGAGGTTTTAAAAACCCAATGGCACTACGTACAATGCACGAACTTAAGAAACTAATGAATTATCTACTCAAGTCAGGTAAGATTGATGAAAATACACGTGTGGTCATTGAAATAGCACGCGAATTAAACGACACAAATATGCGTAAGGCAATTGAAACCTGGCAAAGACAGAGGGAGAAAGAAAATGATTCATATAAAGTAAAGATTCGCGAAATAGCTGAAGCCAATCCAAAAATGATTATCAACCCTGAGGATAGCAAGATAATTACCAAATATCGTTTATGGATGGAACAAAATCAACGATGTTTATATACGGGAAAAACTATAAATTGTACTGAATTATTTGATGGTTCAAAGTTCAATTTTGAACATACTATTCCTGCAAGCATGAGTTTTGATAATGAGTTAAAAAATCTAACAATCGCTGAAATAGATTATAACATAAACATAAAAGGTAAACATTTACCTAGTGAATGTTCTAATTACGAAAACGATGCGATGATAAACGGGAAAGAATATTCCCCAATAAAACCTCGTTTAAAATTCATGGAAGAAAAAGTTGAGCATTTAGAGAAATTATTAGAAGAATGGAAAATCAAAACCAAGTTTGCTTCAACTAAAGAGATTAAGGATGCTTGTATTCAACGTAGACATTTAATCAGATTTGAATTGGATTATTGGCGTAAAAAGTTAGATACATTTACCTGTAAGGAGTATAAATCCGGTTGGCGTAATAGTCAATTAAAAGACACTCAGGTAATAACAAAATACGCATTACCTTTTTTAAGAACGATCTTCAAAAGCGTTGAAGTCCAAAAAGGAAGTATTACTGCCTCCTTCAGAGAAATATATAAGATTCAACCAAAAGTTGAGAAAAAAGACAGAGAAAAGCATAGCCATCATGCAATTGATGCTGCAATTCTTACTTTAATACCGCCGGCAGCTATTAGAGACCAAATATTAATGAAATATAATGAGTTTAAAGATAATGAATCAAATGAAACCTACCATGAAAGAGTAATGGATTGGGATGGATTCAATGCTAATTATGTCTTATCTATTCATAATGAGGTATTAATAAACTACCAGGCGAAAAACAGTACTCTTATCCCAGCAATAAAAAAAATACGGAAACGTGGCATTCAACAATATGTAAAATCTATAGATACTGATGGTAAGTGGAATTATAAGGTAGATAAAGAGGGCAAAAAAATTCCCTTAATTGCTAAAGGGGATTCTATCAGAGGGCAACTTCATAAAGAGAGTTTATTAGGAGCCATAAAAATTGAGGATCAACTATGTTTGGTAGAGCGTTATCCGGTATCTACATTTACAAGTATTAATGACTGCAAAAATATAGTTGATAAGGCAGTTCGTGAAATTATCAGAAGCGAACTCGAAAAGAGGATGGAATCCGGGAAAACTTTCGATCAAGCAAAACTAGAACCTATCCCATTTCCGTCTGGTAAAGCTTATATTAAGAAAGTCAGATGTAAAGTTGTTGCTGGTCGAGGTTATCTCACACCAAATAAAGCAATTCCAATTAGAAAGCATACATTTCTATCTAAAGATAAAGAGTATAAGCATTTTGTTTATGCACAAAATGAAGATAATACACTTTGTCTCTATTATGAAAAAACCACAGGTGACAAAACGGTAAGATCATTTAGATTGGTAGGATTATATGAACTAGCAATGCTCAAACTTAAATATACTGAAGATATTAGGAATGATAACTACTATAAAACTATTTTAGTTGGTCGGGGTAAAATCAAGACAGAAATCCCTGTTGATGCGATAATAAAAGTTGGGACAAAAGTAATTTTTTATACAAATGATATCAACGAATTGAAAGATATGCCAAAACAAGATTTATTAAAAAGAATTTACAGAGTGTATAAGTTTAATGAAATGGGTACTCCTTTTATATATTTACAAAACCACATCGAAGCTAGACCAAACGAAAAACTTGGGAATGGAGATAATAGCTTTGACCCCAACAAGTATCAAGCCCGTTTATGTCTTGTTGCAAGTTGTTTTACTTGTGCCATTGAAGGTAAAGACTTTGAAATCAAGCCTGACGGAGAAATTATCTTCAAATAAAATCAACCTTTCCGTCAGTATTTTAGAGCTAAGAAATGAATCTCATCGGTTGTAATAATAGTTTTTTCATTTCATGAAATTTAACTCTTTATGCCAATGATTAAAAGAACACTATACTTCGGTAATCCATGTACCCTCAGGAAAAAGGATATGCAGTTGATGGTCAGTTTTCCTATAGAAGAAAGTAAGGAAGATAATTCTGTGCCGGTTGAAGACATAGGACTGGTCATACTTGACAATCCCCAGATAATTATCAGTAACGCTTTGATAATGGCACTGAATGAAAATAATTCAGCCATATTAAGCTGTGATACTTCTCATTTGCCTTATGGTTTAATGCTCCCCATGTTTTCGCATCATGCATTTACAGAAAAACTGTATTCTCAGCTTGAAGCATCACAACCTCTTATGAAGAATCTCTGGCAGCAGACTGTCACTTCAAAAATTGAAAACCAGGCAGCTCTCTTGAAAAGAGTCGGAATTGACACGAAAAAAATGGATTTCTATCTTACTGATGTTAAAAGCGGAGATTCCGGAAATGTCGAAGGCAGGGCTGCGGCATATTATTGGGATAATCTTTTCAGCGGTGCAATTTTCTTGAGGCACCGTTTTGGTGAACCACCAAATAACCTTCTTAACTATGGATATGCAGTTCTTAGGGCAATAGTTGCACGGTCACTGATTGCATCAGGTCTTTTTCCGTCAATTGGAATTCATCACCGGAATAAATATAATCCATATTGCCTCGCGGACGATATTATGGAACCATTCAGACCCTATGTTGATTCCCTGGTGCTTGATATAATTCAGGAAATCCCGGAATTGGAAGAATTGTCTCCTGAGATCAAAAAAAGACTTTTGCAGATTCCTGTCATTGATGTTGTTATTGATGGGAAAAGCAGCCCCTTAATGGTAGGTGTGCAACGTACCACGGCTTCTCTGGCTTCATGTTTTGACGGGGAGACCCGGAAAATTATGTATCCGGTTATGAGCTGATTAACTGATTTACGAATATGGAAGAACTATCTCGTTTAAATCAATACAGGATAATGTGGGCTTTCGTATTTTTTGATCTTCCGACTGAAACTAAAAAAGATCGGAAGAACTACACAATATTCAGGAAGTCTTTGCAGAAAGACGGTTTTACGATGCTGCAATATTCAATTTATGTACGACACTGTAACAGCCGGGAAAATGCTGATGTTCATATTAAAAGGGTCAGGTCATTTCTTGCTCCGAAAGGAGAGATAATAATCTTTACGCTTACCGATAAACAGTTCGGTATGATGGAGTTTTTTCGTAGCAGAGACCCGGCAAAACGTCCGGAAACACCCCAGCAACTTGAGATGTTCTAACTCTTTTCACACCATTTTAAAAGGGTTTTACCCTAAGGCAGGTAAGACCGTAGGCCTTACATAGATGAAAGTCGGGTGCAACCCGACGACTGCACAACCCTGTACATTAAGCCCCGTAGTGGGCGCAATAGAAGAAGATCAGAGGTACCTATCTTCATAATGGATACCGTACGCATCCAGAAGATTCTTGTATTCATCTATTACTGATAGCTTCTTATGATGCTCTTTCTGAGTCAATATGTACTTCTTAACAGCTTCCAACCCTGAACTGCTTACAGAGAATCCTCCATAACCATCCTGCCAGTAGAAGTTCAGGTATTTTTCTCCCTTTGTTTTTATCCACTTTGAAGAACTCTTTTTAATCTCCTCCACCAGGTCAGCAGGTGCCATAGTTTTTGGTAAAGTACACAGAATATGGATGTGGTCAGATGTTCCGCCTATCTGGATCGGATTAGATTTATAGTTTTTGAGAATACCCCCAAGGTATGAATACAATTCAACCTCGATTTCTGGTCTGATTAGTTGCATATTGTTCTTTGTATGAAAAACAATATGGGCATAGAATTGGACAAAAGACTGCGACATAATTATTCGTTTTTCACTAATTTACAAAATCATTTTTAACTGATGATTCTTTTACCGGAATTTTACGTAAATATGAATTTTATTTCGCCCTCTACGGGGCTACATTGATATGTTTTCATTATAGACAGGGCGTTGCCCTGTTTTATCTATTCTGCCCCTGACGGGGCGAATTACCTGGCCACAGGAATGAAAAAAGCTCCGAAGTAGTTATTCCGGAGCAATTTCAGAGCACAATTTTTTATTTTCTGCTTTTGATATTAAAGAACACGTTTTAAGCCACTTAATACCTGGTATGTTGTGCTCAATATATCAAAGATACAAACTGAAAGCAATTCACAACTAATTTGAAATAACTGATCCTATATGTTGCATAGTTGTGCTCAATATATCAAAGATACAAACTGAAAGCAATTCACAACTGCGAGGTCGAAGGAGTCAGGGTTGTGTGCGTTGTGCTCAATATATCAAAGATACAAACTGAAAGCAATTCACAACATATCGTCGCATCATACCAATAGCCACATCAGTTGTGCTCAATATATCAAAGATACAAACTGAAAGCAATTCACAACGTAGCTATCGTTATTTAAAGCCGCACCATCAGTTGTGCTCAATATATCAAAGATACAAACTGAAAGCAATTCACAACTATATCTTACCTTTGCTTGTATCGTGTAAAGTTGTGCTCAATATATCAAAGATACAAACTGAAAGCAATTCACAACTATCATATCATTCGTGTAACGAGATAGTTCAGTTGTGCTCAATATATCAAAGATACAAACTGAAAGCAATTCACAACAATCAATGCAACTTAGATCTTCCACCAGCATGTTGTGCTCAATATATCAAAGATACAAACTGAAAGCAATTCACAACAATTCGGAAATAATGAAAATGAATTTAAAAGTTGTGCTCAATATATCAAAGATACAAACTGAAAGCAATTCACAACCATTGCACCTCGGATATAATCATCAACTGAGTTGTGCTCAATATATCAAAGATACAAACTGAAAGCAATTCACAACTACGTATTCTAGTAATCCAGTTGCAAATGCTGTTGTGCTCAATATATCAAAGATACAAACTGAAAGCAATTCACAACTGTTATGCTCCAAGGTATGCTGAATATATAGTTGTGCTCAATATATCAAAGATACAAACTGAAAGCAATTCACAACCTGTTGTGCAGCTGCACGTAAGCGCTGACGGAGTTGTGCTCAATATATCAAAGATACAAACTGAAAGCAATTCACAACGCGCTATGAAGCACTTCCTACGCATTGACGGTTGTGCTCAATATATCAAAGATACAAACTGAAAGCAATTCACAACCAAGGAACTCAGTTTCATAAGCTTCCTAGTGTTGTGCTCAATATATCAAAGATACAAACTGAAAGCAATTCACAACTACTTTATCATCGGGGATAGTGATACCATAGTTGTGCTCAATATATCAAAGATACAAACTGAAAGCAATTCACAACCTGTGCTGGTGTTGTACAACCACCAATAGAGTTGTGCTCAATATATCAAAGATACAAACTGAAAGCAATTCACAACAGTTATGCTCCAAGGTATGCTGAATATAATAGTTGTGCTCAATATATCAAAGATACAAACTGAAAGCAATTCACAACAGTCTAACTGCATTACCTTCCATAACTGCTGTTGTGCTCAATATATCAAAGATACAAACTGAAAGCAATTCACAACAGATGAACGTGTACTTCCTTTGGAATCAGCGTTGTGCTCAATATATCAAAGATACAAACTGAAAGCAATTCACAACAGCCGAAACTTAACGTAACATCTTCTAGAAACCGTTGTGCTCAATATATCAAAGATACAAACTGAAAGCAATTCACAACCAAAAAGTGCAGCATTCTTTGTCCCGGATTGTTGTGCTCAATATATCAAAGATACAAACTGAAAGCAATTCACAACTTGAAACTGGGAAGTACAATTTCCCGGAGAGTTGTGCTCAATATATCAAAGATACAAACTGAAAGCAATTCACAACACAATATGTAGATTTTATCTATATATTAAAGTTGTGCTCAATATATCAAAGATACAAACTGAAAGCAATTCACAACGCCATGAGTGGCTCACAGGGAACAACAGGCGTTGTGCTCAATATATCAAAGATACAAACTGAAAGCAATTCACAACATTGAATACCGATGGCAGTACAAACCAAACGTTGTGCTCAATATATCAAAGATACAAACTGAACCGGAGCGAAGCGGAGCTCGGCGAAGCCAAAGCAATTCACAACGAAGTCCATCCGGCAGTCTCATGAGCCGATGTTGTGCTCAATATATCAAAGATACAAACTGAACCGGAGCGAAGCGAAGCCCGGCGAAGCCAAAGCAATTCACAACAGGGAATAAATCAGGCCGTAGGCCTGATTTATTTTAAAGCATGGGCATCGCCCTGCTTATAAAGAAAGCTACCCATAAAGCCCCATAGCGGGCGAAATGGAAGAAGCTCATAAATACTTCTCTTCGTAAAAATCACTCTATTTTATATTTCTCTTCGGTTATCTGAATCGACTTCCGGAAGTTTTTATGGGAGACAAAATGAAAATCAATTCCGTCAACTGTCAGGAGAACTTTTTTGTTGTCTATCTCTATGCTAATTTTTGAAGAATTGTCTTTATGCAAAAGAAAATCAGAAAGTAGCAGAGCTTTTTCGATCCCGTCTCCGCGCCCGAAATTCCAGACCTCATCAGGTAAAGCCAGCCTCTTGCCGTCATATATAGATTCGTCAGGCATAGTTTTGAGGATATGAAAAACTTCTGAGGCACTTTTTCCGTTCAGATCTGTGAAGCAGACAGGGTTTCGCTCAATTGCAGCCTTAATGAATGGACGCCAGTCGATTTTATCCATCTGCCTGTACACATAAAGTGAAAGTAAAGCCAATTCTGAATTATCTGTATTCCTGGTAATTATGTTCATTATTTTTTCGCGGCTGTCTTCATTTGTTATATGAAGCTTGGGTGCAGGGATGTAATTTTTATTAAAATCAGGTATTTTCGGGTCAACAAAAATGAAATCTTTCAGTTCTTTAAACATCTCATGAATGATTTCTTCAGATATTATACCCGCAACTTTGATAAATTCATTCTCAATCTCATTCAGGCTCTTCCCATCATGTGTTTCCAATAATACCTCAATATCATTCAGCATGATCTTCCCCTGTATCGGACTCAGATGAAATTCATCTCCTTCAATTTCTTTTAAAAGAGAACAACGCGTCTCAGCTGATACGTTGAACTTGCTGGTATGTTCATATTCAAACATTTTTTCAAGTGAAATATATCGTTGTTTACCCGAAAAATCGCAACCATACTGGAAGAGATTCTTGTACTTCGATTTAAAACGAAGAAAATTTATGAAAATGAGATTATTTAAATCTGTTGTCAGAAAGTCCCTCAGCTTTGTTGAAAACAGGTTATAGGCTTCCCTGTCGATTGTCGCCTCATTATACAAAGTATGGATATAACCTGAAATATGCGAAACAATAGTCACCTTTTCGTTTTCCATTGCCCTTCTTGCCTTTTCTGACAGAGATGTTCCGTTGTACCACATATTTTTTGTAACAATTCTGCGGTTGTTTGTTATTAATCCATCTTTTTCTATTATAAAATCCTGTGAATGAAGGGGAGTGGCTATAAGGAAGATTTTCTCCAGAGGCACTCTTCCAACAACAAACATGGCTGCAGCATAAAGAGCTGATAATGAAACACACTCGCCAGCTCCAGACGTGAAATTCTCTTTATATCTGAAGGCTGACATTGCTTCAATGGTTTCTGTTTTCCAATATGGAATGATATCAGAATCATATTTATCGAGACCAAAATGTTTCCTTATGTCAATATCGAAATAGTATTTATCGCCCTCATATCCAAACAGTGCATTTGACTGTTTTAACATTTCCATATCGAAAAAATCACTAAACCTTGCAATTTCCGTGCTTTTTGAGGTAAGTCCCCAGGTCGAGAGATCAAGATTGAAAACATAGTTCTGAATAATATACTGTTTTATCCTGTTGACTTTATTTGTGAAGCTCTTCTTTTCTATGTCCTTAAACCATTGATTGTCTCTCCATGCCCATAATTCCGGCGACATTATATCTGCAAGAATAAGAGGATAAAACAGCTCTGGGAATATGAAAATCTCCATATCCGAAAGTGTAAAAGCAGATGAAAATTTTTCAAGAGTTTTTTTATCGGAAAAGTCCTGACTGAAATTTGAACCCATATAATGTATTATAATTCTACAAAGCTAATAACACGAAAGGTGATATAAAGTTCCCTTTTAACAAAAAAGAAAGTATTTAATGGTTACAGAATTGTCAAAAAATCAACCATCCTGCTTAGGCGAAAAGATTGTTAACAGCAAGTATCATGTGAATAAAATCTCTCAATCTCTGAAAAGAAAAAATCAGCCTCTTTTTTTGCATTTTCAACACTATCGGATCCATGAACCGCATTCATCTGCACCGATACGGCAAAGATCTTTCTGATAGTACCTGGTTCTGCTTTGGCCGGATCTGTTGCTCCGATCAGCTTTCTGAATTCATCAACAGCATTTTCGTGCTTTAATATCATCACCACAACCGGGCCCGATGTCATAAACTCTACAAGTCCGTCAAAGAAAGGTTTACCTTTATGGATGGAATAAAATGATTCTGCCTGTTGGAGCGTCATTTTGACCATCCGCATTGCAACTATTTCGAATCCCCCTTCATTGATCATAGCAAGAATAGGTCCGATTTTTCCGGTTCTGACGGAGTTTGGCTTAATAATCGAGAAAGTAAAATCACTATTCATATAATATTGTTTTTGGTATTTAACTAACGGATTGCTCTTCGGGAATATTTTTTATCTTTAACCACTTGAAAAAACAATTGCAAAAGTGATAGATTTATCCAAATATACAAAAGAATTATCAAAACATTTTTCCTCTTCTGAGAATATACTTCTGATCGCTCACCTTAATCCTGACGGTGATGCAATAGGCTCACAGTTAGCGCTATATCATTATCTCAAAAATCGAGGCAGAAATGTCGGAATGATGGCACCAAATTACCTGCAGGAGTTTCTGAAATGGATGGATGGAGCCGATCTGATACATATTTTTATAAAAGAGAGAAAAAAATGCAGTAAACTGATTGAAAAGGCTGATCTGATCATCATGCTCGATTTTAATCAGTCGAACAGGCTGGGAGAAGCAGAGGAGTTAGTCAGAGCATCCCATGCGAAGAAAGTTGTTATTGATCATCACCTTAATCCGGCGAATTTTGCAGATCTGATCATTTCTGAACCTTCGAAATGTTCCACATCAGAACTTATTCATGAACTTTTATGTGAAATGAATGAAGACCAGTTTATGAGCAGACCTTACGCAGAAGCTCTTTATGTGGGGATCATTACAGATACCGGCAACTTTGAACATGGGTCCTATTCTTCAAGAACATTCCGTATTGTTGCTGACCTCCTTGATACAGGGATTGAAAAGGAAAAAATACTGAACCTGATCTACAATAATTTCTCTTCCGGCAGGATCAGGCTTCAGGGATATGCTCTTAATAAGCGAATGGTTGTGATTCCGGAATATAAAACCGCTTATATTTTTCTCACAAAAAATGATTTAAAAGATTTTAACCACGTTAAAGGAGATACCGAAGGATTTGTTAATTTGCCTTTATCTATCAGAGGAATAAATTTCTCAGCCCTGTTTATTGAAAAAGATGGGTTTATAAAACTTTCTTTCCGGTCAAAAGGTCAATTCCCTTCAAATGAATTTGCCGCAAAATATTTTTCCGGTGGGGGCCATCTGAATGCTTCCGGTGGCGAATATCCTGGTACATTAGACAAAACAATCGACTACTTCCTGAAAGCCCTTAAAGAGAATGTCTGGAAATTTGAAGATAAGATGTAATTATCTGACAATAAGATATATTTTATTTACGATCTTATTGTTCGTAATCATTTCATGCAAAAACAGTTCTGAGAAAACCATTTCAAGACCTGGACCGGGAAAAAATGAGATGGCCGATCTGAACAGGTATTTTGTACAGAAAGACAGGGAAAGAATATTGAATTATATAGAACGGAAAAATCTTAAAATGGTCGAATCTCCCACAGGTCTGTGGTACCAGATTTTAAAGGAGGGAGAAGGGAATAAGTTCGTTGAAAGCGATAAAATAACCTTTGATTACGAGTGTTCGCTTCTTGACGGAACAAAATGTTATTCATCCAAAGACCTGGGTCCAAAGGAACTTTTTTTAGGAAAGAGTGAAATGGAACAAGGATTGAATGAAGGTCTGCGGATGCTCAAACCGGGGGCAGAAGCTGTTTTTATTATACCACCATTTTTAGGATATGGGCTGATTGGAGACAGAAAAATGGTCCCTTCAAGAGCCATAATTGTTTATAATGTTAATATCTTGCGGACCAAATAATATTTGGAATAGTTTTTGCGTTGTTAAACTATTGATCGTACCTAAAACTTAAAAATTAAATCTATGATAAAAAAATACAATTCCGGAATACTTGCTCTACTGACGGTGCTTTTGCTGATTTCACTCTGGTCATGCGATCCTTCTGCGAAATATGAAAAGGAAGAGAACGCTAAGATAAAGACATTCCTTAGCAGTAATAGCAGCATTAATTTTGTTTTGAAACCCAGCGGTTTGTATTATTATGATGTTCAGGTAGGTACTGGACGCACACCTGTCATGGGTGATACTGCTTATGTGGAATATACTGTTAAAACCACTGACGGGACTATTATTGGCACAAATGTCGGGACAAGCGATACTCTGATATTTCCTGTAGCTGAAGGATATATGATTGCCGGATTTGATGAAGGGATCACGTATATGAAAGCCGGAGGGAAAGCTATGTTCCTCATTCCTTCGAAGCTGGCTTATGGGCCCGTAGGATATCTTACAATACCAGGTTATACACCATTAGTATATGATGTTTATCTTGTTCATGTAAAATCTGGCTCCGGGGAGTAGAATTACTGCATTACAAAGACCACAAGTTTATCATTTAACATCGGCAAATCTCTTTTCCATTCCGAGACTTTCATGGTTTTTATCACTTCTGTAGGAAGAGTTATGTCAGTTGCAATACAAAGTTTTGTATCATCGTGACATGTCTTTATTATTGATTCCAGCATTTTCTGGTTCCGGTATGGAGTCTCCATAAAAATCTGTGCATATCCATCATCACTCTTTCTTTCAAGTTCTTTGAGTTTTGCGGAACGTTCAGCGGGTTTGACAGGAAGATACCCGTTAAATGTAAAATTTTGTCCGTTCAGTCCTGAAGAAATAAGAGCCAGCACGATTGAGGAAGGTCCGGATAATGGAGTAACTGTGATATTCTTTTGATGGGCTAAAGCGGTAATCATGGCACCCGGATCAGCAATGCAAGGGAGCCCTGCTTCACTCATAACTCCAATATCCGATCCTTCAAAAACCGGTTCAAGATAATGTGTTATATCTGATTCCCCAGTATGTTCATTTAATTCAAAGAAGATTGTATCATCTATGGGAAACGCGTTGTCAATGAGTCTTAAGAACCTTCTGGCGCTTCTTATATCCTCAACAATAAAGTATCGCAGAAGTCTGGTCTGACTAATTACTTTCTCGGGGATCACTTTTAAAAAATCATCACCTCCTAAAGTTACAGGTATAAGATAAATCCTGCCCGTCATATCGTTAAGTTTGTTCACTCAAATATAGCAAATATACTACTGTAGATTGTATCGATAAAAAATTACCCGCCTGTTGCCTATTATTGATTTTTAATATAGGTTTGTCAGGAAATATTTCTAAAGTGAAAATTACTTTTCTGGGTACAGGAACATCGCAGGGTGTACCAGTTATAGCCTGCGAATGTAATACTTGTCTTTCGACCGATTCACATGATAAGAGATTAAGAACTTCTCTTCTTCTTGAAACGGATGAGACTACATTACTTTTTGATGCAGGTCCTGATTTCCGCCAGCAGATGCTCAGTGAGCATGTCATGAAGCTTGATTCAATTCTATTGACACATGAGCATAAGGATCATATATCGGGTATGGATGATGTAAGGGCCTTCAACTATAAAAGTCAGGATGCAATAGATATTTATGCAGAAGAAAGGGTGCAGAAGTGTATTAAAAAAGAATATTCCTATGTATTTTCAGAATATCAATATCCCGGAATTCCTAAAATGAGACTTAATGATATTCCTGAACATAGTTTCGATATTAAAGGGATTCAGATAATTCCAATAAGAGTTTTCCATTACAGGCTTCCTGTTTATGGATTCCGTGTTGGTAGTTTTGCATATATTACTGATGCTAATTACATTCCTGAAGAGAGTAAAGAAAAACTGTTTGGTGTTAAGTACCTGATAATTAATGCACTCAGAAAAGAAAAGCACATTTCTCATTTTAGTTTAAGAGAAGCCGTCGATTTTATAAGAGAGATTTCACCAAAAAAAGCGTTCATTACTCATATAAGCCACCAGATGGGCTTGCATGCTGAAGTATCAAAAGAATTACCTTCTGAAATTATGCTTGCATACGATGGGCTGAGTTTTTTTTGTAATGAATAAAAATTCAGATTTCTATTTTTTATAATTTTTATTCAGTTTCTTCTGATAGCCTGAAGAAAAATAGAATTTGTTTCTTCCCAGTTGTGAAGCATTTACCTGGGAACTTTTCTTCCTTTTTGCAAAGTAGGTATTCTTTCTTGAGGGTGCACAGGCTGTAAATATCGCAATTAGAAAAAAGATGGAAATTAACTTTAATATTTTAACCGTTTTAGACATTATCACATCTTCTTTTGAATCTTTCCTAAAAATACGACATATTTTTCTAATAAGAAAAAAATAGCTGAATTATCTATATTATGACATTAGACTTCGTCGTATATAAAACGCAGTCATTGAAGGCACCATAGAAAGAAGGGCTTGCGTTTAAGCAAGTTGTCTTATTCTATTTTTCCTGCACCATTTCCAATCTCCGGCCGGTAAAAATCGGGTATAAGACCTATTTTTTTCCTGTAAGCTTCAGAGAGTCCGGACATGAAGTTCTCTGAGGCAGTTTTTTTGACTATACTTACAGTGCATCCGCCAAAGCCGGCTCCGGTCATACGAGTACCAATAACTCCGGGAAGCTTTCTCCCCTCATAAACTAACGTATCGAGCTCATTGCCTGTAACTTCATAGTCATCTTTAAGCGAGTCGTGAGATTGGTTCATTAGCTCTCCAAAACGAATTATATTATTGTCTTTCAGTACTTTCACTGCTTCAACTACTCTTCCGTTCTCACTGATAACATGTTTTGCTCTTTTCCTTACGACCGGGTCTTTAATATATTTTTCCAGAATGTGAATTTCGCCTGTATTAAGTTCACTCAGATTGCGGATAGGCTTATAAGCCTGAAGTAATTCAACAGCTTTATCACATTCTGAGCGTCTTTCATTATATTTTGAATCGGTAAGGCCTCTTCTCTTATTTGTATTTGTAATTATCAGGGAATAACCATTAAGGATTACAGGAACGTTTTCAAAAAATAAAGTGTCGCAATTCAGGAAAATAGCATGATCTTTTTTACCAAAACCAACTGCAAACTGATCCATAATTCCACAGTTCATACCTACAAATTCATTTTCAGCTTTCTGACTCATTTTTACCAGTTCTAGAGTGCTCAGTCCTGTGCCAAAAAAATCATTCAGAGCAACTGCAGTAACCATTTCAATTGAAGCTGAAGAGGATAGACCTGCTCCATTTGGAACATCACCATAATAAAGGAATTCAAGTCCGCTTAATTCTATTCCTTTTTTCAGAAACTCATTTATTACTCCAAGCGGATAGTTTATCCATTTTTTACTTGTGTTAACAAATAATCCTTTTAATTCGGTTTGTAAATCGTCATTGAAGTTGATTGTGCTGAATTTAAGAGTGTTACCCTTGATCTTACGAATAAGAAGATAAGTTCCATAATTTAAGGCACAGGGAAAAACAAATCCACTGTTATAATCAGTATGTTCACCAATAAGATTAACTCTTCCCGGTGAGAAAAAAAGAACAGGTTTCTCGTTCCTGTTCCCGTATTTTTCATAAAACTTGTCTGTTAAGTTTTTAGTATCCATTTTCAAACTTTTAATTTTTTCTCTATTTCGTTTATCTGGTTTCTGAAATGCTTATCAGTGTCAATAAGGTTGTTTACAGTTTTACAGGCATGCAAAACAGTTGCATGATCTTTACCTCCGATATGCGATCCAATGCTGGCCAGAGAGGCCTTAGTCATGCTTTTCGAAAAAAACATCGACACTTGTCTTGCCTGTACAATCTCTCTCTTTCTGGTTTTCCCCTGGATAAGATCAATAGGGATCTTATAATAATCGCAAACTATTTTCTGGATGTAATCAATCGTTATTTCACGTCTTGATGTACTAATAAGCTTTTCAACCATTTGCCTTGCAAGATCGAGTGTTATCTCTTTCCTGTTGAGTGTCGACTGGGCATAAAGTGATATTAATACTGCTTCAAGCTCTCTGATATTATTTGAGATGTTTATTGCCAGAAATTCGAATATCTCTTCAGGTAATTCTATTCCGTCGTTATATGCTTTTTTCTTAAGAATAGCCAGCCTTGTATCATAGTCAGGTCTTTGGAGATCGGCCTGAAGTCCCCACTTAAATCGTGACAAGACTCTTTGCTCCATGCCCTGCAGTTCAACCGGAGGTTTGTCGCTTGTAAGAATCAGTTGTTTTCCTGATTGATGCAGATGGTTGAAAATATGGAAGAAAATGTCCTGAGTTTTTTCTTTTCCGGCAAATTCATGAACATCATCCAGGATGAGAACATCTATCATCTGATAGAAATGAAGGAAGTCGTTCTTGTTATTGTTTCTTATTGAATCGGTAAACTGTGTCTGAAACTTATTTGCATTTACATAAAGAACAGTCTTGTCGGGATGCTTTTCTTTGACAAATATCCCGATAGCCTGTGAAAGATGTGTTTTGCCAAGTCCGGAGTCACCATAAATCATTAACGGATTAAAAGCTGTTCCCCCGGGGTTATTCCCAACAGCAATGCCTGCTGATCGTGCCAGTCTGTTACATTCCCCTTCCACGTAGTTGCCAAAATTGTAATCAGGATTAAGTTTTGGATCAAAATGAACTTTTTTTATACCTGGGATTACGAACGGGTTTTTAATTGAAGGCTGGGTGACATCAAATGGGACCTGAACCGGCTTGTTATTAAGGTCCGTTTTATTTCTTGAGGGATACCTTACAGTATATGGTTTACCATCTGAAAAATTGGTATTTTCCATAACGACGCTATATTCAAGTTTCGCATCAGTTCCAATCTCTCGTCTTAGCGTTTTCCTGAGTATATCAATATACTGCTCTTCGAGGTACTCGTAAAAAAATGGACTTGGCACCTGAATTGTAAGAACATTGTTTTCAAGTTTTAAGGGGATGATCGGTTCAAACCAGGTCTTGTAACTGATGGATGGAATAATATCTTTTATTATTTGCAGACAATTATTCCAAACGTCATTATGTGACTTATTCATGTAAGTTGGTTTTTTTAAAAATTAAAGGTTAGAATCAAGCCGATTCGTATAGCAATATTTGTAAAAAAAAAACTAATAAAAAAAATTTTTTTTGCTTGACTTTCTCAAAAAAAGTATATGTTTTTAAACATCAGCAACTTATGAAAATATTTTTTTTTATTTTGTTTAAAACGTTAAATATCAATGATATATGAATAATAACACTGGTTTGTTGGTGTATTACAACTCATTATGAATCCTTACTCAAAATTCAACATTGTCTGGTTAAAATGAGGACTATTTTGTCATTGATTCAGATATCTTTTTTAAGATCAAGATACTCTGAATTTTAGAAAAACACTATTTGGACGGAGGACTTTTTTTACCAAATAATGAAAAGTGAACATATCTTTTTGGATTTGCCTTCATATCCTGTAAAAGTACATTTAAACTCTGCAGACTATTGGTCAGATTCGTATAAAGAGAGTCATTTGTCAGGAATTTACCGGCAGATCCTTTTCCGTTGTTAATATTATCTATCATAAGAGCGGTTTTTTCAAGACTTTTCTTCAGATTCGAAACAGAGGCATAGACATCAGCTGCCGCAAGAGTATCCGTAATCGTTTTAAGGCTGGTAAATGTACTGCTCATCTTTCCGGAATTATCCGAAAGCATCTGTGTGAATTTATTTATATTATCAAGAGTGGATTTCAGCTCCTTTTCTTTTGATCCGATTATTTTGTCAAGATTCCCAGTTGTGCTGTTCAGGTTAGCCATTGTACCGCTGAGATTCTTTTTAAAATCACCATTCATTACATCATTTACAGAAACAATAACAGAGTCGAGAACAGTAACCAGATTTGTGATCTTATCTCTTACAGGTGTTATCTCCGTTTCAACTTTGTCCATCAGCGATTCTGCAAGCCTGCCGGGTATTGTATCACCTTCAGAATATGTTCCAGGGCCTTTGCCATAAACAAATTGGACCTTCATTCCACCTAATAGCGATACAGGAACAATTTCTGCAACAGTATTCTTTGGAAGTTTGAAATTCCTGCTTACAGAAAATACTACCAGTAGCTTTCCGCTCCTGGCATCGATAAAATTAATGGAATGAACAACTCCGACCTTATAACCATTGATTTCGACCGGACTTGATTCAGCCAGTCCGCCTATCTTGTCATAAACAGTATAATATTTAGCATTGCTTGAAAAAAAATCCTTTCCCTTTAAAAAACTATATAACCAGATAAAGATCAATATTGTCAATAATACTGTTATACCAACTTTAACTTCATTTGAGATCTTTTTCATTTAACATTAAAATTTTATTTTTTCTTTTTTTGTTCCAAAGCCTGATGCAAAGGTAATATTTTGTTGTCTTTTACTGCTATCACAAATGCATCGGGATATATTGTTTCAAGTTTCTTCCTGTACTTAACAGCAGCGGAATAATCGGAAAAGCTGCCGATGGCATATCTGAAGCGATCCTGCGAATTTATCTCAAAAACATCTTTCAAATCTTTAAAATTTTCAGGCTTAATATCTGTTTTTGTTGCAGAGGTTGCAATCTGTACCGTAAAAATGATTTCTCCCGTCGACATGCCAGGTACTTTTGAAATGTCAGATTTCTGATCAGTATTCTGGTTCTTGTCCCAGGATATTCCGCTTTTGCTATCGATTTCATTAATGTATTCTTTACAGGCTCTGAATATAGCAGAGGCAATCTTATCCTGTCCTTCATTAGAGTTAAGGAACTTCTCTTCAGAAGGGTTTGTTATGAAACCCGTCTCTGTAAGAACACTAGGCATCGTTGTCATGTATATTACCCAGAATCCGGCCTGTTTGACTCCTCTGTCAGTTCTGTCTATAGTGTTTTTATATTGCGTCTGGATTTTAATTGCAAGACTATCACTTTGTTTATGAAAGATGTCTTGTGTAAGACTGAACATAATATAAGATACTTCGGATTTAGGATCAAACCCTTCATATTTGGCTGAATGGTCATTTTCAAGAAGAATAACTTCATTTTCTTTCATGGCCACTTCAAGGTTCTGCTTATCTTTGGTAGATCCCATTACATAAGTCTCAGTTCCTTTGATATTTTTTGATTCTGCCCAGTTGACATGAATAGAAATGAACAGGTCAGCCTTGTTCTTATTGGCAATATTGGCACGATCTCTCAGGTCAACGAAAGCATCGTTTTTCCTTGTATAAATTACTGTCACATTCCTGATATTCTTTTCGATATATTCACCGGTTTTCAAAGCAATGGCAAGAGTTATATTTTTCTCCTTGCTGAATGATCCCAAAGCACCGGGATCATTTCCTCCGTGTCCGGGATCAATTACAATCACCCATTTCTTATCATTATCCAAAGCTGATACAGTGGCAAAAAAAATAAGGAATGAAATAAAAACAAAAATCATTTTTACTATATGCATATTATTGGAATGAAGTTTGTTGTTATTAATTCCTGTACTCACTTTTAGTTCGTGTTTTTTAATTAGTTTTGCGCTGTCACCCTGTTATCACATAAAAAACTATACAAAAATAGTATTTAAGTTGTATTTTTTTAAAGAAAAGCGGTTCCTTTTATTGTTCCTGATGATGGTCAAGTTTTCTTCATTATTTTCTCAGGAGGAGAGGAAAGTCATTGACACGTTGCTTGTTCAAAAGGATTCTGTGATAACCGATACAATTTTGACAAATATACGCCATCCTTCTGCCAATGCTATTGACTCGAAGGTCACTTACTCTGCTGCCGGTTATAAAAAAAGTGACCTTATCAACAAAAGGGTAATTCTTATCCAGAAAGCAATAGTAAATTACGAAACGATGGTTATCAAAGCCGATTCAATTGTTTTCAATATGGGCACTAACCTGCTTTTTGCTGCAGGGAGAAAGGATACAACCGGGAAAATTGTCGGTACTCCGGTTTTTAAAGATGGAAAAGAAGAATTTGAAGCTAAGGAGCTTACTTATAATTTCAAAACACACAAGGCATATATTATAAATATAGTGACAAAACAGGAAGATGGTTTCCTGCATAGTGAATTTACCAAACTGCTGGAAGACAAAACTTCTAATATTGAAAAGAGTACGTATTCCACCTGCGATGCTGATACTCCTCACTTTTATATTAATCTGCCCAGGGCAAAAGTCTATCCCGGGAAAAAAATAGTTTCGGGACCGGGCAACCTTGTAGTCGAAGGCATACCATTACCATTGTTTATTCCTTTTGCCTATATTCCTATTCAGACAAAAAGAGCTGCATCAGGTATACTGATGCCCCAGATTGGTCAGGAGGCGCAGCGTGGTTATAATCTCACTGACGGGGGTTATTATTTTGCAATAAGCGATTATTTTGATCTTGCCCTGAAAGGTAATATTTACTCAAATGGTACATGGATGCTTACGGCACAATCGGATTATAAAAGACTATATAACTACAATGGGAATTTTCTTTTTAGTTATGCAAATAATGTCACAGGACATCAGGGATTATCGGATTACAGTGAAACAACAAACTATAAATTAGCATGGAATTATAACCAGGATGCAAAAGCTTCACCTGGCTCAATATTCTCGGCCAGTATTAATATGAGTTCCAGCGGTTACGATCAGCTTAACAGTTATGTTGTAGCAGAACATGTAGCTACATCAAGACAATCAGCCGTTAGTTATTCAAAATCGTGGGACGGGACACCTTTTAATCTTTCGGTAAGCACGAATCAAAGTCAGAACGTTGAGGACCATAAGGTATTTCTTGACCTGCCCAAGGCCAATTTTAATATGAGCAGGATTTATCCGCTAAAAGATAATAACAGTTCAGGTACTACAAAGTGGTACCAGGAACTTCAGTTTTCATATTCTGCATCTCTTGATAATAAGATAAATACCTACGACAGCCTCCTGTTTACCCGGAAAATATGGAAAAACATGAATAACGGTTTCACGCAAACAGCCCCTTTAAGCATTCTGATCCGACCCTTCAATAATTTTTCGATCTCTCCTGCTCTTACTTATACAGGGGTTATGTATACACAGAAGATAATAGAAAGATGGGATCCGAATTATATAGATAAATCAACTAATCAACGCAAGCCTCAAATTGTGGACGACACTCTCAGGGGTGTTTTTTATGGACAGGCCGTTAATCCATCGGTAAATATAAGTTTTAATCCCCAGATTTTCGGAACATATCTTTTTACAAATCCGGATTCAAGATTTCAGGCAATTCGTCACGTGATAAACCCTTCAATAAGCTTTAGTTTTATTCCAGCTTTCGCCGGGCTCAGCTCCAAAATGTACAGACAGGTACAGGTTGATTCTACGGCGAAGAATTTTAGTAAATACTCAGTTTTTGCTAACAATATTTTCGGTACCCCTTCATTATCAAGTAAAAGCGGAAACATTTCATTGAGTCTTGTGAATATTGTGGAAGCCAAAATTTTTGCAAAAGATGACACAACGGGGAAAGCAAAAAAGGTCAAGATTTTAGACAATTTCAGCATAAGCACTTCTTACAACGTATTTGCCGACTCAATAAGATGGGCGCCGATAACAATGCAGATGAGAACATCCCTTTTCAATAATATTAACATATTTGCAAAAAGTAGCTTTTCACTTTATGGCACTAACAGCGCCGGCCAGGATATAGGCACTTTTTTGTATACTCAGGATAAAAAATTAATGAGGCTCACTCAGTTTACAACAAGCCTCGATTTTAGTCTGAGCGAATTGCTTAAGAAAGATAAGGATAAAAAAAAGACGGATGCAAATGCAGTAGTTCCTCAGAACACTCTGACACCTGGTCAGCAGGCAAATAACATAACACCTGGTTCCAATAACCTTACAGCTCAGAATTCAACCGGTGCAAATAAAGACCAGTATGGTTACACAAATTTTAATGTTCCCTGGACACTCAATTTCAGTTACAGTTTCAACTATTATGTGGAGGGTTTAAAACCGGTTATTTCTCAGACTTTATCTTTTAATGGGAATCTCTCTCTTACCAAGAAGATGGCCATTACATATACAAGTGGATATGATTTTAAAGGTAAGCAGATTACAATGACGCAGATAGGAATAACACGTGACCTTCATTGCTGGGAAATGACCTTTAACTGGGTACCAAACGGTTCAATGCAAATGTGGAACTTTACTATCAGGGTTAAAGCCTCTTCACTTGGTGATCTGAAGTACGACAGAAGAAAAGATTTCCATGACTCCTACTAAAAATTAAAAGAGGGTGCCTCAAAAGCCCTCTTTTTTGTTTTCACCCCTAAATCCCCCTCTAAGGGGGACTTTTTGATATACAGATATTTATAATTCCCCCCTGGGGGGCTAGGGGGTAAACCAACACTTTTGAGACACTCTCTTTTTTTTATTTTTTAAAGAATTTCTTATTCTCCTTTTATTTCAAATTCAACTTCAACTTTTACATCCCTGTGAAGTTTGATAACAGCTTTATAGTTTCCTACTTCTTTTATCTGATCTTCAGGGAGAGTGATGTTTTTACGGTCAATATCAAATCCTTTTTCCTTTAGCGATTCAGCAATCTGGATAGTGTTAACTGAACCGAATATTTTCCCTGAAGTACTGGTTTTTGCACCAACTATTATTTTTATTCCGGCCAGTTTGCCTGCTATCTCCTGAGCAGCAATTTTTATCTTCTCTTCTTTATGAGCTCTTTGCCTGAGATTTTCAGCATGCATCTTTTTTGCTGATGAAGTTGCAGCTACTGCAAAACCTCTCGGGATAAGATAATTTCTTCCATACCCGGCTTTAACTTTTACTAAATCGTCCTTTTGGCCAAGCTTACTGACGTCCTGTATTAATATAATTTCCATATATAATCCTCCTTATTTTAAAAGGTCAGTAACATAAGGAAGAAGAGCAATATGCCTTGCTCTTTTAACGGCTTTTGCCACTTTCCTCTGATATTTAAGTGAAGTACCAGTAATTCTGCGCGGCAGAATTTTACCCTGGTCGTTCAGAAATTTTTTCAAAAATTCGGGGTCCTTATAATCAATATAACGGATCCTGTTTTTCTTGAACCTGCAGTATTTCTTTTTTTTGATCTCAACAGTTGGTGGAGTCAAATATCTGATTTCTGATTCGTTCTGTGCCATGTTTTATTCCTCCTTTGATTTTCCTGATTCTTTCTGCTTTCTCTTCTTCTCTGCATATTCGACAGCGAATTTTTCCATCCTGAAAGTTAAAAACCTTATAATCCTTTCATCCCTCCGATATTGGATTTCAAGTTTTTCTATCAGATCTCCTGTACCTTTAAACTCGACCAGGTAATAGAAGCCGGTCGACTTCTTCTGGATGGGGTAGGCCAGTTTCTTTAGACCCCAGTTCTCTTCATGAACGATCTCACCGCTGTTATCGGTAATGACCTTCTTGAATTTCTGTACCGCTTCCTTCATCTGGTTCTCAGATAAAACGGGAGTTGCAATGAAAACGGTTTCGTACTGATTCAACATAGTAATTAATTGTTTATTAGTTTAATATATTTTGGCTCGCAAAAGTACAATTAATTTGCTTTATTCAAAAATAAAGCGATGAAAAGTTATCTTATATTCATTTTACCATTTAAAGTTTTACTTTTTATTTTTTTAAAGAACTTACATAGAGTTATACAAAGGTTTCACCAAGTTGCACAAATGCAGATTGTTCTCTGTAGTTCTTAGTTGTCCTCTATGCTTCTCCGTGTTGCTAAGTGACAGTTCTTATTTTTATTTTGCTATTTGAATATTTCAATTGTACTTTACATTTAACAGGAAGGCTTTTTGACTATATTTGTGTTTCTGGATTTTTGAAAAGAGAGAGTCAGTAATATATGGAAAACTTCATTGTTTCAGCAAGAAAATACCGTCCTTCCAGTTTTGATATGGTTATTGGTCAGGATTCTATCACCAATACGCTGAAAAGTGCCATTAAGAACAAACATCTTGCTCAGGCTTATCTTTTTTGTGGCCCGCGCGGTGTAGGAAAAACAACGTGTGCCAGGATCTTTGCCAAAACAATTAACTGCAGTAACCTGAATGACAATTCTGAAGCTTGCGATAAATGCGAGTCGTGTCTATCATTTAATACATTGAGGTCGTTCAATATTCATGAGCTTGATGCAGCATCGAATAATAAAGTTGAGGATATCAGAAGTCTTAATGACCAGATAAGGATCCCGCCTCAGATTGGAAAATACAGCATTTATATAATTGATGAAGTTCACATGCTCTCTTCTTCAGCCTTTAACGCATTTCTTAAGACACTTGAAGAACCCCCTGCTCATGCAATTTTTATATTAGCCACTACAGAAAAACATAAAATAATTCCAACTATCCTGTCGCGATGCCAGATATTTGACTTCAACAGGATAAAAATTGAAGATATTGTTGGCCGTTTAATGTATGTAGCTAAGAATGAGGGAATAAATGCTTCTGAGGAAGCTCTGCATATTATTGGTCAGAAAGCTGATGGGGCTCTACGCGATGCTTTATCAATTTTTGATCAGATCGTAAGTCTTAGCGGTAAAATAATAACATACAAAGATGTTATAGAGAACCTTAATGTACTTGATTATGAGTACTATTTTAAGATCATTGATGGGGCTTTGCTTGGTGATGTATCATCAGTATTAATAACTTATAATCAGATTCTTGAAAAAGGATTTGACGGTCACAATTTTATATCGGGTCTTAACAGCCATCTGCGCGATTTGCTCATAAGCAAAGATGAATCGACAGTACAGCTTCTTGAAACAACACCGGCGGTAAAACAAAGATATCTTCAACAGACAGAAAGATGTCCGGTTGATTTTTTATTCAGAGCATTGGAGATTGGAACCACCTGTGATATTAACTATAAAAGCAGCAAGAATCAGCGACTTCATGTTGAACTCTCGCTGATCCGCTTATGCCGGCTGATTGGAGAACCTGTGGAATTATCTGAAAAAAAAAAGTCTGATATAAAACAGGTGAAAAACAGGGAAGCAGATCTGCCCCTCCCATCCAAATCAGAGATTATACGTAGGGAAATTCAACCTGCTGAAAGAAAAATCTTCATAGAGGAAACGTCCTCAGGAAAACATGATCCGGTTGTTGAAAAACCCTCAAAGACATTCTCGATAAAAGAGATCATTTCAGAAGAGAATAAACCTGTTGAGAAACCTTCTGATAAACAAAACGTGCAAGAATCGGAAGTTCACTTAAAACCAAGAAGTGAATTCACTCCTGCAGCCTTCGAAGCTGCCTGGATTGAATTTAAGGATCAGCTTAAAGGAGAAGGGACACGAATAATCAGCATGTTTAAATCTATCAGGCCTGAGGTGGAAAACGATCAGACAGTCAAAATCCATCTGAGCAATGCTGCACAAAAAGATACTTTTGTTCAGAATTACAAACAAAAACTAATAACCTTCCTTGAGAACAGGTTCGTTTTGTCAGAAATTGATATTGAAACTTTCGTGGACCTGTCGGAGACAGATGAAATTTTATATACCGATGAACAGAAACAGAATTACCTTCTGAATAAATACCCGATTCTGAAAGAGATGAAGAAAACATTTAATCTTGATATTACCTGAGTCTTCTTAGCATGATTTTATGCTTCCAAATGCTTAATAGTGAAAAAAAGATTTAATAAACCGGGAGATAAAGAATATCTGAGATCCCTGACAAAAGCGATGGATATTTCAGATAAGATTATCGACCATTCAAGGTCAATGATAAGTGTCATTAACCAAAATTACATTTACGAAAAAGTGAATGCTACTTTCTGTAATGCACATAAGGGCTTTGTTGATTCATTTGTGGGGAAATCGCTCAGCGATGTGTGGGGGCAGGAGACTTTTCGAAAGTCAATAAAGAAAAATATTGATTTATGTTTATCAGGAAAAACAGTGAGATACGAAGCATCATTCAATACTCCTCAATCAGGAAACAGGTATTTCGAGGTAGTCTTTCGTCCTCTTCCCGCTGATACAGGCGCGATAACTAATCTTATAGCAGAGACTTTCGATATTAATGATCTGAAAAGGTCAAAACAGGTTGCTATTGAAAAGGAAGAAGAGCTCAGGAAGTTTGAAACAAACCTGCCTATTGGTTTTCTGAGATGCAATCCTGATGGCAAAATAATGCAGGTCAACAAAGCCTTTCTAAAGATTATGGAATGCACCGATGAGGATTTAATTATAACCACGAATCTGAAGAGTTTTTATGCTGAAGAGGGGATCTTTGAAACACAGTATGATCAGCTTCTTGAGTGCAATACAAAAACTTTTGGAAGAGTTTCCTTAAAGAATCACATCGGCAATGAAATTTCCTGCCGTATAAGCGGATTTCTGGCTTTTAATGGATATGGTATCCCTTCTTTTATTGATTTTGCTGTTGAGGATTTATCGCGTGAGCTGATACTCGAAAATCGACTTCTTCAGGCTCAGAAACTTGAGACAGTAGGAGCTCTGGCAGGAGGTATAGCTCACGATTTCAATAACATTCTTGCAACAATTTCAGGCTATTCGGAAATGTTGAAGGATGATTTACAGGATGATTCAGCATTATCCGAGAAAGTTATCAAGATACAGGGAGCAGTTCTGAAGGCACGCTCTCTTACAAACCAGATACTTACATTCAGCCGGCAGGTTGAACAGGAAAAAGTGCTGATAAGCATATCTCAGGTTCTCAAAGAAACTATTGGCTTTGTTAAATTTGCTGTTCCTTCCAATATAATTGTTAAGAGCCGCATTCCAAAAAAGGATGCAAATGTTTTTGCTGATCCCACGCAACTGTTCCGGGTTTTTTTAAACCTTATGACAAACGCTATCCAGTCGATGGAAGAGGATGGAGGTACATTGACGGTTAGTCTTGCAATTGTTGACGGAAAGCATATTCAGCATGAACTGAACAAGTATATTGTCGCTGATGAATACGTATTACTGACTTTTAAGGATACTGGAAAAGGGATGGAACCTTCCCTTATGAGAAGGGTATTTGAGCCGTTCTTTACAACGCGCGAAGTTGGAAAGGGAACAGGTTTGGGATTATCGGTAGTACACGGTATTGTATCAGAATTGGAAGGAGAAATTCTGATTTCAAGTAAAGAAAAAAAGGGCTCGGTTTTTTATGTTTATCTCCCGGTATCAAAAAGATATCCGGATTCTTCCGGAAAAAATGATAAAAGAAAAAAAATATTGTTTATAACAGGTAATAAACATGAATCACGTATATTATCACTTGCTCTTGAAAATATCGGCTATGAACTGATGTATTTATCTGATCGCCACAATCTGAATGAAGTTATAGCTGACATAAGCTTACGACCGGATTTGTTAATATATATGAGAGACTCAAAACAGATTCAGCCCGAAGATATTGTTGATATTTTCCGGAAACTGAAGATTAGTACTCCTTGTATACTTATCACTGAACCAAATCAGGAGTTAATAGAAAAAAAATTATTAAATTCGGGAATTATAAAACAACATTTGATAAAACCGGTCTCTCTTAAGGAAATCAAAAATGCAATCCAGACATCTTTAAAATAACACTATGAACTTATATTTCTGATTATGCCCGGAGTACTGATAGTTGAGGATGAAAAGGAACTAAGAGAGATGCTTAAAATATCTCTGAACAGACGAGACTTTACAGTTCTTGAGGCAGATAATGGCAAAGAGGCAATAATTCATTTCAAACCATTAATTACTGATATTGTTGTTACTGACCTTATTATGCCTGAAGAAGACGGATTGAAGGTAATCATGAAACTAAGGGAATTAAAACCGTCGATAAAGATTATTGCTATTTCAGGCGGAGGCAAAGCCGGCCCGGGAAGTTACCTGAATCTGGCAAAAGCCCTTGGTGCGGATGCAGTATATTCAAAACCATTCTCCATAAATGATCTTATAGCAACGATTGAAGAATTGTTAAGCAATGAACAACATGCCTGAAATAAATGTTATATAAAAAAATAAAAACGTACTGTTATGTTAAAGAAAAAAATTGAAGATATCTGCAACCGGCAGATAGAAAGAGAGGGTTATTCTTCGAATCTTTATCTTGCAATGGCATCATGGGCTGAAGTTAACGGTTTTAAAGGTGTTGCCGCATGGTTGTATGTACAATCCGATGAAGAAAGGCTTCATATGCTGAAATTTATCAAGTATATGAATGAAAGAGGTGGGAAAGCTATAATGCCGGCCTTTAAAAAACCTGTTAATGAATACAAAGGTGTAGAGGATGTATTCAAAGAAGTGTTGAAACATGAAGAATTTGTGACCGCAAGTATAAACGAAATTGTAGCGCTTACACTTGAAGAGAAAGATTTTAATACGCACAACTTTTTACAATGGTTCGTATTTGAGCAGGTTGAAGAGGAGTCTTCTGCAAGAGAAATTCTTGATAAGCTCCATATTGTCGGTAAGAATAATATGTATGAATTTGACAGGGATATATTGAGTTTGAGAACACCGGCAGCCAACGCTCAGACTAATGCATGAAAGAACTCCTTTCTTTTTTTATTGGTCTTCTGATTTTTACTGCGGCTCTTCCTCTGAAGGCACAGAAATTGATATCAAATTCATCTGTGACAGGAGTTTGTTATGCAGGAAATAAAATAAAAAGAGTATATATTCCACCTCCGGATGTTTTTTACAAAAAATCCGGATTAAAAGGCGGAGCGTCAATAACGGTCAATTATTCTGGTTTTTCAAGCCAGGCCAAAACAGCAATGGATTATGCTGTTTCCATCTGGGAATCCATGCTTCCGGCTGATGCGAAGATTACAATTTCAGCCAGTTGGGAAAAAATCTCAACTAACGGTGTCCTTGCCCAGTCAACTATAACAGGATATGCAGCAGGGTGGGGGATCGATGCTTTGAATCCGATGGCTTTTTACCCTGTGGCTCTCGCAGAGAAGATTAACGGAGCAAGCCTTAATGAGGATCAGCAGGGTGACATTTCATTAAGTGTCAACAGTTCAATCAACTGGTACCTCGGTACTGACGGGAAAACACCGACTTCAAAGTATGACCTTGTAACAGTTCTGTTGCACGAGATATGTCATGGACTCGGTTTTTTTGACAGTTTTGATAGTGACGGAACAATAGGCTGGTACGGAATCAGTTCAATCCCGATGATATATGATACATTTGTTGAAAACTATGTAGGAAACAGATTAACAGACACATTAAAATTTCCTAATTATTCTTCAAGTCTGTACTACCAGCTTATTGGCGGGCAACTTTATTTTAATGGTCCGCTTCTGAGTCAATATTCTTTATTTAATAATTATTCGAATTTAAGAGCCAGACTGTACGCTCCTTCAACCTGGGACGCCGGCTCAAGTATCTCACATCTCGATGAGTCTTCAACCCCGGAAATAAATGCACTGATGACTCCCGTTATAGATCTGGGAGAAGCCATACATGATCCGGGGCAATATACATTTTCAATTCTTGGAGATGTTGGCTGGATCAATACAAGAATAATTCATACTCCTATGGGCGATACTGAAGATCATTTAAAAGATGTTGTTCTTTCGACAACTATCAAATCGGATACTTCGTATAATCACAATAGAGTTGGAGTGGTATTCTCTTTTGATAACTTTGTTTCGAGCGACACTCTCTTCATGACTTCCCCAAATTCTGATAACAATTTTAATACTACTATTAGTATCCCTTTTTATAACACGGAACTTCAATACTATTTCTTCGTTGAGGATTGTTTCTTGCGGCTCTTCAGATCTCCTTCGTTATATCAAACACTTCAGTATAAACTTTATATCGGCACGGACACTGTGAAACCTGTAATCTCTAGTACACCAATTGATTACTACCTTGAAACAATCGATTCGATTAACTTTAAAGCAACAGCGACTGATAACCTTGGAATAGATTCAGTTTATATTGAATATAAGGTGAATACCGGTCCGTCGAATTTTATTGGCTTAACAGCGGGAACTTCTGATAGTTACAGTGCTGTTTTTTCTGCAAAACCTTTATCATTAAAAGGAGGGGATTCAATTCAGTACAGGATCTTTGCCAGAGACTCCGCTAAGGTTCCGAATATTGCTGTCTTACCTGAAACAGGGTATTTTGTTATTCCAGTTCAGGGAATAGAATCAACTCTCGAAAGTTATTCAACTGATTTTACAGGAACTGCGGTAAATGACTTTTTCAATATAGGATTTGATATTTCAAAACCGGCCGGATTCAATAATTATGGACTGAATACAAAACATCCTTATGAAAGTCCGGATGATAACTCCAAAAGTATTGAATCCACATCCGTACTCAGACATCCTCTGAAATTCGATGAGTCAGGAATGCTTATAAATTTTAATGAACTTGTCCTTGTTGAGCCGGGTGAAGCCGGATCAGTCTATGATTCGCCTGATTTTTATGACTATGTAATTTTGGAAGGTTCAGGAAATTTCGGCAAAACATGGTTTGCTTTGGCTGATGGTTATGACTGCAGATTATCTGCATCCTGGGAAGCAGCCTACAATAGCTCTATCGTCGGATATAATTCGACGTTTGTCGGAACAGAATCGATGCTTAAGAAACATACTATCTTTTATCGTCCATCTGACAATATTTCAGCAGGAGATACAATGTTAGTACGCTTCAGGCTCTATTCAGACCCTTATGGTAATGGATGGGGATGGGTGATAGAAGATCTTAAAATCAACCCACTTATTGATGCAGTTGAAAAAATAACTTCCGAATCGGATAAGGTATATCCTAATCCAGGTAAGGGATTGTTTAAAATCAGTGCTGACATGCCCGGTAATCAGGGGAGTAAACCACTGTTTTATAGCATCTTCAACTCAACAGGCAACTGTGTAATAAAGAACCGTACTTCAGGAGATTCTGAAACTCTGGTTGATATTTCAGGTTATCCAGCCGGTATTTATATTATAGTGTTGTATTCCGATGATGGAATAAAGGCATTCAAGTATAGCTTTATAAAATAAAATTTCAACCCCGCAATTATGGCGGGGTTTTTGCATAATTTGAAATTTTGGAATTCTATATTGGAAAATAAAACTAATTTTGCTGGATATTTTTAAAAATTGTAAGACACCTTGAAATGAGCATTATAAATAGTGTATTGGGTCTTTTTCTGGGGAATAAATATGAAAGAGATATAAAGGAAATCAACCCTTATGTTGAAAAGATCCATCGGGAATTTGAGAAATTAAGGGATTTGTCAAATGACAGCTTAAGAGACATGACAGAAGAACTCAGAAAAGAGATACTTGGAAGTGTTGAAGGTGATGAAAATGAGATCAGATCGCTTAGGGATAAAGCCGAAAATGAAGAAGATGTCTACCGTAAAGAGGAAATTTATAACGCGATTGATAAAATAGAAAAACAAATTGACGAAAAGCTTGAAGTGATACTTGATCAGGTTGTTCCGAGGGCTTTCGCTATTGTAAAAGAGACTACCAGAAGGTTTAAAGAGAATAGTGTACTGGAAGTTACAGCACGACAATTTGACAGGGATCTTGCTGCCACAAGAGAAAGTATTACAATTAAAGAAGACAAAGCTTTATGGAGCAACAAATGGATCGCAGGAGGTAATGAAATTACATGGGATATGGTTCATTATGATGTTCAGCTGATTGGAGGTGTAGCGCTTCATAAAGGTAAAATTGCTGAAATGGGTACTGGTGAAGGGAAAACGGTAGTTGCCACACTTCCGGTGTTCCTAAATGCTCTTGCAGGAAGGGGAGTGCATATTGTTACTGTTAATGACTATCTCTCTAAACGGGATTCTGAATGGATGGGACCGATTTATGAATTCCATGGTCTTACAGTCGATTGTATCGACAAGCACCAACCAAATTCTCCTGAAAGACGCAAAGCATATAATGCTGACATAACTTTTGGAACCAATAACGAATTCGGTTTTGATTACCTCAGGGATAATATGGCTATTAATCCTGAGGACCTTGTTCAGCGTAAACATCACTATGCTATTGTCGACGAGGTAGACTCTGTTCTGATCGATGATGCACGTACACCACTAATAATATCCGGACCAACAGCAAAAAGCGATACCCAACAATTTGATGAGTTGAAACCAAAGGTTGATAAACTTGTCGGTGCACAAAAAAAACTTGTGACTCAGATACTTGCTGATGCTAAGAAACTTATCGCTGCTGATAAAAATGATGATGGTGGTTTGCTGCTATTAAGAGCTTACAAAGGCCTCCCAAAAACTAATGCCCTTATCAAGTACCTCAGTGAGGAGGGAAATAAGTCACTTCTGCTTAAGACCGAGAACTTCTACATGCAGAACAACAGCAAGGAGATGCCTAAAGTAACTGATGAGCTGTACTTTATCATTGACGAAAAAGCCAACTCAATTGAGCTTACTGATAAAGGACTTGATCTTATTTCAGATTCTGTTGAAGATGCCAGCTTTTTTATTCTGCCTGATGTTGGTTCTAAAATTGCAGATATAGAAAGATCCGATTTGTCTGATCGCGAGAAACTTAAGATAAAAGATGAACTTCTGCAAGACTATTCCGTAAAATCGGAACGGGTTCATACTATGACCCAGCTGCTTAAAGCCTGGACCCTTTTTGAAAGGGATACGGAGTACGTTGTCATGGACAACAAAGTCAAGATCGTTGATGAACAAACCGGACGTATTCTCGAAGGACGAAGATATTCCGACGGACTTCACCAGGCAATAGAAGCCAAAGAAAATGTTAAGGTTGAAGCTGCTACTCAAACATATGCTACTATAACCCTGCAGAATTATTTCAGGATGTACCATAAGCTTGCCGGGATGACAGGTACTGCCGAAACTGAGGCAGGCGAACTATGGAATATCTATAAACTTGATGTTGTGGTTATTCCTACTAACAGACCCGTTATAAGGTTCGACAGGGAAGATCTTGTATATAAAACCAAAAGGGAAAAGTATAATGCTGTAATAGAAGAGATTGCTGAAATGTACCGAATCGGACGACCTGTTCTTGTTGGTACCACTTCGGTGGAGATTTCGGAACTATTGAGCAGGATGCTTAAAATGAAAGGGCTTAAGCATAATGTTCTTAATGCAAAACTTCATCAGAGAGAAGCAGAAATCGTTGCTGAAGCAGGTAAAACCGGTACAATCACAATTGCTACAAATATGGCAGGTCGTGGTACTGATATTAAGCTTACCGAGGAAGTCAGGCAGGCAGGAGGGCTTGCTATTATTGGTACAGAAAGACATGAGTCGAGAAGGGTTGACCGGCAGTTGCGGGGACGATCAGGCAGACAGGGAGACCCGGGTTCTTCACAATTCTTTGTTTCACTTGAAGATGAGCTTATGCGACTGTTTGGTTCCGAAAGAATTGCCGGGATAATGGATAAGCTGGGACTGAAAGACGGTGAGATGATACAGCATTCAATGATCACAAAATCTATCGAACGTGCACAGAAAAAAGTCGAGGAAAATAACTTTGGGATACGAAAAAGACTTCTTGAGTATGATGATGTAATGAACTCACAGAGAGAAGTTATATATAAGAAAAGACGTCACGCTCTTCTTGGTGAAAGATTAAGTGTCGACATTGCAAATATGATGTTCGATGTTACAGAAAGCCTGGTGGACGTCTATCATGGAGACGGAGACTTTGAAGGTTTTGATTTTGATCTTATCCGCTCATTTTCAATGGATTCACCTGTTCCTGATCAGGAATTTAAGAAAACCACTTCTGATCAGGTAACCGATAGAGTCTATGCAAAAGTGCTGGATGCATACAAAAGAAAAGTTGAAACTATATCTTCACAAGCCTATCCTGTCTTAAAAGATGTATATGACAGGATGTCGCATGTTTATGAAAATGTTGTTGTCCCCATTTCAGACGGAGTGAAGGTTTTTCAGGTTGTCACAAACCTTAAAGCTACTGCTGAATCAGAAGGTAAAGAACTGGCGAAAGCTTATGAAAAGACGGTTGTTCTGGCAACTATTGATGATGCCTGGAAAGAACATCTGCGTGAGATGGACGAGCTCAAACAATCAGTTCAGAATGCTACTTATGAGCAAAAAGATCCTTTGCTTATTTACAAGTTCGAATCCTTTGAGTTGTTCAAGACAATGATCACTAAAGTTAACAAGGATGTTGTGAGTACTCTTATGAAAGGCCACATCCCGACACAAGACCCTGAACAGGTTAAAGAGGCACAGAGAAGGCGCCAGGTTGACATGAGCAATTTACGAACATCCAAAAGTGATTTTTCTCAGTACAGCAGTACCGGCGGTGGTGGTCAGGATAAAAACCAGCGAACCGAACCGGTAAGGGTTGATAAAAAAGTTGGAAGAAACGATCCATGCCCGTGTGGAAGTGGAAAGAAATATAAACAGTGTCATGGTCAGCAGCAGGGAGCAATCCCTAATGCAAGTGTCTGATCAGTTTTTGCTTACTTCCTCTATCGCTTTCTGGATTCTGGTATAAATTGTTCTGTTAACAGGAACCAGAGGGAGCCTGAGGTTATTCTGACATAGATTCATTAAACTCAGCATCGCTTTTACTCCTGAAGGATTTCCATCAATAAAAAGAAGTTCAATCATTTCCAGAAACCGGAATTGTATTTCACGTGCAGATTTATAGTTATTTTTCAGAGAATGGTTCACCAGTTCACAGCATTCTGCCGGGAAAGCATTGGCAAGAACTGATATGACACCCGAACCTCCTGCAGCTATTACAGAGATGGTCATCATATCATCGCCGGAAATCACACTGAAATTTTCAGGTTTCCCTTTGATTATCCTCATAATCTGGCTTATATCCCCGGAAGCCTCTTTTACAGCGACAATATTTTCACACTCATGTGCAAGTTCAAGACATGTGTCTGAAGATATATTGCTGCACGTCCTGCCCGGTACATTATATATGATAACAGGAATGGGACTGCATGTGGCGATTGCCTTAAAGTGCTGAAATAGTCCTCTTTGGCTTGGTTTATTGTAATAAGGCGCAACAGATAAAATTCCATCTACACCAGTAAGATTGGCATGCCTTATGCAGTTTATTACTTCCTGAGTATTATTTCCGCCAATCCCTGCTACCAGAGGAATCCGGCTATCTACCGCTTCTACCACATAAGAAATAAGGGCTTTCTTTTCATCTTTAGTCAGAGTGACCGACTCGCCGGTGGTTCCCATCGCAACAATATAGTTCACACCTCCATTGATTACATGATTTATTACACGTCCCAATGCAGCAAAATCAATACTTGAGTCATTTTTAAACGGAGTGACAATTGCAACTCCTGTCCCTTTGAATTTTTTCATCGGTTTTATTATTTTTATACTGTCTTAACTGTTTTAACGGCTCCTGAATTTATCATTTCGAGGTACTGCATTACCTGAATCAGATAATTATCAACATTAACAGGATTTTTCATTTCCATCATCAGGTCGAAGGGAGTATCCACTGTTTCAGAATCAAATAACCCTACTTTAAATCCGGCATTGGATAATGATGATATATAATTAAGCGGAAGCAGTTTTTTGAAATTAATATCAATCAGGATATCAAAACGTTTGTCAATGAACGTACCGGTTTCAGAAGAAGAAGGAAGATAAAAAAAGCTTAATTCCTTCTTTCTTATACATGTCAGATATCTGATAGCTGTATATTGATCAGGTAATTCCTTTCCCGGGAAATATCCAAGTATGCTGACTTCAATATTCCTTTCATGCATCTTTTGATAAAACTTCGATAAACATGAGAATTCATCAGGATTTGAAGCATCCCAGACTATTCCAATGTTTCTTGCCAGTCCAAAATTTGAAAAGGACATTTTTCTTGTCGTCCTGCCCAACTTTTTTTCGAGTACAGATTTCCCGATTTTAAGTCTGATATTTTTAAATAATTCCATATTGCAAACCTAATAGTTTTTTGTTAAAATCACTTCTGGTTACTTGTTATTCTTCACCAATTTCTCTAAGAAAATCTTTCTCGCTTATAAGTGGAACTCCAAGCTCTTTTGCTTTCTCTTTTTTTGATTGTCCCATATTTTCTCCGGCCAGAATATATGATGTATTTCCCGAAACCGATGTTGAATTTTTACCACCATTCTTTTCAATTATCTCTTTATATTCTTCCCGGCTATGCTTCTGAAATACGCCTGAAATAACTATTGTTTTACCATCTAATGTGTTGACTGCAGGGTTTATTTCTTTATTGCTTATGAGCCTGATGCCGGCTGACCTGAGCCGGTCAATTATTTCAAGGTTTTCTTTATCAGAAAAGTAGGCGACAATACTTGCTGCTATTTTAGGACCAATTTCATAAACACTTGTAAGTTGTTCAACAGGTGCTTTAATCAGATCATCGATTGTCCTGAATCTTCCTGCAATAGTCTTGGCAACTGTCTCTCCCACATGTCTGATTCCAAGAGCAAAAAGTACCCGGTGATATGGAGTATCAATCGATTTTCTGATGCTTTTCAGAATATTGGAAGAAGATTTTTCTCCCAGACGCTCCAACGGGACCAGTTGTTCCATTTGTAAGTCGTACAGATCTGAAAAGTTTCTTATAAGGTTTTTACTGAAAAGCAGGTCGATTGTCTCTTCTCCCAAGCCATCAATATCCATAGCCTTTCTGCTGATAAAATGTTCAATCCTGCCTTTTATCTGGGGAGGACAGTGAAGATAATTGGGACAAAAATGATTTGCTTCACCTTCATTTTTAACAAGAATTGTTCCACATTCCGGACAATTGGAAATAAACTCTATCCTTTTGCTGTTTTCGTTTCTGAAAGAATGATCGACACCAACTATTTTTGGAATTATTTCACCTCCTTTTTCAACATGGACCATATCGTTTAAATGCAGATCAAGAAGAGCTATCTGGTCAGCATTGTGAAGAGTAGCACGTTTTACGGTTGATCCTGAAAGAAAAACCGGCTCCAGGATTGCAACAGGGGTGACGGCACCAGTTCTGCCGACCTGGAATATTACTGATAACAACCTTGTTGTTGCTTCTTCCGCTTTGTATTTATAAGCAATAGCCCAGCGAGGCGATTTGGCCGTAACCCCAAGTTCTTTCTGAAGATTCAGTGAGTTAACTTTAACAACAACCCCATCGGTATCGTATGGTAAATTCTTTCGTTCTGATTCCCAATGAGATATGAATTGAATCACTTCACCTATATTCTTACACAACCTGATGCTGTCCGCCACTTTGAAACCCCAATCTGAAGCCTTTTTTAAATTATCATAATGATTATCATGAGGAAGCTCTTCAGCCAGGAGAAAATAGACCAGGCAATCGAGTGACCGTGTTGCAACAATCTTCGGATCAAGCAGTTTTAAAGTACCGGCAGCAGCATTGCGGGGGTTGGCAAAAGGAGCTACTTCCATTTTTATTCTCTCATTATTTAACCTGTCAAAAACTGCTCTCGGCATAACTATTTCACCTCTGATAACAAATTCGGACGGTATAGTTTTCTCAGATATTTTCAGCGGGATACTGTTAATTGTTTTGACATTTAATGTAACATCATCACCTTTATTTCCATCTCCCCTTGTTATTGCCCTTAAAAGTGTACCATTTTTATAAGTTATGCTTATTGAAGCTCCGTCAAATTTTAGTTCGCACACATATTCAACCGGTTCTGAAGCAGTTTTTCTTATTCTTGTATCAAATTCCCTGAGTTCTTCTTCATTATAAGTGTTTCCGAGTGAAAGCATTGGATATCTGTGTTCATATTGTACGAACTCTTTTGTGATATCGCTGCCAACCCTCATTGTAGGAGAGTTATCAATTATAAATTCAGGGAATTTTTTCTCGAGGGTATTGAGTTCATTTAATAGTATATCGTATTCAAAATCTGAAATTAATGGCTGATTCAAAACATAATATCTGCTATTATGCTCTTCTAATTCCTTACGGAGTTTTTCTATCCGTTCCTTTGCTTCAGATTTTTTCATTTAATTTTTAACTGGTCCACATTATAAAAACTGTTAAACATTACAAATTTTAGTTCCAGACACCTTCGACCTTATATCCGCATTTATTACACTTTCCTCCTGTAATAGTGTTTGATACTATCCGGTAACCCTGTCTGACCACCAGAGTTGTATTGCACGATGGACATTTTGTATCAGACAATTCATCTCCCGGAACATTTCCTGTATAAACATATATCAGGCCTTCTTCAGTGGCTATATGTGCTGCATTATTAAGGATATCAATCGGAGTGGGAGGCAACTGTTCTAGTTTATGCATAGGATAAAACCTGCTGAAGTGTATCGGAGTATTTTTAAAGCCGTTACTGCTTAACCACTTGCACATATTTCTGATCTCATCCAGGTTATCTGTCCATGTGGGAACTACAAGGTTGGTGATTTCAAGCCAGACGCCCATATCTTTGTATATTTTAAGAGTATCGAGCACTGGTTGCAATTTTCCTCCCGTAAGTTTCAGATAGGTACTCTCGGTGAACGCTTTAAGATCAATATTTGCAGCGTCAATAACACTGCATAACTTTTTCAGGGGTTCCGGGTTAATATATCCTGCGGATTTGACAATATTTTTAATGCCCGCTTTCTTTGCAAGAATAGCAGTCTCATAAGTATATTCGTAAAATGTCACCGGTTCTGTATATGTATATGCTATTGAACTACACCTGTTTGCATTACATTCTTCAACTACTCTTTCTGGCATCAGATCATAATTTCTTGTTTTGTCAGGACTGATCTGTGATATAGTCCAGTTCTGGCAATTCAGACACACCAGGTTACATCCAGCCGTTGCAATTGAGTAGGCTTTTGATCCGGGAAGAAAATGATAGAGTGGCTTCTTTTCAACCGGATCAACATTAACTGAACATGGATTGCCAAATGCCAGGGTATATAACATGGAATTATGAACCTTACGATTATTGCACTTGCTTAGTTCACCTTCCTTGAGTACACATTCATTCGGACAGATTCTGCACATTATTCCCCGCGCACTTTCCTCCTGGAACATTGCAACCTTTTTATAAATACTCTGTTGTTCTGAAGCTGTTTCGGATAAAACTGCATGGCATGGTAAACAGATTAACCCTGCAGAAATCGTCAGCGATCTTTTCAGAAAATCGCGTTTGCTGATATTGCATTTTTTATTTTGCATTTCTCTCCTGAGGGATTATTTAATTTTTAATTAAAACTACTATTTGTCACGTTTTGTTCCAAACAGAAATCCAGCAAAAATCAGAGATGACAATAAAAAAACAGAGATTTTGATTCCAAATGCGGGAACAGTAAAACCGGACATCAGAATAAACCCTAAAGCAGAACCGGCAAGATCGGCACTATATACTGCTGAAGTTGTTGATGAACTATCCTGTTTATTTGTCAGCTCACGAAAGATATGTCCGGTAAGTAATGCAGGCAAAAACGCTGAAAGAAGAATCATTCCAATTGCAGGTACTACAGTTTTAACTGCAAGCATATAATTATAAATCAGCCCAATGCCTGTGTATATAATTATAAGGACGATGCCTTTGATTTTAAATGGAAATGAATTTAATAATCTGATGTCAGTTCGTGCACCAACAGCAAGACCAGTCATTAGCCCGGCAATTACCAGCCCTGTAAGCTGATACATGTTCCCGACAATAAGTTGAAGAGTGAGCAAAATAATTATTTCAAATCCTGCCAGTGCCGAGGCGCTGAAATACATAACAAGATTTCTCCTTTTTATTGCAAGAACCGGTACTGCGAAGACTATAATCATAAGAATAATAGCAGGTACCTTCTCATTCATGTTTTTACTGAAATTGTACGATTGAAAATGAAAACAGGCAACCGGGAGAGCCGATCTGTTTTGTTTTATTCCAAGATCGAGCAGTGAACTGACTTCGTTAGATTTTTTTATTATAAGATCATCTTCCAGAAAGTCTGAGCTGACGTAAATATTTTTAATATTTTTCATTTCAGCAAGATGGCAGAATGATACTGATAATTCTTTATCAGATGCAATGAAATAAAGTTTATTGCCGACAACGGGCCTTATGTTTTTAAACACTCCTGCCAGGCTGTTGTAAATTGATGAATAAAGAGTTAAAGATTCTTTGTTGAAGTAATCATCCCCGGGACCAGGGGAACACATGAAAACTCCACCTGAATTAAGTCTTTTCTTTACATCATTAAAGAATTCGGTTGTATAGTATCTGTTCAAAAGCAGAGTCGATGGGGGAGGAATGAGAAGTATTATTACATCAACCAATTCACCGGAGCCTCTTATATATCTGTACGCATCTTTATTTGCTACAATAAGCTTCGCGGGAAAAGTATCTGCCGGTGATATTTCTGATCTTGCCAGGGCCGGATCCCTTTCTATAAAAATAATCTTCTTAACAGGATATTTTAATATTTCAGTAAGATGGGAGTGAAGGGAACCTGATATTAATATAACCTTTTCAGGAGATTCACTCTGAAGCATTGCATAATGAATATCCTCCTCCCTTTCGATTGCATCATCTTTATAGGTAAGAAGCCTTTGATTATAATAGACGCTCTTTTCACCTTTGTATTTTCCCTGCGTTATATTACCATAGGGTGTATCTTTTGAGCCGGTAACTTTTATTCCCGGAAGTAAAATCTGCCTGAAGAGAATATCAGGGTTAAAAATTATAATTGCTGCTGCTAAAAGAGCTATAAAGATTTTAGAAAATATTTTTATTTTGGACCCAACGATACAGTATGTCAACAAGGCATAAGCGATTGATAATATTATTATCAGCAGAAGCAACTGGTAAGTATTAAGCAAGCCTGATGTCAATGCAGATATTAATATTCCTGAAGTGATACCACCTGCAGTTTCGATTGAAAAAGATTTTCCGGGCTCAAAATCATTTCCTGATCTGGCTACAGAAATTAGCTTGATGAAAGTGAAACCGGATACCAGGCAAAAAGGGAACAAAACAATAAATGTATAAATTACACTTATCAGGAAAGAAGGAGTTTCACCTGTACTTAAAAACAATCTTGATAAAAAAAGCAACAGTAGCAAAGAAACTACAGGACTGAGTGAAAAGATGAGATTAATCTTCTTTAGATCATTAAGTGATGATTTACCTGCAACTGCTGCGCCAATTGCCGATCCGATCAGCCATGAACCAAGAAATGTACCTGTTATAAGTTCATAACCACCTGAGATATTCATCATCTCTCTTATCAGCAGAAGCTGAATCGAAGAACTTACGAAACCAATAATAAACAGATTGGTTCTGATCTCTGAAGAACTTTTTTTCTGAAAGTCACTGTTTTCAGGTTTTTTTTCAGGTGTGTTGAATATTTTTCCGAAATAAGAAAGATGCCAGATTAAATGGAATATTCCGGTAAATGTCATTCCAATTCCAAATTCGACATGCCACCTGAGTACTGATTTGACAAAACGGATGTCCCATTTATAGGTCACCTGAAGTGCCATGAATATCCCGGCAACAGCAGTAATAAGAAACGCTATCGCCAGAAGAGAGTTCCATAACTTTCTGTGAAATTGAAGGGAATAAAATCCTATCCGGTAGAAAAAATAACTGATTAAATATAAGAGTATTGTTGTTAATCCTGTGCCAATAACATGATACATAGTTATTTATTGTTATCTTCCAGTACAACTCCTTCGTAGATATAGATATCCGCATCCTTCCATCCATCCCATCCTAATCCGGCTTTGTCGCGCGATGTATATCCCAGAAACTGTTCGACTGTCCATCCGTTTTCTATAGCAACCTGTGGAAGCATGGTCCCCGACCTGAAATCCTTTTTTATATATATGCCGTGTTTCCCCAATATTATTTCGTTGATATTATTGATCTTCTTTAAAGGTCCCAATACTGTTATCTCAATGTCGGTTTTTCTAAATTCATCTTTTGTAAGCTGCGGGAAACGTGGATCTTCGAAAGCAGATGATACAGCAGATAAGCTTACAACATCATATAACGGGTCGGAAGAGATGAATCTGCCGATGCAGCCTCTCAAGGCCCCGTTAATTTTCAATGTTACAAAAGCTCCCAGAGGCCTCTTAAGATCATCAGGTATTGTCTTCTCATCTATAGCAATATTTTTATTATCATATAACATTGACCGGATACTGTTTTTTGCAATTTCAAAAAGCTGTTTTTTTTCTTTCTCAGTAAACGAAAATTCAGTACCGGTATTTTGATCATTTTTTGCTTTTTGGTTTTTTTCAATAACTGCGATTGCATTATAACCGACTACCTGATCTTTTTCCCCTGACGGAGAATCGCCGGAATTGCAATAATCTACAAGCTTTATATCAAGCTGATTATTGCCTTCAATCAAATAAAGAAGAGTAAGTCCGGAGGTCCATCCACACATGCTTGTAACCAACCCCGGGATCTGCTTATCAGAATTACTTTCAAGAGTATTGAGGAATGTCCTGGGATTGCCGGAAATAATGCTCTCCGCTGTCAATTTATCTGTTTTAATTGCATCATTATAAGGCGGATAATGCGAAAAATCGCTGCTGATAACAAAAAGATTATCAGATGTGAACCAGGGTCTGAGTGCCTCTGCAATCTTTTTTATTGTGTTTTCATTATTCGTTCCGATTATAATAGGAACAATCTGTTGTTTGGTTTTAAAGTAGTACTGAACAAAAGGTATCTGATTTTCAATGCTGTGTTCCTGTAAATGTGCAGTTGTTGGAAAATTGAATATTTTATTCTCACGAATGAGCTTATTTGCAATTTCCCTGTTTACCGGAATTTTTCCCAGTGGTGTTATATAATCTCCTGTATTATACACCGATGCTCCATCGAACGCCATTATATGACTTGACCCGATGATGAAAATATTCTTGTACACAGAGTTTCTGGATATCACCGAAAAGGCTGAAGCAGAAATTTTCCCGGAGAAAATGTACCCCGCATGGGGACTGATTATAGCCCTGACATTCCAATTATCGGGAGACTTTTTACAATTTTCGAAACACCTGGAAAGATCTTTTGTAAGAGTATCTTTGTCAGCAGAATAGAATCTTCCGGCAGCATACGGCTGCCTGTCAACTGTCTCGTTTTGGGAAAATGTTTCCATAATAGTGAAGATTGAAAGCAAAACAATGAATACTGTTCGCATGGCTGTAACTTTAAATTGGCGAATTAAAGTTATGCCAAAAAATTGAAGAAAAAATGGTTTAAAGGAAAATGTTATGTATATGGATTAAATAAGAACCATCGATTCTTTAAGAATTCCTCCATTGTCGTCAGTTCCGTATATTTTAATTCCAATACTGATTACAGGAGTGCCGATCATGTCGATTATCGGACTCAGAGCATCCTTAAGATCTTCAACTTCCATATTATCAAACTCTTCAATATTAAAATAAAGGTGTATCATCAAAGTACATTCTTTATCTTTTATAGAGCAGAGAGCTTTAACAATTTTTGCTAGCCAGATCGATGATGCAGTGTTGAAATATTCAAGATTATACCGGAGATTTGTAGTATACCTGGGATTCTTAATATAGTCAAGTATCCATTTCAGAACACCTTCATAAAGTTCCATGGCATTCTCAGGGATTGATTTTCCTGATAAGATAAGCTCACCTGTAAGATGATTAAGATCAATCTGAGGAGTCTTTACTGTAGGTTCTATAAATAAACTTTTCTGTTCCAAAATCAGTACGTTATTGGTCTTTAATGATAAATATCAAAAATATTTTAGTCAAAAATATAATAACTTTTTTATAATGGTAGTCATCTTTATCAAAAAGAACTAATCAATAGTCAAATAATTTCATCAGTTGGTATAAACATCAAGATTTTAAGGTTTGTTTTATCTCCCTTTTTGATCATTTTTTCTTGTATATCAATATTTTAAAATATTATCTTTGCAGGCTGAAATTTGCTACAAAAAATGGAAATTGTTCTTAAAGGAAAGATAAAAGAAGCTGTTAAAATTATTTACAATAGCGAGGTTACAGATGACCTGATCCAGATACAGGAAACGAGAAAAGATTTCAACGGTGACTTCACTGTGGTTGTTTTTCCTCTTCTGCGCTTTTCGAAAAATACACCAGAAAAGACAGGTGAAACGATTGGAAATTATCTCGTCGATAACTTCCCTGCAGTTTCAGGTTACAATGTCATTAAAGGATTTCTTAACCTCGAAATTTCAGATGCCTGGTGGTTGGATTATTTCGGAATGATGGCTTTGGAAAAAAGCCATCTGGAGAACTGCAGGGTTGCGAATCCCGAAACAATTATGGTCGAGTACTCTTCACCTAATACAAACAAACCTTTGCACCTTGGCCATATCCGTAACAACCTTCTCGGTTACTCGCTTTACAGGATATTATCGGCCAGCGGGCATAAAGTCATAAAGACAAATATTGTTAATGACCGTGGAATCCATATATGCAAGTCGATGCTTGCCTGGCAGAAATTTGGAAATAGTGAAACACCAGGTTCTTCAGGAATGAAAGGAGATCATCTGGTAGGAAAGTATTATGTTTTGTTTGAAAAAAAATATAAGGCTCAGATTGAGGAACTTATACTGGAAGGAATCAATGAGACAGAAGCAAAAAATTCAGCTCCTCTTATGAAGGAGGCGCGGGAGATGCTCCTGAAATGGGAGGCTGGTGATAATGAAATTGTTGATCTTTGGAAAAAGATGAACTCTTGGGTTTATGCAGGATTTGACGAGACATATAAAAAGCTGGGCGTGGATTTTGATAAAATATACTATGAATCTGATACATATAAAATCGGGAAAGATATCGTCTTATCTGCCCTGAAAGATAATATTCTTTACAGAAATGAAGATAGTTCGATATGGGCCGATCTGACATCGGATGGTCTCGATCAGAAGCTTCTTCTCCGTTCTGACGGTACTGCAGTTTATATGACGCAGGATCTGGGAACAGCAGTGGACCGGTTCAACGAATATAAATTCGATAAGAATATTTATGTTGTCGGAAATGAACAAAACTATCATTTTCAGGTACTTAAAGCCCTTCTTAAAAGAATGGGTTATAAGTGGGCTGATGGGCTGATTCATTTTTCATACGGAATGGTTGAGCTTCCTGAAGGCAGAATGAAATCACGTGAAGGAACAATTGTTGATGCTGATGACCTTATAAAAGAGATGCAGGAAACTGCAAAGGAAGTCTCTTTGGAACTTGGCAAGCTGTCTGATTTTTCCGAGGAAGAAAAGGAAGAAATATTCAGGAAGATAGGAATGGGTGCTCTGAAATATTTTATTCTAAAAGTGGATCCGCGAAAAAACATGACATTTAATCCAGTGGAATCAATTGATTTCAATGGAAATACCGGACCATTTATTCAATATACTTATGCAAGAATAAAATCGGTATTCAGGAAAGCAGAGCAGATGGGGATTAAAGCAGAACAGGGTTTATTGTCTGAAGCAAAAGCAGGTACAAAAGAAATCGGGCTTATTAAACTGTTGCGTAAGTTTTCTGAAAATGTTTTAGCTGCTGCATCAGACTACAGTCCTGCTTTAATAGCAAATTATTGCTATGATCTATCAAGGGAATATAACCAGTTTTACCACGATTATTCTATTCTTGGAGAAACTGATGTTGCAATAAGAAACCTAAGACTCGTTCTTTCAAGAGTAACAAGCGAAATCATTTATACAGGTATGTGGTTATTAGGTATAGAAATGCCGGAACGGATGTAGACCCCCAATCAAGAATAGTATACTTACTAAGTGGACGGGGGGGGGGTAAAAAGCAAGTTAAAATTATTTATTCGAAAAATTTATGTTTGAAAATTTAAGTGAACGGCTGGATAGATCCTTTAAACTTCTTAAAGGACAGGGCAGAATTTCTGAAATAAATGTTGCTGAAACACTTAAAGAGGTTCGCAGGGCGTTGCTCGACGCTGATGTCAACTTTAAAATTGCCAAGCAATTTACCGACACGGTTAAGCAGAAAGCTTTGGGAGAGGAAGTTCTGAAGTCAGTCAATCCATCCCAGATGATGGTTAAAATCATTCATGATGAACTGGTTGAGCTGATGGGAGGCGACAAAACCGACATCAATATTAAGATTAATCCCTCGATAATACTGATTGCCGGTCTCCAGGGTTCAGGGAAAACAACATTCAGCGGAAAACTTGCCAGGTGGGTCAAAAGCAAAAGAGGAAAAAACCCGCTTCTTGTTGCCTGTGATGTATACAGGCCCGCTGCTATTGAACAGCTGAAAATAATTGGAACACAGGTGGAAGTGCCGGTTTATACCGAAGACGGAAATATGAACCCTGTCGTAATTGCCCGGAATGCTGTTAAAGAGGCAAAAAAACAAGGGCACGATGTGGTAATAATAGATACAGCGGGACGACTGGCTATTGATGAACAGATGATGAAAGAGATATCGTCTGTGAAGGATGCGGTTAATCCTCATGAGATACTATTCATTGTTGATTCCATGACTGGTCAGGATGCCGTAAATACTGCCAGAGAGTTCAATGAACGGCTCGATTTCGACGGAGTTGTACTGACAAAACTCGATGGCGATACAAGGGGAGGAGCTGCACTTTCAATAAAATCGGTTGTTAACAAACCTATTAAGTTCGTAAGTTCCGGAGAGAAAATGGATGCAATCGATATCTTCTATCCGGCGAGGATGGCTGATCGTATTCTGGGTATGGGCGATATAGTCTCTCTCGTTGAAAAAGCTCAGGAACAATTTAACGTTGAAGAAGCAAGAATGCTTCAAAAGAGAATTGCAAAGGACCAGTTTGATTTTAATGACTTTATTACCCAGATACAGCAAATTAAAAAAATGGGTAATGTCAAGGATCTTATGACGATGATTCCCGGCGTTGGAAAGGCTGTAAAAGATCTGGATATTGATGATAACGCATTCAAGGGAATTGAAGCAATAATAAGAAGCATGACTCCTGAAGAGAGAGTGAATCCTGTTGTTCTTAATGGAAGCAGGCGCAAAAGAATTGCCATGGGAAGCGGGACAAATGTACAGGAGGTAAATAAGCTGTTAAAACAGTTCGATGAAACAAGGCGGATGATGAAAATGATGACTAAAAGTGGTAACGTCGCCAAACTTATGGGAAGAAAATAATCTGTCCGATGTATAAAATAATTGACGGAAAAGAAGTTGCCTCCGAAATTAAAAAAGAAATTGCGGAGGAAGTCGCAAAGCTCAAAAAAGCGGGTAAGAAAGTACCTCACCTCGCAGCAATTCTGGTTGGAAACAATGGCTCCAGTGAGACTTATGTTGCAAACAAAGTTAAGGACTGTGAGGAAGTGGGCTTTAAATCGACACTTCTGCGATTCGGAACTGACATTACTGAGACTGCTTTACTTGATAAAATTAAAGATCTCAATAATGATGACGATATCGATGGCTTTATTGTACAATTGCCGTTACCTGCTTATATTTCAGAGAACAAAATAATTGAAGCTATTGATCCAGAAAAAGATGCAGATGGCTTTCACCCGATAAATATTGGGAAAATGGTTATCGGTCTTCCCGGATATCTGCCTGCAACTCCATTCGGAATTGTTGAACTGATTAAGAGATACAAGATAGAAACATCAGGTAAGAATTGCGTAGTTATAGGCCGAAGCAATATTGTTGGCAGACCCGTAAGTATTCTTCTTTCGCAGAAAGGGATGGATGCGACTGTTACAGTTGTTCACAGTCGTACAAAAAACATTAATGATATTGTCAGTAAGGCTGATATTATCATTGCAGCACTTGGTTCTCCGGCTTTCGTAAAAGCAGATATGGTAAAGACGGGAGCGGTCGTTATAGATGTCGGAACAACACGTGTTCCAAGCTCTGAAACTAAATCGGGTTATAAGCTTATTGGTGATGTTGATTTTGAAAATGTTGCACCTAAATGTTCTTATATCACTCCTGTCCCTGGTGGTGTCGGCCCTATGACAAGAGTATCTCTATTACTTAATACATTGAGAGCTGCAAAAAAAGATTAATGTTCTCGTTAATTATTTTGTCGGGAACTCCACACCAGTGAAATAAAGATCAAACCCACCCTTGCCGCCGGGTCTGTTGGATGAAAACATCAAAAACTGGTTGGTAAAACCTGGCTCATATCCTATTATAGGCCTGTATTCATCTGATGCGCTATTTATTTTCGGGCCGAAATTAATAGGGGACCCCCATTTACCGTTGCTGAACACTGAGTAATAAAGATCAAAACCACCTAATCCGCCTGACCTGTTGGAAGCAAAGACCATAATATTATTGTAAATAAGCGGGCATTTATCATCACTCGTGCTGTTGACACTATCAACTTTTGCTGAGTTAGCAAATACCTGATTGAACCAGGTAGTTAAATCCATAGTTGCAGGTCTGACTTGTAAATAAATATCAAAATCTCCACCTCTGTTTGATGAAAAGTAACATGAATCAAGGGTTGAATTAAAACTAATATATGCATCATCATAAGTTGTGTTCAGAAGCGTAATAGGATAAGGTCCGGTAATATCAGGCAGAGTGGAGTTAAACATCGGAAGGTTTTTAAGATAATAAAAATCCAGGTCCCCTTCAGCGTTTTGTGAAGAAAGCAATAAATATTCATATCCATCCTGTGAGCTGAGCAGACGATATGGTCCGAAATCATTTCCCGGCGTATTTGCCTGATTTATAAGTTTGGCAAGAAACGGATCAGTTGTCATTTCATCCCCAAGTCCGAATACCCCGGTAGTCTGATCAAATTGAAAAGAAATACTTGCCTGTACAAGGTCAAATTGTTTGCCAGAGCTTCCCCTGTTGCTTGAGAATATTACAGATGCATTACCGTTTAACTGATATAATGCAGTATTGTAATCATCATATTGAGTATTAATGTTTGCCAGATTTACGACAGTATCAGGAAAAGTTCCGTTAGGAAATTTTATGGGATTATCATTTTTTTTGCAATCAGTAAGAGAGATTGAAATTAATAATATACTAAATATCAATGCTATATAATTATTCATTGATGTATTTTTCATATATATGCATTTTAAAGAATGTATCAGTACAAAGATATAAATATAAAATGAAAAACCGGGCATTTGCCCGGTTCTTCGAAGGTAGAATTTAGGTTAATTCTAGGGTAAATAGGGTATAATAATATAAAAAAATCTATCGTACTGTTAATAGATGAATATATGGTTCGAGAGGTTGCGTGAAGGTAATAAAAAAAATGCATTATTAGCATATTTATTCTAATTATCTGTAGCTTAGGTGTTTATAAAATTGTTAAAATGTTGATAATTGAGTATTCAGGTAAATACCCTTATTAAAAATAGTATTATTTTTGTGCATATATTTTTCGTGAGTGATGGAAGATGATAAATCAGGGTTTCCCTACGAGGAAGAGGTGAAGCATGCAGTTCAGAAGTTTGAAAGCATGAGGAAAAATAATGAAAATTATTTTTTTGATGTCATTGAATTTGAAACAATTATAGATTATTATATTGAGAGCAATAATGCCTCAAAAGCTTTTGAAGCTGCAACACTGGCCAGCGAACAACATCCTCATTCAGTATCGATCCAGTTAAGAAAAGCCAGGGTATTACTCGATAAGGGACGCGCTGTTGAAGCTCTGAGAATTCTTAAGAAACTTGAAAGTATAGAACCGGGGAATCATGAGATTTATATAGCCAAAGGAACTGCTTTTGGTATGCTGGGAGACATTCAGGGAGCCAAAAAAATGTTCGACTTTTCTCTGACGCTTGATTCTGACGATGTTGAAAACATCCTTTTTGCTATAACTTCAGTATTGCAAAACCTTAATTATTATGAACATATGATTCCTTATATGGAGAAGCTCATTGAGATGGAACCTGAATTTAAGGCTCATCTTTACGATCTGGCTTATGCCTATGAAAAGATTGAGGATTTTGAAAGCAGTATTAAATACTATCTTAAATATATTGATGAGGAACCATTTTCCGACAGTGCATGGTACAATCTTGGTATCATTTATAATAAAATGGAATCGTATGATAAAGCTATGGAGGCTTATGATTATGCTTTGGCCATCAACTATCAGAACACTTATGCACTTTTCAATAAAGGGAATATACTCAGCAATATTGAAAAGTACACCGACGCAATTCCAGTTTATCACGAGTACCTTGAGAATGAGCCGGATAGTTTTGAGGCAATGACATATCTTGCAGAATGTTATGAAAGAACAAATGAGATTACCATGGCACGGAAATATTACCAGGAAGCAATTGAATTAGCTCCTGATTATGCTGATCCATGGTTTGGCCTTGGTGTGATAGCACTTAATACAGGAAATACAGATGACAGCCTCATCTTTTTCAGAAAAGCTGTTCGTCTCGATGATGAGAATCCTGAATTCTGGTATCTTCTGGGGAAATCACATTATTCAAAAGGGGAGAAAAAAGCTGCATTAAGATGTTTCAGAGAAGCACTTAAACTCGATATATATTTCGATGAAGTATGGGCCGATCTGGGGAATATCATCCTTAAAGACGATCTGGCATTAAAAGCCATTCCCTACCTTGAACATGCCTATAAAGTAACAGGCGACGTACCCGGTATTAACTATCTGCTTTCATCATTTTACCTGCAGACCGGAAAAACAGAAAAAGCATTCCGGCACCTCTCTCTTGCAGTTGATATGGACAAAGATCTTTTCAGGGAATTTGAGGATATTTTTCCTCCTGAACTTTTTACACGAAAGATTAAAAAGCTTCTTGTGACGAATAGTCTTTTATTCTGACCCGACAAATTTGTGACCAAAATATGAAAGAAATACTGCCATTCTTACCAGAAAGACCTGAAAAACCAAGAAATTCAGGGATAACCATGGTTATGGACAAAGGCCTCAGTATAAGGGAAGCTGAAGACTTTATTTCAGTTGGAAGCGAGTATACCGATTTTGTAAAACTGGGTTTTGGAACATCCATTATAACTCCGGGATTTGAAAAGAAAATAGCCTTATATAAAAAATCAGGTATAATTCCATACTTCGGAGGAACTCTCTTTGAAGCGTTTATCATCAGAAATATGTTCATGGAATATATTGGGTTTCTTGATAAATATGAAATCGAAATGGTTGAGGTTTCCGATGGATCTTACGACTTTGAACATGAACGGAAGCTTGAGTATATAAGTAAATTGGCTGAAAGGGGCAAGGTCATTTCTGAAGTCGGATCAAAGAAGAAAGATGTTATATATTCTCCGGATGAATGGGTTGCAATGATGAAAACCGAGCTTAATGCAGGTTCAATAAAGGTTATTGCTGAGGCTCGCGAGTCGGGTACTATCGGAATCTATAATGAAGATGGCTCAATAAATAAAAAAATTATTTGCACTATAGCCGACAATGTAAAACTGGAAAATGTGATTTGGGAAGCTCCATTGAAATCACAACAGGCATGGTTCATTAAACACTTTGGAGCAAATGTAAACCTTGGTAATATAGCTCCAAATGAAATTATTCCTTTGGAATCACTCCGTCTTGGTCTTCGTGGAGATACATTCTTTCAATTTCTGCCGGATAATCTGAAGCAATAGTTTTATTCGCTTGTCATAATTTCTTTATCTAACATACACACCCTGAAGAATGAGAAAATTTGGCCTAATAGGATATCCTCTCGGGCATTCTTTCTCAAAAAAATATTTTACGGAAAAATTTCTGAATGAGCATATTGCTGATTGCTGTTACGAAAACTATCCTTTAGCGAACATTGGCCATTTTCAGAAACTAATTGCAGATAACCCCGATCTGTATGGACTAAATGTTACAATACCTTATAAATCAGAAATAATCAGATTCCTCGATTTTGTCGAACCTGAGGCACAGGATATTGGTGCTGTTAATGTGCTTAAAATTAAAAGATCGGAAGGAATTGTAAAAATTTTCGGTTTTAACAGCGATGTAACAGGCATCAAAGATTCCCTGTTTCCTTTTATAAAAAAAGATGTCCGTAATGCTCTCATTTTGGGGACAGGGGGAAGCTCTAAAGCGGTCAGTTATGTGCTTGAAAAAATGGGATTGAAGATCACTCTTATCTCAAGAAATAAAAAGCAAGGTATTTTAGGTTATTCTGATATTAATTCTGTACTGATTAACAACACCGATCTGATTGTAAATACAACGCCTTTGGGAATGTTTCCTGATGTCGAAAGTAAACCTGATATTAACTTTACGCTACTTGGTAGAAAACATATTCTGTTTGATCTTGTCTATAATCCTGAACTTACCTCTTTCCTTAAAGCCGGCCTGGAACAAGGTTGTACAATAATAAGTGGTATTAAGATGCTTCATTCACAAGCCGAAAAAGCCTGGGAAATCTGGAACGATGACAATCTGTAAATATTTTTTATTTAAAACAGCTTTATTTGATAAAAACATATCACCTCTCTGCTCAATCGGAGATTCAGGAACTAAGATATTTTTTTATTATTTCCATAAGCTGTTTGATCTGGATAGGTTTGGATAGATATGCATCACATCCTGAGTTTAGCGCTTCTTCTTTGTCATCCAATGTGGCATAAGCAGTTTGTGCAATTACAGGCAGATCAGGGCGCTTATTTTTAATTCTTTTAGTTGCTTCGTATCCATTCAATGATGGCATTTTTATATCCATGAGTACAAGGCTGATCGAAGGATTATTTTCACACAGATTCACAACCTCAATCCCGTTCTTTGCCCATATTACCTTGATATTCAACTTTGTGAATATCAATCTAAAAAGCTCATAACTGGTTGGCTCATCCTCTGCTATCAATATGGTTTTTCCGCTATAATCGTTTTCCTTAAGTCTGCCCGCGGTAGAAGTTTTATTTTCATTCTGAATATCTTCATTTGAAAAAGGAACAGTAAAAAAGAATACTGATCCTTTCCCTGGTTCAGATTCCACCCAAATCTCCCCGCCCAGCAATTCAACAATTTTTTTGGCAATGGAAAGTCCTATTCCCATACCTCCGAATTTTCTGGTATGAGTATCGTCAATTTGTCTGAATTTATTAAAAATAATATCATGATGCTTCCTGTCTATTCCTATACCGGTATCCTTTACATAGAATTTTAAATAATTTTTTCCGGCATCATTAATCCCGTAAAAACCAAATTCAATATATCCTTCATCAGTGAACTTAAGAGCGTTCCTTAACAAATTAATCAGCACCTGCTTTATTTTACGACTGTCTGTGAGTATATATTTATGGTCAGCTGCTGTATTCAGATTTAATATTAATTCGATCCTGTTTTTCTTCTCCCTGAGGCTTTCGCCGTAAATTATGTCCCTGACTTCATTTAAAACAGAAATTATATCAACGATTTCAAGATTGATTTTTATCTGACCCGTTTCAATCATGGCTGTATCAAAAATATCTTCGACCAGACTAAGAAGATGCTGACCACTGTTCAAAATGATCCTGGAGTTTGACATTAAATCCTCATCCCTTGCATCATCCACCATAATGTTTGAGAAACCTATGATTGCATTTAACGGTGTTCTGAGCTCATGAGACATATTAGCCAGAAAGGCTGATTTGAGTCTGTCACTTTCTTCAGCTTTCTCTTTCGCATATATTAACTCCTGATGCACTTTCTTCCTTTCAGTAATATCAATAGAAACTGAAAGAATTCCGGGTTTGCCATCAGGTAAAATGATCATAGTCTCATACAAAGCTATTTCACAGGTTGTCCCGTCTTTCCTGATATTGGTTACTTCATGTTTAAGGGTTTTACCGGAAAGAATTTTAGTAATATTCTTTTCAATATCTACTTCTTTATCGGGAGTGTATAATAGTTTGATGTTTTTTGTGATTAATTCCTTGCTTGAATAACCTAAGGTCGTACAAAAAGTTGAATTGACTTCGATTATTGAACCATTTTCATCAATCAAAGATATCCCTGAAGGAGATAGTTCAAATATTGTTCTGAACCTCTTTTCACTTTCGCGAAGCACATTTTCAACCGCCTTTCTCTTCTTCTCTTCTTTTAGAATGGCACTTGCCTTGAGAGCAAAATAAAAATATGTCGTAATCACGATGAGGATCAGGGAAAACAGAATAATAAGATGATTACGAAAAGATGTAAGTGTTGCAAATACTTCTTTTTCAGGAGTAAAAATCAGAATCGTCCAGAAAGTATTGCCAAGAGTGACCCGGAAATATGAGGCAAATGATTTCTTTGCACCTTCATGAACTTTGGCAGAATCTTTAACCTGACAAATAGTTGTACCTTTTTTTTCAGTAAGCGTTTTATTAAAAAGATCCAGAACAGACTGGTTTTTATTAAATGTTTCTGTTATGGATTTTCCTGTATGACCGGTCTTGGGGTCGAATAGTTCAATCCCATTTTCACTGATCAAACATCCATAACCGGTCACTCCTGTTTTGATGTTGCCAACGAATTGTTTGCCTATCTTGTCGAGAGGAATTAAAATTGCGATACTTCCCTTATATTCGTTTCCGGAGATTATTGGAATATGATAAGCAATTGCTGTAAATCCCTGAACAGATGTGAATACATCGCTGATAGTCGGTTTTTTTGTTTGCAGCACAGTTTTTACGTGTTCCTGGTTTGAAATGTCTTTGCCAATAACAGTTTTATCATAAGGGAACGTGTATATAAGTATTCCTTTTGAATCTATCACCGAAATCGCTTCAATCTGATCTGAATGGTCAAGATAAAAGCCTGCCAGTAATTCCTTCCCCTGGTCATTTAAATCAGCAATAAAACTAAGTTTTGAAAGACCCGTAATCTCTACCTGGTAGTAACTGAAAAAGTTTTCTATGCCTATCGACGCCTGGTTTGCAAGGGCAAACTGTTGAAAGTTAAATTCATTCAGAGTCTTATCCTTTACTTCCTTATAGGCTGAGTAAAAAAGGTAAGAAAATATTGCAAGTACTATCGGTACAAAAAGAAATCGTTTTGATAGTTTCATGAATTGAAATAACTGAGAATAATTCTATTCAATAACTGAATACTTACAAATATCATAAAATTTTATAAGGAATACTATTTTTTTTGAAGAGCGACACTTTAACTTAATTCAAAAGAAAAGCAGATTTTAATGAACAATGTACTCTGAGAAACAATAAATAATGAGAATAGAAAGATAACTTTCCGACCTAATCATTTATAGTTTTCCTGGCACCTTTTCTTCTTACCCAGTACCTTGGATCGCATTCGGTACATTCCTGCTTCCAGTAACCGGGAGTCACAAATGAACCCTCTCTTGTTTTAAGCTGTTTTTCATAAATTGCAAATACAGGATTAAAAACAAGATCAGTAACACCAATAGTATATTTTGGCTCTTCAACCTCTGCTTCAGATACTTCCTGCATCTCTTTTACTTCCAGGTTGTTGAATTTCAGCAGGTCACTAAGAAAAGCAACACGGTCAAGAGCTATTCCTGACTCTATAAGTGTACACCGGACACTATTTATTTCAGTTACAATATGTTTTGCATTATTGATTGCCATATCATTTTGTCTTTTACCTTTTGTCTTCTGTTTTCTGTTTTCTGTTTTCTGTTTTCTGTTTTCTGTTTTCTGTTTTCTACTTTCTGTTTTCTACTTTCTACTTTCTACTTCTAATTATACTCCAAAACTTAAATTTCTTATAACCTCAAAAATGAAACTTGCAAAACCTGTGACAACAATACCTGCAATGCAGATCCCCAGGGCAAAACGGGTTGGAAAGTCACTTCTGAACTTTTCAATGGGCGTCTCACTTTTATTTATAAACATTGCCTTTACGACAAGAAGATAATAATACAAGGATATAATTGTATTCAAAACCGCAATCAAAACAAGAAGATAATAGCCTTTCTGCGCCGCTGCTGCGAATAAGAAGAATTTTCCGAAAAAACCTGCTACCGGCGGAATACCTGCAAGAGAAAACAACGCCAGTGTCATAGTCAGGCTGAGTTTCGGGTTTGTATGATAAAGACCATTATAATCTTCTATGTTTTCTTTTCCCTTTGCGTTTGAAATAGCAATCACAACACCGAAGGCGCCAAGATTTGAAAAAATGTAAACGAGGACATAATAAATTACAGAAGCCATACCCAGCTGATTTCCACCGATAAAGCCCAGCAGGATATAACCTGCCTGCGAAATTGATGAAAATGCAAGAAATCTTTTAAGATTTTGCTGTCGAATGGCAAAAAGATTACCAATAGTCATTGTCAGTACAGATGTAACATAAATGGTCTTCTGCCAGGTGGCTATTATGATAGGAAATACAGTGAAGAGAACAATAATTAAGATAAAAACAGCTGCACCTTTTGAAATAACTGAAAGATATGATGTAATGTTAACCGGTGAACCTTCATAAACATCAGCTGTCCAAAGATGAAAAGGAACGATGGATATTTTAAATGCCATACCGGCAAAGAAAAAGATAAATCCAAGTATCTGAAGATTATTATTGCCAAAAAGTGCTGCAACTTCATGAAAATATAAGGTACCCGTCGTTCCATATATTAAAGATAATCCGTACAGCAGGATTCCTGACGACAAAGCTGAAGACAAAATAAGTTTTATACCCGCTTCGGCAGATTTGTTTTTATAACGGTCAAAAGCAGCCAGAGCAGCTATAGGAATAGTCGCAAGCTCGATTCCTATATAAAACATCAGGAAATGACCTGCTGAGATCATAAAATTCATCCCTATAAGAGTTGAAATAAGAAGAATAAAATACTCGCTTATTTTTTCACTATTCTCTTCCTTTTTAAGCCAGGTGACCGATTGAATGAAAACCAGCAGTACTCCTATATTCAGGATATTCTTCATAAGCAGACTTGTACCTGTTGAAACGTACATTCCTCCGAAAAGAGTTCCTTCTTGTGCAGGTAAAAAACCTGCAATTGTGATAATTCCGAAAAGGATTATTGAGAAAAGACTTATGTATCTCTTTTTATCAGGATTCCAGAAGATCTCAGCCATCAATACTAGAAGAGCCGCAGCTATCAGCAGCAGTTCATGCCGCATTACAGAAAAAGTTCCTAAGCTCATATTAAAACATTAACCTATATATTAATAAACAACTAATCTAAAATGGATTAAGAGCAACTATCCTGTCAACAATGGGCATAAGACTCTTTCCTATCATTGATGACAGCCAGAAAGGTGCAAGACCTATTATAGCAACTGATCCGATTAAAGTGACAACTGATATTTTCTCAAACCATTTTGCATCGGTAAGATGTTCAAAATGATCATTTGTTGTAGGACCAAGCAACAGAATTGCGATTACTCTTAAAATATATACAGCTGTTATCACTATCGAAGAAACTGCTATTATTGTTACAATCCGGTAAAAGAGCTCAGGATGCTGGAAGGCGCCAACGAAAATTGTCATTTCAGCAACAAAGCCGCTCAATCCGGGAAGCCCTAGTGAAGCCAATCCGGCTATCACATAACATACTGACAGAAATGGTATAACTTTCATCAGTCCACCCATTTCATTAATCATCCTGGTATGGGTCCTTCCATAAAGCATTCCTATAAGAGCAAAGAAAAGAGCTGTCATTAAACCGTGGGAAATCATCTGCAGAATTGCTCCATTCATTGCTGTCTTGTTCATCATAAGAACTGCAAAAAGAACAAGGCCGCAATGGCTCACTGAGGAATAAGCATTGATATATTTAAGGTCCTTCTGAGCAATTGCTCCAAAAGCTCCGTAAATAACACTAATAGAAGTAAGTATGATAAATATCCATGATAATTCATGCGCAGCTTCAGGCATAAGAAAAATAGCAACCCTGAAAGCACCATATCCGCCGAGTTTCATTAATACACCTGCATGCAACATAGATACTGCAGTGGGAGCAGAAGCGTGACCATCAGGGGACCATGTGTGAAAAGGAAACAATGCGCCAAGAACGCCAAAACCTACAAATGTGAGCGGAAAAAATATTCTCTGGGCAGGTAAAGGAATTACAACTTTTGAAATCTCAAGGATGTTAAATGTAAGCTTAGTTTGATCAGGCGACGAATTAAAATATATTCCAAGTAATCCTACCAGAAGCAATGCGGAACCGCCCATCAACATAAGCGTTAGTTTCATTGCTGAATACTCTTTGGGTCCACTTCCCCATATTCCTATTAACAGGAACATAGGAATCACGGCAAGCTCATAAAACAGGAACATAGTAAAGAGGTCGATCGAGATAAAGAATCCGAAGACACCTGAAGCAAGCAGGATGAGAGAAACAAAAAACTCTTTTCTTAGAAATTCAACTTCCCATGAGGCAAATATTCCGGCAAAAACTACAAGTGATGTAAGTGCAATCATTGCAACAGAAATTCCATCAACACCTACAACGTAATGAATATTAAGGCTTTTAAACCATAGATAGTCTTTAATGAATAACATTTCTGCAGTGTTTCCGGCATGACGTGCTGATAGATAAAGGAAGACAAGAATTGCAGCTAAGATTAATTGCAGACCCATTCCAATGGCCGATACCAGGCGAACCTGTCGTGTATCTTTTAAAAACAGGATAGCAGTAATGGTTAAGACCGGAATTACAACAAACAGGGTTAAAATATCCATAATAAAATGACTTTTTCTTAGTACTTAGTTATTTCCACAGATAAATAAACAGAATCGCCAGCATTATAGCTCCTGAAATAAAAACAAAGGCATATTTTTGTAACTGCCCCGATTGAAAACCTCTTATCCTGAAGGAGACAGTTTGTGTAACAAAAGCAATTGCATTCATGGTGCCATCAACAATATGCCTGTCGAACCAGGCTACCGGTTCTGCTATGTATCTGAAAATTATCTTCTTAGTGATAAATAGGTACAATTCATCAATATAAAACTTGTTATAAACCCATTTATAGCTGTGTTTAAATGTTGCAGCCAGTTTATCAGGAATAGCGCTTTCTTTCCTGTACATAATATATGCAATTCCTATTCCGAGCAAGCCGATGAGGACCGAAGGAATGGCTATAATAAGCTCAATTTCTGATTCGAAAATTTTACCATCCGATGTAACCAGTTTATTAAAAGGAATAAATCCCGAAACCAGGCATCCTATAGCCAGGACAATTAAAGGAATTGTCATAGTTGAAGGAGCTTCGTGCGGAGTATGATGATATTGAGTCTCTTTTCCCCAGAAAATACTGAAATAGAGTCTGAACATATAAAAGGCAGTCAAACCTGCTACAGCATACTCAACAGCAAATAAAAGTTTATTACTATGTAATGCTGCAGCAAGTATCTCATCTTTACTGAAAAAACCTGAAAAAGGAGGAATACCGGCAATTGTGAGACATGCTATAAGGAATGTCATGTGAGTGACAGGCAGATATTTTCGAAGTCCGCCCATTTCAGTCATATAATTGCTGTGAACAGCATGTATGATTGCTCCGGCTCCCAGAAAAAGCAAAGCCTTAAACATTGCATGTGTGAACAGATGGAACATAGATGCCATATAGCCCAGCCCTTCATGTCCACCATAACCTGAAACGCCCAATGCAAGCATCATGTAGCCGATCTGCGACATTGTGGAGTAGGCAAGTACCCGTTTTATATCAGTTTGAGTACAGGCAATTACGGCAGCAAATAGCGACGAAAATGCTCCGACGTATGCAACAACTTCGAGAGCAGCAGGAGCGGAGATTGCATAAATTGGAAACATTCTTGCAACAAGATAAACACCTGCAACTACCATTGTAGCAGCATGAATAAGTGCTGAGACAGGCGTAGGACCCTCCATTGCATCAGGGAGCCAGATATGGAACGGGAACATTGCAGATTTGCCCACACCACCCATAAACACAAATATCATCGACCATGTCATAACAGAGAGGCCCATAAATGCAACTCCGCTGCCTTGTGAAATTGCGGATCCTTTTATATCGGTAAGAGAAATAAAATCAAATGTTTTAGTGTTGAATGATAAAATAAGAATACCGATAAGGAATCCAAGATCAGCAAATCTTGTAACAATGAACGCTTTTTTTGAAGCTCGTACGGCTGACGGTTTCTGATAATAAAAACCTATCAGGAGGAAAGATGAAACACCAACCAGCTCCCAGAAGATATACATCTGAAAAATATTTGTCGCCAACACCAATCCAAGCATCGAGAAACTGAAAAGGGAAAGAAATGCGAAAAAACGCTCAAATCCTTTTTCACCTTTCATATATCCAAGACTGTATATATGAACCATTAACGATACCGTCGTAATCACTACCAGCATCATTACTGAAATCGGATCAAGAAGTACTCCAAGGTCAATATGCAGTTTATCAGTGAATTGAAGCCAGACAGTGTTGAAAGCAGTTATTTTCTGATATGCTCCATCTACCTTTTCACCTTCAAAAAAGTATTTATAAGCTGTAAAATATGACAGAACCGTGATTACTGCCAGTCCACCGGTTCCGAGTAAGCCGGAGAGCTTTGGTTTAAGCTTATGACCTGCGAGCCCAAGCAGGATAAACGTAAGAAAGGGAAGAAGAAGGATCCAGATTGTATAGCTAAAATTTATCATATATAAAATATCCTAATTGTGCAGTTATCAGAATTTCATTTCGTTAACATCTTCAACATTTATAGTGGTAAACCGTCTGTATATATTTATTATAATTGCAATAGCCACAGCTGCTTCTGATGCTGCCACAGCAATAACAAAAAGACTGAAAAACATACCTTCAAGTTTATGAGGATAGAGATATCTGTTAAATGCCAGAAAATTTATATTCACAGAGTTTAATATCAGTTCAACCGACATAAGTATTGTAATCAGGTTCCGTCGTGTCAGGAAACCGTAAACCCCTATAAAAAACATTATTGTGGCAAGAATTAAAAAGTACTGCAATGGTATTCCTGTACTCATTTTATTTATGATTTTTAGTTACTGTCGTTTCCTTTGCCGGGCCACCTTTCTTTGCAACCACAATTGCAGCAACCATAGCTGCAAGAAGCAAAACTGATATTACCTCAAAGGGAAGTACATATCCATCATAATTAACCGATAAAAGACTTTTTCCTATCAGCCTCATATTTACTTCTTTTGCTACTTCCTTGGTTGCAGAAAATCCATAATCCAGAATGGTTATAATTGACAGAATAGCTCCGGCAATAGAGGCAATTGCTGAAAACACTGATTTTTTCAAACCTGCAGGTTCAAATTTCTGACTGATATGACTAGTTAATAGTATTGAGAAAATAATCAGAACTACTATACCGCCGGCATAAAGTGTCAGCTGAACAGCAGCAAGAAACTGGTAATTAAGCATAAAATATAGTCCTGAAGTGGAAACCAGTACAAACAGAAGATAAACAGCAGCCCGCAGAATTTTACGGCTTGTAACTGTCAGTATTGAAAAGACAATTATCATTGCTGAGAAAATAATAAACATTATTTTATTAAAGATCATTACTCGACTCCTTTCATTAATTGCGAACCAGGTTTGTTTAAAACTTTTATCAGTAGAGCCCTGTTAAATACAGCATGTTCAAATTTCTGTGAAAAAGCAAGTGCATTTGAAGGACAACTCTTCACACATAATGCACAGAAAGTGCACATACCTAACCTGTAAATGTGTTTATCTACTGCTCTTTTCTTTTTTCCATCCTCTGTAATAATTGATTTTGAAATAACTTCAATTGATCCGTTAGGGCAATTTATTTCACAAATCCCGCAACCTGTGCATTTATGTTCGTTTTTTTCATTATGTGGCATAATCACCTCACCCTTGAAACGATCGAACATGACAAGGTCCTTGCGGTTCGACGGGTATTTTTGCGTGACAATTGTACCTGGTCTGAAAAAGTATGATCCGGTCACCTTCATACCTTTAAGAAGAGACCAGACGCCAAGAATTATTTCCTTCAGATAATTTATTATACTTCTCATTCAGAGATATATATTATAATTATTTACTATTAAAAATGCCAGCCCATCAGAACTATAAACGACATAAAAAGCACATTAACAAGATTAATCGGAAGCAGATACTTCCATTCAAGTGTAAGTAACTGGTCAATTCTTAACCTGGGGAAGGTCCACTTGAACCACATCATCATGAAGATAACAAATGCAGTTTTTCCCAGGAACCAGATAAAAGGCGGAATGAAATCCATAATATGATTAAACCCCTCCCAGTGACCCACATGAAAAGGCATCCATCCTCCAAGGAACACTGTTGCAGCTATTGAGGCAACAATAAACATATTGATATATTCAGCCAGGAAGAAAAATGCGAATTTTATTCCGGAGTATTCTGCATGATATCCTGCCGTAAGCTCTGATTCTGCTTCTGCAAGATCGAAAGGTCCACGGTTAGTCTCAGCAGTACTTGAAATTAAAAAGATTATGAAAGCAATAAAGGCAGAAATATGACCTTTGAAAATAAACCAGCCTGTCCTCTGGGCTTCAACAATTACTGATAATTGCATTGACCCTGACAAAATGACTATCGTTATTAGAGCCAGACCCACTGATAGTTCGTAGCTGACAATCTGGGCCCCGCTTCGCATTGCACCAATGAGTGAATACTTATTATTACTTGACCATCCGGCAAGCAGAACGCCAATAACTCCCATTGCCGAAACTGCCATCACATATAAAACACCGATATTGAGGTCAATGGCATGCAGCCCCTTTGCAAAAGGTATCGCAGCTATTGCCATGAAAGAAGCTATTATGACAATAAAAGGAGCAAGGTTAAAAAGAAATTTATCTGCACTTTTAATAGGTACCAACTCTTTAAAAAGCAATTTGAAAAGGTCCGCGATGGTCTGAAAAATTCCGAATGGACCAACTCTGTTTGGTCCGAGTCTGTTCTGCATAAAAGCACAGACTTTTCTCTCAGCATAAACCAGGAATAAACCAACCAGTGCATAAAACAACAGGATTAAAACCCCGATAATCAGCATCTCAGTTGCAGTGGCCCAGAAAGGAGACATCGAGTTATGCAGACCTTTATTTATCCCTTCAGTCATAGATGAGAAATCATAAATTACTTTCCACCCTGGTTCTGAAGGTGCTGTCACAGAGTTATTTGTTACAATATCGAGCAGCATATTATTATCTTTTATCTTTTATCTTTTGTCATTTGTCTTTTGTCTTTTGTCTTTTGTCTTTTGCCCTGCGCCCTGTGCCCTACCTGTCTATATCGGGTATCACAAGGTCAAGAGAACCTCCGATTGCTACAAGGTCAGCTATCTTGAACCCTTTTGATATATGATTAAGCACAGACAGGTTAACGAAATTAGGTGATCTGAATTTGATGCGGTAAGGGTTCTTGTTACCATCACTTATAATAAACACTCCCAGTTCTCCGCGCGCAGTCTCAACTCTCTGATAATATTCACCTTCAGGAAGCTTGATAATTGGTTTCATCTTGACAGCGTACGGGCCTTCCGGGATGTTATCAATCAGTTGTTCAATAATATTCATCGATTCCCGCATCTCTTCGATCCTGGTAAGATACCTGTGATAAGTATCTCCATCAGTAAAAAGTATCTCTTTGAAATTTACCCTGTCATAGGCACTATATGGTTCATGTTTTCTGACATCGCACGAGAAACCTGATGCCCTGCCGGTAGGTCCTGTGACACCATAAGAAATGGCATCTCGCAGAGATAATTTTCCGATTCCTTTACTTCGTTCATGAAAAATTACATTTCCTGTAAGTAACTGATCGTACTCCGGTAAAGTTTTCCTGAAATATTTTATGAAATCTTTTACTCGTTTCTGAAAATTCGGGTGAATATCATACATTAATCCACCAGGACAATTATAGCTTACAATCATGCGGCTCCCACAAGTTTCTTCAAAAATATCGAGGATTTTCTCCCTGTCGCGTAAACCGTAAAAGAAGCAGGTTAAGCCTCCAAGATCCATACCAAATGAAGCCCACCAGAGTTGATGCGACTGGATTCGGGTAAGCTCCGACATAATTGTCCTGATAACTTTTATCCTGTCGGGAATTTCAACCTCAAGAGCTTTCTCAACATTCAGGCAGACAGCTTCATTATTGATATGGGCCGATAAATAATCCATTCTGTCTGTCAGGTGAATTATTTGGGGATAAGTAATGCTTTCACACATTTTTTCAATGCCCCTGTGAATATATCCTACATGAGGTTGTACACTCTTAACAATCTCGCCTTTAAGCGAAACCACAAGTCTCAGCACACCATGTGTCGATGGATGCTGAGGTCCCATGTTAATGACATATTCCTGCTGCTCGTCAGTAGATATATTTTTTACCTTTTCTTCCATAAACTACTTGGTAACAATATTAATATCATCAACATAGTCTTTCCTCAATGGGAACCCCCACGAACTATCAAGAAAGAGCCGTCTGAGGTCCGGATGATTGGCAAATTTTATTCCGAGCAGATCAAAAGCTTCCCTCTCATGAAAATCAGCGGTAAGCCAGATATCAGCTACTGAATCGAATTGCGGATGCTCCCTGTCTGAGGTCCGGGTCTTTAATACAACAACATGGTCAAATATTGTCGACCGAAGGTGGTATATCACACCCAGATCCTGTCCGTAGTCAACTCCTGTAAGACAAAATAAAAAATCAAAACGAGACTCTTCTTTTTCTTTGAGTTGTTTAGCTAATAAGTATATTTTTGACGGAGGCACTGCTACCTCAATATATTGTTTGCCTTCAATTATCTCAAGATCCTGATCTAGCGATTTTATAAATTCTTTTAATTGTATTTTATCCATTTTTTCAGTTTTCTGAATCAAACAGCTCATTATTTTGAATCATGAGTAGCACTCCTTTTTTTTCTTGATCGTGCTGTTTCGGTTTCAATTTTACGTTGAAGCTGAAGCATTCCATATAATAAAGCTTCAGGGCGGGGAGGACAACCTGGTACATAAACATCAACTGGAATAACGTGTTCCACACCCTTGACGACACAATATGAATTAAGAAAAAATGGTCCTCCGGAAATTGCACATGCACCCATAGCCACAACATACTTCGGCTCTGACATCTGATCGTACAGCCGTTTCAAGACGGGTGCCATTTTATTTACAATAGTTCCGGCAACTACAATTACATCAGCCTGCCTGGGACTGGCTCTGTAGACTTCCATTCCGAATCGTGCAAAGTCGTGTCTTGGAGCACCGGCAGCCATCATTTCTATACCACAACAACTTGTCGCAAAGGTAAGTGGCCATAAAGAATTCTTCCTTCCCCAGTTTATAACATCATCAATAGTGGTTAAAAGAATATTGGACCCGGATTCATTCAGAAGCTGAAGACTTTCATTATCTCCGAACTCTTCATTTTTCATTCCTTTTATTCCCATATCAGAGCATGTTTTTTCCAGGCATATAATAATCCCAAACCCAGTATGAAAAAGAAAATTACTATTTCAACAAAAGCAGTAATTCCTACATCCTTCATTACCACGGCCCACGGAAATACAAGGACTGTTTCAACATCAAAAACCAGAAATAGAATTGCAAAGAGATAATATCCTACATTAAACTGCAGCCATGTTACACCCTCGGTAGGAATACCACACTCGTAAGGTTCAAATTTTTGGGGATTTATTGATTTTGGGGATACTATTCCTGAAAAGATCAGCACCAATCCGACAAAAATGGCTCCCACCAGGAAAAATAATATCAACAATTCTTTGTTCATAGAATCTGATTTAAAGGTAAGTTAAAGCCGCACAAAAATATATTTTTTTTTTGTTTTGTGAAATTATTGACAACAGATTAAAATGATAACTATCACATTCAACTTTCCAGAGTATTATTTTATTCATTCATAATCCGGATGTTAGTTACAGTTTTACAATTCGGATATTTGTCAGAATTATTTTGAAACGGGCAATATGACTTTTTTCATATTGTTTTAGTTTTTTAATAATTACTTTTAGCCGTTGAATTCCAATATCTGTAATATATTGCAAAAATAATTATTATATGAGTTCAGATCCGCATCATTTGACAATTTCAGGACTTGGAAGTGAAGTTTTCGATCATACTGAAGTAAAGGTCAGCCATTGCTATCAGTGCGGAAAATGTTCTGCAGGTTGCCCCTTATCAGAAGAAATGGATTATCCTCCATCATTAATAATGAGAATGTTGCAGACAGATAATCCTGAACTGGAAGAGAAAGTTTTACGTTCATTCTCAATCTGGGTTTGCCTGACATGTGAAATGTGTTTTGCACGCTGCCCGATGAGCATAGATATCCCAAAGATGATGGATTATCTTAGAGAAAGAGCTCTGAAAGAGAAAAAGGCGAATCCCAAAGCAAAAGAAATTATCGCGTTCCATAAATCTTTTCTCGACTCAATAAGGTATACAGGAAGACTTTATGAAATCGGATTATTTGCTGACTATAAAGCAAGAACGTTAAAAATACTTGACGATCTGGCCCTTGCTCCCAAAATGATGAAACGTGGCAAACTGAATATATTTCCTGAATTGATAAAGGATCGTTCAGGAGTTGCTGCGATTTTCAGAAAAACAAATAAGAAAAATAAAAATTAAATATATGACTCTCGGATTTTACCCCGGTTGTTCCCTGAAAGGATCCTCACGTGAATACGCTGAGTCGGTTGTTGCTGTTGCTAAAGCCTTTGATATCAAACTTGAAGAGATCACTGACTGGAATTGCTGCGGAGCAACAGCTGCCCATAATATGAATAAAGAACTTTCTCTTGCACTTCCGGCACGAATTCTTTCTCAGGCAGAAAAACAGGGGTTTACTGAGATAGTTGTACCATGCGCTGCCTGTTATAGCAGGTTAACAGTAACGAAACATGAACTGGCAGCAGATCCAGTGCTTAACGCTGCTGTAACTGAAGCAAACGGTCTTAAATACAACGGAACTGTCAGTGTTTTGAATATTATCCAGATGCTCGACAAATATATTACTCCAAACATGGAAGGACGTGTAGTAAAGCCATTTGAGCATAAGGTTGCCTGTTATTACGGATGTTTACTGGTAAGACCTCATGAGATATTAAAATTTGACAGGGAGGAAGATCCTCAGTCAATGGATGTTTTAATGCTTAAGGCCGGGGCAGCGCCAATTGACTGGGCATTCAAAACAGAATGTTGCGGAGCCGGTTTATCTGTTTCAAGAACCAGTTCGGTTGGCAGATTGTCCGGGAAAATAGTCGGTGATGCCTTTGATCGTGGTGCTGAAGCAATAATTGTTGCATGCCCGATGTGTCATTCCAACCTCGATATGCGCCGCGATGCAATTAATTCCTTTCTTGGTGCGAAAGTTGATATTCCGGTTATGTATGTAACACAAGCGCTCGGTATTGCTTTGGGTCTTGACAGAAAAGCGTTGGGGCTGCAAAGGCATTTTGTAAAAGTAACGGTTTGATTATTAATAAGTATATCAGGCAATAATATGTCAAAAATAGGGGTATTTGTCTGTCATTGCGGGGAGAACATCAGTGCTACAGTCGATTGTGCAAAGGTTGCTGAAACAGTAAGCAAATATGATGGTGTCACCTTCAGCATCGATTATAAATATATGTGTTCCGATCCGGGACAGAGCCTTATTAAAAATGCAATTACCGAGAAGGGTCTCACTGGAGTTGTTGTTGCATCCTGCTCTCCAAGGATGCATGAACCTACTTTCAGAAAAGCATGCGCTGAAGCCGGATTAAATCCATATATGTGTGAGATGGCTAATCTCCGCGAGCATTGTTCGTGGGTGCATGAAAAAGGAGACGCTACAACAGAAAAAGCTATAGATCTTGTCAGAATTCTGGTCGAGAAAATAAAATATAATCAATCCCTTAACGAAATCAAAGTTCCGGTTACCAAAACGGCCCTGGTTATCGGAGGTGGTATAGCCGGTATCCAGACTAGTCTTGATATTGCTAACACCGGCCATAAAGTGATCCTGATTGAAAAAGATCCTTCAATAGGTGGTCATATGTCGCAGCTGTCAGAAACTTTTCCGACTCTCGACTGCTCCCAGTGCATTCTGACCCCGAGAATGGTAGAAGTGGCTCAGCATCCAAACATCACATTATATACTTATGCTGAACTGGAAAGCCTTGAAGGATTCATAGGGAACTTTAAAGCGAAAATCCGGAGAAAATCAAAGAGCCTCGAAGAAAAACTCTGCACAGGTTGCGGAACGTGTACAACCAAATGCCCGGTAAAGAAAATTCCAAGTGAATTCAATGAAGGACTTGGTAAACGAACTGCGATATATGTACCTTTTCCGCAAGCTGTTCCTAATAAACCTGTAATAGACAGAGCTAATTGCACTTATTATATTAAAGGTAAGTGCAAAGTATGCGAAATAGTTTGTCCGACTAAGGCTATACGTTTCGATCAGGAAGATCAGATCATTGAAGTTGAAGTTGGTGCAATTGTTATTGCCACAGGATTCACTGTAAAACAACCTGATTTCTTCCCCGAATATGGTTTTGGCAAATATCCCGATGTTATTACAGGACTCCAGTTTGAACGTCTTGCATCTGCTTCGGGTCCCACACTTGGTGAAATACGCCGACCATCAGATGGAAAGATACCTGAGAAAATTGTATTTATAGCATGTGCAGGATCACGCGATCCGGCTAAGGGAATTCCGTATTGCTCAAAGATTTGCTGCATGTATATCGCAAAACATGCAATGTTGTACCAGCATAAGGTTCATGGTGGAAAGTCCTACGTATTTTACATGGATATAAGAGCAGGAGGGAAGATGTACGAGGAATTTGTCAGAAGAGCAATTGAAGATGACGGTGTGAATTATATACGTGGAAGAGTTTCAAGAGTTTATGAAAAAAATGGCAAGCTCATCGTGAATGGAGCAGATACTCTGCTTGGTGCTATGCCTGTAGAGATTGATGCCGACATGGTTGTTCTGGCCACTGCCGGAATAGCCAATGAGGGAGCTGAAGAACTTGCACAGAAATTGCATATTTCTTACGATCCGTACAAATTTTTTGCTGAAGCCCATCCAAAACTAAAGCCTGTAGAGACAAATACTGCAGGCATCTTTCTGGCTGGGGCCTGTCAGGCACCACGCGACATTCCCGAATCAGTAGCTATGGCATCGGGAGCTGCAGTTAAGGTTGCCGGGCTATTCTCACAGGATGAACTTACACGCGAACCGCTTATTGCTGTTGTCAACCGACAGGCTCCACCTGTATACTCATCATGTGTTGGCTGTTTCCTTTGTATTTCTGCATGCCCGTACCAGGCGATTGAGAAGGAGGATATTAAAAACCGGAATGGAGAGGTTATTAAGTCTGTAGCTAAAGTTAATCCTGGTCTTTGTCAGGGCTGTGGCACATGTGTCGCATTCTGCCGTACGAAGTCAATTGATATACAAGGTTATACACACGAGCAGATGTATTCCGAAGTGATGGCATTATTAAATGAATATTAAAGTTTTCTTTAATGGCTGATTTTGAACCAAAAATTGTTGCTTTCGTCTGTAACTGGTGCACTTATGCCGGAGCGGACCTGACCGGCACAAGCCGGATCAAATATGCCTCAAATGTCAGGATTATTAGGTTTCCTTGTACAGGCCGTATCGATTATATGTTATTGCTCAAGGCTTTTGATGAAGGTGCCGACGGAATTATAGTTTCAGGTTGTCATCCCAATGATTGTCATTACACATCAGGGAACTTTCATGCCAGAAGAAGATGGATAATGTTCCGGTCATTATGTGATTTCATGGGAATCGATATAAGAAGAATAAAATTCTCCTGGGTCTCTGCTGCTGAAGGAGCAAAGTGGGCCGATGTTGTTAATACAACGGTGGTCTCCATCCGAGAACTTGGACCATATAACGAATATAAAAAGGTAGCTAAACCGGTCAGGGAGGTAAGTCATGGATGATATGATAAAAAGGGCGAAAGAGCTTCTTGAAACTGCTGCTGTTAAGGTTGTCATCGGTTATGAACAGGGTACTGGCGATAAAACACGTGCTCTTTTTGCTGAAAAAACTGAAGATGCTGACAAATTAATATTTGACTGCCGGTGTGTCCAGAATCTTGCAGCTTATGTTACAAAGAAGGAAGTAAAAAACAAAGGGAAGATGGCAATTATTGCCACACTTCCGGTTATGCGAAGCATCATTCAGCTTGCTTCGGAATTCCAGATAAATGACAATAATCTTCTTGTCCTTGGAATTACCCCTGAAAGCAAACTAATTGAATTTAAGATACTAGCTGAAGTTGAGACATTTATTCACCAGTATCAGATTGAAATAGACAAACGCAACAAGGAGATACTGGAAAAATTGTCAGGTATGACCCCCGCAGAAAGATGGAAATTCTGGATCGATGAGCTTACTCCATGCTTTAAATGTTATGCCTGCCGTGCTGCATGTCCAATGTGTTATTGTCACAGGTGCACAGTTGATTTCAATCAGCCGCAGTGGATACCTGTTCCATCTCATGAGCTTGGAAATCTTGAATGGCATTTTATGCGGGCCATTCATTTAACCGGACGATGCATAGATTGCGATGCATGCGCCAACGCCTGTCCGCTGGCTATCCCTATTAACTTATTGACGAAGAAAATGATAGAAGATGCGAAACTTAATTTTGGAGATTATCAGCCATCAATTAATGGCGGACATCTTATGTCGACATACAAACCTGATGATAAAGAAAATTTTATACTATAGGATATGAATATTGATAAGCGATTAGTCAGGAAAGATTCACTGGAAAAGCTTTTCGATATCTTAAAGCAGAACGGTAAAACTGTTTACGCTCCTGCAACGACAAACGGGAAAGTGTCGTTCAGAGAGGCTGAAAACTTCTCGGGAATTGCAACAGATTATATTCAGACTACGCAGTCATCAAAGGGCGTTGCTTTTCCACGCACTGAAAAAATTCTCGATTATTCCAAAAACAAGGATGGAATGTCAGTCAAAGGAATTGATTTAAAGGATATTCCGGATGTTATACTTTGGGGCGTCAGACCTTGTGATGCAATGGGTATAGGAGAGTTAAGCGCTATTTTCAACTGGGATTATAAAGACGAAATTTATAATAATCGTTTATCGAGAGTTACTGTTTTTGGATTCAGCTGTAATAAATCTGATGAATACTGCTTTTGTACCTCTGTCGGTGGCAATCCGGGAAATACTGCAGGAAGCGATATCCTATTCACACAACTTGGTGATAATGGTGATTATTTTGCTGAAATATTGACTGATAAAGGATCTGCCATTGTTTCATTGGCATCAGATATGTTCCTAAAGGGCGAAAATGTTGAGAAAGATAAATTCCTTGCTGAAGTTCCGGTAAAGTTTAATCAGGAAGAGATCAGGCTAAATCTCGATAAATTTTTTGAAAGCGACCAGTGGATTGAGCAATCCCTGAGATGTATCGGTTGCGGCGCTTGTGCTTATGTTTGCCCTACTTGTGCTTGTTTTGATATTCAGGACGAGGCGCACGGGCGGTCAGGATCGCGGGTAAGATGCTGGGATTCATGTGGATTTTCACAGTTTACACTCCATACTTCAGGACACAACCCTAGGGAAGTGCAATCCCAGCGGTGGAGACAGCGGATCATGCACAAGTTTTCTTACATGCCCGACCGATTGTCGGTTTATGGTTGCACCGGCTGTGGCCGTTGTTCCAGGGCATGTCCGGTTGATATGAATATTCTTGAACATTTAATTTCTATTCAGGAGGTCAAAGTATGATGGACAGCTTATATATGCCATACCTTATGAGAATTGAGAAAATCACTTATGAGGCACCCGGAGTAAAAACATTCATGCTGAAATTTGTAAATGAAGAAGATCAGAATAAATTCTCTTTCAAATCAGGCCAGTTTGGAGAATATTCTGTTTATGGTGTAGGGGAATCAACCTTTTGTATAGCCTCATCACCAACACGTAATGGCTATATTGAATGTACTTTCCGGCAGACTGGAAAGGTTACCCATGCTCTTTCAGGATGCGAAGAGGGAAACGTCATTGGATTTCGCGGACCTTATGGAAATACTTTCCCGCTTGATGAATGGAAAGGAAAGAGCCTTCTTTTTATTGCAGGCGGAATAGCCTTGCCTCCAATGCGTTGCGTGATCTGGAATGCACTTGACCTGAGAGATAACTTTAAGGATGTGACAATTATATATGGTGCCAGAACTGTTAAAGATCTGGTTTATAAGCATGAACTACAGGAATGGGAGAGAAGGAAAGATGTAAAGCTCATTACAACTGTCGATCCTGGAGGAGAATCCCCTGATTGGAAAGGAGAAATTGGTTTCGTACCCACAATAGTTGAAAAAATTGGTCCTTCTTCAAAAAATACGTTAGCTATTGTTTGCGGACCCCCGGTAATGATAAAATACACTTTTCCCGTGTTGGCAAAGCTTGGTTTTACTGATGAAAACATCTATACCACATTAGAAAATCGAATGAAATGCGGTTTTGGGAAATGCGGAAGATGTAATGTAGGAAAGGTATATGTATGCAAGGACGGCCCGGTATTCACTCTGGCACAACTGAAAGAGTTGCCTGACGAATACTAATTTTATACCACCCGACCCACTAAAGGGTGCTAATACCATTACATTTAAAAAACTTTCATAAAAAACGAGGATTAACCCCCCTTTAGAGGGCAGGGGGGGCCTTGGTATCAAACAAATATTTCTTCGGGATACTCAATATCCGCCAGAAACAAACCTTTTGCAGGAGCTGATTTTCCGGCTTTACATCTGTCTTTAGCAAGAATTATCTTTTCAAATTCATCAGGATGCTTCTTTCCGAAACCGACTTCAACCATCGTTCCTACAATAGCCCTCACCATGTTCCTGAGAAAGCGATCTGCCTTAATCGTAAATATCAGGCGATTATCTTGTTCTTCCCATGATGCATTGTAGATTTTGCATATATTGGTTTTAGTATCTGAATGAAGCTTGCTGAAACTGGTAAAATCTGAATGATTAAACAACAATTTACCTGCTTCGTTCATTGCACCAACGTCAATATTGCCATGAAGGTACCAGCTCGAATTATCAAAGAATGGGTCCTTGATTCTGGAAATGAAGTATTTGTATGTTCTTGAGATGGCACTGTATCTTGCGTTAGCATCAGGCAATACTTTTTTTAGTGAATTAACTGAAATATCTTCAGGGAGGTATCTGTTGAGCCTGAACAAAAGGTTATCAGACTCTAAAAGATCAGGTGAGATACTTTCAAAATGAGCACAGAAGATAAGAGCATGTACCCCGGTATCTGTTCTTCCGGCACCAACGGTGGAAATTTTTTCACTGAGAACTACACTCAACGCCTCATCCAGAATCTTCTGAACAGTAACAGATTTGGGCTGGATTTGCCAACCATGATAGGAGGTACCTTTGTATGAAATAAATATGAAGTATCGTGTTTTCATGGATCAATCAGGCCAAATCGGATTTTCAAAAAAACAATATAGATTTCAATATTAAGTTAAATTTTTTTATTTTAATATTTATAAATCAATCTTAAAATGTATTTTTACTTGCGTTGTTGTATAAGATATAATACTTCGAATATAATTTTAATTTAAAAATGAATAATAATTTAATATTCTTTAATTATGAAAGTTGAACTGAGTTGGGTAGATTATCTGATTATGATAATCTATTTCATGTTTGTCCTGGGCATTGGCTGGTTCCTGAGAAAATTCATGAAAAATGCAAATGCATTTCTTGAGGCAGGAAGATCGATGCCAGCCTGGGTAGCAGGATTAGCCTTTATTTCTACTAACCTTGGTGCATTGGAGGTAATGGGAATGACGGGCTCCGGCATGAAGTACGGGATGCTTACGACCCATTTTTACTGGATCGGGGCAATTCCTGCAATGATATTTCTTGCCCTGTTCATGATGCCGTTCTATTATGGCTCAAAAGCAAGATCGGTCCCTGAGTTTCTTAAACTCCGTTATGATGAAAAGACCCGTGCATTAAATGCAATTCTTTTTGCTGTAATGACTGTACTTGCATCAGGTATATCTATGTACGCCCTGGCTCTCCTCATGGAAAATGTACTTGGTTGGAATTTCGATCTAAGTCTTTGGATATCTGCATTGATAGTTCTCGGTTATACATATCTTGGAGGACTCTCATCTGCAATTTATAATGAAGTTCTTCAGTTTTTCATAATTGTTATCGGACTCTTGCCTCTTGCATTTTTAGCTCTGAAAGACGTTGGAGGTTGGGTCGGACTAAAAGCACAGTTAGCTCCAATAGCAACATCGCGTGGATTTGCGGCTAATACATTTACTACAACATGGAGCCATACAGGGCTGGCTACTTCCAATCCGTTGGGAGTAAAATGGTATGGAATTCTGTTTGGTCTTGGATTTGTCTTGTCCTTTGGTTACTGGTGCACAAACTTTCTGATTGTTCAGAGGGCATTTGCAGCAGAATCCAAGGCTGCATCAAGGAAAGTACCTCTTATCGGGGCATTACCTAAAATGTTCATTCCCTTTCTGATTATTGTTCCGGGAATAATTGCGCTGGCTCTTTCTCATGACCCCGGTAAAGGATTCACAATACCGGCAGATCCAAATGGAGGATTAAATTATAATCTGACGATAATAATGCTTTTAAAACAATACCTCCCGGCCGGTGTTCTGGGACTTGGGATCACTGCCTTACTGGCATCTTTTATGTCGGGTATGGCAGGTAATGTCTCAGCATTTAATACGGTCTGGACTTATGATATTTATCAGAGCTATATAAGACACCGTACAGGTAACGAAGAAGCTGACGGGAAACATTATCTGAAAGTTGGCCGGATTGCTACTATTGCCGGAATACTTTTAAGCATTGCATCAGCTTATGTCGCCGGTAAATTTGGCAATATCATGGATTTTCTTCAGACAATTTTCTCATTGATCAATGCACCTCTTTTTGCAGTTATCTTCCTGGGAATGTTCTGGAAGCGCACCACAGGACATGCTGCATTCTGGGGTTTGCTATTAGGCTTTGTTTTGGCGCTGCTGCATCATGGTTTAACAGTACCTGAAGGGGCAACATCTCTGGTAAAAGGTGGCTGGATAGCTACACTGCACACCTATCCTGTTGAGATGGCACAGAATTTCTGGACTGCAATAATAGCCTTTGTAGTAAGCACGACAGTTACAGTCGGATTAACTCTTCTGACAAAGCAAAAAAAATCTGATGGAGAATTAACCGGTCTGGTATATTCTCTGACTCCCCGCACACTTGATGATAAAGACCTGAAGTGGTATCAGCGCCCTGTAGGACTCGCAATTCTTGTCGGTGCGATATTTTTAGTATTAACAATAATGTTTTGGTAGGAGGAAATTAAAATGGTAGATATAAGAATACCTATAGGTTTGATGTTTTCGATCGTAGGAGTAATAATTTCAGTATTCGGTTTTTTCACAATGTCAAATACTGAAATGTACCATAAATCACTGGGCATCAATGTAAATATTATTATGGGTTTGTTGATGCTTGCTTTTGGTTTAGTTATGCTCTTTTTTGCCTTTAGGAAGAAGAAAGCATAATTGTTTGATTCTCATTTATTTTATATTGCGCAGGCTTTATGGAGGCCTGCGCTACTATTTATATTAGTATGAAACCAACATGATTTGAGAATCACAAACAAACATGAAAATATTTTACTTTGATGTTAGTATCTAACCAACATCAAAGTATATGGGGAAAGAGATTATTGAATTTGAACAGCATATCGAAAGAGGCTGTGGAATGGATGTTCATAAAGAGACGGTAGTTGCTACTGTCTCGGGACAAGGGATCAAAACCGAAACCCAGACATTCAGCACAATAACAAGTTCTTTGAAAAGCATGGCGCAATGGTTAAAGAAGAATGGGATCACCCACATTGCAATGGAAAGCACGGGAGTATATTGGAAGCCTGTTTATAATGTTCTGGAGAAAGATTTTGAGATATTGTTGGTTAATGCCAGACATATAAAAAATGTTCCGGGTCGGAAGACGGACAAAGCAGATAGCAAATGGATTTGCAAGTTATTACGAAGCGGGTTGCTAAAAGGAAGTTTTATTCCCCCACAGGATATAAGAGAGCTAAGAGACTTAACCCGTTACCGAAGGAAACTCACAGAACAAATCGCTGCTGAGAAAAACAGGATACAAAGAATACTTGAAGATGCAAATATTAAACTTTCATCTGTTGTCTCGGATATAGAAGGAGTAGTTGCTACCCGTTTAATAGAAGGACTATTACGAGGAGAAAATGTTGAGGAACTTGTTAAGGAACACTACCATGGAAAACTTTCAGCGAGCAGGGAAGAATTAAAAGAAGCGATATCTGGTTTTTTTACCAACCACCACAGGTTTATGATCACTACAATAAAGTCTCATATTGGCTATTTGGAACAACAGATAGATCAAATTGATACTGAAATTGACAAGAAAGTGGAACCTTGCCGGGAATTAATAGAGCTTTTACAAACCATTCCTGGAGTTGGGAAAGAAGGATCTGTAGGAATAATCGCCGAGATAGGAACAAAAATGGATGTTTTTCCAGACGAGCATCACCTTTCATCATGGGCTGGAATGAGTCCGGGAAACAATGAAAGTGCAGGTAAAAAAAAAGTTCAAGAATAACACATGGTGATATTTATCTTAAAGCTCTATTGGTGGAATTGGCATGGGCCTCAACTCGAACAAAACGAACTTATTTGAGAACAAAATATGATAGCCTTGCAAGTCGAAGAGGCAAGAAAAGAGCACTAATTGCAGTAGGACACAAGATCCTTTGTGCATGCTATCATATCATCAAGAATAAGGAACCATACAGGGAATTGGGGGCAGATTTTATGGATAAAAAACGAAAAACAAAAAAGATTGCTAACCTCAAACGCCAGCTAAAAGAACTTGGAGTTGAAATAGAAATTAAAGAAAACGCAGCATAAAGAACGGTCGATTTTTACTGAAGCTTAGACTTTGAGTATGAAACTGACATCAAACAGATAAGAACAAACAAATGTTGCCATTGGAGCACGTACATGAAATTTTACTTTTTCTTATCTTAATTTATTCTGCTAATTGATATTTAATAACTTACAAAATTATTTACACATGAAAAACAATAATGAAAAGAGAGGATTTGGAAGCGACAATAATGCCGGAATTCATCAGGATATAGTCAAAGAGATTATTTCTGTAAACGCAGGGCATGTAATGGGTTATGGCCATGATATTTATACTGAACAGGCTCTGTCTGTTTTTAAAGAACATTTTGGTAATTCTGCAGAGACATTTTTTGTCTTTAACGGAACAGCTGCCAATGTGTTGAGCCTTTCAGGAATTACCCGATCATGGAATTCTGTAATCACTGCATCAACAGCTCATCTAGAACAGGATGAATGTGGTGCCCCTGAAAAATTTATAGGATGTAAAGTTCTCACGGTCGATGCTCCTGATGGCAAAATCAATATTGACCTTATAGAACGACACATGCACGGCATTGATTTTGAGCATCATTCTCAACCAGGAGTGATTTCTGTGACACAGTCAACAGAAATGGGTACTGTTTATACTGCCTCTGAGATAAAAGAAATTGCAGATTTTGCTCATGCAAACGGAATGCTACTTCACATGGATGGAGCCCGAATAGCTAATGCTGCCGTATCACTTGATCTTCCGTTTAAAGCATTTACTACTGATGCCGGTGTTGATGTTCTTTCATTCGGAGGTACAAAAAACGGGATGATGTTCGGCGAAGCGATCTGTTTTCTTACACCGGGCCTTTCCAATGACTTTAAATATATAAGGAAACAGGGTATGCAACTTGCTTCAAAAATGAGATTTATTTCCGCTCAGTACATTGCTTATTTCAGGAACGATCTCTGGAGAATCTGTGCTTCCCATTCAAATGCAATGGCCAGAATGCTTGCAGAGGGTCTACAGCAACTTAAGGGGATCAGTATTACTCAGGTTGTACAGTCAAATGGTGTTTTTGTTATAATGCCACCCAATGTGGCAGAAAGAATGCAAAATCATTATTATTTCTACCCCTGGGATGAGAAGACTTCAGAATACAGATTAATGACAAGTTGGGATACCATAGAAGCCGATATTGAGGACTTTATAAAGTTACTTTCAAAGGAACTTAAGAAGAAAGGATGAAGAATATTTGAAAAGCAAATTTGGAATTAAAAATAGCTTCTGATTTCTTGCACTCCTTTGTTCATTGTTCCTAACTCACTTCTTCAAATAAAAAAGGCTGAATCATAATATCCAGCCTTTTCTTATAAAACTTAAAATGAGCTTCTATTTAAGCGTAAATGTAATTGGTACCATGTACCATACAGGAACAGGTTTCCCTCCCTGTTTCCCTGGCTTAAATGCAGGAAGTGTATTAACAACCCTGATTGCTTCTTTATCGAGTTCAGGGTCAACGCCCTTCAGAATGCTTACCTGACTTACACCACCCTTAGCAGTTACACAGAATCTTACTATAACCCTGCCCTGGATATTGTTTTCCTTTGCAACTTCAGGGTACTGTGTATGTTCCATAATATACTTAAGAAGTTCAACATCGCCACCCGGATACATAGGCATCTCTTCTACAACAACGAAGGGAACTTCTTCCGGTTCTGCTTCCTGAACCTCTTCTTTAACTTCAGCCTGAACTTCAACTACTTCTTTGTCTTTGACTTCAGTTTGTGCCTGATCAGCAGTCATAAGTTGCTTAACGTCTTCAGGTTTGATTGAGTCTACAACAACAGGAGGAACATATTTTTGCTGCTGAACAACATCTGCCGGTGGAGGAGGAGGTGGAGGGGGAGGAGCTACCTGGTCGTTTGGTTGATCCAGATTCTCCAACTTGATCTCTACTTTTCTTTCAGCACGTTTTGACCTGTTTTCCGCAGCTTTTGCATTAAGATACGGAGTAATGATTGCAGTTCCTAAAATTATAATACCGATCAGCAAAGCAATAATTACAGTGCGATTGTATTTTTTACGCAGTTTATAAGCTCCGTACTCCTTATTCCTGGCTTCAAACACAATATCATCAAAGGCAGGAATTATTATCTTTTCTTTTGCCATGTTTTTATAGGTTTACGGGTTATTTATGGGATGCAACAGCTGTTGGCGAAATTCCTGCCGCTGTTTCCACCATCTTTTCTTCAAACCATGTAATGTCGACTAACATATAATGTGCGACTCCACAGATATTCATCTCATCGAGGATATCAACAACATTACCGTAGGTCGCTTTCTTATATGCTTTAATAAGTACAATGGGACCGGTATCATCATCTTTTTTCAATTGTTTGATTGATCCCAGAACTGAATCCTGTGAAAGAACAATTTTCCCCTTAAGAACCTGATCATTGAAGTCATTGATCTTTTTAAACAACGCTCTGTTTCTTTCAAGCAGCAGTTGCCGTATGCCGGTCGGACTAAAATCTGTTTGCTGAACAGGCGGCAGATTTTTATAATCTTCCGGCTTTACTGTTCCCGGATACCAATAAATTTTATTATCAGGACCAAGGATGATGTTCAGAGTACGGCTGGCTACAATCTTGGGAGGTGCAACATTTGGATCCTTGAGCTTTTCAGGAAGAACAATCTCCATTACTTTTGGTTTGCTGAAAGCCGTTGTAAGCATAAAGAACGTGATTAGCAGACACATAAGGTCAACCATGGGTGTCATGTCTATATGCGGGGCGAGTTTCTTCGCTTTCTTTTTTCCGCCCGATTTTTCCTCTTGAATTATTTCTGCCATATCACTTTTGTATATCTGCGAGGTTTATTTTAACAGCTTCAAGACTTGTAATCAGGTTAAACCTGTACACATTCTTGTCAGCCATAATATCAAGAACTTTCTTAACTATCGGATAACCTGTTTTTACGTCTCCTTTAATACATGCCTGAATATTTGGATTGACCTGACGGGCAAAGAGTATCCATAATGCTAACTGGTTATCAGTTGAATCAATAGGGATTCCTGTTTGAAAAACTGTCTTAGCTTTATTGTCTTTAGCTGCTAAAAAATCTTTCATTTTCAGAATCGGAACTCCCATTGCTGAAGGATATTTCTCGAATTGTCTTAACTCAGATTCCGTAAATTCAATATTATATCTCTTGCCCATTTCAGTAAGGATCTTCGGTCTGTATTTAAGTATGGTATCAGGTCCGTTATCAAAATTCAGGAATATCCTGTCGTCTTTTGAAAGAAGAAGAGTTAATGTATTATAATTGGGTGTTGGTTTCTCCGATATCGAATAGGGCGTATCCACAGGAGCCGGTTCCTGTTGTCTCATAGTGGCGGTCAACATAAGAAATGTCAACACTACCGAGAACAGGTCAACCATCGGCGTCATGTCGATATGTGGCGACTTTGTTGGTAATTTAATCTTTGGCATTGTAGTTTTTATTTATTAATTTGAACCAAAAGATAAATTTATAATTAGTTGCTTTTCAGTGAGGAAGCAAAAGTCTGTGTCAGACTGAAACCTGCTTCATCAATTTTAAATGTATAACCGTCTATTGTTGATGAGAAATAATTAAATGCAATAATTGAAAGGGTGGAGCCTGTGATACCGAAAGCGGTATTTACAAGAGCTTCTGAAATACCTTTTGCAAGCTGAAGAGCATCAGGAGCGCCAGCCTGGGCAAGAGCTGCAAATGCACGGATCATACCAAGCACAGTACCGATAAGCCCGATTAACACTGAAATTGAAGCAAGGGTCGAGAAAATAACCATGTTTTTTGACAGCATTGGCAATTCAAGAGCTGTGGCTTCTTCAAATGATTTCTGAATTGACAGGATTTTCTGATCCTTTTCAAGTTCTTTGTCTCTCTGAAGGTCACGGTAACGCAAAAGACCTGCTTTCATCACATTGGCAAGAGAACCTTTTTGCTTGTCGCATGCTTCAAGTGCTTCTTCTATCTTATCCTGTGCAAGAAGACCCTGGAGTTGACTTACAAATGTATTTAACCTGCCTTTACCTTTTGCTCTTGATAATGTGATGACTCTTTCAAAAATGAAAATGATAAGTACCAATACACATGTCATCAGGATAGGAACAATCGCACCACCTTTATGGATGATTCCAAGATAGTTACCTTCCAGCGCCGCTGCTTTTGGATTACCACCTTCGAAATTTACAGGATTACCCATTACTTGTGTGTACAAAAGATAGGCAACTATAAAAGCTATTAAAATAGCACTTGTTGCAAAAACATTCTGCAACGCATCTTTGAACGAACTTCCTTGTTTACTCATTTTTTATCGATTTGTTTAGGTTTATGATTTTACGATTTGCAAATATATATTATGAATTGTTTTTTTCCAACAGAGAAAAGAATAATGTTAAACTTTTAATATAGTTTAGAACAATTCTCTAAAACATAAGACCGTTCAACAACATTTTAACCTGTGCTTTTCAACATTTAATTGTACTTAATTCTGAGTACTAATAACTTTATTGTAGTTCCAGTGTAACATTATATACTCTTGATTTTGTGATTGGCACTTCTTTGGACTTGTATCCTGTAGCACTTATTATCAGCACTTCTGATCCCTGGGGTATCTCAAATTTAAATTCTCCCTTGGCACTTGAAAGGTTTTCAGCTGCCGTATCTTTTACCCTTATTGAAGCATAAGGCAAAGGTTGTCCGGATGTAGTAGTTATTATGCCTTTAATTTCATTTGGATTAATGCCTTTTTTAACCTGTGCTTCGAAATCATGAATATAATTCAACTGACCTTTTGCTGATGAATTCGCCGGGTCAATAATAAGAATTTTATTATATGCATCAGTTGCTTTTGCAAGATATGGAAGTCTTCCTTCATTAGTCTTTTCAACTGAAGCCATTCTTATTTCAAGCATGCCTAATCCTCCATAACCTTTAATCTTGTTTTCTTTATTGCCGGCGTCTATATTTATCATCCTGTCATAATATTCTTTTGATTTACTAAAGTTATCGTTCATCATATGGAAATAACTGAGGTAAACGAAAGCTTCCATCATATCTGTTTCATACTTTATTGAATCTTTCTTTGCAACATCAATAAGCTTTTCAAATTTTGGTCGTGCAAGTCCCAGCTTAGTGTCAGGATCCATTTTGGAATATGTCCTGGCGGTCCAGACATATGCCGGAACATAATCAGGCGATTTGCTGATTACTATACTAAATATTGAATCGGCTGTTTTATAATTTTCGCCATTATAATAAGCTCTTCCAATTTGCATGTAATTCTCTGTATTGTCTTTAGTGGGATCTATCAGTTTCAGCCATGTATTTGCTGCTCCTTCATATCGTTTATAAGTATAGTATTTGCTGGCAATCTCACTTAACAAAGCCTTGTCATCGGGATTAAAACTCAGCAACTTTGCATATTCGTCAAAGGCTCTGTTTATTTCACCATCAGCAACTGCAACATCTTTTTCGAGGATTGCAACCTTATTTGTAAGATCGTCCACATTAGCCTTCATCTTTGCCTTTTCAGCAGTTGAGGCCGCAGCATATTTTGATTTTTCTTTTTCAAGCTGCGATTTCAGACCGTTAAGTTCATCAACCTGCTTCGGATAATTCTGGTTCTTTTTCAGTAAAATCCTTGCCATGTAATGATAGTCTTTCTTGATGATACGTTCCGGGGCAACAGTTTTGAACAATGTCTCCATATAAGCAAGTGCCTTATCATAGTCCGGCGGGTTCTTCTCATAACATGAATAACCTGCTATACGGTTCATATAGGTTCTGGACTTATCAACAGCAAAAATTTCTTCCACATTTTTTATTACTCCATCATAATCTTTTGCATAGAAAAGAGCATTTACGTACTTGGTTTTTGCAGGAATATTACCAGCAGTAAGATCCAGATATTTTCTAAAATTCTCTTTTGATTGATCATAAATCTGAGCGAGTAAATATAATTGTCCCAGCTCACGATAAGCAGGAGCATAATTTACGTTAAGCTGAATTGCCTGATCGTAATATGGAATTGCTGCCTGAAGATCACGTCCTTTAACATATATATTCCCGATTTTCATATTAGCAGTAGGAGAATTTGGGTCGGCAAACTGTGCCTGGTTATAAAATGAAATTGCCCTGGAGCCATCATTTACCAGAATATAAATATCACCGGCTATTAAAAAAACGTCTTTATTTTTGTTATCAATTTTAATGGCTTCCCTTATAAGTGGCAACGCAACAGAAGTATCAACCTTATCTTCCTTTATATAAGATTCAGCAATCTTAGCCAGCGCAAATGCATATTCTTTGGCGGGAGGTACAATCTTTTTAATATTCTTGAAGGGGAGGAGTAGGCTCCTTGCTTTTGTACGCATTTCTGCTGCGGTCTTATCATCATTTTGATAATATGCAACTTTAGCCAATCCGACATAGTTAAGCGGATCATTGGGGTTTGCCTCGACACCTTTATGGTATATATTATCAGCCAGCTTTGAAGCTTCCGACAGAGAATTGGATATAGTATCGGCAAAATAATCCAAAAGATAGTTTTCTCCCAGAAAAAAATAGTTTTTGCTGTTTGTGGGTTCTTTCTGAATTAACTCCTTGAACATTGCTTCAGCTTTATCATACTGTTCACTTCGGGTAAGAAGAATCGCAGCATTTAAGTCCTGTGCCTGAATGTTAACCGAAAAAACTGTAAAAATAACTGTCAGTAAAACTGCCGTCCTTAGAATTAAACGTTTCATAGCTATCATTAATTATTTGATGTCAATTATAGTATTAATTTCTGATTTCCAATTCTTAATTTCTGATTTCTGATTTCTGATTTCTGATTTCTGATTTCTGATTTCTATATCCTAAATTCCTACCTTTTGATCTGAACCAACCTTATCGGCATCGTCGCAGGTACAAGACCGGATTTAAGTACAATACGTTGTCCCTGTTCTGCACAGGCCCAGTTTATAAAACCTGAACCCAACCCTGTAAATGTCTCTCTCGAAATAAGATAAATCTCCCTGACATAAGGATATGATTTGTCATAAATAAACCCCTGGTAAGGACGATAATAGTTCCCGTCATTAACAAATTGCTGTGAAATAGCAACAACATTGATCTTATTTATGAAACTCATGCTGAGAGAATCATTCTTATTACTGATCCAGTTGGCACTTATTATTCCAAGTGCATCAGGATTCCTCGAAACAAACTCAATAACCCCCGGATTATTGTTAACGGCATAAAAATTATGTGGAAGGGAATCTTTTATCTCAAAGAGTTCTTTAAAATATCTGATGTTTCCTGATTTATTATTATCAAAAATAATGCGGATGTCACCTAGTTCCGATTTTGGATTGATCTCTTTCCAGTTCTTTATCTTACCAAGGAAAATGTCCTTGATTGAATTATACTTTAATAGAGTATCCTTATTTTTCTTATTTGTGACAATAGCTAGCGCATCATAAGCATACGTGGTAGTACGGGCAATTATCTGTGTATCACGGAGATATTGAATCTGATAATCAGAAAGCTTTTTGCTTGTAACAATTACTTTAACGGAATCATTCATAAAGTCATTTATTATGTCATATTCCGGTTTATATATAGGTGTGATTTTTGCATGTTTATATAAATGAGTAAAGGTATAAACCTCAGTCTCAATAAGTGGTTGAAAAGATTCATCAGCATAGATCCTTATATTTCCACTTGTTGCTGTTTCAACCGGACCTGAATTACTTCCCCCCGTACATGATACCAGAATAAGCATTAGTCCTATTAAAAGATAATGAATTTTCAATAAAAAGTTATGTCTTATATATCCGGTCACAATATTACTGTCGGTGATTTTTTTATCCCGGCACGCAATAATAATAAATTTTTGAATAACTGGTACTCTGTTCATATTCTTAAAATATTTTCTGCGTTTAATAATTATCAACTGTGACCGCCTCAAAGTGTATGCCAGGGCCAATGAAAAAATAACTAAATTCACATATAAATTTTTGTAATATAAAGAGATTCAATCATTGTCATTATTTTCTGTGAAAAATACTTCAACTATTTTAATGTATGCTCTGTAAGCCCTGTACAAACCATAAAAGATAAAAGACGATCCGATTATCACTCTGACAGCCTTGTCAAGGTAACTGAAATTTGTATAGAATATAAGGTAACCTCCAACACCCAGATAAAAAAGTACCATAAAAATTGAGAAGATGGCAGTAACCTGTTGCATTATTCTGTCTCCATTCATACTAAAATAAATTTGATGCCAAATAAACAAAAATTCAATTTATTATCAAAATTAAACTAAATATTTCGTTATAAGCAAGATAATTCAAAAAAAAGTCTGTTTTTACCGTAATATTAGCGAACTGTCGCCATAGCTTAAAAACCTGAAACCATTTTCAAGGGCATAAGTATAAATATCTTTCCATTTTTCTCCGGTCAAGGCTGAGATTAAAAGGAGCAATGTACTCTTAGGCTGATGAAAGTTAGTGACCATCCCGTTTATCATCCTGAATTCGTATCCCGGGATAATAATTATACTTGTCGAAGCATTAATACTATACAGGCTACGTTCTTTTAATAGTCTCAATAAGGCTTCCATTGATTCTCTGACAGATACATTTTTCTTCATATCATAAATTTCCCATTGTTCCAGACATAGTTCAGCCTCCGGATTACTTATTAACTTGACTCCCAACCAATAGAGGCTCTCAAGTGTTCTTACCGATGTTGTGCCAACGGCAATTATTTTTCCATTATTATGAAGTAATAGTTCAATTGTTTCCGCTGCAATGAAGAAATGCTCACGATGCATTTCATGACCAGAAATGGTTTTGGATTTTACAGGTCGGAAAGTTCCGGCCCCGATATGAAGTGTCACTTCAACTGATCTTATACCTTTCTTTTTAAGTTTTTCAAATACCTGTTTTGTGAAATGTAATCCGGCTGTGGGTGCCGCAACGGAACCTTTAATGCTGGAATAAATTGTCTGGTATTTCGTAATATCTTCTGTATCATCCTCCCTGTTTATATATGGAGGGAGAGGAATATGACCTGTCGCTTCAATTACTTCACCAAAACATATCTCACTGCAATTCCAGCTAAACCGAACGCGCCATGCCTCGCCTTCAGGATGAGTTCTTTCTGCAGTAAGTACATATTCCTGCCCATTAAAATTAAATTTTGTTAATAGTACTCCTCTTTTCCACTTTTTAAGATTTCCGATTATGCATTTCCATTCGACAGGTTTTTTTGAACTGAAAGAGAGCTCATATTCAATTGGAGAAAGAGGCTCGAGACAAAGTATTTCAATAGTTGCACCGGTATCTTTATGAAAAAGGATCCGCGCCCGGATTACTCGCGTATTGTTAAAAACCAGCAGAGAATCCGAAGGGAGATAATTATCAATATTTCTGAATATGTCATTAGATATTGTGTCCGCTTTATATATAAGTAATTTCGACATATCTCTTCTATCAACAGGATGTTGAGCTATCCTGTGCGATGGAAGGTTATAATCATAATCATTTATATCAATATCTATCATTTTGTAGAGTGCTTTAAGTGCCTAAAGTGCCTAAAGTTTTGCCCCCCCTGCCCCCCTAAAGGGTGGTTAATTCTCTGAATCCTACTGAAATTCTTCTGAATTCAATAGTATTAGCTCCCCTTTAGGGGAGATGCCGCGTAGCGGCAGAGGGGTTTCAAATTTAAGCACAACAAACTTCAGTTAAAGTGGCAAAAATAACCATTATTATGCTGTGTGTTCCAAATACTCTGCAATTTCATACCTTTGCAAGGCAGCAGGCCGTTCCATCGTCCCGGTTTATCGGGAAGGAAAGTCCGGGCAACACAGAGCACCATACTTCCTAACGGGAAGATATCCGTGAGGATATTGCAGTGTAACAGAAAATAACCGTCTCTGACGGCAGCGTCAGGGATAAGGGTGAAAAGGTGAGGTAAGAGCTTACCGGTCCTGGTGGCAACAACAGGAGCCGTACACCTTATGGGTTGAAAGATCATGTATACCGGCGGTAAGGGCTGCTCGTCCGATGCCGGGGGGTGGATCGTATGAGCCCGGCAGCGATGCCGCGCCAAGATAAATGATGGAAAACAGTTTTAATTTCTTTTGCAGAAGACAAAACTGTACAAAATCCGGCTTACAGGCCAGCTGCTTATAAAAAAGACGGGCAAATTGCCCGCCTTTATTATTAAATACATATTTTTATTTTAATTTAAAAACACTGTCCTCCATCGGAATATTTACCTCAATTTTATCGAAAGTTATAACTGCAGCTTCTGCACCATTTGCCATAGCTGTAGTTTTTTTTGGCAATACCACGCCATTTATGTCAGTATAATCAGTCATATATGAATCAACATTCATAGAAGTACCCATCTGATCAACAATGGTAGAAGTTTTAACAATCATATATGTAACTTTATCAATATACATGTAAATAGGATTAGTTCCCACATTAGCTTTCAGTTTAAATGCAGGTTTGTCATTTACATTTTCCTGCCCTTCAAGAGCGAGCTGCCCGTTTTTGAAATAATCAAGCAATTTATTTTTAAAAATATTATTATCCTGGACCTGTTTCAGCGATTCACCTGTAAGTTCCACAGGATCAGTTGAACCGGTCATGGGATTTATCATATATCCCTTTTCACCATCAAATACCGATACCATATCCTGTCCGTTAAAAGTATAAATAACTTTAACTTTATTCGGATTTTTCATGAACATGACCGTTGGCATCTCCATACCCATAGCTGACATTTTGCCTGTGATCTTTATAGAAGTTATGCCGGCAAGTTTATCAGATTTCATAGCAACTGAGAAGTTCTTTACGATCTCCTCGAGCGTCTGAGCACTTATTGTAGCGACTGCAATGAGTCCTGCAATAACAAATAAGATTTTTTTCATAGTATTGGTTTTTAAAATTTAAATAATTAAAAAGAATTTATTGTTTTTCTTAATGCAACGAGTTTTTTCAAAAGTTTTTCCATTTCAGAGAGCTTCAGCATATTTGCTCCGTCAGATTTAGCCACAGCCGGGTCAGGATGAGTTTCAATGAAGATTCCATCTACCCCCACACTTATAGCAGCTTTGCCGATTGTTTCTATCATTTCAGGTCTGCCTCCGGATACTCCATCTTCCAGGTTAGGTTGTTGCAGTGAATGGGTAATATCCATTATCACGGGAACCCCTATCTTTTGCATTATCGGAATATTCCTGAAGTCAACAACCAGATCCTGATAACCGAACATATTTCCCCGGTCAGTGAGCATAATATTTACATTTCCCGACTCTCTTACTTTTTCTACTGCAAACCTCATTGATGATCCGGATAAAAACTGTCCTTTCTTTATGTTGACCCATTTACCTGTCTTTGCAGCAGCAACAAGTAAATCTGTCTGTCTGCATAAAAAAGCAGGTATCTGAAGTATATCAACATAATGAGAAGCAGTTTCGGCTTCATCAGGATTATGTATATCGGTTATAACCGGAACAGAAAACATCTTCCTGACTTCTGCAAGTATCTTAAGTGCTTTAATATCACCAATCCCTGAAAATGAATCATTTTTTGACCTGTTAGCCTTTCTGTATGATGATTTGAATACAAAAGGAATCTGGTATTTTTCAGACAGTTTTTTCAGATGGTCGGCTGTTTCAAATATAATTTCTTCGCTTTCAACCACACAAGGTCCTGCAATCAAAAGAAAATTGGCAGATTCTTGGTATTTTAGCCCGGGAATATTTATTACAGTTTGTGACATATTAAAACAAAGTTAAAAAATAACTTATAAAGCAAATTATATATTCTATTGATTATCTATTCACTCGTGAAAACTATGTGCAGATTCTTCTTTTATTTTTTATTGTAGTTATAAATATCTTTCCATAATGCAGAGAGTCTCTTCCTGATCTCTTCCTCTTTAGAATTAACACCCGGATCGTAAAAGACTGTCCCTTTTATCTCTTCAGGCAGAAAATTATCCTGAACAAAATTTCCTGAATAACTGTGAGCATATTTATACTCTTTTCCATATCCCAGATTCTTCATGAGGCTGGTCGGAGCATTCCTTATATGCAAAGGTACAGGGAGATCCCCTTCGGCTTTTACTGTTCCGATTGCATCCTCAATAGCCAAATATGAGGAGTTGCTTTTTGGGGAAGTTGCCAGATAAATTGCTGCCTCAGACAGAATAATCCTCGATTCGGGCCATCCTATGACATTGACAGCTTCAAAACATGACTGGGCAAGCAAAAGTGCATTCGGATTGGCAAGACCAATATCTTCAGCTGCCAGTATCAGCATCCGTCTTGCAATAAACTTAGGGTCCTCGCCACCTTCGACCATACTTGCCAGCCAGTATACAGCAGCATTCGGATCACTTCCCCTGAGCGATTTTATAAAAGCGGAAATAATATCATAATGCTGTTCACCATTCTTATCATAAAGGGCCAGGTTCTTCTGGACATGTCTTAAAACCTTCTCATTGGTGATTATAATTTTTTCAGAAGATGTTTCATCGGCTTCGGAACTGACAACAAGTTCAAGTGCATTGTACAGTTTTCTTGCATCGCCGCCTGATATACGTATTAAAGCCTCATGTTCTGCAATTTCTATGTCGATAGGCTGCAAGATAACTGTCCTTTTTCAGTGCTTTATTCATTAATTGATTAATTTCATCTTCAGTTAGTGGATTCATTATATAGACCTGGCAACGTGAAAGAAGAGGTGATATAACCTCAAATGAAGGATTCTCCGTTGTTGCCCCGATCAGGGTTATAACTCCCTGCTCCACAGCACTTAAAAGTGAATCCTGTTGTGATTTATTGAAACGATGAATCTCATCAATGAATAAAATCGGGTTTGGCTGGTTAAAAAATTGCTGTTTTTTTGCTTTTTCAATTGTTTCCCTTACATCTTTAACGCCCGAATGTACCGCACTAAGATGAAAAAATGGCCTTTTCAGTGTATTCGCTATTATCCCGGCAAGAGTGGTTTTGCCAACTCCCGGAGGTCCCCACAAAATGAATGACGGGATATTTCCTGATTCAATAACCTTCCTTAAAACAGCATTTTTTCCCACAAGATGCTCCTGTCCGCAAAACTCTCCGAGTTCTCTTGGTCTCAGCCTTTCTGCAAGCGGTTGATTTGGAAGCATCTTATAAATATTTGTGCAAAAGTAATAAAAACAAATTTTGTTCTTGCAGATTTTGTATAACGTAAGCATTTAATTAGTGAGTTTATCGTTATACTTGTATCGTATAGTGATTATTAACTGGTCCGATTTATTGACGATTCTTAGTGTGACTTAATGGTTAATTTATTTTTACCGCAAAGGAAAACTATGTGCAGCACTAAGGAACATAAAGTAATATCGATGCTAAATTGATTCATAAAGTACTAAAACTGGTAAATATGGGGAATAAAATTATAAACATTGTTTTCGGATTGATGATTCTTACCGGATGTACTGTAAAGTCTGATAAGCACAAAAGCAAATTTATTGAAGGACAGGATATTGTCTGCTGACAGTGGAATTGTTGTATCTGCTAATCGTCTGAGTTCAGAAATAGGAGTGAGAATACTGCAAAAAGGAGGTAATGCCGTTGATGCCGCTATTGCCACTGAATTTGCTCTTGCTGTGTGTTACCCTGAAGCTGGTAATATAGGCGGAGGCGGATTCATGGTAATCAGGACAAATGATGGAAAAACAGATGTAATTGATTACAGGGAAAAAGCCCCGTGCTTGCCTCGAGAGATATGTTTCTGGATAAAGACGGGAATGTATCAGAGGGACTGAGCACAGACACTCATCTGGCTAGTGGTGTACCGGGGACAGTCGATGGAATGTTACTCGCCCAATCAAAATATAGTAAACTTCCATTCAATGATCTCATTCAGCCTGCGATTGACCTTGCTGAAAAAGGTTTTCATTTATCAGATGAACAGGCTGAATCGTTAATTCTAACAGAGATGTATTCATTGAAAGAAATTCTGTCAGACCGGCTTTTGTAAAGGATTCATTATGGAAAGGAGGAGATATTATTATCCAGCATGCTCTTGCTGAAACTCTTAAGAGGATCAGAGATCATGGCCGGGAAGGATTTTATTCAGGAAAAACAGCCCGCCTTATTATTAAGGAGATGAAAAGAGGAAACGGGATTATTTCTGAACAGGATCTGAAAGAATATAAATCGGTTTCGAGAATACCTCTTTTTACTGATTATAAAGGATTTAAAATTATCACTGTTCCGCCTCCATCAAGCGGTGGAATTATTCTGATCCAGCTTCTGGGAATGGCTGAACCATATCCGGTTAAAGAATGGGGATTTCATTCCTATCGGACAATTCATCTGATGGTGGAGGCGGAGAGAAGGGCTTTCGCTGACAGGTCAGAATATATGGGTGATCCTGATTTTATGAAAATTCAAACCGGTAAGCTGATCAACAGCAAGTATATACATCACAGGATGGAAAACTTCGACAAAAAAAGAGCTTCGTCATCAGTTGATATTAAACCTGGTTCTCCTGAAGGATATACCAGCGAGGAAACAACTCACTTTTCAGTCGTTGATGCCAGTGGCAACGCTGTCTCTAACACAACAACTCTGAACGGCAGCTTCGGAAACAGCATTGTTGTTGACAGTGCAGGATTCCTTCTTAATAATCAGATGGACGATTTATCAATCAAGCCGGGTTTCCCGAATATGTACGGTCTTGTTGGAGGTGAAATCAATTCTGTACAGCCGGGAAAGAGAATACTTAGCTCAATGACACCGACAATTGTTGAAAAAGATGGAAAACTTTTTCTGATTGCAGGATCTCCGGGTGGTTCGACTATCCCTACAACTGTGTTTCAGGTTATTATGAATGTAATTGACTTTGGAATGAATATCCGCGAAGCTGTCGATACCGGAAGGTTCCATCATCAGTGGTTACCCGATTGGATCAGCTATGAAAAAAATGCTATTGACAGTCTTACTGCTCAGACACTCACAGAAATGGGTCATAAGTTAAAAGCTTCGCCCGTCTATCGGAAGTGTAAACGCAATAATGGTTCTTCCTGAAGGAAAAAAGCGGGTGGAGCTGATAAAAGAGGTAATAATTCATCATGTGGATACTAACTGTTTTTGCGGTTTAATAATTTTTACTAAATTGCCTCAAATTTATTTTCTTTAAAAAAAATAAATTAATACTTTTAACAATTGAAATTAAGTATTTTGGTTATAATTCAGATTATAGTTACTGTATTTGAATACATTCAGATATATTCAGTTATGAAAAAAACTCTGCTTATTGTAGTTATCATTGTGGCAGTAATAATTGCCCTGCCGGTAATTAACCTGATCCGATGGACTTTTCATTCGAAAAAGCCAATGGATATTATTTTAGTTGATAAGACCGTACCAACCCTTGACCGTGACAACCATAAGTCATTTGACTGGATTCTGACTAATGAAAGATTTGTTAAAAAGGGAAATAAGAGCAGCTATTCTTTCAGGAAGGATTATTATGGATTTATCCCAAAACGGCCATTAAGAGAGAAAAAATGGGAGAGAAATGATTATCATCTTGCAGATGTCATTAACCTTGCTGAAAAAAATGATGCAATTTATTTTGCTGATACTTATGGAGTATTTTTCAATGACTGGTATAAAGGAATAAACAAAAGTCGTAAATCAAGAATACTTTATGGCGGTCTTAATAATAATGATTTCCTGCTTATAAAGGAAATGAAAGACAGAAACAAGCTCATTATTATTGGAATATAACTCATTTAACTATCCTACCGCAGATTTTGATTCTGTAAGGACTCAGGAAAAACTTGGAATCACCTTTTCTGGTTGGACAGGAAAATATTTCAGCTCGCTCGACACAACCGGCGAAGACTTCCCAATCTGGATGACGGCCATGTACAGAAAAGAGTACAGAAAGCCCTGGAATTTTAAAAAACCCGGTCTGGTCATTCTCAGTGAAAAAAATATTATTATCCTTGAAGAAGGCACTCATCTTAAAAATGCTATGCCTCATATAATTACCGACTCAGTTTATGCCAGAAAATACGGGGTTCCGGGTTCAGTTGCCTTTAATAAGTGGTTCGATATAATTGACCCGCTGAAAAATAATGTTGTATCCAGGTTCAAAATTGAAACGACACCAATAGGCGATACTCTGCTTGCAAGTAATGATCTTTCAAATGAATTTCCTGCAGTGGTTCAGGAACCGGTCGCCCAGAGAATTTACTATTTTTCCGGAGATTTCGCTAAAGGCAATACTGCCATGTGGACATCCAGGTTTCTGGGAGTTGATAGACTAAAAGGCATCCTTTATTCAGATAAACCTAATGATACCAGAAGATTCTTTTGGCTCTATTACAAACCACTCATCAATGGGATATTCACCAATTACTATAATTCAATCAATAAAAAATAACAAATCATAAATCATAGATAAATAAGTTTGAAAAATAGGAGTACAGGCGGTCACTACCTGTACTCTTTTAATTTATACCTATTAATCTTTATCACCCTACAATCAATTATGAAGATCTCAATTGTCCAACCCGACACTGTATGGGAAGATAAAACCCGTAATTTTAAAAATCTCGGTAACCTCATTTCACAGCTTTATAAAAAGACAGATATTGTCATACTATCTGAAATGTTTAATACAGGGTTTTCAATGAATCCTGAACAATTTAGCGAATCACCCAATGGTGAAACATTCTGCTGGATGAAAAACATGGCACAAAAGGGTAGCTTTGGCTTATGTGGAAGCTATATGATAAAGGACAGTGGAAACTTTTTCAACCGTTGGGTATTTGTTTCTCCTGAAAAAGAATGTTGGTATTATGATAAGAGACACCTTTTCAGCATGGGCGGAGAAGACATTTTTTTCTCCGCCGGAAAAAAACGTTTGATATTCACATTCAGGGACCTGAGGATAAGTCCATATATCTGCTATGATCTTCGTTTCCCGGTATGGAGCAGGAATCGGAATGATTACGACCTTGGTATCTATTCAGCTAACTGGCCCGAAAACAGGATAAATGTCTGGGATACACTTATAAAAGCAAGAGCTATTGAAAACCAATGCTATGTGGCCGGGGCAAACAGAATCGGAACAGACGGGGAAGGCACTAAGTATTGTGGCGATTCTATGATCGTTGACCCACGTGGTGAGATCATAGCATCTGCAAATACAAATAAAGAGGGTTCGCTGACAGGTGAGATATCATTGACTGAATTAAGTGACTTCAGAAAAAAATTCCCTGTACTCAGAGATGCTGATAATCTCAATATTGAAGTTTAATTCTTTGTTTTCTGTAGGATAATAAAATTTAGTAGAGAAATATTGCCACTGTGCCCCGTGCCCTGAGCCCTGAGCCCTGTGCCTGCGCCCTCAGCATCCTCATTTCTTCAGTGCATTATAGAGAATCACAGCCGGATGCATAGCGATACTTCTGGTTCCGTCCTTTATATGATGCCTGCAGCTTGTGCCTGGCGCTGCAATTATAGTATTTTCTTCGCTCTTCCTGATCTCCGGGAATAATACAAGTTCTCCTATTCTGTTGGATAAATCATAGTGTTCTTTTTCATATCCAAATGATCCCGCCATTCCGCAACAGCCCGATGGTATCTCGGTCACAGAATAATTTACAGGTATTGAGAGCATTTCGATAGTGCTCGCAGAAGAAGCTATTGCTTTCTGCTGGCAATGGGCATGTAAAAGAATATTAGCCTCATTCCCGGCGAATAAATTTCTATCTATTTTCCCCGATCTGAATTCCCTGACAATAAATTCATCAATCATAAAACTGTTCCGGGAAATCTTTTCCGCAGCCTCTTTTAAGTCATTTCCGGCCAGCTCGGGGTATTCATCCCTGAACCCCAGAATTGCAGATGGCTCAATCCCGACTAATGGAAGCTTATCGCAAATAAGTCCAGCCAAAGATTGAACATTCTTTCTTATAGTCTTCTGCGCCCTTCGTATCAGACCTTTTGAGATATATGTTCTTGCACTGACTTTATGCCGGGCAATAATCACTTTATAATTTAATGTTGTAAGTAACCTTATTACAGCAATCCCAATTTCAGTATCGTTATAATTAGTAAACTCGTCAACAAAAAGGCATACTGAACCAATTGGATACTCAGGATTAATCTTTGAAAGGTTTTTTCTGATCCATTTTTTCAGAGTGGTTCTATATAATAATGGTATGGATCTTTTTGAAGCAAATCCAGTCACCTTTTTCAGAATGCCTGAACTAACCTTGTTACTGACGAAAAAGTTAAAAATGGACGGGGCTATCGAACCTAGTTGATTAATAACTGATATATAGGCAATTAATCTTGTTCTTAATGGTATTCCATGCCTGTCGTACCAATGCTGAAGAAATTCCGATTTGATCTTGGCTATATCAACACCTGAAGGACATTCAGATTTACATCCCTTGCATGCGAGACACAGATCAAGTATTTTATAAATCTCTTCATGATTCCATGGGTCACCATCTTTGCAAAGGAATTCACGTACTATATTTGCCCTTGCCCTCGTGCTGTTCTCTTCATTACCGGTAGCCATGAAGCTCGGACACATGATTCCGCCTATTTTTATCGATTTACGACAGTCGGCCGAACCGTTGCATCTTTCTGCTGCTCTTATTATTCCTTCACTTGATGAAAAATCGAAAATTGTGTCAATTTCACGTGTAGGTTTACCTGGGATGTATCGCAGACATGTGTTCATCTGCGGTGTATTGGTAATTTTTCCCGGATTTAGGATACCTTCCGGATCCCAGCATCTTTTTACATCCTTAAGAAGATTATAATTTTGTTCTCCCAGGATCAAGGGTATAAATTCACCTCTCAATCTGCCATCGCCATGTTCCCCGCTCATTGACCCCTTATATTTTTTCACCAGTCGCGCTGTCTCAAGTCCGATTGTTCTGAAAAGTTCAGTATCTGCCTTATCTTTAAGGTTAAGAATGGGCCTGAGGTGAAGTTCCCCTGTCCCGATATGGGCATGAAATACCGCTTCTTTGCCATAACCTGCCAGCATTTTCTCGATTTCGTCTATATAATCGGGTAATTGTTCCACATTTATGGCAGTGTCTTCAATAAGTGCTACACTCTTGGAATCTCCTTTCATGTTGGACAGAACCCCAAGACCAGCTTTCCTCAGATCCCATACTTTCGATATGTCTTTTCCTTTTACAATAGGATAGGAATATCCATAACCTGCAGATTTCAATTCCTTTATCATTCCGTCAGCAGCAGCGTCTGTTTCTTCCGGCTTGTCACTTACAAATTCAACAATTACAATAGCCCCGGGTTTTCCTTCGAGAAAAAAACGGTTGTTTCTCTGGCTTATATTATTTTCAGTAAGCTCCAGTATCCTGTTATCCATCATCTCAACGGCTGAAGGCTTGTACTTTAATGCTATCAGATTAGCTCTGAAAGCGTCATTCCGATTCTTGAGATGAATACATACAAGTACTTTATTTACAGGAGGTAATGGAACAATATTCAGTTTTATTTCAGTTGTAACCGCAAGGGTTCCCTCTGATCCTGCAAGAAGTCTGCAGAAATTAAATTTTCTGTTCGATTTTTCGCCAAATATTTCAGAATCCAACAGTAGATCAAGTGCATAACCTGTGTTTCTCCTGGGTATCTTCGGATCAGGATAGCCATCCCTGATACTCTTCTTATTTGACTCATCAACAAGGATTCTTTTTATGTTCCTGTAGATATCTCCTTCAAGGTTTCTCAGATTGCATTTAGTATCAAAAGTTTCCCTATCGACCGGACCAAAAACTGCTTCGCTTCCATCACTTAAAAGAGTTTTTAACTCAATCGTATGGTCGCTTGTTGACCCGTAAACTATAGAATGTGAACCACATGAATTGTTCCCTACCATTCCTCCGATATTGCACCTGTTCGAGGTCGATGTTTCGGGACCAAAAAACAGGCCATGATCTTTAAGTTTCATATTCAGTTCATCGAGAACTACACCGGGTTCTACTCTTACCCACATTTCATCTTTGTTTATCTCCAGTATCCTGTTCATGTATCGGGAGATATCCACAATTATTCCTGAACTGACAACCTGTCCGGCAAGAGAAGTACCTCCAGCCCTGATGGTTAAGCTGGATTTTTCTCTGGAAGCAAATAATAATATTTTTCTTATATCCGATTCTCCTTTTGGCCAGACGACAGCCACCGGTTCCTCTTTGTAAACTGAAGCATCGGTGGAATAAATAGTCGTAGTTATTTTATCGTGTTTAAGATCGCCATCAAGGCTTTCACCAAGAGTATCTAAACGGGAAATAAAAGTATCCATTTTAATACTGTAATTTTGAACCGCTAATTTAGGAAAATGATTTAATCATGGTCTTAATTATAATCTTTTAGTCAGGCTCTTTCCTGAAAAAGCAATAAAACTGATATTAATCATGTTATCCAAAATTGTTTAATCGGACTTTTTTTTCGTACATTTATGAAAAATTTTCGAACCTATTAAAATATTGATACACAATGGAATTATTGGATCGCATCAAGCAAAATGCAAAAAAACATAATAAGCGTATCGTGCTTCCTGAGGGATATGAAGAAAGAACAATTAAGGCAGCTGATATAGTTATAAAAGAAGAACTGGCTCAGATAATTTTAATCGGAGATCCGGCTGAGATCAATTCACATGCCGCTAAACTGGGATTAAAGAATATTTCAAAAGCTACAATTATCAATCCCAAATCGCATGAAAAAAAGGATCATTATATTGATATGATGGTAGAGCTCAGGAAAAGCAAGGGTATGACCAGAGAAGAAGCATCAAGGCTGATAGAAGACCCTCTTTATTTAGGTGTGCTGATGATCAAGAACGGAGATGCTGATGGTGAGGTCTCGGGAGCAGATCATGCAACAGGTGATGTATTACGTCCTGCTTTCCATTATGTCAAAACTGCACCCGGGATTTCAGTAGTATCAGGAGCCTTTTTTATGATACTTCCAGATAAAAGTTTTGGAGAAAACGGTGTCATAATATTTGCCGATGGAGCTGTTCACCCGAATCCAAATGAAAAAGAACTGGCTGAAATAGCTGTTGCATCTGCTCATACCGCAAGAGCAATTGGCGGATTTGAACCAAGAATTGCGATGCTTAGTTTTTCTACTAAAGGAAGTGCCAGGCACGAAATGGTCGATAAAGTGGTGAATGCTGTAAAAATTGCAAAAGAGATGGCTCCTGATCTTCAGCTGGACGGAGAATTACAGGCAGATGCGGCTCTTATTGAAGCCATAGGTAAAAGTAAGGCTCCGGGCAGTCCGATTGCCGGTAAAGCCAATGTTCTTATTTTTCCTGATTTGAATTCAGGTAATATCGCTTATAAGCTTGTTCAGCGACTTGCTCATGCTGAAGCTATCGGTCCTGTTTTGCAGGGAATGGCTGCACCTATAAATGACCTGTCGCGGGGATGTTCAGTAAGCGATATTGTAAGTATGATAGCAATAGCATCAAATCAGGCCGCTGGCATAAAATAACTTTATTTTAATATTTAATTACACTTTATAAAAATGATCATTCTTGTCTTAAATTGCGGGAGCTCTTCAATAAAATATCAGCTGTTTAATATGAACGGAGGTTGTGAAATGCTTGCAAAAGGGCTTCTTGAACGAATTGGGTTGAATGATAGTGTTTTAACACATAAACCTACCGGGAAGGAAACGTATAAAGTTATCGTTGATATACCCGACCATACTACAGGGATTAACCTTGTAATGGCGGCCCTGACTGATCCTGAACATGGTGTTATTAAAGATGTTAAAGAGATTAAAGCCGTCGGTCACAGAGTCGTTAACGGGGGCGAAAGTTATAAAGAGAGTGTTCTGATTGATAATGATGTAAAAAAGCAAATTGAATTGTTCAGCGAACTTGCTCCGCTTCATAACCCTGCAAACCTGAAAGGTATATTGTCAGTTGATAAGTTGATACCCGGAATACCCCAGGTTGCAGTTTTTGATACTTCTTTTCACCAGACAATGCCTGATTATGCCTACATGTACGCTTTACCTTATGAATACTATGAAAAGTACAAGATCAGAAAATACGGATACCATGGTACGAGCCACAAATTTGTAGCATCAAAAGCTGCCAGTATTCTTGGCTTGAACGTGAAAGACCTTAAAATAATTACCTGTCACCTTGGGAACGGAGCATCAATTACAGCAATACAGAACGGCCGGTCTATTGATACTTCTATGGGTTTCACACCTGTGGATGGACTTATCATGGGTACACGCACCGGTGAAATAGATCCGGGTGTGCTTATTTATATAGCTGATAAAGAGCATCTTAATGTCACAGGTGTGAATAATTTAATTAATAAGAAAAGCGGGGTTGCCGGCATCTCTCAGTTATCCTCAGATATGCGCGACCTTGAAATTGCTGCAGCAGACGGAAATGAAAAAGCTCTTCTTGCTCTGAATATGTACGCATATAAGGTAAAAAAATTCATAGGCTCCTATATTGCTGTCCTTAATGGTCTTGATCTTCTTGTATTTACAGGAGGTGTGGGAGAGAATGACTTCAAAATGAGAGGCATGATCTGTTCCGATATGGAAAACCTCGGAATTGAATTTGATTTCAAAACAAATGAAGGCGTAAGAGGTAAAGATTTAGTAATATCCAAACCTGAATCAAAAGTGACAGTAATGTGCATTTCTACTGATGAGGAATTTGTAATTGCATCAGACACACGTTATATTATTGAACATCAATAGTTTAAAAATTGACAATCAAATACTGAATCAATGGTGTTAAAATCTCTTAATGACCTGAAACGTATAGTTGAAGGAGAATCCAGAAAAAAGCTCATTCTGGCAGTTGCTCAGGATCAGAATTCATTGGGCGCTGTTGTGAAAGCATGGAAAGACAATATTATTGAACCAATTCTTATTGGTGATAAAGAAGCTATACAGAATATCTGTACATCAAATAATTATGATATTACTGGTCTCCGGATAATTCATGAACCGGATTCTGATATGGCTGTAGAGATTTCAGTCAGAATGGTAAGCAGTAAACAGGCTGATATTTTAATGAAAGGAAAGGTCGGCTCATCACCCCTCCTGAAGTGCGTGCTTAATAAGGAGTGGGGATTAAGGACAGGCAATTTGCTCTCACATTTCGCTCTTTTCGAAGTTGAGACATACCCTAAAGTGATTGCTGTCACAGATGTAGCCATGAATATTGCTCCAACTTTGCAGGATAAAATAGCGATTGTTAATAATTCCGTTGCATGTCTTAACAGACTTGGATATAAGATGCCAAAAGTTGCAGTTCTTGGCGCAGTCGAAATGGTCAATGAGAATATGCAGGCAACACTTGATGCAGCTCTTCTTTCAAAAATGAACCAGCGCGATCAGATAAAGAATTGTATCATTGATGGCCCTCTCGCATTCGATAATGCAGTCAGCCTCGAAAGTGCACAGCTTAAAGGAATCAGAAGCGAGGTTGCCGGGGATACTGATCTTTTGCTGATGCCCGATATTGAAGTAGGTAATGTTCTGTATAAATCACTGGTATTCTTTGCAAAAGCTAAGGTAGCCTCGATTATCCTTGGAGCTCTTGTTCCGATTGTTCTGACTTCCCGGTCAGATTCAGAACAGGCAAAATACGATAGCATACTTTTATCAGCAGCTTCCTGCAAAAGTTAAGATTATGATCAGATCACTTGATCAGATTGAAGAAAAGGTACTGGCGTTAAAAAAAAGGCACAGGATTGCTGTTGCATGGGCTCAGGATCCTTTTACCGTCAAAGCTATTTATAAAGCTGTTAATAAAGGATTTGCTGAAGCGATTCTCATCGGAAAATCAAACGAGATCATTAAAGCCTGCAATACTGAAGGAATTGATGAAAAACTCTTCACAATCATTGACGTTGATAATGATAACAAAGCCTCGCTGGAAGCAGTCAGGTTAGCAAAAACAGGTGAAGCTGATATAGTTATGAAAGGGCTCGTAGGAACCGACAAGTTCCTCAAAGAAGTAATGGATAAAAACACCGGATTGATGCTTCCCGATGCTGTGTTGAGTTATATTTGTGCCTTGGAAATACCAGCGTATCATAAACTTCTTTTTGTTACCGATCCTGCTGTAATTCCGTTCCCGGATATTGATCAGAAGATTGCTATGGCCAGGTATGCAATTGAAATGGCACAAAAATTTGGAATTGAAAACCCAAAAATTGCTCTTATCGGGGCTTCTGAAAAAATGAGCCGTCATTTCGAAAACTCTGTTGATTATGCAATAATGTGCAAGATGGCCGATCGTGGTCAGATAAGAAACTGCATTATGGATGGACCGCTTGACCTTTTCCTGGCCTGTGACAAAAAAAGTATTGAAATAAAAGGAGTGGAAACACCCATTAACGGCGATGCTGATATCCTGATATTTCCTTCACTTGAATCATGTAATCCATTTTATAAAGGGCTGATGCTTTTTGCAAATGGAGAACTGGCCGGATTGATCAGGGGAACAGAAAAACCTGTTATTGTAATGTCAAGGAGTGAAAGTGAAAAATCAAAGTATTACTGCATTGCACTTTCATGTTTGATGGCAGAATGAGATTCTGGTCAGAAAAATGCAACCTGTAAAACCATTTAATTTATGGCAAAAAGACTGATTCTGGCAATCAACCCAGGCTCAACATCCACTAAGTTTTCTCTTTTCGAAGAAGAAATACTGGTTTTTGAAAAAACACTCAGACATTCCACGGAAGAATTGTCCGGGTTTGGAAAAATAACCGATCAGTTTCATTTCCGGAAAAACCTTATCATGGATGAGCTTTCAGGCAGAAAAACAGATTTTGCCGGAATTGCTGCTGTGGTTGGCCGTGGTGGCCTGGTGAAACCAATAGAATCTGGCATTTATAAGGTTAACGAAAAAATGAAGGATGATTTAAAAACAGGACTATTAGGTCAGCATGCCAGTAATCTGGGTGGACTTATAGCTGATGATATTGCGTCTTCATTGCCAAAAGCAACAGCTTATATTGTCGATCCTGTTGTCGTGGATGAACTTCAGGCTGTTGCAAGGATATCAGGGCACCCGGAGATTGAAAGGATATCTATCTTTCATGCCCTTAATCAAAAAGCTGTCGGACGTATTTATGCTGCCTCAGTTGGAAGAAAATATGAAGAATTAAACCTTGTAATTGCTCACATGGGCGGAGGGGTGAGTGTTGGAGCTCATAAAAACGGAAGAGTAACTGATGTGAACAATGCTTTATATGGTGATGGGCCTTTTTCTCCTGAACGCTCAGGTGGTTTACCTTCCGGTCAGCTTATCGACCTGTGTTTCAGCGGAAAGTTTTCACATCCGGAACTAAAGTCTATGATTACCGGGAAAGGCGGAATGGTGGCCTATCTTGGTACAAATAGTTTTATTGAAGTATGTCGAATGGCTCAAAACGGCGACCAGAAAGCTCTCCTGATCAGAAATGCAGCGTTGTATCAGGTTGGAAAAGAGATAGGAGCAATGGCAGCTGTTTTAAACGGACATGTTGATGCAATTATTCTTACTGGCGGAATGGCATATCATGAAGACAGTATGAATATTATCAGATCAATGATTGGTTTTATTGCGGATGTCGTTGTCTATCCGGGCGAAGATGAGATGAAAGCGCTTGCTTTTAATGGTCTTCTCGCCCTTGATGGGAAAATCGAAATTAAAATCTACTCATGAAAGGTACTTGAACTCCGTATCTGATTTAGCTCCCTTCAGAGGGGAATGGGGGCTATCCTATGGATTACTGAAAGCAACCGGTATTACTTTTCCATTAATAAATTTATGCCCCTTCATAGCAAAATCACAAACAAATTCCGCCATCTCTTTTGCATTTACAGGAGCTTTATAACCGGGAAAAGCGTTTTCAAGCATCTCTGTCTGTACTGAGCCCAATGCAAGGCTGTTTACACTAATCCCTGATTCCCTGAATTCTGCTGCCAGACACTCTGAAAGACAGGCTAATGCTGCCTTGGATGCACTGTAATAAGAGAGCCCTTTGTACTTTGAACTACCCTGAAAACCTCCCATGCTTGAAATATTAACAATATGCGATCCCGCTGGCATAAGAGGTTTAATTATCCGTACAACCGAAGCAGGTCCAAAGAAGTTAGTTTCCATCATTAGTCTGGCTTCATCGTTTGAAATGTTCATAAATTCTTTTGCTATCAGCGAGCCGGCAACATTGATAAGAATATCAACGCTTTTAAAACATGAGTTTAAAGCATCTTTGAAAAACCCAATCCGGGAATCAAAAACCGAAAGGTCTATTGCCAGGGTATGAAGATCCCTGTATTGATCAGAAAGACTTTTCAAAACCTTTTCATTTCTTCCTGTTACAAAAATATGGTTATCAATATTTTGGGCAAGATAAAGTACAACCTCTTTTCCAATACCCCTGGTTCCGCCATTAACTATTATATTCATTTTAAATTTAGTTATCTTAGAATAAATATCTCTACTAAGATATTAATTTATTAATTCCTGCAATTACAATACCTTATGGTTTTTCCTCAAACATAAATACATGTTAAAAACATAAAAAAGAGTATCTTCCATAACAAAGTCTCACTACACACGTTTTATTTCAACATATATTGAAGCGAAAATTGATTTGCCTATAAAAAAGTTTGATTATCATACATATTAATTAGTGAGTTTTTTTCGTTTATTTGTATTGGTCACTTAAAAATTGCAAAATTTTAACTATGATACCTCATATAAGAACTGTTTCAAGTCGCAAGGTGCGGAATTCGGTTTTTCTTATTCTGCTTTTTTTTATATCAACTTCAGTAATCTCCGCACAGGATGCCAGAGAGGAGGCTCCACCTCTCAAAGAAAGAATATTTTTTGGCGGCAGTTTCGGGTTACAGTTCGGAACAATCACGGATATTCAGGTCTCCCCGGTCGTCGGATTGTGGTTATTGCCCCGTTTATCTGTTGCAGTCGGACCTGATTACAGGTATTATAAATATCTTGATACCGAGACTAATATTTATGGAGGAAAAGCATACATGCAATTTGTTGTATTCAAGGACATGAACTCATTTATTCCTCTCGGAGTCCATACGGGACTGTTTCTGCATCTTGAAGATGAATTGCTTAGTCTTGATTCATATTTTTGGAAATACCCTAACCCGTTTACCTCTGACAGATTTTACCTGAACACTGTCTTTGTCGGTGGAGGAATCAGTCAACAGCTGGGAAGGCGGGCTGCATTGAATTTTATGGTTTTATGGGCATTAAATGATGCGGGTTATAATATTTACAGTAATCCTGAAATAAGGGTCAGTTTTGATTTTTAACCTGATTTGACCAGGTATCCATAAGGTTGTTTTTCTCATGAAAACATTTTGTTATTATCATTGCATCTGTTTTTGTATGACAGGCTGCCGGGATAGACCTGTCAATCGGAAAGCAGCTTATAATATGTTTTACACTGATGATTACAAGCAAAGGTGTAGCCGGAGTATCCAGGGCTGCACTTGGGGTCAGTTGTTAGTTTCGGATTGCCGGTCGAGCCTGTTTTTATTTTCCAGGGAATGCCCCGGAAACCATTTGAATCCCCGCGAGCGCATTGACTTCGTCGAGCTCTCCCGCTTAGGCGGGATAGGTTCTCCGTTGCTTGCTGAGGAGTCAGCTAGCATTAAGAAATTACCTTAGGGGATCGAAGATTAGCTGCGCTGAGCTCCACTTCGTTCCGGTTCTTCGTAGCTTGCTGCGAAGAGCTTCAATTTATCGGATAAGAGGAGAGATTCTATATAAGACTCATCTTCGCCAGAATTTAATATTTGATCACGATCCATAGAAGAGGTTAAAATTTCATCGTCTGTCTCTTCAATCTATGATTTTCCTGATTACAGGAATCAATAACTTGGATACAGCTGTACATATATTCAGACATTACATTTGTAAACATGGAGATTTACAGTTCATTATTACATTTGTAACCTTTTTCGATTAAAATAATGTTACAGAATTAAATAATAATTTATTATAATAATATATACATTTAAAATGCAACAAATCAGCAATATAGATTATATTATTTAAAGTTTTTATCAACTAATATTGAATAAAACCATATATATTCTATTTGAATTATTTAGTAATTGCTGTTAATACGCTATATTCTATGCTTTTATGAGTCTAATGTTTTGTATAAGTTCAAGTATAATCAGTACGTAATACAAAGGATATCAATTATATAAGTTTATTAAGGTTTTGACTGGAAATAATTCAAATCTCAATATTTACAAATGTAACTACAAATAATTACAGATGAGAATTATTAATTATTTACATTTGTAATACTTATTGTTTTACAAATGAAAGAGAGATTACTTGAATTTCTGAAAGCTGAAAATAAGACTTCAGCACAACTTGCCGAAGAAATTGGTGTACAGCCTTCCGGTATATCCCATATCCTTTCGGGGAGAAATAATCCAAGCCTGGACTTTGTTCTTAAAATGCTCGAAAAATATTCATTTATTTCAACTGACTGGCTCTTATTCGGAAAAGAATCAATGTATAAAGACATTAAAATGCAGACTCTTTTTGATGAAAACTTTGGCAATAGTGATGTGAATACTACTAAAGTTCTTAAAAATGAGCCTGTTAAATCAGAAATTGAGTTTACGAATGTATTAAAGGATGAAATAAAAAGTGACCCTGCTGATAAATCTATAAACAGAACATCATCAATTCAGAGAATTGTCTGGTTCTATGATAATAACAGTTTTGAGGAATACTTCCCTAGACGGTGACAATTCCACATCAGATTTTGATTTAAATGATATTATTGTTTCATAATATCATGGTTACCGCATTTCTGGAAGAGGTCAGCTGCTTTTTATACTATGGTGGACAATGAAGTCAGCTGACAAGTAATAATTAAATTATATTTTGATGAAATCAGTCATTAAAATTATCTTTGTGACAAACAATCTTTAGATGGCAAAGCGTATTGAGGACTTTAAAGTGATTGGAAATAAGCGCCTTAATAATGATTTTTATATTCTAGAACTGTCAGGAAACAATAAACTTCCTGTATTAAAGCCGGGTCAGTTTGCACAGGTGAGAGTTGATGGAAGCCCTGAAACATTTCTTAGAAGACCAATCTCAATTCATGATGTTGATTATGAGAGTAATACATTGAAATTACTGATTCAGGTGGCAGGCAAAGGCACTGAAACACTCTCAAAGCTTGGAACAGGTGATATTCTGAATCTTATTTATCCTCTTGGTAACTCGTTTGGCTTACCTGGTGAAACCGAAAAAGTCCTGCTTGTTGGAGGCGGATGCGGTGTAGCTCCTTTACTGTTTCTTGGAAAATATTTAAAATCAAATGGATATAATCCTGATGTATTGCTTGGTTTCAGGAATAGCGAACGGATAATTGAGTCTGACGAATATCTCGGGATAGGTAAAGTATTCCTCACGACAGAAGATGGATCAAAAGGAGAAAAAGGCTATATTACCGACCATTCTGTCTTAATGACGGGCAAATACAACAGGATCTATTGCTGCGGACCTGATTCCATGATGAGAGCTATAGCAGGTCACTGCAAAAGAAACAATATAACCTGTGAAGTGTCATTGGAAAACCTCATGGCATGTGGTTTTGGTGTTTGTCTGTGTTGCATAGTTGATACTTCCAGAGGCAATCTTTGCACCTGCATCGACGGGCCGGTTTTCAATATAAATGAATTGAAATGGTGAACCTTGGTTTTTCTATAGGTGATTTGGTTTTCAAAAACTCTGTGCTGACAGCTTCAGGTACATTCGGCTATGGAACTGAATTTGATGATTTTCTGAATGTTTCAAGATTAGGCGGAATAGTTGTTAAAGGAACGACAATTGAACCAAGGGAAGGTAATCAGTATCCCCGTATGGCTGAAACTCCATCAGGCATGCTTAATACTGTCGGTTTGCAAAATAAGGGTATAGATTATTTTGAAGAATTCATTTATCCCCGCGTCGCAGTTTACGATACCAATGTTATTGTGAATATTAATGGGAGTTGTATTGATGATTATGTCAATCTTGCTGAAAGAATAAATAAACTCGATAAAATACTGGCTGTAGAATTAAATATTTCATGTCCTAATGTAAAGATGGGAGGAATGGTTTTTGGTACAAATCTCAATTCCGCTCGGGATGTGACCAGGGCTGTCAGGGCTGTATATTCGAAAAAGCTAATTGTTAAATTATCTCCAAACGTCACGAATATTGTCGATTTTGCCAAAGTCGTTGAAGAAGAAGGGGCTGATTCAATTTCGCTGATAAACACTTTATTGGGTATGTCTGTTGATGTTGAAAAGATGACTCCCGCTCTGTCCACAATAACTGGAGGGTTGTCAGGACCGGCAATAAAACCGGTGGCTCTCAGGATGGTTTGGCAGGTGGCAAAAGAAGTTAAAGTTCCGGTAATCGGGATAGGGGGAATTATGACGACATCAGATGCTCTGGAGTTCTTTCTTGCCGGTGCAAGTGCGGTTCAGATTGGGACAGCTTCATTTATTGATCCATTGGCTTCGATAAAAATATTGGAGGGAATTGAGAATTATCTTATAAAAAAAGGAATTTCTGATATTAAAGAAATAGTCGGCTATATTAACCGGAAAACCTGATAATAAAAATAACTATAACTCTAATCATCATTTTTAAAATGAAAAACAAATTATGGTTAGTTGTTTAAAATACTTGATTTTTCCTATAAATTTGTAAGAATTTAAAAACAAACAGTTTCAGTCTATTAATCAATCACTATAGAAATGTCAGATAATTTACAAATTGATAATCTTGATAAAAGAATTCTGGATATCATCACGAAAAATGCCAGGATACCATATCTTGAAGTAGCAAGGGAATGCGGTGTTTCAGGCGCTGCAATTCATCAACGTGTTCAGCGGCTTATACGTATAGGAGTTATAAGAGGATCCGAATTTAAGGTTGATCCTGTAATGGTTGGCTTCAAAACCTGTGCTTATATTGGTATCTTCCTTGACCATCCCGGACATTTCCGGGAGGTGATAACAAAATTTAAAACTATTCCTGAGATCATTGAATGTCACTATACCACAGGAAATTATTCACTGTTCATTAAAGTATATACACGCGATAATGAACATCTGCGCATGATACTTACCGATACAATTCAGAATATACCTGGCATCGTCCGCACTGAAACTTTAATTTCTCTCGAGGAATCAATAAACAGGCAGATTCCTGTTCTTTCAAGATAGATTTATTCTGATACTAAGACTTTTTACATTCTATAATACAAAAGGAAAGCTGTGGCTTTCCTTTTTGTGATCCAGCTGGGGCTCGAACCCAGGACCCCATCCTTAAAAGGGATGTGCTCTACCTGCTGAGCTACTGAATCCTCCTCTGTTTTTGCGAGTGCAAATGTATGATAAATTTAAGTTATTGCAAATAAATATTTCAATTTTTTCCTTGATTAATTTTCCATTATAAGTTCATACCAGAAACTGTTTTTTTGTTATGAAAGTTTAGTTCATGCGTCATGTATATAAAATTAAGTAATAATTTAAAAACATACGCTATGAAACCAACATGATTTGAGAATCACAAACAAACATGAAAATATTTTACTTTGATGTTAGTATCTAACCAACATCAAAGTATATGGGAAAAGAGATTATTGAATTTGAACAGCATATCGAAAGAGGCTGTGGAATGGATGTTCATAAAGAGACGGTAGTTGCTACTGTCTCGGGACAAGGGATCAAAACCGAAACCCAGACATTCAACACAATAACAAGTTCTTTGAAAAGCATGGCGCAATGGTTAAAGAAGAATGGGATCACCCACATTGCAATGGAAAGCACGGGAGTATATTGGAAGCCTGTTTATAATGTTCTGGAGAAAGATTTTGAGATATTGTTGGTTAATGCCAGACATATAAAAAATGTTCCGGGTCGGAAGACGGACAAAGCAGATAGCAAATGGATTTGCAAGTTATTACGAAGCGGGTTGCTAAAAGGAAGTTTTATTCCCCCACAGGATATAAGAGAGCTAAGAGACTTAACCCGTTACCGAAGGAAACTCACAGAACAAATCGCTGCTGAGAAAAACAGGATACAAAGAATACTTGAAGATGCAAATATTAAACTTTCATCTGTTGTCTCGGATATAGAAGGAGTAGTTGCTACCCGTTTAATAGAAGGACTATTACGAGGAGAAAATGTTGAGGAACTTGTTAAGGAACACTACCATGGAAAACTTTCAGCGAGCAGGGAAGAATTAAAAGAAGCGATATCTGGTTTTTTTACCAACCACCACAGGTTTATGATCACTACAATAAAGTCTCATATTGGCTATTTGGAACAACAGATAGATCAAATTGATACTGAAATTGACAAGAAAGTGGAACCTTGCCGGGAATTAATAGAGCTTTTACAAACCATTCCTGGAGTTGGGAAAGAAGGATCTGTAGGAATAATCGCCGAGATAGGAACAAAAATGGATGTTTTTCCAGACGAGCATCACCTTTCATCATGGGCTGGAATGAGTCCGGGAAACAATGAAAGTGCAGGTAAAAAAAAAGTTCAAGAATAACACATGGTGATATTTATCTTAAAGCTCTATTGGTGGAATTGGCATGGGCCTCAACTCGAACAAAACGAACTTATTTGAGAACAAAATATGATAGCCTTGCAAGTCGAAGAGGCAAGAAAAGAGCACTAATTGCAGTAGGACACAAGATCCTTTGTGCATGCTATCATATCATCAAGAATAAGGAACCATACAGGGAATTGGGGGCAGATTTTATGGATAAAAAACGAAAAACAAAAAAGATTGCTAACCTCAAACGCCAGCTAAAAGAACTTGGAGTTGAAATAGAAATTAAAGAAAACGCAGCATAAAGAACGGTCGATTTTTACTGAAGCTTAGACTTTGAGTATGAAACTGACATCAAACAGATAAGAACAAACAAATGTTGCCATTGGAGCACGTACATGAAATTTTACTTTTTCTTATCTTAATTTATTCTGCTAATTGATATTTAATAACTTACAAAATTATTTACACATGAAAAAGATATTCCTTTCTATTATTTCATTCTGCCTGACGTTATCAATGCAGGCTCAGACAAACCCGGTTGACGAGATGTTCAATAAGTACTCTGACAAAGAGGGCTTTACAGTTGTATCTATCTCAAGCAAATTATTAGGCATGTTTGCGAATCAGGATACTGAAAATAAAGATGAAGATGATATTATTCACCGGCTTAAGTCAATCAGAATTCTTTCTGTCGAAGATTCATTGCTGAATAAGAATCTTAATTTCTACAGTGAACTTAGTAAAAAACTTGATTTATCTGTTTATGAAGAACTGATGGTAGTGAAAGAAGGTGCCAACATAACTAAGTTTCTTGCACGGCAAAACGGAAATATGATTTCTGAGTTACTTATTATCAAAGGAGGCCCCGGAGGTAATTCACTTATTTCAATAAAAGGTGACATTAATCTTAAAAATATTTCTGATTTATCAAAAGATATTGGAATTCAGGAACTTAATGGTTTGGACAAAGTCAATAAAAAGAGTTCTGACGAATAACACTTGATAAATTACGTGGTAACCATGCAACCATAATCCGATGGATTAGGTTATTTGCTTATAAATACATATATGCCCTGAAATGACTTAAGTATTCATTTTTTTTTATATTTGTATTTAATTCGAAATATGAACTAACCAAAACTGCTATGAATAGATTAAACTCAAAACGATTCGGGGCGATGATGATCATATTGGTTATATGTTCATCGGTTTCATATTCACAATTTGCAAAAGTTGATTTCTTCAGAAGTGCCCCTGCTGATGGTGTAAAACTCCTTCAGGCGTTTATTTCACCTTGGGCAAATGCCTTTGGAGCTGGTCTTAACGGAGGTTGGTATGATACTGCAAAGCCTCATAAATTACTCGGCTTCGATATCACTTCAAGTATAAATGTTGGCTTCGTTCCTTCATCTGCCGGAACATTCGATGTCTCTTCTATTGGTTTATCAAGTTCATTAACCGGAACTGGGACAGCATCAACAATTTCTGGACCTAATAATACTGGTCCGTTAATGACTTATAAAGATAAAACGAGTGGTACTACACTTTCAACTTTTAATACACCTGCCGGAACCGGATGGAGGTTTATTCCTGTACCTACTTTGCAGGTTGGCCTTGGATTACCTTTTGGAACAGAATTGAAATTCAGATATATACCTAAAACAAATATTAAAGATGGTAATATATCTTTATGGGGCATTGGTCTGATGCATAGTCTGATGCAATACCTGCCGGGGGAGAAATTATTGCCTTTTGATGTGTCGTTGTTTGCAGGATATACAAAACTTCAGGGAAATGTTCCTCTCAATCTTCAACCCGATCCTGATGTTACCCAGGCATATACAACACCTTATACCTCAAATTTTACCAATCAGAATCTGAATGTAGATATTACAGCATTGAATATAGGTGTTATAGCTTCAGTTAACCTGCCTGTTGTTACGTTTTACGGAGGACTTGGTTACGGTAAAACAAAAACAGGAATGGACTTATCAGGAAATTTCCCTACACCAACGTTCGTTAATGAGCAAGTCGTATATAACAACAGTGGTGTAATAAAAGGCTCAGATTTCCCTAATATGGATATTAAGAACTTCTCCGGATTAAGAGCTAATATCGGATTGAGGATTAAACTTGCAATAATCACAATTCACGCTGATTATACAAGGGCCCAATATAATGTTGTATCAATTGGTTTGGGAATCTCGTTCAGATAACAGAAATTAAAAATATTTTCTGAAATCCCCGGGGTTCACAGACTTCCCGGGGATTTTTTTTACAGGGTTATATTAAAAGGTATTTTTAGTAAGGAATTCAAACCAAAAGCAAAAAAACTGATGATTACAGACACAAAAAAAATATATTCCGGTTACCATGCTTTACTTCTGGCAGCAAAAAATAACGTTACTTCTGAGGATAAGGTTAAGATCAGAAGGGCGCTTGATCTGGCAATTGAAGCTTGTTGCGATAATGTTATCCTTACCGGCGAACCTGAAATTCTTCATGCTTTGTCGGTGGCCAGAATTATAGCAGGGGAGATGGAGCTCGGACTGACGTCAATAATCACAGCATTATTACACGATTCTTATAACAGGCTAAGCCTTTCACAAAAAGAGCTTGAAAAAGAATTTGGAAAAAAGGTTGTAGAAATTCTAAACGGCTTTTCCAGAATTACCAGTCTCGATTCAATGCAATCATCTTATCAGGCTGAGAATTTCCGCAAGCTGCTTCTGAGCCTTGCTGACGATGTAAGGGTAATACTAATTAAGCTCGTGGAAAGGCTGGAGTATATGCGTAACCTTGATATGGCTCATGAGAAGGAGAGATTACCTTTGGCCTCAGAGACATATTTCCTTTATGCACCACTTGCTCACCGGCTAGGCTTTTATAACATCAAATCGGAAATGGAGGACCTTGCCGCCAAATATCTTGAACCGGAACAATATAATTATGTCGAATGCCGTCTGAAACAGACAACCGCTTCAAGAAATAAGCTGATACGCGACTTCTCAACTCCTTTAAAAGAGAAACTTGAAAAGCAAGGCTTTAGATTCAATATCAAAAGTCGCACAAAATCAATACATTCCATAATGCTTAAAATGAAAAAGCAGGGAGTGGAATTTGATGAGGTATATGATCTTTTTGCAGTCAGAATTATTATTGACAGTACTGCTGAAAATGAAAAATCTGACTGCTGGAGAGCATACTCAATTGTCACTGACATATATCAGCCTAACCCCAGCAGGCTGCGCGACTGGATCTCAGTGCCTAAATCAAATGGTTATGAGTCTCTTCATACCACAGTTGTTGGTCCCAGGGGAAAATGGGTTGAGGTTCAGATCAGATCAGCAAGAATGGATGAAGTTGCTGAAAAAGGGTTGGCTGCTCATTTTAAATATAAAGGAATTAAAGGAGAGGGAGGACTTGACTCGTGGTTGTCAAAAATACGTGAGATTCTGGAATCAACTGAAAAAGAGGATAATGCGTTTATTGATCAGGTGAGGTCAGGCTTATACACCGATGAAGTTTTTGTTTTTACCCCAAAAGGCGATCTCCGCCAATTACCAGCAGGGGCAACAGTTCTGGATTTTGCATTTGATATTCATACAGCTGTCGGGGCTTCATGCGTTGGAGGAAAAGTAAATGGTAAAAACGTAACCATAAAGTATGTTTTACAAAATGGAGATCATGTATCTGTTCTAAGATCAAAAAATCAGAAACCAAAACTGGATTGGTTATCATTCGTTATTACCACAAAAGCAAAAACAAAGATAAAGCAGGTTCTCAATGAGGAGAAAACGAAAGCAGCTGCAGAAGGGAAGGAGATATTAATGAGGCGGCTTAAAAACTGGAAAATAGCTTATGGTGATGTTGTGATTCAAAAACTAATAAATTTTTATAATCTTAAAACTGCACAGGATATTTATTATCTTATTGCGACCGAAAAGATTGAACTCCTTCAGATCAAAGAGGTTTTGCTTAAGGATGAACAAGATGAATCGGGTATCCAGGTAGCAATGGCTCCGGAAAAAGAGTCAAAAGAACAGATAGATTCTCAATTCTCAGATTACCTGGTTATTGAAGACAGGGTAGAAGGTCTTGACTATAAACTTGCCAAATGCTGCACCCCTGTATTCGGTGACGGTGTCTTTGGTTTTGTCACTATTTTGGATGGAATAAAAATCCATAAGAAAAATTGCCCTAATGCAAATAATATGATAACCAGATATCCCTACAGGGTCGTTGTTGCACGCTGGGCCAAATCAAAAAACGTTCCCGTTAATACCTTTGATCGGGTCTGACCGGTAGCTTTGCCATCTTTTCAACTTCCAATGATGGAAAACCGAACTCTTCAACTACTTTTCCAAGTATCAGATAAGTTCCGCTTCCCTTAAAAGGATAATTATCTAGCGACTGGGAAAAGTGTGTGGTATCGAAAAAATTGCCTTCAGCATCAATAAAGCATCCGAAATTCATCCAGTCATTCTTTATTGTTTTTATGTACTTTATTGTTACCAGGTGCCCGACCATCCTGATTTTCTTACCGGTATATTCATTCATTCTACTGGCAGATACATCCCCGCGGAATGATGTTTCAAGCATATCAAACCAGCTCATAGTGACAGGAAAACCAAATAGTTCAATTTCATCGTAAACATCATCGAACTTCCCATGAACAAGATCGGGCAAAGAAAAATCCCTAACAGGAGAGGTGAAGAGCGGACGGATATTCTCCTGTTTGTTTTTGTTTATCAATAAATGAGCTTCCCATAAAAGCGCAGCCTTCGTTTTTCCGGTAAACCTGAATGCCCCGGCCCTGATGAGAAGAACAACCTGTTCCAGCCCCGGAATTACCCTTGATACAAAATCTTTTAAATCGGTGAACGGACCTCCGTCACGGCGTATCTCTTCAATTGAGCGGGCAAGATTAAACTCAAGGCTTAAAATATGTATAAAGCCAATGTATATATCTGTATCATAGATTGTTGTTTTGTAATTACTTTTATTTACACACGGTAGTTCGATAGTGGCACCGAACCGTCTTGCTTCATGCACATAAACCCATGTTCTGTAAAAGCCTCCGAAATTATTAATAACAGCTACCATGAACTCCAGCGGGTAGTGAGCTTTAAGATAGAGACTCTGGAAGCTCTCAACAGCATAAGAGGCAGAATGAGCCTTTGAGAATGAATAACCGGCAAAAGATTCAATCTGCCGCCAAACCTCTTTTGTAACATCTTCACTGTAACCTTTTTCCCGGCAGTTTGTAAAGAACCTTTCAACTATCCTTAGCATCTCCTGTTTCGACCGGTACTTGCCACTCATAGCACGCCGCAGTGTATCAGCATCGGCAAGATCCAATCCTGCAAAATGATGACAGACCTTCAGTACATCTTCCTGGTAAACCATAACACCAAAGGTCTCTTCGAGCTGCTCTTTCATAACAGGGTGTATATATTCGAATTTCCCCGGATTATGGAACCTGTATATGTATTCCTTCATCATGCCGGAACGTGCGACACCTGGTCTTATCACAGAACTGGCAGCCACAAGAGTAGTGTAATTGTCGCATTTAAGTTTTTTCAGGAGACCCCGCATCGCAGGGCTTTCAATATAGAAGCATCCTTTGGTCTCGCCAATTTTCAGATACTCTTTAACTTTCTCATCGTTCTTGAATTTCTGCACAGCATGAACGTCCACATCAATGCCGCGGTTTCTCAGGATAATTTCCGCACTTTCCCGGATATGACCAATACCCCGCTGGCTCAGTATATCGAGCTTCTCAAAACCAATCTCTTCGGCAGTGTACATGTCCCACTGTGTTGTAGGAAAACCTTTCGGAGGCATATCCAGAGCTGTGTAGCAGGTGATTGGTTCTTCAGATATCAGGATACCGCCCGCATGAATGCTCCTGATATTGGGAAAGTCAGCAATTTTCAGACCTGTAGAAAAAATAGTATTGGTTATATCATTTCTGTTTGTTTCTGATGAAGGATTATCAATCAGAGAATCAATCTCTTCCTTTGGTAATCCGTGTACCTTTCCAAGTTCACGGACAATTGACTTCCCTCTGAAAGTGCTCATTGTACCAAGAAGTGCGGTATGGCTGTAACCGTATCGCCTGAATATGTAGTCAATTACCTCATCCCGCTCTTTCCATGAGTAGTCAATGTCGAAGTCGGGAGGACTGCTCCGTTTCGGATTGATGAATCGTTCGAAGTAAAGGTTTAGATCAATAGGGTCAACGTTAGTGATTTTCAGACAATAAGCAACAACTGAATTTGCACCGCTTCCACGCCCGACATGATAAAAGCCCCTGGCCATTGAATATCTTATGATATCCCAGGTTATGAGAAAGTATGCAGAGAAACCGAGCCTGTCGATTATCTCAAGTTCATTTTTAACCCTTTTCTTTGCTTCGCTATTCTGCTTTCCGTACCTGTATATCATACCATCCCATGCGAGTTTTTCGAGAAGCAGCTTGTCATCATATCTGCTGGCAGAATAGATTTTTTTATTTTTCAATCCTTCGCGATCAAACTTTAAATCACAATCATCAAGCAACTTTTGAGTATTATTGATTAACCATGGGTATTCTTTTAAGATTCTTTCATTCTCAGCAGGCATTCTAAAAAATTCATCTTCTCCGGCGCATTGCCATTGCTGAAGGTGACTAAGCAGAATATTATTGTCAACCGCCCGGAGGCTCCTATGGATAAAAATATCATCCTCCTCTGCAAATGTGACGGGTTGCAGTACTACCATTGAGTTCCTGTTCAATGATGATGAAAGGGTCAATAACCGGTTCATCTCATTTGGTTTTATTCCTATACGTTCATTATCAAACAGTTTACGGTCAGGAATTTTTTTCAGGGAATATATTATATACGATTCGGAGAATTCAGGTGCAGGAAAAGGAATTGATGTCTTGTTGAAATTACTATCCGAGAGAAATTCATTCAATTCCTGCAAGCCTCTGTTATTGCGCGCAATTCCGATATACTGAAACTCATTTTCGTTTCTGAATTCAATACCTGCCATGGGTCTTATATTGTTTTTACTGCATTCACCTGCAAATTCGGGAATCCCGGTAGAGTTGTTGATATCAGTAAGAACAATAGTATCCGTTCCTGCAGCCAGAGCTTTCTGCACAAGCTGTTCAACGGACATTGTACCGTAACGGAGGCTGTAATATGAGTGACAATTCAGATACATATTTAAATGGCTCAACGGCACAATGGATCATTTACATATGTACCTTTGCACCTTTGCGCCTTTATGCCATTGTGCCTTTCCTAATGCCAATACCCGTGCCTGAGACGTTCCTCCATCATATTTTGCTCTTTAAGAGCATTTTCAAGCTGTTTAAGGGCTTTTTCCTCTCTTTCGCTTATCGTCATTACTCCGGAAGCTCTTCTGACCGCATTTCGACCGAAACGCTTCCGAAGCTTGTCCATAGCCATATAAAGGCTCACCTTTTCAGGAGTATCGTCAAACATATTCAGTTGCTGAACTCCTCTCACCATATGGCTGAACCTCACACCAATAAGTCTTATAAGCATGCGCCTCTGGTACAGCCTGCCAAAGAGTTCTTTGGCGATATCTGCAAGTACATGATCAAATGATGTATATGGTATCCGTTTCTGGAGAGTGTGAGTATCGAAGTTTGAATACCTTATTTTAACGGTAACACATGAAGTGAGTTTTTCCTGTTTTCTTAACTCGAACGAAATTTTTTCCACCATGCTTACCAGCAACTGATTCAGCCTCACCATGTCGGTGGTGTCTTTATCAAAGGTATGTTCAGTGCTTATCGATTTTTGTTCCGAATAGCTGATAACAGGAGTAGAGTCTATTCCATTGGCTCTTTTCCACATTTCAATACCATTTTTCCCCATCAGTTTTTCAAGCATCTCAACAGGTATGTTCCTCAGGGTATAAATTGTTGCAATGCCCATCGAGCGGAGTATATGGTAAGTCTTCTGACCTATCATGGGTATTTTTCTTATCGAGAGGGGATCGAGGAATGGAAGCACAATCTCTTTCTGTACCTCTATTTCACCGTTAGGCTTTGCCTCCCCGGTTGCAATTTTTGATACGGTCTTGTTGACTGAAAGTCCGATTGATATAGGCAAACCGGTCTCTTTTATTATATACTGTCGCAGTTCATGTGACCATTTATAGCATCCATAAAAACGGTCCATTCCCGTAAGATCGATATAGTGTTCATCAACGGATGCTTTCTCATATAACGGTGCCCTTTCGGCAATTATACTGGTCACTATGTTTGAATAATTGCTGTAAAGTTCCATGTCGCCCCTTATCACAATGGCATCAGGACACATATTCCTGGCCATTTTCATTGGCATTGCGGAGCTTACGCCGTACTTTCGTGCCTCATAACTGCAGCTCGATACTACTCCACGGTCCGACATGCCGCCTATTATCACCGGCTTACCGTTCAGCCTGCTGTTCTTAAGTCTCTCAACCGATACAAAAAATGTATCGAGGTCGAGATGCAGAACCGATCTGTCTATGTTTCCGGAAAGGATCATAACGATAGTTTTAAGTGCCTGAAGTGGCTGGGCACTCCAAACTTTTTAATCATATTGAAAATATATTGTATAACTCTTGCATATATAATAATTATGTTATAATTTTGATTAAAAATTAATCAATTCATTGATTACAATATAATCAATTTCATTATGTATTTTGCATCGAACATAAAATTTTTAAGAAAAAGGAGGGGCAGAACACAGGATGATGTGGCATTTGCCCTTAACCTGAAACGTTCAACCCTCAGCGGTTATGAGAATGGTGTAGCCCAGCCCGGCATAGAAATTTTAATTTCTTTTGCCGGTTATTTTAATATATCTATCGATACGATACTCAAGCTTGATATCGCGAATTTATCTGAAAGTCAGCTTGGTGAACTGGAAAGAGGATATGATGCTTATATTAAAGGAAGCAATCTCAGAGTACTGACAACAACCGTAAATTCCCAGAACCGGGAAAACATTGAACTAGTACCTGAGAAAGCAAAAGCAGGTTATGCAACCGGATATGCTGATCCGGAATATATCGGAGAACTTTCGGTATTCTCGTTACCTTTTCTTTCTGAAAAAAAGAAGTACAGAACTTTTCAGTTGAAAGGCGATTCAATGCTTCCTATACCGGATGGATCCTGGGTAACAGGAGAGTACCTTCAGGACTGGATGCAGATAATCAGCGGAAAAGCCTATGTGGTATTTACCATGAACGATGGAATTGTCTTCAAGGTAGTTGAAAATAACCTTAAAAAAGACGGGAAACTGGTACTATATTCTCTAAACCCTGTTTATGAACCGTACGAGGTACACGTAAATGAGGTTAAAGAGATTTGGAAATTCGTTAATTATATAAGCAACGAGCTCCCTGATCCTGTCTTACCGGAAAAACAACTTATTCAGGTTGTAGCCGGGATGAAACAGGATCTTGAGAGAATAAAAGCCAGAATAGGAAGCGATATATCCGATATCAATGAGGTAAAATAGTCAGATATCTTTGTGGTTCTCCGTGTCTTATTCTTTAGTTAATGCCAATATCAGCTGAATAGCTTTCTCGTTTTCCGATTCCGGAATTTTCCCAGCGTATAAAGCCCTGCAAATACGGTTTTTATCTAATATTATTACTGTGTAATTATCTTTTGATAAGCCCCAGAGATTCAAAAGGGTCCAGTTATAATCGAATAGTATTGTTGTATCGAATTTTTTTGCTTTTTTCCCGGCAATAATACGTATAAGACTATTTGGTTTCCAGGTCGATTTGCAGTCAACGATGCCAAAACCTTTAAATAAATCCTTGCTGATCCGTTTATCTATATCCACAGCTTTATTTACAGCATCGTTAAATGGCTCATTCAACTCGGATTCATCGGGATCAACATAATTGATCTGAAGTACTTTCCCGGCCCATGAATTCATTGTAAATTCTTTCCTGTCGGCATCTGTAAACATCCAGTCCGGAGCTTTCATTCCCACAGCCAGTTTGACATTCTGCTGACCGAAAATTCCGGGCAAAGCAAATAAACAGAAAACAAGAGTGATGATAATTTTTTTCATAAGTAGATTTTTAAAATTTATTACGAAATATAAGAATTTTTTATCACTAATTAATTTTGATTGTTTTTATCATTAATCCCGGCAACAATATTACTTTTGCGGTCTAATTGATAGTTAATGCAATTAATAAGAAATATTGCGATCATAGCACATGTAGATCATGGTAAAACTACTCTGGTTGACCGTATTATACAGGAATGCAAGGTGCTTGATCAGAGGAAGGAAGCAGGTGATCTTATTCTTGACAGTAACGACCTTGAACGTGAAAGAGGGATTACAATCCTTTCTAAAAACGTCTCTGTAAATTATAAAGGTGTAAAAATTAATATTATTGATACGCCGGGCCACGCTGACTTTGGAGGTGAAGTTGAGAGGGTTCTTAAGATGGCTGACGGTGTTTTACTGCTTGTTGATGCCCTTGAGGGACCAATGCCGCAAACAAGGTTTGTACTCGGAAAGGCTATAGCCCTTGGACTAAAACCGATTGTTGTTGTCAATAAAGTTGATAAAGATAACTGCAGACCCGATGAAGTTCAGCAGGATATTTTCGAACTGATGTATCAACCTGGATGCTTCGGACGACCAGCTTGATTTTGAAACTGTCTTTGGATCATCGAAATATGGATGGATGAGCGGGGACTGGAAAAAGCCTGCAACTGATATAAAATATCTTCTTGATACAATTCTAAAAGAGATTCCTGAACCACCTTATGTTGAAGGAACAGCTCAGATGCAGGTCGCTTCTCTCGATTATTCCAGCTATGTTGGAAGAATTGCAATCGGACGTGTATTCAGAGGCGATATAATGACAGGTGTCGATTATACTTTGTGCAAGAGAGATGGCAAAGTTAAGAAGGTCAGGGTTAAAGAGTTATATGTTTTTGAAGGTTTGGGAAGAGTTAAAACAGAAAGCGTCAGATGCGGCGATTTATGTGCTGTCATAGGCCTGGAGGATTTCGAAATAGGGGATACACTTGCTGATCTGCTTGCTCCTGAGGCATTGCAGAGAATTGAAGTTGATGAACCAACTATGAGCATGGTTTTTACCATTAATAATTCACCCTTGTTTGGCAGGGAAGGCAAGTTTGTTACTTCCCGTCATCTCAGGACAAGGCTGATGAGAGAGACTGAAAAAAACCTTGCATTAAAAGTAGAAGAGACAGGTTCGGAAGATACTTTTAATGTTTTTGGCCGCGGAATACTTCACCTCTCTATACTTATTGAAACAATGCGTCGCGAAGGATATGAGTTCCAGGTAGGTAAACCGAAAGTTATAATGAAAGAGATAAATGGCCTTAAATCAGAGCCTTATGAGACATTATCAATTGATGTACCGGCAGATTTTTCAGGTAAGGCAATTGAACTGGTTACACAGAGAAAAGGTGAAATGATGGTTATTGAACCTAAAGGTGATCTGATCCATATTGAGTTTGATATTCCGGCACGGGGAATTATCGGGTTAAGGAACAATATGCTTACTGCTACATCCGGTGAAGCAGTGATGCATCACCGTTTCAGAGCTTATGATAAATATAAGGGTGACGATCTTTTACCCAGGCAAAATGGATCGATTATTTCCCTGGATATGGGAATGGCAACCGGCTATGCTATTGACAGACTGCAAGATAGAGGTAGATTCTATATTGATCCCGGTGAACAGGTCTATACTGGACAGGTTATCGGAGAATATACAAGGCCAATGGACATTGAAGTAAATGTTGTAAAGGGCAAAAAACTTACAAATATGAGGGCCTCTGGTTCAGATGACAGCCTGAAGATAGCACCCAAACTAAAATTCTCGCTTGAGGAATCAATGGAACAGATAAAAGATGATGAATATCTTGAAGTTACTCCTTTAAATTTGAGAATGAGAAAGATACCTGTTCAGAGGAATTATTAACAAACCCTCGATGTACGTGACATTATTTGCCTCCGGCAAGAATGTAGGAGTTCTCATGTTATTATAAACTTAAATTATGATAAATAAGAAATGTCTTTTTATAATGATCCTTGCATCATCAATAATGTCAGTTGGATACGGACAAGTTATAGATTTTGCAAAATATGGAATTGAGACAAAGGATACTCATATTCCTCAGGGATTGAAAGCAGGCGATAAAGCTCCTGATTTTACAGGGTATGATCAGAACGGGAAACAGGTGGAATTGAAAAAAATACTTGAAAAAGGACCAGTGATTCTATTCTTTTATAGGGGAAAGTGGTGTCCGATATGTTCAAGATATTTAAATAATTATCAGGATTCACTTAAAGTGTTAACTGACCAGGGGTTTAATGTGGTAGCTATTACACCTGAATCAATTGAGAATGTAGAGCAAACTGTAAAATTACATAAATTGACTTTTTTAGTCATTTATGATTGCCAGGAGAAAATAATGCACGATTATGATGTTATGTTCAACGTAACAAAAGAATACCAGGAAAAGGTGTATGCAAATCTCTCAATCAATATTGCTGAAAACAATGGGAGGGATGTCGCCCATTTACCCGTTCCTGCAACTTATATTATCAATCGTGACGGAATTATTGTGGCTGTTCAGTTTGATCCGGATTTTCATAACAGAGCATCAGTTAAGTGGATGCTGAATAACATGGGACTTGCTTTATAAATGCAATAACGTATTTGTTTGCCGGAGGCAGTAACCAGGTTATTGATAATCATTCAGATAATCGTTGAGTGGTTTCATAGCTCTGAATACATTTATAACATGGTTAAATAGCCTATCGCTTATAACCACTTCATCTTTTAATTCATTTACAACAAGATAGCTCTTAAATTTAAGCAAATCAACATGAGGATGATCTGAAGGGTAGCCTTTTGGAGCTTTTTTAAGTTTCTCTCCGTCAATTCCGCCGAAATATTTTATGAAATCTTTATTATTAATAATTTTAATAAGTTTCTCCGGTTCTTCGTTTATTTTTTCCCTTATTGCTGATAACCACGGACTTGGCGGCATATAAGCTCCACCAGCCAGAATGCTTTTACCAGGTTCAATATGAAAGTAATAACCGGCAAGTTTATCTCCGTTTTTCTTTCCTCCCCGTACAATAAAGGCGCCAAAATGTGACTTGTAAAGTGATTTATCATTTGAAAAACGGATATCACGATTAAACCTGTAGACACAGCTTTTAACTTCGAGTCCTTTCATAATCGGCTCAAATTCAATTAATTTATTTATTATTTCCTGAACAAAAGACTCAAAATTATCTTTGGCACTAATATATAACGATCGGTTTTTAATAAACCATTCCCGGTTGTTATTATGTTTAATAGTTTTGAGGAAATCCAGTGTCGATTTTTTAATAGGTTCCATATTATAAATTTTTTTTGTTTGCAATATATCTTTAATAATAATGAGTATCAGGAATCATGCATAAAACCAATTGATTTTCAAACGGTTTGTAATTTATTATTCTTGATTGCCGATAATCATATTAAAAATTATTGTTTTTTACGAATATCAAATGCCATTAAAACATTGCCATGCCTCTGGTATAATACACCTTTATATATAACGGGATGTGAAAAATGTTGTTGGGTACCTTCTTTTATTCTGAAAGAACTGACTTTTTCTATTTTCCCCTGGTTATAACTTAAGAGTATCAGATCGCCCTTCTGGGTATAATAGTACAACATATTGTCGGCAGCAATAACAGCACCGCTTCCGACTCTTAGTGAATCCGTCAACTCACCAGAATTGGCATTTATCGCCAGCAGATAGGGTTTTACAGTCCCGCTTCCATATAGATAATTACCAATTTTTACAATTCCACCCATATAACTGTCAAAATTTTTATTGCGCCACACTTCAGTTATTTTAGTCCCATCATTAGAAAGGCTGAGCTTAACACCACAGTTACCGTCACCCTCGGCATAATAGATGGAACCGTTTTCGTACAAAACCGTATTACTGTGAGTATCACCATATCCCGGAGTTCGCTTATCGAGGGGATAGTTGTCCTGTTCATGCGACCATAATAATTTACCTGTCTCAGTGTCAAATCCCATTAAATGATATGCAGAAAATGTTACAAGTATTTTTCTGTCATGAAGTTCAATCAATTTTGGCGAGTTATAAGCTGAACGCTCACCAAATCCTTTGTTTGACCAGATTAATTTGCCTGTAAACCGATTCAAGGCAACTACATTATTTTCTTTTCCTCCTGTGGTCCAGAAAACTTTTTCTCCGTCAATAAGTGCAGCTTCAGAATGTCCGTGAAGTGGCGGAACTCCATTAAAATCGGCCACAAGATCTTTTGACCAGACAACCTTGCCGTTGGTCCTGTCAACACAGAAAAGATTGCCTAACCCGGTGCCAACGTAAAGCAAATCGCCTGCAATAGTTGGGGCTGATCTTGACCCAGGATATGATCTCATCCATTCTTTCCCAAGAGCAGTCTGCCAATGTTTCTCACTATTAAGGTTAAAGCAGAAAAGAACTTCAATTGAGTCAATCTCTCCTGTTATGTAAAAATTTTCATCAGCAAATACAGGAGAAACGAATCCATTTCCAATATTATTTATTGACCAAAGTTCCTTTGGTCCTGTATCGGGCCAGACTTTTAGTAAATTTGATTCCTGGTAAATCCCTGCACGGTTTTTCCCGCGCCATTCATTTATTTTAATTTCTTCTTTGGAAGTTGACCATAAAGCGATCAGCGTAAATAGTAATACAATATTATTCATTCAGCCTCGGTTCATTAAGTTTCATTAAATAGTTCAAAGATAATTTCATCTGCAATCCGATTCACCTTATTTGCGAAATAAATTGTAATAAATTTTGATTATTTCATATAATAGATTAAATTATCAACTGTAAACTTCCAAATCTTAATCAAAATTGATTTTTATGGAAAAACCAAACAAATTTTGCCAGAGTTGCGGAATGCCAATGGAAATGGATCCTGAAAAAGGAGGAACTAATACTGATGGATCAAAAACACTGAAATATTGCAGCTATTGTTATCAGGAAGGCTCATTTAAAGACAATTTTACAACTTCCGGACAAATGGTTAAGCTGGTCCGTGACAAACTTCAGGAGATAGGATATGGACCAATAAAGCGCTGGTTTTACAGCATGAATATTCCCCGGTTGGAACGATGGAAAAACTGAACAGACTGATTTTCGGTTATTACGAATAAAAATCTGAGAATTGGTATCTTTATGGCTTATTTATATGCTATGAAGAATTATTTTATTTTATTTGCGTCTATTATTGTATTGTTAATCAATGCATCATCGTGCCAGTCAGGAATGAAAAACAAATCTGAATCGGACAAGATCAGGCCTTTGAAAGATACTGTCGGTTTTGCCCAGTATTCCTGGCAGATGGACACTCTGATGTCAAGAATGGATCGTGCAGGATGGAAAAAAACTGAAGGATTGCCATGGAAAATGGCTATCTGTCCTCATGATGATTACACTTATGTCGGCACTCTCTATCCTGAAGTGCTTCAAAATATTAAAGCTCTCAATCTGATTCTGATTGGAGTTGCTCATAAGGCTGCCCAGCTTCATATTGAAAATTATCTGGTATTCGATAACTATACTTACTGGAAGGGGCCGTGGGGAAAAATAGAAGTTTCTCCAGTTAGGGAAGAACTCTTCAATCTTCTTAAAAAAAATATTGCCATTGTGAGTGATACATTGCAAAAGGTTGAGCATTCAGTGGAAGCATTAATTCCTTTCCTGCAGTATTTTAACAGAAATATTTCTATTGTTCCGATTATTGTCCCGGCAATGAGCCCTGACAGAATGCAGGAATGCGGGAAAGCTCTTGCTGATGCTATTCAGGCTGTCGCTGCGAAGCATAAATGGGAGTGGGGAACCGATTATGCAATTGTTGTTACTACCGATGCAGTTCATTATGGAAATCAGGACTGGGGTGGAGTTGACAGGGCAACTTTTGGGTGTGATGAACAAGGCAATTTAAAGGCCCGTAAGCTTGAAGCTGAAATAATTGAAAATTGTCTCAAGGGAAATTTAACGCCTGAAAAGATAAGGTTATTCAGCACCTATACATTAAATCCGGATAATTTCAGAGAATATAAATGGACTTGGTGTGGAAGATATAGCGTTCCAGTGGCACTTTATGCAACATTTTACCTGAACAGTTCAAAACCATCATCTGGTGAACTAATCGGGTATTCAACCAGTATCACCAGGGCACATATTCCAGTTGATGATATCAGGATGGGCCGGACAGCCATAGCAACAGATTGTCATTGGGTTGGATACGCAGAGTTGGGCTACAGATGAAATATTGTAAATTTAGTGAATATATAAGAAAAGTCTGATCAAGATGAAACTCCCGGTGGGAAAAAGATTTCTGTTTATTGCAGGATTCTTTACAGGAATCCTGCTGGTATTAATTAGTTGTCATTCTTCTTTATACAAAAATATTCAGGCTGAAATTGACAGTATTTCAATAAAATGGGTTCCTGATCAACGGGAAGGGATTTGTAAAGTGATTGTGAAACCTGGCAAAAATGGCGCTCTTATTCTTAATGGTGAAACCAATAGCTTACAGGCCAGACAGGAGATAACTAATACTTTAGATAATAATGGTATTATATTTATTGACAGTATCTTATTTCTTCCGGATATTTTAAAAAATGAAAAGTATCGAGGTTTGGTTTCTTTAAGTGTAATAAACCTCAGGAAGCTGCCTGCTCACAATTCTGAATTAGTTTCACAGGCTATTCTCGGTACCCCGGTGCTGATCCTTAAGAATGAGAATTTGTGGTTATTAATTCAAACTCCTGACAAGTACATAGCCTGGACGGAAAGTTCATCGGTTAAATTAATGAGCGAGAATGAGATGGCTGAATGGAAAAAAGCAGAAAGGCTGATTTTTCTTGAGAATTCAGGATGGATTTATTCATCACCCGAAGAATCAGGGATAGTTGGTGATCTGGTGGCCGGATGTATTATGAGAAAAACAGGAGATTTACGGGATTATTATAAGATAATCTTACCTGATGGGCGCAAAGGTTTTGTCAGAAAAAAGAGTGTAATGGATTTTAATCGATGGATAAACCAGGTTCCCTGCTCGGAAGAAAATGTATGCCTGATTGCTTTAACATTTCTTGGCTTGCCTTATTTATGGGGAGGTTCTTCAACAAAGGCTGTAGATTGCAGTGGTTTTGTGAGGGCAGTTTATTTCATGAATGGCATTATTTTACGCAGAGATGCGTCATTACAGGCACTTCATGGACAGACTATTGATATTCAATCAGGGTTTAGTAATCTCAGGAAAGGAGATCTTCTTTTCTTTGGATCGAAAGATAAATTGAAATCATATATAACGCATGTTGCTATATACATTGGAGATAGCGAGTATATCAATTCATCCGGAAGAGTTATGATTGACAGCTTTGATTCTTCATGTACTAATTTTAATAGTGACAGAATCAACTCGCTTATTACGGTAAAACGAATTATTGGAGTAGAAAATGATAGTGGAATTGTACCGGTCATAAAACATTCATGGTATTGAAAATCAAAAAAATATAATATGAGTTCCAGAAGGAAATTTTTAACTGAATGCGGTTTTATTGCCGGGGGTTTGGGTTTTTCTTATGTATCTAAAGGATATCCGGAAATGGTTGGATTTAATAAAAAATCTGGAAGTAATTCCGGGTTGGTACTGCGATTTAAGCCGTACACGCTGCATTTAAAACATGTTTTTACACTTGCATCCGGTTCCAGAAGTACAACCCCAGTTATGTTGACTGAGATCGAATATGACAATGTTGTGGGATATGGCGAAGCGTCGATGCCTCCATATCTGGGTGAAAATCATGATACTGCCGGCAGATTTCTTAGCATGGTGGATCTGACTAAGTTTTCGAATCCGTTTCTTACTGAAGATATACTGAATTATATAGATCAGCTGGCCCCTGGAAATTATGCAGCAAAAGCATCAGTCGATATTGCTTTGCACGACCTGACAGGTAAACTCATGAATAAAGCATGGTATCAGATATTTGGCCTTAATCCTGAACATACACCAAATACTTCATTTACAATTGGTATTGATAAACCGGACGTCGTAAAAGAAAAAGTTAGGGAAGCATCACCATATAAAATACTAAAAGTTAAACTTGGCCAGGGCAACGATAAGGAGATGATCCAGTCCGTTAGAAGTGTAACAAATACACTTATTTGTGTGGATGTGAATCAGGGCTGGACTGATAGGAATATGGCTCTTGATATGATATATTGGCTTAAAGATCAAGGTGTTGTTTTTGTCGAACAACCTATGTCAAAAACTTCGTTTGATGATGTTGCCTGGCTGACTCAAAGGAGTCCTCTGCCTATAATAGCCGATGAAGCGTTTCAGACAATTGCCGATTTTAAAAAAGTGAAGGGAGCTTACAGCGGGATTAATATCAAGCTAATGAAGTGCGGTGGAATGCATACAGCTTACAAGATGATAAGCATTGCAAGGGCCCTCGACATGAAAGTGATGATAGGTTGCATGACTGAGACCTCATGTGCAGTTACTGCTGCAGCGCAACTTTCTCCGCTGGTCGACTGGGCCGATCTTGATGGGAATCTGCTGATTGACAATGATGTCTATGAAGGAATAAAAATTACGAACGGAAAAGTAACTTTACCTGACAGACCAGGCATAGGAATAATTAAAATAAATTTATAATGTCCAGAAAAAGAATATTCTACGGAGTATTAACACTTATTGGAGCAACTCTGATAAGCGGTGCGGTTTACATCAACAGTTTACTTCCTATAATTACAGGATATGCCGCAAAGAACCTTTGTTCAGCTGTATTTGTGTCAGAAAGAAAGCAGGGTGATGTAGAGGCAACTGACCTTAATTTTTCGTTTATAAAGTACACGAAAAATTCTGTAAACTATGATGAAGAGAGCGTTATCAGCCATTTTTTATGGGGTAAGTCGAAAGCTATCTATCGCACTGGATTCGGAGCGACACTCTTAAAAGACATACCGGAAGCGTCGATTCGAAGAATCAAATATCCGGCTGGTGTAAATCCGGAATATTCTCAGGACACCATTAAATGGCCGTTTGGAGATGTTATACCTGACATTAATACAGGAATTGATCTTATCAGACTCAAGGATATTTCGAAAAAGTTAATAACTGACAATGCATATAATGGAGATGCATTTGCTCTTATGGTTCTTCATAAAGGAGTACCGGTAATTGAGGCTTATAAACCACAATTTAATAAAAATTCAAGGTTCCTTAGCTGGTCAATGGCTAAGAGCTTCACAAATGCGCTTGTTGGCGTTCTTGTCCGGCAAGGGAAATTGGATATTAACCGGCCGGCCGGTATTGAAAACTGGAAAAACGATGAAAGGAGCAAAATTACACTTAATGATCTGCTGCAGATGCAAAGTGGTTTAAAATGGAATGAGAATTACGGTAACAGGTCTGACGTTACAGTTATGCTTCATTGTGAAAGTGATATGGGGCGATATGCTTTTAACCAATCTCTTGAACATGCTCCGGGGAGTGTCTGGAGTTACTCATCGGGAACGGCAAATATAGTTAGTTATCTGATACGCAGGCAATTCAGTAATGATACATTATATTATTCATTTGTTAATAATCAATTCTTTAATAAGATTGGTATTCCTGATGCTGTTTTTGAGGTTGATCCAAGTGGAACAAGAGTTGGATCTTCATATTTATATGCTACTGCCCGGGATTATGCACGATTTGGATTGCTGTACCAGAATGATGGTTTTTTTAACGGAGAAAGAATTTTACCTGAAGGATGGGTCAGGTATAGCACTACAGCTGCATCAGGCAGTAATGGGGAATACGGATCTTTCTTCTGGCTGAATAAAAGTAAAACATTTCCATCGGCACCGGAAGATATGTATATGTGTCAGGGACATGACGGACAGGAAATTTTTATTTTACCGACTCAGAAAATAATAGTAGTTGTTTTAGGATATTCTCCGCAATCAAAAGGAGGAATGGATTTCGATAGATTATTGAAAGATATTTTGAGTACACTTTAGTCTCGTCACTATATCTGATTATATGTCAATCAGGGAGCTGACCGGAAACTATCCTTAAAAGCCTATAATTAATATTATGTAAAATAGAATTATTTTAATATCAATTTTTTTACATATATTCAATCAAGTGCTACTAACCTATCAGTGAATGTATTAAAACAAAGAAAGGGATGCAATTGCATCCCTCATCATTTTTTGAGTTTTTGATATCTTACTTTTTATCGATGGCATCAAGCTTTGCTTTGATAGCATTGTATTTGTCCGTATACTTTAGTCTGTAATATAATTCCTGCAGACTTCTCATTGAATATACATCATCAGGCTTTAACTCATTGGCTTTTTCCATATATGGAAGTGCTTTTGCATAAACAAGATTTGCCTGATCAATTGCTTCGCTATATTTTTTAACATCCATAATTTCATTTGCTTTTACAAACATTTCGGATGCTTTATTAATATATGCGGCTCCAAGACCATACTGGCAATCGTACAAATTTGGTTTAATCTCAATTGCCTTAGAAAGTTCAACTATAGCGTCATCATATTTGTTTTGATTTAAATATATAATGCCTGCTGCAAGATACAGACTACCATTATTCGGGTCAGTTTCTTTTGCAGTTTTTATATATTTAAGCGCCTCTTCATTCTTATTGCTCTTTATATAAAGATCGATTAATTGCAAGGTAATTGTCTTATCATCAGGAAATTTACTTTTTAAACCAGTCAAAACAGATTCGGCCTTAACTGTATCTTTAAGTCCAAGATAGCTCTCATAAATCTGATAATAAGGAGTAATTCCGAGATATTTCATTTCTGCACATTTCTCGAAGTACTTAATAGCTTCGCTATATTTAGATGAATTCACAGCAGCCAGACCAGCATTATAATACATTCCTGTATCAACTGCTCCTACATAAATATCACTTTCAGTAATTTTAATCTGGGTTTCGAACGATTTAAGCGCCCCTTCATAATCTTTAGCTGAAAATCTTTTGCTACCCTGGTTGTATAAGTCTATAGCCAAAGAGTTATAAATCAAACCTGTAACGATTTTCTTTTTAGCTGTACCTTTTGGATCGAGTTCCATTGATTTCTCATACGAAGCATAAGCTTCAGCGAGTGGATCGGGATAAAAAGCCTGGAACTTTGGGTTATCAGATTTAAATGTAGCCTGGCAAAGTCTGCCTTTTGCAAAATACGTGTTAAACCAGTCTTTAGATTTCTCATCGACTAATGCCTGGTCGATATTATCTTTTGCTTTATCAAGAATACCCTGATCGATATAACTCAGTGCATTTGTGACTTTGCCCTTCTGAGGCATTGCAACATATGAAATACTTATGGCTACTATCAGCAGAAATAATTTTTTCATGATTATAATTTAATTTAATTGTTCTTAAAAAAATTTCCCAAATTTAAACATTCCTTATTAATCATCAAATTCTTTGTCATTTTCCTTAACATTATTTCCATCTTCTTCAATGTAGTTTTTTTCAATGCTTTCATCTTCTTCACTTACGAGTACACAGGCAACTGAAGCAATTGTATCATTTTCTTTAAGATTAATCAATCTCACACCCTGTGTTGCCCTGCCCATGATTCTTAATGCCAATACGGGACTTCTCAGGATATTACCGGATTGTGTGATGATCATAAGATCATGATTGTCAGTTACATCTTTCAGAGCAATAAGTGAACCTGTTTTTTCAGTAATATTAATTGTCTTTACGCCTTTACCTCCCCTGTTTGTGATTCGGTAACCATCAATATCAGATCTTTTACCATAACCTTTCTCAGAAACTACAAGGATATCTTTTTCCTTACTCTCTACTGTTATCATCCCGATAACAAAATCATCATTTTCATTGGCAAGCCTGATGCCCCTGACACCTGAAGCTGTCCGGCCCATAGGTCTTACTTTTGCCTCAGGGAACCGTATTGCGCGTCCCGATTTAACTGCAAGCATAATGTGATGCTGCCCATTTGTCATTCTTGCTTCAAGAAGTTCATCACCATCCCGCACAGTAATAGCATTAACTCCATTTGTTCTTGGCCGTGAATATGCCTCAAGAGATGTTTTTTTGATGATCCCTTTTGTTGTACACAGAACAATGAAGTTATTGTTAATGTATTCTGAATCATTCAGATTCTTAACATTAATAAAGGCCCTGACATTATCGTCAGGTTCAATATTTATCAGATTCTGCATTGCTCTTCCTTTTGAAGTTCTTGAACCTTCAGGAATAGCGTAAACTTTCAGCCAGTAACATTTTCCGTTCCTTGTAAAGAAAAGCATGGTATTATGCATAGTAGCGATGTACAGATGCTCAATGAAATCCTCATCCCTGGTCGCACCGCCTCTGGCCCCTGTTCCTCCCCGGTTTTGCCTCCGGAATTCTGTTAACGGGGTCCTTTTAATATAACCCATGTGAGAAATAGTTATCACCATTTCATCATCTGCATAGAAATCTTCAGGATTAAACTCTTCAGCACTTGGAATTATTTGTGTACGTCTTTTATCGCCATATTTTTCTTTTACTTCAAGAAGCTCTTCTTTTATGATTTTCATCTGAAGATCAATACTTGCAAGAACACTTCTTAAGTATTCAATCAATGCCATAATTTCCTGGTATTCAGCTCTTAATTTTTCCTGTTCCAGGCCCGTAAGCTGTCGGAGACGCATTTCAACAATTGCCCTGGATTGGATATCGGAGAGTTTGAACCGTTCCATCAGCTTATCCCTTGCCATTTCAGGAGTCTGGGAAGCTTTAATTATTGCAATGACTTCATCGATGTTGTCACTGGCAATGATCATTCCTTCGAGTATGTGGGCCCTTTTTTCAGCCTGATCTAGGTCAAATTTTGTTCTTCTCAGGACAATTTCGTGACGATGTTTGACGAAATAATGAATTAATTCCTTGGTATTTAATGTTTTAGGGCGTCCTTTAACAAGCGCGATATTATTGACACTAAAAGCTGTTTGTAATGATGAGAATTTATACAGGTTGTTCAGGACCACATTTGCACTGGCATCTTTTTTAAGAATTATTACGATGCGCATTCCGTTACGATCCGATTCATCGTTTATATATGATATTCCTTCGAGTTTCTTTTCATTTATTAAATCTGCAATTTTACGGATCATTTCGGCCTTATTGACCATATAAGGAAGTTCATTGACAATTATGCATTCCCTTCCTGAATGAGTCAGTTCAATTTCGGTTTTTGCCCTGATGACTATCCGACCCCTTCCGGTTTCACAGGCATCTCTTATTCCCTGTTCACCATAAATTATACCTCCTGTGGGGAAATCAGGTCCTTTAACAAAATGTAAGATTTCTTCTGTAGTTATATTATTATTATCAATATATGCTATTGTGGCATCAATAATTTCTGAAATGTTATGCGGAGGCATGTTGGTTGCCATTCCCACTGCAATTCCTGATGCTCCGTTCACCAGAAGGTTGGGTATTCTCGTAGGGAGAACGGTAGGTTCAGTCAAAGAATCATCAAAATTGGACTGGAAATCAACAGTATCCTTATCAATATCAGCCAGTGTTTCTTCTGCTATTTTTTTAAGCCTTGCTTCGGTATATCGCATAGCAGCAGGGCTATCGCCATCGACTGATCCAAAGTTGCCCTGTCCGTCAACCAGAGGATACCTCAATGACCATTCCTGTGCCATTCTTACCATCGCTTCATAAACAGAAGAGTCGCCGTGGGGATGAAATTTACCCAGCACTTCTCCCACTATTCTGGCTGATTTTTTATATGGTTTATTAGAAAGTACTCCCAGCTCTGACATTCCGTAAAGCACCCGGCGATGGACCGGTTTAAGACCATCTCTAACATCAGGTAATGCCCTCGACACTATAACCGACATCGAGTAGTCGATGTAGGCAGATTTCATTTCCTCCTCAATATTAACCTTGATGATTCTCTCTCTCTCTGACATAACAGATTATTAATTAAGTATTTACAAATACACCTTCTTATTAAGGTTTAGAATTACGAAAATAGTTAATATTTAGCTATTTTTGACCATTTACGGGTGTGAATTTTTAACATTCTTTGTTCATAAATGGGCACGGAAATTGTCATATAGATATTATGCATAATTTAACTTTGAAAAAGTAGTTATGAGTATATTTGTCGGGAAATCTCTGACATAATGTCGGTTAGTTTTTAAAAATCGGATATGACATATCAAAATATGGATTCACAATTTTCGCAAAGGGTTAAAGATATTCTTGGTTATTCCAAAGAAGAGGCTATAAGGCTGGGAAACAGTCATATAAGCCCAGAACATCTTTTTCTTGGCATATTGAGAGATGGAGAAAGCGTTGCGATAGAAATCCTTATTAACCAGGGGATTGACCTTCTGGTACTTAAAGGATCTCTTGAGAAAAGTATTAAGGTGGAAAGTCCTGTACCTGTGGCTGATAATGAAGTTATCCCTCTTCTACGCAGTACAGAACGGATACTTAAACTCGTTTACCTTGAAGCAAAAGCTCTGAAAAGCAAAACTATTGATACTGAGCATCTGCTTCTGGCAATACTTAAAGATGAAAATGCCCTTGTAACAAGATTTCTTTCAGAATTAGATGTTAACTACCAGTCAGTACGCAGGATGGTAGAGGCAGAATCACCTAGTGCAAAATCTGATTATCCGAGGGATGAAGATGATGAGGGTCAGGGCTTTAGTGGTCAGGGTAAGGGTCAGCCAGCATCCCCTTCTTCACCCAAAACATCATCCGACACCCCTGTACTGGATAATTTCGGAATTGATCTTACTAAAGCAGCAGAAGAAGGCCGGCTCGATCCGGTTGTCGGCAGAGAGAGGGAGATTGAACGATTGGCACAGATATTATCAAGAAGAAAAAAGAATAATCCGGTACTTATTGGGGAACCCGGCGTTGGAAAATCAGCAATAGCTGAAGGACTTGCCCTGAGGATAATAAAAAGGAATGTATCAAGAGTTCTTTTCAACAAACGGGTGGTCGCTCTTGACCTTGCTTCAATTGTTGCCGGAACAAAATACCGTGGCCAGTTTGAAGAAAGAATGAAAGCAATTCTGAATGAACTTTCAAAGAACGACAATATAATCCTTTTCATCGATGAGATCCACACTATAGTTGGTGCCGGAGGAGCAACAGGCTCATTGGATGCAGCAAATATGCTTAAACCTGCTCTGGCCCGCGGCGAGATTCAATGCATAGGTGCAACTACTCTCGATGAATACCGTCAGCATATTGAGAAAGACGGCGCTCTGGAAAGAAGGTTCCAGAAAGTTATTGTAGAACCTACTTCAATTGAAGAGACAATTCATATTCTCCATAATATTAAGGAGAGGTATGAAGAGCACCATAATGTGATTTACACCGATGATGCCATTGATGCATGCGTGAAACTCACAAACCGGTACATCTCCGACCGCCACCTCCCCGACAAAGCTATTGATGCTCTTGATGAGTCAGGTTCAAGGGTTCATATTTCAAATATTGTGGTTCCTGAGAAAATCCTTTTACTGGAAAAACAGCTAGAGGATACAAAAAAGGAAAAAATGATGGCAGTAAAAAATCAAAACTTCGAGAAAGCTGCCAGTTTCCGCGATCGCGAAAAAGATCTTCTCGACATGATCGATCAGGAAAAGAAAAAATGGGAAAAAGAACTTGCTGTTAACCGCGAAACGGTTGATGCTGAAAAAGTTGCTGAAGTTGTTGCTATGATGACAGGTGTTCCTGTTCAGAGAATAGCGCAGACTGAAGGAACCAGATTGTTAAAGATGGCCGATGAACTGAGAGGAAGTGTTATAGGTCAGGATGAAGCCATTTTCAAAGTTGTGAAATCGATTCAGCGAAACAGGGCCGGTCTGAAAGATCCGAATAAACCGATCGGTACATTTATATTTCTGGGACCAACAGGTGTCGGAAAAACACAGCTTGCAAAAGTTCTCGCTAAATTTTTGTTCGATACAACCGATAATCTTGTCAGGATAGATATGAGTGAATACATGGAGAAATTTTCTGTATCAAGACTGGTTGGAGCGCCTCCCGGATATGTCGGATATGAGGAAGGCGGACAGCTTACAGAGAAAGTAAGAAGGAAACCATATTCGGTGGTACTTCTTGATGAGATAGAGAAGGCTCACCCTGACGTGTTCCATATTATGCTTCAGGTTCTTGATGAAGGACAATTAACCGACAGTCTTGGAAGACGTGTGGATTTCAGAAATACAATTGTGATCCTGACTTCAAATATCGGAACCAGGCAAATAGCTGAATTCGGCCATGGTATCGGATTCGACACTTCCACAAAAAAAACGACCAGAGATGAACAGACCAAGAGCATTTTACAAAAAGCTCTGCAAAAAACGTTTGCTCCTGAATTCCTTAACAGGATTGATGATGTAATAATGTTCAATTCTTTAGGAAAAGAAGAGATAAATAAGATTATTGATCTTGAACTGAAAGGTTTATATGAACGGGTCAGATCGCTCGGCTATCAGTTAAAAATTGCAACTGCGGCAAGAGATTATATTGCAGAGAGAGGTTTTGATGCAAACTTTGGAGCAAGACCTCTTAAGCGTGCAATTCAAAAATATCTTGAAGACCCAATGGCTGAAGTTCTCATAAAAGCTAACCTTCACCAGGGCGACCGCATTAATATTGGATTTAATAGTGCTAAATCAGAAATAAAGATTAAAATTTATAAGAAAAAGATGGATCTTCCGGAAATAACGGATACTTCAGGCTAAAATTAAAAAGGCTGTCATTTATTGACAGCTTTTTTATTGTGTCTACGCCCTCTGCGGTCCGCTATAGTAGATACTCTGTGCCACTGTGTAACTAAAAATCAAGAACATACACTGAGGTTTCACTGAGAAAATCAAATAGTCTGCCCATATAAGTCGAACTCAGTTGATTGCGTTATCATGATATTGTAAAAATTTCCTGGTTTCAAATCATGTTCAAAAGAAATAAGAACCTCCTGATCCACGTCAGGACTATCGTATTCGGTTCTTCCAACAAAGAATTCACCTTCTCTCCTGTCGATAATAACCTTAAGAACCTTACCAACCAGAGTTTCATTTAATTCCGTAGAAATATTTTGTTGTATTTCCATAAGTTCCGCAACTCTTGATTCCTTCAACTCATCGGGAATCTCATCTTTATATTTATCATAAGAAAATGTACTTTCTTCGTGAGAATAAGCAAATACCCCAAGCCTGTCGAATCTGAACTCTGAAATAAAATCCTTAAGATTTAGAAAATCTTCTTCAGTCTCTCCGGGGTGTCCGGCAATAAGAGTCGTTCTGATAACAGCGCCTGGAATTTCTTTCCTGAGTTTATTTAATAAGGCTTCCGTTTCTTTCCTGTTATGCGATCTTCTCATTAATCCCAGCATGTTATCCGTTATGTGTTGAATCGGAATATCAATATAACGGCATATTCTGGAGTTTTCCCTGATTAGTGGAATTAGTTCCATCGGAAAATTAGCAGGGTAGAGATAATGGAGACGAATCCATTCAAAAGATTCAATTTTTAACAATTCAGTGATAAGTTCGGTTAAGGATTGTCTTTTGTAAAGATCAAGACCGTAATAACTAAGATCCTGGGCAATCAGTATTAACTCTTTTACACCCTTATTTGCCAGTTCTGATGCTTCTTTTACAAGCTCCTCAATTGGGCGCGAGATATATTTTCCACGAATGAGCGGAATAGCACAGAAAGCACAGGTACGGTCACAACCTTCTGATATTTTGAGATATGCGTAATGGCCCGGACCTGTAATTGTCCTATCGGTCAGAAGATCATTTCTCAGATTAACTCCCAGTTCATCCAATATTTCACTAAAATTATTAACTCCGAAATATCTCTTCACTTCAGGTATTTCGTGTTTAAGTGCTTCCATGTATCTCTCTGAAAGGCAGCCCATAACATATAGATTATTGATATATCCGGCTTTTTTGGCTTTTGCATAACGGAGAATTGTATCAATGCTCTCCTCCTTTGCATCATTTATAAAACCACATGTATTTATTATTACGGTTCCGGCTGAGACATCATCAGAATTATAAATTACATCATAACCTCCTGCTTTAATCTGTTTCAGAAGCTTTTCCGAATCGACAACATTCTTGGAGCAACCGAGTGTCACTATATTTATCTTTTTATTAACCATTGTGGGCCTGCGTTCTTTATTTCTCACTGAACAAAGAATCAACAAAGTCAAAACGGTTGAATATCAGAAGGTCTTCAAGCTTTTCGCCTATACCTATATATTTCACGGGTATTTTGAACTGATCGGAAATACCAATTACTACTCCCCCTTTCGCCGTTCCATCGAGTTTTGTAATTGCCATTGCAGTTACATTTGTAGCAGCAGTAAATTGTTTGGCCTGTTCGAATGCATTTTGTCCGGTAGATCCGTCCAATACAAGGAGAATCTCATGAGGAGCTTCCGGAATGACCTTTTCCATGACTCTTTTAATTTTTGATAGTTCAGTCATAAGGTTTATCTTGTTATGAAGCCGTCCTGCAGTATCAATAATGACAACTTCAGTATCACCCGAAACTGCTGATCTGAGAGTGTCGAATGCGACTGAGGCCGGATCTGATCCCATTTGTTGTTTTACAAGTGTAACTCCAACACGGTCGGCCCATATCTGAAGTTGATCTATTGCGGCTGCACGGAAAGTGTCAGCAGCCCCGATAAGCACTTTTTTCCCGACTGATTTGAATTGATAAGCAAGTTTTGCTATAGTAGTTGTCTTTCCTGAACCATTCACACCAACAACCATAATTACATAAGGGACATTTTTTAATGAAGAGGAAAAGTCTGATTCAGAATCAGTTTGATTTTTTTCAAGGAGCCCTACTATTTCTTCTTTAAGGATAACATTAAGTTCACTTATATTTAAATACTTGTCTTTTGCCACCCTTGCTTCAATTCGCTCAATAATTTTAAGTGTGGTTGGTACGCCAACATCAGATGATACCAGGACTTCTTCCAGATTATCAAGGACCTCATCATCAACTCTTGATTTTCCTACAACTGCCCTGGATAGTTTATGGAAAACGCTTTCCTTGGTTTTTTCAAGGCCTTTGTCAAGACTGTCTTTTTTATCTTTTCCCAGAAATCCCAGTATAGCCATCTTAGGTTATTCAAAATAGTAAATATAAAAAAAGCTTCCTTCTGCTAAGAAGAAAGCCATGAATATCGTATAAGTGAAGTTTTTTACTTCTTTGAAAAGAAGTCATTAATATGATCATTATGAATGATCTCTTCTTTAAACAGATAAGCTCCGGTTTTGTCAGACCTGGTCATTTTAATACATTTCGTAAATGACTTACCGGCTCCTGTTTTAAGCGTTGCAACAACTTTTTTTGCCATGGGTTAATCTTTTTACTTTATTTCTCTGTGAAGTGTATATTTTTTAAGAATTGGATTATATTTCCTCCTTTCAAGACGGTCAGGAGTGTTTTTCCTGTTTTTAGTCGTAATATATCTTGATGTTCCTGGTTGTCCGCTCTCTTTATGTTCGGTACATTCGAGAATTACCTGTTGTCTGTTGCCTTTAGCCTTCTTTGCCATTTTCTATCCTGTATTAATAATTCAAAATGTAACCTTTTTCTTTTGCTTCCTTAAGGACCTTTGTCAGACCATTTTTACTGATAAGACGGATCCCGGCAGCTGATATTTTAAGTGAAATCCATCTTTCTTCTTCTGGAAGGTAATATTTTTTCGTAAAAAGATTCGGATAAAATCTTCTCTTAGTCCTTCTTTTTGAGTGCGAAACGTTGTTTCCGACCATTGCTTTTTTCCCTGTAACCTGACAAATCTTTGACATAGATGTTTGTTTTACTTCTTTACTAACGTTTGTACTTTTAAAACGAAGCGCAAAATACGTGATTTTTATCTGATTATACAAATATTTATTATACTTTTTTTAAGCAGCATTCAGAAATGCCGGTTAAAAGTTGATTATCTGTTTTCTAAGAAGGTTTAAAGCTGCAAAGGAGAATCTTTTAATGTTTGTAATTCTGTCGTTTCCGAAAACATCTTTTTCGGTAACAATCCCCTTTTCCGAGGCAATGGCTATCCAAACAGTTCCAACAGGCTTTGATTCTGCACCCCCATCGGGCCCTGCAATCCCTGACGTCGCAACAGCATAATCCGTTTTCAATAAGTTCCTTGCACCAATTGCCAATTCCTGTACAACCTCTTTACTGACTGCTCCATTCTTTTCAATAATATCTTCCCTTACACCAAGTAATTGTGTCTTAATTGAATTTGCATAAGCTATAACAGAGCCTTTATAATAACCAGAGCTTCCGGGAACACTTGTCAGCATGTGAGCAATTTCGCCTCCGGTACAGCTTTCAGCTGTGCAGACTGTTTTATTCTTAGCTTTTAATAATTTCCCAAGTACCATTTCAAGAGTCTCTTCATTCTCTCCATATATAAAACCGGGAATGATCTTATACAGTTTATTTACCTGATCTTCAATCTTATTTGATAAAGATTCATGTTCAGTGCCTGTACCGGTAAGCCTTAGTTTAATTATTCCTGAAGCAGGAAGATAAGCAAGTTTGATGTTTTCAGGAAGTCCGGCTTCAAAACCTGTAAGTATTTCAGCCAGCTTCGCTTCAGGAGTACCATAAGTCATTATATTTTTGTGAATTATGATTTGCGATGTGAAGCGTTTGTTTAATTCAGGAAGCACATGTTGTGTCATTAAATACTTCATTTCATACGGAACTCCAGGCATTGAAATATAAATAGTGCAGTCTTTTTCAAACCACATACCCGGTGCTGTTCCTGTAGTGTTTTTAAGAACTCTGCATGATTCAGGAACCTCAGCCTGGCGGCGGTTGTTTTCATTCATTGGGAAATTGCGGTGAACCATCATGTTTTCGATCATTCTTAGAACTTCATTGTCTGTAACCAGACGGGTATTAAAGAATTCACATAAAGTCTGTTTTGTGATATCGTCACTTGTGGGACCAAGTCCCCCGGTTATCAGAACAACATCAGTTTTGCCGGTCGCCTCAGATAATGAATAAAGGATATCTTCCCTCCTGTCATGTATTGATGTTATCCGGCATACATCAAATCCGGCCTTACTCATTTCAGCACCTATCCATGCGGAATTAGTATCTATTGTCTGACCTATTAGAAGCTCATCTCCTATTGTGATTATTTCTGCCTTCATTATTTTGATGCTTTAACTATTTTACAAAAATATATTTTGTAAGTTCATCTGGCAATTAAAATAAGAGAAATGAACAGGAACGAATTAATAAAAATGACTGAGGAATTTGTCAGGCAAAGTAATACGGGCCATGATAGTGGTCACGATTGGTGGCATATTGACAGAGTAAGGAAGCTCGCATTATTCATAAATGAGCAGGAGGCTATTGCAGATTCTTTCACTCTCGAGATTGCTGCACTTCTTCATGATTCTGTCGATTCAAAATTCGCCGGAGATGATTCTGAACAGGGTTATGTAATGATTATGGAATTTCTGGATAATGTCGGATTGAAAGATATCAGGGAACAGATCATTGATGTTATCAGGAATGTTTCATTCAGTAATAAAAACCTGACAGGCAATTCATTGGACCCGGTTCTGTTGATCATCCAGGATGCCGACAGACTGGACGCTTTAGGAGCAATAGGTATAGCAAGGGCCTTTAATTACGGTGGATTCAGAAATAATATTATTTATAATCCGGATATTAAACTTCAAACTTCATCCACAATAAACCATTTTTATGATAAGCTGCTTGTTTTGAAGTACCGGATGAATACATTGACAGCAAAGAGATTAGCAATTGAGCGGCATGAATTTTTAGAGGTCTTCCTGAAGCAGTTTTATAAAGAATGGGAATTTGCTGAGGTAATAAAATAATTTGCACATTTCTTCGTCTGGTAAACCTGAGTCGGTTTGAGAAAATTATGTTAGTACTAAATATTTAATTTGCTGAAATGAATCTATTCATTATTTTTGTCAGGCTTTTAAAAAAATCGCGGGAGTAGCTCAGGGGTAGAGCATCAGCTTCCCAAGCTGAGGGTCGAGGGTTCGAATCCCTTTTCCCGCTCAAAACAAAAGACTTGTTAAAATCTTTTTTGATCTTTTCTGAGCCTCCAATGGGACTCGAACCCACGACCTGCTCATTACGAATGAGCTGCTCTACCAACTGAGCTAAGGAGGCAAAATTTTTCATGCAAATATAAGGAAAATCATTCCAGCTTTTCCAACCTGCTGAGTAATGGAGGATGAGAATAATGGAAAAACACATAAGCCGGATGAGGCATCATGTTTGATAGGTTTTTAACCGAAAGCTTTTTCAAAGCTTCTGCAAGAATCTCAGGTTTGAAGTTTTCCCTTACAAACCGATCTGCAGCAAATTCATTTTTTCGCGAAACATAATTTGTTAACAGACCAATCAATAGTGACAAAGGGCTGTAAAGAATGCCAAAGACTATTAACCCCAGGTGAAAGCTGGTGTTTTGCGATCCAAGAGCTCTTGAGAGCATCGGGCTGTTTACTATAAGGGAAAAGAGGAAAAGCATCAATCCCGTAAGAATAACAGAAAACAAAAGTGTCAATAAAACATGTTTCTTCTTATAATGGCCAATTTCATGGGCAAGAACTGAAACTATTTCCTGCTCTGAGAGTTCTTTTTGCAGAGTATCATACAGGACTATTCTTTTTTTTGGACCAAATCCTGAAAAATATGCATTCGCCTTAGTGCTTCTTTTTGAACCATCAATGACATAAATATTTTTAAGTTTGAATCCTGTTTTTTGAGCAAAAGTTTCTATCTGTGTCCTTAATGATCCCTCCTGAAGGGGCTCTTGTTTGTTGAAGAGAGGAACTATCAGCTCAGAATAGAAAAGATTCATAAAAATGGAGAAGACAGTAATTAATCCCCATGTATAAAGCCAGAAATTTTTTCCGGTTTTATAATAGAACCATGTAATAAGTCCGAAAACAGGAATCCCAATCAGAAGTGCAATAAACCATGATTTTATATGATCGGTGATAAAAGTCCTGATAGTCATAGTGTTAAATCCATACTTTTTCTCTATAACAAAAGTATCATAACAGTTGAATGGTATATTGATAAGATCGGAGACGAAACCTATTATTCCAAAAAAAACAAGTGCGATAATGACCATATTTGTGCTGAACGCTCTGGCAATGGTATCAACCAGGGAAAAACCTCCAGCGATAATCATAATTAAAATTACTGCAAGATTGAATGAAGATGACCAGAATGATAACCTATCATTGTCTTTTTGATATAACTGGGTTTTCCTGTACTCCTCAGCGTCGCATATTCCTTTTAATTTATCAGGTAGTGCATCGGACCACATTGCAGCATTAAGATAGTCAAGATATCTTTCAATAAAAAAACCGGAAACAGGGATTATCAGGATTATAAAGAAGATAGCGTTGTGCATTGATCAGCAGTCTGTTAAAAAAAAGAAGCAGGGTACCCTTTTAAAATAAGTGTGGAATAAATATGTCTCGCTGCATTTCCTCGTGCTAAAAGGATGGGTGCCCTGCGGTTTTGTAAAGATAATAAATATTTTTAAGTTAACATACCTCCACAGACATGAATTATTTGTCCTGTTATATAAGAAGAGAGTTCTGAAGCAAGGAATAAAGCTGTATTTGCCACATCCTCAGGGGTTCCGCCACGTCGCAGGGGTATTTTATTTGCCCAGTCATTTTTTACTTCTTCCGGTAATTTTTCTGTCATTTCAGTCAGAATAAATCCCGGAGCAATAGCATTACACCTTATATTTCTTGATCCAACCTCTTTGGCCACACTTTTTGTAAAACCAATAATTCCTGCTTTTGAAGCGGAGTAATTGCTCTGTCCTGCATTACCAGAAACGCCAACAACAGAACTCATATTAATAATTGAACCGCTTTTTTGTTTAAGCATTGTCTGAAGAACAGCTTTTGTGAGATTAAATACCGATTTAAGATTTACGGCTATTACAGAATCCCATTGATCTTCGCTCATTCGCATAAGCAATGTATCACGTGTGATTCCTGCATTATTAACCAGGATATCAATCCTGCTAAAGTCTCTAACTACTTCATTTATTACGCGTTGAGAATCCTGAAAATCAGCAGCATTCGAAACATAACCTTTTGCCTTAACGCCTAATGCTTCAATCTTTTTAATTGTTGTTTTGAACTCTTCATCATCTGCAATATTTGTAATTGCGATATCAGCTCCTTCCAAAGCAAATCGGTGTGCTATTGACTTGCCTATTCCCCTTGATGCCCCGGTAATAAGTGCTGTTTTTCCTTCCAGTAAATTCATTTCTTCTCAGATTTATAATTCCTGCAAATATAGAAGAAAGTCGGCAAAGTCTTTAAAGTCATTTTATTTTTTGACCGGACTGATGCGCAGCATAAGAACATCATGTGGCTGAACCTCAGCTTTCAGTGCTTTTTTTGTTGTTCCAAGTTCTTTTTTGGTCCAAACATCTTTGATACTGAATACTTCAGTTGATGCATCAAATTTCCGATTCGAAACAGGATCGGAAACCACATTTCTCAGCCAGTCGAATTCGATTGTTTTTACAGATGCTGACCGGTTCAGAAAGCAAATAGCCCAATCCCCACCGTTCAACGGTTTCAGCCAGGTTTCCAGCCTACCTTCAGATTTGTATTTTAAACCCTGAATGCCAAGAGGATCCTGATTTATATGAATTGCATCCGTATTAGTTAAAATAGCTTTAGTTTGCGCCGACATGTTATTCAGATCGTTTCCTGCCATCAGCGGAGCCGCAAGCATGCACCACATTGAGAAATGAGCCCTGTCTTCACTTTCGGTCATTCCTCCATTTCCAACTTCAAGCATATCAGGATCATTCCAATGTCCGGGACCTGCATACTGTCGCAAGTCTGTCTGTAAATCAAGAATTTTCATGGCTCCCAAAGCCGACCATGTTCCGTAATTTTTCACTGAATCGAAACTATCTGTAATGTCGCCTGTTGTACGCCATAAATGCCCTATTTCTTTGGCCCATTCCCATGGTTTGTTCTGGCCCCATTCACACAAGCTGAATACAATAGGTCTTCCGGCTTCTTTCAGCATCCTGCTCATTAATGAATATGATTCTTTTGCAGTTTGACCATCGCTGCTGCACCAGTCAAATTTTAAATAATCAACTCCCCATTTGGCATACATATAAGCGTCCTGAAACTCATGACCACGAGCACCGGGACGACCTGCACATGTTTTTGTTCCTGCGCATGAGTAAATACCAAATTTTAATCCTTTAGAGTGAATATAATCTGCCAAAGCTTTCATTCCAGACGGAAACCTGTCTGGATCAGCAATAATGAAGCCCATGTTGTCGCGGCCAATCTGCCAGCAATCGTCAATCACAATGTACTCATATCCTGCATCGCGCATCCCGCTTGAAACTATTTCATCGGCGGTTTCTTTCAATAATTTTTCGTTGACGTTACAACCGAATTTATTCCAGCTGTTCCATCCCATAGGTGGAGTTAATGCAATATCCTGAAATTTCTGTGCCGGAGCAGCGAGAGTAGAAATGATAAAAAAAGCAAAAATCAGTTTTTTCATTTTAGGTATTTTTAGTTGGTATCTTTTTTAATGTCTTTGCCACAGTTTTTCCAATATCAGCCGGAGACTGAACAACATGAATGCCGCATTTTTTCATTATTTCCATTTTCGCTAAAGCAGTATCATTGTGTCCTCCAACTATAGCGCCTGCATGCCCCATTTTGCGTCCTTTGGGAGCAGTTTGCCCGGCAATAAACCCTATTACAGGTTTAGTACCATTATCTTTAATCCATTCAGCAGCTTCGTTTTCCATATTACCGCCAATCTCACCGATTATCACAATTGCTTCAGTTTCAGGATCATCCATCATAAGTTTCACAGCGTCTAATGTTGTAGTTCCAATAATAGGATCTCCTCCTATACCTATGCCGGTAGATTGCCCAAAACCCTGTTTTGTAACCTGGTCCACTGCTTCATAAGCAAGTGTGCCTGAACGTGATATAATTCCAATAGATCCTTTCTTGTGAATTGAACCTGGCATAATACCGACTTTAGACTCTCCCGGTGTTATAATACCCGGGCAATTGGGACCTATAAGCCTGCATGAAAACGACTTAAGATATTCTTTAACCATAACCATATCTGACACAGGTATCCCCTCTGTTATTGCAACAATTAATTTTATTCCGGCATGTGCTGCTTCCATAATAGCATCCGCTCCTGAAGCAGGTGGTACAAAAATTATTGAGACATCTGCAGATGTTTCAGCTACAGCTTCTTTAACAGTATTAAAAACCGGCAGGTCAAGATGTAACTGCCCTCCTTTTCCCGGTGTAACTCCTCCGACAATATTGGTTCCATATTCGATCATCTGGATAGTATGAAATGTTCCTTCGCTTCCAGTGAATCCCTGAACAATAACTTTAGAGTTCCTATTTAACAGAACGCTCATAAAGATAAGATTATTAACAATTTATTGAAAAGAAGTTATCAAAATTTATATACAGTCTGTTTCAACTGTAATTTCAAAAATACCTAAATATTATGGCTTTTCGTTATATTTGAGAAATAATTATCACTATTCTTTATGGTGAACATTGATCCTATATTATATATTGGTATTTCCCAATCTTTTTTTTCAGGATTACTCATATCGACAAAAAAACCTGCAACTACAGCGAACAGGTTAATGGCCGCATGGTTGTTTCTTATTTGTTGCGAACTTATGTTTGCCCTCATTAAAAGCACTGTTCTTGAAATGTATTCATTCCCCTTTGTTGCTTTTACATACGGACCACTGCTCCTTCTTTACGTTAAATTCATGACAAATCCTGCCAGAAGATTCAATTGGCTGGCTCTTTTTCATTTCATACCATTTGTTGTTTTTTTAACTGTATCTGTCATATTCCGAATGCAACCTCTTCTTAAGGATTTAAGAAATTTTTTTGTCCCTGACAGGTTTATTTCATTAAGGATAGTTTACAGTACATGCTTTTTTCTATCTGTTACGATATACAGCTTTTTGACATTTATTGAAATTAAAAAACATCAGACTAATCTGAAAAATCTTGTTTCATACACTTCACGGGTTATTACCCTTAACTGGCTAAAGGTAGTTTCGATTGGGTTTTATGCAGCTTATTTTATGCTATTCATACTGGGAGGACTAAACATGATCGGCAATTATATTCCATTCGACCCATATTTTGTAATATTTGGCTTCATAGCGCTTTTTTCTTTTGTTTATAGTTTTTATGGCATAAAGCAACCTGTGATTTTCGGACAGGAGTTAAATCAGGTCGATGATAAAAAAGATTCAGAAAAATATATCAGAAGCGGTCTGAAAGAGATCCAGTCCAATGATTATCTCAAAAAACTGATTTCTTATGTCGAAGAGAATAAGCCGTATCTCGATCGTGACCTCAGTATTCATGATCTTTCATTAATGACAGGCATTCCTCGTCACTACATTACCCAGATTCTGAATGAAAAGCATAAGAGGAATTTTTTTACATTCATAAACGAGTACAGGGTGAAAGAAGCAATTGAAAGATTCTCTGATCCGAAATTTAACCATTATACAATTCTGGCAATAGCATTTGATGCCGGCTTTAATTCCAAAACAACCTTCAATTCAATATTTAAAAGCCAGACAGGTTTGACTCCAAGTGAGTTCAGGGAAAAGTCAACAGGGGTATCTGATTGAATAGTCCTTCCCAATCGGCACGGACAATATCCTTTAAATATACAAGTACGGGACAGCCGGATAAGGCGACCAGCCTACCCTTATGTATTTACTTTGCATTAAAAGTACTTATATGAATTCAGCTGGAAGAATATGGATCGGATTACTATTATTTGCGCCGGTCATAGCCAAAAGCCAGGATAGCACCTTGATAAATACTTATAAAGAGGTCAGAACAATAAAAGAGTTTTATGGTTTTATCAGAGGCGGATTCTATTCTGGACCTGACCATTATGATGAAAATAAACCATACGTTTCAAGTGCATTTTCCGACTTTGCGCTTAAGGTCGATGTGAAAAACGATTTGAACTTCAAGGCTTTTGCAGATCTGCGTTTCCGCTATGGAGTTGAATTTCAGGAACCTGTAAATCGTCTTGATATCCACGAAGCATATATTAAAGTTAACGGGAAACGATGGGATCTTACTGTAGGTCAGAAAATAATAAAATGGGGCCGGGCTGATTTTACAAATCCGATATCGAAGTTAAGTCCTGAAGACTATATTTCACGCTCCCCTGACAGAGAAGATATGGACATGGGAAATCTACTTTCAGCTTTTAACTGGTATCCATCAGATCTTATAAATCTTGAGGCTGTGGCTATTCCTTTTTACAGGTCCTCTGTATTGATCATTGATCCTATCCCTTTGCCTGAAAATGTGACAATTAATCAGATCAACTCGTTAATTACCAATAACGGGATGTTCAGTTATGGCTTAAAAGCTGATCTTCATTTGAAGGGAATTGACTGGAGCTTGTCGTGGTTTGATGGGTATGACCCTATGCCCGGAATCGCACTGACCGGATTTAATCTTGATATGTCAGGATCAGTACCGGTTCCAGTTATTGAATTGACAGTAACACCTTATAAAATCGGGCTATTGGGTTTAGATTTTGAAACGGTCTCAGGAAATGTCGGGATAAGAGGTGAAGCTACATGGTCGGTACCATCTATTTCTTATAAAACAAATGAATATGTTCCATGGCCCGAAATTGATTGGGTTGCAGGAATAGATTGGTCATCAGGAGTTTGGCGTATTACTGGCGAGTACTCGGGGAAGTGCATCTCTCACTTTATACCTGCAACCGTTGATCCTGTAATCGGAAGCAACACTGATTACTCTCAGCTCGCCGGGTTGCTCGCCATCCCCGGATTTGATCTTGAAGATTATGTGCGACAACAGGTTGGTGCATTCAACAGACTTTACAATTATCAGCTTGAAAGGTATTATCATTCTGCAGGTATCAGAATTGAATCTGACCTTATTTATGGAAAGCTCACCCCTTCTCTGTTTACGATGTACAATTTCACCTCGCGAGATCTTCTTCTAATTCCGGAAATTAAATACAAACCGACCGATGGTCTTACAATTACTGCCGGAGCTGAATTTTATTCAGGCCGCTCCGGTTCCTTATATGATATTGTTGACAAGTTTATGAATAATATCTATGTGGCTTTAAGGGTTGATTTCTGAGAAAATGACTGATTTCATAATCAAATACAGGTGGTTGATCATTATATTCTTTCTTTCTCTGGGAGTTGGATTCGGATTCCTCATCCCAAAGGCTAAAACTGATCCTGAAATCCGGAATTATGTTCCTTCAACAATGAATTCCCGGATCGAAACAGATAAGATTGAAAGTGAATTCGGAGTTCAGGATATGGTGATAATTCTATTCACTGATAAGAATATTCTGGAAGCTGATAACTTAGAACAGATCAAATATATAGACCGTGATATCTCAAGAATTAATGGAGTTTCAGGAAGGATTTCACCATTTACTGTCAGAAGCATTAAAAGTGATGATGGAACGATGGTTGCGGAACACCTGATAAAAAAAATTCCCTCTGATACGGCAGAGATCAGAAATCTTGAAATTGAGATATTAAATAACCGGTTCGCCCGCGATATTGTATTTTCTTCTGATTTCACAAATGCCTCAATTACAGCAACAATCAATAATAATGAGCAGGAAAGTGAAACATTACACCGCATCGATTCTGTCATAAATGCACATCCGGGTAAAGCTAAGATTGCTACCGGTGGCCTTCCATATATAAGGAAGCACATAATGAAAGATGTTCGTAAAGACGCACTTATCCTTGTCCCGACCGCCTTGCTGATAATGCTTCTTATTCTGAAGCTGACTTTAGGTGAGTGGCGAAGTGTCCTGATGCCTTTTTCAGTTGTTCTTGTTTCGACCATAATAAGTATGGGATTGATCCCTTTGCTTGGCTGGAAAATGTCAATTATAACTCTTCTGGTACCGATAATACTTGTCGCAGTTGCAAACAACTACGGTATTTATCTGGTTGCCAGGTTTCAGGAGATAAGCCTGAAAGAGGCAAACATTTCGAAACGCTCTATGGTAATGGAACTGTTGCGATCACTGAATATGCCGATTCTTTTTAGCGGACTCACCACAATTGCAGGAATTCTTGGATTACTGACGCACTCTGTTATACCTGCCAGGCAGGTTGGGGTCCTTGCAGCTATCGGAGTTTCACTGGCCCTGATAATGAGCCTTTTGTTTATTCCAGCTATAATATACATGAGAAGCCCTCTCATTAATGGCTCAAAAAGAAGAAAAGTCAGCACTCTGGCATTTGACCGGCTTCTTACAGGCATTTCCGGATTAATAGTAAAGCATAACGGAAAGATATTGATAATTTCAGCTATTGTAACACTTGTCCTTTCGTTTGGGATTGTTATGTTAAGAATTGATACAAACCAGGAAGACTACTTTCCGAAACAGAGCCCTGTAAGATTAGCATCACAGATAATCAATTCAAAATTTGGTGGTTCCCAGACAATTTCAGTTATGATAACCGGGAATATTAAAAGTCCTGAAGTGATGAAGGGAATTGATGAGCTTACTCTTCAGCTTGAAAAACAGAAAGGCGTTGGAAAAGTGTTTTCTATATCGCAGGTTGTAAGGGAAATGAGTAAAGCCATCTTTAACAAAAATGAATCAGGATATGATAAAATACCTGAAACAGGAGAAGCTATAGCTCAAATGTTCGAGTTATATAATATGAGTGGTGATCAAGCTGATTTCAAGCAGATTATGAACCTGGATAATACAAAAGCGCACATATTGATAAGGTTATCGGATCCTGATAATAATGTTATAAAAGCAGTAAAAGAGAAAATTACTGAAATGACCCGCACTTTCCCTGCTAAGGTCACCATAGGGGGTTATGCCATTATAATGGCAGATTTTGCGAGGTCGATAATAAAAGGCCAGGTGTTATCATTGCTCTTTGCACTTGTTATGGTTTTAGTACTTCTGGCAATTATTTTTAAATCAGTTAAAGGCGGACTGATCGGATCTTTACCTTTAGCTGCATCTATATTGATACTTTTTGGGTTCATGGGCATTACCGGAATTGCACTAGATGCTGCAACTGCACTTCTTTCCTCTATAATGATCGGTGTTGGAGTTGATTTCACTATACAGTATATCTGGTGTTTCAATTCATTTTTCAGAAAAGGATTATCATACGCTGATTCAACTGTGGCAGCAATAGGAACAATCGGCCGCAGTATAATCATAAATGCTGCCAGTGTAATGGCAGGGTTCACTGCACTAATGTTTTCAGGATTTTCATCAATCAGGTTCTTTGGTTACCTGGTTATTATATCAATAGGTTCATGCCTTATAGGGGCAATTATTTTTATTCCGGCCTTCCTAATGAAATTCAGGCCACGGTTTGTCGAAATGAATTTTGAGAAATTTAAAATAAAAAAAACATGAAAAGGATGATAACCCTGGCAATGGTATTATTGCTGTTCTTTAAGGCAGAAGCACAGCAACCTGATGCTGGTATGATCATGAGCAAAAGCCGTGATCGGAGTTTAACGGAATCGATGAGTGCCAATATCAGCTTGTCAATCATCGAAAAAAACGGGGCTTCCCGTTTAAGAACTATTTCAATGACAACAAAAAGCTATCCTGGTGGTCAGGAAAAGAGGTTTATTAAATTCCTGGAACCGGCAGACGTTCGAGGTACCTCAATGCTTGTCATTGATAATAAAGATATTCCGGATGAAATGTGGATATATATGCCAGCCCTTAAGAAGACACGTCGTATCGTGAGTTCAGAAAAAGCGAAGAGCTTTATGAATTCAGAATTCTCCAATGCAGATATGAGTTCACCGACCCTTCTGGATTTTGACAATAAACATTTAAGCGGATCAGGTTCGAACAATCAGTGGATCATTGAAAGTAAGCCGATTACCGGCGATAATGCAGATGATTATGGCTATTCAAAGAAGATAAGTTATATCAGCATGGACAGGTACCAGATATTAAAGATGGAATTCTATAATTTTGATAATGAGCTCTTTAAAATAATAGAAATCAAGAGCGTATATCCTTTGCCGGATGGCAAGTTCATAATAAAGAATATGGTTGCTACTAATATATTGACAGACAGGAAATCTGAAATTATGTTTAACAACATATTTGTAGGAATAAAGGTTGATGACTCATTCTTCACCCTGCAAAATCTTGAAAGGTAAAGATTTTATCATTTGAGCTGTTCATATAAGTTTCATACATTTGTTGTATATCAGAGGCTGACAAATGATAAGATCGGAAGAAACTATATGTGCACAAGCAACTGCTGTCGGCGGAGCAATTGCGGTAATAAGAATCAGCGGCTCGCAAAGTATGAATATCTGTGACAAGATATTCATTCCTTTAGATAAGAGGATCAAACTGATTGATCAAAAAGGTTTTACAATTGTATTTGGAGACATCTGTTCTGATAATGAAATTGTTGATGAGGTTCTGATAAGTGTGTTCAGGGCACCTCACTCCTACACCGGAGAAAACTCAATCGAGATATCATGTCATGCTTCACCTTACATAATAAAAAAAATTCTTGAGTTATTAATAAAAAACGGAGCTGTTTCAGCAAAACCAGGTGAATTCACTCAACGTGCTTTTTTAAATGGAAGAATTGATCTTTCGCAGGCTGAAGCTGTAGCAGATATCATAGCTTCATCAACACGGTCGGCACACCATGTGGCTATGAATCAGATGCGGGGAGGATTCTCGGCAGAGATTGCGAGACTAAGGTCTGAGCTGCTTGATTTTGCTTCGCTTATTGAACTTGAACTTGATTTTGGAGAAGAAGATGTTGAATTTGCAGACAAAAGAAAGCTTAAATCTGTTATTATCAACGTTAAAGATCTGGCTGACAGACTTACTGATTCTTTCCAGCTAGGAAATGTCATAAAGAATGGAATTCCGGTAGCTATCGTAGGAAAACCGAACTCAGGCAAATCAACATTATTGAATGCGCTTTTGAAGGAAGAAAGAGCAATCGTGTCAGAAATCCCCGGAACTACGCGGGATACCATTGAGGATATTATTGTAATTGAGGGAATTGGGTACAGATTTATTGACACAGCTGGATTGCGTGAGACAAAAGATCTTATAGAGGAACTGGGTATTAAAAAGACATACGAAAAAATAAATCAGGCCTCTGTTATTCTGATGATTGATGAGATTTCTGATAATGCTGAATCCATTAATAAACGGATAAAATCAATTAGAGGGATGATCAGGGAATCTGAAAAGAAACTGTTCATTCTTATCAATAAAACAGATCAGGCACCTCCTATCCGACAAACTGCTCTTGCCCGAAAGATAAAAACTGAAGAAAAAGAGACTTTGCTTTTTATCTCTGCAAAGGAGAAAACCGGTCTTGATGATCTCAGGAAGAAACTGAGTGAAGTTATAATGAAGGAAAAGTTGAGCTCAGATGATGTAATAATCACGAATATAAGACATTATGAAGCATTGTTAAGGGTATCTGAAAGCCTCGGAAGGGTAATATCAGGACTTGAAAATCATATACCTGAAGATCTTATCGCAATAGATATCCGCCAGGCAATTCATTATCTTGGTGAGATAACCGGTGAGATTACCTCAGATGAAATTCTCGGGAACATTTTTAAAAATTTTTGCATTGGAAAGTAATGTGGCTTTTCAACTGACAGTACATTATTCTATTCTTTCCAGCCGCCTCCAAGACTCTGATATAATGAAACTATGGCCTGTAGCTGCTGCAGTTTATCATTGATACTGTTGAGCTGAGCCGACAACAGATTCTCTTCAGAGGTTAATACATCGGTGTAGTTTGTTGAAGATGTATATTTCAGCAATTCCATTGTGTAATCCACTGATTTTTCAAGATACTCTATCTGACTGGTGCGTAAAGCAGTTTTCTCAGTAGCACTCTGATAATCTTTCATAGCATTTACAACCTCTTCGCCTGCTTTTAACAGTGTCTGTTTAAATGTTGCGAGATATTCTTCCTGATTAGCCTGTGCAACCTTTAAACGTTGCTTATTCAGTCCCTGGTTGAATATTGGTTGAAACAACCCTCCTGCTACATTCCAGAACACCGATGAAGCATCGAACAGTTTCGATAAATCGCTGCTTGTAATACCTCCCATTGCTGTAATTGTAAGCGATGGATAAAAGTATGCCCTGGCAACATTTGTCATTTCAAAACCATACCTGAATTGATACTCGGCTTCCTGAACATCAGGACGATTGTCAAGCAACTGAGCCGGTACTCCGGTTCTCATATCAGCAGAAATTTCCTGATTGGCCAGCGAACCGCGATCAATCGGACCTGGATTTCGTCCCAGAAGAATACTCAGGGCATTCTCCGTTTCATAAATACTCTGTTTAAGATCGGGTATAGTGACTTTAGCAGAGTACAGATTAGCCTGGCTCTGGACAAGGTCAGCGCCTGTGACCATATCATTGTCCTTCATCAGCTTCATGGTTTCAACATCTGCATTCCTGTTTTCAATTGTCTTCTCTGTAATCTGAAGTTTTGCATCATAAGCAAGTAATGTATAGTAGTTAATGGCTACACTGGCAATTAATTGAGTTTGTACAGCTCTTTTATATGCTTCACTTTCCAGAAAAGTAGCAAGGTTAGCCCTTTTTGCGCTTCTTAATTTACCCCATATATCTGCTTCCCAGCTTGCGCTTCCATAGAGCAGATAGGGTTCAGCGATTCCGGGAACATTGGCAATTTCATTCTGATATGTGGCTTCTGCATTTACGCTTAGTGCAGGGAAAAAAGCTGATTTACTTTGCTTAAGATTTGCTTCAGCCTTTTTCATCCGTGCAACCGCAATCTTTAAATCTAGGTTGTTTTTGATGGCTTCTTCAATCAGCGATTGCAGGTGGGTATCAGTAAAAAGACTCTTCCATGGGACATTGGCAATATTCGAGCTGTCAGAAATAGCCAGATCTCTGAAAAGTTTTTCTTCTGACACAATATCAGGGCGTTTATAAGGTTGCAGCATTTTGCAGGAAGCAAGGACAAAAAGCAGCACTGATAGAGATAAAAGTGATTTTCCGTATTTAATAATATTTTGTAAATACATGATAATAAATATTATGCAGTTATTGACTGTTCGGTTGCATTATCATCAGGATCTTTTTTCCCCCCTGCTTTTTCCTGCAGAGTCTGAAAAATGATAAATAATACTGGTATTACCAAAATGCCGAATAAGGTGCCAAACAGCATACCGCCTACAGCTGATGTGCCAATTGATCTGTTCCCATTTGCACCTGCACCTGAAGCAAGCATCAATGGCATTATACCAAAGATAAATGCCAGTGATGTCATTAAGATAGGCCTGAGACGAGCCTTTGCACCTTCAGTTGCTGCTTTGATAACAGACATCCCATGTTCTCTTCGTGTTGCAGCAAATTCGACAATCAGGATAGCGTTTTTAGCCAGAAGACCAATTAACATAATCAGGGATATCTGCATATAAATATTATTGTTAACCCCGAAAATTTTAGCAAATATGAATGTCCCTGTTAAACCTATCGGCAATGATAGCAAGACTGCGAATGGCAATAAGTAACTTTCATACAGGGCACTCAGTAGAAAATAGACGAATAGAAGGCTTAAAATGAATACATATATTGCCTGAGAACCTGCTTTTTGTTCTTCACGGCTCATACCCGAAAATTCATATCCATAACCAAAAGGCAAAGTTTGAGCTGCCACTTCATCGATTGCCTGGATTGCCTGGCCCGAACCATATCCTTTATTTTGCGATCCGTTGACCAGCATTGCCGTAAACATATTGAACCTTGAAATGCTTTCAGGCCCATAAACTTTAGTCAGAGTTATGAATTCAGTGATAGGTGCCATTTTATTATTTCCTGCGCGGACAGATATTTTATTCAACCCTTCCAGGTTTGCACGATAACCTGCATCGGCCTGGATCATTACACGGTATTGCTTGCCAAACTGATTAAAATTGGAAGCATAAAGTCCTCCGTAATAGGTTTGCATGGCATCCATAATATCACTCACATTTAATCCGGCCTCTTTGACCTTGGGTACATTTACCTCAAGAAGATACTGGGGAAAATTAGGATTAAATGATGTCGCTGCAAACTGAATTTCGGGACGCTTACGTAAGGCTGCTAAAAAATCCTGAGCTACATCGTAAAACTGCGCAATAGAATGGCCCCCTTTATCTTCCAGCTCAAATGAAAAACCACCGCTGATACCGAAACCTGTTATTGTAGGAAGCGAAAACGGCAAAATAGTGGCGTCTTTGATTCCGGAAGTCTTTTGAAACAAAGTATTAATTATATCAACGTTGCTGACTCCTTTTCTCATTTCCCAATTTTTAAGCTCAAGGATTACCATTGCGTAAGAACTGCCGCTCCCTGCTATCATATTCTGCCCCACCATTCTAAGCACATTATTTATTTGCGGAATAGTGCGTGCAATACTGTCGATCTGGTTTACGATTATAGTTGTCCGTTCCATCGAGGAGGCCGGCGGGAGGCTCACATTGACAAACACAGTTCCCATATCCTCTTCAGGTACAAAGCCTGATGGTGTGGTTTTCATAAGAATAAAAAGTCCGCAGCCAAATACAAGGATTGCTGTGATAACAATCCACTTTTTTCTGGAAAGAAATGTCACAGTGCCGACATATTTCTCAGTTACTGCTCTAAACCCTGTATTGAACAATGTGAAAAATTGCTTGGCAGAACCTTGTTTCTTCCCTTCTTTATTCTTTGTTTTCAGGAATATTGCTGCCAGTGCAGGACTAAGTGTCAGAGCATTTACGGCAGAAATGATTATAGCAATCGCAAGAGTTACCCCAAACTGTTTATAAAAGACCCCTGACGATCCTGAAATAAATGTGACAGGGATAAACACTGATGCCATAACAAGGGTTATAGAAATAATGGCAACTGATATTTCATTCATGGCATCAATAGATGCTTTACGCGATGATGTATATCCCTGGTCAAGTTTTGCATGAACTGCCTCCACAACCACAATAGCATCGTCAACCACAATGCCTATGGCCAGAAGCAGGGCAAAGAGAGTAAGAAGATTTATACTGAAATTGAACAGATACAAAAAGAAGAATGTTCCGATTATGGCAACCGGAACGGAGATTGCCGGGATAAGAGTGGAACGAAAATCCTGCAGGAATATATATACAACAATGAAAACAAGAATAAAAGCTTCCAGCAGGGTTCTTATTATTTTTTGAATAGATACATCCAGAAATTTATTGGCATTGACCATATTACTGTATTCAACACCTTTCGGGAACGATTTTGAAGCCTCGTCAAGCACTTTGATTGACTGCCTGATAACTTCACGGGCATTCGATCCGGCCGTCTGATTGACGGCAACGTTTGTTGCAGGCAGCCCGTTAACAAGGAGATCACTGTTATAAGCCTGAGCACCCAGTTCAACTCTCGCAACATCTTTCAGGCGCAGATAGTTACCGTTACTTTCAGCCTTGATAATAACATTTTCAAAGTCACTCACAGTTTTTAATTTTCCTGTATAACGGATCACATACTGGAAGCTTTGTTTTCCCTGTTCACCGAATTTACCCGGCGCTGCTTCAATATTCTGGTCGTTTAAAGCAGCCGTAATGTCATCAGGAACAAGTCCATATACCGACATGACATCTGGCTTTAACCATATACGCATTGAATAGGTCATTGATCCAAAAGCGCCTGCACTACCTACTCCATTCACTCTTTTTAATTTTGGAATAAGGTTTATATCGGCATAGTTCTGCAGAAAAACCTGATCATAGACAGGGTTCTTGCTGTACAGAGCTGAGATAAGCAACATACTTGTCTGTTGCTTTCGTACCGTAACTCCCGCCCGTGTAACTTCTGCAGGCAGTAAACTTGAAGCGGTAGATACTCTGTTCTGGACATCCACTGCGGCCTGGTCGGGGTTTGCACCGACTTCAAAAAAGACATTGATTGAACCATTGCCATCATTAGTGGCGCTGGATGTCATGTACGTCATTCCCTCCACTCCGTTAATTTGTTCTTCAAGTGGAACAATAACACTGTTAAGCACCACTTCAGCATTGGCGCCGGGATAACTAGCAGATACACTGACTGTAGGTGGTGCTATGTCGGGATATTGTGCAATGGGCAGTTTTACAAGGCCCAGTATCCCTAACATGACAATGATTATGGAAATGACCGTACTGAGAACCGGGCGTTCTATAAATCTTTTAAACATCTTATTGTCTTTTCTTTAAAATCAGTTAATTGATTTCCCATAAAAACTTGTGGCATCCACTTCTTTCGGAGTTATTGTGGCGCCGTCTCTCAGGGAAGTGATTCCTTCAATGACAACCTTGTTGCCAGCTTTCAGACCGTCGGATACCAGGAAATACTGCCCGTCATCACTTGGTATGGAGGTAAAAGAAACGGCGGTTACCTTATTATCAGTACCTACAACATAAATGAAACGTTTATTCTGTAATTCATAAGTTGCTCTTTGCGGAATGACCAATATGTTGTCTTTAACTTCGGGAATCCGGATAATTGCACTTGAACCACTTCTTATTAAGCCAGCCGGATTTGAGAAGATAGCTTTGAAAGTAGCAGATCCTGTCTCAGTTGAAATCAGCCCACTGGCCAACTCGACTTTTCCCTTCTCGGGGTATTCTGCAGAGTTAGCAAGTATGAGAGTTGCCGGAGGAATATTATTCATTTTATCTTTGATGGTAATTCCCGGTGAAGAAGATAACAGGTCGAGCAACATTTTCTCGTTCCAAGAGAAATATGCAAAGATTTTGTCGATATCCGAAAGAGTTGTCAAAGCCTCTGTGCTATTACTGCTTACCAAAGCTCCGGTTTTATACGGAATTGTGCCGATTATCCCATCCTGAGGGCTATTTATTGTTGTATAGCCAAGATTTGTTTCAGCATTGGCGAGAGCAGCCTGTGCCTCTTCAAGAGCCGCCTCTTTTGCCTGCAATGTAAGTTCAGCTGTTTTCAACCGGTAGTCGCTGACAATCTGTTTTTCCACCAGAGGTTTGATTTTCTCAATTTCCATTTTTGCAGAATTGACATCAGCAACAGCGCTGTTTATACTTGCACTGGCTGTCTTAACCTCCTGCTCATATTGAGGATTGTTTATTTTAAAAAGCAATTGACCTTTCTTCACATGATCACCTTCGTTGACAAATATCTCATTAATATATCCACTTATCATTGGCCTGATCTCAATCACACGTTGTCCCTCAACTGTGGCAGGGAAATCGTGATGAATAGTAACTGATTTTGGAACCAGCTTAAGTACTGAATAGTCTTTAACTGTGCTCAAAACAGCTGGATTTTGTTTGTCGTGACTGCATGACAAACAAGTTATGGTTATGAAAAAAGACATTATAAATACAGTTCTCATTTCGTTATTAAGTATTAAGATACCGGTTTTTTAAAGCTTGTTATTATTGTTTAATCCAGATGAAAACAGAATATTCAGAATAACCTGTTTGCGTTCGTTTAATACTTCCTCATATTCCTGTTCATTTAAATTTAAAAGCTTCATTTGCAATGGTTTCATTATTAACGGATAGATCATAAGAGAAAAAAGGTTCATCAGGAAATGGACCGGATTGGTCTTTGGAATCCTTCCTGCCTCCATTTCTTTTCCAATTTCTTTAAGATATTGCTGGATTGGATCAGGTTGTCCGCCAGGAAGTCGGGATAATGTATTTTTCTTCAATCGATGCTGGATAATTTCAACGGTAACAAACGATTCCAGATAAGGGTATTCAATTAATTTGTTCATGAAGTCATCTATGAATTTTTCAGTCTTTTCTCTGAATGGCAGGCTGGCGGACAAAATAGAATCTGAATTTTCTGAAAATTCTTTACGGGCTCTTTTGATAACAGTAGTAAACAAAGCTTTTTTTGACCGGAAGTAATAGTTTATAAGAGTTCTGTTAACTCCGGCAGCATCAGCAATATCTTGTGTAGTCGCATAAAACCTGCCTTCTGCGAAGAAGATTCTCATTGCGGTCTCAATAATGAGCTTTTCTGTCTGACAGTCCTTAACCGGCATATTTGACAATAATGTTTGACATAATTGTCAACAAAGATAAGGATTAAAAGTAATTTGCTAAATAATATTATGTTCTATTAAGAAATATTAACTAAAATTTGATGATATTTGATAATTATAGACATTATTGAATGTTAATTACAAATTAACTAATAAGGACTTATTATGAACAAAAGAATTACTTTTTCCCAGCAACTCCATTATTTAACTATTGTATTAATTTTTATTGCCTTTCGCAATTCTCCCGCGTGGGGTCAGATTCCTATGCATTCTCCCGATAAAAATCAGGAGCTATTGAATGAACCATTTGACATAAGTGGTGATTTCAGAAATTTTTCAAATACATATTATCTAGCTGATAGTCTTTCTTCTTTTGATCCTGCTTCAGGTAAAGGAGAAATAACATACAGGCGCTATGAATATTTTACCCGACAGGCATTTGATAACATGCTGGCAGTTCTGAAGCCAGTCGTGCCAAACGAGTTTCCGACAGTTGAATATGCCGGATCGCCGGCCCTCCCCTTTTCAGTTGAATTCATCTCACCTCGCACAGTACGCATAAGGGCAAGCTCGCGCTTCCAGGTCAAGCCTGATCAGGAGTCACTAATGCTTGTAAATGGCAAACCGCCGCATGATAATACTTCATGGAAATTTAATAAGATTGACGGTGGTTATCGTTATTCAAGTCAGTTCGGTTCGGTGATTATAAAAACATCTCCATGGCGCATTGAAATACGTGATGAAGCAGGAAAAATGCTTACACACACCATTCATAATACAGATGGCGCGGAAACATTCACACCATTATTGCCTTTTTCTTTTGTCCGTCGGGCATCAGATTATACCACAAGTATGTCGGCTGTATTCTCTCTTTCGCCCGATGAAAAAATTTATGGATGTGGCGAATCATTCACTGAATTCAATAAAAGAGGTCAGAAAGTTGTGATGTGGGCAGATGATGCCAACGGAGTACAGAATGAGTCGATGTACAAGCCAATCCCGTTTTTCATGAGCAGTCGTGGATATGGAGTATTTATGCATACATCCTCACCAATTACATGCGATTTCGGTAAGTATTACAGTGGCATTTATTCCCTGATGATCGGAGATGATGAAGCAGATATTTTTATCTTTCTTGGCGAGCCGAAAGATATTCTGAATGAGTACACTAATCTTACAGGAAAAGCAGCTATGCCACCACTCTGGTCTTTTGGCTTCTGGATGAGTCGTATCTCATATTTCTCTGAAGCAGAAGGACGGGAAGTGACAAAAAAACTCAGAGATAACCTGATACCGGCCGATGTTCTTCACTTTGATACAGGCTGGTTTGAGACCGATTGGAGATGTGACTATCAATTCTCAAAAACCCGTTTTAAAGATGCTGCCAAGATGATGACCGATTTCAAAAAAATGGGTTTCCAGACCTGTGTTTGGCAACTGCCGTATTTCACACCAAAAAACACTTTATTTCCTGAAATTATCCAAAAGGGTCTTTTTGTGAAAAACTCTAAAGGCAATCTACCTTTTGAAGATGCGGTCCTTGATTTCTCTAATCCTGCGACAGTTAGCTGGTATCAGGATAAAATCGCAGGTTTATTGCGCCAGGGTGTCGGTGTCATAAAAGTGGATTTCGGTGAAGCCGCTCCAAAAGATGGATTGTATTTTTCGGGACGAACCGGTTTATATGAGCACAATCTTTACCCGCTGCGTTACAATAAAGCTGTTGCTGATATTACAAAACAGGTAACCGGTGAAACTATTATATGGGCCCGCAGTGCATGGGCCGGAAGTCAGCGTTATCCTGTTCATTGGGGTGGCGATGCTGCCAATACCAACACTGCAATGGCAGCCACCCTGAGAGCCGGATTATCCCTCGGTCTTTGCGGATTTTCCTTCTGGTCGCATGACATAGGCGGCTTTGTCAATAAAAAACCTGAGGACATTTATCGCCGCTGGACTCCATTCGGAATGTTGTCTTCTCATACGCGCAGCCATGGCGCTCCACCTACTGAGCCGTGGGAATACGGTGAAGATTTTTTGAACGCATTCCGTCTTGCTGATAACATGAGATATGAACTTATGCCATATATTTACTCCCAGGCAAAAGACTGTTCTGAACGTGGTCTACCAATGTTACGGGCACTCTTTATAGAATATCCCGACGATCCGGGCTCATGGCTGATAGATGATGAGTATCTGTTTGGATCTGATATGCTGGTAGCTCCTCTGTTTGAAAATGTAACTAAGCGGGATGTTTACCTTCCTGCCGGACAATGGATCGATTATCAGACAGGAAAAGTTTATTCAGGTGGATGGCATAATATCGAAGCAGGAAGAATTCCTATTGTTGTCCTGGTACATGAAGGTTCTGTTATACCGCATATAGCACTTGCCCAGTCTACAACACAGATGGATTGGTCAATACTAGAACTTGTGGTCTATGCGAAAGACTCACAAAATGTAAACGGCCTTATTTGCCTGCCATCGGACAAAGTGCTACATAAATTAGCTTTGGTTAAAAAAGATGGTGCCTTTATTGTGGAAAAAGATCCTTTTGCCGGGAAAGTAACCTGGAAAATCAGACAGTTTTCGAAATGAAATACCAGGCTAACTATATTGTTTTGTCTGTAACCTGTTAATTTTCAATTTTTAGCGTATCCGACAGGGTGATTTAGTTAGATGTATTGTGAGGTTTTGAGATTCAAATGTTCCCGTATTTTACCTGCTCCCGGGAAACTGTTCTATTTATCAGGTTTAAGATACGGCAAAGTAAAACAGAAAACTGACCCTTCACCCGGATGTGATGAAAACCAAATTTCACCGCCCATGAGTTCGACATACGCCTTTGAGATTGATAACCCCAGACCGGTACCTTCATATTGCCTGGTACTGCTGCTATCGGCCTGATAGAACCTGTTGAATATCTTAGCATGGATCTCCTGAGGAATTCCTATGCCTGTATCGGAAACATAAAACTCAATTTTGTTATCCCTGAAGCAATATCCGAATTCAACTTTTCCCTGGTTGGTGAACTTAATAGCATTACTAACAAGTTTTGTCAGTATTTGTAAAAGTTTGATACCGTCGGTCATTATAATGACTTCATTCTCAGCAGATGGATTATTAAAATGAAAGAGGACTTTCTTCTCATTTGCCTTTGAACTGAACCTGTCATATACAGTATGTAACATCAAATTGAGATTTACATCTTTGATGGAGATTTTTACAGTATTAGTCTCAATTTTAGAAATATCGACTAGGTCGTTCAGCACCTCGAGCAAATGGTCAGAACTGCGATTGATGATTTCCAGGAACTCCTCTGTTTGTCTTTTGTCCTGACCTGCTTCTCCAAGCAGAGTGGAAAATCCGACAATGGAGTTTAATGGTGTTCTTATCTCATGAGATATGTTATTGAGAAAGGCAGTTTTTAAACGATCGCTTTCATCAGCTTTTTCATTGGCTTTCTCAAGATTTACAAGAGTCCTTTTGCTTTCAGTGATATCGAAAAGAATTCCGAAAGAACCAATCACCTTGCCTGTCTCATCGTCACTGACCGGCACTGACGAGTCCCTGATCCATTTTTCCTCCCCACCGGGAGTTTTGACCAGGATTTCTGCTTTATAGTTTTTAATCCCCCCGCTTATAAATTTTTCACGCGATTTTACCGGATCCAAAGGGATGTCATCACAAAGAGGTACAATTTCTTCTATCATCTTATGAAAAAGTTCCTCAGAAAACTCTTCCGGAGAAATGCCAAAGAGTTGTTTAATTCCAATACCCATATTCAGGTAGTATCCTTCTCCTATGTTCGGACCGAAAATAAGCTGAAAAGGCACGCCATCGGCATTCTCGATTGCTTCACAGAAGGGCGAGCCTGATTTGAAAAACTGTTCTTCAGTTTCTTTGCTGAAACGATTCATCGGATAGTCAGGAGATTTATCAACTCTCATAATTATTTATAAAATATTTTTAATCCTTCACATCACTAAAAGCCTTAAAAAAAATACTATGGCTTCATTGGTCCCTCTTTCAGAAACTAATAAAACTCATTAAATCAGCCCTATACAATAAGCCGTCTATACAATTCAAATAAAACAATTGTTTAATAGGAATAGGTGTTAAATTGTTACCCGATAATTAAATAATTTTTTAGCTCAGAAAATAAAAAAAAGGTTTACATTTGAAATGCAATTATTTGCATCTGCAAAAAAGTTATAATTATTCTATTGTGAAAGAGTACGCCGACAGCGAGATCATCGAGTGTCTGAGAAACCGTCAGAGCTATGTTGTACGCTACCTGTCGGACAGGTATATGCCAATGATTAGGCTCATGATTTGCCAGATGGGCGGTACTGTTGAAGATGCACGTGATATATTTCAGGATGGGCTTATTATAATGCTTGAAAAGATCGATAATAAGGATTTTGTCCTTACCTGCAAATTTAAAACATACCTGTATTGTGTATGCGAAAACCTCTGGAAAATGGTTCTCGAAAAACGACGGGCTGCGGCAAATTACTTTACACGGAGAGAAGATGTTGATGGCGAAAAGGATTTTACTGAGCTTATTGATCATAAGATGTACGAAGATATTTTTCAGGAGGTATTTGAGTCGCTTGACCATGTAAGTAAAAAGATCCTAAAACTTTATTGGCAGGAAATGTCGCCACAGGAGATCGCTGATAAACTGGGCTACACTTATGGCTATGTGAGGAAGAAAAAATGCGAGGCTCAGAGCGAGTTGACTGAAAAAGTGAAGAAACATCCAGGTTACATGAGGATAATGAGTACAGAAAGTGCTGCAAGGGATGTTGTGTATTAGGTGCATGATGATATACGTGGAAGACTATAAAAGAAAATGGGCTGTTAAAAAAGGATAAGTAATTTACGGATATGAAAGGGCGGATCAGAAATAAAAACGATGAATCAGAAAAAGCTCTGGGAAAGAATTCCTGGAACGGATTTGAAGGTGGTCTGCCGCTTAATCGTGCCTATGCTGATCTTTTTGAAAATATAAGTGAATATATGAAGGGAAGACTCGATATTGAGGATGTAAAAAACGACCCTGCTCTTTCCGTGACAGAGGATACAGTGAAAAAAATGGTAATGGATTATAATAAAAATGTTGCAGGAAACAAAAAAAATGAAAAATTCATCAGGGATGTTTTTTCAGATGAACCCTCCGAAAAGAAAATAGTTGATGAAATCAGTAATATTAAACAGGAAGCTGATAATGATATTTTAAAAGAAATAACTGCTGAGTGGGTAAGGGAATGGCACGAAAAGAGGCAGAAAAACAATGGAATAGACCCGGAAACAGAAGAGATCAGAGAGTTCATTTCAGATTCTCTTAAACCTGAAATTAATGAATCTGAGAAAAGCCCGGACATCAGTAGAAAAGAAGTATTTAGCAGGTCACTGTATTTAAGATATATTTCACTTTCAGCTGCTGCAATTATTGGAGCCGTTTTCCTTGTCAAGGCGCTTATCCCTTCCGATAATCCTGAAAAGCTTTTTAATTCATATTACAAACCATTCAATGCTGTATCTCCAGTTACCAGGAGCATGAATAATGTTGAAGAAGGAAGCTTTGCTTCAGCTATAGTAAGTTATAGAACAGGTGATTACATAAGTGCGGCTGCAGGATTTTCAGAGGCAGCGCTTAAAGATTCTTCTTATGTCTCACCTCGTTTCTTCCTGGGACTTACCCAGCTGGCACTGAATAATTATGACCAGGCTATAAATCTCCTTTCCACAATAGTGAACCATCCGGGTGAGTACGGGAAGGAGGCTCAATGGTATCTGGGTCTTGCATATCTTAAAACCGGAAATAGATCCAAAGCTTCTGAATGTTTTGTGCATCTTGCAAAATCTACAGGATTCTACAGCGAACGATCAGAGAAGATACTGCGCCGTTTAAAATAGAATAGCAGGGAACCGGCGGCAAGGATCACAATCAGACTTACAATTATTATGACTGTACGGGTTTTATTCGGTGCTATCGGTGAATTATCCCCAAGTACCTGGTAAGCAGCCCAGTAATAAGGGCTGGTGTACACAGGCAACGATTCCCTTAAATAATCAAGTTTGGCAAGCCGCATGGCTTCATTTTTTTGTTTGCCTTTTGAAAGGTGGTAATAAAAACGGCTTATTATAGTTGAACTCACTTCATCATTAACTTCCCACCCGGTTTTTATCACTGATGATGCACCTGCGAGAATAAAACCGCGTGCCAGACTCATCAGTCCTTCGCCATGGTATAATGTACCGGTGCCGGAGTTACATGCGCTGAGGACAACCATAGGAGATTTTATTCTGGTTAAGCTTATCTCATAGTTGTACAGTTTACTCTCATCCGGGGAATTGTTGTGAGTATCGAACATAAGATAAGAATACTGTGAGTTTGCACTGTCGGACATAGAATGCATTGCAAGGTGAAAGACGGCCGGATTCTTCAACGCCAGCATGAAATTTGTCTTTGTAGCCTGATCCCCCGTAAAATTCATGCCTTTAAACAATCTGGAGAGAGATTTTATCTCTTCACTTGCTCCATGAAGTGAGTCGGGTTCTTTGATGGAAAAAGATGCATTGCTGTAGTCGGGCGAGAAAGAAAACACCTTCACTCCTCTTTTCAGCCTGCTGCTTTTGTCGAAAATAAGTGATGAAGAGTATGCATAGGAAAAAACATAATCTTTAAGAAGATATTGAAGTCCTTCATAATCAGCTTCATCCTTTCCGGGCTTATTTCTCAGAAATGCATCGAACGGGAACCATCCAATCTCTTCGTCAGGAATAATGATAAGTTTTCTCCCATTGAAATATTTCTCAACCGGCTTGATCAGGTTCAGGTACATGTAATTAAGAGCGGATGTATAGTTACGGTAATCATCATTTCGTTCCCCCAAAGCTGTTGAAGGATTATCTGTTTTTCGTATTATTTCAGCGTTTTTAATAAACATGGAATCGAGGTTGTCTTCGCGGAAGTTCAGACTGTCCCTTGTAATTAAAAATGTATATAGTTTTCTTTTCCCTCCTGAATATTGATTTGACAGAAGATAATCAACGATAGTTTCATCTTTTTTCAGCTGTTTTTGAATCAAATGCAGAGCTACAGGTTCAGTTTTCCTGATGAGATCTTGGTACCGGGGAAACTCCTTTTCTATTTCATCATTCACCTTTTCTTTTTCACGGTTCATATCAAAAAGAGCATCTTTCCATAGTGAAATCTTCTTATTATCAGGATCTTTATTTCGCAGCTCCTTAATTATAAGGTTATTATAGGCTCCTATATTATCTGCGAGCTCGTTTTGTTTTTTCCGCAGCGAATCGGGTATTCCGGCTGAATAGAGCCATTCGTTTCCGGTGATCTCATTGCGGAGAACTGCTGCTTTTGCTCTCTGGGCAATGCTGTACATCCTATACGGCAATGTATCCTCGCGTGTCAGCGTGTATAAGCTATTGGCAAGTTGGGTCGCAAAAATATATGTCTCCTTTTCATTTTCAGCCAGGTAGATACGGCTCTCTTCCGATATATAATTATTTCTGATCCTGTCTATGAGCTGAAGTGAAAGTTCAATAGTCTCGAGACTTTTTCTCAAGGATTTTAGTTTCATTCCTGGATCGTTCTGAACACCGGCAAGAAGCTCAAGAGCCCGTGATTTGCTTTTCAGGTTATCGAGAAGACGGATATCAAAAAGTGATGAATCAATTGAGGGATTTGTGAAGATATCAGGATTATTAAAATCTTTAACGATTGCAATCAGCGCTTTCTGATAATATGATAGCGCCAGATTATAATCCGGCTTATCGAGACAATCATCCCCGATAAGCTTATAAGCAAAAGAAACAAGAGAGTGTTTTTCACTATAATTTTTCAGACAAATCGAAAGAGCTTTTTGATGAGCTTCCCAGGCCTCGCTGTTTCTTCCGTTTTTTTTCAGGAAAAGACCATAATCAAAATAAACTTCGGCCATTCTGAAATAGTCATTACCAAATTCATTTTTAAAAGTGGTAATGCTTTTTAAATAAAATTCTTCTGGCTTTTGCTAATTCTTCAGTATTTAGCAAGAGTTTTAGCAATGTTCAAATACACCAGTTCGAACCCAGGTAAGATTATATTTCAATTTAAGTTCAGCACTTTATCTATGAATATTTTAAGGCTGTTTTATAATCATTAATCTCATAATAAGACTATCCCTAATATTTAAGATATGCTGATGATAGATCTTGTAAATGGGTACCTTTTCTCCTTGTTCGTAATTCATCATAAATTCGTAATTCCTTTTTCAAAATATTCAATTGCCGAAGAATATGATTTCTGATATCCCAAAATTATGGCTTTATTGATATAAGATATCACTAAGTAGAGCGGGACGATTCATTGTTTATTGCTTATCAAAGTTTCAGCCTTATTATAATAATCTAAAGCATCTTTATATTTTCCTAAGTAATGTACATGTTGCTCCAAGATTTATTATAAGAGAAAACTTTATATTCATCAGTAATTGATTTCCGGTGATTTCAGTACGACCAATAGACATTTCTCAGCATTAACGAGATCCCCGGAATTGTAAAACCGTAAAAATTCCTGAAATAGATTATCGAAATCTTCATTTTGGGCTTTCACATAACTAGTAGTGAAGAAAATAGAAAATAAAATAAGTGATAGAAAAATAATCTTTTTCAACTTAAGTAGAAATAATTTAAATTATTCAGGCAATATATATAATAATGAAAAGAGAAAAAAATAAAAGAGCACCCCTAAGAGATGCCCATTTATTCTGATTAGAAAAAGATCTAGACGGGAATTACTTTGGTGGTGACATAATAATTGGTTCACTGCCGGTCCCATCAGTTGACCCCCCTTTTACACAGATCATTGCCTGTACGTTTAATATCTCATTTTCTGATAGTTTAGAAATCAACTGTTCGACATTTCTGTTTGTTTCCTGTGATTTATCTGCTCTTTTCATGATTCTATAGATTTAGTTTAAAATTTGCTGTTTTATTGGAATATGTCCTGAAATGTTACCTGACCGATGTTATCTATTATGGTGAAGTATATTATAAAACATTATTACAGAAATATTTAGAGTTATTGAAATAATTAGAAACTAAATTGAAATAAACGGGAGATCATCAAGTGAAAAGACATCAAATATTATTTGCAAAAATCATTATCAAGGTAACAATTTTTGAAGAATACCAATAAAACTCTGTTTTTTGCAAATACAATAAAATTTACTGTTTCTAAAAGTTGGTATGCTTTCAAATTCTACAAATAATAAAAATAATCTAAATCATAAAAAATGGTTACAAAATATTATGTGGCAATAAGGCCCCAGACAAATGACCAGCATAACGTTCATAAAGAAGGTTGTCCTTTTTTACCGGAAGCGGCAAGGAGGATTTTTCTTGGGATATTTCAATCACCAAAGGATGCTGTTGAAGAAGGAAGCAAGTATTTCAGCAGATCAAACAAGTGTTTGTTTTGTTCAAAAGAGCACCATCCTCAGAATAATAAGCCTACAATTTCAGAACTGTTGGTTCAGGAAAATTATATTTCATCGGACAGTTTCACTGCAGTATGGGATAGCGCGCTGAGCTGTTCTGTAAACTGATACTGCGGCAGTAGGCGGTCCCATTGATCCCTTTTAACTAGCCATAGGCAGAAATATATCATGGCTGGTCTTAATAATGCCTTTAAAATATTTCCGGGTTTTCTATGTAACCATTTGTACCTTTACAAGTATCCAATACAGAGAACCAAATAATTCAAAAGGTGGAGAATATTCCTGACGAAATAATTATGCAACATGTTAAGGAAGGAAACCTTGCAGAGATGTCAGTCCTGTTTGAACGGTACCATCTCAGGATGTACAATTTCTTTCTAAGATTGACTATGAAAAAGGAAATCAGCCAGGATCTTACCCAGAATCTCTTTTACAGGATGATAAAATATAAGCATACTTATAAAAACGAATACTATGTGAAATCCTGGATTTATCAAATGGCACGGAACCTTCATGCGGATTATTCCAGACAGCAAAAGAAATCTGATGAGCTTTTCATGAAATCCGATGCATTTCAGTTTGAGGTAATTGATGATAATAGCATTTACCAGGAGGAGGATTATGAAAGACTTGAACATGCCATTGCAGGTCTCAGCAATGAACAAAAGGAAATACTGGTTCTGAGCCGTTACCAGGGATTGAAATATGAAGAGATCTCCGCTATAACCAGTCAATCGGTTTCTGCTATAAAAGTAGCTGTGTACCGAGCCATAAAACAACTCAGGGGAATATATTTTAAACAAACATAAAATCAAGTAATATGAAATGTGAGGATGCAGAAGCAATTATGATCGATTACCTGGATAATAACCTCAATGAGGAATTGAGTCAGGAAATTGAGAAACATATTGGTGCCTGTGAGAGATGCCTCGATGAGTTCAGGGAATGCCAGCAGGTAATGCAGATTATATCAAAGAATGAAATGATAAAACCTGATGATTCATTGCGTATCAATTTTTACCATATCCTTCACGGCGAAATTAAAAAGAGCGAAAACAGGAATATAGCACCTGTTAAGACACCATTTTTTCAATGGTTTAACCTTAGCATCTACAGAGTTGCTGCAGGTATTGCCCTTCTTATTTGTGGTACGGTTCTGGGAATATTTATACATTCTGAGATCATAAAATCAAATAATTCATCTGAACTTGCACAGCTTCATTCTGAAGTGTCGGAATTGAAAAAGACAGCGATGTTTACCATGCTTGAAGATGAATCATCGAGTAACAGGATTCAGGCAGTAAGTTATGCAGATCAATTGGACAAGCCCGATCCAAATGTAGTTGAAGTTCTTGTTAAGACTCTGAACAGTGACAAAAATGTGAATGTAAGAATGGCTGCAGCTTATGCTCTCTCAAAATTTGCAGATCAACAGGCAGTATGCGATTCACTGGTTAAGTCTCTTTCTCTGCAGGTTGATCCGATACTGCAAGTAACACTCATTAATATACTTGCTGAGAGAAAAGTAAAAAGCGCACTACTACCAATACAAAAAATAATAGCAAACAGAAGCACATTAAAAGAGGTAAGAGCTGTAGCCGAAAACAGTTTAAGAGTTCTTATCTGAGAAACAAAGAAAAAAATTGAATTCAGTTTAAGATAGATCGTGGCAGATTCCGGGTTTGCCTGATTGCAAAATGTTAAATTACTTAATAATAAATGTCATGAAAAAAATGAAAATCAGCCTTATAGCTTCGTTATTATTCCTTACTGCAGGAATTCTTTCTGCACAGGAATTCAAGATTCCTACCACAAACTCCAAAGAAGGAAGACTTGTCCTGAAAGACTTTTCGGGATCCTTGCCAATTGAAGGTTACAATGGAACCGATATCATAATTACTTCAACATCCGAAGACCTCACCCCTCCGGCAAAAGCCAAAGGGTTAAAGCCTTTATTTCCTGCTGGGACCGACAATACAGGAATAGGCCTTGATGTTGAGAAAACTGATAACGCGATTACAATGACCTGCCTTCTCCCCTTTACCCGAATGGAGAATACAAGCTCATGGTCCCTGAAAACCTTTCGGTTGAAATTACAAGCGGATGCGAGCGGAATACAGATATTTCCATTCAGAACATGAAGAATGAGATTGATATTAAGACCTGTCACGATATCAAGTTGGCCAACGTAACCGGACCCCTGGTTCTGTCAACAATCAGCGGGAATATTGATATAACCTATAGCAGTATTAATACTGAGAAATCATCTTCTGTTAATTCAATAAGCGGAGAAATTGATATTACATTACCTGTAAAAACAGCAACTGACCTTGAATTAAGAACAGTTTCAGGTGCAGTCTATTCTGATTTCGACTTTTCAGATACTCAAAAGAACATGAAAAAGATAGGTGGTAATGATATGAATTATTCACTTAACGGAGGAGGATTTAAATATAATATAGGGACCGTAAGCGGAACTATTTATCTTAGGAAGGGAAATTAGAAGAATGAAGATATTTCGGATTGGCTTCGCCGGATCGCCTTCGGCTCGGTTGCGGATTAACTGACCTTCTATAAATTTTAAAATCCGCAATCGAAAATCCGAAATCCGAAATCCGAAATTCTGAATTTCCTAACTTCAATTAAAAAGTCTAAAACAAATATTTACACAATGAAAGCAGCAACATTTTTAGTTGTTTTTTGGATGTGCTTTGCAACATCCCAGGCTCAGCAGATAATTGAAAAACAGATTGATTTTTCAGGAAAAGAATCTATCTCAATGAAGATTCAGATTGCCGATTCTATAAATATTCAAACCTGGAATAAAAATGAAATCTATATAAAAGCTTCAGTTAATGTCAATGAGAACAAAGATAATGAGGCTTATATAACTTCATTTGATGATTCAGGTAAGACAATTCTTATCAAAGCAAATTTTAAGGATAATTATTTCAAGGGAAAAAAGAACTGCTGCAACGAGACTGATATTTACTGGCATATTTATGTTCCGGAGAAAACAAAATTTTCACTGGAAACAATCGATGCTAACGTGACAATAACAGGTCAGACCACTGAGATGAATATAAAATCAATCAGTGGTTATATCGACCTTACAGAACCTGCAGGTAAACATGCAGACATAGATTTTTCCACAGTATCGGGAAGAATGTATTCGAATCATGAACTAACTCTTAATAAAGCTGAGAGCGGCATCCCTTTAAAAATAATTGATAAGCTAAATAATGGCGGAGATCCTATAAAGCTCGAAACAATAAGCGGTGATATTTATTTCAGAAAGTCAAATTAAACATTTGAATTTGCATCGTTATTAAGCTTTCATAGTCTTTAAGATGATTTGTAACCTTTTTTAATCCGGAGAGTTAATAATGATAATTTTATATTGATGATCCTCTAACAATTTTAATCTTATGATACTTAATCTTTTGAAAAGGGTTATTCTAAGCCTTATATTTATTTTTCTGTTTGCAGGCAGTTTTGCACATACAACAGATTCAGTAATTGTAAAGAGAACATATAAGACAGCTTTCACAAAAACAGCCCCGGTTATAGATGGTTTGCTGAATGATGATTGCTGGAACCTTGTTGAATGGAGTTCTGATTTCACTCAATCTCAACCGGTTGAAAATAAACCTCCTACTCAACAAACGGCTTTTAAAATACTGTATGACAATGATAACCTTTATATGTTTGTTCGTTGTTATGATACTGAACCTGATAAGATCAGTAAGATCATGTCAAGGAGGGATAATTTCAACGGAGATATGATATTTGTAGAATTCGACAGTCATAATGACAAACAGACGGATTTCTTATTCTCTGCCTCCGCATCAGGGGCTAAAAGTGATGCAGCTATGAGCGATGATGGCAATACTGAGGACGATGACTGGAACCCGATCTGGTATATGAAAACTTACGTCGACGAAAAGGGTTGGTGTGCCGAAATGAAAATTCCTTTAAGTCAACTCCGTTTCGATAAAAATAGTGAACAAATATGGGGGCTACAGGTTACACGTTCTATTTTCCGTTTGCAGGAACGTTCTCAATGGCAATATATTCCAAAGGGATCCCCTGGTGTAATTCATTTGTTTGGTGAACTTCTAGGCATTAATAATATAAAAGCACGACACCAGATAGAATTGATGCCCTATACAGTCGCCAGTACTGAAAGGTTTCAAAAAATAGAAGGAGATCCGTTTAACACCGGAAAATTATCTAAGATATCAGCAGGTCTGGACGGGAAAATTGGTCTCTCCAATAATTTTACACTTGATTTCACTATAAACCCAGATTTTGGTCAGGTTGAAGCTGATCCGTCAGTGGTAAATCTTACTGCGTTTGAATCATACTTTTCTGAAAAGCGTCCTTTTTTTATTGAAGGTCAGAACATCTTTCAGTTTATGCCGGATCAGACGATAGTGATTCATAATATGTATTCAGATAATATGTTTTACTCCAGGAGAATTGGAAGATATCCTCAGTATTATCCTTCAGTTGGCGACAGTGTCCATGTCAAAATGCCTGAAGCAACAACAATTCTTGGTGCTTTGAAGTTATCGGGAAAAACGAAGAAAGGTCTGTCTGTGGGTATTCTCGAAAGTTTAACTTCAAGGGAAGATGCATTGATTGACAGTGCGGGGTTAAGACGAAATGAGACCGTAGAGCCACTCACAAATTATTTTGTAGGAAGAGTTCAGCAGGATTTTAATAAAGGTCAGACAATTCTTGGTGCCATTTTTACATCGGTGAACAGAGATATTAAATCGACATACCTCGACTTTCTCCACACGGCGGCATATACAGGCGGACTAGATTTCCAGCATAACTGGAATGATAGAACCTGGTATTTATCAGGAAATGCCGAATTCAGTGATGTCAAAGGGTCCACTACATCAATAATTGAAACTCAAACATCATCTGCACACTATTTTCAGAGACCTGACCAGAATTATCTTTCGGTCGATTCATCACTGACTTCCCTTTCAGGCTATGGTGGTACGATAAAACTCGGAAAATCCAGCAAAAAAAGATTACAGTTTGAGACATGTGTAACAGTAAGATCACCTGGTCTTGAATTCAACGATATTGGCTATATGAGGTACTCAGATGTAATTTATCAGGGCAACTGGATGGGTTATTATCTGCGAAATCCGTTCTGGATATTCAACAGTCTCTATCCTAATATAAACTACTGGATGTACTTTAACTTTGGTGGCAAACTTCTGTCAAGAAATTACAATACTAATTTTAGTGCGCAGTTCAAAAATAAGTGGAGAATTAACGGCCAATTTAACAGACAAAGCCAGAATATTTCCACTACTCTGCTGCGCGGTGGTCCATCTATTATTACACCGGGAAACCAGAATTTTAGTTTGTACCTAAGTACCGATCAGTCAAAAAAACTCTCGTTATATGGAGGTATATATCAGGCTTCAGGTGATGTAAAGAGCTTCAGAAATCATGAATATTTCGGAGGAGTTTATATCAGGCCATCTAACTCAGTATCAATATCGATTGAACCCGATTACAGCATTCAGAATTGTGAATTGCAATATGTTAGTACTTCAGGGAAAACGGCGAATCCGTTCTACCTTTTTGGTTCATTAGATCAGAAGACTTTAAGTTTTACATTCAGATTAAATTATACGATTAATCCTGAATTAAGTATAGAGTATTATGGTCAGCCATTTGTTTCAGCCGGAAAGTACTCTACATATAAAAAAATCACTCAGCCTGATGCAAATACATTCATGCAAAGGTTTTATGGATATACTCCGACCGAGTTGACCTATGACCCTTCAACCAACACATACAACGTAAATGATGGAGGAACCTATTCATTTGCAAATCCTGATTTTAATTTCAGGCAGTTCCGTTCAAACCTTGTCATAAGATGGGAATATTTGCCTGGTTCAACTATTTACCTGGTGTGGTCACAGGGAAGAACAAGTTCTGATACAAACGGCTTATTCCATTATGGAAGTGATATGAAGGATCTCTTTCAGATAACGCCGGATAATGTAATCCTTATTAAGTTTTCTTACTGGTTTTCGCTTTAAGAATACAGTTTTTGATTAACGATTTATTTATTTGATTTCTTTAAGAAAAACCTTCCATTGTAGATCTTTACTCGTTGTCGAATTATAGTCCACTGTTAGTAAATCCCCATTAGTTCTCATTGTAGCGACAAGGCCATCGGCTAATTCTACTTTTTTTGCATTGAAACCTTTATGAACAAAGATACGCAATTGGTAAAGATCTCCGGCAACTGAACGGGATATGCCTTAAGTAACTGATGCCTGTCATCGTAAGCCAAATCCTTTATATCAAATGCCATTTGGCGGATATGTCGGCTGGTTGAAATCAGCACAGGATGGTCCTGTTTTTCTACGATGAGCTGATATGTCTCAATATCCAGTAATTCATCTTAATATTAATGTTGTATGCAAAACGACCGGGACTTTGCCTATACGTGGTCCGCCCCAGTCGGTCTCATCACCATTGAGGATACGGAGCGGTTTAAAAGTCCCGTTTTCATAATGGCCCTCTTCCACTTTAAGGTATTGCCATGCTTTTCCTGAATTGACGCCCATAGGCTTAAAAGTGAAGTGGCAAAGTGTTCCGATCAGCACAAATTCGTTTTCACCAAGCTGAACAATCATGGCTTTGCCAATAGGCCGGGAATTTATTTTCTCAGACCGCCACCCGAAATCTCCGAATGATATTATTGCCTGCCATGATCCGAGGTCGATTGTCTGTGCAACATGGTCCTCTTTCTCAACAACAGCTTTGATCTTCCCTTCAAAAGCCCATTTCGCCAGCTCTCCCATCATAGGGCCAGCCATAGCAAATTCCTTTCCTATAGGAGCCAGTCGCTCTTCTGTCTCAGATTTCTTTTCACCCTGGCCGTTATCGTCTACTCCAAAAGGTGAAAAACCAATACCTCCATGGGCAAGCACTGCATAAAAGTACCTGGTAAATTCCTCATTGGAACCTGTCTCAGGTACAAATAAAGTATTATCAGGCCTGTCGTACAGTTCAATCACTCTCAAGGCCTTTCCGCTTTCTGGCAAATAAATATCAGGAGCTTCAAGATCAATAGCCGGAGCTGCTGCCTTCCATATAGGAATTACATTATCTGTTGCACCCCCACTCTCATAAGTTGTGGCGCTCGGGTTGGTAAGAGGATCACGCAACGCTGCATTGACATATAAAGGCAGGGGATAAAGAGCTTTACCGGCCGCTGCAACGTAACCTATGTAATGAGCCACTGACCAGGCTTGAAAATACTCATCGGCATCGTTTCCGAAGACGTCCCTCCAGTTGCCTCCTGACACAACAGGCTTATTAAGAGCTTTGAGCACTTCGGGCTTTAGCAATTCAGTCGGTACTGGACCTTCAAACAGTTTCTGGGCAGCCGGGGAAAAATCCCTGACGCTTCCCCATGCACCCGGTTCATTTTCCACCTGTACCATAAGAACAGTGCGCTGAGGGTCAGCTGCCTTCAAATGACCCATCACTTCGGCAAAAGCTTTTGCGTCGGCCTCCATTGCAGCCTTTATATGTGGTGAAGGTGAATCCACGGGTTGACCGTTCTGTCCGCTTATATTCGGATACTTTGAAGGTTCACGCTTCATCCATTCTGGCATATAGTGGCTGCTGCCGTTTTTCCATGTAGCAAACCAGAGAAGTACAAGATGCACCTTATGGTCTCTCCCTTGTTTTAGCAGCGTATCGATAAGTGAAAAATCGAACTTCCCTGTCTGTGCTTCAATCTGTTCCCAGTAAATAGGAACTTCCAGAGTGTTGGCATGCATAGATTCAATAGCACACCATACATGTGGCAGCATACCGGGCCAGCCACTCGAGTTATGAGCCTGTCCACCAAGCATTAAGAAGGGCTGTCCGTCGACAAGAAGAGCATGATGACCGTCCTTCTCAATTATTTTCGGCATGGTTGCAATACCATTCTGGCCAAAAGATGTACCGAATACCGGCAAAAACAGGAAACATACGATAGTTAGAATCCTTGTTATTGACTTCTTTTTCATAATAAAATTCCTCCTGATATTTTGATTTATTTATTTATGTGTAACAATTTTATATACAGCATCTTTAAGACCAGGGGAAACAGCAGTCAAATGGATGCTTCCGCTCTTCTCAGTCGATTGGATCACTGCCAGAGCCAGTCCGTTAAAGGCAGTTCTCTTATTGCTTTTCATTCGCGTCTTGTCCAGTGGATTTCCATTATCGGTACCAATTAAAATTCCTTCACCTTCAACTTTAAATTCAATAGGATTATCCGCATTCGGAACAATAAGTCCGTTTTCGTCAGTAACTTCTGCTTTTACATTTACTATGTCGTAAGCATCAGCATCAATATCGGTTCTATCTGCTGTTAATCGAATAGCTGCAGGTTTGGATGCAGTATGTACTTCTTCTGTGACTATTTTTCCGTCTTTTTTCCCAACAGCCTTCAATGTGCCTGGTTCATAAGGCACATCCCATGTAAGATGCAGGTCGGAAGTAGTCGGAGGAATATATGGACCGGCATATGAATTCCATCCTCCCGAATGCCCCTGCTGAGGAAGAACATAAGATTTTGTTCCATAAGATTTCCCGTTCAGGAAAAGTTCAACACTATCACAATTGGTATAGACAATTATCTGAATAACCTGCCCTTCATGACCTTCCCAGTTCCAGTGAGGGAAAACATGGATCATAGGTGTTTTTGTCCACTGACTCTGGTAAAAAAAATACCCGTCTTTTGGAAAACCACAAAGGTCAATAACACCTGAACTGGAACTTTTTGTAGGCCAGAAAGCTTCTCCAAGATAATCAATTCCGGTCCACATAAAATCACCAATAACATAATCGTACGCAGAAGTAAATTTCCATAATTCTTCAGCTTCAATCATACTCAACCTGTAGTCTATTGAGCGACCCAGCCTTTTATCAGAAAGATCGGACCCTATTGAATATTGTCCCCTTATTCCACCAATGGAAACATTTTCCGTTCCTATCATTTTCCAATCCGGATGATCGTGCCTGTCAATGCTGTAATATAACTCCCGTCGCTTAAACCAGCGGTCAACATAATTATAACCAACAATATCGAGCATGTTCAAAAAAGGAAGTTTAGCCGGACCGTCTCCTGCAGCAATCCTGTCATTTGCCTGGGTGACCGGTCTTGTCGGATCTTCCTTGTGAAAAGTTTCAATTAATTTCCGGAGCACTTCGCTTCCATTATCGACAACCTGGTCAGGAACCTCATTCCCTGAGCTCCAAATCACTATTGATGGATGATTCCTGTCCCTGTGGATCATGGAAAGCAAATCAGACTGGGAACACTCTGCAAAATATTTATGGTACCCGAATGCAACCTGTCCTTTTGGTTCCATCCATTCATCGAAAGCTTCATCCATCACAAGGAACCCCATCTTATCGCACAAATCAAGAAATTCAGGAGCCGGAGGGTTATGCGAAGTGCGGATAGCATTGCAGCCCATCTCTTTCAGTATCTGTAGCCTCCTTCTCCACGCTTGTGCCGGTACTGCGGCGCCAAGACAACCTACATCATGATGTACACATACACCATTAATTTTTAGATGTTTCCCATTTAAAAAAAATCCTTTATCCTTATCAAATTCAATTTTCCGAATGCCAAATATTGAGGACAGGTTGTCAATTGGTTTTTTATCCTCCTCAACAGATAACTGTAGTGTATATAAAAACGGAGTCGCAACTGACCATAGTTCAGGTGAATTAACTTTAAATGTTTGTTCAATGTCCGTTGTGCCTGATGGCTTAAGTGAAAAAGGTGTCTCGACAATTGCGATGTCTTTACCTGAATCATCTTTGATGACAGACCTTAAAACAACTTCTTTTGCAGAAGAAAATTTGTTTTCAACTGAAGTCCGGACTAAAATTTTTGCAGATGATGAATCAACTTCAGGTGTCGTAATATAAGTCCCCCATTGAGATATATGAACAGAACCTGCAATATTCAACCATACATGACGATAAATTCCTGAACCTGAATACCATCTACTGTTAGGTTGTATTGAATTATCGACTCTGACAGCTATTAGGTTTTCCCCTTTTGTGACAAAAGGAGTAAGATCGTAATAAAAGCTTGTATAACCATAAGGATGTTTGCCCAGATGATGTCCGTTTATCCACACATCGCTATTCATATAAACCCCATCGAATTCAATCCACACTTGTTGGTTTTTCCCAATTGATGACAGGCTAAAATGTTTACGGTACCATCCGATACCTGTCGGTAAATAGCCGCCAGCGCCCTTTGTAATTGCATCTTCTTTAAATTCACCTTCGATGCTCCAATCGTGGGGAATATTCAATGTTCTCCAGTTTGTATCATCATAACTCTGTTTTTCTGCACCTTTTACATCGGATTGAATAAACTTCCAGTTGTGATCCATCGACAAATGTTGACGATTATCTGGCACAGCAGCCCGGACATTAAAAGCAAGCATCTGAACAAAAGCAAGACTGATAATCAAAAAGAATTTTTCCATTAGCTAAAGTTCTTTTTTAAAGTTCTCTTTTCATCATTCAATTCTTTTTTATTCGAACCTGTACACATTGTACGTTCTAGGTTGTTGCAACACTTCGAAAACAGTTGTCTTTCCGTTCACGTAACCGTACAACTCTTTACCCGATATAATATCATATAGTTTAGCATCCGGTTTTTTAATCACAATATTATATCTTAACGGGAAAGGCTGATATGACTGGGCAATGAAGCTGTTATTATTGTATACAAACAGGCATATCTGACCTGGGCTGTCAAGATAAACCGGAATTTCCTCCATCATAACTCTTCTGATCTGAGAAAGCACTTCTTTCGGAAGATGGTACAGATCATCGAAGTTCTCAGGAATTGTTAGTACATAAAACCTGCCTTTTTTCAAACCCCTGACCTGTATAAGCATGGAGTACCGGTTATTGCCCTTATAAATTGCCTGAATAATATCTTCGGAAGACACCAGCCCATAGGCCAGTTCAGGAATAAGAATTTCGGTATCGGAGAAGTATATATTTGCAGGCTCTTCATCCATGAACCTCCGGAAAGTAAACTGGTTTACCAATGCTTTCCGTCCCGTGTACTCAACCTCCAGAATTTTCTCAATCCCCTTTCCCTGTAACGCCTTGAGGAGACCTGAAGTTATGATCACCGTTTTGTCTTCGTTAAGATGTTTAGTAATCTTATTGACGATATCCGGATCAAACTTTGCATGTTCTGTAAGAAAAACTGTTCCGCGATCGTCAGGAAAATCAGGATACAGATCCATAGGTATGCCAACCATCCCGAAATAGTTATGAATATACATTTCGCCAGAAGAATTATAGGGTTTATAAGCGGCAACCCCATAAGGATCCCCAAGTTTTCCAAGAAAAGCATCAAGTTTGTCAAAAGTATTGCCAGCAGCTTCAGCAATAAGGCTGAGCATTTTTTCTTTCCCGTCAGCGTTATTTATTGTTTCGACTAAGCTTCCGTAGCTCCAATGGATGATTGCCCTGGGTTTGGCAAATAATGTGTTCTCAAGTTGTTCTGTGTAACGATTTAACGTTTGCCTTTGTCCTACATCAACCCAGCCACCGCCGAAATTGCCCGGCTTAATATGTTCAAAATAGCGCATTATACCATAGCTCTGGTACGGCTGAAGGTGCTGAACAGTATTTTCCGGATCCCTGGTTTCCGTGCCTGCACGCAATTCATCGAAAACCCTTGGTTGGGATTCAAGGTTATATCCTGAGAACTGATATTGTTCATACCAGTTAGGCGGCTTGAAAATCAGATGAATCTTCGGATTAATGCTTCGGGCATTTTTGACGACAAGATCCTCTCCTACCTCTTTCATAACTTTCAGACGATATTCTGCCCATGTAAGTTCTCCTTTGGCCTTCTGGCACAACTCGCACTGGCAATTGAAAATGAACAGGTCATCGAAAATTATTTCATCGAATATGGATGCCGTATAAGCTACAATTTTCCGGAACTTCTCCCTGTCTGCCGGGTTCGAATAGCAGAACCCATTCAGACGGTCGCCGGGCGGACCAGCAACAGACGCCATGATACCGCCTGACACTTTAACTCCCTTTGCTTCGAAAAAGCTTTTTAATTTCCTGACATCAGCTTCCGGCAATGTCTCGTTATCCCTGTAAGTCTCTACATAGACTTTGCTGATCTTGACTGAGCGGGTTATCAAATTCCAGCTTTCTTCAAGCCATTGAGGATCAGCAATCATCTTTTGTTCGTCCTGAATACAACAGAAAACCTCTACATTGAAGTTCCTGTATCCGTTTTCGACTTCTTTCGATTCTTTTTTATCCTGAGAGGATGCAAACATACCTGCCTGCGTAAAAATCATGGTAATCAAGAAAGAGGATTTTATTCTTCTGCCGCAATTCATAAACTTTTCATGCATCATATTTCTGTTATTTATTGATTAGTTTAGCATTTATAGAATCTAAATACTCTCTTAATACAATTATTGTTTCTGAATTCTTAAAAAACACTTTTCAATACTAAAAGATTTCTCAATTCTCAGCCCCAATTTACTACTAATCCTAAAATAATTAGTTCAATAATATCATTGAGTTTTGATAATATATCTACAAGCTATTTTGAGAGAAGTTAAATTAATAGAATTAACGATTCATGAAAATAATGTAAATATTTATATTTGAGAAAGTTAGAATTATTAATATGAATCATTATGAACACTCTTCACAGCTCTGCCTGAAGGATCAATCATGTTCTTAAATGATGTATCCCATGCAATAGCTTCAGGCGTACTGCATGCAACAGAGGGAACAGATGGAACACACGATGCTGCTGAATCAGACGGAAAATGCTCGGTAAAGATACATCTGTAGAAATATTCTTCCTTTGATAAAGGAGGGTTAATTGGAAAACGATATTTCGCATTTGCAAGTTGTTCATCAGAGACCTCTTTTGATGCAAGTGCCCGTAGCGTATCGATCCAGCTATAGCCGACCCCATCCGAAAATTGTTCTTTCTGTCTCCATGCAACGCTTGCAGGCAGATAATCTTCAAACGCTTTTCTAAGGATCCACTTTTCCATTCGTTCCTTATTTATCATTTTATCCCTGGGATTAAGACGCATCGCAACATCCATGAATTCTTTATCGAGGAAAGGGACACGGCCCTCAACACCCCATGCTGCAAGTGATTTGTTCGCCCTGAGGCAATCGTAGAGATGCAGTTTACTGATTTTTCTTACAGTCTCCTCGTGAAAAGCTTTAGGATCAGGTGCTTTATGAAAATAGAGATATCCGCCGAAAATTTCGTCGGCTCCTTCACCGGAAAGTACCATCTTCACTCCCATGGATTTAATCACCCTTGCCAGAAGATACATCGGTGTAGATGCTCTTATTGTTGTTACATCGTATGTCTCAACATGATATATAACATCCCTTATTGCATCGAGACCCTCCTGAACTGTAAAATTAATTTCATGATGGATTGTGCCTATATGTCCGGCTACTTTCCGGGCTGCAGCCAGATCAGGTGAACCTTCCAGCCCTACGGCAAAAGAGTGCAATTGCGGCCACCAGGCTTCAATTTTGTCCTGTGACTCAATTCTTTTTGGTGCGAACTTTTTGGCAATTGCTGAAACTACTGATGAATCGAGACCTCCGGAAAGCAGAACGCCGTAAGGTACATCCGACATTAACTGGCGATGAACAGATGCTTCAAGTGCTGCTCTAAGATCTTCTATACTTGTTTCATTGTTTTCAACTGCTGAATACTCCATCCAGTCACGTTTATACCATTTTGTCATTACTCCGTTTTTGCTGTAGAGATAATGACCGGGTAAAAACTCCTGGATTTTATTGCAAACTCCTTCAAGCGCTTTCAGTTCGGAGGCTACATAAAAGTTACCAAAAGAATCCCATCCGGTATAAAGAGGAATTATTCCAATATGATCACGGGCAATGAAATAACAATCTTTCTCTTTGTCATATATTGCAAAGGCGAATATGCCATTTAACTCTTCAATAAAGGCGGGCCCTTTGTCGCGATAAAGGGGAAGTATCACTTCGCAATCGGAATGCGTGAGGAATTCATAAGAATCTTCATATTTTTTTCTGATTTCCTGGTGATTATAAATCTCCCCGTTTACTGCAAGAATCAGGTTCCCATCTTTGCTGTATAAAGGCTGTTTGCCAGACTGAGGATCAACAATCGAGAGTCTTTCATGAGCAAGGATTGCTTTTTCACAATAAAAAATTCCGGACCAGTCTGGTCCACGATGTCTCAACTTTTTCGACATTTTAAGAACAGTTGCCCTTAACTCTGTATGATTGACTTTCAGATCAAATACACCTACAATTCCACACATATTATTCCAATTTCTAATTTGTGACCTGTTTATGAATTTAATAACGCAAGGTGCAAAGCTAATAATATTTTAATAACCATAATGCAAATTGATATAAAATATACTGTAATATGTAATATAATTAAGTAAATAATTATAAAAACTAAATAAATGATATGTAATACTTCTATTTATTAAATATTATTAATAATGCTAATATCATAATGAAACAAATATTATCACTCATCCATTCTTATTTATTTAGTTAGACGCCGACATATTTGCAATTGGTTGGAACTAAGCCTTAGATCCTGATGATTATTATAATAAAGACAGTTTATTTGAAAATCGTAATTAATGCTTTGAAATTTGTTATTAAAAGGCAGTTTAATCAAATTCCTTTGCCAAATGAAGAAACTCAACAAATAAGATGATGGCAAAGAAATATATTATAAGATCAATACTGTTTTTAATTCTTCTGAATTTTTTTTTTATATCCTATTCACAAAAGCCTGACAGTACAAAGGTTATCAACTATTTTGGCGGTGGAATAACTGTCACCAACAACGGAATTTCACTGATCCCAACTTTTTCAATAGATAAACCTGCCGTCTTATTTGACTTGACAGCGGGAAGAGGGAAACTCAGTTTTGAACCCCAATTTCGATTTTCGATTGACGGAAAGCCCTGGACATTCTTTTTCTGGTGGCGTTATAAATTAGTAAATACCTCAAATCTATTTATCAGGGTTGGGATACATGAATCACTGTCATATTCAACTTTGCCGGTTGAGATAAATGGTGACTCCAAAGAAACAATTACAACACAGCGCTACCTGGCAGGCGAATTTACTCCCAATTATTTTCTGACAAGAAACATTGGTATTGGTATGTATTACCTCTATTCATATGGTTTTGATAACGAGTATGTAAGAAATACACACCTTGGTATGTTAAATATAAATTTTTCAAATATCAAATTATTAGATAAGTTCTTTCTGAGTTACATGCCACAGATTTACTATTTAAGAATAAACAAGAATGATGGATACAATGTAACCTCGACCTTAAACTTAGCAAGAAAAAATTTTCCGGTTATTTTCTCTCTATTCGGAAACAAGACAATTCAATCTCATGTTCCCGGACATAAAGATTTCGTCTGGAATGCTAGTCTTATTTACACTTTCAATAATAGTTATGTTAAAAAATGAAATTTGTGATTAGGCTGCGCCATGGTGTGTCCCTACAGGTTGGATCAGGTTATTGTGTTGTGTCATTCCATGGCATGACTAATACCTTGTGTTATTTTATATGAAATTTGTAATTTCGCAGGCATGGAAAAGATTGAAACAATAGAAGAATTTTATAAAAGAAAATTCAACTGGATGCCGGATAATATAAAAAATGAAATCGGCCATTTTAATGTCTTCAGATTAGAGCCGTTTGTCGGGGACAAGGCTCAGCCTGTGCCTTATAAGCGGCGTGATTTTTATAAAATCATGCTTGTGAAGGGTAACAGCCAGGTTCATTATGCCGATAAGGTTGTTGAAGTTAAGAACCAGGCATTATCATTTTCCAATCCTCAGATACCTTATGAATGGGAACATCTTGATAATATACGGAGCGGTTTCTTTTGCATCTTCAATCAACATTTTTTTCATCAATATGGTAACCTGAATCAGTATTCGGTTTTTCAGTCAAACGGCACACATATATTTGAATTGTCTGATGAACAGGTAGAAAAGCTGGCTCCCATTTATGAACGCATGTTTGAAGAGATCAATTCTGATTATCAGCATAAATACGATGTATTACGGAATCTTGTTTTTGAACTGCTTCATTTTGCGATGAAACTTCAGCCAACTACAAATTTTGACAAGCAACAAATAAACGCCTCCAAAAGGATTTCTGTTATGTTTTTAGAACTTCTGGAGCGTCAATTCCCTATTGATGACCTCCACCAGAGATTCAACCTGCGTTCGGCCTCTGATTTTGCAACCCAGTTAAACATTCATGTAAACCATCTGAACAGAGCCATAAAAGAGACAACACAAAAAACTACATCTCAGGTTATTGCAGAACGCATTTTGCAGGAATCAAAAATCCTGTTAAAGCATAGTACATGGAGTGTGTCCGAAATTGCGTATGCACTGGGTTTCACTGAAACTACCCATTTCAATAACTTCTTTAAAAAGCACGTTCAGATAAGTCCATTGAAATTCAGAAATGTTTGATTTTCGTAATTATTTATTTTGTTTTAGTTATTATCAGGCCTGTTTCAGATTTATATTTGTACTATAAATTAGAAGAAATAATTATGGAAACAAAAATTCAAAAACGAAAATTAGGAAAAAGCAACCTTGAAGTATCCGCACTTGGTCTTGGTTGTATGGGAATGAGCTTTGGCTACGGAACTATTGCTGATAAGAAGGAGATGATTACACTTATTCATAAAGCGGTAGAAAACGGTGTTACTTTTTTTGATACTGCTGAAGCCTATGGTCCGTTCATTAATGAAGAACTGGTAGGAGAAGCTCTGGCTCCTTTTCACGGAAAAGTGGTGATTGCCACAAAATTTGGATTCGACACTACTGGTGCTTCAGCACTTAATAGTCGACCGGAACATATTAAACAAGTTGCTGAGGCTTCGCTGAAAAGACTTAGATTAGAAGTTATTGATCTGTTCTACCAGCACCGTGTTGACCCGAATGTCCCTATTGAAGATGTTGCAGGAGCTGTAAAAGACCTTATTAAGGAAGGAAAAGTTAAGCACTTTGGCCTTTCCGAAGCCGGAGTAAAGAATATCCGTCGTGCTCATGCAGTGCAACCGGTAACTGCTTTGCAAAGCGAATACTCGTTGTGGTGGCGGGAACCGGAAGCAGAAATAATACCGACGCTCGAAGAACTTGGAATAGGTTTTGTCCCATTTAGTCCGCTTGGCAAGGGTTTCCTGACAGGGAAAATGGATCAGAACACCACCTTCGACAGTAAAGACTTCCGCAGCACTGTTCCCCGTCTATCGGCTGAAAACATTAAAACAAATATGGCATTTGTAGATTTGCTGACACAAGTTGCGCAACGCAAAAATGTTACCCCAGCTCAGATTGCACTTGCATGGTTACTGGCACAAAAACCATGGATCGTTCCAATTCCGGGCACTACTAAGATCCATCGTTTAATTGAGAATCTTGGTGCAACTGCCGTAGAACTCACGTCCGGCGAACTTCAGGAAATAAACGCAGCTTCTTCAAAAATTAAGGTGCAGGGTGATAGGTATTCAGGCGGCAGTGCAAAACTGATAAATCGTTAGATATAAAAAACAAAAAAGAGAACTGAGGGTATACCTATGAGTATTAGCGAAACAGCTATTAATAACCACGAAGAACTGTGGCCGGATTATAAATCGCGAGCCATGCAAACCGACCCGGAACTGATTGAATTATTTGACAATTTTGCCTTCGATGAGGTAATTAGCCATGACAATCTTGATACAAAAATACGTGTCATGATGATCTTAGGTTCCACCATAGCATGCCAGGCTCATGAAGAGTACAGAATGATGGTGAATGCTGCTTTGAATGTGGGTGTTACTCCTGTTGAAATAAAAGAGATCCTGTACCAGTCTGTTCCCTATGTGGGTATTGCTAAAGTGGTGGATTTCATCTATTTCACTAATGAAATTTTTACCGAAAGGGAGATTGCACTGCCACTGGAAGGTCAATCTACGACCACCCCGGAAACACGGTATGAGAAAGGATTGGAAGTGCAAAAATCAATTTTCGGAGAAACGATTGATAAGATGTATGAGAAATCTCCTTCAAATCAGATCCATATCCAAAAATATTTATCTGCGAATTGTTTTGGGGATTACTACACCAGAAAAGGACTGGATTTAAAGATAAGAGAACTTCTTACACTTTCCATGCTTATTGCTTTAGGAGGGACTGAACCCCAGATAAAAGGTCATATCCAGGGTAATATCAATATTGGCAATGATAAAGAAACACTTCTTAGCGTAATGACACAATTGCTTCCTTATGTTGGATACCCAAGAACTTTAAATGCAATAAAATGTTTAAACGAAGTAATACCTGAGTAAATCCAAATTGCATTTGAGCAATTTTTGTTTTTTATATTGAAAAATAAATTACCTGATAGAAACGAAAAAAGTAATTAAAATGAAACGAAGTAAAAAACTTATTCCGGCAATTGTATTATTAATTTGCATATCGAACATCCATGCACAGGACTGGCCCCAGTATTTCGGACCAACAAGAAATGGGGTCTCTACACAGAAAAATATTTTACGCGACTGGCCTGAAAAAGGTCCGGAGGTTCTATGGACTGCCAGTGTAGGCATAGGATTTGGCGGACCGGTCATAAAAAATGGTAAGGTCTATCTGCTGGATAGAGATGACAAGGTCGGTGACAACCTTAGATGCTTTGACCTTTCCAGCGGAAAAGAGCTGTGGAATTTCAGTTATACTGCTCCCGGGTCTGTTATGTTTCCCGGGTCGCGAAGCGTACCCACAATCGACGGTAATATGATTTATTCATGCGGTCCTTACGGTAACCTTTACTGCATTGATATCAACACACATAAGCCAGTCTGGAATAAGAATGTCTGGACCGATTTCGGGGGAGGTGAAATACCGAAGTGGGCAATTACCCAGTGTCCTGTTGTTTACGGTGATCTTCTTATTCTGGCTTCCCAGGCCCCGAAGGCGGGGGTAGTGGCGTATGAAAAGCTTACCGGTAAGGTTAAATGGGCTACACCATCACTTGGACCTGTAGGATATGTCAGCCCTTCTATCATAACAGTCAACGGGGAGAACCATCTTGTCATGATAACTGCAACAGCCGGCCGGGGAGAAAGTGCCAGCGGAGGCAAAGTAGTTGGGATAGATCCGATTACAGGAAAAATAATCTGGGAATATACGAACTGGCAATGCGGAATTCCGATCCCGGAAGCAGTTGATGCCGGTGAAGGCAGAATACTTATTTCAGGTGGATACCAGGCCGGTGCTGCAATGATAAAAGTTTTAAAGAAAGCAGATGGCAGCTACAGCGTTAAAGAACTTTATAAAAATCCTGATTTTGGCTCGCATACCCAGTCTCCGGTTTTATTCAACGGTTATTTTTATGCTCAGTATAGTACCAACGAAAGAAAAGACGGGCTTGTATGCATGAGCATTGACGGCCAGGTTAAATGGAAAACATCGAGATCTCCCCTCTTTGATAAGGGTGGCATGATCCTCGCTGATGGATTGCTGCTCTGTACAGATGGAAGCAATAAGTTGTATCTTATTCAGCCCGATCCTTCAGCATTTAAGCCGATCGCATCAGCAGAATTGCTTAAAGAAGGAGGAACAGGATCAGCCAATGATCCTATGGCTTCAAGAGTTGGTGGTTCAACTCAAAACTGGGCACCCCCAGCACTTGCTGATGGCAAACTCCTTATCCGTGATCAGAACCGGTTAATGTGTGTCAAAGTCGCTAAGTGATATCATAGCTATTCAAACAAAAATCCGATCTTATCAGCACTTTTCAGGTCACCCCGTTAACAAAGAGCATTTTGCGCTTGTCTTGTAATCCACAAGGAGTGACCAAGTGCTATTTCTGATTTTTAACCTTTTTTTAACATACATTTTTCTAAATTGCGGAATTTAATAAATAATTGAATATTACTCCAATGAGCAGAACCGCCATCATTACAGGGATTACAGCCGTAGTTTTTGCTGCGGCATTCTCGTGGTGGATTTTTGCAGTGCCTTCATATACTCTTCCTGAAAGGATCCCGGGAATGGATAACAGACCTCCTTTAAAGCCAATGTCCGATATAGTTAATATTGGGGAGAATTTCGATTCTCTCGGCCAAATGGATAATGTATTGCCAGGAAGCTGGCCACATTTCAGGGGTAATGATTTTGATAATATCAGCAAGGATCAGACACCTCTGGCAGAATCGTGGGATACAGCCGGGCCACAGATCGTATGGAAGACTACTCTTGGAGAAGGTTATGCAGGTCCGGCAGTACTGAATGGCCGTGTTTACCTTCTCGATTACAACGAAAAAAGAAAGGCAGATATGTTAAGGTGTTTTTCCATTTCATCAGGAAAAGAATTATGGAGAAGGTGGTACAGGGTTGACATGAAGAGAAATCATGGTTATTCAAGGACAATACCTTACGTTACCGATAATTATGTTGTTACTATAGGTCCAAGAAGCCACTTAATGTGCGTTGATGCGATTTCAGGAAAATTGCTCTGGAAACATGATTTGGAGAGAGAATTCGGTATCCCCGGAACTGCAAAGGGAAGAATAACTCCCGACTTTTATACAGGGCAGTGCCCCCTTATCGACAACAATATGGCTATAATTGCCCCCGGTGGAAGAGCGTTAATGATAGGTGTCGATTGCAAAACAGGGAAGATTATATGGCAGACACCAAACCCCGATTCTCTTAGGATGTCGCATTCATCAATAATGCCAATGACCATCGCTGGGAAAGAAATGTACGTCTATAATGCTGTTGGCGGAGTATGTGGTATTTCAGCAGAAGTCGCTGACAGGGGAAGCATTCTTTGGAGGACACTTGAATGGAGCCCTGCTACAGTTGCAGCTTCACCTCTCTATCTTGGCAACGATGAGATTGCGGTATTTGGAAGTTACGGTGCAGGAGGTGCAAAGATTAAAATAAGCAAAACCTCTGGCGGATTTGAAGCTACAGTATCTGATGTCCATAAGGCAACAGATGGACTGGCAAGCGATCAGCAGACACCTATACTTAACGATGGCTATATATGGACAGTAATGCCTGAAAACGCGGGTATCCTTAAGAAACAACTTGTCTGTTATGCCACCTCAGACATTTTGCATCCGATATGGTCAAGTGGAAAGGAAAGCAGGTTTGGAAGAGGCCTGGGACCATATATCATGAGCGGGAACAGTTTATATCTTCTTGATGATGATGGGAAACTATACCTGTTTAAAATTGAAAAGAATTCTGCTACCCTGGTTTCAAGCAAGGTCATCCTTAATGGAACTGAAGCATGGGGTCCTATGGCCATAGCTGGTAAGTACCTTATTATGAGGGATTCAAGAAATTTGTTATGTCTTAATATTGGCGCAAAAACCGAATGAAATGGATAAAAAAGTTGCATCAGGATTGATAATCCTTATCATAGTCATTTTCCTGGGGTACATTATCTACGATATGGCTTTCAGAAAAGAAAAGGACGTGGCTGAGATTTCAAATACAGCAACCCATGAAATACCTGATTCATGGGAAGTTACTTCTATAATCGATCCGGCATCCGGAAAGGTTGAATCAATAGGGATTATGAAAAATGGCAACGTGGTTATTGGCGGTGAAAGTTTTATTATGTGCTATAGTCCTGAACTTAAAATGCTATGGAACAATAAAACCGATAAACCTGTTACCGCAATATCAGCTTCAGGAGATACAATCTTTACTGCTACAACAGAGACCATAAGATTGCTTAACCACGACGGCAGGCAAATTGGTGAATGGGGTCCATTTGAGGACAGTGCGATGATCACATCCGTTTCATCCAATATATCATTCATTGTATTTGCAGACGCCCGCAATAAAATACTTATGGTTCTTGATAAAAAAGGGAATCTTAAATCTATGATAGGGAAAAGCGGTGAACCTTTTATTCTACCAAGTTCGTACTTTGATGTTGGTATTGATGCTGCAAACTTCATTTATGTGGCAAATACAGGAAAGCACCGTATTGAAAAAAGGAAGATTGACGGAACCATGTTAGGACAATTTGGCGGAGCCGGCACTGCTCCGGAATTATTCTGCGGTTGCTGCAACCCGGCTCACTTTGCTCTTATTCCGGGAGGATTCATTACTGCTGAAAAAGGAATTAATCGTATAAAGATACTGAACAATAAAGGAGAATTCGTGGAATTCATTTCATCAGTTAACAAATTTACGCCATCAATTCCTATTGTTGTGGCTTCATCGGATGGCAAAACAATCTATGGCGCAAATTCTGCTGATTCGAAAGTTTATGTTTTTAATAAAAAATAGAGAAGATGAAAAGGGGCAAATTCATTAAACAATTTATACGATACCTGCTTTTCAGCCTCCTGGCAATGATTGCATTTGCAATGGGGAACAGGATCGTCAATAATTCTGACTGTAATTCTTGTCCTGGTAATGGATTATGTTCAGGAGAAAAGGATTGTTTTAAATATTTATCTCTTAAAAATGGAAAACGGTAAGAATAAATATCAGTCGAGAAGAGATTTTGTGAAGACTGCCGGCAAAATAGTTGTGGCCTCACCTCTGCTTGTTCTTCCTGTTCTGCTGGTCAGGAAGACAAATGTAAAGGGATTCGTCTGGCAGATAGATCCATACAAATGCACTCAGTGTGGACAGTGTAAAACCAATTGCATATTGACTCCTTCTGCTTCAAAATGCACACATGCCTTCAAAATGTGCGGTTATTGCGATCTCTGTGGAGGATTCCTGCGGCAGGGTGTCAAAACAATAAGTACAGGAGCTGAGAACCAGCTGTGTCCAACCGGGGCTATCAAAAGAAGGTTTATAGAAGAACCCTATTTTGAGTACACAATTGACGAAAAGCTTTGCGATGGTTGTGCAAAATGTGTCAAGGGATGCGGTGATTTTGGAAATGGTTCATTATATATGCAGATACGACATAACCTTTGTGTTAATTGCAATGAATGTTCAATTGCCCGTACATGCCCGTCGAATGCAGTTGTAAGGGTACCTGCTGATCAGCCATATATAAGAAAAAGTTGAAAAGTTTAAAAGTTGAAGAGTTGAAAAAGTATCTTCCATATATTTTGGTCGCCTTAATGTTGATCTGGCATTCAGTGACTTACTCTCAGGAACGCCAGCAGCAGCAACGTTTTCCCCGACCTGAATTTGAATCGGGTTACCAGACGCCGACCCACCAGCTTCTGAACCAACGGGGGCCGATGTGGGAATATGCTGATGTTGCTGTTCTTATCGCTGCGCTCAGCCTTACATCGTGGTTCGCCATAAAAAAGAGATCAAGAAAAGGAATACTGTGGATGTCGGTTTTCTCCCTTGCCTATTTCGGTTTTTACAGGCAGGGATGTATATGTTCGGTAGGCTCCGTGCAGAATATTTCACTTGCACTCTTTAACCATAGTTACTCTGTTCCATTGTCAGCATTGCTGTTTTTCATTATTCCTCTCATCTTTGCCCTTCTATATGGCAGGGTATTCTGTGCCGGAGTGTGCCCTTTGGGTGCGATTCAGGAACTGACAGGGTTCAGACCTGTCAGAATTCATAAGAGTGTCGAAGCAGTTCTTGCATCAATCCCCTTCATCTATCTTGGACTATCGGTTCTTTTTGCTGCTACCCAAAGCCAGTTCATCATTTGCAGATACGACCCGTTTGTAGGCATTTTCAGGCTCAACGCACCCTTCACAATGATCATATTCGGCGTACTTCTGCTTCTTGTCGGGATATTTGTTAACCGCCCTTATTGCAGGTACCTCTGCCCCTACGGGGTCCTTCAGAATATTTTTTCAAGGTTTTCTGGTAGACATCTTACTATAACACCTGCAGAGTGTACCAATTGCAGGCTTTGCGAAGAGTGCTGCCCATACGATGCTATCCTTACTTCTGATGATCTGAAAAAAACAGAGCCGAAAGAAACTTCAAGAAAAAGATTCATTCTCTATTTGATGATGATCCCTGTTATGGCCGTCGCAGGCGCGATCCTTCTTCATAACCTCTCCCCTGCACTATCAGCCGTCAACAGCAATGTCAGGCTGGCCAGGGAAATAAGGCTGGAGAAGGAAAAAGGAGTTCCGGCAGTCTCCAAGGCTGCGGCAGCCTTTAAAGAATCAGGCAAGACCGAAGAACAACTTTTCGCCGAAGAATCATTCATACTGGGAAGATTTAGGAAAGGAACTCCATGGGTCGGTATGTTCCTGGGATTATCCCTCGGCGCAGGCCTTTTCAGTCTGACAATAAGAAAGACCCGAACCGAATATAAGCCGCACCAGGGAAAATGTTTCAGCTGTGGCAAATGCTTTGAATATTGTCCAATACAGCCAAAAATATCGAAATGAAGTTATCGGATAAAGACATAAAAATTTTAAGCGGTGTAAGCCAGGTTGCTGCTATATTTACACTTATTGTTGCAGTCACAATGATACTCGGATTTATTCAGCTTAAGCTGGTCAAACCTCTCGATAGCCCATCCCTTGCTTTAATAAAGGAACAGTACGACAGGGATCCGACTGACAAGAATATAGCTGATGAGGTAAGAGCCATGGACCTGATGGCGCGCCGGGCTTATTTTTCATCACGGTGGCAGGTTGAGACTGGTTCTTACCTGCTTATTGCAGGAGCAATGATTTTTGTTTTCACACGACGATTAATTGCAGGATCTGAGAATCCTGAACCTGTTTTTGCATCTGAGAAACCAGATATTGTCAGCCAGAAGAAAAAATACAGGATGTACCTGATTTCTGCAGCAGCATTTATTACGGTTGTAGCAATAATCTCTTCATTTTTGCTCAGGGGTTCACTTCCTGAAACGGGAATCAAGGCAGCAATGGAAGCACAAAACACCGGAAAAGTTCAAAATACCGGGACCACCGCTACACCGGCTGGAAGTACCAATTATCCGTTCTTCAGGGGTGAAGGGTCGAGGGGAATAGCAGGCGGAACCGGATATCCGGTCGAATGGAACGGGAATGACGGCAAGAACATTAAGTGGAAAATTCCTGTGCCGGGTCAGGGAAAAAACTCACCTGTTATTTGGGGCGGAAAGCTTTTTATGACAGGAATGAAAGGTAGCGCACTGGAGGTATACTGCATCGATAAAATAAAGGGAGAATTACTCTGGACCGCTTCTGCCTCTGATTTTCCCGGAGCATCGAAAGAAATACCGGAGAGCGACGCGGAAGCCGGTATTGCTGTTCCGACCGCTGCAGTAAATGGTGAAGTGGTTTGTGCAATATTCGGTAATGGCAACCTGGTTTGCGTTGATTTTAACGGCAAAAGGCTGTGGGGCAAAAATATAGGTGTCCCAAAGAGTGCATATGGTTATGCAGCTTCACTTCTTATTCACGGAAAAATATTGATTGTGCAGTACGACAGCGAAGCAAAGATCTCAATAAAAGGTTTTGATCTATCAAACGGTGACCAGAAATGGGAAACAGCAAGGACAGGCAGACCTGTATGGTCATCCCCTGTTTTAGCAAGTATTGATGGTCAGAGCCAGGTAATAATAAACGGAAATCCAAATGTATCATCATACGATCCTGTCACTGGTGCTGAGCTTTGGAGTCAGCCAGGAGTCTCAGGTGATGTTGCTCCTTCCCTGGCTGTCAACAGCAGGTTCGTTTATGCTGTTACTGATTACGCAAAGCTTGTAGCCATGAAACTGGGTAAAACCGGCTCCAAATTATGGGAGGACAATACCTTCACACCTGATGTCTCAAGTCCGGTGGCTGATAACAAGTTCCTGTTCCTTACAACCGGAAACGGAGATGCTGCCTGCTACAATGCTGAAAAGGGTGATACACTATGGTCACATTCCTTCAACAATCCTTTCTATGCATCCCCAATAATCTGTGACGGTAAGTTATGGATGCTTGACAGGAAAGGTATAATGCATGTAGCCGAGGCTTCGGGAAAATTCAAACTTCTGGCAGAATCGCCACTCGGTGAAAATGCAGATAGTTCGCCGGCTTTTTCTGAAGGCATGATATATCTGAGGGGAAAGGATAATTTATATTGTATTTCAAAAGATTGAAAAACAAGGACGAAAATACTGTAACGGAGTGCCACTGCACTGGAAGTGATCTGACCAGGGTATTGAATGTGGTTGAGGAAGTCGTTGCATCTGCCGGCAGGGAAAAGGATAAAGTGATCCCGATCCTGCAAGAGGTTCAGAAGAGACTAAACTATATACCATCCGAGGCGCTAAAACATATCTGTGAGATCACTGATATTACACCGGGTCAGATATCGGGTGTTTCGTCATTTTATTCCCAGTTCAGGCATGTTCCGGCGGGGAAACATATTATAAAGATCTGCCAGGGAACAGCATGTCATGTAAAAGGTGCAAACCTTATCTCCGATGCATTCAGAAGAGAACTGAAACTGGCACCGGATTCAGTCACTACTTCCGATATGCTTTTCTCCGTGGAGGAAGTAGCATGTCTTGGCTGTTGTACACTTGCTCCCGTTGTGCAGATCGACGACAAGACATACGGACATGTCAGTCCTGCAGGCGTCGATATGGTAATTGCCGATTTTCTCCATCATGTATCTTATAAAAGAAAGAGTACAGAATTAAAGAACCAACCATCGGTAGCTTCTGAAATCAGGATCGGACTTGGTTCCTGCTGTGTTGCAGGAGGCAGCAGGGAGATCCTTTCAGAGATTATTGAAATAAGGCAAAAATACGACCTTGATGTTGCCCTGAAGCCGGTTGGATGTGTGGGAGTCTGCAACCAGACTCCTCTTATGGAAATAATTACGGGAAATGGCTCTACTTCAAGATATACGAATGTCAGAAAGGATCAGGTAGAGGATATAATCCTCAAGCATATTTTGCCGCGTTCAATAAATAAAAAGCTGAAAATCAGGATTAATGACCTTGTTGATACATTCGTGAGTGACAGAAAACTAAAGAATCCTGCCCTGGTTCCTCAGCAAAAGAGAGAAGAAATACTTATCAGCTTCCTTCAGAATCAGCTGCATATTGCTACAGAAAAGAGCGGTACCATTTCACCTGAATCTCTAGACGAATATCTAATTTTTGATGGATTCAGCGCCTTTAATAAATGTCTTCTGTTCAGGGATAAAAGCGAGCTTATTAAAATCATCAGTGAAAGTAGATTAAGAGGACGGGGAGGCGCCGGATTCCCTACCGGTAAGAAATGGGAAATATTCAGGAATTCTGAGGGAGAAAGAAAGTACGTTGTGTGCAATGGAGATGAAGGAGATCCCGGAGCATTTATGGACAGAATGCTTTTGGAATCATTCCCATTCAGGATAATCGAAGGCATGCTGATAGCCGGCCTTGCCACGGGTGCTGAGAATGGAATTTTCTATATCAGGGCAGAATATCCTCTTGCAGTCTCAAGGATCAGGAATGCAATCAGTCTATGCAGGAAGGAAGGCCTGATAGGTGATAATATCAAGGGTACTGGATTTTCCTTCAATATTTCGATATTCGAAGGTGCAGGAGCCTTTGTTTGCGGTGAGGAGACGGCTCTTATAGCATCAATGGAAGGAAAACGCGGAACACCTCACCTCAGACCTCCTTTTCCGGCTGTCAGAGGATTCAGGCAGGCGCCTACTCTGGTAAATAATGTTGAAACCTTATCACTGGTTTCATGGATAATTAACCATGGAGCTGAAGAATTTAAGAAGATCGGAACAGCCAAAAGCAAAGGTACCAAGGTTTTTGCCCTTGCAGGCAAGGTGGCAAGAGGTGGCCTGATCGAAGTCGCTATGGGAACGACTATTCGTGAAATAGTAGAAAATATAGGTAACGGGGTTGCACCGGGAAGAAAATTTAAGGCAGTCCAGATTGGAGGACCTTCCGGCGGGTGCATACCCGAGAGTCTTGCTGATACTCCGATAGATTATGAGGAGCTTACCAGGCTGGGCGCTATGATGGGATCAGGCGGCCTGGTAGTGCTGGATGATGCAGACTGTATGGTCGATATGGCTAAGTACTTCCTTACATTTACCCATAAGCAATCGTGCGGAAAATGTACATTCTGCCGAATCGGAACCAAAAAGATGCTTGATATCCTGGAACGTCTAAGTATGGGCAAGGCAACTTCTGCTGAACTGGATGAACTGGAAGCCCTTTGTACTTCAGTTGCAAACGGAAGCCTGTGCGGTCTTGGAAAAACAGCACCAAACCCGGTCATTACTGGTCTGAGGTATTTCCGCGAGGAGTATGAGGAACATACAAAAGGTATATGCAGGGCAAAGAAATGCCAGTCACTTGTGAAATATTCCATTTCTGAAAAATGTACTGGATGCACAAAATGTTCCCAGGAGTGCCCTGTAAATGCCATTGCCTTCAAACCATACGAGAGACATGAAATTGATCAGCAGTTATGCACCAAATGTGATAACTGCAGGATTGTATGTCCTGAAGATGCTGTTGAAATAATTAATATAAATGTCATATTTTAAGATAGATAACAAAGAGGTAACTTCTCCGAACGGCACAACAATCCTGCAAGCGGCAAGATCACTTGGGATTTTTATTCCGACACTTTGCCACAACGACCAGGTTGAGCATTATACTTCATGCATGGTATGTATGGTAAAAGACCGGGTAACCGGAAAATTCCTGCCTTCATGCACTGCCCCGGCTACGGATGGAATGAATATAGATACTGAAAGCGATGAGGTAGTTGGTCTGCGAAAAAAATCAGTTGAGCTGCTTCTGTCTGAACATCGTGCCGACTGTGAAGCACCATGCCGCCTGGTATGCCCGGCTGGTTACAATGTACCTTTGATGAACAGGCTGATTTCATCCGATAACTTAATTAAAGCCAGGGCACTATCACTCGACCAGACCAAGAACGAGCAGCTCTGGTGCATAAACTGCCCTGGATACTGCCAGAACGCTTGCCGCAGGAAAAAGATAGATACTGAGATCTCAATAAAAAACCTTCAAATCTATATAGCACATCCTGAGAATAAAACTGGCAACAATCCTAAGCTAAACGGTAGCCATCCGGAGAACATGCCTGCCAGACCTACCAGGAAAAATAAAAGGTTTACCTCTCTTACAGGAAAAATGACTGATAATGAACTGAATGAATGGCTCAAGGAATGCGAGGATAATAATAAAAACTTTTCAGCTATTTCTGATAATGAATCTGCAAGACAAAAAGCATCAGCATGCATGCATTGTGACTGCAGAGCTTCAGAAAACTGTGATCTCAGGGAACTTGGTGAAAAATTTGCACTGAAGAATCCATCCGGGAAACTAGTAAATTCTCAGGCAGTCAAGAAAATCAACAGAAAAACAAACCTTATCTTTGAGAATGCAAAATGCATAAAATGCGGCTTATGTGTAAGAATTTGTGAAGACAGAACATTAGAGCCATCTCTATGTTTTATAAACAGGGGATTTGTAACGATTTTGTCGGAACCGCTTACGAATGTCTTTGATGATGTGCTGATAAGCAAGACAAAAGAATGCATTGATATATGTCCTACAGGCGCCTTATCATGGTTTAAAACCGATCCTGCTGATGAAATTAAGTTTTAAGATATTACTTTTTCTCCTTCTGAATTCAGGTGCTATTTTCTCCCAGGGCCAGGACTGGTCGATATTTCGTGGAAAATCGGATCTTTCAGGAAACACTGAATGGCCTCTTCCATCCAATCCGAAGTTGTTGTGGAGCATGAATTCAGGCTCATCAACAAAATCCTCACCAGTTATAAGCGATGGTCTTATCTATTTCGGCACAGACAAAGGATCTCTTATTGCATGCAATACCGATGGTAAACTCGTATGGAAAACAGATGCGGGAAATCCGATAGAAGCCCCACCGTTGGTATCTGACAATAATGTCATATACAGTACTTCAGAAGGCATACTTTATGCAGCAAATAAGAAGACTGGCAGGCTGATATGGTCATATAAAACTGATAATCAGATAGCTGGTTCTGCAAATGTTTGGACATCCGGAAATAGATCAGGTATCGTTATCGGAAGCTATGATTATTATCTCCATTGTGTCGATACGGAAACAGGCAAGCTTATCTGGAAAGTGGAAACTGAAAACTATATTAATGGGACACCTGCCATTATGAATGGGAGAATTGTGTTTGGAGGCTGTGATGGCATGATAAGAGTCGTGGATCCGGTTACAGGAGTTCAAAAAGACACGATAGAAATTGGTGTTTATATAGCCGCCTCTCCTGCCCTTTCCGGTGATCTTGCTTATTTTGGTGACTATGACGGAACCAGATATTGTTTAAATGTAAAATCAAAAAAAATGATCTGGCAAATCCGGGCCAGTGATGAATCAGGTTCAATAATGTCAGTTCCGGCACTGGCTAATAATTCAGTTATAATTGGCAGCGAGGATAAGTACCTATATTGTTACAATTCAACCAATGGAAAGCTATTATGGAAATTCAGAACAAATGGAAGTATAAAAGGTTCTGCTGTGATAGCTCCGAATGAGGTACTTTTTTCCAGTATGGATGGGAATATTTATATTGTAAGACTGAACAATGGAACAAAAGTATGGGTTTTTAATACCGGAGCGCCTGTAAGTAGTTCTCCTGCAGTGATTAATGGTAAATTCTTCATACTTACTGAGGATGGAAGGTTGATGGCATTTGGTGAAAAATAATGACCTCTGTGATACACTGATGACTCACAGGGTTACACAATGAAGATTGATTATAATATGAAAATTGTTTATCTTATAACAGGTTCCGGAGGATCATTTTATTGTGGTAATTGCTATCGCGATATGATTTATCTCAGGGCAATAAGAAAAGTTCCGGGTACAAAAGCTACTGCCATACCTTTGTATCTTCCGCCAGATGTGACAAATTCTGAAACAGGCCTGGATAGAAAAGTGTTTTTCGGCGCGATATCAATGTACCTCAGGGAGAAGGTGCCATTTTTAAGAAATATGCCGGCATACATGGATATGTTGATCGATTCAGCCCCAATGCTCAAAATGGCAGCAAGAAGGGCTGGCACTACCCGCACTGAAGGTCTTGAAGATATGACCTTGAATATGATCAAAGGAGAAAATGCCTTTCCGGAAAAAGAACTTCAACGTCTTGTGGATTATATGTCCCGTGACGGGAAACCGGATATCATTCATCTTTCTAATGCCCTTGTAATAGGGCTTGCCAGAAGACTAAAGAAAAAGCTGGATGTCAAAATAGTCTGCTCCCTCCTAAATGAAGATGACTGGATAGATGAAATGGCAGAGCCTTATCAATTGCGCGCATGGAAACTTATATCTAAAGAAGCGCCAAATGTCGATTCATTCATAACACCCAGCAATTATTTTAAAGAACTATTCATAGCCAAAACAGGGATCCCGGAACATAATTTTAATGTTGTTCCTCTTGGTTTTGATCCGGGTGACCTGGCAAAGATTGAAAATAAATCAATATGGCCTTCCATAGGATATTTCTGCAGGATCAGTTACCAGAATGGCTTTGATAAACTGGTGGATGCCTTTATCGAGCTTAAAAGCGACAATAGTTTGCCCGGGCTTACTCTTCATGTTTCAGGTGGATATACAGCAGATGATAAACCATTTATTGCCGAACAAATAAGGAAAATTAAGGATAATGGCTTGAAGAATTATATAAGAATCTATCCCAAATTTCAGGGTGACAGTAAGGAGCAGTTTTTCAGCAGTATCGATGTAATGAGTGTACCTGTGAGAAAACATGATGGCTATGGCTTGTATCTGCTTGAAGCAAATGCAGCCGGGATTCCCTTTGTGCAGCCTGCCACAGGTGCATTTCCTGAAATTATTGAAAGAACACATGGAGGAATTACTTATTCTCCGGACAATGTTTTTCAATTGAAACAAACTCTTTTGAAACTACTCAGTGAAAATGATTTACGTGAACAGCTTGGAAAACAGGGAAAAGAAAATGTATTAAGGGACTTGTCACTCAAAAAAATGTCCGAAGGTCTGGCTGTAGTTTATAATTCTTTAACTTAAGATTATATATAACCTATTTTGTTTTTAAGTGAATATATAATAAACAAGAAATCGCTCAGAAATCAATTTATTTACCCCATCCCCAAGGGGAGTAAATTGATTTTCTTCGCTCCTCTTGGGGTCGGGGTAAAAGAAGAAAATCAATGGAATTTTGGGTAAAGACTTAAATTGCTTATTATGAATACTATTTTGCTTTCAATTAATAAAATTACGAAATCATTCGTTCAGAGAGGTCTGGTTCTGAATGAGCTTAACCTGGAAGTTAAAGAAGGTGAAACTGTTGCAATAATGGGGCCATCCGGTTCGGGAAAAACCACCCTTATGAATATTATCGGATTACTGGATAAACCAGACAGTGGTGAGATTATTTTTAAAGGATCGCAGATTGCAGGTTTTAATGATGATGAATCGGCCATTTACCGTAACCATAATATTGGTTTTGTATTTCAGGATCATCTTTTACTCCCATATCTTACTGTTTTTGAGAATATTCTGCTCCCTTTGCTGGCTTCAAAAGATTCAAAAGACGAACTTGTCAGGAAGGAACAGCATATCATTATTCTTATTGAAAAAACAGGTATTTCAGAACTGAAGTATAAATATCCTCACCAGATATCAGGAGGAGAAGCTCAGCGTGTTGCACTTATGAGAGCATTAGCCAACAACCCTTCAATACTTCTTGCCGATGAACCTACAGGCTCTTTGGATGCCAGGAATGCAGATTCACTTGGTGATCTGCTTCTGGAAATGAATAAAGAATCGGGTATAACAATATTACTTGCCACACATTCATTTGAACTCGCAAAAAAAATGTCAAAGAATTTACGGCTGGATGAAGGTAAATTAACTGCAATATAATCTTAAAATGTCACCTGGTATTTTAAAGCTGGTAATACGTACAATAAAGTTTTATAAAAAACTTGTTTTATACCAGGTTCTTATAATTGCATTGCTTTCAGCTGTGATAACCGGGTCACTTTTAACGGGCAGTTCAGTACGACACAGCCTTAAGAAGTCATCAATTGAACGACTCGGAAATACTGGTATTGTAATAAGTTCAGGTACAAGATATTTTGATATTTCCCTGGCTGAAAGATTAAAGGACAATGCAAAAATAAACTGCTCAGGGCTTCTCGAACTAAATGGATATTGTCAGAATCTGAATTCGCAGAAAGAAGCATTCAAAATTCATATTTATGCTGTTAATAGCGACTTCTTTTCGTTCCAGAAAAATGATTCCATCAGCATCAGGCATGGTGAGGTTGCAGTGAATAAAATTCTTGCAGATTACCTGATGTTGAAACCAGGTGATGATCTGGCAATTCATTTCAAAGAGGTGACCGAAATACCTGCCGAGGCACCTTTTGCTACCGACAGACAATCTTCCGCTTCACTGGTGTTAAAAACAGGCACTATTCTTGATCCTGATAAGTCAGGGAGCTTCTCTCTTTCAATAAGCCAGATAATGCCGATGAATATCTTTGTTAATCTTTCAGATATTGAAAGCGATAATGGCAATTCCCTAAAAATTAACAGGTTGCTAATTGAAAAACAAAATAATAATTCTGTAATTAAGATTTATAATATTCTACGACAGGTTTTGAAACTATCTGACATAGGTCTCAGGTTAAGAGAAATAAAAAAAACAGGTCAATATGAACTTACTTCCGCCAGAGTTTTTATTGATGAAGCTCTCGTCGGAGAGATCAGTAATCTTGTGCCCTCCTCCGCTCCTGTTATTACATACCTTGGAAATAAATTCAGAGTTAACGGCAGATCAACCCCGTACTCTTTTATATCAGGATTACCTTCATCATTATATCCTAAAGTTTCAACAGGAAACAGAATAATAATCAACAGGTGGATGGCAGATGATCTGGAAGCTAAAACTGGAGATTCATTGCAGATAAGCTGGTATTCACCAGATTCATTGAATAAACTTTCAGAACGAAGTTACAATTTTATTATTGACCGTATTGGAGAGATGAATGGATTATGGGCTGATTCTCTTTTGATGCCGGATTTTCCGGGAATATCAGGCAGTAAATCCTGTTCTGACTGGAATGCTGGTATTCCGATAAAGATGAAAGAGATACGACGAAAAGATGAGGATTACTGGAATAAATATAAGGGTACACCAAAAGCTTTTATTAATTATGAAAAGGGAAAAGAGCTATGGGGAAATAATTTTGGACCCGCCACAGCTATTCGTTTTCAGACTGGCATCACTGATAATGAGATAGAAAGAAAACTGACGGGTTCGCTCGATCCGGGCAAAATAGGTTTTACAATAACTGATCTGGAATCTGAGTCGGTTAAAGCAGCTGAAGAGAGTGTCGACTTTGGAACGCTTTTCCTGAGCCTCGGCTTCTTTCTGATAATTGCTTCGGTTGTGCTGTTATCTTTTGCAGTTTCATCACATTTTGATCAAAAGAGAGGACAAATAAATATATATTTTGCACTTGGATTTAAAACAGGATGGATTAAAAAACTATTATTTGCTGAATCAGTAATTATTGCATCGGCAGGCTGTTTTATAGGCGCTTTAGCAGGCATTATAGCAAATGTATTAATAACAAATGCCCTGAATTCCGTCTGGAGAGGGGCTGTACAGACAAACACTCTGAAAGCCTACTTCGACCTGACACCTGTAATTACAGGTTTTGTACTTACAATCCTGACCACTATTATATTCTTGTTAATTAAAATAAGTCGTTACCTGAAAAAACTTAACAGAAAGGAAAAAGAGATCCACAAGCAACATTCACCCCGAAGTAATTTAATATTATTAGTTACTTCAGCTATCTTAACCATTTCATTGTTTTTACTTTCCATCGTTTATAAGAGCCATGAGCTATCTTTTTGTTTTGCCTCAGGAACTTTCATGCTGATTACTCTTGTACTTTTTTGGAGACAATATTTCATTGGAGACAGCACTCTTAAGAACAATTATATAAAACAGAAAAACGGATTGTCGCGTCTCTATTTTTCAATTTATCCTTCACATGCTTTAACACCGATCCTTTTTATAGCCGCAGGTATTTTTGCAGTTTTTATCACAGGAGTAAACAGGATGGATTTTAACAAAAAGTACCTTACACGCGCAAGTGGTACTGGTGGTTATTTATTGTGGTGCGAAAACGTCATTCCTGTAAAAGAAGATCTGAATTCTGAAACCGGCAGGAAAAGTCTGGGCATTGATGAAGAACAATTTTCAAAGATGAGTTTTGTTCAGGCCCGGGTATCTTCCGGCAACGATGCCAGTTGTCTTAACCTCAATCATGTTATATTACCTCCTCTTATGGGAGTTGATCCATCCGATTTTATTAAGAAGGGATCATTTTCATTCGCTAAAAAATCAGCTGATATGAAAGTTAAAAATCCATGGGATTTTTTAAATATAACTTCTTCAACCAGCACGATTTATGGTATTGCAGATCAGACCGTTCTCGAATGGGGACTAAAATGTAAAACTGGAGACACCCTTATTCTGAGGGCAGAAAACGGGCAACCATTAAAAGTAATTATTGCAGCCGGATTACAATCATCGGTTTTTCAGGGATATGTCCTGATAGGAATGGAAAATTTTAAAAAATTTTATCCGTCTGCTTCAGGAAGTTCAGTCATGCTGGTCGATGGCGATCCTGAATTGACGGATCTGTATAAAAACACTTTGTCAGAGAGGTTTGACAATTCAGGCATATATATTGAAAAAACAAATGATCGCCTTGCAGCCTTTTATGAGGTTACCAATACATACCTATCTGTATTTGGAGTATTCGGTGCTTTAGGAATGATAACAGGTATAGCCGGCCTTGGATTTGTTCTCTTAAAGAATTATAATCAGCGTAAAAGGGAATTTGCACTCATGCTTGCTACTGGATTTCCATTTAAGCGTATCAGAAAAATGATACTTTCAGAACAGATGATTATTCTTTTAGCCGGTTTATCAACAGGTATTATCTCTGCAATAATAGCTACACTACCGTCACTGGAGGGCAGAACTGATTTGCCATGGATGTTTTTGTCGGGAATGGTTTTAGCAATAATGATAACAGGTCTTGTAACTTTATTACTATCAGTGAGGGCAATATCTGATGATTCATTAATTACCAGTCTGAAAAAGGAATAATTTGATGATTATTTTTTTCCTGCTGCAATAAGATAGTGCTGGGTTCTGAATATTATCATTCCATCAGTAATTGCGGGTGCTGTCAGACAGATATCATCAAATGGTATTTCAGCTAATTGTCTGAATTCATCGCCATCCTTAATAATATATACAGTTCCCTGTTCATCAACAATATACAATTTCCCGTCAGAAGCAACAGGTGAAGCTATAAAGCTTCTTGCGTTCCCAAGTTTCGCTTTGTAAAGTTCTTTGCCCGAATCAGCATCAAAACAGACAACCGAACCATTCCAATTAATATTATACAGACGATCTTTGTAAACTAGCAGAGTGTGAATATATGAGCCACCTCTTGGTATACTCCATTTAATGAATTCATTCAGATTTCTTCCCGGTTTAAGGGTAATATCACCGGCAGCATTAAACTTAATGGCAAATATCGGTGAACTGGGACCATGAGCGCTGTTAAAGTAAATCAGATCTTTGCCCATAACCGGAGTCGGAATGGGGACGTCTCCCCCACCTGACATCCACCATATTTCTTTTCCGGTTTCAAAATCGTACCCTCCTCGATGTTTGTATCCGTTTACGGCAATTCTTACTTTTTCTCCGTCTTTATAAATATTTGGTGTGCACCAGCCAGGATATTCATCCCTTTTGGTTTTCCATAATTCTCTGCCACTCTTCAGCTCAAAAGCTGCTAAAAATGAATTCTCAAGAACGTCGCATTGAACTATCAATACGCCATTATATATTACAGGCGAGCTTGCAAACTCCCATTCTGCTACAGGATAATCAAATGCAACAGATTTAAGTACGCCAAAATTCTTTTTCCATACAAGTTTCCCATTATAATCATAACAGTACAAACCTTCAGATCCGAAAAACGCTACAGCATATTTTCCATCGATGGCAATTGAGGGGTTGGCATGAGTCGATTTAGGGTGTCGCTTTATTTTCGGAGTGCCAGTATACGCTGTTTTCTCCCAGATTATTTTTCCCGAATTTTTGTTAATACAGAGAACTTTCCAGTCATGTATTGAGCTATCAGCCACCGGCATGCCTTCTCCATAAACACCTGTTTTAATCCCCTGTCTATCCGATTTGCTTACGGCTGTTGTTATAAATAATTTGTCGCCCCATATTACAGGACTCGAAAGACCGAGTCCGGGAATTTCAGTTTTCCATCTTATGTTTATCATTTTATCTAGGTCAAATGATTCCGGCAGGTTTGCATTATCAAGAACTCCTGATGACATATATCCGCGATATCCCGACCATTGTCTCTCGGCTTGTATTTGTCCGTTGATAACCGGTGAATGTATAACTGAGGAGATGAGAATTGCTAACAGCAGTAATTCAGAATTCATTTAAGTTCAATAATTAAAGGATGTCAGATTATTTTTTAGCAACCAGTTTCCCATTATTCATCCACAATGTAATTCTTCCCATTCTATCGTAAGGAGGATAAGCATGCATCCCACCGGTGACAAAATCCATTAATCCATCATTGTTGAAATCACCTGCTTCAAGAGTGATCAGGTGTGTCGGAGAATTGGCTATATCGTGCTTGACAAACTGCATGTTCCCTGTGTTTTCCAACCATATAAAGCTCTGGGATTCAGGTTTGTCCCATAAATTGAATGCACTGACGCAGAACAGATCAATCTTACCATCATTATTTATATCAACTGGTCTTACATTGTAGGCACCTATAAAGTTGCAGATACGATGGAATTCGAAATTCATATTTCCTTTATTTTCAAGCCACTGAACTCCATGCCAGGGTCTTCCCTGAGGTGGTATATAATCGAAAGCATCACCGTTTGTATATAAAATATCGTCAAGACCATCCTTGTTAAGATCGCAAATATATATCCCGCTCGATCCAAAGTCTTCATTACTTGATCCATACAACAGCTTTGGAGTGAAATTTCCTTTTCCATCATTTATAAAACAATAGATTTCCTCCCACTCCTGACTAACAAGTGATATAATGTCCGGATTACCATCCTTGTTAATATCATCAATAATAACATTAATAGGGCCCGATAAACTCTGTAAAATGTGGCTTTTGAATTGCCAGTTTCCCATATTCTCCATCCATCGTGTTTCTCCGTCATCATAGCCAAATTGTGCCACTGCAAGATCCATCTTTCCATCATTATTAAGGTCGCCTGCTCTCACATCAGATACACGTGCAATCTTATCAGCAACCACATGTTTAATGAAATGATTTGTACCATCGTTTTCGAGGATAACAACCGAACCTATTTTATCATTACTTGGAAAAAGCAAACCAAGGACTGCTACTACAATATCATTATGCCCATCCTTATTAAAATCTATAACCTGAGCATGAGCCGGGGCAATCAATCCATCAGCAAGAACCGTTTCGGTGTAAACTCCCGCAGGAAACTGTCGGATCCAGTTTACGGAGTTGCTCTTACAATCACAAACAATAATGTCAAGTAATCCATCTCCGTCAAGATCCACGGCCTGAACATTTGAAATAAGAGGAGGTTCAACAAATGTTTGACCTACAGGCATCGGATCAAGAAAGTCGATTTTAGCACCAACAGAACTATTATTTTCTTCTCCTGATACATTATCTTTTGCTTCTGTTCTGTTCACTATCCGTTTGATCACCTCACTCCTGCTCATACCTTTTTGCTTTGCCTGATAACCTATTAAGATATATGGAATACCTACAATGAGGAACAACACTATTACTAGAAGAATGAGGTTTATTAAACCTCTTTTGTGTTTAACTGAGGAGTGGTTATCTTTTGGCATGAGTGATTTATTTAATTTTATATGAGAAAAACATCTTATGGCAAATTTAATTTAAATGTGCTTTTTGAATGTTTTTCTTTGAATTATATTAATTATCATTGAAAACAAAAGAACCCTTTTTTTTTAAATATTTAGCAAAGAATAAAAAAGATATTTTAACTTGATGGAAGTAATTAGAAGACACATTATTAACTTCATAATAATCTTCAGTTTTGGATTTGTTCCGGCAATTTTATGCCAGTTTTTTACTAAAAGACCAATCAGCAGATATATTCATATACGTAGTTTTCGTTATGGGAAAGATCCGTATGTTATCAGATGCAATCGCAGTGATACGTTACATCTGACTTTTTCGACTGATGATACAGGACATTCATTTTACCTTGAAGAATTTGATATGGATGTAAAAGTAAGTCCTTCAAGGGAAGAAGTAACAGTTTTTAAAACCAGTGATCCTTCAAGCAAACCCTTGCAAACAAAGGAAGTCACTTTAATTGCAAAGCATCGGGGAATATCAAAGTACATTATATCAAAAAGCAACTATCGTTGTCATGTCTATTGTGGTCCGATGCATGCTTTTGAACAGGGGAAACTTATAATTCTACCTAATACATTGTTGGTTTTTAGTCTTGGAAGCCTGATAGGGATTTTATTCTTATGGTTCAAGTCAATCAGAAGGAATGTAAATCAGGAAAATAAGTCTGAAAATGAAAAAACAGATTTTAAAGATGTTTTAAAAGGAACTGGATTTTTAAAAAGAATTGTAGTATCAAGATACCCGCAAGCAATCCTGACAATTGTTACAATGGTGATGATTTATATTGTAATTCTCACATCTGTCTTTGGGACCAAGATATCAGGAAGAAACCTCGGAGTTCTTATGATGTGGGCAATATGGTTATTTGTTCTGGTTGCTTTAATTACTCCTTTTCTCGGAAGATTCTGGTGCACAATATGCCCTTTGCCATTTTTCGGAGATCTTATCCAGCGAAAATCATTCTTTAATCCGACTATGGGTAAAACAAAAAACTATAATAATAAATATTCGGGATTTTTTCTGAAATGGCCGGCCAGACTGAATAATAATTGGTTAAGGTTAATTGTCTTTTTATTTCTTGCAACATTTTCGACAACACTTGTTGCCGTTCCACGTATTTCAGGGATAAGCGTACTCATGCTGTTACTCGTTCCCACTGTTATGTCAACTGTCTGGGAACTGAGGGCTTTTTGCCGGTATGTATGCCCCGTCAGCGTTTTCATAGGACCATATTCCAGAATGAGTTTTCTTTCACTCAGAAATAAATCGCAGGAGGTGTGTGACCAGTGTAAACCACATTACTGCCAGAATGGGAATGCAAACGGTTGGGCATGTCCTTATGGTCTTAATGTTGGTGAGATAAAAGAAAATTCAGATTGCGGACTATGTCTTGAATGTACCAGAAGCTGTTCTTATAATAATGTATCACTTTACACAAGGTCATTCGCTGTTGAAAACGGGACACGCAACATGAGTGAAGCATTTATGACAATTGCAATATTTACAATAGCTATAATTTATTGCATTCTGTATCAGGGACCATGGCCCATTGTTCGTGATTATGTGAATATTATGGATAAGCATAACTGGGGGCTTTTTGGAATATATTCTGCAATAATGTGGACGTCAGTCTTTATTATTATGCCTGGCATTTTATACTTGCTGGCATATACAGGCGTCCGGTTATCAAAAATATGCAAAAGCATAAAAGAGGTATTTTTTGAATTTTCAGGATCTCTTTTGCCCTTCGGCCTTTTGCTCTGGATAGCATTTGTGATCCCGATGCTCTTCGTAAATGTGACCTTCATAAAGCAATCAATATCTGACCCTTTCGGATGGGGCTGGGATTTTTTTGGAACTGCAAATACTCCGTGGCACCAATTTTTGCCTCAGTTCATTCCATGGCTTCAGTCGATCATGGTACTAACAGGTTTACATTTAAGTCTGAGAAATGTAAGGAGGTCCTGGACAAAGAGTAACTTGAGCCGGAAACAGTTATTCTGGATTTGTTTACCAGTAAGCATGTTTATTACCATAGTAGCTATATTAATGATATTCTTCTTTACAAATTAATCATTGGGTTTTTGCATTTTGTTTCGCTGATCTGATACTCTGAGAGCATAATCTCAATTTCCTTTGAAAGAATTACTAACTATTTTGAATCCCCACGAGCGCATTCTCCGATGCTTGCTGCTGAGTCAGCGAGCATTAAGAAATTACCTTAGGGGATCGAAGATACTCGTAGCTTGCTGCGAAGATCTTCAATCACTTCAAATACGTTGATAATCAATTGATTTATATTAATGATCCAAAAGTCTCATAAAAATAATGTTAATAAAATCTGACTATTTAAACAAAAAGGTCAGGTAGATTGTTATATTTGCAACTTTTTACGAAAACGGGTATGACAGAGTCAGGTTCTGACAAACGAAAAAAGGTTCAGCTGATAATTGAAGTGGCTCAAAAGCACTTCGGATTGTACGGAATTGAGAAAGTCTCAATGCGTGAAATTGCAGATAATATACAACTGTCAAAGGCATCATTGTACTACTATTTTCCTGATAAGGAGAGTCTTTATAAAGCCGTGGTTGAAAAGGAACAGAATGAGTTCATTGACAAAATTTCAGAAAAAATTGTGAATATTCAGGAACCTGAACTTTTGCTTCGGGAATATGCTGTTTCTCGCCTCTCCTATTTTCGCACTTTATTAAATCTAAGCAGATTAAGACTCGAATTTTATTCTGACCTTAAACCGGTATTTAAGGAATCCATAATTCTGTTTAAAGAAAAGGAAAAGGAGATTATTGTTCAAATTTTTGAGAAAGGTATAAGAAACGGAATTTTTTCCATTGAAGATACTTATCAGACAGCTTCGCTTTTTCTCGATCTGCTAAAGGGATTAAGGATTTCAGGAATGAATGATAAAAAAACACTCTTCATTGAGCAGGAAGAATTTGACAGACTTCTCGGTAAAACAATGGCCTTTACAGATATTTTTATTAAAGGGTTGGAAGCAAAGTGATTTATAATTATGATTATTAGCTATAAAAATAAATTCAAATTAATTTTATGAAACCAGAATTAAAAAAGAATCGTCTCAAAGTTTACATTCCACTAGCATTTGTAATTTTAATTGTCCTAGCAGGTGCATGGTATTGGTACACGGATTATTCGCATTATGTGACAACAGATGATGCACATGTTGATGCGGACAATGTAAGTGTCAGTTCGAAGATTATAGGAAGAATAGCAGCTATTTATGCCGATGAAGGTGATGTTGTGAAAAAAGGAACCCTTCTGGCTGATATTGACAGCTCTGACTTAGTGGCCCAGAGAAATCAGTCTGTCGCAGCGAGGGATCAGTCGCTGGCTAATTTGGAACAATCTGAAATTAAGTATAGTTCCGATCAGAAAAGCATCAAGGTACTGGAGATAAACCTTGATAGGGCCACAGATGATCTTACAAGAGCAAAAAGTCAGTTAGACGGTGGTGTCATCACAACCGAACAATTTGATCATATTAAAAAAGGTTACGAAACTGCATCAGCCCAGCTTGATGCTGCTAAATCACAGCTCCTGGTTTCAAAATCTATGATATCGAGTGCTTCCTCAGCAGTAGAAACTGCAAACGCGCAGGTAAAGGTTCTTAATACTCAGCTTAAAAATACAAGGCTATATGCTCCCGCTGATGGAATAATTACAAGAAGATGGCTGCTCCCGGGTGATATAGTACAACCAAGTCAGTCAGTTTTAACTATGACTTTAAGTAAAAATCTCTGGGTTGTGTCATTTCTGGAAGAGACAAAACTCTCGGGTGTTCATATAGGTCAGTCAGTAAGATTTTATATTGATGCATTTCCCGGTGTCAGATTTAATGGTAAAGTGTTTCTGATCGGTTCCAGCACAGCATCAGTATTCTCATTGATTCCGGCTAATAATGCTTCTGGTAATTTTACAAAGGTTACACAGCGTATCCCGGTAAGGATCTCTATTGACAGTGCTGATAACAATAAAGAGATTTCCTCATTCAATATTTTATCCGGAATGTCAGTAGTTGTAAAGATCAGTAAGAAATAACAATGGAAAAAAGGAGAACACCATCCCATCACCTCAGGATGCTGGTCAGGGGAAGTAATTCACCTTTCCATCCTAAACATGTGTCTTACAAATGGTTCCTGCTGGCCAATGTTATGCTGGGAACATTTATGGCAGTTCTTGATGCCACAATTGTGAATGTGGGATTGCCTAAAATTATGGCGTCCTTTGGCGTAGGACTCGATAAAATTGAATGGGTTGTAACAGCTTATATGCTGGCAATGGCCGTTGCCCTTCCCGCTTCGGGCTGGCTGGCAGACAAATTCGGCTATAAACGGTTGTATTTCATTGGGTTATTCCTTTTCACTCTTGGGTCAATGTTATGTGGCAGGTCCACTGATGAAAACATGCTTATCGCATCCAGGGTAATTCAGGGCCTTGGAGCCGGTACTATTCAGCCGCTGGGAATGGCAATTATAACAAGGGAATTTCCACCTCACCAGAGAGGCATTGCTCTTGGATTCTGGGGTATTGCAGCTGCAGCGTCTGTTTCATTCGGACCCATTATTGGTGGTTTCCTTATTGATCGTTTCAACTGGCCCCTGATATTTGACGTAAATATACCGGTAGGAATATTAGCTATGATATTCACTATCATAATTCAAAGCGAGTATATCAACAGGTTTGCAAGAAAATTCGATTTAATAGGCTTCATCTCTGTCACAATATTTCTTCCGTTGACACTTTATGCCCTATCACAGGGAAATGCAGCTTCTAATTCTGCGGGATGGCATGCACCATATATTCTGGCAAGCGCCGCAATTGCCCTGATTGCTTTAGCGGTCTTTCTAACCGCAGAATTCCTGGTTGAAGAGCCGCTGATTGATCTGAGGCTCCTGAATAATCACAATTTTGGTATTGCCAATATTATTCTTCTTATTTTCAGTTTAGGAATGTTTGGGAGCACTTTTCTATTGCCCATATACCTCCAGAATTCAATGGGTTACACGGCCCTTCAGGCGGGTTCTGTATTTCTTCCTGTAGGTATTATACAGGGGACGATGGCACCTATCTCGGGCAGAATTTCCGATAAGATAAATCCAAAACTACCTATTTTTATAGGTGTTATCCTGTTTGCATTAAGTTTCTATCTGAACTCTAAGCTATCGTGGATGACCGAACTGAAATATGTAATGCTTTCACTCTATATCAGAGGTTTTGCCATGGGTCTGATGTTCACCGCGCTAAGTACAATATCACTGTCAGGAATACCGCGTGAAAAAATGGCACAGGCATCTGCAATTACCAATTCAATAAGGCAGCTGGGAGGAAGTCTGGGTGTCGCATTACTTGCTACTTTTCTGACAGCAAGAGTCAATTTTTACGGTCAGCTTTATGGTGGTGCGATTAAGCCAAACTCTGAAATTTTTCATAAAACAATTAATAACCTTAAAACACATCTACAGTATGAAACCGGCAGCTCACCTGAGACTGCTACCAGGGTAAGTCAGACATTATTGCTTTCAAATCTGAATAAGCAATCTTATATACAGGGGATTAATGATGATTTTCTTCTTGCAGGAATCATAACCCTGATTGGAGGAATCCCCGTAATTTTTCTTCATTCCAAAAAATCAAAAATAAAAAATATACCTTCAAATGAATAATCGAATAACCAGTAAATCAATCCTATCGGCCATTTTATTTTTCTTTTTTATTGATAAAATTATCATTGCTCAAGTTGCCATGGACACGAAAGCAAAACAGGGCACAGATTCCTTATCGCTTAAAAATATAATTGAAAGGGTAATTTCAAGCCATCCGTCTGTAAAAGCTGCAAGCGAAGCGATTAATAATGCTGATGCTAAGATAGGGTTGGCTAAAACCGGCTATAACCCGGTATTTGATATGACTGCTGATTTTGCCAATATGGCACCTGTTATTAAATTCACTTTTCCCGGGCTTGGGACTTTTCAACTTAATCCGAATAACAATTATTCCGCATCTGTAAATTACGAACAGCTAGTATATGATTTTGGACGGACACGGCAGAATATCAATTTCGAAAATGAAAACAAAGCCATAAGCGAACAGACGCTTGAACAGGTAAAACAAAAATTGTCTCTTTTTGCCGTGAACAATTTTTATACTCTGGCTTATCTTCAGGCTGCGATTAAAATTGAGGATGAGCAGCTGGTAACGTTAAATGAGCACCTCGCCTATGTTGAAAAGATGAAGGCTACCGGGGCCGGTACAGAATATCAGATTCTTTCGACAAAAGTCAAAATATCAACTGTTGAAAGTCAGAAAGTTGACCTTATTGCGGCCCTCACTGCTCAGCAGGCATCTCTGAACTCCCTTCTTGGCAATGATCAGACCACTCATCCTGTTGTAAAAACCGAATTATCAGTCGGAATTCCTTCAATTTCATCAGATTCAATAATATCTTATGCTTTTCATAACAGGGATGAAGTGCTAATTAATGAAAAAAGAGCCACTTTAGCTGAGTTGAGATACAATATGACAAAGTTACAGAACAAACCTTTGCTAAGTTTAGAAGCATCTGCCGGAGCCAAGAACGGATATATCCCAGATCTCAATAAGTTCACTCCAAATTATGTAGTTGGCCTGGGGCTCAGAATTCCGCTTTTTGACGGAATGAAAAATAAGTATAATATTTCACAGGCTCAATCTGCAATAACTTCGTTATCGTACGAATCTGAATTGACAAAACGGAATATCTCGAATGAACTTTATGAGGCCGAAGCATACATGTTTGCAGCCGGGAAAAAAGTAAACCAGTTTGAACTGCAGCTAACTCAGGCTCTGGAGGCTTATTCTTTAGCTGAGACAAGCTTTAAATCGGGAGTGATTACAAATCTTGATCTGCTTGATGCCAATACTGCTGTTTCCGAAAGCAGGTTGATGCTTTTAAAAGCTAAAATTGATTATGCAGCAAGTGCTTATAAACTTAAAGCTGCACTTGGTGAGAGAATATATTAATTATTGAATATCCATTAAAACAGAAGTCAAGTAAAATCTATTCTACGCATTTGGTCAGGCCCAGATTAAGTGATGGCCTGGAACCTGCAATAACAAGTGCCGCTCCAAGGGCGGAGGAATTAGCAATTTCTGAAGTATAGACCAGTTTTGAGGGATACGCTTCCGTGATATAATTATAGAAAAGTTCATTTTTTGAAAATCCACCTGTAATATATATGTTTGAGGTTTCATCATTTTCTGGAAGGACAAGATCGATTGCTTCTACAGTAATATCACATAACTCATTCATTAACTGATGATAAGCTTCTTCAAGTGAACTGAATTCATACAGGTCGATGTAATCCTTCAGTTCCCGCGAATCAGGTCTGGCTTTAAAGAATACCTTTTTCTCTTTGAATTTATCTCTTAAATTGGCAGATAATTGTCTGTCAGCTTTGATTTTTCTATAATAATCCTCTGATTTGTTAAAATGCATTGTTATAAGTTTCACTGCTGTTTCATGCAGATGTCCAAGGAATAATCTTGAAGATTTTACGGGTTGCCTTTCAATACTCATATAACATAGACAGTCTTTATCGAGCTGTTCTGCGGTTAGTTTTTCAGTATTGAATGGATTCATATTAATACACCAGGTTCCGGTTGACAATAACAAAAACTTGCCATTGCTTCCTTTAAAATAAGGAGCAAGAGAAGCTGAACTGTCATGAATTCCAATTCCAATCTGCAATTTTTTTCCTTCAACAACTACTTCATTAAGAGTGTCGACAGGAAAGGGCTCAGGCAAGTTCAATCCACGATTTTTAACCCACGGATGGTAACTCATATTATCGAAATCCCACAGGGCGGTGTGACATCCTATCGAGGTATGTTCTGAATAAATCTTTCCGGTTAGTATGAAAGAAAGATACTGTGGAAAATGAAGAATGTATTTTACTTTAGAAAATATTTCAGGCTTAACTGCCTTTAACCAAAGTGGTTGTAAGCCGGAGTTGAGCATACCTAGAGCTGGAGAGGCTGTCCTTCTGCAAAACTCATCCCTCCCGCCGTGTCTTTTGTACAAGCTCTCGGGTATTTTTTCATCCATCGGTTTCAGATAATTATAGACTGGAGTAATTCTTTTTCCATTTGCATCAAGATTGACAATAGTAGCGCCATAAGTTGCAAAATTAACTGCCTTAATATCGTACTTATCTGAATGCACCAGCCTGATTATTGACTCTTTAATCCATCGTTCAATAAGTTCAATATCATCACATTCGAATCCATCATCATCTTTAGTTTCAATAAATATTTGCTCTGTCTCAGAAACTACTTCAAGGTCATAATTAAACAGAATTAGTTTTTTATTTGTCTTCCCTATATCAAATATGGCAATAACTGGTTCTTTCATATACTATATAATTTCTCTGTATTCAATTTATTATTTATTGAATGAATAATAATTAACTGAAATATGATTTTTATAATAAGTGTAAAACCAACACTTATATGTCATCTTTTCGAAAGTACCTCTTTTTCGTATATCACAATCTCTTCAATATAATCCTGCCCTACTGGCACCTTATTTTTCAAACAATAATAATCGTAGACAGCTCCGAAAGGCATGGTTTTGAGTAACTCAAGAAATGCAAGCCTTTCAAAGTTTTTACCCTGATCTTCGAACCTGACAAGAGTTTTATATGGCTCAAGTAATGCAAATAAAAAGGCAAGTTGAGCTGAGCGCGTACCAATTACATACGCTCCTATACGATTAAGACTTGCATCGAAGAAATCGAGACCGATATTAACTCTGTTCAGGGCCTTGCAGCGTACTATTTCCTGAGCTATAAGTAGTAACTCGTCGTTAAATGTAAGTACATGATCGCTGTCCCATCGAACGCCACGGGTAAGGTGTAAAAGGATTTCATCAACAAAATGCAGAATAGAAGAAATTTTATCACCCACCGATTCAGTAGGATGAAAATGGCCATTATCGAGGGTTATCAAAGTATTATTTTTTATTGCATATCCCAGATAAAAATCATGTGATCCTACTACCATCGCCTCTGATCCTATTCCGAACAGCTTGCTTTCAACTGAATCTTTAAGATACTTTTTCGGGTATTTTATTGCAAAAATCTCATCCAATGATTTTTTTAAAAGTTTACGCAGTTTATTTCTGTCAACCGGTGTATCTTTCATACCATCAGGTACCCATATATTGTGCACAGTCGGAGTACCAAGCTGTTTTCCCATTTCAGCACCGATAGCTCTGCATCGTTTTGTATGCTCAACCCAGAATTTTCGTATTTCTTCATTCTTGCTCGAAAGAGTAAAGCCGTCATCAGCATAAGGGTGTGAAAAACAAGTACAGTTAAAGTCAAGACCTATACCTCTCTTTTTGGCCCAGTTGATCCAACCCTGAAAATGCTTTGGTTCTATCTGATCGCGGTCGACAAGTTTTCCCCCAAACTCACCATAAATAGCATGAAGATTTAACCTTTGTTTTCCGGGAAGGAGCGACATCACCTTGTCGAGATCTGCTCTCATCTGTTCGATGGTTTTTGCTTTGCCCGGGAAGTTACCGGTAGCCTGGATACCTCCTCCTCCAAGTACAGCTCCCGCTTTTTCAAAACCGCCAACATCATCAGTTTGCCAGCAATGCAGACTAATATTTATTTTGTCCAGTTCAGAAAGAACCTTGTCAGTATCAATTCCTAATGCGGCATATTGTTCTTTTGCCAGCTGATATGATTTTTCAATAATTTCTTTTTTCATAATCTGTATTATTTAGCATTACTGGTTATTCTTTTTACTCTTTTATTAACCACTGTGTCACACGGAGTTGTTCACAGAGTTGTACTGTTTTTAATCTCCCCTTTCACCAAATTTCTCTTTACCAAATTAATTTTATCTTTTAACTTTTGTCTTTTATCTTTTGTCTTTTGTCTTTTATCTTACTCCATATAAAACACCTGCTCCAGGGGAATACTCACCGGAGAATTATCGGGATTAGTTACCATAATATCTGCCATATATTTCCACCACTTTTTGACAATTTCCGTGTTTCCAAGGTCCTGCGATGAACTTTCACCCGATTGTTCCTGGTAAGCAAACAGTGTATTTGTCTCTTCATCCAGAAAGATTGAATAATTCCCTATTCCTTCATTTTTTAATAATCTGACCAGCTCCGGCCATATTTCAGCATGACGTTTTCTATATTCTTCTTTGAAACCGGGGTACATCTTCATCTTAAAACCAAATCTTTTTGTTTCCATATTCATTATCTTAATTTAACAACAAATGTTGAAAGAATAAGAACTAAAATCCCTGTAATCAGCACAATTATTGTTTTCCTTCTGGCTCCTTTCCATTCTTTAAGGAATATGCCCCAGATATTGCTTATTGCTATGTTCAGAGCCATCAGAATGCTCCATCCGAAAACTGCCATTCCTGAAGGTAGCTTGCTGGAGCCCATTCCGAAGAAATGAAACTGAAGAAACCATAACAAGCCTGCCAGAAAAGTGAAAAACAGATTATTCAGAAGTACACTGCCTGGAACGGAATAATAATCCCTGTATGTTTTATTCTTAATATTCAGATAACCACAATATACCAGGTTTGTTATAAAACCACCCAAAAGGATAAATATCAGCGATGGGTTTTTTTGAAACAGCGGATTTGTTCCATGAGCAAGGGCAACGTTTTCTATCGGCTTGCCTGATTCAAATCCAAAATTAAAGCAGGCGCTCATCACACCAGCAAAAACTGCAATGAAGATCCCTTTTTTCAGAGCAAATTCTTTTACAGCAGCTTTCTTTTCTTCATCGGTCATCTCTCTGCTTTTCAGTGATCCGGCATAACCGATTATTGCAATTCCTGCCACTGTAATAGAAACTCCGGTTATTGTTAATATTCCTGCAGTTGAAGAAAACAGGCTTTGCCCTGCGATTACCGGAGGTATAAGGGTTCCAAATGCTGCGCAGAGGCCAAGTGCAATACTCTGTCCAAGTGCTACTCCGAGATAACGAATGCTTAATCCGAATGTCAATCCGCCAAAGCCCCACAAAGCTCCAAAAAACATGGCCATCAATTTGGCAGACGAGGGTGCTTCATTGATTATCGGGAAAAGTTCTCCCCGTGGAACAAAAATAAATGCGAATAATATTGGGGCAATCAGCCAGGCAGCAACACCCTGACTCAGCCAGTATGATTCCCACGCCCATGATTTAACTTTTTTGAACGGAACATAAAAGCTTGCTGCGCCTATACTTCCCAGTGCTATTAATAAGATACCCGCAAATGGATTCATTTGATTATTTTTTTTGGACTGAATCGCAATTTATTAACTTTAAGGGATGAAATTAAGTTTTATGTGATTTTTTTTCAGACACTATTATATAATCCTGATTTTTATTACCAAATACCATTAAATCATGAAATCATTTAAGCTCGTACTTATTTTTGTTTGTCTTTCAGGGATCGCTCTTGCTCAGGATTTGTCCGTTAAAGAGATGACCTGTGAACATAAAAAAAATCCGATAGGGATTGATGTCACACAACCGAGACTTTCCTGGAAAATTACCGGAACAGGAAATAATATTATGCAAAGTGCATATTCTGTCAGGTTGGCAACGGACGAAAATTTCTCTACAAGTAAGATAGTCTGGCAATCAGGAAAGACTGATTCTGATGAATCAATTCTTCAGGCTTATAACGGGCCTGAACTTAAATCGGGACAGAGATACTTCTGGCAGGTAAAAATATGGGACAACAAAGGAAGAGAGTCTAAATGGAGCGAAATTGCTTTCTGGGAAATGGGACTGCTCCGGCAATCCGAATGGAAAGCAAAATGGATTGAAATGGAAGCTGATACATTAAGATATGCCCCTTCCCCTCATTTCAGGAAGGAATTTCCTGTCGGAAAAAGCATAGCAAGCGCAAGAGTTTATGTTACATCTCATGGTTTTTATGAGCTTCATCTGAATGGTAAAAAAGTTGGTGATCAGGTGCTTACTCCCGGCTGGACCTCTTATGGTAAGAGACTTCAGTACCAGGTTTATGATGTTACGGGCATGTTGACAAAAGGGAATAATACAATCGGGGCCGTTCTTGGTGACGGCTGGTACAGGGGAACTCTTGCATGGGGTAATAACTGGGCAATATATGGAAAAAGACTTGGTCTCCTTCTGCAATTAAGAATCATATTCACCGATGGTTCTGAATCTTTGATTATCAGTGATGAGACATGGAAAGCTTCAAATGACGGGGCAATAAGGATGAATGACATTTATAACGGCGAGACATTCGATGCTACCAGGAAACTTACCGGATGGGATTTGTCGGGGTTTAATGACAAAAACTGGCAAAGTGTAAAAACCGGTAATTATAATAATAGTAACCTGATTGCATCTGAAGGATCCCCGGTCAGAAAAATCCAGGAAATAAAACCGGTCAAAATATTCCGGACACCTAAAGGCGACCTGATTGTTGATATGGGACAGAACATGGTTGGCTGGTTGAGGTTAAAAGTCACTGGAAATAAAGGGACCGTCATCACATTGAGACATGCAGAAGTAATGGATAAATCAGGTGAGTTTTATACTACAAATTATCGTGCTGCCAAATGTCAGCTCACTTACACTCTAGCTGGTTCAGGTGAAGAAATCTATGAACCACGATTTACATTTATGGGATTCAGATTTGTCGAAGTGAAAGGATTCCCGGGTGAACTGACAACTGATAATCTTACAGGAATTGTTGTACATTCGGATATGGCTGTAACAGGCAACTACGAATGTTCAAATCCCATGGTGAACCAGCTACAGCATAATATTCAGTGGGGACAAAAAGGTAATTTTGTAGATGTTCCGACTGACTGTCCGCAGAGAGATGAGCGTCTTGGCTGGACAGGTGATGCCCAGGCATTTTGCAGAACTGCAGCATTTAATATGGATGTTTCTTCATTTTTTACTAAATGGCTGAAAGATATTGCTGCTGATCAGAAACCTGCAGGAGAAATACCAGTGGTCATTCCCGATATTCTTGACAAACAGGGATCAACAACCACACAGCCTTCAGCCGGATGGGGAGATGTTGCTGTTATAGCACCCTGGACAATGTATACAGTATATGGTGATAAGAGATTGCTTGAAACACAGTACCCAAGTATGAAAGCCTGGGTTGAATACATCAGAAAAAAAGCAGGTGATTCTTTTATCTGGAAAGGAGGAAGTGTTTATGGCGACTGGCTGTTTTACCATCCTCCCATAGATAATCACACTGAACCTGATGGCTATACGGATCACGATTTTATAGCTACTGCATTTTATGCTTATTCAACAAGTATCCTCGCAGCTTCTGCAAAAGAGCTTGGCAAAAAAGAAGATGAAAAATTCTACTCTGATCAGTTTAAAAAAATTAAAGAAGTATTTATTAATGAATATGTTACAAGCGGGGGAAGAGTTGGAACCAATTCACAGACGTCATATATTCTGGCACTGATGTTTAATCTTTTACCAGATAATCTTCGCGAAAAATCTGCTGGTTTTCTGGTCGAGGACATAAAAAGCAGAAGGAATCACCTCTCAACTGGTTTTCTTGGTACGCCATACCTGTGTCATGTTCTGTCGGATAATGGTTACACTGATGTTGCTTATGACCTGCTTTTACAGGAGTCATATCCTTCATGGCTCTACCCTGTAAAAATGGGGGCAACTACCATCTGGGAACGCTGGGATGGTGAGAAAACCGACAGCACCTTCGAGGATCCCGGTATGAATTCATTTAACCATTATGCTTACGGTGCCATTGGTGATTGGATGTACAGGGTTTCAGCAGGAATTGAGACAATGGGACCTGGTTATAAACATCTTATAATTCAGCCACATCCAACGAAAAAATTAGAATTTTCCAAAGCTTCATTTGAAAGTTCATATGGTAAAGTTGTTTCAGGATGGGAAAGAAAAGATGGAAAACTGGCTATAAAAATAAGTGTGCCTGCTAACTCGACAGCCACAATTATTCTGCCAGCCATAAGTGCAGGCAAAGTTACTGAAAGTGGAAAAGTACTTTCTCAGAATGTTTATCTTAAGGATATTAAAACATCTGACAATAAGCTCTTTATGGAAGCAGGATCAGGAGATTATGTCTTTGAGATCAATGAATAGATAAAATATATTTAACTTATTCTTTTCTGAACTTTTTTCCAGGAATCAGTTATCAAAAAACATTCATCCATATAGCTGATCATTTTAGTAAATTTGATCATTGGAACGGAAAAGGTAAGGATCCCTGCCGGTACACATGTTCTGGCTGAGACATCAAATAACCCAATTACTGCTCTTGGTCTTTGTGAGTCCTTTTCAATATAAGGATAATGGACTATTGATCCGCACCCGGCGCCAAATGGCGTTATAGTGCTGTTTGGTTCACTCTGGTCATAATTTGCCAGGGTAAAAAGTCCGGAAAGAATATCAGGTGCTGCGAAGAAGATTACTACATCCGGATTATCATTTTCATCCAGCATATCCCATCTTTTGAATACAATATATTTTCCGGTAATATCAAGCACTTTCTGGTTGCTCATTAATTCTTTTACCAGTTCAGGAGTTCTGATATACCTCTCTCCTTCCATTTTGTTTTCAATTCCACACGAAAGGAAATACTCAAAGTTTGGACGGATTTCGTTGGCAAATCCCAGGTAACGTTTTGCACCGCTGCATTTTATTGTTTCGGAAATAAAGGCCATAGATTCTCCACCTCTGACTTTTTTAAGCTCACATATAAGGCACCTCCATTCATCTGAAGTGGTAGCCTGTCTTGCATTTTCTGGATTATCAGTGTAATAAAATGTGACAGGCAGATCAGCATTGTTAAAGTATTTCTTCCATTGCTGAATAAAGTGATCCCTAATTTTGATGTCCATAATTTACTTATTATAATTTTTTAATCTTAGAGTCTTTGAAGCGTTCAATTATTTTTGATCATTTAGCTTTCCCATAAAAATTACAAACAAATAGTTATAATTTTACGGCCTTTAAAGATAGTTACTGCTATCTGATAATAAAATGAATTTCTTTAATCATCATCTGGGTGAATTTGCAGCTCTTCTGACAGCCGTTTTCTGGACGGTCACATCTTTTTCATTTGAATCTGCGAGCAACAAACTGGGATCGGTGGTTGTTAATATTTTCAGACTGGTTATAGGATTTGTTTTCCTAAGTGTTTTTTGTTTTATAAGGCGAGGTTTGATGTTTCCGTCAGATGCCAGTTATGAGAACTGGTTATGGCTTTCATTGTCAGGATTGGTCGGATTTGTATTTGGCGACCTTTTCCTGTTTAAATCATACATGTTGATAGGTTCAAGGTTTTCAATGCTGATAATGACACTTGTCCCTCCTATCACTGCGTTTTTCAGTTTTATTATTCTGGGTGAGAAACTTGCTCTGTTTCATTATCTTGGTATGACGCTGACCTTTTCAGGAATTGCTATAGCAATTTTCAGCAGGGATGGGAAAGGTGAAAAACTATCATTAAAACTGGCCCCCAGGGGAATTCTGTATGCTATCGGAGGAGCTGTAGGACAGGCTTTAGGGCTTGTACTTAGCAAGCTTGGATTAAAAGATTATGATCCGTTCGCAGCTACTCAGATAAGAATTATGGCTGGAATAATTGGTTATACTCTGCTTGTGACAGTTCTTTTCCGGTGGGGAAATGTTATAAGGGCTACCCGTAATAAAGAAGGTATGCTGCTGACAAGCCTTGGTGCATTTTTTGGTCCGTTTCTGGGAGTCTCCTTTTCGTTAATTGCAGTTAAATATACCGAAGCCGGAATAGCATCAACAATCATGGCCCTTGTTCCTGTATTCATCATTCTTCCTGCAGTTGTCCTGTTTAAAGAGAAAGTTACTCTTCCTGAAGTTTTTGGGGCCGTTATCAGTGTTGCGGGAGTTGCCTTGTTTTTTCTTTAACCATAGTAAAAAACATCTATGAGTCCAGAAGAGTTAAGAAAATGGAATTTAGAAAATGAATTTGTCTATTCGACATCCAGAAGCAGTGGTCCGGGTGGTCAGAATGTCAATAAAGTGAATACTAAAGTTGAACTGCGATTTAATTTGCTTTTAACTTCATCCTTTTCCGAAAAAGAAAAAGAGCTAATTTTTAAAAAGCTAAAGAACAAGATCAACAATGAAAATGAATTAATCCTCGTTTCCCAAACCGAGAGAACGCAGCTTATGAATAAAATGGTTGTTACTGAGAAGTTCTACGAGTTAGTTTCCAAAGCTCTGACAATTCCTTTAAAACGACAATCTACAAGACCGACTTTATCCTCTAAAATTAAAAGACTTGAGAAAAAAAAGTACAGAGGGATCATTAAAAAATCACGAAAAGATACTGGCAGATCAGCAGAAGATCTTTAAAAAATTAATTCATGGTAATTTATTTTTGTACAGCTTTATAAAATTATGGGAAGAAAAAGTCGTTTTTAAGGTTCCTCATAAATAAATAAAAGTCTGATTCGAAAAAAAAATAGTCAAGAAACTACCAATTTAGATGATAATTTGAATTTGATTTAGAATCCTTATAACATACATATACACAATCTAATAGAGCACATTTAAATATAACCAAAAATATCGATTGTTAATAAAATGCCAATAGTGTTAATATTTCTGGTAGTCGAATGATACATTGTATTTATAGATTATATATTTTCGTGGCTAAATATTTTAGGTTAACAGTATAAATTTAAAACGAACAATTTAAAAAGAAAAGGTGAAAATTTTCATCATCTGTTATGAACACTAACAATAATGAGGCTACGACTTTCCACGGAGAGAGTCGCCTCGTGGGTTGTTCTTCTGATGAAGAACCTGGCGCGAAAACCACGTATTTTTCGCAAAACGTAATCCCAAATGAGTTAGTCAGCAACCGAAGTTCGGAGTTCATGCACCGCTACTTCCCCCTCGCAACTATCGATTCCTGGAATGATTGGAAATGGCAACTTCGAAATACTATCACAAGCATCGAAGACCTAAAGAAAATCATGAAATTGTCCGAAAAGGAGATTATAGCTATTAATAATCTTAAGGGCCGTCTTCCTTTGCGGATTACTCCGTATTTTGCTTCACTTATTTATGAGAGCAAACCATCACATCCTTTACGTCGTAATGTAATTCCTGTAGTAGAAGAATTGCTTGAAACAAGCAGCGAGCAGTCTGATCCGCTGCACGAGAAATCATTTTCTCCGATTAAGGGAATTGTACACAGGTATCCTGACAGGGTCCTGTTTACAGTTACACAGGTTTGTTCAAATTATTGCAGATATTGTACACGATCGCATTCTGTTGGAAGACTTGACAAGCTTGGCAGGCAGGATTACGAAAGAGCATTTAATTATATTGCCAGCCATAAGGAAGTCAGAGATGTACTTATCAGTGGTGGCGATCCGCTTACCCTGAATGATGAGACGCTCGATTACATCCTCTCTAATATCCGGAATATCGGACATGTTGAGATTATCAGAATCGGAACAAGAATTCCAGTTGTTCTTCCACAGCGGGTAACAGATGGTTTAATTAATATACTCCGAAAATATCATCCTCTCTTCATCAGTCTTCACTTTTCTCATCCGGCAGAAATAACTGATGAGTGTGCAAAGGCTTGTATTAAACTTGCCGATGGTGGGTTCCCTCTTGGAAGTCAGACTGTTCTTTTAAAAGGTATTAATGATAATGTTCCTACAATGAAGGAACTTATGCACCGGTTGCTGAAAATAAGGGTAAGACCATATTATCTTTATCAATGTGACCTGATACCAGGATCGGGACATTTCAGAACAACTGTGAAGAAAGGTCTTGAAATAATAAAAGGACTCAGGGGCTTCACCAGTGGATATGCTGTACCTACGTTTGTTGTTGATGCTCCCGGAGGCGGTGGAAAAATTCCTCTGCTTCCAAATTATGTTGTAGAACATAATGACGAACGGATAGTACTGCGTAATTACAAGGGTGTATTATGCGAATATCCTGAAAAATAGGGCTATACATGAAAATTGGCTTGACATTTGATCTGCGGTCATGGTATATTGACCGTGGTTATTCCATGGATGAAACTGCCGAATTTGATAAACAGGAAACAGTCGATGCTCTGGAGAATTCCTTAAATATGATGGGGCATGAAACCGAACCTGTCGGAAATACTTTTCAACTGATAGATGCCTTGGCTGCAGGTAAAAGATGGGATATGGTTTTCAATATTGCGGAAGGATTATACGGTGACGGAAGAGAATCAGTTGTTCCAGCGATTCTCGATCAGTATAAAATACCTTATGTGTTCAGCGGTCCCGTGATAATGGGACTTTCACTCAACAAGCATCTTGCAAAACTTGTGGTAACTGCTGCAGGTATTCCTGTAAGTCCGGGTTATCTGATTAACGAACTGAAAGACTTAGATAAATGCAGTCTTAATTATCCTCTGTTTGTCAAGCCTGTTTCGGAAGGAACAGGCAAAGGCATCACCGAGAAGAGTCTTGTTAATTCTTCGGATGAGCTGACAACTATGGTCAATTGGATACTTAAAGAGTTTAAACAACCTGCTTTGGTTGAAGAATATCTGCCAGGAAGAGAATTTACTGTTGGGATAGTCGGGTCAGGCGATACAGCAGTAGCAATTGGAGGAATGGAAGTTATGACTGTGCGAATAACCTTCCTTATTCGGTTGAAGTGAAGGAGAATTATCAGAATTATTGTAAATACAAACCTCTTGATCCTGATATAATTGACGAATGTAAAACAGTTGCACTCGGGGCGTGGAAAGCATTGCAGGCAGTTGATGCCGGAAGAATTGATCTGAAAGCTGACCGTAAAGGTAAAATATGTTTTATAGAAGCAAATCCGCTTGCCGGGCTTAATCCCATCCATTCCGACCTGCCGATATTATCCCGAATGTATGGTATTGAATACCAGACATTAATGGAAATGATAATGAAAGCAGCGCTTACAAGAATTAAGGGTTAAAAAGTACGGAATCAGCAGTTTTAACTTATGAGTTCGAAGAATTATGAAGAGATGCTGTATTATTTATAATGAACCCCGTGAGGGAGCTCTTGCTGATGAACTTGACGTTCTGGACCAGGTAGCTCACATTGAAAAATATCTCGAGGAACTTGGTATCTCGGTTTACAGAAAAGGGATCACTTCAGGTTTCATGGAAGAGATAAAGATCCTTGCTGAAGAAAAACCTGATTTTGTATATAATCTTGTAGAATCAATAAATAATAAAGGAGAACTCAGTTATTTCATTCCTGCCCTACTGAATATGTATTCAATTCCTTATTCCGGTAATCCCCTTGAAGCAATTTTTATTACCAGCAGTAAAACCCTTGCCAGTAGAGCTATGAAGAATGCCTGTATTAATAATCCTGCCTCATATTCACCTTCGCAAAGTAACCTTCTCAAAAGTGGAAGAAAATACATTATCAAACCAATCTGGGAAGATGGATCTCTTGGAATTACTGGAGATTCGGTGTTTGAGTGCAAACCGGGTTTCGAGGAAAAGCTAAAAGGGCTTGATGATTCACATTGGTTTATTGAAGATTTTATTGATGGAAGAGAGTTTAATATCAGCGTATTAGCTGGGAAAAATGGTCCAGAAGTTTTGCCTCCGGCCGAGATTGTTTTCGTTAATTATGATATTAATAAACCAAGGATAGTGGATTTTAAAGCTAAATGGGAAATGGAGAGCTTTGAGTATATAAATACAGTGCGTGAGTTTCCGGGGAAAAAACTAAGTACGAAGTTGGAGAAAGATCTTAAAGAATCAGCACGTGCATGTTGGAACCTGTTTGGATTAAAGGGCTATGCCAGGGTTGATGTACGAACAGACAGTAATGATAATGTGTTTGTACTTGAGGTGAATGCTAATCCTTGTATTTCTCCTGACGGAGGGTTCGTAGCGGCCACAAAAGAAGTAGGCTATCCTTTTATCGATGTGATACAGAGGATTATTAATGATTTAAACAAATAAGTTCTATTTTATAAGGTTAGCATTATAATATTCAGGTTTACCAGTTACCTCATCCCCAAGCCAGTCTGGCTTCTCAAATTGTTCATCTTCTGAAGAAAGTTCAATTTCTGCAATAATAAGACCTTCATTTTTGTCATGAAAAACATCAACTTCAAAAGTATGTTTACCCGATGGAATTAAATATCTGGTTTTAACAATTTTACCGGGTACACAGAGCTGCAACATCTCATTTGCGTCCGGTAAAGGGACCGGAAACTCCCATTCATTCCGAGCAATAGATGTTTTGCTTATACGGCTTTTTATTGTGAGGAAAGCTTTATTGTCAGCAATTCTCAACCTGATGGTTTTATCCGGATCAATGGACAAGTAAGCTTGAATTATTCTGATTTCTCCGACAGCCAGGTATCTGAATTCTCCTTTTGTAAGAAACTTACGTTCCGTTTCAGTTGCCATTTTTTTGGTAAAGTTAGTATCTAACCATAGATTTTAGTAAATGAAAAATCAAAAATAACTCTTTTCTAAGGATCCGTTCCTGCATAAATATAATTTCGTTTATAAATAGTTAACGTTTATAAACGATTTCATTGCTTTCGCGTAATATATTAGGTATGTATGAAAGTAATTTATAAATTTGATATGGTTATTCTGAAATTTCTTTTAAATTTCAAAACACTTAGGAGTTCAGTTTCTTAGATTGTCAGAAGTGGTTTTAGGTTAACTTGTGAGAGTGAAATTGAGTTATGGGCTGCCGGCATTGACCGACGGCCCATTTGGTTTATATCCCATTGTTTATTTTGCTACATTAGCGGTGAATTAATCTATTTATAAAAAGAAAAAGAAAAAGAAAAAGAAAAATGGATGTTAATATTGAGACAACCTGGAAATCAAAACTGAAAGATGAATTTGAAAAGGAGTATTTCATCAGACTTTCACAATTTGTAAGGGATGAATACAGGCTTAATACTATTTATCCTCCCGGAAGCCTGATTTTTAACGCGTTCAATCTTTGTCCTTTTGAGAAAGTAAAAGCTGTAATCATCGGGCAGGACCCTTATCACGGACCCAGACAGGCACATGGATTGTGCTTTTCGGTGAGGGAAGGTGTTGAATTTCCTCCGAGTCTCATTAATATCTTTAAAGAAATTGAATTGGATCTTGGTCTGAACAGGCCAAAGAGCGGAAATCTGGAACGATGGGCATCTCAGGGTGTTTTGCTTCTGAACGCCACACTTACTGTAAGGGCACATCAGGCAGGATCGCACCAGAAAAAAGGTTGGGAAGAGTTTACGGATAGTGTCATATCTGTTATTAATAATGAAAAGAAGAATATTGTTTTTTTCCTTTGGGGATCTTATGCCCAGAAAAAAGGAGAAACAATTGACAGATCAAAACACCTGGTGTTAGAATCAGTTCACCCCTCTCCTCTTTCAGCATCGCGTGGATTCTTTGGAAATAAGCATTTCAGCAAATGCAATAATTATCTGAAAGCAAATGGTATTGAGCCAATTAACTGGCAGTAGCTGAGGCTGAGGGTGAGATTTAGATTAAAGTTTAGAATCCAAACTCTCAACCTCAACCTCAACCTTAACCTTAACCTTAACCTTAACCTTAACCTTAACCTTAACCTTAACCTTTAATAATCTTCAGGGCTTTAGATATTGTAACGTCCAGTTCAGAATAATCTTCGAAACCTACGGACAATCTTATCATTCCGGGCTCCGGATATTTGGCTTCCCACACCGACTCGACAGGCATCAATATTGTATGCGGGTCCCCTAATGTTGGAATTAACTTTATTTTTTCTGATACCAGTTTAATGAATTTATCCCTCCGGTTTCTCTTCTCTTCGTTATTTTTTCCATCAAAATCAAATGTTATCATCGCTCCAAATCCTTTTCCTCCAAAAAGCTTTTCAGCTATATGATAAGTGGTGTGGCTTTTCAATCCAGGAAACCAGACTCTTCTGATAACCGTAACTTTATCAAGGTATTCAGCCAGCCTGGAAGCATTAACACATTGACGGGAGAACCTGAGCTCAAATGACTGTATTTGTGTCTGTAGCCTGTAAGCATCATCGGGAGAAAGCATGTGTCCTACAAATTTTCTGTACTCGATGGAAGATTGCATGATTTCCTTATTATTCCCGCAGATCACTCCTGCAGTAAGATTTCCATGTCCGGAAAAATACTTTGTGGCACTATGAATGACTATATCCACGCCTTCTTCCAGCGGCTTGTAAAGCCATGGAGTTGCAAATGTATTGTCAATTATTATCTTCGATCCGTATTTTTTTGCTATTCTGGTTGTTTCTGCGACATCGGCGACTATCAGCATCGGGTTTGAGATAGATTCTATATAAACGAATTCTGGCTTCAACCGGGAAATTACTTTTTCGAATTCATTAAGATCATATTTCCCATTTTCCGGAGTAAAATAGTGAACATCAAGTCCTCTTCGCGCTTTCAGGATTGACTCAATGTACGAAATTGTTCCACCATAAATCTCTGTAAAGAATAACCATGGTTTGATCTCTTTACCTTTCTGAAATATTGAAAGAGCAGTATCAATGGCAGCCATGCCCGACTGAGTGAGAAGAGCCCATGAACAACCTTCGAGTTTCATAATTTTCTCTTCAGCCGAAACAACTGTAGGGTTACGGTAACGTGAATAAATGTAGTTCTCAGGTTCTCTTGAGTGTTCAGTCTCTTTCTTAAAAGCAGCTGAAGTGGTCTCAGCATCATAAAGTTCAAACCCGGCATCCCTGTAAACAGGCATACGTGAACTGTTAACCTCTTTCTTTTTCATTTCGCTCGATGTTTAATTCTTTAATTATTTCTGAATTAATATTAACCGGGGAAAAGTCAATATAAAATATTATCCGGTCCAATAGCTCTCCTGTGAGAAATAATATGGATATAAACAAACCGGGGTAAGATATTCCTGAAATCAGGCTGGCACCAGTTATCATAAGAAGAGCTATTCTAAGAAATCTTATTGTGAAATTATTAACAGAACCTTTGCTGGTATTAAGGTTATAAAAAGATGCTGTTAATTTAATTATTCCTGTAAATACAAATGGAAGGATAATACCTGTGAAGAAGGAAACGATTAATAGTGCGCTTAAGAAAGTCTGCCCGCTATGTAAAATTACAGACTTACTTTTATCGGAAAATATATAAACACTATCAATAGAAATAAGCAAAATAAGGCCTGTTATTGATAAGAAAAAAAGAAAACCAGGTAATTGGAGGATTACTGCTGGAATAGAAAGAGCAGAATAAACTAAAAACATGGTAATTTCACGACTTAAAGGTGATTTCTTCAGATTTGCAACAGATCTCCAGGATCTCATTTTTCTTCCCAGGTGAAGCAGCGATATTAATCCTGCAATCACAATTATAGGAAAAAATAAAAGTTTTTTTGGGAATATCCCTCTAATCAAAGAAGAAATAGCTATTGTTACTGATAATGTGGTTAAAAAGCTGAATGCGATCAGGCTCCATTCACCTTGTATTACTCTCTCCTTTTCTTCCATTTAATCCAATGGGGCATCAAGAGAGCAATTACCGATCTTAAGTTTTTTATTGGTATCGTCAAAAATATAGACTTCATAAGTTATTTTTGCCTGCCCGATATAGGTCAAACCATTGTAATTGACAGCCCCTGTAGAATATGCTACACCATTGATTTTTACATCTATCTGGGCTACATTAAATGCCTTATCGAACCGGAAATAATCAGAATATCCTTGTGCGCTTATATTTCCAAGAGTATCTATTCCGCCAGATGTATTTACAATAACCTCAGTAAAGTCAAAAGTAGATAAGTTCTTTACTCTGACATCGGTAGGTCCTTCCGGTGACATTTTTGTCTTTTTGCAGGCAAGCACGGACAAAATTAAAAAAGAAATAAGGATATATTTTTTCATAGCAGGAAAGAATTAAAGATCACATTTAAAATCTGACCTGAAATATAGCAAATAAGTTGCAAAGGTGTCAAATTATATTAAGACTATTTACAGGCACCCATCCCTTATTCCCGTCTGAAAGCCTTATTTCGAACCACTCTCCTACTTCATCTTCAACAGATACTTTTGTGCCTTCATGCAGCACAAAAAGATCTGTACCGCTATTATCAGGTGAACTTTTCCCGCTTACCTGGGGAGTGAATATTATCGCCTTATGACTGTCGTAAACCAGTGAATTATTTCTTACAGTGAAAGTGAAAGAGGCAAGAGCGATAATAAAAAACAATACTGCTAGCCAGAACCCGCTTACCTTGTATCGGTAATTTGTTGAATAAATATAGAGCGACAATAATAAAAGACTAAGTATGAATGATATAATGCTGATTTTTGCCCAACTGTTTGTTGATAAAAACAAAGACATGAAATTATAACATCTTACAAAGAAGAGTTCAGGGATCTCCTGAAACCTGTCAACAATCAGAGTCCTTGCTATCTGAAGGTTATAATTGATATTTTCGTCAGATGGATTCAGAAGGTACGCACGTTCATAGAACAAAATGGCACCTGGAATATTATTTAGCTTAAAATATGCATTTCCAATATTATAATCCAGATTTGCTGAACGGTAACCAATGTTATAAATATCGGTCCAATTCTGCAATGCATCCTTATAACTTCCTGAAGCAAAATAAGTTACTCCTTTATCGAATTCACCTGTATTTGTTTCCTGTGCAATAGCTTCATTTGCAAATGAAAAAACAAAAAGAAGTACTACAATATATATTGTCTTTGAGTTCATTCTCATCCTATTGAATTTTCAACTGACTTAATAAACTGGGATGCACCATTATAGACAGTTTCAGCTTCAGTGCCTGCAGCTGATGGCGCATATCTTGCATATTCGCATGTATCAAGAATAAATGTCAGATTTTTAATTTTGTCATCGTCTATCCCTCTTTCTGTAAGTGCTGTAACTGCATTGTTTCTTGTAAGATCTGAAACCGGTATTACCAGTTTATCGCTAAGATAACCCCATATTGCTTTAAGAATCTCCTCGTAAAACTTATCGATCTGATTGTTTTTCAGGCAATTTGATGCTGAGCGAAGCCTTTTGACCGCAATTTTCCCGGCTTTTCTGTTCTTGACAATCGAAAGGTCGGAATTACGCCTGATATGCTCTCTTCTTAAAAACAGTATTAACAGGAATGCAAAAAGGGCAAATGCATAAGAACTGTAAAATGAACGCTTCGATAAAATGATATTCTCCGATTTGGTCAGTCTTCCTGCGTCTGATCTAATGAACCTGATATCTTTTCCAAGGTATTTGACATCTTCTTTTGCGACACCTCCATAAACTGTGATACCTGTATTCTGTTCGTTTCCTTTATGAGCTTTAAAATGAAACTCCCGTGTACTCAGTTTTTCATATTTTCCGGTTGAAGTATTAAAATATGAATAGGATATGGAAGGAATTGTAAAATCTCCATAATGCCTGGGTATCAGTAAGTATTCGAATGTTTTTTGTCCTGAAGCGCCATTGACTCCGTTTTTTATATCGTCCGATATTTTAGGATCATATACCTCAATATCGGGAGATAATTTCAGAGCAGGAGTTGCCGCAATTTTCAGGTTACCGCTACCTGATATAATAATTCTGAAATTAACTGCATCATTAACATTAACTGAATCCTTGTTTAACACGGCCTTAATATCAAGTTTACCGACAATTCCTGAAAAATCATCCGGCTGGATTCCAGGCAGAGGTTTCACTTTCACTTGAACTGCCCTGCTTGCTACCGTTTTTGGTATTGTGGAATAGGTAGTGAAAAAGTCACCAAAAAACGGATCAGACTGATTCGATTTTTGCTGAGTGAGAACTGATAACTGAACAGGTTCAATATTAATTTCACCTGTAACCTGAGGATATAACAGAAATTGTTGTACCACACCTGTTCCGTAAACAGTGCCATTAACATTTTCCTGTTTGAGTGATGTGAGCGGTGGGGTAGCAAGATCAGTTTTCAGAAAACCGTCAAATGGCGGAAATTTAATTTCGTTGATCCCTGAAATATTAACTCTTGTATAAATTTTAACTGTAGCGACAATGTACTCACCAAGATATAGTTCTTTACGGTCAAGAGTCAGATTCACAAAAATGTCATTCCCGGAAGATTCTACTTCCGAATTATTCTTGTTTGCTCTGCCTGCAGATGAAGCGCTCTGTTTCTGAGAAGAACTTCCAATGACTTCAATTCGTACCGAATCAGAAGCAAACGTTTTATTTTTCAATTTAAAGACAGCCGGTGAGATTAAATATTTTCCTTCATTAACAGCCTGAAGATAATATACATAAGAATAAGATGTCTCACTCGACATTCTCCCGTTAATTATTTGTGTATTAGAACTGTATGAAGTCTGAGGCCCCATTAGTTTATAAAATCCATTAAATGATGGAGCAGAAAACTCTCCGCCACCGGAATTAACTGTCCACATTATAGTGAACTGCTGTCCGGCAGTGACAACTGAAGGGCACTCAACTTTCACAACGACATCCTGACCTGCAGCGAGAAGTGATAAGCAGAAAGCTATCTGGTATATTAAAGCTTTTTTCATTTAAAATTCATTCTGATTACCAGTTTTTTATGGTACGAACTCTTTCTTTAGTTGCTTTTGCAAGTTTAACCTTTTCCTGGACTTTTTTTTCATCATTGGCAAGAGCATTGAGCAACCTTTGGGCATCTTCCCTGGAAATAGCCTGCTGCTGCTGTTGCTGCTTTTGCTGATCCTGATTTTTGTCCTGATCCTTCTGTTTTTCCTTATTCTTATTGTTTTGATCTTTTTGGTCTTTATTCTGATCTTCTTTATTTTTATCGTTGTTCTGATCCTGTTTTTCCTTATTCTTCTGTTGTTGCTGCTTCTGCTGCTCTTGTAGCTTCAGCAAATCCTGTGCATATGCAAGATTATACTTAGCTTCCTTATTATCTGGGCGAAGCTTAAGCGAGCTTATATATGCATCAATACTCTCTTTAACTTTATTTGCCTTTAACAGAGAATTCCCAAGATTGTACAATCCTGCTGATTTTTTATTCCTGTCATCATTCTGATTAGCATTTTCAATGAATTCCTTACCTGCTTCTTCGTATTTTTTCTGCTTATACAGAGCATCTCCCACATTAAATATTGCATCCGTTGATTGTTTATTCTTATCTACAGCTTTGCGATACGATATCTCAGAATCTGAAAACTTATCCTTTTCATACTCCCTGTTTCCCTGTCTGATGAACTTTTTGTCGGATTGTGCATTGAGATTAGTACAAAACACAAGTAACATAAAGTTTAACAGGCCAATAAAGAAAGTCCGGGTTATAATATTATAATTCATATTAAACATCTGATCTCGACATTAGATTAAACTCTAAATTTAAACAATCTTATATCAGCTAATCTCCTGTTTTTTCTTTCCATGATTATGAAGTCAACCATAAGAAGGAATAAAGCAATAGCAGCAAAAATCTGGAATTGATCATTATATTCGGTGTACATTGTACTTTCCAGTTCCTGTTTTTTCATTTTTTTTATCTTATTGAAGATCTCATCAAGACCAATATTTGAATTGCTTGCTCTTACATAACTTCCATTCGTACTTATTGCAATTTTCTTCAGAATATCTTCATCAAGTTTGGTAATTACCGTGTTTCCGTCGATATCTTTAAGATAATCTTTTTTACCATTAATTATTAAAGGTATAGGTACTCCCTCTGTCGAACCTATTCCTATTGTGTATATGACTATTCCGGCTTTTGATGCCCCTTCAGCATCTGATACAGGGTTGTCTTCATGGTTTTCACCATCGGTAATTATGATCATGGCCTTGCTTTTACCTTCACCCGGGCTGAATGATCTGATTCCCAAACTGATTGCAGCGCCAATTGCTGTACCCTGTTTTGGTACCATATCGGGATTAATTGTTGAAAGGAACATTTTTGCGGAAACATAATCTGTGGTGACCGGTATCTGGGTGTATGCATCGCCGGCAAAGACAATTAATCCTATTCTGTCATTATCAAGGTTATCTATCAAACGTGATATTGCCTGTTTTGCCCTTGTAAGTCTGTCAGGCTGAATATCTTCAGCCAGCATAGAGTTACTTACATCGAGAGCAATTATTACTTCAACGCCCTGTTTTTTAATATCTTCAATCTTTGAACCGAATTGAGGTCTTGAAAGCATAATAATACCTGATGTGACTGCGACCAGTTGCAAGATGAATTTAACAATAGGCCGTATTTTAGACGATTCAGGAACAAGGCTGGAAACCAGATTTATATCTCCGAATCGTTTTAGTGCTCTATTCCTCCTAATTTTATTGATAAAATATAATAGTATTACCACCGGAAGCAGAAGCAACAAGTACAAAAAATTGGGATTTGCAAATCTGAACAATTGCATTTTATTTTCTGCCTTTAAGTTAAATTTCTGAATACTGTGTTCCGAACCAGAATTTCAAGTACAATCAGACAAAAAGCGACTATTGCAGGGAACAGAAATCTTTCCTGCTTCCTGCTGAATTGTCTGACATCGATTTTTGATTTCTCAAGCTTATCTATTTCGCTATAAATCTGTACAAGTTTGTCATTATCTGTTGCTCTGAAATATTTACCACCCGTTGTCCTGGCAATATCCTGCAGGATTGCTTCATCTATTTCAGACGGCATATCCTGGTATTGTATTCCGAAAGGTGTTTGTACAGGATATGGAGCCATGCCCTCCGTACCAACACCAATTGTATAGACTCTGATACCAAAAGTTTTTGCAATACCGGCAGCTGTCATTGGGGCAATTTCACCTCTGTTATTAACCCCGTCAGTAAGAAGAATAATGACTTTGCTTTTTGCCTGTGAGTCTTTAATTCTGTTGACGGCAGTTGCCAGACCATTGCCTATTGCCGTTCCATCTTCAATCATCCCGCTTTGAACTTCCCTGAGCAGATTAATCAGTACTGCATGATCGGTGGTCAATGGGCATTGTGTAAAACTCTCCCCGCTGAAAATAACGAGTCCCATCCGGTCGTAGGGTCTCCCTGAGATGAACTCTGTAGCTACATTTTTTGCTGCTTCTATCCTATTGGGTTTGAAATCCTGCGAAAGCATACTTCCGGAAATATCCAGGGTCATTACAATATCAATACCTTCAGTTGAGGTATTCTGAAACCTATCTGTCGACTGCGGACGAGCCAGTACAATAATAAACAGGGTCACAGCAATGGCACGAAAAGCAAAAAGAATATGTCTGAGATAATGCCTGAAGGTCGTCCCTGCTTCTGCGAAGGGCTGTAACCCAGGCATTCTTAAAGAAGGCGTCGCTTTTTGTTGCTTCAGTACATAAAAGGCAATCATTGCAGGTATCACTGCAAGCAGATATAGAAAAAGTGGTTCGGCAAATGTTATTCCATTCATTTACTTTCCTCCCTTGCCTTTTCTTTTTCATTTACAGAGTCAATAATCACTTCATTCTCTTTTGTAATAAGTACAAAATCCCATGCATTCTGAAAATGTGATTCATTCTCTGATGGTTCGGGATTATATTTAGCAAATTTTACAAGATCGGCTCCTGTCAGAATTGTTTTAAGCTTATTGTATGATGAGTCCTTTTTAAAACCGGTTTTAACAAGAGCCTCAAGTGTCTCAGATGTAGTCAGTTCAAGAGAAAACACTCTGAATCTGTTCTCCAGATACTGGCGTAATATTTCAGTCAGCTTTGTATAATAGTTCTTTATCTCGCCCTTCTGCCATAGCTTTTCTTCCCGGAGTTTTTCAAGTTCACGGAAAGCAACTACATGAGCCGGATCAGGATCAATGACAGGTTCAATACCTGTTGTGGACTTCTTAAGTTTGCGGATAAATCTTATTATAGCCCACACCAGAACTGCAAGAACCGCAACAAGCAGTACCCATGGAAGTATTTCCCCGACAGTTACAGGTGCCCTGTAGGGTTTAATAATATCATAAATTTTTGCTGTTGTATCAGTGGGTGCAATTTTGACTCTCATTACCTTAAGCCGGGAATAATCAGAATAAAATCTTTTTATTCCCTTCTCATCTTTCATTTCAACAAAAACAGGAGGAATCTGATATGATCCTGAATCAAAAGATGTTATAAGATATTTCTCGATAATTTTGATTCTACCATTCTGAACGGAGGAGCTATCAACAACCGGGCCTGAAAGAATTTCAATGTTTTTACATAATGAATCCTTGTAGAAAGGAAGAGCTATCCGAAGGTTGGATGGTTTATCAACAGTAATTGAAAATCTTATCTGATCACCAATAAATATTCTGGAAGTATCAGGGGATGAGGTCACATTTACTTCTTGTGCGAACGTGGCAGAAATTATCGCAAACGAAACGAATATGTAAATTAAAAACCTCTTCATAATTATTATCTGTTCTCAAACAACTTTATAAGTGGCTTTACATAATCAAGGTCTGTTCTTAATTCTGCTGAATCCACTCCGCATCTTTTAAAAATATTTTTAATCAGTTCGATATGATCAGTCCACCATTTTTCATACGCATTCCTGGTAATTCCTGATGAAGTATCAATCCATATTTCAGAATCTGATTCAGCATCTGAAACTTTCATAAAACCTATGTTCGGAATCGCCTTTTCAACCGGATCAAACACTTTTAATGCAACAATATCATGTTTGTTCGATGCAATTCTAAGTGCCTCCTCAAAATCAGGAACAATAAAATCAGAAATAATAAAAGCTGTACACCTTTTCTTTATAGCGTTTGTAAGGAATCGCAATGGTTCATCAAGATTTGTTTTTTTGCTCTGAGATTTAAAGTCAAGAAGCTCCCTAATAATTCTGAGAATATGTTTCCGTCCCTTTTGTGGTGGAATGAATTTTTCAACTTTGTCTGAAAAGAATATTACCCCGATTTTGTCATTATTAAATATGGCTGAAAATGAAAGTACCGCAGCTACTTCAGTCATAATATCTCTTTTATAGCTGACAGTGGTCCCGAAATTGCCCGATCCGCTTACATCAATAAGCAGCATAACAGTGAGCTCCCTCTCCTCCTCAAATACCTTAACATACGGATGGTTAAAACGGGCAGTTACGTTCCAGTCAATACTCCTTATATCATCTCCGTACTGATATTCCCTTACCTCGCTGAATGCGATGCCACGACCTTTAAAAGCACTATGATATTCGCCGGCAAAAATATGTCTGCTCAACCCCCTGGTTTTAATTTCAATTCTCCGGACTTTTTTTAATAATTCGATTGCTTCCACTTGACAACAAATTATTTATCAGGTTCTATTATAACAATGCAGGACCATTTTTCATCTTTCATCTCGATAACGTAATCTTTTCCATTTCTTTTATCAATCCATCTGTTTTCACTGATTTTTGTGTAGGTAGAATCCAGCTCTTTAACTTTTTCAGTTTTCATATTTACATTACAAATCATTCTTACACTATTGCAAACAGAATCGGGATTTAAAAAAAACAAAAAGGTCTGATTATCAGAATTATCAGAGTATTTCAAATATTTGAATTTACTATTTGTGACATTATTAAAACTCATTCCTCTGCAATTCTCCTTCATATACTCTTTGATTTCCTTGTCATTATACCCTATCAGGTTTTGACCATAAGCACAAACAACAGTCAAGATAAAAATTGCAAATAGTGTTATTATTCTCATACTGAACTGCTACGGAACTTCAACAACATTAAGGATTTCGGAAATTATATGATCCTGATCTATATTTTCAGCTTCAGCTTCATAAGTAAGACCTATCCTGTGACGCATGACATCGGGGCATATAGTTCTGATATCTTCAGGAATAACGTACCCCCTCCTTTTTATGAATGCGAACGCCTTTGCTGTAAGTGCAAGGTTAATTGAAGCTCTAGGTGATGCTCCATAGGATATCATATTTGAAAATATTGGAAGACCGTATTTTTCAGGATCACGGCTTGCAAAAACAATATTAAGGATATAGTTTTCGATTTTTTCATCCATATACACTTCCCTGACAATATTACGCGCCCTTATGATGTCTTCAGTTTTGAGCACTGAATTTGTTTTGGGAAAATCTTTTGCAAGATTTTCTCTGACTATCAGTTTCTCTTCATCCATTGTTGGATAATCAATAAGGACTTTCATCATGAATCTGTCGATTTGTGCTTCAGGAAGAGGGTATGTTCCTTCCTGTTCAATAGGGTTCTGAGTAGCAAGAACCAGAAAAGGTTCATCGAGTTTAAACGTCGACTCACCTATTGTAATCTGTCTCTCCTGCATTGCTTCGAGTAAGGCACTCTGTACCTTAGCCGGCGACCTGTTAATCTCATCAGCAAGAATAAAGTTTGCGAATACAGGTCCCTTTTTTACAATAAACTCTTCCTTTTTCTGGCTGTATATCATTGTACCGATAAGGTCGGCAGGAAGAAGATCTGGGGTAAATTGTATTCTGCTGAATTTTGCATCAATAATTGATGCAAGCGATTTTATCGCAAGCGTTTTAGCAAGGCCGGGTACTCCTTCCAGAAGTATGTGACCATTAGCAAGAAGGCCTATCATAAGGCTGTCGGTCAGGTGTCTCTGACCAACAATCACTTTATTCATCTCCATCCTTATGATGTCGACAAAGGCACTTTCTTTTTCAATCTTTTCATTTAAAATCCTGATGTCAGCAGTCTGCTCCATAGCTAAAAAATTTAAGTAGCAAATATAATAAAACAAGTATCAATAATCACTTCTGAATTCTTTAAGGAATCAGTTCACAAAAAAAGTCGGTCAATTTATAAAGTGATGTTAAGGAGTGTTAAATTTTTGTTAAATGCAGCTTTATTGTTCTGTTATTTAATTGAAAGTGGATTCCATTTAAAACCTGCTCTGACAGAACTCCTTTCCATAAGAATAAGTATTAACGGGAAAAATGCACTGTTGAATTCCTGAGGCAAAAATACATTAAGAGCAAGAAAAGCCAGAACGATATAAAACACAATTCTGAACCAGACCGATCCTGTTTTTTTTAGTATCAGCGTTATAAGACATAAAAAGATAAAAGGATTCAGCCATATTATATTCAGGTTCCATTTAGTTTGCTGGTGATCGGTAAAAAAATTGAAAAAGATCATTAGCACTGCCAGCATAGAAAAAACTGAAAAGATAATGATATCTACATAATTAGCAACCATCCAGCTTTTAAACACAGTTGTCAGGATTATTATAATTATTAATAAAAGAGTAAATATAAATGCCGGGGATATTAAAAATCTCTGTTGCATTATGGGTGGACTAAAATCAAGAATGACTTCCGGATTCTGAAGTAGTGGAATCATGTTGCCGGACCTGTTTATAACTGTTTCTGAAAGTTCACTTTTCATTTCGATAGGAAGGAACATTCTGTCACGGAATGCTGCTTTCTTATCAGTTGGGGAACCCAGTAAAAGATCAATTCCGAATTTTAGCCATGGATAAGGATTCTGATATTTACCGATCAGCATTCTGAAAGTTGGGATATCTCCCGATTCAACGGGCGGATACAGAAGTTTATTCCCGACGGATTTTTCAAGGAGATCCCTAATCCTGGTCGAACAATTATCATAAAAGAAATCATATTTGTATCTGACATTTTCAGGTTTCAGATTTTCATTGATCAGTTCAATTAGCTTACGTTTCTCTTTCCCATCAATGTTGAGTTTCTGAGAACAGACAAATCTCTTCTCAAAAAAATAACCTTGCAAAAACCCTTTCAATGGCTCTTCAAAAATCATATAATCAAGTCGTCCCTTGGCAAATTTCCATGCAAAATTTGGAGTATTGAAATCGAATTCCCCCCAGTTATAGGTATTATCTATATGCTTATCAGGGATAAGAACTCTTAAAGCGCTGTGACCATATATTGAATATGTTTCAGTACCCTGACCGCATGTTAAAAGATACACAGTTGTATCGGTAGCTGATTGAGAAAAGAGTTCAGAAACATTTATTAAGAACAGAACTACTGTAACAAAAAGTATCTTTTGCATGAATATTCTCTTTTTGTAAACGTAAGAGATTTTTATCAGAAATAAAAGAGTGATAAAAATGATTCTTTATCAGAACTATTTGAAGAATGAGTTGAGTACCAATTATTCAGATCTGTATTTTGTTGTGAACAGGCTTTTTTGTTAGCTTTATACCGGCAAAAGAAATCATCATTAATTACCAATATGAAACATCTTAGTGAAAATTTAATTTGATATATCATGAAAAGAAACATAGTATTAACCATTGTTCTGTTCACATTTCTATTAATGAATTGCAAAAATAATAGTAGTTTTCCTATAACAGATTTGCATATACACCTTAAAGGTGGTTTTACAATTCAGGATGCTGTAATAAAATCGAAAAATGAACATATCAGGTATGGTATTGCTGCAAATTGCGGGCTGGGTTTCCCGGTACATACAGATAGCCAGATAGATTCAGTAGTACAGTCATTAAAAAACTACCCTCAGTTTTATATAGGTATGCAGGCTGAAGGAAGAGAATGGGTAAATATTTTTTCAAAAGAATCACTGAACAAATTTGATTATATATTCACTGATGCCATGACCTTCACCGATGCAAAGGGAAGAAGAAACCGGATATGGATAAAAGATGAGACGTGGATAGATAATGAGGAAGAGTTCATGGATTACCTGGTTAACACTATTGTAAAAATAATAAGCACTGAGCCAATTAATATGTATGTAAATGCAACATATTTACCTGACCAAATGAATGATAGATACGATAAATTCTGGACAGACAAGCGGATGGAAAAAGTGATCAGGGCAGCAAAAGATCACAACATTGCTATTGAAATAAACAATCGATATGAAATTCCTTCCTTTAAATTTATAGCAAGAGCTAAAGAGGCAGGAATTAAATTTACGGTTGGAACAAATAATTATAATAAAGATTTTTCAGGTGCAATGTATGCTCTTAAGGCGATAAAAATATGTAAACTGACAAAGGAAGATTTCTATGAACCTGTTAATAAAAGGCAGGATGGGAAGCTTTGATTTAGCCAGAATATTGAAATTTCTTCCTGGAATTATTCTTGGACTGACTGTGCATGAATTCTGTCATGCATTTGTTGCTCATAAGTGCGGCGATTCAACCTCAAAAGATCAGGGAAGAGTCACATTGAATCCATTAAAACATATTGATTTGTTAGGTTTTGTTATGCTTATATTTGCCGGATTCGGGTGGGCTAAACCTGTACAATTTAACGAACAGAATTTACGAAATCCAAAGCTGGATGTTATAAAGATTGCTTTAGCAGGTCCATTATCAAATGCAGTACTCGCAATGATCCTGTCAGTTATTTTTTCCGTTTTATCACTGCAATTACATGGTTATCACAGCTCAGTTATGCAAATTTTGTCTGAGGTTTTTCTTTATGCTATTTATATAAACTGGGGACTCTTTATTTTTAATCTTATTCCCCTTCCTCCTCTGGATGGTTCGCATCTTTTACTATCTCAGTTCAAAAAATATCCGGTACTATATAATGGATTGTATAAATATGGTTCACTCCTTCTATTTGGACTGATAATAGTAAGCTTTCTGACCAAGGTTAATGTATTTCCCATTTGGCCGGTCATACAATTCCTTGGGGAAGGATTTCTTTCACTTGTCGGATACAGCTAATTAATTCCGTTCGCCAGATCCCCTAAAACGGGGATTTTAGTGAGTGATATAAATTTAAAATAACCTTTGAAATCTGATGTTTCGCATTTGACTTAAGCGATTAGATATGCCATTCTTAGTGGCTAAATATTTGCTAATAATTTGTAACCTTAAAAAGTAAACATGCTGTAAAACCTTTTCAGGGATTAATACCTGACAACCAATAAGTCGCAATTATACATTATACATGACATTATTCATTTATGTAGCATTATGGATCAATAAATTGTAGCAAAACGCTACACTAACAACTATAATTCATTCTTTAATATATTTTAAGAAGTTGTATATCTAATATTTATATAAGTTGGCCTGATTCTTGAATTTCTTTTCCGGGAGATGCCTGAAAATCCTCTAAAGAGTAAGGAGTGACTGCTGAAAAATTTAAAAGCAGGCAAAATAAAACTTGTTGTACTATGAAAAAAATAATTATAATATCATTCATGTTGATTATTTCATTTCCTTATTTATAATGGACAGTGGTATGTCAAGAATTATAACGTTACAGATATAAATTCCCTTTCAAAGGGGCAACTTGAAGAATCATTATTAAAATCAAAAAAGGACCTTCTGATTTCCGGCCTGATTGCCGGAACAGGAGGAGTCGTCTTTATTATTTTTAAATACCTGCAGCCTGGCATGAGTGATGATCCATCTTTTTTTGAACAATTAATTGGTGACAAAGGTGTAAATGATATTGGTATGATAACAGGCGCAGGAATACTGATCGGTGGAACAATAGCCAGCATAGCTTACCTGGGCCGTATAGTGAGGATCAAATCAGTCATCAAAAAGAATTATCCATTGGATGGATCAGTGAATATCTTGCCAGCAATGATTTTAAACAACTATACTCAATCATACTGTCCGGGATTTACTTTAAACTATAATTTTTAATACTTTTTGATTTAATCCTGACAAAGTGTATGGAGAATAACCTGGCTGAGATAATGTTCACCGCTAAAAATGAGAACAGCAAGATCCTTAACGCCAGCGAAATATCCGGTTTCGGGCATTATATTGGGGGAAAAGTTAAAAATCTCAATACACCTGAAGATCCGGAAAATGAAAATTATGAAAGCGTACCATCTTTGAAAAAAGGTACTCCTGTATTTATGTACAGGTTCCTGGATGGAAGGATTAAAGACTTTCAACACAGAAGCATTCAGATACTGACTGAAGTTTACAATCAGATTTACTAAGGGTCTTCGGATTCATATTGAAACAGTTTTAGTTCTCTGACACACTAATTTAAAATTCACTTAAATAAGATAGAAATGAAAACAGTTACCTATTTTTTGTTCACGATTGTCATATTGTCTTCCCTCTCCTCATGCAGCAGTCTTATATTTGTCCAGAAGACATATGATCCGGAGATAATTCCTGAAAAGAAAACTGGCAATATCGTATTTGTCAATCTTTTCGATTATACATTACCAGTATATGTGAGGAATAAGAATGTTATCTCGTATCACGCAGGAGTGAGGAAATTAATGGAAGGATTATCATCACAATCTGCTGGGGATGAATCTTATAAATTTTTCACTGGTGACTCTCTGAAAAAAAACGTAGAGGTTGGTCAGTTGACAATTTTGCTGCCAATAGATTCGGTAACTGCTATTTGTACCCGATACAAAGCCGATATGTTGCTTGCACTCGATTCAATGAATATATTTTTTGACTGGGAAACAATTGTTGACAATAACAGTGACGGAAGCAAAAGCAAAACAAAAAATTTCTATTTGTTTACAAGGTTTTATATGTCACTATATTCAGTGACAGGAGATCTGATAAACCGTAGCAAGATGGAAAATTCATTATTCTACTCATCCAGGCCTACTATGTCGGGACTTATAACTATAAAACCTTCTATATCTAAAGCTAGTAGCAGGGTTGAATCTCTTGCCTTTCAGGCAGGGCAGGATTATGTGAGCAAGTTCTACCCTAGAACCGTTCAGGAATCAAGAATAATCTATTCCGGTAAGGTTTTTAAAGAATCTAACATTTTCATAAAACTCAGGAACTGGGATAAGGCAACTGAACTACTTGATCAGCTTGCAAAATCACCCAATCAAAGAATAGCTATTAAAGCCAGACACAATTTAGAGGTTGTAAAGGAGGCAGCGTTTTCGGATAGGTAATAATATGAAATGTACACCTATCATTATATTACTATTGATTTTATCAAACATATCATTGATGGCCCAAAAAAATCCTAAGGGTCATACAATTAATATTTCAGGAGAAACCATTGAAATCGAAATTCCCGGTAAGAATAAACAAGTGGAGGGTAAAAATCAAACTGATGAGATTGTAATTTGTTTTAATACTATATAGGAAAGTATCAATTACGCAACTCGATCAACTGGGATTTGGGGGAGAAAATTAGAATTGCTATAAACATGAACAAAGTTTAAATTTGATAGCAAATTTACATATGCATATCAGTGATTTTATGTTTTTAATTAAAAAATTTATGATCATGAAAAAACACATATCCTTAATGATTGGGAAACAACTCTTTTTTCTTATGTCTTTATTTACTCTTGCGTCATTAGATTCCTTATCCCAGGAACAGGTGATAAAACCTGATACTAAGAATTATCCATCGGTTTCAATACCTAACACTGAAATGCGAACCTTTTATTCAGCAATCCTGAAACAGGATATGAATATTTACATCAAACTTCCAATCAGCTATTATAATAATCCTCAGAAGGTTTACCCAGCCTGGTATCTAACTGATGCAAATCGCTCATTTCCAATGGTGGCAAACATGGTAAGTATATTCGAGGTCCCTAAACTCAGTGAACCCGAAATTCTGGTTATTGGTATAGGGTACAAGATAAAAGATTTAGCTGACTGGGGTGCCTGGAGGATCAGGGATCTTACTCCTACAAATATACCAGCTCTTGATACTAGCTGGGCCAGAATATTAACCAGTATGACAGAAAGACAATTTGTAGTGAAGAGTGGTGGCGCTGCAACGTTCCTTGAATTTTTAGTTAAAGAGGTTTTCCCATTTGTTGAATCAAACTATCGTGTTTCCTCAAAAGGTAGAGGTATAGGAGGTTATTCTTATGGTGGATTGTTTTCGCTTTATATCTTGTTCAAACAGCCCGAACTATTCAGCATTTATTATGCCGGAAGTCCTTCTCTAGATTATGATAAAGGAGTTATTTTTAATTTTGAGAAGGAGTATGCGATAACACATAAGGATATAAATGCTAAGCTTTTTATGAGTGCAGGCGGATCAGAGGACTCCTTAATGGTAGTTAATATGAAGAAAATGGCTGAATTATTACAGTCCCGGAGTTATCCTGATCTGACAATTGAAACACAGGTTTTCCCTGGCGAAAACCATGAATCATGTATCCCCTCATCCATTATGAGAGCTTTAAAGGTTCTTTATAAAAGATGATATTCCCCTACTTACCATAGAGAAAATTAATTTCTGCAACTTTACAAATCTTACATCAAAACCAGGTTGATAAAAAATATATTCTTTATGACCAGACAATTCTCTGAAATTAAGTCAGCAAATAATGGCCAGAACATAACGTGGACAAAGTAAATTAGCTTTTCATAATCTTCGCAAATCCAGTTCCCAATAAAGCTTGACACAGTGAGTAAAATAATTGAAACAATAAAAGAAAAATAAACGCCGTTCAACAACGGCTCAAAATCAATGCAGGTGGACGTTATAGCTTGATAAGGAGTAAGTTTATATGACATTTTGCAGGTTTACATCGGCTGCAAGTAAATCCTACACTGCTTTTAGCCGGGACGGTTAGCGGCACGTTGAAGCTTCGATGCACGCCTGAAAAGGAGTATTTTTGAGTTTTATATAAATATTAATTCAATTGAAATGGCTACAATCCTAAAATGTAAGAATAGAGATTTCCAAGAAGATCCCAATAAGATTGATAACTTCCGTTTGTTTTCAGATGTCTCAAGAAAGAAGGATGGAATAACCCCCAAAAATTTAAACTTTGATCTTAGGCTATTAAATCCAGGTCAATTCTCTGCACCTTATCATTTCCATAGGTTTGCTGAAGAATTATTTATGATAATTGCTGGTTCAGTGACCTTAAGAACACCAGATGGTTTTAATATTGTGTCAAATGGTGATATCATCTTCTTCGAAATGGGTGAATCAGGAGCTCATCAGTTATATAATCATACCTCAGAACCTTGTACATATCTTGACATCAGATCCTATATTGGTTATGACGTCTGTGAGTACCCTGACTCGGATAAATTACTTTTAGCTCCGTCATTTGAAATCTTTAAAAAAGAATCAAAAACAACATATTTTGAAGGGGAAGCGGAGGTACTTAAAAAATGGGAAGATGAAAATAATAAATAGCAGTTGCTGACACGGTCGATGCGTTCATCTATCTGGACTTTGCAAAAACGCATGCCACCCTGACACAGAAGGCAACTTCCCATACACCTGGATATGAGGCTTAAATTATTGGCCATCTGCATATAAACCGAATCATTTAAATCATTTTGACTTAACAAATATTTTACCACAACAATAGAGTTACTTACCCATGACAAAGGACCTTAATAAATTGACAGTTGCAGAACTTGGACAACTATTTCCTATCATCCTGACTGATTACGATCCAAAATGGGTGGAACTGTATCAGCTCGAGAAACAAAATATCATTGCAACTTTAGATCCTAAACAAATTGTAAGTATCGAACATATAGGGAGCACTGCGGTACCTGGACTTTCTGCTAAACCAACAATTGATATTTTAATTGAAATTCAGGTCTATACTGACCTTGATTTGATCAAACGTGACCTTATAAAGATTGGTTATGAGTTTATTCCAAAACCTGAGAATCCGCCACCACATATGATGTTTGCAAAAGGGTACACACAAAAAGGAATTTCTGGACAAACATTTCATATTCATATACGATATACAGGTGACTGGGACGAATTAGTATTCCGTGACTATTTGAAATCCAACCCTGAAACTGCTCTTGACTATGCCGATCTAAAAAGCTTACTTGCGAACAAGTATAAAAATGATCGAGAGAAATATACAGAATACAAGACTGATTTTATTAAGCGAATTGTTCAACTCGCAAGATTAAAAAAAATCTAAGATTAACTCGATCGGTTTAATTAATTGCCTTCGGCTTGGGATAATATAAATTCAAATCAGATAAAAAGAGCTTTCAGCTATTTCACTCCCCAAAATCCATCATTTCTCATCAACAGGGAACTTGGAACACACTAACTACAGTTCTTTATTAACGGAAATGTTTCAATAGAGTTTCAGTAGTAACTAATGAAGAAGCCTTGATATTATTGTGTATCAAGGCTTTACTTATTTTGACAATTGAGGATATAAACATACTAATTGTTGCAACCATACAAAATAAAAAAGGAGTTGATTTATTATAACTCCTTGTATTTCAGTTGTGATTCCGGCGCGACTCGAACGCGCGACCCACAGCTTAGAAGGCTGTTGCTCTATCCAACTGAGCTACGGAACCTTTTACAGGCTGCAAAAATACATTTTTTTTCAATTTCTGCAACCTGATTCTTGTTCTGACATTATTATGAAGAAAGAGAGATACTTATCTAATTTTTTATTAGGTAGTTGACAAGTCCTTTATTGTCAATTATCTGCTTCAGTTTTTCTGGAAGGGGTTCAAAAGAGAATATTGCTGATCCAATTATAATCTTGCCATCATTAAAGTTAATATTTATTTTATCTCCTGACTTATATGCATCTACTGCTTCCCTGTGAACAATAAGTAACAAACCCTGGTTAATAGAGGACCTGTAAAATATTCTGTTCACCGATTTTACAATAATTGCTTTAATTCCAAGGTAAGAAAGGCCGACTGAAGGATGTTCCCGGGAACTGCCACAGCCAAAATTATCTCCTGATATGATGATATCATCCTTTTTTACATTTTTGCTAAAAGCAGGGTCAAAATCTTCAAACAAGTGAGGAACAATGGATGCAGGATCTGAACTTAGGATACTATATGTGTATTTCCCTGCAAACATCTGATCCGTGTTAAGGTTGTCAACATCGGCATAATTCCAAATTGCACCAATTTTCCTGTTTTCACCCGGTTTTATTTCAAATGTCCTGCTTTGGGTAATTTTATATGGAAATTTCTCTTTACCTGGAATCTTTCTTGGGTCAGTAATTGTCCCCTTCAGGGAAGATACTGCTACCGTTGCAGGAGAAGCCAGATAAATCTGAGCCTCTTTGTTACCCATTCTTCCTGAAAAATTGCGGTTTGCTGTAGAAATTACTGTATGTCCGTTTGAAGGAATTCCTTGCCCAGTGCCAAGACACGGGCCACACGAAGGAGTCAGAACATTTGCTCCTGACTCTATTAAGGTAGAAATTATTTTTTCCTCAATTGCCTGTAGGAATATTTTTCTTGAAGCAGGAATAATATTTAGCTGAAAACCATCTTTTATTGCTTTTCCTTTTAAAATTCCTGCAGCTATTCTCAAATCTTCAATTCTGCCATTTGTACATGTGCCAATAAGTCCTTCGTGTACCACGGTTCCGGCAACTTCGTACACTGATTTGACATTATCTACATTATGAGGAGCAGCCACAACCGGGAATATATCATTCAGGTCAATATTTATTTCGCTGAAGTATTTAGCATTGACATCGGCCCATATTCCACTTGTCTTTTCATTATAAAACTCCTCAAGGGTTTCATCTGCAGGAAAAACAGCATTTTTAGCCCCCATTTCTGAAGCAAGATTTGCTATTGTCATGCGATCCGAAATATTAAGGGTTTTAACACCCTCACCGTGATATTCTATTGACATATAGTTAGCTCCGTCAGATCCAATCATACCTATAATCCATAATGCAAGGTCTTTTGCTGATACATTTTCATTTAACCGGCCGGAAAGATATATTTTTATGGATTCAGGAACCCGGAACCATGTTTCTCCTCTTTTCCAGATTCCGGCAGATTCTGTACGGTCAATTCCGGCTGCAAAAGAATTGAAAGCTCCGGCTGTAGAAGTATGACTATCGCTTCCGACAATAATCATTCCGGGCCGTGCATGATAAGACATAATCTGGTGACAGATGCCTTTTCCCGCGTCATAGAATTTATTAATTCCCTGTTCCATAACAATATCTCTTATCTCCTGGTACTGTGTTGCCAGCTTTGCGTCAGCCGGAGGAGCATTATGATCAAGAACCACAATTATCTGGTCAGGATCGGCAACACTCTTCCCTCCCATTTTTTGAAATGTTTTATAAATGCTTGATGTATTGTCATGAGTAAGAATAATATCAGGTCTGGCAAAAACTATAGCACCGACTGGTGCTTTGAATATCTTTTCAGCAAATGTTTGTGGGTTCATAGTTACCATAATGTATTTATGTTATTAAAAGTACAACGACATAACAGTAAAATAGTGAAAAGTAACCAAATATTGAAATTACCAGCCGAGCAGGCCACCTCTTTGATATACTTCAAACTGGACATCTGAAAATGGTTCAGCTGAATAAACTTCTTTATTACGAAAGTTCTCAATAGTACCAGTCTTTAAATTCAGTTTTATTCTGTCTCCATCTTTAATAGCAGTCTCAGTTAAAGATTTGAATGTTATAACCGGGAATGCTGCATTTATAGCGTTCCTTTCATAAATAGCTCCAAAAGATTCTGCAATAATTGCTTTGATTCCCAGAGCAATGAAACAGTCAACTGCCTGTTGTCTTGAACTTCCGCATCCAAAATTCTTTCCACAAATAATAATATCACCAGGTTTTGCTTTTTTTGAAAAATCTTCAAACCCTTTCAGGTTAGTGAAGGTATATTTTCCCATCTCTTCTATGTTGGTGGTTGCCAGATACTTGTTATGAAATATCATATCAGTATCAATATTATCCTTTAAAATGAGCCATACTCTTCCTTCTATGACAGATTCTATTGTCTCCTTTCCTTTGTGTCGCTTTACCTTTTTTTCAAATTCTGCTGGCTTTTCCGGCGCAATGAATAATGAAGGTTCAGCAGGTATATCATCGGGTGTTGTGATATATCCGGCAATTGCGGATGCAGCAACTACCTCAGGTGATGCAAGATATACGCTTCCATTTCCCTGTTTACCGGCGAAATTTCTGTTCCCTGTGCTTATGGTAACCTCCCCCTTCCCATTTTGTCCAACCTGACCTGCCGCGCAACCTGCACATCCTGCATTGGATACTAAAGCGCCAGCCCCTTTAAATATATCCAGAAGCCCAAGGCTAAGACATTGTTTCCATATCTCATCTGTAGCCGGTACAATTTTGAGTATAACACCAGGAGCTATTTTTCTTTTTTTCAGGATAGAAGCAGCATTTTGCATATCACTTATCCTGCCATTCGTACAACTGCCAATGAATGCTGAATCGATTTTCATTCCATGCACTTCTGAAACATTTACAACGTCATGTGGCGCTCCGGGACGGGAGACCATCGGCCGGAATTTAGTTACATCAATATCAAAAGTATTTTTGTAGAGTGCATGCTTATCAGCGTAATAAGGTTTAAACACGGTTTTTGTACGTTTCTGACAATAGATATTTATCTCATCAGTCGGAGGAAACAGAATAATAATGGCACCCATCTCAGTTGCCATCGACGAGATAGTAATTCTGTCATCTAGGATCAAATCATCAACAGATTGACCATATATTTCAACGGAGCAGCCAAGCAACGAGTCTGCTCCGAAAATTGCAAGCAAATTAAGAACAATGTCTTTTGAGCTAACATCTTGTGAGATTTTACCTTCAAAGTTAATTTTGACTGAAGGAGGTACTTTGAACCATACTTTGCCCTTATTCCAGGCTGCAGCAATATCCATATCGCCCATACCTTGCCCGAAAGCTCCTATAGCACCAAGTATATTTGCATGTGAATCAGTTGATACAGCAGTTATTCCGGGAAATACATAACCTTTATCAATAAGAATATGTGTTCCTATCCCTGCGTCAATATCAAATACTTTTATTCCCTGCTCACGCGCATAAAGACGACAAACATGTTGATTAACAGCATATTTCTGATCAGAACCGGTTGGGTTGCAATCGAACGTGAAGAAAGTTTTTTCTGGGTCATCGATGGTCAATCCGAAATCCTTAATGTTTTTAACCACATTTGCACCTCCGAAATCACGGGCAACCCTTGAATCAATCTCAACATCAATAATCTCACCACTATGAACCTCATCATATTTTGAATGGGCCGCAAGAATTTTTTCAAGCAAAGTCATTGCCATATTTTTAATTTTAAAATTTAAAAAGAATAATATATAACCAAAATTTCAGGACTTTACTTAAACTGTGCCCTGTAATCTCTGGGAGAGATACCTTCGGTTTTTCTGAATTGCTTATTGAAATTAGAGATGCTTACAAAGCCACATTCCATAGCAATATCATGCACCTGATATTCTGTTTCACGCAGAAGATAACATGCTTTGTTTGTCCTGACCCGATTTAAATACTCAACAAATCCTGCCCCGCAGTTTTTTTTGAAATATCTGCTGAATGCAAATGGGCTCATTCGTGCAATTTTGGATATTTTCTCAAGTGAAATAGGTTTAAAATAGTTCTCCCTGATATAAGTATAAACATCCGTCATTCTTTTGTTCCCTCTTTCATCGAAAGCAAGCTTATAATTCTCTGAGCAAAGGAAGCCTCTCTTCTCAGAAACGCACATTATCTTTATGATATTAAAAAAATCGATCATTTTATCGATCCCTTTATTATTGATCATCCGGATAAGGTGATTTTCAGCTTTTTTAGCATCTTCAATTGAAAAAACTATACCTCTTTCAGCATCATTAAGAAGTTCTTTCAAACTGTGCATTTCATGCTGCAATAAAAATGAATCACCAAGTGATGCAAACTTGAAATGGACAATTATTCCATGTTTATCGGGAAGAGTATGATCGAGCCTGTAATAATTCCAGCAATGGGGAATATTTCCAGCAATAAAAACCATATCGTACTGATCGAACAATTCTACACTGTCACCAATAATACGGGTACCATTGCTCTTTATATTCAAAACAAGTTCATATTCCGGATGAAAATGCCATAAACCGCCTGTGTCGTTGATATATGAGGCTCTGAATCCACCACCATCATCATAGATTATTTTTTCAAGTTCAGCAACCATTGGTAATATATTGAATCTTGAGTTAAGGACTCTATCAAATTTAAGCAATATTTTATCAATAATTGATAAATATTTTATTTACATTTTTTTAGAGATTAATTTGATTATATGCTTTTTTTGATTTAGATTTGCTTCTATGCTCATGTTATTGGTATATAAGAGGAGATGAGCAAGGGTTGGGAGTGAAAATCAACAGGATTGTATTGCAGACATTGACTTTCACATCAGGAGCCTTAGGAATAGCGCCAGCTAACCGTGGTTCCATCCTTTTATCAGACAGTAGACACGGGAATTATCTCATTAATAAAGCCCGCTCCTGATTTTCACAAACACCCTTCCTCCTCTTATTTTTTTTGCCCTTACTCAATATTCTTCAGAGTAAGCTTTTTTTCACTCGATATTATCACTTAAACTAAGTTTCTGCATCAAGATTTCGAATGTTCTTCATTCTTAGTCTATTAACAAACGAAGGATAAGAAACTAATTAACATTTATGAATAGCAGCAGTTAAAACAACATCATTCCTGTTTATATTGGTGTTGCTGAACAATTGAACCGGCCTTATTAATAGACCCTGATAGTTGTCCTGAAAAAAATAGACTATCTTTGTTTTCCTTAGAAACTAGGGGAAAACTTGATTTTTTTATCAAAAAGGTTTAAAGAGTATAATGAAGACCTATATCAGAAGAAGAGAAAGGAATAATCATCTTGTTATTTTGTACGGAGGCTGGGGAACAGATGAGAATGTTTTTACTCCTCTTTGCAATGATGAGTTTGATTTTATATTTTTTTATAACTATTCTGCTGATGAGGCCCTGGTGCTTCCTGAAATGAAAACTTATGAAAAAATATCATTAATAGGCTGGTCCATCGGGGTGTGGGCAGCTGAATATCTTTTCCCAAAGACAGGAATTAAACCTGATATAACAATTGCAGTAAATGGTACTCCGATACCAGCCGATGACCAATATGGGATACCACTTAATGTGTTTGAAGGTACGTTAAACAATATTACCGAAGAAAATATTGAGAAATTCTATTTAAGGATGTTTGGGGATAAGAAAACATTCCAAACAAATATTGACAGGATTCCTCACAGAACTCTGAAATCGTTGCATGATGAACTCAGGTGGTTATACAATCGGATTATGGAACAAAACGAACCGGGATTCAGATGGGATTATGCTGTGACAAGTGAGATAGACCGAGTATTCCCGTCAAGAAATCTTGATGGTTACTGGGAAAAACAAATAAATACAAAACACATTGTTCTTCCTATGCCCCATTATTTTTTTCATAAATGGCAATCATTTACGGAATTTATAAGCTTTGTAGAAAACTACAAAACAAAAAAACCAAAGCAAAAAAAAGAGACTGCTGATAAGATTAAAGATCTTTGATTAAAATGTTGGAATCAGATTTGGCAATCAGACGGTCAAATTTTTCGAGCATCGATACGACTTTATCATAATCCTTATTCTTAATTACCATAATCTGTTCGACACCTCTCTTGTCGAGGCGTGAAAGCACATAACTGACAGTCAATCTGTTTATATCCAGAGCTGGTTGATATAAACGTTCCTTTTGTTCATTCTCATGAATAATTGAAACAAGATTCGCGCTGCTGAGATCCTGCAATATATCGCGTGCAAGTCTCACAGGAATTTTTAGTGTCATAGCAATCTTCTCAGCACTTATTGGCTTCTCTCCAATAGAAAAATTATGGATTAGCAAATGCATTATCATCAGCACCAGAGCACGTTTCTGATAGTTACTTATATTTAATGCATCAGACTCTAATTCATACCGGGAGACATTCTGATTGGCAAAGGTAAGCTCGGCACCAAGTAGTACGACTATCCAGCTGCTCTGCAACCAGATAATAAAAAGTGGTACGGCTGCAAAACTTCCATAAATGGCACTCAGTTTGGATATCCCGAATTGCAGATCAATATATAACCACTGCAAGCCTTGCAGAAATGTACCTGCTATAACGCCCGAAATCAATGCAGGTACAAATTTAACCTTAGCATTTGGCATTATAATGAACAATATTGTCATGGTGATCCAACTCAGAAAATATGGAGCCAATTTGACAAGAAAACTAATTAAGGGTTTGAAGAAATCCAGAATTGGTGCTTTAATCATATAGTCTGCAAGTTCAGTACTGATAAAAACCGTGATGCTGCTGGAGAGGATAATAAAAACAGGTGCAATAAGCATAATAGTAATGTAATCAGTAAATTTTCTATGCCATGGCCTGGAAGATTTGATTTGCCATATATGATTGAATGAGCTTTCGATATGATCGAGCAACGACATGACCGACCAGAAAAGGATTATCATTCCAACTCCGGCTATATAACCACCCCTTGTCGCCTGGATAGCATTTGTTGCATTCAGCAATAACCAGTTAAGTACCTCCTGGTGAGCCTGAAATTTCTCTGTAATTAATACTTTGAGATTTTGATCTAGTCCGAAACCTTTGGCTATTGCAAATGCTATAGCTGCTACAGGTATAACAGAAAGAAGTGAATAAAAAGTCAAAGCAGAGGCACGAAGTTGAACTTTATCATTTGAGAAACCCCGGGCAGCAAGAACAATAATTCTCAATTGTTTAAAAAGAAATGTTTTTCCCCTTGAAATTTCTGACAACGGAGTATGCCAGATAGCATCATTCAAGCGTTTTATTTGATCCATGATCCATGTGACAGGATTTGCCATAATTCTATATCAATTAATGTCTTTACAGTATAAGCAAAAACAACTCTTTAGATCAAATATACGAAATATCCGAGGCTGTGTGATGGTGTTGAACAAAAATATATGCTATTTTCACTCCTTTATTTAATCATAATGAAGGTTGAAATTCTGGAGTTTATTGAAGGAGCCCGGAAAGCAAAAGGTGTTGCTGTTATAATTGATGTATTCAGAGCTTTTTCGGTCTGTTGCTATGCGTTTGATGCAGGTGCAGTGCGAATAATTGCTACAGAAAATGCCGGAAAAGCTTTTCAGTTAAAAAAGCAGTACATAAATTCTGTTCTTGTTGGAGAAAGAGACGAGCAAAAAATTGAAGGGTTTGACTATGGGAACAGCCCGACTGAAATTATTAAATCTGACCTTCACGGCAAAACTGTTATTCAAACTACCACTGCGGGTACAAAAGGACTGATTAATTCCGTAAACGCTGACATGGTTATGACTGGCAGCATTGTCAATGCAGGGGCAATTGTAAGGTATATCAAAGCTCTTAATCCTGATCATGTAACGCTTGTAGCAATGGGTTACAGAGCAAACCAGTCGACCGAAGAGGACTTGTTATGTGCTGAAATGATAGCAGCCGGGTTGTATAATAAATATTTTACTTCTGAAAAGAAAATTTCAGATCTTAAAAACACAGCAGGTAAGAGATTTTTTAATCCTGAAAATATTAAATTCTCTCCTCCTACAGATTTTTTCCTTTGTACTTTAGTTGACAGGTTCAATTTTGTGCTAAAAGCAGAACCCAGATCAGATGGCAATACTGATCTTCTGAAAATAGATATTTGATCAGTTGAACAATGGTTGCATTATTAGACTTATATCTTGCGAATGATACATTAATTGAAATAGTGTTATTCTCTTCGCATTAATATTTTAATATAAGATTGGTCAATAATTAAAAGATCGGAAGTACATTTCTTCTTTTGTGGATTTCACGATATGTACAAAACAAACATATTTTATAGAAGCCAAATAACCGGAGGGAAATATTGCTTGAGTCAAGTCTTATCTCCATCTGATCCCTGTATTTGATAAAAATCCCGGTTAAGACTCGTGTCAACCTTAAGAACCTGAGTCTGTTATATACTTTGAGAATTCTGACTGTGTCAGAGAAGGTTTTCTTGTCAGTAACATTATCATAGAGATTGCTGAGGTTTTCTATGCCTAGTTTTGTCTTCTCAAGAAAATCTATATTCGATTCAAGCCCCTCATGAATAAGTCCATTATCAATATGCAATATGTCTATATCGGCTTTTTTCAACTGGTAACCCATTAGAGTATCTTCATGGCCATATTGTTTCAATTCTTCATTAAAACGGATCTTAGAGAAAACTGTTTTATCAATAAGAACATTGAACGTTGAAAAACTTGCATGTGGATGTTTATTCCTTTCTGCCAGTTTCAGCTGTTCTTTCCTCTTTCCATACTTCCACCTTAAAAGTTTGTCGGGATCACCCGGAGAACTATCATGATACAAAGTCCCTCCACATATTACCCTTGAAACTGTTGTTACCGGCAGCCACTTTAACATATATGCTTCAGCAGTACCGGGTAACATTGCATCAGCATCAATAAAAAGTAAAAAATCTCCTTTTGCTTCAAGCGCCAGTTTGTTTCTTATTGCAGCTCTTCCTATATTTTTTTCTGAAAAGATCACTTTGACATCAGTAGCTTCAAGAGATCGGTATTTTTCTCTGTACTCAGCAGATGAACCGTCATCCCCAATAAGTATTTCGCAGAATTCCGGAACTTTTCCAAGGGCACTTTTCATGCTGTGAACAAGTGCAACTATATCATAATCGAATACAGGAATAAGCAATGAAATTTTCATTTTTCTGACCAGGGTTGAGATTTCAAAAGTACAATATATTTTTAAAATATTTGCTGAACAAACTTTGGCCAGGAAATTGCATTAACTAATTTTGCAGATGTCTTTAATAATCTGACTTGTATATGAGAAAAATATTTTTTGCAGTATTACTTTCAATGTTATCAGCTTTCTCGTTTTGCCAGTTAAAGAATGGTTATGAGATTGATATTACTATTCATGGACTTCAGGATTCGACAGTTTTTCTGGCATATCATCTTGGTGATAAACAATATATTAAGGATACCATAAAGCTCGATAAAGAAGGCCACGGAATAGTTATGGGGAAAGTAGATTTACCGCAAGGTATTTATATGATTGTGCTGCCCGGGAAAAAATATTTTGAAATATTAATCTCAAAAAATCAGTATTTTTCAGTTGACTGCTCCTTTGTTGATTATATTAATACTCTGAAATTCATCGGCTCAGAAGAAAATTCTGCATTTGTTGAATATCAGAAAAAATGGATGAGGATGCAACAGGAAGCTGCATCTGTTTCCAAAAGAATTCAAAACAACAAGCAGAACAACGATTCACTGAAAATACTTGCTTCAACTCAGAAAGTGTTGGAAGACAAAATGAAATTATATCTTATAAGTGTTGTTAATGCTAATAACGGAAACTTACTTGCGACGCTTGTAAAATCATTGGTTCCAATAGATGTTCCAGAGTTTTCAATCCCTGCAGGAGTCCAAAAACCCGATTCGGTAAGATGGATAATGAATTACAATTATAATAAAGATCATTTCTTTGACAATATAGATCTGACCGATGAAAGATTACTCCGGACTCCCATACTGTATGCGCGACTCAATGCTTTTTTCACAAATGTCGTTATTCAGTCGCCTGATTCCATAAATAAGGAAATTGACAAATTGATTTTAAAATGTAAAGCCAATCATAAAGTCTTTCAATTCGTTGCCGTTTATCTGTTTAACCATTTCAGGGAAAGTGAAATTATGGGGCACGATGCCGTGATGGTTAAACTGGCTGATGATATTTATCTTTCAGGAAAAGCCGATTGGGTATCAAAAGAATTTAAGGATGATCTCAGGCGACAAATTGATCTCATAAGGCCCAACCTGATTGGAAAGAAAGCACAGAATCTTGTGATGGACTCCTATAAAGGAACATTTGTTTCATTATACGACGTCGAAAAAGAGTTTACGATCTTATATTTCTGGGAACCCAATTGTGGTCATTGCAAAGAAGCCACTCCAAAACTTAAGGCATATTATGAAAAAGCTAAAGATGAAGATATTGAAGTCTTTGCTGTATGCACAACTGCGGATAAAGCAAGTTGGACAAAATATATTGAGGATAATAAACTGACCTGGATAAATGGATGGGATCCCGAGAGAAGCTCTCATTTTGATTTCTATTATAATGTTCAATCAACGCCACTGGTGTATATCCTTGATAAAAACAAAAAAATAATAGCAAAAAAACTGGCTGTTGAGGATATTGGTCCCTTTATAGAAAATTACAGGAAGTACTTCAATTAGGCTTTAGATCTTTATTGTTTAACCAACTAATTAATTCATAAATTGATCCAAACTCCTGTGTTGCACCCGATGTTGAGAGTTGCCAAATACTATTATTGTCGGAAGGAGTTTTTATATAGGGTATTGTTTTCTCTTCTGAAACTGAAAAACCTGCTCTGCTGATTGCCTTTTCTGTCCAGCGACGTCTGATTCCGGATCCTTCAATGTATATTCTACCCTTATATTCATTCCTGAAAGAGAAGGTGCCGTCTTCAGAATTGAAATATACGGGAGATGAATCGAATAGGTGATCAAATGCCCCAGCAATCATAAGATCCTCCGGAGCTCCATCAATGAGGTGGTTATCGAGTATAAGCCAGATTTTATCTGACTGACTAACAGCCATTTGAAGATCATGAGTAGAGAAAACTATTGTTTTTTGATTTTTATGTGAAAGGATGTTCATAAGATGAAGAATATCATATTTGCTTCCAATATCGAGAAAAGCGGTAGGTTCGTCCATCAGCATAATTCCTGTATCCTGTGCTAAAATTCTGGCTATCATGGCTCTCTGTCTTTCACCGTCGGAAAGCTCGGAAATAAACCTTTTGCAAAACTTAGATAATGATGTCTTTTCTATTGCATCCATTATAATCTCATGATCTTGTAAGTTAATCTTTCCGGTCCAATTTGTATGAGGGAATCTACCCAGTGCCACAAGATCATAAACACTCATGTTACTGGCCTTAACGATCTCAGTAGAAATATATCCAACTTTTCGGGCCAGATCAATTCTGGAATAATCTCTGATATTTTTGTTACTATAAAATATTTCACCAGCCAGAGATGGCTGTAATCCAGTAAGAGTTCTTAAAAGTGTGCTTTTGCCAATGCCATTCCTTCCAATAATAGCAATCATCTCCCCTTTATAAGCACATGCATTAAGCGGAGGCAGCAGAGCATTTTCATTTTTCCCTGAAACATAACCTATTTTAAGTGAATCGAAAGTTAATATTTCTTCTAAGTTCATTTCCATTAAAATAGACCTGAATATTTCCGGTTGCTCAATACTATCCAGATAACAACGGGAATACCTATCAATGATGTAACAGCGTTTATGGGAAGAACACTTTCTGATCCAGGAAGCTGTGAGATTATATCACTGGCAAGCATGATAGCTCCGCCGGTAAGGATTGTCCCTGGTATTAAAATCTTATGGTCAGATGTTTTAAATAATATCCTTGCAATATGAGGAACCGCTATTCCAATAAAGCCTATAGGTCCGCAAAAAGCTGTAACGCTTCCTGCAAGGATACTTGTGCATATAAATATCACCACTCTTGCAAACCTGACGTTAAGTCCGATACTGGCTGCATAATTTTCACCCAGTAACATAGCATTCAGCATTTTGGCTGAGATAAAACTTAGAAGTATTCCGGCCGAAACAGAAATCAGAAGAACACTGAGTTGACCTGAAGTAAGATTACCTAAACTTCCCATGGTCCAGATAACATAAGCTTTCAGCATTGTTTCACTGCTGAAATATTGCATAATAGTAACGATTGCAGAGATCCCGCTTGCAAGCATAATCCCAAGTATAAGAATGGTCATGATATCTTTAACTCTGGATGAAATAAACATAATCAGTAACATTATCGCACCAGCTCCTGTCCAGGAAGCAGCCACCAGAATCCAGTTTCCCAACCCTTTCAAACTGTCTGGTGATATGCTAGCAGAAAAACCAAGCACTACAAAAGCAACACCAAGACTTGCTCCTGAACTGATACCAAGAACATAAGGTCCGGCCATAGGATTCCTGAATACTGTTTGCATCTGTAAACCGCTCAACGATAATGCTATACCGACAACCAAAGCAGTTATAGCTTTAGGTAATCTGAATTTCAGGATTATTGTCTGAAAATTACTGCCGGAATTGCTGAAAATTGCTTTTATGACTTCAGAAGCTTTTATACTGACAGATCCGCTAAAAATATCAAGAATCAGAAAACTGATAACGAGAAAAAGAAGGCATATAAAAATTAATCTGATCTGTTTTCCTGATTTCGGGAAATCAATTGTTTTTATCTGCATTTCAGTATTCAATGGATTTAAAATTAATAGATTTTTCTATAATAGAATAACTCATTATCGTTGAATAAATCAGGATGCAATATTGAGGCGATATCTTTCAGGATAAGATGTGGATAAATACTTCCGCTTTCCCAATAATCATTTCCCCCATTGACCGTAACCCGTTTATTATTGTTGTACAAATTTCCATTTAAAAAACATGGAAGTTCATTCAGTCTCTGATCGATCATAGAAATTTCGACTCTGGAACTTACACTTCCGATGTTAAGCCAGTAGTCAGCAGTTAATGCTTCCAGGTAAACATTTTCTATTCCAAAAGGCATGGAAACTGAAGATTCTGTATTCTGCCAAAGATAATTTCCGCCGGCATCATTGATCAACTTACTTATAAATGAATTGCCGGGGGAAACATACCAGGTATCTTTAAATGGAAGACCAAGCAGAACTTTTGGTTTGTAAGAAATCTTCTGACCTATATATGTTTTTAAATTGCTATACGCTTCAACTTCGGATTTATAAATACTGTCAGCCATATCCTCTTTACAGTAGAGTGCCCCGAACAATTTTATCCATTCTGCTTTATTTAAAGGATCAGTTTCAAGATAATCGGCATTAAAAAGGACTTTAATGCCCATTTCTTTTATTTTTCCTACATAACCAGCTGATTCACTTCCTATTCCATACATCATTATCAGATCAGGAGAGATTTTAAGTATCAGTTCTTTATTCAGATTAGCTTCATATCCCACATCCACTATCTGCCCGTTTTTAACTTTTTCAAGGAGACCATCTGCAAAAATGAGACCGGTCCCTGAAACTCCTGAAATAGTGTTTTCTTCACTAAGAGCTGAGATCATTGCTATATGAGTGGTTGACATACAAATAATCTTTTTAAGTGGAACAAAAATGACCATCGAAGAATCACTTCCAACGGGTAACTCAGATCCTCTTCTGACTAGATTATAAACCATGTTTACATCTTTTGCTCCCTGCCATGGATTAATTATTGTTACCTCAGTATAACCATTCATTTTTTTAAGAGTGAATCTTTCCGCTCTTGAAATTTCATTCCCTGCGTTTTGTAATCTGTCAGTACTTCTTTTATAACTGTTTACACAACCTGAAGAGGTTAATATAGCCATGATCAGAACTAATTTCGTTATATTCATACTTTTCATGGTTATCATAAATTATGGTCAGCTCAGGTATTTTATAAATTGAGATTCACTTTAAAGCACATTGAACCCGGAATTATACCTGCTCTTTGTTTTGAAATAAATGTTCCGTTATTTGTATATATTAACACATAACCTTGTTGTACAAAATCAACTGCATCGGTAATGAAAATATCGCCGTTTATTGGGTTTATTCCAACTTTGTAGAAATACTCCCCTGATTGAGGTGCAATCAGAGGAGTTGCAGGCAGACTTGCCGAGCTAATATCCATCTGCATTACGCCATTATCAAGATAGTAAAGAGTCTGCCCCGAACCATCTATCTTAAGACATGTGGGTGATTCATCTTTTGTCGGAAAAATTAACTTTCTTTCTACTGAATTTGTAACGCTGTTTATTCCTATCAGCTCAGCATAATTTTGTCGGGTCCAGCCGCCGTTGCATAGTACCCAAATCATTCCGAACCTATCCTGAACCATGCTTTCCGGTTCAATTCCTACTTCAATTGAATCAATTAACTGATTAGTAATTGTATTTATAACCATTATTTCATTTCCTCCTACCCAGTTAGAAATATACGCGTTGTTTCCTGCGAGAACAATTGACTCTGATGTTCTTCTCAGGTTAATATAACCGGAGATTGAATTGTTAAGAATATTAATAATTGCAACCGAATCAGAATAAAGACTGGATACATATGCTTTGAAATCATCAATAATTAACATGTTCCGTGGTGATATAAGTCCGGCAATTGTGGCTTTCCATACAATGGTGGATTGATCTACAACTTCAATTTTCCCTGAGTTATTAACTACAATATATCCTTTACCACCAGAAATAATCATAGAATTTGGAACATCTCCCAGTGGAAATCCATTCACCGAATAGAACAGATCATTGAAAATTTTAACTGAATCGTATGAATAAAAAGAAAGAGAACCATTTCCCCTGCCAAAATTTCCTTCATTAAGTATATAAACACCTCCACCAAATGAATATTGTGTCAGGCTTAGATCAGGCGGCTGAGCGCAGGATCCAAGCAAGGAGAAAAGAACAACAATTTTAAACAAATTCTTCATTTTAAGCTATTTAGTCAATTGAAATAAAATTTTTATAAAATACGATCTGCCAGGCAAAGGGTAATATTCAATTGCCTGATAATTAATATTAAATATATTATCAATAGTAAAATTAATATCAAAGGAATCGCCTTTCAAATTCAGTTTTATTCCTGTTGTGATATTATTGAGAAAATACGCCGGCAGATATCCGGAATTATCCACCGTTACATATCTTTTTCCAACCAGGTTTCCAACCCATGAAGCATATAAATTCCGATAGCTCAAACGGAGTGATGCATTTGCTTGATTTTCGGGTATATACATTAGTTGTTTCCCGATGGAAAGGTCCGTATTGTCGTTCGAACCGGCAGTTATTGCCCTTGTGAAAGAGTAACCAGCATGAAATGTTGATGTAAAATTACTGACCGTATAATTCAATAAAAAGGATGATTCGAGCCCCATTGTATTGACTTTTTGAATATTGTCAGGTGTCCAATACGAATATTCTCCAGGGTGCCATACAATCATATCTTTGATGTTGTTATGAAAAACTGATATATCATATTTAAACGTAAAAGGAGCTGAAATCTTATGGTTTATCTCATAAGTCATTTCATATATGTATGCATATTCATTTTTTAATCCGGGATCGCCTCCCGGTATCCAGAACATGTCATTCATAGTTGGAATTTTAGAATTTCTTGAAATATTTGCTTTCAGAAAACACTCCCTTTGATCAATAACCCTGAATTGCAATCCCGCCGAAAAATCCGGAATCAGAAAAGTATTCTTATAGTATATTTCACGAAGAAGCAATGTTGTGGTGAACCTTTCACTGGCGTTTCGTTCCACAGAAGCAGTCAACGTACAAGTGTTTCGGGTTGCATTCTTACTATAATTATTTGATTTAACGTTATTTAGCTCTTCATCCAAAATAATCTTAAGTTTGGTACATTCACCTAAATTATTTGTAGCATCAGCTTTTAAAATCATATTATTTGAAAGATTACGCGAGTATATCGATGCAATACGGTCAGAATAATTCAATCTGTCTGACATCCAGGCTCCTGTAATTGAATAATCACCATTACTATGGAAAACATTATAATTCAGCATTGTCCTTAACGATTCATCGTATTGTTTTTCGTCAGAATTTGATTGCTCAATTAACATTGATCCCGGAAGATTTCTGTTCGCTGACTGATACCATATTCTGGCTGAGATACTATTATTTTCTTTCCGATAATACAGCTCCTGAAGAAATCCCTGTTGGTTAACCTGACTGTTTTTTCTTGTTTCCCGGACTGGATCAGCGCTCATTACATTATTCAGGTATCTGAAATCATTTTCAGAGTACTGTAAAAAAGCTTTCGTGACTGTTTGAAAATTAATATTTCCGCTTTTTACATTAACTGATCCGGAATAATTCCCGAAACTACCCAGCCCGGGACTTATTGAAATCGAAGTTTCTTTTTTCCAAATCGGTAATGTTTCGAGGTTAATTATTCCACCTATTCCTCCGCTATTCAATACCATTGAAGCTCCTCCAAAATAAATCAGGATATCATCTATAAGACCAGCCGGTATAATCGCCAGATCTGACTGACCCAGCATAGGTTGATTTATATTGATACCGTTCCATGCCACCTGTGTATGGCTCGCTCCCGTGCCTCTGAGGGAAGGTGTTGCTGTACCACCCATTCCATAGCTGTTAATATATATATTTGAATTTTCGGAAAGTACATCGGCCAGCATACAATGATTGTAATTCTTAAGAATTGATGAATCTATTGTGTGTTTTTTATAACCGGCAGGATCTGAATTGAGTTTCATCCTGCTAATTACAACCTCTTTTATTTTAATAGTATCGTTCTGAAACAACATTTGTCCGCTTAGTGGCAATGAGAAAAGAATTGCAATATATAATAAGGGTTTTTTCAAAGATTAATTATTTTATATCCATTCTGAGAGTGCATATCTTAATTTTGCAATGCAATAAACAATTATTCATCAGATTAAAAATCCGATATTCGCAGTTTCCGGGAGATTTTAAGGGAGGAATCAATATATGATCCGGCGCTTTTCTTCCCGAAAGCCGTGAATATGAATTTGCATGGCAGGTCTTCTGACTTATCCCGGTTTTATGAAGCCTTCCCATAACACTATATAGTCACAGTGGCAGGTATTTCATAAAACCATCATCGTTAGAACGATCGGGCTTCACAGCAGCGGGTACTGTTGCGGATTCAAACCGCATTCCCTTTTCATTACAATGATTTTATTTCATTGTAACACCAAAACATAACAAAGATAAATGAATTTTATATGCAAACACGAATCTGACCTTCTTCAGATATCAACAGTTGTTAACAATTTCCTAAAAATCGATCTTTCCAGGTATTTTATTGACCGTGGTATCTTTTCTGATTTTTACGTCAATTGTTTTATGTCCATTCTCATAAAGATCGAAAAAAGAGATATTCGATAATATCTTACTGTCATTTAGCCTGTTACCTGTAACTAGCATATAATTTCCCGGAGGCAGGGCAATTTCTTTTTTAAAATCACTGATTTTTTTATTGAAATCATATTCAAGAGTATTAAACCTACCGTTTTCAAATCTGGCAATTGTGAAATGAATATAATATTCCGGAACAGGATTAGTATCAGATGATCTAAGTTTAAGATATCCTTTCTTTTGTTCAGGTTTTTTCTGATCAGCAAAAAAGACATCATTCCAGTTATTATTAAAGAAATACTGGGGAATATTCCTTCCTGGTTCAAGTCTCGATGGTATGCCCAGGCTGCGGCAAACTGCAACAAAGCAGACAGAGCGGGAGCCTGAGTCCGAAATTTTAAGTTCATTGACACCCATTGGCGTCAATGACGTTCTATAATAGTTTTCCTCATCTGCAATCTTGATGTTGTCATCCATGTATTGAACAATCAGAGAAGGATTGCCGGGTGCATTTTTCAACAACTGAGGAGAAAGTTTTTCCCTGAAATAACTGCGCCAGGCAACAATCAGTTCATCAGCAACCCTCGGATTAAGGATATAATCCAGGAACATTTTATTGCCTGTTTCACCTGAAAGATATGATGGTTTATAACTGTTTCTAAGATGATCGGAAAGAACATAACTTTTAATATCCCGGAGGTCTTTATCAGAAATGATTTCAAGCAGAGACACGGCCACGGATCTCAGCGAATCAGGTGTCTCGGACAGAAAAGACCTGATCTCATTATAATTACCCATACTTCTGAGAAATATCTTCATTATCCTTGCTGTATCAAGATTCAGCATAATGGCTATTTTTTTTGCTTCTCCTGGTTTTATCCAGGAATCGATATACTTCTGCCGGATGATATTCTCAGAATTAATTCTTATCGAATTCTGTTCGACCAATTTTGATGAAGGCCCTGCATACGGTGATCTGGTTACCGGCACATCAAGATCAATATCAAAGCTAAAGTTGCCTGAAGCTTTCCTTTCAAGTTTCAATATTAAAGTATCAGTTTCACGGACTGATATTTTCTTAAAATTAAAATCTTCGTTTTTATATGCCCATATTAAAAGATCACCCAAACCAGTTTCGAACTGACTTATTCCATTTTTATCAGTCGGCACGGTTGCCAGAGGGTAAAATTCAGCATAATTATATAGCTGGTATTCAACTTTGGCATTATTTAATGGTGCCCCATCCCTGGCAAGCACTTTCACAAATATCCTCTTTGTAACAGCATATTTGGACAGATTATTGACTTCAGTATAATTCTTATGGATGTTTATTGAATTTTCATTACCAAAGCTTGCTCCAAATGACTTTGTATTTACAAGCATTGCTCTTCTTGCAGGTTCTGTGAACCATCCACGATCAGGAACCGGTTCCGGTTCACAGGCTCCCATATAATACCAATTTCCTTTTAACCATATTTCAACCCAGGCATGATTATCATCGGTGTGGGCCCAGCGCGGAGTATAAACCTGACGAGCAGGAATTCCAGCTGTTCTTAGAGCTGCCACCGTAAATGTAGATTCCTCACCGCATCTTCCTCTGGCAGACAAAATGGTATTCATAGGAGATGATGTCCTTGAATCGGCAGGTTGATAACTGACCTTTTCATGGCACCAGTGGTTGATTTCAAGCGCTGCCTGTAAGAGATCCTTTCCCCTGGTACGGTTTATGATCTCATCATAATAAACAATACGGAATGAGTCAAGATTTTCATTATTAACCCTGCATGGAAGAACGTAATGCAGAAATATATCTTCAGGAATTTCTTCACTCCATGGCATTTCAGACTTTGCACGCAAAGACATATCAATATTTGATAGAAAAAAATCACCATCATAATCAGCCAGATCGCTTAATGGCATAAACGCAAAAAGGAATTTAAGAGCTTCTTCCTGCATTAACGAAAGCTTCTGATTAAAAACTGAGAATAGTGTTGTTTCCCTGTTTCCGGCAAATTTCTTCCTTTCTTTAAAGGATCTTTCGACAACTGTCCTGTATTCTTTATTATTGATAAGATGTTTACCCTTACAAGCGCAAGTTGATGTTATTATTAGCACAAATAATAACTTCAGGGCAACTCTCATAATAATTCCGGTTTTAAATTGTACCACAGGAATTTCGAACAATGAGTTCAGGGGAGATATTTACTTGTCTTTTAAATTTACCTTTTCCAGCGTTTTTAACTTCTGACCATATAATATTTGCCACCTTAATTGCTATACCTGAAAGAGGTTTACGAAGGCAGGTAACAGGCGAAAACATGAGGTCGAAACCCGTACCCTCTTCCATTGATACAAGAGCTATATCCTGAGGAACACGTAACTTCTTTTTACGGAGTAAAGCCATAACTGGATAGACAAGATTTGCATTCATAACAATCATAATATCTGCTCTGTAAGGTGGGCGCAGGAAATTTTCGTATTGTGCAAAGTCTATTTCTTCTCCAGCCATTGGTTTATCCAATTCAGCTACAATTGGTTTGTTAAAGCCTGGTTTCTTACTCAATGCATCAATAATATCCTGGATTGCATCAATATCAGTACGAAAAGATTTTCGATCGGCAACAATGATTATGTTTTTATACCCCAGTTTTTCTATGTGATTAACCACAAGAATAGCACCAGCTGAAGTATCCGTGCTAACTGAATTAAGTCGTAATATCTTTACCGATTTTTCAAGAATTACGAATGGATAATCAGTTGCCCTTAGAGCTCTTATCGTATTATCATCAGCAGCATCTCCTAGAAGAATAAGACCAGAGTAGAACTTTTTAAAAGCTCCAACTAAACGGTCATATCTCTGATCATCAGGATCTTTTGTAACAATAGAGAAACCGACCCCTATACTCGAAAATGCCTTCTGAAGAAATGGGACTATCTGAATAACAAAAGGATCATTTAATGAAGGTACAATCATTCCCAGGACTCCCGGTTTTTCTTCAACAGGTGAAGTTTCATTTTTTTCGTGCAGTGTTTCAAAATAACCCATCTGTCTTGCAAGTGTAAGTACCTTTTCCTGCGTATCCTTTCGGATTCCCTGTTGATCGGCTTTATTATTAAGCACCAGTGAAACCAGCGTACCTGAAACACCCAGCCTTGCGGCTAAATCTTTGTTTTTAAATTTTTTTCCCATTTCCCCTTTAATTGGAAGAAATAAATTTAGTTCTTTTTTCGAATCATAGCTATATTTTAATAATTTTTAACTTATAAATATAGTCAGTGTCTGATTCCCTTTATTCTGATTTGGATTTTACTTCTGACAATGGATGAAATTAGAGCAAAATAAAAGGCTGCTTTTTTAAGACAACCTTTAGTATTGAATTGTTCAGATAGTTACTTTTTAGGAGGGTTAATTCCTCTCTGTTTAGCAGCAGATTCGAGTCGCTGCTGCCATTTTGATTTCTTCAGTGGTTTCTTCTTATTCTCTTCGAGTGTCGCTAAGACAGCATCTGCATTAATAAATCTTTTAGATATCATATTCTGCCCATAAGTAATCATATTGGCAAGGAAATAATAATATGTAAGGCCTGCAGAGAATTGATTAAGAATAAGCATAAACATAACTGGCATCATGTACATCATCATCTTCATTCCTGGCTGATCTGAACCGGGAGAAGAACCAGTCATCTTCATAGTCAATAAAGTCGATGCAGTCATAAGAAGAGTAAAAAGACTTACATGATCACCATAAATCGGTATCATAAAAGGAAGATGCAATATTGAATCGTATGTCGACAGGTCAGTTGCCCAAAGAAAATGTTCCTGTCTTAATTCAATTGAAACCGGAAAAAACCTGAACATAGCAAACAGGATTGGCATCTGAAGAAGCATCGGGAGGCATCCTCCCATAGGGTTAACTCCTGCTCTTTTATACAGATCCATAGTAGCCTGTTGCTTTTTCATTGCATCTTCCTTCTTTGGGAATTTTTTGCCTAATTCGTCTACCAATGGCTTAAGTACCTGCATTTTTGCCTGTGACTGATATGATTTAAAAGTCAGAGGGAAAAGAACAACTTTTATAATGATAGTCAGAATAAGAATAATCAGACCAAAATTACTTATGAACTTATTCAGCCAGTTAAAAATTGGAATAATAACAAACCTGCTGATCCAACCTATAATATTCCTTCCTAGGAATACGATCTTTTCGAGCTGAAGCCCTTCCTTTCTAAGAATCGGAATTGAATTTGGTCCATAATATAATTTCATATTGATTGAATTCGAAGTGCTGCTGTTGAAAGGAATTCCCACTTCAGAAGTATAGTATCTCAGATATTTTTTTGATGCCAGAGTCCGGGTAGACGAGATAGAAGCGTTAAGGAAGAAGTCATTGGTAAGAATTATTGATGAAAAAAACTGATCCTGAAATGCAATCCAGCTGAGTTTTGTAGTGATGTCTGTCTTTTCAGTCTCTTTTGACTGACGAAGTCTTAGTCCAGCAACTTCATCCTGATAATACTTATAGTTTATAGTTGAATAATTCTCTTCATTTTGTCGTCCTTTTTCATGCTGGGGTATAAACATTTTCCAGTCTAATGTCAGACTGTTTTGATTAGAAGCAATAACTCCCTCCATTGATTTGAAGCTGACATTAAAATCAACAATATACTTGTCAGGGGCTAGTGTGTATTTGTATTCAATATATTTATCATCACCAGCCATTAATCTAAGGATGACACTTTGCGGCTGAGAATTTACAATAAATGATTTTTTGTCCGACGCCAGCTTAAAATAGAGGTTATTTGTCTGAACAGCTTTATTATCGGCCGTAAAGAAATTAAGACCAAACACAGTTGAATCACCTGAAAATAATATCAGGGGAAGTGAATCATAGGTTCGGTAATCTTTTAACCGGGCCGAATAAACCCTTCCTCCCTTAGTTGAAATTTTAAGTTCAACCTTATTATTTTCAAGAGTTATAAATTCATTTTCCCCAATAGCTGATTGTGCAAAAACCCCATATTGATTAATGTCTGTTGGTTTTCCGGGAGCAACAGTTGCAGGAGTTTCGGTTTTTGATTGTTTTGAAACAATCGTATCGGCCTTTGGCGTTTCGATCCCAATTCCAAGTTTAAGACTGATTTCATTTATTTTAGCGAGAGCTTCAGGCTCATTTGGCTTATATCTCAGAGCATTAATATATTCAGCCCTTGCTGTTTCCAGTTCCCCTTTTGCATAATGAGATTCTGCAACAAGAATAGCTTTCTGATACGACTTATTCCTCTGGCTGCCATTATAAATACTAAATCCAATGAAGATTGCAAAAATCAGAATAATACCTGTTATTGTATTTTTATCCATTCTTTCAGGTGAATTAAATTTAATTGTTAACGATTAATAAATTTATAATTAATATCTATCTGCTTGATAAGCAACTCATTGCGTCGTTATCCGATGCAGGCTTTAATAAAATTGACAAACAGTGGATGAGGATTTATGACTGTACTGCTATATTCAGGATGAAATTGAACTCCGATAAACCATTTATGATCGGGAATTTCAATGATCTCTACAAGATTTGATTCAGGGTTAATTCCAACAGGCACCATTCCGTTATTTCTGAAATCATCTAAGTATTTATCATTGAATTCATACCTGTGTCTGTGTCTTTCAACTATTTCAGTTTTTCTGTACGCCTCATAGGCTTTTGAATTTTTACTGACGACACATTTATACCCTCCTAGTCTCATTGTTCCTCCCTTATCTATAATACTTTTCTGTTCCTCCATTAGATCAATCACGGGGTACTTTGTTTTATGATTTATTTCTGTTGAATGAGCCCCCTCGAGTTTCAGAACATTTCTAGCAAACTCAATAACGGCACATTGCATACCAAGACATATCCCAAAAAAGGGAACATTGTTTTCCCGGGCGTACTTAGCGGTCAGAATTTTGCCTTCAATACCTCTTGACCCGAAGCCCGGAGCAACAACAATACCGTTTAAACCGCTTAGTCTGTCTATAACATTATTCTCTACAATCTCTTCTGAATGTATGTATACAACATCAATCTCGCACTCGTTCATCGCACCGCTATGGATGAACGATTCTGCAATTGATTTATAAGCATCCGGAAGTTCAACATATTTTCCAACCAGACCGACTTTTATTGAATGTTTTGGATTTTTCAACTTTGTAAGGAATTCCCTCCATTCAGTCAGCTGAGGTTCATTTTCTGCAGAAAGGGCCAGTTTTCTCAGAACAGTCCTGTCAAGTCCCTGTTCGAGCATCTTAATTGGTACTTCATAGATTGTCGATACATCAACAGACTCAATAACAGCGTTTTCTTCAACATTACAGAAAAGAGCAACTTTTCTTTTCAGGTCGCCGTTAAGGTGTCTTTCTGTTCTAAGCACTAAAACATCGGGTTGAATACCAGTTTCAAGGAGCTCTTTTACAGAATGCTGTGTTGGTTTGGTTTTGGATTCTCCGGTTGAGGAAAGATATGGTACCAGGGTTAGATGAATCACAACACAGTTTTGTGTCCCAAGTTCCCATTTTAACTGACGAACAGATTCAATATATGGGAGTGATTCAATATCGCCCACCGTTCCACCTATTTCTGTTATTACGATATCAAATTTATTGCCTGAACTGACAAGTTTGATCCTGCGCTTTATTTCATCGGTAATATGAGGTATTACCTGAACAGTTTTACCAAGGTAATCGCCTTTTCTCTCTTTATTAATAACTGACTGGTAAATCCGGCCAGTTGTGACATTGTTAGCCTGGCTTGTAGGAACATTTAAAAATCTTTCATAATGCCCCAGATCAAGGTCCGTTTCAGCACCGTCAAGAGTTACGTAACATTCCCCGTGTTCATAAGGGTTAAGTGTTCCCGGATCAACATTAATGTAAGGGTCAAGTTTCTGAATTGTAACAGAATATCCTCTGGCCTGCAATAGTTTAGCAAGTGAAGCGGAAATAATGCCCTTCCCCAGTGAAGAAGTTACTCCCCCAGTAACAAATACATACTTTACGTCTGCCAAAGCAAGAATATTTAAAGTTTAACTTTCTGAATTCATTTTTTTTAATCATCAAGACCCGATTGGTCTATCATCTTGACTTTTTCTTCAAGTGTTTTAATCAGTTTTTTTGCATTTTCGATTTTTTCTTCAACTTCTCTGATCATTGTATCAGCATTTGTCGATTTGGCAAAAAAACCAATGTTATTCTCCCACAGTACGATATCGCTTTCCAACTGTTTGATCTTCGTAAAGAATTTATCTCTTTCATTACGAACTTTTCTTGAGGCTTTGGGATTAGCCTTAAGATTATCAAGCTTGGTTTTATATTTAAGAATACTCTTATCCTCGTCACCTATTTTCAATTTATCAAACTCCTGATTAAGAGCATTCCTGTACTTATTTGTGATTTCATCTTTCATATTAAATGGGACGAATCCGATATCGGTCCATTTCCTTTGAATCTCTTTCAGCCGATCGAATGCAGCCTGAACATCTGCACCGGGCTCGAATTTTTCCAGCTCTTCAATTATTGCAAGTTTTGTCTTCAGATTATCGTCGTAGGAAGTATCAAGTTCAGCAAAAAATTCAGCTTTTCTGTTGAAAAAATGATCACAGGCTTTACGGAATCTTTTCCAGCATCTTTCAGACTGCTTGCGAGGAACAGGGCCAACCTCTTTCCACTCTTTCTGGAGTTTAATCAAGGCATCGGAAGTCGATTTCCAGTCAGTGCTTTCCTGCAGAGCTTCAGCCTGGATACATAATTCGGTCTTCAGTTGCAGGTTATTAAGTTGAATCTCTTTATTATCAGCGTAAAATCCTCTTTTCTTTTCAAAAAAAGCATCACATGCATCCCGGAACCTTTGATATACTTTATTATTCTGTTTTTTTGGAGCAAATCCGATGGTGCGCCACATTTTCTGCAATTCAACAACTTTATCCGCTCTTTCATCAAACTCCTTGAAATTCTTCATCTCAAGCAAATTAATAGCTTCAACTTCCTCGCAAAGAGCCATCTTTGCCTCAAGATTTTTCCGCTGATCATCTTTCTGCTTTTCAAAATATTCGTGGTGTCTTTTATTGATCTGCGATGTAGCTTCTTTAAACCTTTCCCATATTTCGTTTTTCGATTCCTGTGGAACAGGTCCTATTTCCCTCCACTGATTATGAAAATCCTGCAAAAACCTGAAGGCATTTACCGGATTTGGTTCAAGAAGAAGTTCCTCGGCTTTTTCACATAAAAGAACCTTTGCTTCAAGATTTTTTTTAAGATCAAGATCTCTCAGCTCTTTATTTATCTTAATATAATCATAGAATATTTCTACATAATGATGGTAGTTTTCCCATATATCCTTTAAAGCAGATTGAGGAACCACTCCAATTGAATGCCATTCATTCTGAAGCGATCTGAAGTCATGAAAAGTTTTATTTATAGACTCTTCGCGGTTGACCAGATCCTTGATTTTATCAATAATATCATATTTTTTCTTAAGATTTTCATATTTCTCGGCTTCCTGAATCTTATTATAGTCAGTTTTTTTCTCTTTATATTTATCAAGAAGATGTTTTATATGTGCATCATCAGGGTCAACCCAGGCTCTGTAATCCTCAATATTCCCTCCACCCTCAAGAAACTTTGTTTTTCTTTCCTCTGCTTCCAGCTTCAGTTTCTTATAGAAGAGTATTTTGATACGATCAACATCATCCCTGATTTCCAGTGTAGGCCGGTTTTCTATTATAAGACCCAATGTTTCAATCAGTTCATGTTTTGAATAACCAGAATAATCTACAGGAGGAAGTTCAATCTCGTCCAAATCGTGAACATCTTTGATAACCGGTGCTTCTTTTTCTTTCTCCCCGGCATCAACTACTTCTGTTTTATTTTCCTCATTTTCAATGACTTCCTCAGGTTCATCTTCTGTTTTTTCAGCATTGTCCAGAGAGTCAGTTTTTTGCGCGTTCTCCGCTTGTGTGGCATTCTCAGTTCCGAGGGCGCTTTCATTAGCCCCGGATTGTTCATTACGAACAGAGTCATCCGGATTTTTCTTGGTCATAATCAATCCTTTTATATTTCAGCTCTTTATCAGTATTCTGCACCATGGCATTCCATGGAATTTTCAGAGTACGAAAATATTGAAATATTTAATAATACTCAAAGTTTTGGCATAAATAAATGTGAGAACCAGATATTAAAAAAATAGTAATGAGTCAGGGAGTAACCAAAGATGAACTCAAAATCTGTTTTCCGGTTACCTTGGAACAGATGTATGGAAGATAAATTATATATTTGATAAATAATTTCATAAAAATCTGAATTTGTTGATAAATGTACTCTAACTTACTTGTTTCTATATGGATAAGACTCAAATTATTATTTTCTTTGCTGCAATGGCATTTCTGGCAGTGAGATTATATCAGAAATATATAAAAAAGGATAAAGGTAAATCAGGAACAGACGCAAAAGGTCAGCCAGGTTCCTCGTTTTCATCACTCTCTGACGATGATGATTATGAGCCATATTCTAAGAAATGAAGCTGGATCATCTTTTATTTTTGGAAATCATATAGCGGAACGGGTTTATAATCTTCTGAAGAAGCCTTATATCTTCAGTTATAATCTCTACAGTTCCCTGCATATTCTGAGTAAAATCAAGTTTCTTTCCATACAAAGTAGTTAAACCATCAGGAAGCTCAATTTCAATAATATATGCATCACCTGCCGGAACAAGTGATTTTGATTTTACAACACCTTTTACCATTCCATATTCAAGATATGGATAGCCACTTAGCTGAATATTAACTAATTGTCCGATTTTTACTTTGCCTGATCTTTGCATTTTAAGGTTTATTCTTCCAAGAAAACTGCCCGTTTCAACAGGAACTATATTGATCACCGGTTCATCTTTAACAACTGATTGATTGGCGCTCCAGAAACTCGTAAATGAAACAATACCTTCAATAGGAGAAATAAGAAGGTAACTGTTTTCCCATATATTCATCTGAGCCTTAAGGTTCAGAAATGACTCTCCTAAAATTGAAATTAACTTTTCCTTTTCGTCAATCCTGTTTATCCGGTAGTCCTGCAATAATTGTTTCTTTTCTGAAAGATCAATGGATTTTGCAGAATGATCCAGACGCACCTGCTGCAGGTCTATATTAACCCGTAGAAGCGATTGGTGTGATGTTTCCAGTTCGCTTTCAGGGATAACATTGCCGGTGTAAAGTGAAGAATCTCTTTTAAACTTCTTTGCTTCAAGCTTTTGATTTTCAGAATACAGTTTTTCCTTGATTATCAATCTGCCGATATATTCCTGAATTGCATTTATCTCATCTGTAAGTGAAGTGATTTTACTTCCATAAAAATCATTTTTATTATAATTGTTCAAATCGGAAAGGTTTTTCAGGAAAGATGCATAATAGCCCTGTAATTCTCCAAGCCTGGAAAAATCAGGCAGTAGCTGAAAAGAAAGTAATTCGGGCTTATTAATTGTATCGATTGTTTGCCTCAGCAATTCGATATCATGGATTGAGGCCGTAGTTTCCATTACAGCAAGAAGTTGTCCGGCTTTTACCTTTTCCCCTTCTTTTACATATAAAAATTTTATACGTCCTGTTATTTTAGTAACAAGCGTTACAGGAGGGTTCATTGTAGTAATTTCAACCGGAGCCGGTATTGTATCCGGATATCTTATTATCCATGCAAAAAAAATAAAAAGGACAAAAACCGAAAATATTACCATGGTTCCCCATCTGAGTATTTTCTTTGGTGGATTTCCCATAATCTCTTTTACGGGATCAGAATATAATATTTCAGGTTTGCGATCTTGCATTGAAGTTTTTTAATTTCCCAGTTCAAGTTGATTCTTTACCAGGTTATAATAAGCGCCCCGTTTCCCTATGAGCGATTCATGAGTACCTGTTTCCATTATCCTGCCACTGTCTAGAACTACAATTTTATCAGCGTCTTTTACTGTACTAAGCCTGTGTGCAACAACAATAACAGTCTTACCTTCAAAGAATCCGGTAAGGTTTTCAACAATTACTTTTTCATTATTTGCATCAAGTGAATTGGTAGCTTCATCAAAGATTATAAAATCAGGATTCTTATATATTACACGGGCAATTAGGAATCTTTGTTTCTGCCCTTCGCTTAATCCATGACCGTTTGCTCCTATTTTAGTATTATAACCCAGAGGCAGAGATTCAATAAATCCTTTAATATTTGCAATATCGACTGCCTTTATCAACCTCTCCTCATCGATTTCTTCAGATCCCGGAGCAATATTGGCAGCTATTGTATCGGGAAATAAGAAACCATCCTGCATAACGGCCCCCACTTTTTCCCTCCAGATTTTGAGACTAAGATTAGATAACCTGGTATCTCCAATCAGAATTTCGCCATTTATTGGTTTGTAGAATCCAAGGAGCATTTTAAGCAGGGTTGTTTTTCCGCTTCCGCTTGTACCGACAATTGCAGTAATTTTATTTTCTTCAATTACCAGGTCCACATCTTTTAAAGCAAACGGAGAACGCGGGCCTTCATATTGATAAGACAGGTTGTTGATATAAATATCCTTTTTATCAGGGAGTTTATGTATCTTCATTTCCGGATTCGGTTCTTCGTTATCCATCCGGTGAACTTCAGCCAATCGGTCAAGGCTCATTCTTGCATCTTGTGATGTACGAAAAAATCCAATTATCTGGCTGACAGGTGTATTAAGCTGACCTATAATAAACTGTACAGCAAGCATCATACCAAGAGTCATGTCGCCATTAAGAACCGCCGTTGCAGCAGTTACTGTAATCAGCACGTTGGTTACTTCATTAATGAATGTAGCTCCGGCTGACTGATATTGAATTATACTTAATCCCTTGACTTTTATTCCAAACAAGGTAGCCTGAAGTTTTTCCCAATCCCATCTCATTCTTAATTCGGTCTGAGTCAGCTTTATTTCCTGCATTCCATTAACCATGTTTATAAGTTTGGAGCCGGATATCGACATCTGCTTAAAACGCTGATGATCAAGTTGGGCTCTCGGTTTCATAAAAAGCGATACCCATAAAATGTATAATGCTGAACCAGTAAGGAAGATTACAAGTATTTTAATACTGAAAACTCCAAGGACAATGCCAAATACTATAAGATTAAAAAAAGAGAATAAAATATTAAGACTTGCAGAGGTAAGGAACTCTTCGATTCTGTTGTTATCCTCTATCCGCTGAAGAATATCGCCAGTTAGTTTTGTGTCATAAAATGCAATAGGTAGTGACATTAATTTTTGAAGGAATCCCGAAATCACAGCTACATTTACCCTTGCCCCGATATGAAGAAGCAGCCAGCCTCGGATAAATTCAACCGACATTCTGCCAAAAACCAAGGCAAGCTGGGCAAACAGGATCAGGTAAATAAAACCTATATCATTATTATTCAGACCAATATCGACAATTGATTGAGTAAGGAAGGGAATAACCAGCTGGATACAACTTCCAAGAAGTAAACCGAGAACAAGCTGGTATATATATTTTTTATAAAGACGAAAGTATTTAAATAGGAATCGGAAACCATTAGCCTTTTCATGTTCACTCTCATTTTCAAATAATGCAGGTGTGGGTTCAATAATTAAAACTAGTCCGGCTGGTTTTCCATCGGTAATTGTAGATGCCCAGGATTTAACAAATTCTTCACGTGAATAGCTGATGAGCCCTAAGGCAGGATCTGCAACCCGGATTTTGTCGTTTTTAATTTTGTATATGACTATAAAATGTTTTTGTCGCCAATGCACAATGCAAGGCAATGGAACATTTTCAATCAGCATATCAAAAGAAATTTTGACTCCAATGGTTCGGAAACCAAGAGAGTCGGCGGCTTCAGAAAGTCCCAGAAATGAGACTCCTTCCCTGGTTATATAACATTTTTTTCTAAGCGATTCAAGTGAAAAACCCATTTTATAAAACCCTGCTACCATTTTCAGACAAGCAGGCCCGCAATCCATTGCATCAGGTTGTTTTACAAAAGGGAAAGACATTTGTAGTTACAGGAAATTGATTTTTATTGTAAGTAAAGATATTTATATTTTGATTAAGATTATCCCATGACTCAGATAAAAGCAAAACCTGCTGCGCAATAAAAACAGTTTTGGATTTTGGAAACATTATATTTGCCAACTGATTCTTCTAACGACAAGGGGTTGTTTAAAAATATCTCAGATAAAAGCATAATTGAAGGTGTACGCAATCAGGATGACAAAGTTCTGAATTGGGTGTACGATAATTATTTACAATTAGTCAAAAATTATATTCTAAAGAATAGCGGAACAGTCGAGGATGTACCAGATGTTTTCCAGGATTCAATTATCATTCTTTACCGGCAGATAACAGAAGAAGATCTTAATCTAACTACGGACCTTAAAGGTTATTTTTTTGGAGTTGCACGCAATGTATGGAATGCACAGCTCAGAAAGAAACAAAGGACAATTGAATTGAAAACAGATTTTTCAGACGAAGATGAAACAGATGAGTTAAGCAACCTTGTTCTTGAAAGCATCTTAAGCAGGGCATTTCAAAAATTAAGACGTGATCAGAAAAAAATTCTGACTTTGTTTTCTGATGGTTATTCTTATCAAGAAATTGCAATAAAAATGGATCTTAAAAATGAACAATATGCCAGGAGAAAAAAGTACATCTGCAAAGAAACTCTACTGGAATTAATGAAAGAAGATCCTGAATATCAGGAATATCTGCGTTTATTGAAATAATAAATAAGCAATATAATTATTACCAGGCCAATTATAATAGCTATGATAATAAAGTATTTTGAATAATATAATGGGGCATTGTTTCCATAAATAACCATGGTCGCCCAGAAATATGGATGTGATCTTAACTGATCAGCAGTATTCAAAAAAGCGATTCTGGCTTTTCGTAATGCAACGCTTTTGGAATTCCCATTTTTAAGGTTTTTGTAGAATTGCTTAACAATCTCTGTCCCCGATCTGTCTTCAATCTCCCACATTGACATAACAACTGACTGACTGCCTGAATAAATAAATCCTCTTGCCAGACTCAGTATTCCTTCACCTGAAGATAAAAGTCCAATACCTGTATTACAAGAGCTAAGTACAACCATTTTTGCTTTCAGAGGAATACCATAAACCTCATAAGTTTTAAGATAACCGTCTCCAATACTGTCATTCTTTTGACTGAATATCAATGTTGAACGCATTGGATCCTTATCATTAATCAGAGTATGCATCGCCAGATGAATAATATCGAATTTGCCCGCCTCAGTTTTATAAACTGATTCTTTTGCTTCACCATTTTCAAAAAGTTTGCCGCCGGTAAGGTCTGAGATGTATTCTGCCTCGTCCCTGGCAAATGGAAGGTCGTTTAAATCACCCATTACTGACTTTCTGTTCTTTAGTGCTGATTCTATATCAATTGGTTCCGGATAATTTGGGGCAAATGCAATAACCTTATTGCCAAAACTATAGTCTCTTTTTACTGATTCTGCCATAAACGTTGCAGAATATGTATAAGAGATATCAAAATCTTTCATCAGGTAAGAAACTTCACTATATAAAAATTTTCCTCCCGTATCAGCAGATACAGGGATGGTTTCAAATGGGATATATGAAAGAATATTATCAGGAGAGATAAATAAACTGTTGGAAATAAGGTAAGGTTTAACCGGAGCTATCAGGGTTTTATATAATTCGTATCCGATAGACTTATATTTTTCAAAAGCTGTTCTGGCATTATCTGATAGTGAAGGTTTTGACAATAAACTCCTGAACTGTCTGATATTATTAAAAAATGCAGAATCAATAGAAAAAGCAAAAATATTTTGAGATTTCCTGTTTGCAGTGAAAATATAGAGTATAGTGTCCGAAATGATATAATTGATATAGTTTCCATTTCGACCGACTATTCTGGAAATATCTTTAAGCCCGGCAACATGAGTATTATATTTTATTGCATAATAATCGGGATATTGTTTTTCAAAAACCAATATAAGCGAATCGCGTCTCCTTGTACTTTCAAGAAGACTCTCCTTCCACCTATTAATTAATGCAGTATCGGATTTCTCACTGACTGTTTCCTGATAAATAAGTGCATTAAAAAGACTAATGTCCCAGCGTAGTTTTTTTTCTAAATCTGCAATGCCGGAAGGGATATGAAACTGAACGGCTTTTAATTCCCGGGTAGAGGTGAGCAATCCAGCTACTTTACATTTTTCCGAATATTCAAATGCCTTTTCGAGATATTGGTTATCTGAAGTTAATTTATAAAGAAGATTAAAATCTCTTATAGCATTAATATAAGAATCTCTGTATTTATCACCCAGTACCAGCCTGCTGTCTTCTTCGCTGATATTTATCCTGACTTTTTCCAGAAGCGATACAATCAATTCAGCAGTATTTGAAGCAGATTCAAGGGTCTTCTGATCTTTTGTTTTCTTATAAATACTCCATAAGATTTTATATTTAGTTCTAAGGATCTTTAAAGAATTCTTATCGATTTTAAAATTTCCAATCCCGGGGTTATCAAAGAGATGATATGATTGCTTTTGTTCAATGTCAGAAAAAAGCAACGATTGTATAATTTCAAGGGCTTTAGCTGATTCGCCTTCTTCATCCAGCGAAAGGCAGTAACCTATATAGACTGAGGTTTTTAACAAAGAGACCTGATGATTCTTATTCAGGTATTCCATACATCTGATATAGCATTGAATCGATTTTTTATTGTCAATCTTATTCTCCCTTAAATAATTTGCATAGTTATTCAGCACCTCAAAATAGCTGAGGGAATTCTCTCCAAATCTGGTTTTTGCCCTCTCAAGTGCCTTAAAGAGCAAGGATTCCCCTTTTTGTTTCTTACCGGTATTACCAAGGATTATTGCATAACTATTCACTAAATTATATGCTTCAGAAGAATTATTTGAAATAGCAAGGGCAATTCCCTTTTCATAATATTTGTTCGACATTTCCGATAAACCAAGAGCTCCATAGGTAATTGCAAGGCTATTCATAAGATTAATATAATTCACATCAGAGTCAACATGATTAATCTTCAATATTGTTTCGGATTTATCAAGATAAATTTTCGCTTTTGTGAAATTTGCCAATCTGTTATAGCACACCCCTAGATTATTATAAAGACCAGCTACAATTATCGGAGAAATACTATCCGGATAATTACTGACAATCTTTAATGCAATATTTGAAAAAGATACAGCCTTTTCATATTCCTGTTGTTCGATATAGGCTATTATCAGGCTCGAGTAAGTGCTTATCAACGAAGGGCTTGATTCACCAAATAGTTTTTCCTCCACCTTAAGAGATCTCATTGAATAATACTCCTGATTAGTGAAATCACCAAGACCATTATATGCTAATCCAATATTATAATAAACGTTAGCAAGTCTTTTATCAATTTCTTTATTGTTTTCTTTTAATGCAGCTGCAAGGTTTAAAAATTTAATTGACTCATTATTATTCTTCGACAGGTTGTAATAGACACCAATTAAATAATAGGAGTCAGTTAAAACCGATTCATCTTTTATGTTCCCGTTACTGATTTCCTGAGTGATTTTGTCTACAACAAACCGGCTTCCTGCAAGGTATTCTCCTTTCCTGTCAGATTGCAGAGATAAACTAAGCAGACTCTTCAATGATATATTGTGTTGCCTTATTTCTTTTATTTTAATCGCATTGTCTTTCTGAATCGGGTTATCAACTGGTTTCTGTTCATATATTATACGGAAAGTCATATCACCACAAAAGCTGACAGATGTAAGCAAGACTCCCATCAGCATAAAAGTGCGAAATAATAACTTATACCATGAATATTTCTTAATTAAGAACAATCGCAATGCCTTTCGTGCTAATAATCTTATAAATATCCTAATTAATGATTATAAAACCAAATCAATATTCAAAGGCAAATCAGTGCCTTGTAAATATCTGATTATAAGGTTAATGAAAAATAATTTAAAAATAGTTGATTTTTTCGTGTCACAAAATGGCATATTCCGACATGTAATAGTATAAATGATTACGAATTATTCTGAAATAGTATCAATTAAAAAATAGAAATCATGAAAACCCAGAAAATTGAAGTGATAAAAAATAATTTTAATGAATTTGCACTGTCAAACGAAGAGATGATTAATGTACGTGGTGGAGAAGGCGAAACAATACCAACTTTGCCCCCCGTTAAAATCTGAAAAGAAAGAACATTTTCCTGTTTTAGCGAAAACAGCAAATATAAAGTCGGGATTATTTGGATGGCTTACAATAAGGTATAGCTTATTTTTGAAAGTCGAAAGGAATTGGAGAGATATTAATATACTATATTGATAAATATGATATTTATCTGACTGACTGGCAGTCAGGAGTTTTAACTGATCTCATTATAAATAATAATATAATAATTTTATGAAAACAATAGATTATTCATATTTCATTGAAAGGTATAATGCCGGAGAGATGAATGATGACGAAAAAAAATGGTTCCAGAAAGAACTTGATGGTAACGAAAAGCTTCGGCTTGAGGTCAATCTCCGGAAAAGTACGGATGAAATCCTTAAAAATCATGAAATCATTTCGCTGAGGAATAAACTCTCTGAAATTGAAAAAAGAAGAGCGACATCTGTACCTGCAAGAAATTCAAAGAAAAAGAAGATCGCTTATTTGAAATATGCAGCTGTAATTGCAGGACTTGTTCTGATCGGAAGCATTGTTATTTTTTCGGGGAAGAAAATGAGCGATGATGAAATCATTGACCGATATTATAAAGCTTACAATCCATCAACGAATCAAAGGTCGGGGCTATCCGAAACAAATTCTGATTTCACCCTTGCCCTTGGGTTTTATAATACTCATGATTATGAGAAGGCTGCTTCTCTTTTCAACAAAGTAATTGAAAGCAATCCAAAAGATATGCGATCAACTTTATTAAATGGTATAGCCAATTTCGAAAACAAAAAATATCCTGAAGCTAAACAATCATTTGGAAATGTGATTGCCGACAACAACAACCTGTATATTGATCAGGCAGAATGGTATCTTGCTTTGTGCTATATAAAAACCAATGATAAGGTGAAGGCTGTTCAGCAATTAGAAACTATTATAAATGAGAACGGCATTTACAGAAATGATGCAAAAAAGATTATTAGAAAGTTGAAATAAGAAAGAATAACATCACATTTTATGTTCGATTATCAGGAAAATTTTAATGGCAAAGACGAGTATTCACTATTGAATATCAGGGATAAGGGGAAAAGCATGAATGTACAGATAAATAATATGGCAAATTGTCCGACATTACTGAAAGGGATGTCACATGAGATGAGAACATACATGAATGCAATTGTAGCATTTTCATTTCTTATGAAAGATAATAGCTGCAACTCTTCAGAACGCGAGGAATTCAGTAAGCATATTTTAAGTTCGTGTGAACAACTGATCGAACTGTTCGATAGTTTTCTTAATTCATCCATAATTGATACGGATAATTCAAAGACAGTTCCGGAAATTTGCAATCCAGATAATTTTCTTGACGGTCTTTTTTCAGAATTCAGGGAAATTTTAAGTAAAGATGGTAGCGAGGATATGGAACTTATAACTGAGATCCGTTTTCCAGGTTCAATAGAAGTTTCTATTGACAAAGACAAGGTTTTAAAAGTGATTCGCACCCTGTTTCAGAATTCATTAAAAAACACAAATTCAGGTTATATCAAAATCGGATATTATTACAGCGATGACAAACTGACCTTTTATGTTCTTGATTCAGGCCAGGGTTATTTCAAATGCAAAGAATTTCTTCATACTGAGGATCTGAATGAATCGCTATGTAAACATAATGATACGTTTACTGCGATCAATATTATCCTGGCCAGAAAGCTAATTCAAATTTTGGAGGGAAATATCTGGATTGAATGTAATGGCATTACAGGAACTGGAATTTATTTTTCTGTCCCTGCCAGAATAGTTTCAAACTCCAGGATTAAATTAAATAAATATGCAAATATCATGATCTAGATCTGAGAAAACAGAGGTTCTTAATTTCAATGTCGGAATGCAATCAATATTTTTATAAATGGCCGTTCCCCCAAAGACGGCCATTTTTTATTTTTTATGTTCAATAATTTTAGCTTCAGTCCGTCTGTTTAGTTTCCTCCCTTCAACAGTCACATTATCTCCTATTGGTGATGTGTTCCCATATCCTTTATATTTAAGCCTGTCAGGAGAAATTCCTTTATTAATGAGCCAATTAACAACCGATAGCGCTCTTTTTTCAGATAGTACCTGATTATATCCGGCTGAACCTATTGAATCGGTATAACCGTCTATTTCAATAATATAGTCTTTATTATCTGAAAGGAGACTAGCCAGATTATTTAGTTCTGACGTTGATTCCTTTTTCAGCTGCCAGGAGTCAAATTCATAAAAGACATTTGACAGATTCATCTTCTCTCCTACCTTAATCGGACTCAGAATTATCCTCTTGATAAATGGAGCTACGATTGAATGTTGTCCTTCAAACATAAAATTTTCGGAGTAGAAAAGATACCCTTGTTTATTTACATTGATTCCGTAATTATATCCCGAAGGCAGGCACACCAGAAAATTACCTGTTTCGTCAGTAGAGTTTTTTATTGTAACTTTGTTCTTTGAAAGGTTAATTAATTCATAATCTGCCGTTAACAATCTTCCAGTCTCTTTATCGTAAACCTTACCTTTCAGATAAGAGACCGGACTTGGTCTGGCAGATTCATATAGGTCAAAGCTGAAAATATCTTTCCCATACACCTTATCCCTGACGGTCGAGAAATAGGCTTTCTGTCCTCCTGCCTCGATTACAAGTCCCATTTCATCATTATAAGTATTAATTGGATAACCAAGGTTTTGCGGTTCAGTCCAAGTACTGTCATCATTCATTCTGGTGACATAAATATCAAACCCGCCCATTCCGGCTCTTCCATCAGATGAGAAATACAGGGTTCTCCCATCGAAATGAATAAATGGTGACATTTCATCTCCATCTGTATTTATGGTTTTCCCCATATTAACAGGTTCAGTCCACAAATCTTTATCATTCATAACTGAATACCAAATATCCTTTCCTCCAAAGCCACCCGGACGGTTGCTTGAGAAATACAGAGTTTTGCCATCAGCACTTATTGAAGGTTGTGATTCCCAGTTGGAAGTATTTACTGGTTTTCCAAGGTCGTAAGGTTCTGACCACTTCCCATCAAGAAAGGCCGAAAAGTAAATATCGCAACTTCCTAGTCCGCCTGGTCTGCTGCAGGCAGTGAAATACATATAACTGCCGTCTGATGAAAGAGTTTGAGCTCCCTCATTTTGTGGTGTATTTAGCGGAGCTCCTGCATTTATTGCCAATTGCCATGCATTGTCTGAAAAATAGCTTATATAAAAATCCTCCTGACCCTGTCCAAAAGGGGAATTGCTATCAGAGTTTCTTGTCTGCCTTGTAAACATCAGTGTCTTCCCATCTGCCGTAATTGATGGCCAATATTCATCATCAGTGGTATTTATTGCACTGCCTACGCTGACCGGATTAAACGGTACAGGGTTTTTCATTGCATTTATAGCAAATTCACAGTTTATTACATTTTTTTTTGCAACGATCCTGTTTTTTTCTGACATGCCAGTCTGAGCAAGATAGACGTTGAAATGAATAAGTGCATCAGAATAATCGCCACTCATTATTTCGGCATCTGCCAGGCTAAAGAAAACAGGTTTATAAAACAGTGAATCTATCTTTACGGCTGCCCTGTAATAAGTTGATGCTTCAGAAAATCTCTTTTGTTTCGTCATCAATTCTCCAAGCATCATAAAAGCTTCAAAGAAACTCTTATCAATTGATATTGCTTCCTTGAAATTAATCTCAGCTTCATTAAAATCAAAATAATCAAACTCTGTCATACCCTCATTATAGATTTTAAGGGCTTTGTTTGAAGTTGTATGAAGACCTTGTGAAAAACAGCTGCTTGTTATAATACAGGAACATGTAAAGAGTAATATAGTAATAAGATGCTTCATTTCTGTTTCAGGGTATATGCATGTATTTATGCACCTGGAGAGAGATTCTCCAGATTGAGTTAATCTTGATATATTCAACAATTTCAGGAATAATGGTTTCGAATCTGCTCCATTCGGGTTGCAGGTATAACTGGCATTTACTGCTTACCATTCCACGATTTTTCTCGGCCCACTTAAAATCATTTTTATCCTGGATAATGACTTTCAGTTCATCGGCAACTTTGTATATTTCATTAACCGGTGGCATATTCCTTTTTGGTGAAAGACATATCCAGTTCCACTTTCCACTTAACGGATATGCTCCCGATGTTTCAATAAAAATAAGAATTTTCTTTTTTCTTAATCCTGAACATAAATATTCTAGGTTCCACATAAGAGGTTCACCACCGGTGACAACTACTGAATCTGTACCGGATTTTACAATCCGCCCGATTATAGCATCAGTATCAACCATTGGGTGAAGGTAGGAATTCCACGAGAAACGGGAATCGCACCAGCTGCATCCCACATCGCATCCTCCTAACCTTATAAAATATGCTGCTCTCCCGGTATGGTAACCCTCTCCCTGCAATGAAAAGAATTCCTCCACTAAGGGGAGCTTTCTTCCATCGGGTATTGCATTTGAATCCGTTTTCAATTTAATAATGTTTTAGATTTTATTTATTAGTTCCGAACAGCATTGAATATTCGCGTGGTATGGCTTCTTTAACCCACTTTTCCGGAATAATTCTCCAGTTATTTAATGGTAAAGGATTTATTGTTTTTTTTGATTCAATTGATTTCAATATATAGTACCTTAAATCTCTGTCAGTCGAAGAGACAAGTCTCGATCTTAGTTCATCTTTTTTAATACCTGCACCTTCTGTAAAGTGTCCGCCTCCTCCGTTTCCACGATAGGAATTAACAGCCACTTTATACTTCTTGCTTTTCTCAAAGGGTCTGCCATTAGTAAAACCGCTAATGGTAATTCTTTCTCCTTCAGGTTTACTTACATCGACAGTATAATCAATTCCTGCAGCTGAATCAAAATTATAGGATAGATTTTTCAGCCATGCTTTTCCGTTTGTCAGAAACGGCCTCCCATCTTTTTCAGTGCGGAATTTCAGCATCTTATCTTCAGGACTATTCATAGTATTATACCAACCGGAATATGAAAACTCTAAATACTTCTGAATCTCTTCTCCTGATAAAGTCATTGTATAAAGCATATTTTCAAATCTGTAAAGTTTAAACATATCTCCAACAGTTATTGGGCCTTCAGGAACCTGAACATCAAAGGACAAAGGAGCCGCAAATGAAATGTCGGCTCCTGTAATTTCAAGTTGAATTGAATGAATCATATCAACAAAAGCGGAAGATCCGAAATATGCATCCCTCGATGAGATAGTAGCAGAGGAATTACCAATAACACGATTCACATATCCTTCAATTATATAATGCTGTGGCGTAAATTGGGTAATGAACTCAGGATCGGGTTTGAAATCAGCAACATTAATAATATGACCAGTAATTTTTCTATTCATTTTTCCTTTAATTTTTCTCGAACTTAAGGTTATATCTGCCTCTGCTATTTTTTCAGATTTGCTTCCTCCGTCAAGTATCAGTACTGTATCGCCGACAGAATTAACAAATTTTTCATTAGCCAGCTTGTGATCATGACCTGTGAAAATAATATCAAATCCGGGTACATTGTAAGCAACTGCTGCAGATCCGTTCTCGCTTAAAGGAACGTTTTTCTGAAATTCTTCTTTCGATCTGTCCCAGCCGGAATGAAACAGCCCAACGACCAGATCAGGCTTCTCTTTTAAAATAATTGGCATCCAGAGCCTGGCTGTTTCAACCATATCCCTGAATTCAATTCCTTTATAAAGCGCAGGTGGCAGCCAGTTTGGGATAGCCGGGGTAATCAGTCCAAAAACAGCAATTTTAATTCCATCCCGTTTAATAATATAATAAGGTTTAAAATATGGTTTCCCTGTTTTTATATTTACTGCATTGGCGGCAAGCAACGGGAAGTTATACTCTTTAACTAACCTGTCGTAAACAGCATGTCCAGCCTCAATATCATGGTTCCCTACTGTACCGGCATCATATCCCATATAATTCATGACTTCAGCACAAATATGCTTCGAAACTGTATCTATATAATTGTAGTAGTAAACTTCAGGCTGCCCCTGGAGGTTATCTCCATTATCCAGAAGAATAGTTGCATTTTTTTCATTTCTTATTTTCCTGACATAACTAAAAACAGATGCAAGTGAAGCATCAAGGCTCTCTTTTTCGATGATAATCATAAGGAAGGATAACTCCGTGAACATCCGTTGTTTCTATGATCGTAATTTTCTTTTTTACAGTCGCTGAACACGAAACCAGCAGGACTATTAATAACAAGCAAATTGTGAAAAAACTGATAGATCTTATTTTCATTATAATAATATTTGGATGATACAATGCAGCTTACAAGTTTAAGAAATATTTTATTAAGGTTAATATCTCTAAAATATGCCTTGTTCTTATTATTAAATAATTTCAATACCAAACTTATGAAAGAATAATCATTTTCAATTAAAATAATTTATGTTAATGATCATTTCAGACTGTTAATTCTATATTTGTTATTAAAATATCAAAAATGGTAGTTACAGGCCTGGAAATTATTTTGGATCATTTGCCTTCCGCACTGAAGGGCAAAAGAATTGGAATTCTATGTCATTCTTCAAGCATCACAAAGAACTTTACACATATTATTGATCTCTTTTTTCAACGTAATGATTGCAGATTATCAGCAATCTTCGGGCCTCAGCATGGCATTTATGGACAAACTCAGGATAATATGATAGAGTGGCGCAGCATGATACATCCGGTTTATAATGTTCCTCTTTACAGTCTTTATGGAGAACATCGTAAACCCACGCCAGAAATGCTTAGTAGTATTGATGTTTTATTAATTGATCTGCAGGATGTCGGAGCCAGATTATATACATATATATGGACCGTTAAACTTTGTTTAGAAGCCTGTTCGGAAGCTGGAATACCTGTATGGATACTCGACAGGCCAAATCCTGTGGGCCGCCTCCCTTTTGATGGTCCAGTATTAAAGGCAGAGTATTTTACGTTTGTAGGAGGAGCCTCGATACCTATGTGTCACCGGATGACAATAGGAGAAATGACTTTATGGATTAAGGAAAAATATTATCCTGATTGCATTCTCAATATTGTGTGGATGAAAAACTGGAGAAGATCCTCATTGTATAATGAAACAGGGCTTCCATGGATTCTGCCTTCCCCAAATATGCCAACTATTCAGACAGCTATTGTCTATCCGGGAAGTGTTCTTATTGAGGCACTTAATCTTTCTGAAGGGAGGGGTACAACTATACCGTTTGAGCTTTTTGGAGCTCCATTCATTGATTCAGCCAAATTAAAAAAGAATCTCGATTCGCGCAACATAGCAGGTTGCGTTTTCAGAAAACATAACTTCATTCCCACTTTTAGCAAATTCTGCGGAGAACTTTGCAACGGGCTGCAGATACATGTTACTGATATCAATCAATTTAAGCCTGTTGGAACTGTATTGGAAATACTGGATGCAATAATTGAGACATCCCCCCCTGATTCTCTTAAATTTAACCTGCCTCCTTATGAATACGAATATAACCTTATGCCATTCGATATTTTGTCGGGAGATTCCGGGATGAGGGAATCATTATTGAAAAGGGAAAACACAAGAATTGAAAAAGAGAGATGGGCACACGAAATTAATGAATTCATGAATGAATTCAGACTTTTTTCTGTCTACAAGGAATGATAAATGAATATGTGGTCTCTTTAATTTTTTTTGGGAGGTAGGTGAGATATTAGCTTTTCTATGAGATACTGAGAGTATATTGGTTTTATTATAAAATCATCAAATCCCGAATCAAGAATTTTCTCTTTGTCACCTACAAGTCCATAAGCTGTCTGTGCAATAATTATTATGTTTTCTCTGAACTCCCTGATTTTAATAGTTGATTCATAACCATCCATCACAGGAAGCTGAATATCCATTAATACAATATCAATATCAGGGTCAGCCAGGGCAATATCTATAGCCTGCTGCCCATCACCTGCATTCAGTAAAATAGCACCTGTTTTTTCAAGTATCTTATTCAGGTACAATCTGCTTGATAAGTCATCTTCAACAATCAGAATTTTTCTTCCTTTTAGAAATTCATTTTCCATCTCTTTTTAAATATTATTCGAAAAGTCCGTCATCTCTGAGGAGAAGTAAAATGGCAGAATGTGGCACCACAATATATTTTTCATTATTGAATTCGATTTCAATAGCACTATTCTGCAGATATACAGCCTGGTCTCCTTCTTTTGGCTGAAGAGGAACGTATTTAGGCTCATCTGATCTGTTTTTCCACGGTTCATCATTGTCAGTCACAGAAGGGATTGGATAACCAGGACCAACTTTCAATACATAACCAATCTGCACTTTTTCATTTTCATTTACACCAGGAGGAAGAAGCAGACCGCTTTTTGTCTTTGACTGAGGAACTTTAGGTTTAATAAGTATCCGGTCGCCGATTACAATCAGCTTATGCAAATCCTTTTCATCAAATAATACACTCATAGAATAAGTTAATTATAAACAAAAGTATTATTTTTTACAATAATCGGTTAACGGAAAAATAGAATTAATTAATATTGTAAGTATCTAACATTATAGGCAAGATCATAATAAATAATGGATTCTGATACTTACAGGACAATTAAGTCAGCATCACAGGGACTTTATAAAGAAAAAGGAAGCCGTTTTGTCGCATTTGCTTATCCAGTTTCCGATCAGGAAGAAATTAAACCAATAATTGATAAAGTCCGTAAAGAAAATCATGAAGCCAGACATCATTGTTATGCTTATATGATTGGGGATAAAAGGACAATCTGGAGGGTAAATGATGATGGCGAGCCGTCTGGTACTGCAGGAAAACCTATTCTCAGGCAGATAAACTTATCTGCGTTAACAAATATTTTAATTATCGTCAGCAGATATTTTGGTGGTACGTTATTAGGAGTAAGCGGATTAATAAATGCCTATAAATCAGCAGCTGCTGATGCTATCAGTAACTCTGAAATAATTGAACGTACTTTGCAGGAGTTTTATGAGATTACATTTCCTTACATATCAATGAATCCTGTGATGAAGTTCCTAAAGGAGGAAGATATTGGTCAATCCGTCCAGATATTTGATCTTGAATGTCGTATAAAAGTGAATTTCAGGTCATCCTACAGGGAAAAAATTCTGAACCGTTTATCACGGATTGAAGGATTGAAATACAGTTTTATTGAAACCCGGTGAGGAAGCGCTTCAACTTAAAAGTTTTTAAATAATTATTAACATTAATCAGTAATGAGATATTTCTTAAGTAAATTTGATTTTAGTTCAGGGGTATGCCATTAATGAGCCAAACTAATGAAAAACAGAAGCTTAGTATCAATTGATGATCTTTCAACAGAGGAAATTCTGAAGATTCTTGATCTTACAATAGAATTCGAAAAACAGCCGACACGTAAGCTGTTGGAAGGAAAAGTAATAGCTACTTTGTTTTTTGAGCCTTCAACGCGAACCAGATTAAGTTTCGAGAGCGCTATTAACAGGTTAGGTGGAAAAGTTGTTGGATTCTCAGATGTTTCGAGTTCAAGCGTTTCCAAAGGTGAAACACTTAATGATACAATAAGGATAGTTAGCAGTTACTGCGATCTCATTGTTATGCGACACCCTATTGAAGGAAGTGCAAGATTTGCAAGCGAGATTTCCACTGTTCCGGTAATAAATGCAGGCGATGGCGCTAATCAGCACCCAACTCAGACATTACTTGATCTTTATTCTATCCGTAAAACTCAGGGCACTCTGGATAACCTGAATATTTTCATGGTAGGCGATTTAAAATATGGAAGAACTGTCCATTCTCTCATGATGGCAATGTCGAGGTGGAATGCGACTTTTAATTTCATCTCCCCTGAAGAATTAAAGATGCCCGATGAATTTAAACTTTATCTTGATAATATTGGTCTCAAATATTATGAACATAATGATTTCACCGACATCATCTCGAGAGCTGATATAATATATATGACCAGGGTGCAAAAGGAGAGATTTTCTGATCCGATTGAATATGAAAAGGTCAAGAATGTATATGTGCTCAGAAACTCAATGTTAAAAAACACAAAGCCAAATATGCGTATTTTGCATCCTCTTCCCAGGGTGAATGAGATTCATCAGGATGTCGACACCAATCCAAAGGCTTATTATTTTGAACAGGCGCTTAATGGAGTCTACACACGTCAGGCTATTTTATGTTCACTATTAGGAATAAAATAAGAAAGGACAGAGCAATGAAGGAACCAAAACAGATGAGCGTCAGTGCAATCCAGAATGGAACAGTTATTGATCATGTACCTGCAGACAATCTTTTTAAAGTAATTCAGATACTCGGATTGGATCGGATTGATAACCAGATCACGTTTGGTACAAACCTCGAAAGTAAAAAACTCGGGAGAAAAGCTATTATTAAGATTTCCGGCGTGTTTTTCGAAGATGAGGACATTAACAGAATTGCACTTGTGGCGCCCGATGCCAAACTGAATATTATCAAAGACTACGAAGTTGTTGAAAAAAAGGTTGTAGTTGTGCCTGATAATATTGTCGGAATAGCAAAATGCATGAATCCTAAATGCATTACCAATTATGAATCTGTAACTACCAGGTTTCGTGTTGTTTCAAAGAAGAATGTAGCATTGAAATGCCATTATTGTGAAAAGATAACTACCCAGGAGAATCTGCAGATTATCTAGCTTTATCTTTTATCGGTCTATTTTTAGTGAGCCTTTGCGTATTCCTTGGTGAACCTTTGTGGTTAATTGTAATTTATTGAACCACAAAGTATCACAAAAGTTGTCACTAAGTACCACAAAGGTAAACAAAAATAATATTAGCCTTTTTGCACAGTTATTTACGGGATTTCCAGTTAGGCAGTTCATCATCTTAATCTATCATATGATCTTATCAAACGATCATCCTTCCTGATTCCTTTGTATGCCAATACAGTCAATACTAATATGATGACCGGAAGAAACATTTTAAATCCGGGAACAATTCTTGATTCATATTTTGAAATAGTAATGAAAGAAATATGGATTGAAGCAATGATAAAGACAGCACTAATAACAATCAATGATAACGCAAGCCACAATTGAATCTTCCTGTTTTTATAAACCAATATTGTAATAACGGATAATATCGGAATGAGAATAATAAACATAGAAAGTGGCAAAAGCTTCTCAATCATTTCAAACCCCTGACCCCCTGTATTTCTTAATATCCCACTTAATGTTATTTTTATAACAGATCCATTTTTATCAATAAAATTCAGAAAACTTCCTTTAAAGAAGAATAATGATAAAAAAAATGTGAATGACAGGTATAGAGATTGAATTCGCTGGATCATGATATTTTGTTTTATAAATTCCTGGTAAAAATAGCTTCTTTTCAATAATTAAAATATATTCAGTTTCTGTTTTCAATAATAAATCTAGGTTATATTTTAATATCTATTGAACCCTCAACCCGACCTTCCCCCTATGGGCTACCCTTTGTACACATCTTTTAAATCATAGTTTGTAAATAGGACTATCCACGAAGTGGATAAATATGAATAACCCCCGGCGCCAGCCGGGGGTCGATGTAACAAACAATCTACAGCTCTGAAGGAGCTGAATATAAAAATCAGGGAAAATACTTCTCATCCGGAGTTATACCAGATTCCAAAAGGATATTCCTGTATTCTTCCTCAAAAGTCATTTTTTTGTGATGTTCCTGTTGATTTTTAATATATTCAAATAGGTTATTAATGTCATAGTAAGAGCATGTGAATGAACCATATCCGTCTTCCCAACCGATAAATGCCGGGAACAGCTTACTTTTCTTCATCCAGAGAGAAGACGATACTTTAATATCTCTCACGAAATCCGCAGGTGCGATAGAAGGATGCATATCAGTAAGTATATGAATATGATTTTCAGTACCATTAATACGATACAGATGACTGTTCTTATTTTTACAGACTCCTGTTATGTAAGCATAGAGTTCATTCACATTCTCTTGCTTAATGGTAGGTAAGTGTCGTTTTGTCCTAAACACAAGATGATAAAGGTGTTGACGATAACTTGACATTGTTTGAGATGTTACATTAATGAAGCGAGAAGATACCAAAGTACAAAAGAGTCTAATAAATTCCAAATATATTAAGCCCCTTCAGGGCTTGATATCAGAGAGTTATCCTAACCCACGGCTGGTGCCGGGGGTTATTCAAATTTAGCTCTTTCAGAGCTATTTAAAACATAAGTCAACGTTGGGAATAAATATGTGTATAAAGAGCAGCCACCGGGGAAGGCGTTTACAATAACCTATTCTCCTTTGGGGGAAATTGAAAGGGGGTCAAATCAATTTATGAAAGAATATTATATACTCATATTTATAACTTTATAAAAAGCGTAATATTTTTTAGTAATAATAACCGATACTCATTACTGATTATTATGGAAATATCTTTTAAACCGACAGACACTTTGTTGAATTCATAAAATTACCTTGAGTTATAATCAGATTATTGTAAATTTGAACCTTAAATTTTTTCTATGCAAAAGAAAACAGAGTTAATTACAAATACAGACGGGAGTATTTATCACCTTAACCTTCTTCCTGAAGATATATCCAATAAAATAATAATAGTCGGCGATCCGGGGCGTGTTGATATGCTTGCTTCGCTGATGAAGGAAGTCAGGGTCAGAAAAGAGAACAGGGAGTTCCGCACTGTAACCGGAACGTTCGATATTGATGAAATAACAATTATTTCATCTGGAATTGGCACAGATAATATTGATATTCTCGTCAACGAGCTTGATGCCCTCGTAAATATTGATTTGAGTACCGGAATATGCTTGGAGGATCCTGTTTCATTGACTTTTATCAGGCTCGGTACTTCAGGCGGGTTACGGGAAGATGTACCTGCCGGGACATGTGTTCTGACCGAAACTGCAGTTGGTTTTGATGGTCTTCTGCATTTTTATGAAGGTTATGACTGGATACTTGATACAGGTTTGTCTGATACTCTGGTTGAATACCTTGAATGGCCCGATACACTCTCCTACCCTTATGCAGTAAATGCAAATAAAGAGCTTATTGAATTATTTCAGAACGAAAATTTTATAAAAGGAATAACTATTTCAGCACCCGGGTTTTATGCACCACAGGGAAGAAGGCTGAGACTTGAGACATTCGACAATGAGATCAATAAAAAATTATCTGAATTTTCCTTCAGAGGCAGGACAATAAGTAATTATGAAATGGAGAGTTCAGCACTTTACGGTTTATCTGCATTGCTGGGACACAAAGCCTTGACAATTTGCCTGGTAATCGGCAACCGTGTAACAGGAGAGTTCATACAGGATTATAAGCCATTAATGAGTGATCTGGCTTTAAAGGTTTTAAAACTGTTATAAATCAGATTTGCCAGACTTCACATCAGGAAAAAGGAATTACAGTAGCAGAAATCTATCTTGACTACCATCGATTAGATCGAAATATTGAAGCTCATATCTATATTGTTTATGTTTCATATAAAAATATATAATGAGATGGAAAGGTAACTTAAAAAAAACATTTTCAGCCTTGAAAAGGCTATTGAAATTGCCAAAACTATTTATTCCATTAAAGTTTAAATACCACTAGTAACGAAGAAGTCTCATAAACAATTTTGTTGACAGAAGAATAAAAAAACATCTGCTAATCTTTTTGATTTTCAATTTTGGGTGTCCCCGTGTCCAAGTCAGGTCTGATTTTTTATGAAATTTTATTTCTCAAATAGCTTCACATGAAATTCTTTTGTTATACCTCTAAGTTAATAATAATCACCAAATCTCATCTTTTAAAGATTTTTTCTATAATTGTCAGGTCTGTCCAAAATAAGTAAAATCGATTAAAAAAGAGCGGTTGGAAAACTTAGCAATTACTGTTAAGTTTATTACGCCTCAAAACCCACCGCTCATGAAGACAAATTTATCCATTTTCGCTCAGATAATCCGACTAATTCCCCGAGATATTATTCACAAAAATGTTTATGAGCACGATTCTGACTATAATTCTAAAGGAATAAACTCCTGGACACATCTTGTTTCAATGTTATATTGTCAGTTTGGTAACTGTCAGAGTATCCGGGACATCAGCTTTGGATTAAGAAGTGCTACTGGGAACCTGAGCCATTTGGGAGTAAGCAGAGCTCCTTCAAAATCTTCAATAAGCTATATTAATGCACATAGAGGATGGACTTTTTTCCGTGATGTTTACTTCAGTCTTTTTAAAGAGTTTAAGGTAAAGGTTAATAGGATAAGACTTAACCGGAAACTGTTTATCCTTGATTCTACTCTGATCCCGCTGTGTTTAAGCCTGTTTGATTGGGCATATTACAGGAAAATGAAAGGTGCCATTAAAATACACACTGTCCTCGATTACGATAGCTGTCTCCCTGTCTTCATTCGAATGACCGATGGGAAGACCAGTGATATTGAAATCGCTGAAAAGCTGGCTTTCCCCAAAGGCAGCATACTGGCAATTGACAGAGGATATCTTGATTTTAATTTTCTTCGGGAATTGGACAGCACCGGGGTGTTTTTTGTTACAAGAGCCAAAAGCAATATAGATTGTGACATTGTTAAGCTGCTGGCACTACCGAATGAATCAGAAAACATTGTTAGTGATTATCAAATTGTGCTTATTGGACAGCAAACCAAAGAAAAGTATAAAAAACGATTACGTTTGGTGAAGGTAACTGATCCGGAAACAGGGGAGATAATCCCATTATTAACCAATAACTTCACCTGGACGAGTAAGACTATAAGCGAATTGTACCGATATCGATGGGAAATAGAGACTTTTTTCAGACTGGTCAAACAGAATCTCAAGATTAAATCATTCATCGGGACCTCTGAAAATGCAGTTCTTATCCAAATATGGTCGGCACTGATTACCATTTTGTTATTAACTGTCCTGAAAGCAAAAGCGTTGTACAAATGGCATATGTCTAACTTGGTCGGATTTATCCGGCTAAACTTGTTCGTTAAGATTGATCTGTTCGAGTGGTTAAACCATCCATTTTTACAGGATAAAGCACCACCCGGACAAATCCAGTTAGATTTATTCTGAGAACGATTAGTGGGATCATTCTATGATTTTTGAACTTTTACAAGTTAATTGTCTGATTATCTGAATCAGGAATCAGAGATATTTTTTATCTTGGACAGCACTGATAATTGTAGTAAAACTTTTCTTAAATAAACGAATTGAATCATTTATTAATAAGAACTATAATTTTGATTGGGCCAAGTTATAGTAAAGCCGAAATTACATTTAGAATAATTGAAACCTACTGACAATTAAGATTCAAATAAGAGTACTATCTTTTTGTCCAAAAAGGAACGTTGATTTTTAGTTATTTCAAGTATTGATCAACAAGTGCAGCAATATTATTAACTGTATCAAATGCGTCAGGTGTTGCTTTACTTGGTGGAATCTTAATTTGAAAATTGTTCTCAAGAAAAACAAGTAATGAAACCATTGAAAAAGAATCAACGTATCCGCTTGAAATCAAATGGGTATCATAGGTTATGTTTTCATCAGCATCTTCTCTATATTCTTTGATCACATATTTCAAAATAATATCCTTTATTTCTTTCGTTTTCATTTTTTCCATATTTCAGATATTAACAAGTGTGTTGATATAAATAATTTAATTTAATCATTTTCAAGACTAGAAATATCACCGATATCTTCTCCCCACTCTTTGGCATGTAGTAGTCTTCTCATTATCTTCCCACTTCTTGTCTTTGGAAGTTTATCAATGAATTCAATCTCATGTGGCATTGCCAGTGAAGATAGTTTTTTTCTTATGAAGTTCATTATTTCTAGTTCCAGATCAGGACTTGCATTGAATCCTGGTTTTAAGATAATATACGCTTTCACCACCTCCATATTTACTTCGTCAGGTTTTGATACAACGGCTGATTCTCCAATGGCAGGATGTTCAAGAAGAGTCGATTCTATTTCGAAAGGACTAACAAGATGCCCACCGGTATTGATAACATCATCGTCTCTTCCCACAAACCAAAAGTATCCATCATCATCAATTTTAGCCTTGTCACCCGAAATATACCATCCATTGATAAATTTCTCTCGATATTTTTCATCATTATTCCAATATGTTCGCATCATCGACGGACAATCTTGTTTAAAAGCAATAAGTCCAATTTTGGAATGCTCCTGAAAAGGTTCATATGTTTTTGGATCTAACACTACCCCGGTTATCCCGGGAAATGGTTTTCCCATAGAGCCAGGTTTAACTTTCATTCCTGGTAAATTTGTGATCATTATTGAACCAGTTTCAGTCTGCCAATACGTATCGTAAAAAGGTTTCCTAAAGATTTTTTCAGACCAGATAACCGTCTCTGAATTTAAAGGTTCTCCAACACTTGCAAGATGACGTAGACTTGAAAGGTCATAATTCTTAATTATATCGTCACCTGTCTTCATTAAAGATCTGATTGCAGTAGGTGCAGAATACCAAACAGAAACCTTGTACTTCTCTATAAAACTGAACCAGTTTGTAGCAGAAAACCCAGCATCTAGTACACACTGTGTTATTCCAAGACTCCATGGACCTATTATTCCATAAGAAGTACCCGTAACCCATCCTGGATCAGCTGTGCACCAGTAAATATCATTATCTCTAAGGTCAAGTACCCATTTAGTTGTAAGATATTGTGATATAAGTGAATAATGTACATGTTTTACACCTTTTGGCTGTCCTGTTGTTCCTGAAGTATAGTGTAAAACTGATGGCGATTCAGCTCTTGTTGGGAAAATTTCCATATTTTCAACAGGGGCAAATTCTTCAAGGACTAAAGAAACTTCTTTACTTTCTAATTCTATCTTTTTAATATGATCTATAATAATAATGAAGTCAAGGTGTGGTAGTTTTGAGAGTATTTTTCTTATTTTAAATAAATGCTTTCTCTGCGTTATGATGGCGCGGGTTTGCGCGTTTTCGAGTCTCACTAAGAGTGATTCATCTCCAAAAGCAGAGAAAAGAGGTTGAGCGATAGCTCCAATCTTAAGAATTCCAAGAAAAGAAAAGTACAATTCAGGTATTCTATCTAAAAATAGACAAATTCTGTCTTCATTTTTTATCCCCAGATTGCGGAGGAAAGTGCCAATCGTATTTCCGGCAAGGCGGATATCATTAAAAGTGAATTTTTTTTTAACGCCGCTAAAATCTTCAAAATAAAGAGCAATTTTTTCGGCATTTCCTTTAAAACATATTCTGTCGGAGCAATACCATCCTATATTAATTACATCTCCGTTCCTGTATTCAAGTTCATTTTCGGCTATAGCCCACTCAATTTTTTTTAGTTTCTCTTTGTAGAAGCCTAGAGTCGACATATTATAAATTTTAATTAAAAGAATTCAAAAGTATAAAAGATTATGAATATAAATTATAGATCTGGAGTTTCCTCCATATTTAATGGCAATAACGTTGATATGGTGAGATATTAAAAATATTTGCAATTGAAAGATATTCAAAAATTAAAGTTTCTTAAAAATTTGTTACTAAATCACAAACTTGGCAATTAACCAAGACAACAAGACGCTTATGGACGCAAATTCTTTATTAAAGAACCGGTTCAAGATGCAATGTAATAAATTTTTAGTAACTATTAAAATAAAATTAGCAAAGTTAAGAAGCGATTAGTGAAAGAGATTATTTATGGAACTGGGGAGATAATCCCATTATTAACCAATAACTTCACCTGGACGAGTAAGACTATAAGCGAATTGTACCGATATCGATGGGAAATAGAGACTTTTTTCAGACTGGTCAAACAGAATCTCAAGATTAAATCATTCATCGGGACCTCTGAAAATGCAGTTCTTATCCAAATATGGTCGGCACTGATTACCATTTTGTTATTAACTGTCCTGAAAGCAAAAGCGTTGTACAAATGGCATATGTCTAACTTGGTCGGATTTATCCGGCTAAACTTGTTCGTTAAGATTGATCTGTTCGAGTGGTTAAACCATCCATTTTTACAGGATAAAGCACCACCCGGACAAATCCAGTTAGATTTATTCTGAGAACGATTAGTGGGATCATTCTATGATTTTTGAACTTTTACAAGTTAATTGTCTGATTATCTGAATCAGGAATCAGAGATATTTTTTATCTTGGACAGCACTGATCTTAAACAAAAAAATATTTACAAATTAGAGTTTTATCTTTATATTTAATGTTCTCTATGAGAAAACAAAAAGATGGTTGTATTTTTGCTTTTTCAAATATCTTTTAAATATTTTATTAAATTAACTCCGTAATTATCTTTCTTTAAAAATGCTCTTTAACTCAATCGCATATTTATTCTTTATTGCTGTTGTTGCTACTGCCTACTATATTTTCCCAAGACGAGTTGGCTGGATATGGTTACTCATTGCCAGTATTGGATATTATCTTTCGTTTGTTCCTATATTCCTTTTATTACTAGTTGGAATTACTTTTGTTAATTATTTTCTTGCTAAATGGTTAGCAAAGCTACCAGAAGATAGAAACAATACTTTGTTAATGTTGGTAATTATTTTAAATATTCTGATTTTATCTTTTTTCAAATATTTCAATGTTTTCTTTCCTAATAATCAGTTGCACTTATATAATGTAGGTTTTTTCTCGCTGACTGATCCTGTTAATAAAATGATTCTTCCATTGGGTTTATCTTATTTTACTTTTACTCTTCTAAGTTATCAGATTGAGATTAAAAGAAAAACCATACAACACGAAAAACATTTTGGATTTTTTTCACTCTACCTCTTTTTCTTTCCAAAAATAACTCAAGGGCCCATAGAAAGACCTCAACAGTTTATACCTCAATTATATATTACTCATCCTTTCAATTATACTATGATCACTGAAGGACTGAAATTAATGCTCTGGGGTTATTATAAAAAGTTAGTTGTCGCCGATAGGTTGGCTATTTATGTAAATGCCGTATATAATAATAATAAATATCAAAATGGAACATCACTTATTATAGCAACTATTTTCTTTGCTTTCCAGATATATGCAGACTTCTCAGGTTATACAGATATTGCGTTGGGTTCGGCAAGATTATTTGGATTTAATCTGACAAATAATTTCAAAAGACCCTATTTTGCAATCTCTATAAAAGAATTCTGGGACCGTTGGCATATTTCCTTTTCTACATGGTTACGTGACTATATATTTTTACCGTTAGCATATTTCCTCTCCCATAGGATGAAAAGACAAAAGTTTTTATCAATCTCTAAAGAAAAATGGATTTATTTAATTTCAATTATGATCACCTTTGCTATTTGTGGAATCTGGCATGGAGTAGGCTGGACATTTCTGCTTTGGGGCCTTCTGTTTGGAATATGCCTCACCTATTCAAATTGGACAAAAGAGTTACATAAAAATATCAGGAGACGATTTCATATTAGAAAGACCTCAAATTTTTATATTCTTTATAAAACTATTTTAACTTTTGTACTCGTATTATTTGCGTGGATATTTTTCAGGGCGGATTCATTGACTGAAGCAATTTACATAATTAAAAAAATCTTTACCTCAAATGGCTCAATCTTTCATGAATCTATTTCAGAGTTAATATTTGCTATATTTGCTATTATATCATTAGTTGCAATTGACCTTAAACGGGAATATTTTCATGACCGTTGGTCAATACTTTACAATAAGCATTCATTTATTAGAATTGCTGGTATTATTTTTATTATTATAATCATTCTTCTTGTTGGTGTTCTTGATGGAGGACAATTTATCTATTTTCAATATTAAACATTCACCTTCTAATGGCAGGTACTTTTTTCAAACAAATAATTCGATTTTTTTTAAGATCCATTTTTATTGTACTCATACTTCTAGTTTTTGACCATGGAATAGGCAAGATTCTGAAGTTTTTCTATTTTCGTCAAGAATCAGGAGCGCTTTACCGAACTACATATGCTATTGATAGCACTAATGCTGAAATACTTATTTTTGAATCTTCTCATGCTAGTCGATGTTATGTCTCGGAAATTTTTGAAGATAGTCTCCACTATAACTGTTATAATACAGGAAGGGATGGAAGTTTTATATTATATAATTATGCCATATTCAAGGCAGTTTCCACTCGCTACAACCCCAGAATGATTATCATAGACATTAGTCCTGAATACCTTGCATATAATACAACTGACTATGATAGATTATCATTACTACTACCTTACTATCAAACGCATCCTGAGATCAGTCGTATAGTTAACTTGAGGGGACCATTTGAAAAGATTAAGCTTATTTCTGCTATCTATCCTTATAATTCATTGATCTTACATATTGTATTGGGAAACCTTAATTTTAATAAGGAAAGAGAACCAGAAATAAAAGGGTATGTTCCCCTTTTTAAAATAATGAAAAATGAGAAAATTGATACTTCACGTATCGTTGCTTGTACAATAGATAAAAATAAAATTTGTGCACTGAAAGATATTATTTCAACATGCAAACAAAAAAAAATTGACTTATTCTTTGTTTATTCTCCTAGATGGAGCATTATTCAGGGTAGTTTCAATAATACTTTAATATCTTCGATGTGTTCTGAAAATGGGATAAGATATATAGATATGTCAAATAATCAGATCTTCATCAATAACCATGACTATTTTGCTGACAAGGACCATTTAAATGATGAAGGCGCTAAAGTATTTTCCTCCATGTTAATAAATAAAATTATAAGAACTAAGTAATTATAAGATGGAGAGTTCAGCACTTTACTTTTTATCTGCATTGCTGGGACACTAAGCCTTGACAATTTGCCTGGTAACCGGTAACCGTGTAACAGGAGAGTTCGTACAGGATTATAAGCCATTAATGAGTGATCTTGCTTTAAAGGTTCTCGGACTATTATAAATCATATCTGCCAGACTTGAATTTATTTCAAATTTGACTATATTTGAATATATTTGTATAACTAATAATTCAATCTAAAAAATATGTCTGAAAGCACAACTAATAAGAATGTCAGGGATGACGAAATTGATCTTTTGGATCTGTTCAGGAGAATGGGCAGGACTTTTAACCGTTGGGGTAAAGAGGTTGGAAGAGGTTTCCTGATAGCTATTGTTTTTCTCTTAAAAAGGTGGTTGCCCCTCGTAATAAGTGTTGTTTTAGGAGTTGGAATATCATTAATGATAAAGGTTGCTTCCCCATCTTTTTATTCATCAGATCTTGTATTACGAAACAATATTATGTCGAATGCAGATATAATATCATATATAAATCGACTTCATACTTACTGTAAAGAAAAAAATATATCAGCCCTTACAAATGCTATTTCCATTTCTGAACAAAAGGCATATAATATTTTAGATGTCAGTGCATTTTGGATTATTGACAAGGGGAAAGACGGTATTCCTGATTATGTTGATTATGGCAATAATTTTAATATTTATGACACAATCGATAGAAGAATGCTGGATCGTCTGGATATAAGAGTAAAAATAAAATCGCCTCAGGAACTAACAGATTTACGGGATGGAATCCTGGCATTTATTAATTCAGACTCTTTATTCCAAAGACGTAACAAAGTCAGGAATAGACAGATACATGAATTTCTTACCAGGTATAATTATGATATTGTTCAACTCGATAGTTTGCAAAAATTCAAGGACTATGAAGAAACAAAAAACAGACTTCCAAAAGTTGGTGGACAAATGATTTTTCTTCAGGAACAAAAAACTCAATTGGTATATACTGATATTCAGATGCTTTATTCAAAAAAATTAGCCTTAGAATCCGAACGAGATCTGTTTAACGGAATTGTGACCGTATTAAGCGAGTTTCCTATTCCGGCAAAAAGAGTAAATGGTTCATTTTATTATGGTAAATTTATAGTTTCATCCTTTTTCTTCCTTACTCTATTGATTTTGATTGGTCTCGCAAACCGAAAGAAGCTAAAAGAGGTATATGAAAAATATTAAATTAAAAAAGGGAGTCTGAAGCTCCCTTTTTTTAACAAATCATTATAATTCAATCTTTTCTATATTTCGCTTTTCGGGATATACAAAAGAAGGAAAGAAAACAATGAAAAAAAAGTTACTCCAGCTAACCTATATAATATTGTCTCAAACATAAAAAATATTAACAGCATAATAATAAACAACGCATAAAGAAGGTTCTTTTCATGAATCATAATTATTATCATATAACCTAATATTGCCAGAAAAAACATCAAACCAATTATTCCATTTTCAAGAATTACTTCTAAAAACTGGTTATGAGCATTATAATAATTCTTGATAAGATCCTGATCCCCTGTTCTCTGATATTCTTTCATTAATTCTGTTCTTACATCGCCGGTACCAACACCAAGAATTAAATTATTTTGAATAATCCGGAAAGCCGAGCGCCAGATAATAATACGCTTATTCTGAATAGTTTTTTCCTTAAAGGATCCATTAGAGATTTCACTTAGAACTATTTTCACTCGTTCATTTGAACGGATTATGGGAAAAACGGCAAATATAATTATCAATATTAATAGAGCAATTATAAGTCTTTTCCCTTTTCGCTTAAGTTTATAATAGAAATATACAGGAACGAGTAGCACTACAGCTAATATTCCTGACCTTGAAGAGAGAAAATAGATTGAAATCAACAGAAAAACTCCTGTAAATAACCAAACTTTTCTTTCAAGTATTCTAATATTTTTGTCAAACCACGATTCAAATGCAATAAATATCGACAAAACAACATACATGGCAAGATATGAAGGGTGTTGATTTACAGAAAAATATGACCCATAGGAGAAACTCTTCCAGTATCCATCAGATGCGTGCTGATAATAAACCAAATGTCCATTCTGGAAAGAAACTGATATATAAAATGCATGTAAAAAACAATAAAAAATAAAAATCGTTGTACTAGTGGCAAATAATTTCAAGAGTAATTTTGCATTTTTTAAAACCTTTTCGCCTGGAATCACCAAAACAAAAGGAAACAAGAACAGAGATAATCTACTAAAAATAATGTTCCATCCGGTTTTGAGATTGTCCGAATAAATTATCCCAACAAGTTGCCAAAAATAGAAAACTATAAATAGAATAAATAACCAGACTGAGTAACCAATCATAGGAATGCGAAGGATCCCTCGCCCCCGAGATTCCAAAATACGGCTTAATCCCCACAATAACATAAATGGGGGAATATACCATATATAAATTGGCATGACTATAACGCAGAGACATGCAAAAATAAATGATAAATTTTCTTTTTCAAGAACAGATTTCAATGAACTAATTTTGTTCATTATTGTTAAGTATCTTCTAACCATAAAAATTTGCTAAAAACTCACCAGAACAATGAAATAAAAATGATAGATTCAATTTGATATTTTTAAATGATTATTATTAGCAAATTCAGAAGTCTTTCCTACCAAAAACGAAACTGGCCTCGTTTGAAGTAACTATAATATGACCGACTTTTGCAACTAATTTATTGAAGGATTATTTTCTGAACAACTTTTTCAATTCCAGATATATCCTTTATCTGAATAAAATAGACACCCTTATTAACCTTTGAAGAAAGATTCAAATTGTATAACTGCTGATTGATTTCTGCCTCATAAATTATTTGTCCATTCAGATTTATTACTGTAATGGTGTATACAGACTTCAAATCACTATTTCCAACATCAATGAGAATATCACCAGTTGTAGGGTTTGGATACATCTTGAAACCAGATAACGTGTTTTCTCTTATACCTGTTGCCAAAGAAACATTCAGGGTAACTTTTCTTGTATATAGTGTCAAATTTGGGACAGAAGAATTGGTAATGGTACAATAATATTTACCCGCGTCTTTCTGTTGTAGATTGGTCAACGAATATGTTTTATTTGTTGCCGAAGAAATCAATGTTCCATCTTTGTACCACTTATAAATATCACCCGCAGTACTTTCGATGGCAGTAAAGGTAATAGTTGAACTCACATAGCAAATTGTGTCTTTATTTACACCAAGGCTGTCCTGTGGGGAGTAAATAAACCCACCTGAAGGAACAACATTTATGTTTGGTTTAATATCAGAAAATTTCAATTTGTTATTTTGCACCGAAAGGCTATCCAGATTGAGAATTGTAATTGATGGTAAGTAAGAAAATGAATTATTATTTAGTCTCAGTTTCCATAATGATGTCAGGTTATTTATAAGAATGGGTATTGAGCCTGATAATTGGTTATTGTCTAAATATAAAACTCGAAGGTCATCAATATTTCCAATTTGTGATGGTATTAAGCCTGTTAATTGGTTATTGTCTAAATACAAAATTGAAAGTTTAGTAAGATTTCCAATTTGTGATGGTATTGAGCCAGTAAATTGGTTCCCCCCAAAATTTAAATCATTAAGATTAGTAAGATTCCAAATTTGTGAAGGTATTGAGCCTGTTAATTCGTTATTGTTTAAATATAAACCTTGAAGATTAGTAAAATTTCCAATTTGTGAAGGTATTGAGGTTAATTGATTGTGGTCTAAAAATAACCATATAAGAGAAGTCAAATTTCCAATTTGTGAAGGTATTGAGCCTGTTAATTCGTTATTGCTTAAAAATAAACCTTGAAGATTAGTAAGATTTCCAATTTGTGAAGGTATTGAGCCTGTCAATTGGTTAATGTCTAAATATAAATATTGAAGATTAGTAAGATTTCCAATTTGTGATGGTATTGAGCCTGACAACTGGTTACCCCGAAGCCAAATATCCTGGAGATTAGTGAGACTCCCAATTTCTATTGGTATTGAGCCTGACAATTGGTTATTATACAATTCTAAATGTTGAAGATTAGTCAGATTTCCAATTTCTATTGGCACTGATCCTGACAACTGGTTATCGCCCAATTCTAAATATTGAAGATTAGTAAGATTTCCAATTTGTGATGGTATTGAGCCTGTTAATTGGTTATTGTATAAATACAAAATTGAAAGTTTAGTAAGATTTCCAATTTGTGATGGTATTGAGCCTGATAATTGGTTATTGTCTAACCATAAAACTTGTAGATTAGTAAGATTTCCAATTTGTGAAGGTATTGTACCTGATAATTGGTTATCGTACAATTCTAAATCTGTAAGATTCGTAAGATTTCCGATTTGTGAAGGTATTGAGCCTGTTAATTCGTTCCCCCAAAATTTTAAATCATTAAGATTCGTAAGATTTCCAATTTGTGAAGGTATTGAGCCTGTTAATTCGTTCCCTCCAAAATTTAAATCATTAAGATTAGTAAGATTCCCAATTTGCGAAGGTATGAAACCTAAAAGTTGGTTACCGCCTAATTCAAGTCCTATAACCCTATTATTATTTACGCTCACCCCATACCATGTTGAAATTGGTTGTGAACTCAACCAATTAGTATTATTTGTCCAACTTGCACCATTAGTTGAATTATATAAAGCAACTAGAGCCAACGAATCCTGTTCTCTCTGGGCGAAAGAGTAGAATGAAATACTTAATAATAACAATAGTAGACAACCAAACTTTTTCATTCATTTTATAACATTAAATCAAAGTTACAGAAAAAATAGTTAATCAAAACTTTAGATTTAATATTTGAAATAATTCAGACGAAAGAGACTTTGAGTGTAAGCACCTCATTTAGTGCTTAATGAAGATAAGTTGTTATGAATATTTATAGTTATTAATCTATATAGCATTTTTCTATTTAATTTCCTCTCTCGAAAGCATTTCTTTAATACCATCTCCTATTGAATAGGGTAACGCAATCCCTATTTTTTTGAAAGAGTAAGTATTTTCTATTAATAAATTGCCAATTAGTTTCCCTGCAAATTCTGGTTTAATCATCTTTATTAATTTCCAAAATACATTTAATCGGATACATTTATTCTCAATTTTAAGTGTATATGCAATAATATCAACTAATTCATAAGTAGATATATACTCTTCATCAGCAAGTATAATAATTCCTTGTAGTTTTTGTTCAATTATCCCTTTTAATGCTTGAGTCAGATTATTAACGTTTAAAAATTGTCGTTTATTATTTATTCCTTTAAAAGGTAATGGTAAATTTGTTTTAACTAATTTAATTAAGGAACTCATATTACCTGGTGCATTAATTCCCCCATATACCATGCTGCATCTAATGGAAGTCACCAAGAAATTATCTTTTGATAGTTTATTTAATTCGATATCTGCTTTTAATTTATATTCTCCGTAATAGTTATAAGGTGAACATATTGTTTCATCATTAATTTGTTCGGTATTTCCATAAACAGCAATTGTGCTCATTTGAATAAAGTGACTACAATTATTTTTTAATGCCAATTTTGCTAAAAAAAGTGGCAATTTGTAGTTTATCAATTCATAAATACTTTTATCTTTAATTTTAGGTTTATGAACAATAGCTGCAAAATTAATAACAACATCAATATTTTCGAATTTTGACTCTGGCACATTAAATAAATCATTAATCACAAATTCATTTTGAAATTCTGTCTTTTGTCGTGAAACAGAATAGAGGTTAAAATAGTCTTTATTTGCTGAAATAAATTTTTTGGCAATAAAACTATCACCGCCTATTATTAATACATTTTTTCCCATATTATTACTCTATTAAAGTCTAAAACAGAAATTCGCTTAGTTGATCCATATCAATTTAATTCTTTATTAAAAGAATATTGAAAAGGGTTTAGTTTATCGACCCATTTTAGAATCAAGTATAACATAATAATATCCACAAAAAAGAAGATCCATTCTAAGGATTTATATCTATTAGCTAAGAATGCAAGAATAAACACAATTACATTTAAAAGAATTGAAAAAACTACTGTTTTTTGATGACTGAATCCTGCCTGTATTAACCGTTGATAAGCATGTTTACGATGTGCAATATAGATTTTTTCTCGGTTCCTGAGTCGTCGAAATAGGGTAATTGAAGCATCAAACCAAAATACCGAAGCAAGAATCAGCCAAACTATAATTGATAATTTGCAAGAATTTTGTTGATAAATAGCAATTATACCGAATATAAATCCTATAAAACTACTACCTACATCACCCATAAATATCCGTGCTTTCTGCCAGTTCCAAAACAAGAAACCTAACGATGAGAAAACTATGAGTAACCCTATGCTGTCTTTTGTTAAAATATAAACTGATAAACCCAAGAAGATTACTTCAGAACCAAGATAACCATCTATTCCATCCATGAAATTAAAAAGATTTATTGACCAGATAACAGCAATGAATCCAATTAGCGTAAATAGTACTGGCATGTGCAAAATAAATGTTATAAGATGAAAATCCTGCAATCCTTTTAGGAAAATTAATGCAATAATTGTACTTATTGACTGAATTGATAATCGTACTATCGGTTTAAGATTTAATATGTCATCTATTAATCCAATAGCAGCGACAGGTAACCCGGCTATTAAGGCAAATATCAAATTATCCTCAACCTTATAATTGCTGAATAAATAAAATAATCCACCATAAAAAACAATTACTACTGCAATTCCTCCGCCTCGAGGAGTCGGCATAGTATGGGAACTACGCTCATTAGGAAAATCAAGAATAGATTTATAAACTGACCATTTCAGGACTATGAAAGTTAGCAAAAAAGAGGCTATTAAAAGTATTGTATAAAATAAAATATTGTTCACCAAGGTAGAAATTCGGATTAGAATAACTAATATCTATGCCTTTGCCGGCTAATGTTACTTTCCCTGCACCATCGTTCACTATCTGACGTACTCTGTTAGAACCAATTGCCGCCAATATAACAGTAGTAGCTGCTCCTTTATTGAAAATTATGGTATAGTTGGTAGCTAATTCCGTGCTATTGTCTTTGAATATAGACTGAGGATTACTTCCTTTGAACAAAGTTATTAACTAAAACAGGGGCAGTTACATTATTCTCAGTAATACAATTAGTCATAAATACATCACCCGAAGTCGGCATTAATGTTATGCCATACCGTTGTGTGGGGATAGCTTGGAAATCACTTGCTGTAACACCTATGATCTTAATGTTTTTTGTAACCCTCCCCGCAACAAAGTATATATAGATCCCATCAAATTTCGCAGCAGAGTTCATATAACATCCACCAATAATCTCTATATCATCAACTCCGTACGGGCAATCATTGGTTGCTCGTGGGGATATATAGAGTTGGCACTGATGGGCATTTCCAATTAGATCACAATTTAAAATTTTTATTCTTCTTTGATCTCCCTGTAAACGAATCCCCCCATATTGATTATTCTTGATAGTGCAATTATAAATAGATAGCTCTGTATTATTAAGACCACCTATTCCTGAAGATAAATTATCATGAATATAACAGTTTAATATTTTTAAGTTCTTCTGAATTTCAACACCAAAGTTGGATAGAGAAATACCATTTAGACTATTGCCGTATATTTCACAATTATCAACTAATATATTATCTAAAGCAAAAGTGTTAGCATTTGGCTCAATGTCAATACCGGCTTGAGGGCTGGTACCCTTTGAGTTTTTAAATACGGAATATAAAATCCTAATATTAGAACAATTGTCTGTAATACTTAATCCATTGCGATAGTTATTGTCACATATTATGTTATTCAACAAAATATTGTTTGCTTCGCGGATATATACTCCGTCACCGTATGCTTTTTTAAAAAGCATATCCCTGATAGTTATATTCTGGCACGCATCGCTTATTCTTAAACACATTCTGGCTTCTCCTCCGGATATAACTAAATTATTCCTATTGCCATCTATCAGTCCTCCCTCAATAATGACATTTGAAACACCTTTCAAATAAACAACAGGTGTAGCTAAGGCTATAGAAGGATGTGCTAATAGGATAGCATTAGGATGTAATATTATTCGTGTATTATCCGAAGGTCTCAAGTCTCGTATCACAAATACTCCCATAGGAATGAATAGAGTTCCCCCACCAGATAAACCAATCGCTTTTAACGCTTTCTGAAAGGAAGATGAGTCTTCTGTTACTCCGTCGCCAGCAGCCCCCCACCATTGAGGATACGCTTCTCTGATAGAGTTCTTTCCAAATACTACAGAACCATTCCCGCTAAAGATAGCCATAAATCCTGCAGTCAATGAACCCTCAATCGTGAGTGTGTATCCAGATTTAATGACAAAGCCTCCTCCTGCCTCAATCCTTATTGATAAGGTTGATGGTATCGTAGTATTGGTTTCTATCATTTGAAGGGTATTAACTACCAAGGTCGTAGGAGTAGACCCAATACGAGATAAAACAGCAGAAAAATCTTCAGAAAAATTAATTTTTACACCAGATGTAAATCCAAGTCCCGTTACACCTATAGCCGATGCAAAAAGGTTTTTAATTAAAGTTCTTCTTTGAGTTTTCATATCAGAATTTTTTATTTAAAATTAAATCCTATAATAATAATCGCAGTTAAGTTTGGTCATCAGACCTTGCATATCAGGTTAATTCACAAGGTTGATTATCAGTTAAAAATCGAGTATTAGACAAATTTAATTTCTGTATTTCCGTATTTTTGCTATTTTGGGTTTTAGTATTTCAATACTAAATTACAACATTTTTGGGAAACCTCAAGGGAGTACCCCTATTTTAAAATATCAATCATTCACTTAAAATGGCTCTATTTATTTCTTTTATATATATCTCATTAACTATTTCAGATGTAAAGTCGGTTATGACCAACTTCCTACTTCGTTGTGCAAAAGTGATGTATTTTTCCCCATCCATCAATATTGCTTTTTCTATTGCAGTTTTGAGACTTATAAAATCTTTAGGTTCACATAGAAATCCATTATATTCATCTTTTACAATTTCCTTACACCCTGGAACATTGGAAGCAATTAATACTTTCTGGCAACTTGCTGCTTCAATCAACATTCTGGAGAGACCTTCCCTATAACTAGGCAGTACCACAAAATCTACATTTTTAAATAATTCTATTATATCATTTGTCTTACCTAAATACTTAACAAGATTATTTTGTTCCCATTGACTGATTTCATCTGCCGAGACACTCGAAGGATTATTGGTATCAATTATCCCTGCAAGCAAAAACTCTGCATTAAACGAGCCTTCTTCCTTTAACGCTTTGATCGCATTAATGTATTCATATAATCCCTTATCTTTTAATAATCTCCCAACGAACAAAAAGGTTTTCCTTTTGTCAGGTTTTTTTATTGGCAGAAAGTATTCATCTGGATTTATTCCAGAGCCAGGGACAAACCCAGTTCTTTCAATTTCTACCAATTTATTATCAACGAAAAAATAAAGGTCCTCTATATTCTGAAAGAAAACTGTTGCAGACTTTCTTAGTGAAATTTTATACAATATTTTAATAAATCTGGATAAGTTGTCTTTTTTTATTATCCCTGAACCTAATCCATTTATGGTATTAATATTGGGAATTCCAAGAAAACGGCATACTAATGAACCGTAAATATTTGGCTTTATAGTAAAATGCAAGGCAATGTCAGGCATGATTTTCTTATAAATTCCAAATAGTTTCAGAAAATAAACAACATCTTTGAAGGGATTTTTAGAAGATCTGTCCAGATCAATAATATGATATTCAATATTGAGATTTCTGATGTCATTCAAAGTTTTTCCGGAAAAGTCTTCAAGTGATCCAACTACAATTACCTCAAAGCCGTCTTTTTTTAACTGACTGACAAGATATTTTCTGTAAATTGTAATTGTCCATAATATATTAGAACAGATTATAATTCTTTTCTGTGCAGGATATATTTCACTCATTGGATAATAGAATAGATTAATCTGAAATAATTTGTGCAAGAAGATATTTTAAGTTGTTGCATGTTCATACAGAATTTACTCTTTAATAATCTTAATCATCTTTAAAATAACTTTTTTATCGATATTATTTCGGATAGAAATTCTTACCAGATATGTGCCTGAATCATAATTTTCAAACGAATATTGTAAAAAACTTTTCCCTGAACAAGGGAAATTCTTAAATGGGATTGCCATCAATGAACCAGAAAGACTGTAAGTTGACAGATCAACAAAATAATCATTCGCCTGGTAAATTACAAATGTACAAATATCTCTAACGGGATTAGGATAAACAGAAACAGTTTCAGAAGGCAACATTAAGTTTTTAAAAATAAGCTCTTTTATTTCATATTCCCCTTTAGAATCAGTGGCTTTAACTGTTATACTGAAATATTCTCCAACGTTTTCAGCAATTCCGGACAAGAAAATTGAATCATTTGAAATGTAGAAGTTTAACCAATCAGGTTTTTCAAGAATTTCATATTTAATAGAATCACCATATGGTACATCACCATCCCCGGAGACAATAATAGACGAAAAAAGCGGATCAGTAAAAATATCGTTACCAGCGATATATGGCGATGGTTCCTGATCCTTTAGAGCCGAAATAAGGGATATTGTATAAGTAGCATTGTCAGTATTTTCACCACTTATTTTCATTTTTATTTCTGAAAATGATTTATCGAAAAGCATTCTTCTGTAAATAGAATCATCAGAAGTGCCCGAAAACTCATTGTTCCCAAAGGTCATCCAATTAGGCATCTGCAAAATGTCAACTGTTTGAGGATAGAACAATGTGTCTTCGCGGTCATCATAAATAGGTGTAAATTTTATATTAGGAAAAATGTTCAGGGAGTTCGTACGGTCAGGGGAAATAGTATCAAAGTTGTCAAAGAAAATTGTATTAGGGATGGGAATAATATCTGAAGGAAAACTTTCCTGATTTGATTTTGAACATGCAGTTACTCTGTAAAAAGATTTGGGAGGTTCTTTTCCGTTGAAGGCAATAATTGCACTTGTATCATTTGTTGACAGAACAAAATTGTTAGTATCAGGAGCAAAACCAACATTAACGTTTGAAGAATATACCTTATAGAAATCAGGACTTAATCCTCCCTGATTCTTTTCCCATGATAAAAAAATTGTTTCGTCTTTAATATTTGCACCCCCGCCGCCTGGTGGCATCAGGCCTCTCACTTTGAACGACCAAACAGGACTCCAATCACTCCATGCACCTTTGCTATCTAATGCTCTAACTTTCCAATAGTATGTGCTGTCGTGATTAAGCCACCCTGTTTCTTTTACTTTGAATCTGTTTAAAGGATTTTTACCTAAGCAAGATGTATACAAATCAAAATTCGGAGAAAGTGGAAACTTAGTGTCTTTGTTTTCCGAAAGCATAAACTCATAATCAACAATATTATCGCCATCCGGATCTATTGCCTCAGGCCACCTGAATTCAAAATAAAGACTATCTATTGTTGAATTGTCCAATGGAAACGAAGGTGCAGAGACCGGATAAGGTGGCGTATTTTCTGATGACTCCTTCCAATTAACAACTATACCAAGATTTTGATCCCCATTAGTACTCGAGTCTGAAATTTGTACACTATTTTCGCCAATTTTTAATTCAGGCAAGAAAAATCTGCTCACCTGAAAAATATTTTTTACATACAAGGAGTCCAGTCCTACCAAATGGGCAGGCTCAGAAGGAATAAACCTGAATTTTATGTAATAACGATATGAAACAGGCATTTCTTGATCATAAACCTCGTAATTAAAATACTGAGTCAGATTTATTGAATCAGTGAACAGCCCAGTCGATGAAGGGGCTAAAATCTTTGTATACAATTGATCATCAGAAGAAATAAAGATCTCAATTGTGTCGTTATCTGACTCTTTGAAGAGCTTTGCTTTCAACTCACCATCAAGCATAGGCAAAGGAGAATCAAAACGTATCTTAAGAATGCATGAATCTCCTTTTGCGAATAAATGTGGACTGGATGATGAACTGATTCCTGCATTTACATAACCATCAGCCAACTGATAGAGAGGTGCATTTAGAAAATTAGTCGAATATACAAATGAACCGTTGGCTATTACATTTGTCAGAAAATTCTGAGGAACATCAATAGCATTATCCCATAATTGACAATATTTATTTGCTTTACCGTAATCATATATCAAAGATTCTCCAGGTCTCAGCATCATATTCATCTTATAATTATATGCTTTAGATAAACTTTTAGAATCTTCTAATATATAAAATGAATTATATATTCTCGAGATCCAGGAATCTGTAAGTTTATTATATTCCGAGTCTTTTCCGTAGTGTTTTGTTCTGGAAATTAAATATTTATCCTTCAATATCTCATCCTGCGTAGCAAATCCGGAATTGTCTTTATTTAAATAAAACACTTCAATATCAGAATCGAGAATATAGTTTTTTCCATTATTTTTAACACCTGCGACAACATGATTTGGCATACAAAGAGCATAAGATGGATAACCTAATTGATATAGTATTAATCGAATATTCCATGCAGATAATTCACAAAATCCATAACCATATACGGTCAGCATTTTAAAACTATCATAAGCATCCATGTTAGGAGGAGTAAAGTGGATTCTATTATCTCTTACAAATTGCCAGATGGATAGAAACTTTTCCCTGTCAGTCAACGTCTCTCCCACTGCTTCCGTTGCTAATGATGCTAAACTATACCAGTTTCCACGATTATTTAAGATTAACCTTGGATTATAAATCCTTGACATCCCTTTGTTTGTAAAAACTATACTTTTCATAGGTTCAAAGGCTTTGAAGTGACTAGTGTCTGAATTAATCCCAGGTCTTTGCCTTGTAAAAGTCTTGTATCCATCAAGCTTCCCGTTCATAATCAATGTGTCATAAATGAAGGGTTCAGTAACATTGAATATATGATTTTTATCAGAAATGCCCTGACATAAAACTAATCCGACCGATTGGCCCATAAAAAACAAAAGGACTTGTACCTTTAGTCCTATTACTGATATTCTTTTTTTAATATTCAATTCTTACAGGTTGGATAAAATCTTTCAAATTACCTTAAAATGATTCCTATACTACAGATTGAAAATAGATTATCATCTTGGTAGTTTTTTGTTTTTTATGAAATTCTTCGAAATAATTTAACATTAATAACAGTTGATAGCGAGTTAAGGTTTAATCACATTTAAGAAAACTACTATTATACCATTTCTCAAAACAATAAATGAGCCATAATTTTGTACTATGATCTTTTCTGCCTGTTTTATGCTCGTTTAATAATGTGTCAATTAATCCATAGTTAAGTACGCCCTGTTCCTCAATAAGTTCCTTTGCTGTAATTTTCTTAAAATCACTTAATAATTCATTTCTAAGCCATTTACTAACGGGTACCTCAAAACCACTCTTAGGAGCATTGAACAATTTTTCAGGAAGCATTTTTGAAAAAGTATCTTTAAGAATTTTCTTTTTATCAAGACCTTTCATAAGAAAAGAATCCGGTAGTTCGTTAGTAAATTCAAAAATTCTATAATCAAGAAAAGGAGAACGGCACTCAAGAGAATTTAACATACTGGTTCGATCGACTTTTACCAACATATCTCCTTCAAGAGAAATATGTTGATCAAGATAACGAGCCTTTTTCAGATAAGTGAGTGATTCGACAGGTTTATATAATCCTTCCAGCCAACAAAATATGTCCTTAGAATAGAAATCTTGAGTAAGGAGTTGAGATCGCTCATTATCATGAAACCCTAATGACATAAGACTATAAATTGACGCTAAATCACTATCTGAAACTGAATCAATAAATTTGCGAATTCTGTATATTTTGCTCTTAGTATCTTCATTTCTCGAGGATAGATTTGCAATTGATTTTGAAATAATATTCTGATGAATTATTGTTGGAATTATTTTGCGATAAACATTTCGATAGTAATCCATAGCATACCTGTTGTAACCTGCAAATGCCTCATCACCACCATCGCCAGTAAGTACTACAGTCACATTTTGTTTCGCTATTTTAGAAACAAAAAAAGTAGGCAGAGCCGAAGAATCACCAAAAGGTTCATCAAAATTAATTATTATCTTATCTATGTCATCAATTAATTGTTCTGGAAGGAGCATGTGCGAGTGATGATTTGTCCTGCAATAAGTTGAAACGAGTGCAGCCTTGCCCGATTCATCATACTTTTTATCCTTATAGGCTATAGAAAAAGTCTGAATTTGCGTATTGCTGATTTTTGCCATTATAGAAGTAACTATACTTGAATCAACACCTCCACTTAAAAATGCTCCGATAGGAACATCAGAAATCATCCTCTTTTCGACAGAATCAAATAATAGTATTTCCAGTTCTTTCTTAGCCTGCAAGTAATTCGATGCGACTGGTTTTCTTAAAACATCCAAAGTCCAAAAAGATTTTTTCTTAAAATATAGAGTTAAACAGTCTATCTCAAGGTAATTTGCAGGGTCTAGTTTAAAAACATTATTATAAATCGTAAAAGGTGAAGGAATAAAAGAAAGTGTAAAAAAAAGGTTTATAGAAAATTTAGATAAAACATTATTACTTTTTTTAAATGACATCAAGCTTTTCAATTCTGAAGACCAGACAAACATGTTTTCATCTTTATAATAAAATAATGGCTTTTTACCAAAGCGATCTCTGGCAATAAAAATCTTATCTTTTTTAATATCAAATATTGAAAATGCAAATGCTCCATTTAAAAGATTAAATGATTTTTCATTATAAAGTTCGTATAGTTTTAATATAACTTCAGTATCAGTATTAGTCTGAAAATTAACGCCTTTATTAATTAAATCTTTTTTCAGTTCTTTAAAATTGTAAATTTCTCCATTAAAAACAATGACGAGTGATTTATCCTCATTATAAATGGGTTGATCACCGGAAACAAGATCAATTATTGATAATCTTCTAATTCCCAGAGCAACTTTGTTTTTATAATTATATAATCCTTCAGAATCAGGTCCTCTGTGAATTATCAGATCATTCATTTTATGGACATGAGCTGACATTTCAGGTAATGGCTTCTTTGAAATAATTCCATTAATTCCGCACATCTAGTATTTTTTAAATAGTCATTTGATATTTTCTGAATCAAAATAGCGTAAATATTTTGCCTATTATTTATCGCTCTTATTTTTTATTAAGTGGATCTAATGAATCATCATAATCATTATAAAATGAATAATTATATGAACATCCTAAAAAATTGCATATTTTTGGACTATCTGTATTAATAAATATTGTAATATTCCATGATAATGGAGAAGTTTCCTCGCCAACAAATGAAGTAATAGCAATATCCGTTTTTTTATCATTATTCATATCACCTGTCTGAACAGTAAAACCAGTTCCACTTTTTTCAGGCATAACTAAACTAAACAATTCATTAAACTTATAATCGTAAACTTTGGCTGTACTGGGGCAAACAATCTGACTTATTTTCTTATTTATCCATTTAATAGGTCTTTCAAATCTATCTGACTGAACTACAGTGGAATCAATTTTATTTCCAGATTCATCAATAATATAAATAGGAACAGGGACAATGTGATCAATTTCAGCATAAATTTGATTACCAGATAGATGTGGAACAAAATGAGATGCATAAACAGATTCATAATGTTCACCGTAAGTAGATTTGATTTCCAAACCTGTACCAGTCCATATTCCAAAACCTTTTCCAAAGCAATAAGTAATCTCAAATCTCCAGTTTTCAGGTTTTAAACCTCCATTTCTTATTGTGCAATAACTATCGGCTTGTCCTCCGTTTACAGGTGATATATTCCATATTGGTTTACCATCAGAATTTACCAACTGAAAACCGACAAAGACCTCATCTTTCCCATCACCAATAATATCGACGGCATATGGTCTGTGACAAGTTAAATAGCCATTAGGATCAATTACATGCCATTTTAAATTCCAATCATAATCGTATGCCCATATATTATAATATCTGTCCTTTATAAGAATGTCAGTTGCTCTGTTTTTACCTGAAATGTTACATATTGTTATACAATCTGTTGCCGTACTGTCAGGAAGTGGCAATTTCTTTTAACAAGTCCATTCTGCCCATTTAGAACTAAAAAACGGTTCCCGGAAATAATTAGAACCTCAATTTGCCCATCATTATCCCAATCATATAAAACCATTGGTTGTTCACTGCAGATAAAGGTTGTTCCTGAATTAGGAACCCCAAAATGCCATAGAAGTTTTCCGTTAAGATTTTGACATGCAACTGATGAAACTGAATGTACATCATTAAAATCATAATGCCTACAACTTACTATTTCAACATTATTATCGTTATTAACATCTGCCATAAGAAAGTAGCTTCCCCCATACTCAGGGTCAATTTCAAATGTTTTCCACGGAAATATTTCAATTGTTTGAAATTGCCTTGTATCATAAGGATTAAAAATGTCATAAGCGTATGTATACCTTTCACTTGAAATTATTCCAAAGATTGTGGTAATAATTACGAAAATAAGACTCTTCCGTATCTTCATGACTTTTTTATTCGCCCTTATTTTTAATCTTTAATAATTCCAAAAGCTATGCAAAAACGTGAACACATAGTACATAAATGACATTCCAATTACCACTATTTTTATATCTGTTTGAATAAAGAATGTACATGAAAAACTATATTATAGTTCCATTAATTGACCTTGTGGGTCAATAATCAGTTTAATTGAATCTTATTTTCCTTCTGAATTTTGAGGATGTCGATATATTGAATCTTATAATTTGAATTAATTGATTTTTATCAAAAATTCTGCCTGAGAAGTTTTTTAAAATCAAACATTTAGGATTTATTTAACGCCTCTATATATTTTGATTGATATGCTTTACTCACTTTCCCAATCATAAAATTTTCAAGGATTCTTTGTCTTGCAGCTATCCCTAATTTATTCTTTTCCTTTTCAGATATAAGAATTACTGAATACAATGTATCATTTAATATTTGACTATTCTGTGCAGGGATGACAAATCCCTCTTCTCCGATTATTTCCCTGACATCTGAAATATCAGTACAAACAACTGGTAACGCTGCCAGCATATATTCCGCAATCACGTTTGGAAATGATTCACTCATTGATGAAAGCACCCCAATATCAAAACCAAGAATAGCATCAAACACGTTGATTGATGCTCCATAAAAATGAACATTATTCTGAAGATTCAAGTTATTGACTTTATAAATAAATTTCTGATCAAAACCGGTTCCAACGATTATCAGGTGAACGTTTGAAACCAGATTTTTCAGTTTTATTAAAGCATCCAGAATATTGTCATGGTCCTTTGCAGGATCATTTCTTGCCACCATACCTATAATAATTGCATCACTTCCAAGTCCAAATTTGTCAACTAATTTTTTTCGCTTATCTGGTTTGGAACTGATGTCAACGTCTTCAAAACCATTTGGGATATAGTAAAGCTTTTTTTTGGGATATCCTAATGTTATGTCAGATCGAAGTTCACTTTTCGAATTGACAAAAATTGATGAAACCAATCCAGCGCAGCAGATCAGTATTTTGAGAATCAGTTTATTTCTTAGTCTCAGGTTTTTCCATTCTTCAGTTGAACATCTTATATTCCAGAATAATTTAATTGATGGATTTAATATTTTGATCACTAAACCAATTAATTCAGAGTGGTACATCCAGGCCTGAAGTATATCAGGTTTAAATTTTTTAGAAATTTTGTTAGTCCTGTATGCAGCTTTAAAAATGTTTATCGATTTGCGGTCACTTAATGAAACAATAGAGACATTTTTATTTTTAACTTTATCTCTTAAGGGGCATTCATCAATCAGGGTCAGTATTAAAATTTCATTTGTAATATCCTGATTGACAAGCTTAATTAACATATTTTCTGCTCCACCAAATCCAAGTGTTTGTATTACATGAAGAATTTTCATTCTTAAAAATCAGAACAAGTTTATAAAAAATTATAGATCATTTCAAGTACAAACAGACAGGCAATAATTGAAAAACCCAAGATTTTTGTTTTACGATCAGCGCTTTGTGAACCATAACCGACTATCAGATAAAAGACGGGCATAACCATGGTTTTATGCCGTGGTTGCATTGATAGCTGAGATAATATTAGAATTGAAATAAGAAATGAAATAAAAAGCAGACTCATGATACTATTTTTTTTCATTCTTATAAATAGTCCTATAAACTGAATAAACAGAATAAAATAGACAATGAACAGAAAGGGGAAGATCTGTTCAAGTAAGGGGGTGATTGTTATAAAACTTTTGTACCAAATATCACTCATAGATAGAAATGGAGATCCTAGGTAGAAAAAGAATCCCAATGGAATTCTCAAAGCAGGAGTTAGATTATATATAAAATTTGCAGCCGATTTTGAATTACTGGTTTCCTTGATAAAGGACAGAAAATCTTTTCTGAATATAAGATTGTCTAAAAGAGTTGTAAATTTCAGAAAATATATAATAGCTGAAATGTTGATAATCAAAAATATAACTACAAGCGTAATATAAAAGGCTCTGTTTTCAAATTTATACCTTGGAAGTTCCTTTTTATCAGCAAAAAAGAGTATCGTTAAAATAAACAGAAGTACAATGCCAGCTGATGAGACCCTTAGATAAAACGTCAGGGCGATGGAAAGAAACAGAAGTATCAGCTTTTTGTTAAGCAGGAAGTAGATGGATAAAATCAGTAACATGGCTGTCCACCCATCTCTTACAAGAACTAACCCATTTATTATCATAATAGGGCAGATGGCGCTCATTAAAAATGTTAATTTTGCACTTTGTTCATTGAAATTAAGAAACTCTGCAACTTTTCTTGTAATTACAGGAATAAATGAAAATGCAAGTATATTCACGAATAACAGATCAAGAAGTTTTGGTTTTTTATAAATACCTATCAGATAGCTGAATGCTTGTAGAAACCTTGAATAAGGATGCATAAAATTACTTCTGTCCCCTCTGTAACTAATACCATTATGGATAGCTTCCTGATAATAGAAAAGATCGTCGGTTCCTCCATGAATTCCAGCTCCCGTGCATCCATTGTTAACAGGAAATTGGTAAAATTGCATCCAATATATTCCGATTGCGACTATAGTATATATACAAAATAAAAGTATGATACTGCTAAAATCAAGTTCACGGAAGAAAATCCAATATAAAAGAATGGAGAATGAAAGGAATAATAGGAATGTAAGAATACTGAACAATTCAACTGTTAACACCAACAGAATTGCAATCAGAAATAGAATAATAATATTATTAAGCTTTTTTACAGGAATCTTGGTAGAATATGAAAGGATCAAGGCCATTTTTTTGAGAAATTGACTTTATTTTTCGGAATACCTTAATTCCTTGTTATTTAAAAGTTTATGTTTGATTTTATAAAATATATATCTTAAATATTTTTTAGTAAAAATTGTAAATATTTTTATCTTGTTTTCACTAAAAGCTCCACCTTTATTATTAATAACTGAAAATTCAGGTAAAGAATTAATACCATCTGTATAGGCAAATGCAGGAAGTTTATAATTCTTTTTATCCAGTAAATATTTCCATAATTCAAGATGTTTCAGGGTATAATTCTCCCAGGTTACAGGAAGAAACTGATTCAACCAACACATTTCTTTCAGCTTCTATTTTTCTCAACACCTCAACAAATTCAATATAGGTAGTAAAGGGATATGTTAATCCATTTTCAGCATCCAGATGAAATCCCTGAGGTGTTACAATTGTTTTAACCCCTGCATTTAAGGCATCAACATAACCCATCTGTCCTTCATCAGTCCCAAAATAAAAATAATAATCAAATGATGGTATTAATTTGATATATATATCTAGGTTAAATTCAGGATAATATTCGACAGTGAATCCATGATGTCTGAGCACTTCAATCTGTGGATCCCAACCTGCTCCCATTATTTTAAACGAAAAAACGCTTGGATTAAGGATTTCTGCCAGTTTACTCATAAAATATTCTCTCTTCCTGCCGTCATCATATACTCTTGTTGTGGTCCCCAAAATGATATGTCTTGGCTTAATAATCTGATCAGTAGCCGGATTTACATATGCCAATTTTTCGCGTTGAATTCCAATTTTTTCGAGCTTCAGCATTGTATCCTTAGACATACAAATACCTAAATCCGCTCCAATAATATTGTTTTTCAATATATTAAAACGTTTAAGATCATCTACATGCGTAATCATTAAAGTATCAATGGAAGTTTTCTTCCCATTGAAGTTAAGATAAACAAGATGATGATTTATATCAGCTGTTTTATCAGGTGTATAATCTATATCTGATTTTATGCCAAGCCTATTAAGATTCTCGTTTAATTTGATAGCAAATTTCCCAACGATCCATCCATTTGGATCTTCATAGCAAACAATTCTGACTTTCATTATTTTTTCTATTACTTATTGATTGAACCCTTCTCAGTAACCTATAATATTCTTTTTGAACATAATTAGTTTTCATTCCCCCTTTTTTATCAGAGGCATTTGTTTTAAACCTCACAAATTGTTTCAAGCTCCATTTTATTCATTCTGGTATAACAAAATTCATTTTTTGGGGAGTGAATTAACAATGGGCACCCTTATTAAAACTTTTCATGGTTCGTTAAAGACTTCTGAATTCTTTTATAAGACCGCAAATTCTAATAATCTGTGTTTCAGTCAAATTACTGGCAGAAGGAAGGTATAATCCATTTTCAGAAAGAAAATCAGTTATTTCAAATGATCCAGAGCAGTTACATCCATACTTTAAAAGAGATGGCTGTGTATGCATACCTTTAAACAATAATCGCGTATCTACTCCATTATTTTTCAGAAAAATAATTAATTCTTCCCGTGATTTTCCAAAAATCTCTTTATCAATTAAAATACTATTCATCCAATGTACGTTAACAACATAGTCTTTCGTCCTCTGAAAAATAACTCCATTAGTTCCGGCAAGGTGCTTTTCATAAAGGTTATGATTTCGGATCCTCATTTCTTTGTATTGATCAGCTTTTTCCACTTGGGCAAGCCCTAGTGCTGCATGAATATTAGACATCCGGTAATTAAATCCAATATCTTCATGCTTGTAATTTCTGGGTGAATCCACAGGGAAGCATAAGTTTTTGTAATATAGAGCGCGTTTATAATAATTTTCGTTATTTGTCACTAATGATCCACCTTCGCCAGTAGTTATATTTTTATTGGCAAAAAAACTAAATGTGGAAATATCGGCAAGGTTACCAACTTTTTTGCCTTTATATTCTGCACCATGTGATTCAGCAGCATCTTCAATGACTAAAAGATTATGCTTTCTTGCAATCTCATTAATCTCATCCATTTCGCATGGATGCCCAAAAATTGATACTGGAATTATGGCTTTCGTTTTATTTGAGATTTTGGCTTCAATCTTGTTAACATCTATATTCCAAGTGTCTTTATCAGCATCAACAAAGACAGGAATAGCCCCAGTATAGCAAACTGCAAAAGCAGTGGCAATCATCGTAAAATCAGGTATAATAACTTCATCACCTTTCTTAATCCCAGCAGCAGTTAAAGCAAGATGAATTGCAACAGTTCCATTACAAACACCAACAGCATACTTAGCACCACAATAAGTTGCAAAACTTTCTTCAAAAGCCTTGATAAATCTTCCTGAAGATGATATCCATCCGGTTGAAATACATTCGCTTACATATTTCAATTCATTCCCATTAAGAAAGGGTTCACATACTGGTATAAAATCCATTTTAATGAATGATTATTTTTGAATCGTCGATTCTTTTGAATTTTGTTTTATCCAGATCACCAACGTAAGGTCCCTGCTTAATTTCAATCATTTCCAGATCTTCCAAAATTTTAAAACCGTGAGAGCCACCAAATAAAAGTACGATATCTCCACTATTAATTACACAACTTTTACAATACTCTTCCTTATCATAAAAGTCAATTCTTAATGTACCTTGGCGAATAATTATTACTTCACTGGTTGTATTCAGCTCACGTCTTATTTTATTATGAAAATGAGGAATAATATAACTGCCTGCAGGATATTTCATCTTTGCAACCTGTTGTTCCATTTCTGGTTTTGTAAAAAAAGTCAAACCCTCTTTTATAGGATTATTCCTAATAATTAACGCTATAAGCGTAGCACATATCTGAATTTCTTCTAACATTTTGAAATTTTATTTTTTATATTATTTAATATAAATTCGACTTCCACAATACCGAGTACTTTTCCAAGAAGAAAATACACAAATAGACCAATTAATAAACACAAAACTAAATATAACTCACAATTTATGTTAAAGAAATTATGGATAAATAGAAAATGAACAACAAAAACTGCCAATATTGAAGCTAAAACAATTCTTATTAAACCTGTTATTATGTTATATATATCAAATTTGATTATGTTTTTATTGATATACCACATTGAAATACAGATATTGACAAAGCTCGAAACAGATAATGCGATAGCTAGACCAAGATATGATAATCTAACCATTAGAATATAACTAAGGGAAAGATAAATAGCTAATTCAAGGACACTTATCAGCGATATGATTACTGTTTTTCCTGATATATAGAAAAGCTTAATAAGCAAATTGCCCAAACTTTGAAAAATAAATGCTCCTGTCATCAATACAAGTGCTTTATAAACAGAGAGAGTTGCAACACTTGTAAATGTTCCTCTCTCAAAAAAGAGCTTAATAAGGATGTCGCCCCAGAAAATAATTACGAATGTGATTGGTATAGAAATGAATAGGATGACCCTTAAGATCGATACCAAAAGGTCACTAAGCTTCTTTTTCTCATCGCTTATCCAGTATCGAGATAAAAGAGGAAAAGTGCTTACAGCTATTCCTCCTGATGTGAGAGTAGCAAGTATTGAAATTATCTGAAATGAATAACCCAGAAATGAAATACTCCCCACCTCAAGTTTAGATGCTATCATTCTTTCAAATACACTTGTTGATTTCGACAGTACACCTGCTATCAATAATGGAATAGAAAGTCTGAAAAGAGCGATAAAAGCAGAATTTCTAAAATCAATATTAAATGATATCCTTAAACCTTTCAAATCAGAAATCAGGAACAGAAATGAGATTACGGAACCTGTAAGGTACCCAACAGCGAGGCTCATAATACCAAGTTTTGCAGTGAAAAGAATTACAAAACCCAAGCTAAAAAGGCCTGTAATGAGAGGTATCAATGCGGGCCTAACAAATTTTGACCTTATCTGGAATATTGAGCTGAAAAGATTAGAAAGTGTTGCAAATAATACTGAAGGGAGTAATACTGTGAATAACTTTGAAGTTTCAACTAACTGGGCATCACTAAAACCCGGAGCGGAAATCTTTAGAATACTTTTTGAAAAAATTGTGCCGGTCATTACTATAAATAGGATAATAGCTGAAACAGCTATTATTACTGAACTAAGAAATTTGTCAATATTTGTTTCATCACAGGAATTCTGCAACTCAATTACTTTTGGTAGGAATATAAAACCTATCGAACCAGTAAAAATAGTAGTTAGATAGGTAGGAATGACAATCGCTGCAAAGTATGAATCCCTTTCAGGAGTTGCACCAAAATAATATGCAATCACAATCTGAAGGAGAAATCCTAAAACAACATTAAAAAATGATAGTATAGTAAGTTGAATTGTCGGCCTTATTATCCCTTTTTTGCTCACAATACTATTGGTAAATATCATTTGTTTCAGAAACGTTTAGTTTTAAATCCATTCTTCATTAAAAGCTTTTCTCCTTCACAGTAATGGATATCTGATTCTACCATTTCGCAAATCATTTTTTCCAGGTTATAGCTTGGTGACCATCCTAATAGATTTCGAGCTTTCGTTGAATCACCAAGTAATTCGTCTACTTCAGTAGGCCTAAAGTAGTAAGGATCAATACCCACAACATCAGTTCCAGATTTGATTACATATTTAGGGTTATTACAGCGAACTACTACTCCCTTCTCATTAAGCCCTTTTCCTAAGAAGTCGATTTCAATTCCAATATAGTTAAAAGCCATTCTCACAAATTCACGTACCTCAGTGTTTATACCTGTTGAAATTACAAAATCATCAGGTATTTTATATTGAAGTATCAACCACATCGCATAAACATAATCCTTAGCATGTCCCCAGTCTCGTTTTGCAGATAAATTTCCAAGGAATAGCTTCTTTTGCAAACCAAGACCAACCCTTGCAACTGCCCGAGTGATTTTTTTTGTTACAAAAGTTTCACCTCTTATTGGACTTTCATGATTAAACATTATTCCATTTGAAGCAAATATATTATAAGCTTCCCTGTAATTAACAGTAATCCAATAAGCATATAACTTTGCAACTGCATATGGACTTCTGGGATAAAATGGAGTTTTTTCGTTCTGAGGTATTTCCTGCACTTTTCCGTAGAGTTCACTTGTGGAAGCCTGATAAATTTTTGTTTTATCTATCATTCCTAGAAACCTGACAGCTTCCAGTAACCTCAGCGTACCAAGTGCATCAGTATTACCAGTATACTCAGGTGTTTCAAAACTTACATGAACATGGCTCATTGCTGCAAGATTATATATCTCATCAGGTTTAGTTTCCTGAACAATTCGAATCAGGCTTGTCGAGTCAGATAAGTCACCATGGTGTAAAAAGAGATTAGTCTTTTCAAGAAGAGGGTCTTTATATAAATGGTCAATTCTATCGGTATTAATTAAAGAACTTCTTCTCTTTATACCATGAACCACATATCCTTTTTGAAGCAATAACTCAGTAAGGTATGCACCATCCTGACCCGTTATTCCAGTAACTAATGCAACTTTTGCCATATTTTATTTATATAAAGAATGGAATTTATCAATTTTTTGTCTTTTATCCAATTTTAGGCGATTTGAATATATAAAACCTCTTTTGCTGGATTTAATGCATATACAATTCAGAAATACTATTATTATCAATATCTTTTTTAAACAAATAATCTCATTTTTCCCAACCTTTAGTGGTGAACAAAATGAAGTATTTTATCCCCTTTAATGCATCTAAAAACAAAACGTTTCTATGCCGGCTATATTCAGTCACTTCAAATGAGATATGCATTTGTATTGACGCTACTTTTCTCATCTTATCGTGTATCAGAAAAATGATTCAATAAAATCATACCAAATAATCTTTAATTCTGATCTTCACTTTAATTGAATTTGGGATTACTTCTTCACTAATAAGTATCAGATAACCTCCTCCCCCGGCACCTGTAAGTTTCCATGCAAGAGCTTTATCACTATATGTTTCAATAATTTTAGCGATTTTTTCGTTCATCATCTTAGGGAACATAGTCACCTGGGAATTAAAAGAGGCTGAAAAACCTTTAGTGAAAATTCTGATATCTCTTTTATTCAATCCATCCCACACCATCTCAGCGGCATCTGTAAGCTTTTTGACGTTCTCAACAGATATATTTGTATTCTCAAGCACTACAAAATCAGAAGGACGTGGCCAGAGTGTTACCATATAGAGCCTCTCTTCAAGCCAATTGATTATTGAAAGATCCGATATTGTCTCAAATTTTGATGGCCAGTATTTCCCCTTATCATAAAAAAACCGGTTAATACCCGGTATTGTGATACCTATTGAATCCTGTGATCCGCTTACATCTTTTGTACCCGGATCGTTGTCAAATCTGAATAGGATCTTTGCAAGCTTCTCTGGATTTTCCATTGGTAAATGGTAGTTCCACAGCTCAACAGCCTTCTTTCTAGTTGATGTAGCCATTCCTGAACGTTCATTGAACTCAATTGTTGGCTCAATTGATGCCGTAATAGCCCAACCAGGATAAAACTTGGATACATAGGGCTGATCAATCCATGTACCGGCCAGATCGATCCTATATGGAATAGGAGTTTCTTTTCTAAGAGAGGTAGTGGATCGCACAGGCAAGTTTGCATGCGGAACTCTTTTTAAAACTTTATATTCGATTCCTAGATCTTTACAAATCTGCTCTTTCTCAGGGGTATTGCCATCCTCATTTACAACAAAAACATCCGGTTTTAAAGCTTTAATATCGTTAAGAAAATCAAGAATTCCGCTTCCTTTATTAATCCTTACCTTATGAACGCATGACAATGCTTCCATCATATACATCCGCTCATCTTCAGAGTTTATTGTGTTACGTCCTTTTAGATCTAATACTGTCTTATCAGATCCTAACCCCACATACAAATCGCCGAATTGTGCAGCTTCCTGAAGAAAAGCAACATGACCGGAATGGAGAATGTCAAAGCAACCGCTAACGAAGACTTTCTTTCGTGCTTTCTTAAGCATACACAGGAATCTCTGAATTATTTAAAACAGGAAAAGATTTGACTTTTTACTTTAACCTTGTAAAGTTGTAATATATTTGCTCGTATAACCCGGAACAATCTCCTGCATCTCCTCTATCACTTTTGTTTTTGAAATATTGTAAAGTGAATCAAGAATTTTATCAACTTTTAGATAGATTGCCTCAAAATCGCTATCTGCGATTTGAGCAATACTTATTTTGGGATGATGCGTCAGAAGCATAGGTTCATCTTCTGAAAAGAGTTCTTCATACAGCTTTTCACCAGGACGTAATCCTATGAATTTTATTTTGATATCCTTATAAGGTTCCAGACCTGACAGGCGGATCAGGTTTATTGCAATGTCAATAACCTTTATCGGTTCGCCCATATCAAAAACATATATCTCTCCCCCGTTTCCCATGAACCCGGCTTCAAGAACCAACTGGCATGCCTCCGGTATAGTCATAAAAAATCTCGTAATGTCCTGATGTGTAATTGTTATCGGTCCGCCATCAGCTATCTGTTTATTAAAGAGAGGGATTACTGAACCATTTGATCCAAGTACATTGCCAAAACGTGTAGTGATAAACTGTGTTTTAATTTCTTTACGCTTTGATAGTGCATGAACCAGTAATTCACAAATCTTCTTGGTTGCCCCCATCACATTAGTAGGATTCACTGCCTTATCTGACGAAATCATAACAAATTTTTCAGCATGATATTTTATTGCAAGCTCGGAAACAATCTTAGTTCCCCCAACATTGACCCTAAAAGCTTCATGTGGATGAACCTCCATAACCGGAACATGTTTATAAGCTGCCGCATGAAAAACTATTTCAGGCCGGTATTTATAGAAAATATGCTCCATTATCTCAGGACGTGTCACATCGCCAATTAAAATTTTAAAATTGCAGTCTGAACATTTATTTTTTAACTCTTCGCCAAGATAAAATGAGGGTGTTTCAGCCTGATCCAACAGAATAAGTTGTTTTGTATTAAATCGCATCAATTGTCGTGCAATCTCTGAACCTATTGATCCGGCGGCGCCAGTAACAAGGATGGTTTTTCCTGCAAGTCCTTTCTGTATCTTGTCAAGATCGAGTGCGATAGTGTCTCTTCCAAGAAGATCTTCAAATTCTACTTTTTTCAAATTCCTAACCTCAATCGTCCCATTTAACCAGGTATCAAAGGAAGGAGTATCCAGTATCTCACAACCGAGTTCAATCATCGATTGCAATACCTCTTTTTTCTTAGCAGGAGCAATTTTGTTTATTGCAATAATAAAAACCTTGATTTCTTCTTTTTCAATAAATGCTTTGTTAAGAATATTTCGTGAAAAGACAGGGTACCCGTCTACAATCTTTCCCTGAATTTTCCTGTCATCATCTATAAAGCCCCGTAACCTGTATTGCCCTTTTGGATCACCTTCAATGACACGTTTTACCAGGATTCCCATTTCACCTTTTCCATAGATTAATACATTTTTCCGATCGTGAGAAAATGATGTAGCAAACTCATAAAATATTTTCACAAACACCCTGAATAAAAAAAGAAGTATCGTAACAGCTCCAAAATGAATGAGGAGGATCGATAATGGAATATTAAAAATACTTTTCCATTCATGATGCCTGCTCATAAAAGTAATGAAGAAAAGGATTACAAGTGAAGAAAAGTTTGTAGCAATTATCTTATAAGTATCTTTAAGTGTTGTATGCCTGATCATTCCTGAATAGGATTTGAACACCAGCATGAATATAGCATACACACCAAATACAAAGAAAGCCTGCCTGAATGCTGTTGAAATTTCAAATGTATAGATTTCAAAATTGTACCTCAGCAGATAGGCAATCAGGAAGGCAAAATAAACTGTTCCTGAATCAATTAGAAAGACTAACCAACGTGGTAATGAGTGATTCTTAAAAATGCTGATAATCTTCCTTTTAAATAATTCAATCATATCAGAGATATGTAAATGCTAATTTAGTTAAAATTTGTTAAAGCGAACTTTAAGCATGACGATTAATAAACATTGAAGGTTGCATTTATATGAAATAACTTAACATATAGCATCATAATCATTAATGCCTCCCGTGTATGCTTCCGCCCCGTCAGTCACATAGCGTTTGAACGTATATGTCTGATAAAGAGCCTGATAGTATTTAAATTGTAACAAATGTTACAAATTATTCCAGAACCATTTTACTGCCTCTTCGAGACCCTTCTTAACATTCAGAACAGGTGAATAGCCTAATAGCAACCTGGCTTTATCAATTGAAGCCAGTGAATGAGGTATATCACCGGCCCTTGCAGGACCATAAACAGGTTCAATGGTTAAAATATCCCTATCGTATTTTCCAGCCAATTCACGAATCAGGTAAAATAGCTCATTAAGAGTCGTTCGCTCACCATGGGCAACATTATATACCTGGTTAAGAGCATTCTTATTCTGAACAACAGCTGCTAAATAATTAGCCTGCACTACATTATCAATATAAGTAAAATCGCGTGATACGGTCCCATCGCCATTTATCAGCGGAACCTCATGTTTCATAAGCATTTTCACAAATTTGGGAATCACTGCCGCATAAGCTCCATCCGGATCCTGGCGCCTGCCAAAAACATTAAAATAACGCAATCCGATTACATCGATACCATAAGTTTTTACAAAATTAGCTGCAAACAGTTCATCGACATATTTGGTGATTGCATAAGGAGATAATGGAGAACCAATCTTATCTTCTGTTTTGGGTAAATCAGGGTGATCACCATAAGTAGAGGAACTTGCTGCATAAATAAATCTTTTTACACCAGCTTCCTTAGCTGCAAAAAGCATCTTAACAAATCCTCCGATATTTACATCGGTAGTCGAAACCGGATCTTTTATTGAACGGGGCACCGATCCTAATGCTGCTTCATGGAACACAATATCAACGTTTTCGACTGCTTTTGAGCAATCGTTGCAATTGCGGATATCACCTTCTATAAGTGTAAATTTTGGATTGTTTACAAATTCTGACAGATTCTCTCTTTTCCCGGTTGAAAAGTTATCAAGACAAACGACGTAATTTCCTGATAGCAACAACGATTCCACAAGATTTGAGCCGATAAATCCCGCTCCGCCTGTAACCAATACTCTGCTATCCTTCAACATACGATCCATCAGCGTTTGAAGAAACAATATTACAAATTTTAACAGAATTTAACATAATAAATATTACTCTTTTTCAAACATCAGTAGTATTTGATTCAATATGAATTCAGCCGTTTTTCCGTCACCATAAAAACCTGGATATTCAAGTACATTATTTGAATCCAGGAAACTTAAAAACTCATATCTGATTCGTTCAGGATCAGCATCGACAAGCTTTGCAGTTCCGTTATTCACTAGTTCAATCCATTCGGTCTCTTTTCTCAGAACAATACAGGGTTTTTTAAAAAAGTGAGATTCTTTCTGAACACCTCCCGAATCAGTCACAATCATCCTGCAGTTTTTCTCCAGAAGAATCATTTCAAGATAAGATACAGGAGGAATAATTTTAATAGACCCACACTCGCAAAGTTCATTGTACAACCCTTCAAGTTTGGTTTTCAATGAAATAATTGTTCTGGGGTGTAAAGGCATCACAAAAATCATATCTTTTTCTTCGGCTAATGTTTTAAGGGTAACAAGAATTTCCTTAAGCCTTACAATATCATCTGTATTGCTATCCCTGTGAATGGTGACAAGAACATAATTATCTCTTTTCAACGATATTTGTTCCAGAAAAGATGATTTCTTTTTTTCTGCCAGTCCTGCAAAGAATAACGTATTATCATACATGATATCCCCGGTAAAATAGATCTTTGGGTTATCTATTGTATAGGGTGGACTGTTTTCGGGCCTGAATCCTTCGCTTATAAGGTTTTTAAAAGCAGCATTTGTCGGTGCAAAGAGAAGTGTTGAAGAATGGTCGCTCATTATCCTGTTAAGTTCTTCCGGCATTGTTTTATTAAATGACCTCAGTCCGGCTTCTATATGAATAACTGGAAAATGAAGTTTTGAAGCAGCCAAAGCTCCTGCCAGTGTAGAATTTGTATCACCGTACAATAAGACACAATCAGGCTTTTCTTTCAGTAATACATCTTCAATACCGGTTATCATCATTGAAGTTTGTCTTCCATGACGTGCTGAACCAACTCCAAGATTGTAATCGGGTTTATGTATTTCCAGTTCATCAAAAAAAACTTCAGACATCTCTTTATCATAATGCTGGCCAGTATGAACAAGAATTTCAATGATATCTTTTGAAAAATGTTTATAGATGGCTCTGCTTATTGCAGAAGCTTTTATTATCTGAGGTCTCGCACCTACAATATTCAGAAGTTTAATCTGCGACATTGAATCCCGGTTCTTTATCAGGCCCTAAAGGTAAAAAAAAAATCATTTGGTCAAAATGTTATTAAACAGGAAGGGCATCTGAATGTGCAGATGCCCTATCTTGTAATGTGAAAATCTATTTTGCATAATTTACCGCTCGTGTTTCACGGATGACTGTGATTTTTATTTGTCCCGGATAGGTCATTTCGTTTTGGATTTTTCTTGCAATTTCAAACGAAAGGCCCTCAGCCTCCTTGTCAGTTACTTTTTCTGCTCCTACTATTACACGAAGTTCTCTTCCAGCCTGTATGGCATACGTTTTCATAACTCCGGGGTACTGAAGTGCCAGCGATTCAAGTTCTTTCAACCTTTTTATGTACGATTCAACAACTTCGCGTCTTGCACCCGGACGAGCACCGGATATTGCATCACAAACCTGAACTATCGGCGCAATAAGTGTTGTCATTTCTGTTTCATCATGATGAGCGCCGATAGCATTGCATATTTCCGGTTTCTCCTTGTATTTTTCAGCCATTTTCATACCCAGTATTGCATGTGGCAATTCCGGCTCATCATCAGGCACTTTGCCAATATCGTGAAGCAGTCCTGCCCTTTTTGCAAGTTTTGGATTCAAGCCAAGTTCTGCTGCCATGATAGAACAGAGGTTTGCGACTTCACGCGAGTGCATAAGCAGGTTTTGACCATAAGATGATCTATACTTCATCTTCCCGATCAGCCTGATAAGTTCAGGATGCAATCCATGAATACCAAGATCAATAGTTGTTCTTTTGCCTATTTCAAGTATCTCATCCTCAACCTGTTTTCGGGTTTTCTCAACCATTTCCTCAATTCTTGCCGGATGTATCCTTCCATCGGTTACCAGTTGATGAAGAGCAAGCCTTGCGACTTCTCTCCGCACAGGGTCAAATGCTGATAAAACAATTGCTTCGGGCGTATCATCCACAATTATCTCAACTCCTGTAGCCGCTTCCAGGGCACGAATATTACGACCTTCCCGACCAATAATACGTCCTTTCATTTCATCAGACTCGATATGAAAGACAGTCACTGCATTTTCAATCGCATTTTCTGCTGCAACTCTCTGAATTGTCTGAACAACAATTCTTTTAGCCTCTTTGTTTGCCGTCATCTTAGCTTCATCAAGGATTTCATTAATATAAGACATTGCTCCTGTTTTTGCTTCCTCTTTTAATGACTCAATAAGATGATTTTTTGCTTCTTCAGCAGAAAAGCCTGAAATAGCTTCGAGTTGTTCAACCTGTTGCTTGTGAAGCCCTTGGCAAGCTCTTCAGATTTTTTATCCACCAGTTCAAGTTGAGAAGTCAGGTTTTCGCGAATTGCATCAGCTTCATTCTTTTTACGTTGAGTCTCTTCAAGTTTTTGTGAAAGAGTCAATTCTTTCTGTTTTATTCTGCTTTCAGCTTGTCCAATCCTGCTGTTCTTCTCATTTATTACCTTTTCATGTTCTGTCTTTAGCTGAAGAAATCTCTCTTTTGCCTGAAGTATCTTTTCTTTTCTTATCACTTCAGCTTCAGCTTCAGCTTCGCTTACTATTTTACGGCTTTTGTTTTTTAATGCAAGCTGCCAGACAATGTATGAAGCACCAAATCCTATAACGAGGGCTGAGATACAGAATGTTATCATCAGTCCATTGCTTAATGTTCCTATTATTAAAGTCATCATTTATCGTATTTAGTATATATAATTAATAAAAAACCCGCAAAGTTCCTTCAGCTTTTATAAAACCCCATATCTTAATGGTTGGAGCTACTAATACAGTTTGAACGTCCACTGTTCCCGAAGG
>CAWIQG010000002.1:0-43313 GCA_963838215.1 uncultured Bacteroidales bacterium | reverse complement strand
ATAACCCGGAACAATCTCCTGCATCTCCTCTATCACTTTTGTTTTTGAAATATTGTAAAGTGAATCAAGAATTTTATCAACTTTTAGATAGATTGCCTCAAAATCGCTATCTGCGATTTGAGCAATACTAATTTTGGGATTATGTGTCGGAAAGCATCGGTTCATCTTCCGAAAAAAGTTCTTCGTATAGCTTTTCGCCTGGACGTAACCCTATCAATTTTATTTTGATATCCTTATAAGGTTCCAGTCCTGACAGGCGGATCAGGTTTATTGCAATGTCAATAACCTTTATCGGTTCGCCCATATCAAAAACATATATCTCTCCACCGTTTCCCATAAATCCGGCTTCGAGACCAACTGGCATGCCTCAGGGATAGTCATAAAGAACCTTGTAATGTCCTGATGTGTTATTGTTATCGGACCGCCATCAGCTATCTGTTTATTAAAAAGCGGAATAACCGATCCGTTTGATCCAAGAACATTACCAAAACGTGTGGTTATGAACTGGGTTCTTATTCCTTTACGGCTGGAAAGTGCATGAACGAGCAGCTCGCAAATCTTCTTTGTTGCCCCCATCACATTAGTAGGATTCACTGCCTTATCTGACGAAATCATAACAAATTTTTCGGCATTATATTTTATTGCAGATTCAGAAAAATCTGTTTTCTTCCTCCAACATTGACCCTGAAAGCTCCATGTGGATGAACCTCCATAACCGGAACATGTTTATAAGCTGCCGCATGAAAAACTATTTCAGGCCGGTATTTATAGAAAATATGCTCCATTATATTCAGGACGTGTTACATCGCCAATTATAATTTTAAAATTGCAGTCTGAACATTTACTTTTTAACTCTTCGCCAAGATAAAATGAGGGTGTTTCAGCCTGATCCAACAAAATGAGCTGTTTTGTGTTAAACGGCATCAATTGTCGTGCAATCTCTGAACCTATTGATCCGGCAGCACCAGTAACAAGGATGGTTTTTCCAGCAAGTCCTTTTTGAATCTTTTCAAGATCAAGTGTAATTGGGTCTCTTCCAAGAAGATCTTCAAATTTTACTTTTTGCAGGTTCCTGACCTCAAAAGTACCGTTGAGCCACTTATCAAATGAAGGAGTATCAAGTATCTCGCATCCGAGTTCGATCATTGATTGCAACACCTCTTTTTTCTTAGCAGGAGCAATTTTGTTGATTGCAATAATAAAAACCTTGATTTCTTCCTTTTCAATAAATGATTTGTTAAGTATATTTCGTGAAAGTACAGGGTACCCATCAACAATTTTTCCTTGAATTTTCCTGTCATCATCTATAAAGCCCCGTAACCTGTATTGCCCTTTTGGATCACCTTCAATGACACGTTTTACCAGGATTCCCATTTCACCTTTTCCATAGATTAATACATTTTTCCATCGTGAGAAAATGATGTAGCAAACTCATAAAATATTTTCACAAACACCCTGAATAAAAAAGAAGTATCGTAACAGCTCCAAAATGAATGAGGAGGATCGATAATGGAATATTAAAAATACTGTTCCATTCATGATTCCTGCTCATCAAAGTAATGAAGAAAAGGATTACAAGTGAAGAAAAGTTTGTAATAATTATCTTATAAGTATCTTTAAGTGTTGTATGCCTGATCATTCCTGAATAGGATTTGAACACCAGCATGAATATAGCATACACACCAAATACAAAGAAAGCCTGCCTGAATGCTGTTGAAATTTCAAATGTATAGATTTCAAAATTGTACCTCAGCAGATAGGCAATCAGGAAGGCAAAATAAACTGTTCCTGAATCAATTAGAAAGACTAACCAACGTGGTAATGAGTGATTCTTAAAAATGCTGATAATCTTCCTTTTAAATAATTCAATCATATCAGAGATATGTAAATGCTAATTTAGTTAAAATTTGTTAAAGCGAACTTTAAGCATGACGATTAATAAACATTGAAGGTTGCATTTATATGAAATAACTTAACATATAGCATCATAATCATTAATGCCTCCCGTGTATGCTTCCGCCCCGTCAGTCACATAGCGTTTGAACGTATATGTCTGATAAAGAGCCTGATAGTATTTAAATTGTAACAAATGTTACAAATTATTCCAGAACCATTTTACTGCCTCTTCGAGACCCTTCTTAACATTCAGAACAGGTGAATAGCCTAATAGCAACCTGGCTTTATCAATTGAAGCCAGTGAATGAGGTATATCACCGGCCCTTGCAGGACCATAAACAGGTTCAATGGTTAAAATATCCCTATCGTATTTTCCAGCCAATTCACGAATCAGGTAAAATAGCTCATTAAGAGTCGTTCGCTCACCATGGGCAACATTATATACCTGGTTAAGAGCATTCTTATTCTGAACAACAGCTGCTAAATAATTAGCCTGCACTACATTATCAATATAAGTAAAATCGCGTGATACGGTCCCATCGCCATTTATCAGCGGAACCTCATGTTTCATAAGCATTTTCACAAATTTGGGAATCACTGCCGCATAAGCTCCATCCGGATCCTGGCGCCTGCCAAAAACATTAAAATAACGCAATCCGATTACATCAATACCATAAGTTTTTACAAAATTAGCTGCAAACAGTTCATCGACATATTTGGTGATTGCATAAGGAGATAATGGAGAACCAATCTTATCTTCTGTTTTGGGTAAATCAGGGTGATCACCATAAGTAGAGGAACTTGCTGCATAAATAAATCTTTTTACACCAGCTTCCTTAGCTGCAAAAAGCATCTTAACAAATCCTCCGATATTTACATCGGTAGTCGAAACCGGATCTTTTATTGAACGGGGCACTGATCCTAATGCTGCCTCATGGAACACAATATCAATGTTTTCAACTGCTTTTACGCAATCGTTGTAATTGCGGATATCACCTTCTATAAGTGTAAATTTTGGATTGTTTACAAACTCTGACAGATTCTCTCTTTTCCCGGTTGAAAAGTTATCAAGACAAACGACATAATTTCCTGAAAGCAACAACGATTCCACAAGATTTGAGCCGATAAATCCCGCTCCGCCTGTAACCAACACTCTGCTATCCTTCAACATTCGATCCATCAGCGTTTGAAAAAACAATATTACAAATTTTAACAGAATTTAACATAATAAATATTACTCTTTTTCAAACATCAGTAGTATTTCATTCAATATGAATTCAGCCGTTTTTCCGTCACCATAAAAACCCGGATATTCAAGTACATTATTTGAATCCAGAAAACTTAAAAACTCATATCTGATTCGTTCAGGATCAGCATCGACAAGCTTTGCAGTTCCGTTATTCACTAGTTCAATCCATTCGGTCTCTTTTCTGAGAACAATACAGGGTTTTTTAAAAAAGTGAGATTCTTTCTGAACACCTCCTGAATCAGTCACAATCATCCTGCAGTTTTTCTCCAGAAGAATCATTTCAAGATATGATACAGGAGGAATAATTTTAATATATCTACAATCGCAAAGTTCATTGTACAACCCTTCAAGTTTGGTTTTCAATGAAATAATTGTTCTGGGGTGTAAAGGCATCACAAAAATCATATCTTTTTCTTCGGCTAATGTTTTAAGGGTAACAAGAATTTCCTTAAGCCTTACAATATCATCTGTATTGCTATCCCTGTGAATGGTGACAAGAACATAATTATCTCTTTTCAACGATATTTGTTCCAGAAAAGATGATTTCTTTTTTTCTGCCAGTCCTGCAAAGAATAACGTATTATCATACATGATATCCCCGGTAAAATAGATCTTTGGGTTATCTATTGTATAGGGTGGACTGTTATCGGGCCTGAATCCTTCGCTTATAAGGTTTTTAAAAGCAGCATTTGTCGGTGCAAAGAGAAGTGTTGAAGAATGGTCGCTCATTATCCTGTTAAGTTCTTCCGGCATTGTTTTATTAAATGACCTCAGTCCGGCTTCTATATGAATAACTGGAAAATGAAGTTTTGAAGCAGCCAAAGCTCCTGCCAGTGTAGAATTTGTATCACCGTACAATAAGACACAATCAGGCTTTTCTTTCAGTAATACATCTTCAATACCGGTTATCATCATTGAAGTTTGTCTTCCATGACGTGCTGAACCAACTCCAAGATTGTAATCGGGTTTATGTATTTCCAGTTCATCAAAAAAAACTTCAGACATCTCTTTATCATAATGCTGGCCAGTATGAACAAGAATTTCAATGATATCTTTTGAAAAATGTTTATAGATGGCTCTGCTTATTGCAGAAGCTTTTATTATCTGAGGTCTCGCACCTACAATATTCAGAAGTTTAATCTGCGACATTGAATCCCGGTTCTTTATCAGGCCCTAAAGGTAAAAAAAAAATCATTTGGTCAAAATGTTATTAAACAGGAAGGGCATCTGAATGTGCAGATGCCCTATCTTGTAATGTGAAAATCTATTTTGCATAATTTACCGCTCGTGTTTCACGGATGACTGTGATTTTTATTTGTCCCGGATAGGTCATTTCGTTTTGGATTTTTCTTGCAATTTCAAACGAAAGGCCCTCAGCCTCCTTGTCAGTTACTTTTTCTGCTCCTACTATTACACGAAGTTCTCTTCCAGCCTGTATGGCATACGTTTTCATAACTCCGGGGTACTGAAGTGCCAGCGATTCAAGTTCTTTCAACCTTTTTATGTACGATTCAACAACTTCGCGTCTTGCACCCGGACGAGCACCGGATATTGCATCACAAACCTGAACTATCGGCGCAATAAGTGTTGTCATTTCTGTTTCATCATGATGAGCGCCGATAGCATTGCATATTTCCGGTTTCTCCTTGTATTTTTCAGCCATTTTCATACCCAGTATTGCATGTGGCAATTCCGGCTCATCATCAGGCACTTTGCCAATATCGTGAAGCAGTCCTGCCCTTTTTGCAAGTTTTGGATTCAAGCCAAGTTCTGCTGCCATGATAGAACAGAGGTTTGCGACTTCACGCGAGTGCATAAGCAGGTTTTGACCATAAGATGATCTATACTTCATCTTCCCGATCAGCCTGATAAGTTCAGGATGCAATCCATGAATACCAAGATCAATAGTTGTTCTTTTGCCTATTTCAAGTATCTCATCCTCAACCTGTTTTCGGGTTTTCTCAACCATTTCCTCAATTCTTGCCGGATGTATCCTTCCATCGGTTACCAGTTGATGAAGAGCAAGCCTTGCGACTTCTCTCCGCACAGGGTCAAATGCTGATAAAACAATTGCTTCGGGCGTATCATCCACAATTATCTCAACTCCTGTAGCCGCTTCCAGGGCACGAATATTACGACCTTCCCGACCAATAATACGTCCTTTCATTTCATCAGACTCGATATGAAAGACAGTCACTGCATTTTCAATCGCATTTTCTGCTGCAACTCTCTGAATTGTCTGAACAACAATTCTTTTAGCCTCTTTGTTTGCCGTCATCTTAGCTTCATCAAGGATTTCATTAATATAAGACATTGCTCCTGTTTTTGCTTCCTCTTTTAATGACTCAATAAGATGATTTTTTGCTTCTTCAGCAGAAAAGCCTGAAATAGCTTCGAGTTGTTCAACCTGTTGCTTATGAAGCCTGGCAAGCTCTTCAGATTTTTTATCCACCAGTTCAAGTTGAGAAGTCAGGTTTTCGCGAATTGCATCAGCTTCATTCTTTTTACGTTGAGTCTCTTCAAGTTTTTGTGAAAGAGTCAATTCTTTCTGTTTTATTCTGCTTTCAGCTTGTCCAATCCTGCTGTTCTTCTCATTTATTACCTTTTCATGTTCTGTCTTTAGCTGAAGAAATCTCTCTTTTGCCTGAAGTATCTTTTCTTTTCTTATCACTTCAGCTTCAGCTTCAGCTTCGCTTACTATTTTACGGCTTTTGTTTTTTAATGCAAGCTGCCAGACAATGTATGAAGCACCAAATCCTATAACGAGGGCTGAGATACAGAATGTTATCATCAGTCCATTGCTTAATGTTCCTATTATTAAAGTCATCATTTATCGTATTTAGTATATATAATTAATAAAAAACCCGCAAAGTTCCTTCAGCTTTTATAAAACCCCATATCTTAATGGTTGGAGCTACTAATACAGTTTGAACGTCCACTGTTCCCGAAGGAAGCCCGACGAATCGGGATGAGGCCTGTTCTACCTGAACTAAGGTTGCTCCAAAGTTTTAACTGTTGAGTTTCAAAAATGAATGAAGAAACAATGCGGGCAAATTATTTATCTATTTAAAAGAACGCCGTTACTCTTTTGTTTCAAGAACCGAATCAATTTTTCGTATAAGTTCCTGTAAGGCATCGGGGAGATAATCTTTTTCAAGCTTTTCCTCTTCTTCAGTGAGTTTTATCACATACTGCAGGGAAGCCATTGCCAGGAAATCCTGTACATCTTTATCGGTGTACCGCTGCTTGTATTGCAGCACTTTTTCATTAATCATTCTGGCTGCTTTCCTGATCTTCTCTTCGTTTTCCCGTTCTACCTTCAATGGATAATACCTGTCCGCCACATTAACCCTGATTGAAAGCTTATCATCCATTGCTATATTTTATCTGTTTAAAAGAGCAACACATCTGTCAATTTCCCGCACCAATTCTGTTATTTTCTTCTTCGCTTCCGGGGCGTTTTCGCCTTCACCCAACAATGCTCCTGATAATTTAACTCTCTCGTATTTAATTTCCAATTCTTTAATTCTATCTTCACGTTCCTGAAGCATGGCTTTTAAAACTTCATTTCCGTTTTTAAGATCTGTTAACTCCGTCCGCAGGCTATTATATCGGGTTAATAATTCATCCAGTTTTCTGTTTAAAATTATTAATTCTTCATAACCCTGACCAGACATAATAATATCTTTAGTACAAAATTAACATAGTTAATGATATTTTCAAAAATTTGACTGAAATAGTTTGTCTTAACGAGGCGGAAGTATAGCTTTGCACCACAGTAAGATTTAATAATTGACTAAGATGCTTTTAACCAGATTTCTTATTATCAGTACGTTGTTTTTCAATACATTATATCAAAATCCAAAGGACAGATCAATATTCATATCTCCTCTTAAAATACCCATTTTACTCTCTGCGGATTTCGGTGAATTAAGAGTTGATCATTTCCATTCAGGATTAGATATAAGAACACAGGGAGTTACAGGAAAAGAGGTTGTTGCGGCAGCTGACGGGTATATTTACAGGATAAGCATTTCTCCGGGAGGTTTTGGCAAAGCTCTTTATGTTAGGCATCCTTCGGGTTATTCGACAATCTATGGACACCTCGAAAAATTCGCTCCTGAAATTGAGGAATATGTCGAAGCCTGTCAGTATGAGAAAATGAACTATACCATTACCTTGTTTCCTTCAAAAGATAAATTTCCCGTAAAACAGGGTGAACTGATCGCTTACTCCGGAAATTCCGGTAGTTCTGGTGGTCCACACCTGCACTTTGAGATCAGAAAATCTGACAGTGAGATTCCTGTCAATCCGCTTTTATTTGAATTTGATGTTGCGGACACTATCAAACCTGTAATCGAAAAGCTTGCAATTTATCCCATCAACCGCTATACATTAATTAATGACCAGAATATAGCAAAAAAAATAAATGTTTCCGGTGGAAACGGCAAATATATTGTTCCTCCTGAAAATGAAATCAGAATAAGCGGACTGGCCGGATTTGGAATAAAGTCATTCGATCTGCTGAACGACAGTAATAATAAATGCGGTGTCTATTCAATTGACCTGAAGATTGACAGTATTACTATTTTTAAATATGTCATGAATAGTTTTTCATTTGATGAATCAAGATATGTAAATAGTCATATTGATTATGAGACCTATATGAAGGAAAATATTTATATTGAAAGAACATTTGTTCTCCCGAATGATAAGCTGAGTATTTATAAGGATGTCGTTAAAAAAGGAATATTTAATTTCAATGACGATAAAATTCATCATGCCGAAATTACTGTTACTGATATTAATAAGAATAGATCATCACTTTCATTTAATATAAAGGCACAATCAGTAAAATTACATGATGTTGCAGCTGAAGTTGATAAGGATCTGAAAATAATGCCATTTGACAAGAGTAATAATTTTGAGTCGGAGAATATCTCCGTCAGCATTCCTGCGGGAGCACTGTATGATACACTTTACTTTTCTTTTAAAAAGAAAACAGGCACACGGGAGATGTTATCCGATTTATATTATATCGGCGATAAGTTCACTCCGTTGCATAAAGCTTATGTGCTTTCAATAAAACCAGGTGTTATTCCTGCCGGGAAAAAATCAAAAATGCTGATAGTCCACCTGGTTGATGACCAGAAAAAGAATGCGGTTAACAGCTACTGGTCTGAAGGGTATCTCACTACTGAAGTCCTTTCTTTTGGCAATTTTTATATAGGAATCGACACTGTTGCACCTGTAATTTCTCCTGTTGGCCTCGTTCCGGGGGCCGACCTGTCAGGAAAAAAGGAACTGAAAATCAAGATCACGGATGAGTTATCAGGAATAAAATCCTATGAACCAACAATAGATGGGAAATGGGCTCTTTTTGAATATGATCAGAAAAACGATCTTCTTATTTACAATTTTGATGAGAAACGGATCACAAAAGGAACGAAGCATAATCTCTTGCTGAAAGTAACTGATAATAAAGACAATATTAGTTATTTTAAATGTTATTTTACCTGGTAAATAACTTCACCTAGTTTATATATGGACTTAGTGAAATCTTTGTATCACGAAAGACCTGGATTAGTGTGCCTTGATGTTTTAACATCTTAACGACAACCAGAAAATAGGAATTACCGATAAATTAGGCTATCTTTGACGGATGCAAGAAAGAAAACAGAACAATTTTAAAACACCTGACATAACAAAGATGCAGGAAGTTGTGATAAATCCCAGAACAAAAATATATATCGCTGTCGGAGCTAATGCTGAAGAAGCCAGAAGCCGATACTGGGACAGACAGAACGCAAAAGGTAAAGTAATGTTCGCTCCTAAAAAGCCGGCATTAACATAAGCCGTTAAAAAATTTCACTTAAGCTTTTAATATATTTTTGCTGGGTATACTCCCTGCCTGATCATATTATTAATACTCTCCACAACAAATGGCTTGTCTTCGCGATAGGTAACGCCAAACCATCTTTCATTGCTCATCAGGATTTTTATAGTGATTTCACCATTCTTTACGAATTTATCAATTGAAGTAGGAATATCAAGTTCAGCCTTAAGATCCATACCGCTTTTATTAATAAAGTTCCTGAACTCAATTCCCAGAAAGTCATAGCATGAAGGTTTAAAACCCCAAAGGTTCATAGATACAACTTCATTCCCTGTAAACTTCTCGAACTTTCCATCGTGACCGGGGGCTTTGGCGCCATCCGGTGTTTTCTCAATCTGACGTGTTTCTACAATGTTTTTCAGCAATCCGTCTGCTCCTACTCCGCATACACCCCTGTTTACATGACCATGATCAGACAAAGTATTTCCCATCTTATATCCTACAATGCAATAACAATTTGGATCCGTGTCGTTAACCAAAAAATCATGTAGGATCTTAAATGACTCAACACCATAATAATCATCCGCGTTAATTACACCGAAAGGTTCCTTGATCTTTTTTGAAGTAACAAGAATAGCATGACTGGTACCCCACGGTTTTTGTCTTTCCGGGGCAACTTTTACTCCCTCAGGGAGATTGGCGATCTCCTGAAAAACATAATCAACTTCAATCTTCCCTTTCAGTTTTTCCACGAAACGGTCCTTTACCTGTTCCTCAATATCACGCCTGATCACAAAAACTATCTTACCAAATCCTGCACGGATAGCATCAAATATAGAGTAATCAATAATTGTTTCGCCGAAAGGTCCTACTTCATCAAGTTGCTTATTGCCACCATAGCGGGTTCCCATACCTGCAGCCAGAACTAATAGAGTTGGTTTCATAATTAATTGAGTTTTATTAAATACAATTATACTAAAAAAACTTAGTACATGACAAAAAGTATTAACTAAATTATTATTAATATTTTATACAGATATTGTTTATAAAGATGCACTAATAATCTAGATATAACTTTGATTCCCAATTAGTTTGATTTTTTTACAAGCAGTTTTAACATTTATAATTATATGTATCGGGAATCATGCATATAAATACATTGATTATGACTTCGTTTATTCATCTTTTACTTTGATTTGTCCAAATTTATAATATTAAATTAATTCATATTCTCTCTCATTTCTTGCATTTTGCAATTAGATTGGAGATTACCTTCGGTGAGCTCGTCCCCATACAAATTTGCACTCCAGATTAAATGACAATTCTATGCTGAACCAAGGGGATTACCTTCAATGAGTTCGTCCCGACTAAGCTATACCTGGTTTCTTTCTGAGCTTCGGGATACAGTCTCGGCCAGCTCTGAAAGAGCAATATGTGAATAACCCCCGGTGCAACCGGGGGTAAAGGTACTCACTCAATTGTAAGCTCTGAAGGAGCGTAATATCTATCAAGGAAAGAACCTCTCATCTATCACTAATCCAGACTCCAATAGCAAACTTCTGTATTCTTCTTCGAAAGTCTTATTCCTGTGATGTTCCTGTTGATGTTTTATATAATCAATCAGCCTTCCCATATCCATATATGAGCAGGTAACAGAGCCATAGCCTTCCGACCAACCATTAAATGCAGGAAAATATCCCGAATTTTTCATCCAAAATGAAGATGATGCTTTTATCTCTCTCACAAAATCAGCGAGTGCAATGGATGGATGAAGATCTGTAAGAATATGCAAATGATTTTCAACTCCATTTATCCGGTATAAATGACTACTCTTGTTCTTAATTATACCAGTAATATAGGCATAAAGCTTATCGGACTGATCTTGCTTAATAGTGGGAAGACTATCCTTTGTTCTGAAAACATGGTGATACAAAAGTTGACGATAACTTGACATAGTTGAAATAATTTTAGCATGTTACACAGCGAGAAAAGACCAAGTTATAAAAACTTCTTTTCTATTCCAAAAGTGTAACGCCCCTTCAGGGCTTAATTTGCAGGGTAGTTTTCTACCCCCGGTTGCACCGGGGGTTATTCATATTTAGCCACTTTGGTGGCTGGAAACCATAATATAAAAACCAGATTCATCAACTAAACTTACAAGTGTCTATTAATATGTGAGTTATAAAATATTGTCATTAGTAGCGCCAGCGAGGAACCGAGCAGAATGCGAGCTCACCGAAGGTAATCTCCTGCTATATTATTATTGATTCCAGATACTCATATTTATAATATCCATTTAACTGAGGCAGATTGCATTTTTAAATTTTTTGTTATGTGTTTAAATCCAGCTTTAATAATTATTCAGTATTCATTTCTCTTATTAGTCATTGAAAAAGAACCAAAAAACTAACTTTGCATATATATTGTCAACGAGGCTACTATTTATGCGGATTCTTTTTATATTATTAATGATTCTACTGTCTGTCCAGGTGTTTTCGCAATCGACGGATTACTATGGAGAATCTTATGATACAACAAGTTACATTCCATACTATTATCCAGGTGCACTGGATTACAACCTGATGATAGCTTCCTCAAACGGATATACTTTAGAAATTTACCGGCTTACCCAGGAGGGAGCAGATGTAAACGCAGAATTTGAGAAAGGAGCCACACCTTTAATCTATGCCGTTTCCAACAACCAGACGAATGTTGCAAAATTATTAATAAAGTTTGGGGCCGATGTAAATAAGACCACATTAAAAAATGAAACGCCACTTCTTATTGCAGTAAAAAATCAGAATGATGAAATCGCGGAAGCCCTTATCAGAGCAGGGGCCGAAATTAATTTCACCGATAAATATGATGCCACACCCCTGCATTATGCAACAATTTACGGATATTTCGACCTTGTTGATATGCTTCTTTATTATAATGCTTCAATTGAGAAAAAAACAGTCGAAGGCACAACACCGCTGATGGCATCAGTATGGGGCGGATTCGACGATGTTGCCGACCTGCTGATTCAGAATGGCGCCAATATGGAGGCAAGAGATAATGAAGGATATACTCCTTTTCTTATAGCTGCTTTCAATGGAGACACTTTATTGATGGATCTTCTGCATAAAAATGGTGTTGATATATATGAAAAAAACTATTCAAATCAAAATGCATTAACAATCGCAATATCAGCTAATCACGATAAAGCAACAACATTTCTTCTGGGATTAGGAGATAAATGGACAAAACCGGGAAGTGATGCAATAAATCCTTATGATGTTGCATCGAAGTACAGAAGGAAAGATATCATAAATATCCTTCGAAAAAATAATATACCCGGAAAGGTTAAGTTTGAGATCGATCAGGTAGCTGTAACTGCATCTTCCATGTTTTGTCTACATGATCTTTACACCGGGATGAGCCTTGCTTTTAAAGAACCATATTTAAACGCGGGTTTTCTAGCCGGCTGCGATATGAAATTATGGTACGACAGGGTTTTGATTAAAGAATCCGAGCATTTATTTTATCAATATATGAATAAGGGGTATGTCGGATATGCCGGATTATTTAAGGATTTTGAACTGACTGATAATACTTTCAAAGGAAATTATGAGGTATCAACATCTCTGTCAGCAGGTTATGTTTTTGGTAATCAACTTAAGGGGACCATTGTTACTCCTGAAAATAAACTGGTAGTTATTCCGGCAATCTCATTAAAATGGATAAAAAAAAATCTTTCATTCTCATTTGGTGCTGATTATTTGAAAACTGAATTTTATCATATCGGACCTGTTTGGCTAAGAGCCGGCGTGTCATATAGTCTATTTTTCGACAATGTCAGGTTAAAGAATAAAATTTTAAAGTGGTATTAAGAATTATGCAAAAGATTCATAAAATAATATTCCTGACTTTTCTATTAGTAATCTTCTCCTGCGAAGACCAGGATCTTTTTGTCAGTTGTCCCGACTGCACTGAGCAGGAACCGGTAGGTACAAGTCTTGAAGTCAAACTTGATTTATCTTCTTTTGGCTATGAAACATCAGTAAATGTCTATGAAGGTAATCTGGATGACAGTATCTTGTACACCTCTTATAAAACTACTTATCAGACAAATATGACAATCCCTGTATCACTGAATAAAAAATATACTGTTACAGCTACTTATTATGTAAATGATAATTATTACATCGCTGTTGATTCAGCTACTCCAAGAGTAAAATATGATAAAACAGATTGCGATGATCCATGCTATTATGTTTACGATAGGAATATTGACCTCAGGATAAAATATACAAAATAAGGAGAAAGCAGAAAACAGAAAGCAGAAAGCAGAAAACAGAAAGCAGAAAACAGAAAACAGAAAGCAGAAAACAGAAAACAGAAAACAGAAAACAGAAAACAGAAAACAGAAAGCAGAAAACAGAAAGCAGAAAACAGAAAACAGAAAACAGAAAATAGAAAGAAGAAAGTAAAAAGCAGAATGGAGAAAGTAAAGAGCAAAAGGCGAAGCTACTGGAGAAAACTCCATTGGATACATTTCAAGAGTAGATTTAATTAAAATTTCAACTTTATTTTTTCTAATTCTTCATTTGTTATATTTTTGACGATATTTAATAATTATGTGGTTATGAAGAAGAATTTTTATATATTATTATTTATTCCTCTGTTATTTTCGTGTACCCAAAATGATAACAAAGCAGGAGCCGGGAACACAGCTGTTCTGCGTGTTAAGAAGGAAGTCATGGATATTGCGACAGACTATGTCGCAGGTAAATTCAAAGAGGCAAAAAAAACTGTCGCGAAGGATGGGGTTATTACCATTGGTGATAACCAGATCAGTTATGTAATTAACCCTTCAAAAATAGTGATAGGACTTATTGATCAGGATGCAAATGATGATGCTATAGTATCAATCGATTATTATCATGGTCAATACCTGGTTCTGACCGAGCACCTGATCCTTATATACACCGATGGTCAGCTTAAGCTTAACAGGGTGGTAGAATCCAATATGAATATCCTGTCAATAAAAGACAGAGTAATAACTGCGGAAATTTATACACACTCGCGCAATTCTCCTTTACGTGATTGTTCAGCCTGCAAAGAAGTAGTGAGGTATCAGTTCAAACAGGGCGAGCTGATCAGAATAGATAAGTGATGAAACCATCTATTAATTATCCGGGATCCTTATTTTTTATTTCCTTTTGGGTTAACTTCAAAAGCTCTGGTCTTTGCCCTGTTAAAACCTGCTACAACCAGCGAAGTATCACCTTTAAAATACAATAAGGACTCTACCATTCCCTGAAGCAAAATACCGCTATGAGAAGGTTCCAATACATCAAAGAAGGGTTCTCCTTTTTCCTGCTTTGAACCTTTATTCAATAACACTATCCCTTTATTTGCATCATAATATCCTGTGGATACATCATACGAATAATCATTTCCACCAACCAATACATCGGGATAATTATCACCGTTAAAATCCTGGACAATCATTTTCTTGACGGGCGCAACCTGCAATTCTTCCGGTAACTTCTCCCATCTGAATTTACCTTTATCATTCCATAAAATGTAACTTGAGGTTGTATTAACGTATAGTTTAAGCTGTGTCTTTTTCAATATGTTTTCATCCAGCATATCAGTAATAGTGGCATAACTGAATGATGCATAATCTTTATATTTCTTACCAAAGAAAGCAGACTGCGACACCAGTTCATCGAGGTAATTAACCGGATATTCTTCCATTTTACCATTCTTATCGGGCCAGTATGCAGTAATAATTGGATCTATGGTGCCGGTCTTATCCAGATTTATTGCATAAAGTTGCAAAGGATACTGATCGCTGACTGTATAGCGATTATTATCACCTATATTACCTACAATATAATCATCGTAACCATCTTTGTTAAAATCCCCTGCAGCAAGCGAGAACCAGATTCCATGTTTGTCTTCCAGCTCGGGTATATTTTGGGGGACCAGTTCTTTCCCGTTCATATTCTTCAGAAGCACCAGCGAATTGTACTCCCGTGCAACAAGCAGATCTTCCCAGCCATCTTTGTCATAATCGGTCCAGACTGCATCGGTTACCATTCCAAGATCCAAACGCGAAGAGGCATTAACTGTCAGCTTACCTTTATCATTTATTATCAGCCACGAATGATCAGCATAAGGGAACATTCCTTTTTTTACCCTTGAACCGACAAACAAATCCACATATCCATCATGATTAAAGTCGCACGCCCTTACAACAGAAGCCGGAAATGCCGGTATCGGAAGATCGGATCGCACAAAAGTACCATTATGGTTTGTGTAGAGGTAATGTTTATATTCTTCTTCCTGTTTATTTTCATAACCCCCTGCAACAGCTACAACATCATTCTTACCATCTCCATCTATATCCACTATAGCAAAATCTGATTCAGAGAAATCCTTTTGGGTTGTCAATCCATCAATTTTTGCTTCTTCAAATCCATTGCCTTTTCTTAAAAGTACTTTTGTTGGCGATTTATTTGTAGAACCGATTATAATATCCTCCCGACCATCATTGTTTATATCTCCTTTTGCCATACGCGGTCCGATCTGTGAGAATTTATGTGGTATAATTTTCTGATTGAGCCCGAAATCGTTATAATCTGATTGTTCATGAGTATAATTTATAACATCATCCCGTCTATTAAATAACAAGTCATTCTTAATTAAGGTTTTAACCTGTTCGTGTGATGGAACGGAATTTTTTTCATTAATCTCAATAGTCTGATCAGCAGCAATATTTTTCACAATTGAAGTATAACCGCTTGCCGGCCAGGTAATTTTTATAGAATCAATGGAAACATCTTTTCCCAGGCCAAAGTGAACGATTGGATCGACAGAAGAGGCATATCCCCTGGTTAAATAGTGCTCGGTATATTGATATTTTCCTTTTTCCCATAATTCAACCTTTGCACCAATAGCCATTGTGTTGCCTGTTTTTCCCACCAGTTTTATCCTTATAAAATTGGCCTGTTTTTTTGATTTTTCAACAGTAGAGTTCTTTAGTATGAAAGCTTCGTCATTCATATTATTTATAACATAGTCGAGAGCACCGTCATTATTCAGATCAACAAAAGCCGCACCGTTGGAGTAGGCAGTTGTTTTAGGCATCCAATCAGGTCTTTCTTTGAAATTCCCGTCACCCATGTTTTCGAATGCCTTATTAGGTATTTTTATTGCCGGGGCCATGTCCATCAGTTGTTTATCAGACATGTAAAAACCGGAAGCTGTTGCTTTTATTTTGGTCCAGTCTTTGTCGGTTTCATCTTTTGGAAAACCATTAGTAATGATAAGGTCCTTATTACCGTCATTGTCATAATCGGCAAATAATGGAGACCAGCTCCAATCAGTTGCATAAATGCCCTTCATTTGGCCCACCTCACTGAAAGGGATCATTTCACCGTTAATAAATCCATTATGCATGTGGAGCATGTTCCTTACATACTGATGCTCATAACCAAATCTGTCTTCCAGAATATAATAGAGATAACTAAAACCATTTACCGTCTGCTTTCTTTTGGAATACTGTTCAGGCAACATATCGAGTGTGAACATATCGAGGTTCCCGTCATTATTCACATCAGCCATATCATCTCCCATCGAAGATTTTGACTGGTACGACATATATTTGCTGATCTCATTACGAAATGTTCCATCGCCCTGATTTATATATAATACGTCATTCGAATTGAAATCATTTGAAATATAAATATCGGGGTATCCATCCTTGTTAATATCACCCACGGCAATGCCTAATCCGAATCCCTCATATACAATTCCTGCTTTTATGGTAACATCAGTAAAAGTGCCATTTCCATTGTTATGGTACAACCGGTCATTATTGGGGGCGCTCCCGTCATTCATTTTCGCACGATAGCTGGTATTCATCCTTGAATCCACGGTATTATTCAAAACATAAAGGTCGAGGAATCCATCCCTGTCATAATCAAAGAATGTTGCATTGACTGAATAACCAGTGTCGGCAATTCCATACTTTTCAGCCATTTCAGTAAAAGTAGGGTCCATCCCATTCCCGGCTCCATTATTTACCCATAGCCTGTTCTTACGCTTTTGAGGATCTTTATTTTTTGTAGCTGTAAGATATACATCCGGCCATCCGTCGCTGTTGATATCTGCTATTGCCACGCCGCTGTACCATTCATCATTAGTCAGTCCTGCAAAATTCGATGTTATATCCTTAAATTTAAAATTACCCAGGTTCAAATAAACCCTGGGTGAAACCATGTTGCCCACTAAAATGATATCAGGCAACCCGTCATTATTCAGGTCGGCTATACCAACACCGGCGCCATTGTACAGGTATTCGTACTTCATGATATTAAGACTGTCAGTTTCAACTATTTTATTATTAAAATCGACACCTGTCTGCTTTGAACTTAATAGTTGAAACTTTGGCGATCTGGAACAGGAGATCAATAATACGGTAAATGAAAACAAAATAAATTTCCTCATGCTATAATATTTTTTCCACCCCCCGCAAATGTATAAAAAAAGTGGACTACCAATGCAGGTAGTCCACTTAAGGCTAGTTAAATAATGAAAATATTATCTGTTCTGAACTATATTTCCATTACTGATGTCAATCTCCTGTTGTGGGATTGGATAGTAAAATTCTATTTGCGAAGCCTGAGAGCCTGTGTAAGTAGTCGGACCCCATGCCGTCTTTGTTTCCTCATAATCAAGAGCTCTGTTCAATTCGCTTACAAAGTAGCCGGATATAACGCCATCCCATCTCTGGAAGTCGAATAACCTGTGGCCCTCCTGGCCCAGTTCAAGTTTTCTTTCCAGATAAAGGGCCGTGCGTGCATAAGCCTGACTTGCGAATGCAGGATAAAGACCAATTTGATAAGTAGCTGCAGGGGTTGTCCCGTCAGATTCCATAACAAAGCCGGCAGGATTTTGTGCCCTTTTTCTTACCAGGTTAACATTGATAAGTGCATCAGGCAGATCGTTGGTTTCAATCTGACATTCAGCAAGCATCAAAAGAACATCTGCATAACGGATAAAACGGTAACCATTTGCGGTCCAACCTGATGTCCAGTTACCAACTTCAGTCAAAGTACCCTGTTGTGATTTTTTATAAACCTGTTTTTTAGGACTATAAGGCCCGCCATAGGTCTGATCACGGATCCAGTCAGAACCGGTGTGTACTCCCCAGTCCCAATATGGAATGCCTCTTCTGCCAGCTGACCAGTCAAGACGTGGGTCAACCGGCTTTGAGTTATCCTCTGTCCACACAAGTTTCCATGCAGCAGGGCTGGTTAAGGGGTTATTTCCAATATTATTATCTTTAAGCGATTGATAGCCTAAGTCCTGAAACGGTTTACCCGGAGCATAAGCTGTACAACCTGTATTTATTGCATAAGATACTGTCGGATCATATATGCTGCCACCTACAACACCTTCGTCGCGAGGATTCTGATTTGGACCGACATCATAGCTGTTATCGAGCAGTGGAAGCCCATTTGCATCAACATCGAAGGAATTTACAAATTCCTGTGTGGGCTGGAAGAATCCGCAGCAACCACCCGGAGAGCCATTGCTTTTGTAAGGGAAATTCAATACTTCGTTTTCTCCGCCGTTATATCCGCCTGAACCGTCATTTACAGAGTACTGAGCTGTATAAACAGCTTCAATCCCGTTACGGTTGGCAATATCAAAGATTTCACCGTAGGTTGGAGCAAGCCCGCAAGCTGAACCATCAGGTTTTGTACCACTTGTTTTAACATACTGAAGAAGCGGTAAAGCAGTTGTATAGTCATGGTTTATTTGCATCAGAGCTTCTGCGTAGAGAAATTTTGCAACGGTTCCATTGAACTTACCAATTGCCCCCATATTATCCGGCAATGCCGTTCCAGCCTGCAGGTCAGCAAGAATTTTCGGAGTGATATCCACATCGTTCTTTACTGTAGCCGGATCGGTTGTTTCATCCATATATGGTACCTTTCCCCACATTCTCCATGCAACAAAATGGAACCATCCGCGAAGTAACTGTGCCTGTTCAGTGTAAACAGTGGCCTGGTTCTGGGTAATTGTTCCTGCTGCCAGAGCCTTGGCGGTTACATTAATAACATTATTGGCCCTCGAAATAGCTTCATAGCAGAATTGCCAGGAAGCTTCAAGATAAGAATCAGTGGCGTCCTCGGTAAAGCCCTGAATTGGCTGAATGTCCTGCTGGTCACCTGAGTTAGATCCTTTATTAGCTTCAACGGCACGGATTGAACCCCAAACCCAGTTGGATCCCGGCGGTTGCCAGCTCCATCCATCCAGATTACGTGTTCCCATAATCATTGAATATGCACCCACCATAAGGGCATCTATACCTGCAGGAGTTTGTAACAGACTCTGGTCCAGACCTCCTGTCGGAGCTACATTAAGAAAATCGGTCTTGCACGAATTCGATGTTCCGATTACTGCAAGGATTAAAATTAATATAATAAACTTCTTTTTCATATTATAATATTATTTAAAATTAAAACGTCAGATTGAGTCCTATAAGATACTGCCTTACAGTAGGATAGTTACCATAGTCAACTCCTCTTTCCGTATCTACTGCAACTCCATTGTTAGTTTGAGTATCAATTTCCGGATCAAGCCCTGAGTAATGTGTAATAGTGAACAGGTTCACTGCCTGTACGTAAACTCTGAGAGATTTAACCCATATCTTGCTCATAAGCTCCGAGGGCAAAGTGTACCCCAACTGCAGGTTTTTCAATCTTAAATATGAGCCTTTCTCAATATAATAACTGCATGATTGTGTGTTATTTGAGAAGCTAGAGACGCTGGTTGCCACTGGCACTTTTGCAGTTGTATTAGTAGGAGTCCAGCTATCGTTCAGAAGTTCTGTACTCTTCTGCCCTGCAAATGACGGCCAGAAATCAATCCACCATGTGTTCCAGTTTAAGACATCATTTCCGTAGGTGCCGGAGAAGAAAGCAGTGAGGTCAAAATTCTTATAGGTCACTGTCAGGTTAAGACCGCCCGTGAATTTTGGATTAGGATTACCAATGAATGTTCTGTCACTGGCATCAATTTTACCGTCACCATTAATGTCCTTAAATTTGAATAAGCCGGGTGCGGCACCAGCTTGTGTCGGCACATTAGCATTTTCGACAAGGGTAGAAACACCATTAACAATTGCAGTGTGGAAATCAGCCTCCTGGAACAGGCGTTCTACCTGGTATCCGAAGAAAGCCGACATAGGGTGTCCTACTTCGTTCCTGTTGAAAGATCCGATCCTGGAACCTCCATTTTGGTCAAAGTAAGTAACTCCGTTTGCAATCTTATCAATATTATTATGATAAGTAGTTAAAAGAGCAGTTCCCTGGAAACCGAAATCTCCCCATTTATTTTTATAAGATAGTTCAACGTCGACTCCTTTATTGGTCATGGCTGCAATATTAATATAAGGTGCTGTTGCGGCCCCTGCTGTAGCAGGCAATGTAGGATTGTATAACAGGTCGGATGTCTGCTTATTATACCAGTCGAATTTGAGTCCGAATTTATTGTTCAGGAAACTGGTTTCAAACCCGATATCAGTTGTTTTGTCTGTCTCCCATTTTGCATCAGGATTACCAATACGTGTCGGGCGGAATCCCTGCACTGAAGAGTTGGTTGATCCATTTATGCTATAATTTGTTGCATCCGGAGAGCCTCCATAGGAATAGAACTGGTTTTGTGAATCAACAGCTTGCTGGTTCCCCATTTCGCCCCATGAACCCCTTATTTTCAGGTCGTTAATAAAAGTGATTCCTTTGAAGAAAGACTCTTCACTGATACGCCAACCCAGAGAAACTGATGGAAATACCCCCCAGCGTTCATTCTCGGCAAACTTCGAAGAACCATCACGGCGTACTGTAGCACTTAACATATACCTGTCCATGAAGGAATAATCAACTCTTGCGAACTGCGATTCCAGAGTAGTTGGTGTATTATAATATGAAGTTGCGGCAACAAGCGTGGCTCCATTGCTCAATGTACGATATGTGGGATCATCTGTAAAATATCCGGCACGTGTACCTGATAGTCCGCGTCCTATGCCATATTCATCAGCTTCATAACCAACAACAGCAAGTATTTTATGCTGGCCGAATGTTTTATCGTAGGTTAACTGGTTTGTCCATACCCATGAATCGCCATAGCCTGCATTTTCATTATAATTTGGTGTAGCTGTATTTTCAGAACCTTCATAGGTAGCATACGTGTAGGTACTTTGATAATTATCATTCCAGGTGGCTCCCATGGTTGATCTGAAATTCAGACCCTGTAATATTTTAACATCAACAAAAGCGCTTCCTACAAGATCAATGTTCCAGACCTTGTTGTTGGCGGCTCTTGTAAGATCTGCTACTTCATTGGAAGACTGACCCAAACCATTGGCAATTCCTGTTCCACCCCAGTCACCTGCTACGAATTGATGAGATAATCCGGCAATGGTTTCCCCTGCAGGTATAACTACAGGGATAATAGGCTGGGTCCTGTAACAACCCATCTGGAAGGGGCTGCTTTCGTTCAGGTTAGCAACAGTGTTGTTAGAACGATAAGCAAATGAAAAGTTTTCTCCGGCTTTCACATGGTTATCCAGGAAATTATATTCTGAATTGAACCGGGCCGAATATTTATTGGCATAGTTATAAATAAGAATACCGTTATCCTCATTGATCCCGATTGCACCAAAGAATTTTGCATTATCGGAACCACCTGAAAGAGTGACATCATGATTTACTTTCAGCCCTTTATGAGTCATTGCATTGAACCAGTTTGTATTAGCTGCCCAAGAAGGTAATGTAGGAGTGGCATTGAGAGAAGAGCCGTAAATCGGGTTTTGAATCCCCCCTGTAGCATTAATGTTGTCATTTTTATAAACCAGCCATTGAAGGTCAGCCATTCCCTGTGTATTCAACAGGTTTGTCGGGCCCTTACCCGGATCTGAGAAACCTGTGTACATGCTGTAGGTAACCTGTGTACCCTTGTTTCCTTTTCTGGTTGTAACGATGATAACACCGTTGGATGCTCTTGATCCATAAATTGAAGCGGCTCCGGCATCTTTCAGTACAGAAATTGATTCAACATCATTCGGGTTCAATGAAGCAATGTCCGTCATTGGCATTCCGTCAACAACATAAAGAGGGTCATTGTTCTGAAATGAAGAGAATCCCCTGATTCTTACTGATGCCTGGCTTCCCGGCTGTCCGTTCCCGATTACTGTAACCCCTGCTGCACGTCCTTCCAACTCGTTGCTTATGTTAGATACAGGAACTGCAGTTAATTGTGCAGGTTCAACAGTTCCAACAGCTCCGGTCAAATCCTTTCTCCGCTGGGTGGTATAACCTGTTACAACTACTTCATTAAGGGCCGTTACATCCGATTGAAGAACCATGTCGATAGCGCTCTGCGTACCGACAACCACCTGTTTGGTGGAGTAGCCAATGGATGAAAACGTAAGAACAGCTGCCGTACCCGGCACTTTAATTGAGTAGCCACCATTCAGGTCGGTGATAGCACCGATAGTAGTACCCTGAACAGTAACGTTTACACCAGGTAGAGGTCCCTCGCCTTCGGCAGTGACCTTCCCGGTAATGGTCTTTTCCTGAGCAATCAATATGCTCGAAGAAAGCACCATGCTCAGAAAGAAAAGCGCAATGCGCCGTACACTTTTAGAAATTTGCATAGTCAGTTTTTTTTTAAAACAGTTTAGTTAAAAGGGTTTAATTTATATAACAAGCATGCACTTGATTCAATTTGAGATTTAAAGATCTCCGGATATTTAACAACCGGTTTGTTTTCTTTAATCATGCTTTTAAAGTTATATGGGACAAAAATCAAATTATTTTTGTTGCCCGGTTAGAATTTTTATAAAACTTTAATTATTGGAAGCAGATATACTCCCGTTAGAATAGGCAAGATAGTATTGTCCATAGGCAGTCAGTTTAGGTTTAAGGTTAATAAAAAGTAGATGCAAGGTCTGAATAAAAAATTATAATTACAATAATATAATCAGTTTTTTTATTAGAAAACTATAAATATTTTTAAATAATAATTTTTAAAACGTTGTGTATAAATATCTTATACACTGCTTTATGTTGATAAATTTCAACTGATTCGATGATCTAAAACACTAACCAGACAGGAAATATATGTTTTAAATCATGAAAGAATAAAGAATATCAAACAAAAGACCTCTTCCGACCATTTCTTTTGTAATTGATGAGAATAAAGGGTTGAAAATTAAAGTGTATATTCGAACATTAATAAGAGCCTGATCAAAATGGATGTAATCGGGAGCAGTTAAAAAATATGTATATAATATAAGGTGTCAACATTTTTTTATAAACTGAATCAATGAAGATCCTGATTGTCGAAGATGAGCCGAAGGTGGCTTCATTCATTAAAAAGGGACTTGAAGAGAACAATTATGATGCTGAAATAGCTTATGACGGAATATCCGCGGAAAAACTTGCCCAGCTTCACAGATATAACCTTTTCATACTTGATATAATAATTCCTGGGATCAGTGGCCTCGACCTGTGTAAAAAGCTTAAAAAGCTGAATTCAGATATACCGGTTTTAATGCTTACAGCGCTGGGCACGACTGACGATAAGATTATAGGATTTGAAGCCGGCGCGGATGATTATCTTGTAAAACCATTTGAATTCAGGGAGCTTCTTGCCAGGGTGAAGGTTTTAGTGAAGAAAACTGATCAGTCACATGAAAGTGAGAACAAGCTAATCGTCGGTGACCTGGAACTTGATCTGAATAAAAAAGTTGCCTGCAGGGGAAGTTCAAATATTGATCTGACAGCCAAAGAATTTTCCTTGCTTGAATATTTCATGAGAAACAGCGGACGGGTATTATCACGCATTGATATTGCTGAAAAGGTCTGGGATATCAGGTTTGATTCCGGCACAAATGTTGTCGATGTTTATGTTAACTTTCTGAGAAAAAAAATTGATAAAGGGCATGATAAAAAGCTGATCCATACGAGGGTCGGTTTTGGTTATGTTTTTGAAGACTTATAGAATGCAGATCAGAACCAGATTAACATTGCAGTTTCTCCTGTCAGGAGGAATTATTATGATTATAGCATCCATAGCTATCTATTTTTCTTCAGACAGTTTCCGGAAGGATGATTTTTATAACCGTCTCAGGAATAAAGCCAGGAGCACAGCTAATCTGCTGTTTAATGCGTCAGAAGTCGATGCAAACCGTGTACTGAAAGTTGAAAAGAGCAATCCTGCTTTCCTGCAAAATGAAAAAATAATTATTCTCAACTATAAGAATGATATAGTTTATTCTTCAGATGAAAATTCGGAAATTAAAATAAACAAAAATGTTCTGGCAAAAATAAGATTAGGTTATAAAGTTGCCTATTACCAGGATCCGTACGAAGTTCTGGCAACATTATATTTCAATAATTATGACCGTTTCGTGGTTATCGCTGCTGCAACCGATACCGAGGGATACCTGCATCTGAAAAAATTAAAGATTATTTTAATAACCGTTTGTCTGATAAGTTTCCTGTTGTTCTTTATTGTTGGATGGTTTTATTCCGGGAGAGCCTTGAAACCAATATCAAATGTTGTTAAGAAGGTTGAAGAAATTTCCATTACCAGTCTGAATTTAAGAGTTCTTGAAGGTAATGGAACAGATGAAATAGGAAGGCTGGCGAAAACATTTAATAAGATGCTTGAACGGCTCGAGACTTCTTTCGCAATGCAGAAGAATTTTATTGCCAATGCATCGCATGAACTTAGAACACCGCTGACATCGATAAATGGTCAGCTGGAGGTTCTGATGATGAAAGACCGGTCAACTACGGAATACAAATCTGCACTTGAATCTGTCCTGGATGACATCAAATCTTTGATTTACCTCTCAAACAGGTTACTGTTAATAGCCCGCACCAGCGCTGAGGGTCCTGTTAATTTTAACAATAAGATCAGGATAGATGAAATTCTCTGGCAGGTTCAGGAGGAGATAAAAAGGTTCAATAGCAGCTACCAGATAAATATTTCTATTGATGATTCATTGACCGATTCTGATCAGATGATTGTTATAGGAGATGAGTATTTACTTAAGGTCGCAGTTTCGAACATAATAGATAATGCATGCAAATACTCTCCTAACCATGAAGTCAATATAAAACTTCAGCATATCGAAAAATGGATTGAAATAATATTTGAAGACAAAGGCATGGGTATTTCAAATGAGGATCTTCAAAAGATTTTTGAGCCATTCTATCGTGGTACCAATGCCATCTCCATCCCTGGCAGTGGAATAGGACTTTCACTTGTTAATCAGATACTTAAAAATCATAATGGAACAATCGGACTTTCATCTCAGATAGATAAGGGTACAGTCGTTACCGTTTTACTTCCTACAATTTCGTAACCCCCTCCCCTGTTGCACCTACCCTTTATACGCATCTTCATATTATTTCTGATATATGTGATAGGGTACCTGGAGTTTAAATTGACGAGAGATTAATGACAGAGAGGACTTAATATTAATTAATTGCCCTTCTGCCTGATTTTAGTGAGATACTATACTGCTATTGCGGGAAACCAGCCTGAAGGGCTGTAAATTCCAATAGCCACGGTAGCGTCCGTGGTAAGAGTATAACCTGACCGATCAACCCCGGAGAGGGTTGAAAAAGATTAAGAGATTAAGTAATCTTCATTATAATTTACTGCATGCTCCTTCAATAGATCAGTTAATTCCTCCTTAAATGAAAAAACTTTATGGTGTTCTCTCTGGTTTTCAACATATCTTATAAGATTAGCCTTTGAAGAGATATGATATGTGAAACTACTGTAACCAACCTGCCATCCTGTAAAGTGAGAAAACAACTTGCTGTTTTCCAATATCATTTTATGACTGGCCAGCTTAATGTCCTTTACAACAAATGCAAGAGCCTCTGTAGGATGAAGATGGCTAATGATATGAATGTGATTACTCACCCCACCGACAATATATGAGTGACATGATTTATTTTTAAGGATACCAGCTATATATGAGAAGAGCAAGTGCTCGTTCTCAGTTGTCAGAAATGGAGTATAATCATTGGTTCCGAAAACTATTTGATATAGAATCTGGGTGTAGGTTGACATATTTATTCTTTTAAGCAGCACAATAAAATTACTATTTAAACCGATTCCAACAAATAATATAAATCAGTTTTTTATTTAAAATTTCTATCAATAAATACTGACTCATTGGAATTCAACACCTCCGGTGTTGTACCAGCTCACAATACTATTACCACAGACGTGACTGTGGCTATTGGGATTTGACGCTTCCAGCGTCGGTTATTTAAATACTCCCTGTCATAATTAAAAGATGTGCATATAGAGTAGCGGTTGCACCGGGGATTATTCATCTTATGCCACTTCGTGGCTATAATAATATTAAAAACTTCTTTTTTACTTCAAAACTTTAATCCTTTTTTAATCTCTTTTTAATTCCTGTTTAATAGTCATGAAGTACTATTGTGCAGGTTAATTTTAAAAGTATAGTCAGGGTTTAATATTTTAAAGGTTAGTTTAGGTAGTCAGGGTTGATTTTAAGGTAAGGGTCTTATATTGCTCACGTGAGTTTATTTATCAAGATTAAATATTGCTCACGTGAGTTTGTTAATAAACGAAAAGTAATATATTTACGCCTCTTAATTTTGTCGGCCTTATATGCTATATAACTGAAAACCATTATTAAAAAATAAACCCAGGTTCAAAAGATGACTCATACAATGTTTTTCAAAAAGAATTGTTGCAATTCATATAAACACAGATGCCTTGTTTTCTTTTTTGTTTTTTTGATGATCCTTTCCGGGTGTAAATCCAATAACTCTCATAAATCTGCTTTATCTCCACCACCGGCTAATGATGACTATTTTCAGGAAATCGGAAAAGAGATCGGTATAGATTTTATCCATTCTATCGGAGATAATGATTTAAATAATATTGTGGAATCAAGTGGTGCTGGAGCGGCTTTTCTTGATTATGATAAGGATGGGTTCATCGACCTGTATGTCTGCAGCGGTACCTGGCTCCAGGGTCTCAGCCACGGCAAAAAGCCGGATGTATTACCTCATAACCATCTTTATCATAACCGCGGTGACGGCACTTTTGAAGATGTCACCAAAAAAGCAGGCGTGGGTGGTCCATGGTATAGCATGGGAGTCACTGTGGGTGATTACAACAATGATGGTTACCCCGATCTGTTTATCAGTAATTACGGACATGATGTTCTTCTTAGAAATAATGGTGACGGTACTTTTACCGATGTCACCAAAACTGCTAAGGTCGGAGGAGGTGATAATAATTTCAGTGTAGGTGCTGTCTGGCTTGATTATGATAATGACGGATATCTCGACTTGTACGTCGGAAATTACCTCAATTTTGATCCTAATTATAAATACTATTACGCACCTGATGGCTTTCCCGGACCCCTGGCTTATGATGCCCAGCCGGATGTCCTTTATCATAACAATGGTGACGGCACTTTCGAAGATGTGACAAAAAAGATGGGGATCATCGACATTGATGGCAGAGCAATGGGCGTAGGTGCAATAGATTATGATGATGACGGCTTCGTTGACATTTACGTAGCTAACGATCATTCCATGAACTATCTCTGGCATAATAACGGGGGAAAGAGTTTCACCAATATGGGCACACCATCAGGAACAGCGTTCGGTGAGTCAGGAGAATCGGCTGTAAGCATGTCGGTCGATTTTGCTGATTATCTTAATAATGGATTGATGGATATGTTTATTTCTGATGATAAATACTGCAGACTCTATGAAAATAAGGGAAACGGGATATTTACTGAACAGTCATATCCTTCGGGCATCGCAATGCCGGCCGGACAGTTTGTCGGTTGGTCATCATCTTTCTTCGATTATAACAATGATGGCCTGGTTGATATATACAAAGCAAACGGAGCGCTAAAACATCTGTACGGACAGGAGGACCAGGTATTCGAAAATCTTGGCAATGGGAAATTCAAGGATGTTTCGTGGGACCTTGGCAGTTATTTTAAGAAAAAACTGGTCGGACGCGGAGCATGTTTTGGCGATTATGACAATGATGGCGATATAGATTGTTATATCGTAAACCTGAATGACAGGGGAGCATTCCTTAGAAATAATAAAGGAAATCAGAACAACTGGATAACTCTTAATCTTATCGGTACAACCAGCAACAGGGATGGAATCGGTGCAAGGGTAAAAGTTACTTCGGGAAGCCTGGTGCAGACAAACCAAAAAAAGAGCACATCGGGTTACCTTTCTCAGAATGACCCGAGAATGCATTTTGGACTTGCAAAAAATACTACGATTGATAAAATTGAAATAAAGTGGCCCTCAGGTAAACTGCAGGTTTTGGAAAATATCAGGATCAATCAGATTCTTACCGTGAAGGAACCCAAATAAAATAACATTTTTATGTCTGGAAAAAAAGCTGCTGCAATTTTATTTATTATAATTATAACCGGATCTTCTATAATCTTTTTTTCATCATGCAAGGGAATATCTATGGATGGTATGGTTGTTTTTACCAGGACAGCCGGAAAAGCTCTGAAAAGTAATTATATCACCGGAGATGACTGGAGATATGTTCCCCGGGCACAGATTGTGGCACTGAATCCTGATAAGCCCGAAGTTCCTGCAAAGATTCTGACGGCAGGTTATTTTTCAGCACGGTCCCCTCAGATTTCATTCGATGGTAAGTATATGCTGTTTTCTGCCCAGAAAAATGAAAATGATCTGTGGCAGATTTGGGAAATGAACCTGGCAGATTTAAAAGCAAGGCTGGTTATCTCTTCGAATGGAAACTGTACAGATCCAGCTTATTTACCCGGAGAGAGGCTCGTATTTAGCAAATTAAGTGTAAATGATACACTTAAAGCAGGCCATTCACTTTTTACATGCAATCTTGATGGTTCAAACAGTTCAAGAATTACTTTTAATCCTCATACATATTTAGCGGCAAGTGTCCTGAGTGATGGCCGGGTTCTTGCTATTGACAGGCAGGTTTATCCTGAACAGAAATCTCAGATGTTTGTAGTTATGCGACCAGATGGAACCAAAGCTGAATTATTTTATAAACCTGCTGCAGGCAGCACATTGACAAGTTGCGGAGAGGAAACTACTGAAGGCAAAATTGTGTTTATAGAATCTGAGAAAGATAACCTGGAAAAAGGAAATATAATTTCAATCAGCTATAACAGGCCGTTGCATTCAAGAGTTAATCTTACTTCCGGAATTGAAGGTGATTTTAATTCTGTTTTTCCTATGCAGTCAGGCAATTTGTTGGTTTCATATCGAAAATCTGATTCTGATCGTTATGCGCTATACGAATTTGACCCGGTGAAAAAAGTTCTTACCAGAGCTCTCTATACTGATACAGGTTATAATGGATTAGAAGCTGTTGAGGTTCGAGCACATAATAGACCTAAAAAACTTCCGAGTGAAGTGCACATGGACATTAAAACAGGATTAATAGTCTGCCAGGATGTCAATCTGCAAGACCCTCAACTAACTGGCAAATATTCATCAGTACCAAAGATCTGTAATATTGAAGTTATGGGAATTGACTCCTCACTTGGGGTTCTTCAGACAGCGAAAGATGGATCTTTTTATTTAAGAATGCTGGCTGATAAGCCTTTTCAGATCCGTTCTTTGGATAAAAACGGGCATGTTTTACAAAGCTGTGACTGGATCTGGCTACGTCCTAATGAAAGACGGGGATGTGTTGGCTGTCATGAAGATCAGGAGCTTGTGCCCGAGAACAGAATACCTCTTGCAGTAAAAAAATCTCCGGTGATTGTTCCGGTCCATATAAATAAAATCAAAGAAAAAAAGATTGACACCGAATAGTTATGAAGAGATCATATAAGTTAATACTCTTTTTTGGAATTATTCTTGCATTGGGTTTGCTGATCTATTTTCCCGGACGCAAACTGGCCAGGGCACATGTTAATTCAAAAACAGCTACCACCGATCATCCTCTATTGTGTACATCGTGTCACCTCTATACTCAAAAGACCGGCATTCTTTCAAAACTTATTAATGCTCCCTATCTCTCACCATTTAATCTGGCAGTTTCTGCAGATGGTAAACGTCTGTACGTAGTGGCCCAAGAAGGCAAAGCCCTGTTGGTTGTAGATACTGAAACTCAAAAAGTATTGAATAAGATTAGCATTGGGAATCAACCGCATTCAGTTGTTCTCAGCAGCGATGGAAAGAGGGCTTTTGTTAGTAATCAATGGTCAGACAATGTTTCTGTTATTGACTTAGTAGCTTCCAGAGTGGTTGACACTCTTAAGACAGGTAACGGCCCCGCAGGACTTTCTTTAAATTCGGACGGTAATATTTTGTATGTCGTCAATTCTTACTCATCAGATATCTCAGTCATTGACCTGATTACTAAGGAAGAGATAAAAAGGCTGACAGCAGGAAACAATCCGACAGGAATCAGATTATCTCCTGATGGGAAAGTACTCTATACAACGAGCCGTCGTGCGAATATTGTTCCTTATGGAGAACCGGTTGTTACCGAACTCACTATAATAAATGACAGTACACAAAGAGTGCTTGAGTATAAAAATATTGAATCGGCCTATATGATGGAGAATGTTGCTTTTACTCCAACAGGAGATTTAGCGTTTGTGACTCTGATAAGACCAAAAAACCTTATTCCTTCAATCCAGATTGAACAGGGCTGGATGATGACTCATGGCTTCGGGATAATTGACCTTAAGAATGGCGGAAGGGTAATTCAGTTATTACTTGATGAACCTAATACCTATTATTCAGATCCATTTGACATTGTTATAACACCTGACGGCAAAAGAGCTTTTGAATCAAGTTCAGGAGTCAATCGTATTTCAGTGATTGATATTGATTCCGTAAGAGTCTTGATTTCAAAAGCTTCGCCCGAATTGCTGAAAGCATATTCTGATAATCTCGGTATTAGCAGTCATTATATTCTTAAGCGTATTCCTACCGGTGCAAATCCTAAAGGGCTGGCTCTATCACCTGATGGTAAAAAGTTGTATGTGGCTGAGACCCTTGAAGACAGAATAGCAGTTATCAATACTGAAACTCTTGAGACAATTTCGTCAATTAATCTTGGCGGACCAAAAAGGATTACCGTAGCCCGCCAGGGACGCAGGCTCTTCAATAATGCAGGACACACTTTTCAGGATCAGTACTGCTGTTATACATGTCATCCTGATATGCATGAAGACGGCCTTGTCTACAATATGTCAGGTAAGGATATGGGACGAAACGTTACCAATACTATGTCTTTGAGGGATATAGGCGATACTCCTCCTTATAAATGGTCAGGTACCAATCTGACTATTTATAAACAGGATGGTATGCGTTTCTCTACTTTTCTCACAAGGACAGAAGCGTTTAGCTATAAGGAACTTGATGCTCTAGTTGCATATATCATTACTGGAATACATAATCCTCCCAATCTTATGTATAATCCGAATGGCGAACTGACAGAGGCTCAGCTAAGAGGCAAAGCTATTTTTGAACGTTCCGTAGATAATTTTGGTAAACCAATACCTGAAAATAATCGTTGTGTTACCTGTCATCCGTCTCCATATTATACCAACAAAAAACTGGCTTATGTGAGTACACTTTCTAAGACTGACGATTCAATACTTTTTGATACTCCTCATCTCGATAATATTTATGCTTCTCCTCCCTACCTGCATGACGGACGTGCCGCTACTTTGGAAGAGATATGGACCAAATATGGCAAGGATGATAAACATGGATTGGCAGGCGATATGACTAAAAATCAATTGAACGATCTGGTTGAATATCTTAAATCCCTCAGGTCACCGGAATACGAAAAAATAGATTCAAAAAAACATGAAAAAAATAATTCTAATTAGACCCAAAATCATGAGAAAGATAACACGAAGAAATTACTTTATCTGGGCTGTAGTAGGTGTAATCATTTTAAGTGCCTTCTCTCTGGGATTTATCCTGATTAAAAAGCCCTTATCAGGTCTGAATTCTGTTTCTCTGGCTAAAGATTCTACATCACGAAATAATTCGGAAATGACAGGTAAAAGTTCAGCTAATCCCGACAAAAAACCGGATGCAGGACAGATGCCAGTATATGGCCACTGGAAGACTTTCACAACAAAGGATGGTTTGCCTTCCGATCATGTTTATTGTGTCAGGATAGATGGCAAACGTGTATGGGCAGGGACCCATGATGGCCTTGCCGTTTATGAAGACGGAAAATGGAAAACATATACTACAAAAGATGGTCTGCCTCACAATGGAGTACTTGCTATAGATGTAAGCAAACAGACAGGAGATGTTTGGATAGGTACTCTCGGAGGATTAAGCCGGTATTCAGCAGGTAAGTTTGAAAACTTCTCCCAGTTTGACAGTGGTCTTCCAAATGACCTCGTTTACTGTGTTATCTGCGACGGAAAAGATATATGGACTGCCACTGGAGGTGGTGCAGGCCATTACGATACTTTTACAAAGGAATGGGAGATATTCACTGAAAAGAATGCCCCGATGCATGAACCCTGGACTTATGGAGTTTCAGCTGGTGACGGTAAGATCTTCATAGCAGCCTGGGGAGGAGGAGTGATTGAATACACAGTCAAAACCAAACATTTCAAGGATTATACCGATCCCGACGGCGAAATGGAAATTGACCTGCTTCCCGATGACGGAGTGGTCCATGATATAACAACGGCAACATCCTGGGCTGATGGTATCTTATGGGTATCAACATATTTTGGCATGAGCAGCTATGATGGTACACACTGGAAGGGTTACTTTGACACAAATAGCGGATTAGCAAGTAATTTTATCAACTTTCTGAGAGCTGAAGGTCCGGTAGTATTCATTTGCAGCGATAACGGATTAAGCAGTACAAACGGAAAGAGTTGGGTGACATATAAGAAAAATGTGAATAACAGCGATGGAAAAGCCATAATAAAAAATTATGGTCGTGACGATGACAGCACCATTAATAAAACTACCAGGGAAATGCCATTATCCCCTTCGATTGGACATAATTTTACAATCGGTGTCGATGCGGATAAAGATTTTCTCTGGGTTGCTACTGAAGCAGGTGTCAGCCGGGGAGAGTTGCTGAAATAGGTGAAGAGGTGAATAGGTGAAGAGGTGAAGAGGTAAAGAGGTGAAGAGGTGAAGAGGTGAAGAGGTGAAGAGGTGAAGAGGTGAAGAGGTGAAGAGGTGAAGAGGTGAAGAGGTGAAGAGGTGAAGAGGTGAAGAGGTGAAGAGGTGAAGAGGTGAAAAGGTGAAAATTTGATAAAGTTGAAAATCTAAAAGTTGAAATAATTGAAATAGCTGAAATAATGGATGACAGGAAAGTATTGATAGATCTCTCAAAACTGACAGTTGGTGAACGGGTTGAAATGAAGAAATTAGGGATTTTATCTGAGGACAATAAAATCATCAGATCAGTTTATCCTTCGGTGCATATCGACCGTCCTCCGGTTGATAAACATGTGGTGCATGCTCCACAGGTGATCAATGAAGCTTATAATTATCAGAAACCATCATCTTTTTCGCGGGCTCTGCGTCTGGATCTTGGAGGGTATAAGGTTTTGCTGGTGTCAGGTACAGCCAGCGTTAATGAAGAAGGAAAAGCTGAACATATAGGTGATTTTAATGCTCAGCTCTGGAGAACTTATGTCAATATTACTAACCTCCTTGCAGCTGAAGGGATGTCGTGGCATGATGTCGTCAGAACTACAAATTATCTTCGTGATATCGAAAGGGATTATGCTGAATTCAATAAAATACGTACTACTTTCTATCAATGGCTTAATCTTGATCCTTTACCTGCTAGTACTGGTATTCAGGCAAGATTGTGCTGGGAAACTCTCCTGGTTGAAATTGAAGCTTATGCAATTTGTAAATCAAACTAACAATATGATCATGAAATTTAGTTACAGGTTATTATTAATTGTTATCCTGATTTTTATTTTGCCATGTTCAAAATTAACAGGACAGGATAAAAACTCAAACTATGGAAAAGCATCTGATGAAATATTGCCTTTTAACAGGTTTACGAAAGCCTATAAATACTTTTTTGTCGAACCACAGCTTTTTTACGGGGCAGGTCGTGAGATACCGCCTCCCAAAGATCTTAAAGAAGTAAGAATAGGTTTCCTCGGACCATTGGAAGGTTCAATGATTGTATCACTAGGGAAACAAATGCTGCAAGGGGCTACCATGGCTATCGAAGAGGCAAATAAGAAAGGAGGATATCATGGCATTCCTTTCAGGTTAATGGTACACAATGACGTAGGATTATGGGGTGCTGCAGCAAACGAAGTGGTGAAAATGGATGATGAAAAGGTCTGGGCCTGGCTTGGATCCATTGATGATATAGTTTCTCACGTTGCAATAAGGGCAACACTTAAGCTGGAGATACCAATGGTTTGTCCGGGTGATCCGGACCCTACTTTCACTGAGACGAATATTCCATGGGTAGTTCGTGTTATCAGTGATGACCGGCAGAGCAGCTATGCGCTGGTAAACCAGATTTACAAGAAGGATGGTCATTCCAGAGTTGCAGTGATCAGGGCTAATAACAGGTACGGAAGAGTTGGAATCAAAATATTCTCAGAAACAGCTACACGCGTTGGACATCCGATGGTCATTGAAGAGCGGTTTAACGACGGGGAAACAGATTTTAAAACACAGCTGGAAAGAATAATTGTAACCTCTCCCGATGCTATCCTGATATGGGGAAATGCCAAAGAATCTGCATTGATATTACAACAACTGCGTGCAATGGGATTGAAGCAACCTGTCTATGGTTCCGACAGAATGGTTTCTCCGGAGTTTCTAAGCATAGCCGGGGATAAGGCTGAAGGTATCAGGACAACCTGTCAATATAACCCCGATGCTGATATTCCTCAGCTAAAGGCTTTTCAGACAAATTATTACAAGAGGTTCGGCATAGAACCTGATGTATTTGCTGCACATGCCTATGATGGAATGAACCTGATTATTGCAGCAATTAATAAAGCTGGCCTTAACAGGGTATTGATCCGCGATGTGCTCACAGATTTAAAAACTTTCCAGGGTTATCCGGGAATAACCGGTAAAATGGTATTTGATTATTCCTGGAACAATATCAAGGACATCTGGATGGCTGAGGTCCATAATGGCAGGTTTGAGTTTTCCTCTGCCCCACCAATGGATCCTAAAAATAAAGTAAGCAGTAAAACTGGTAATTATTAATCATACATTAATAAAACGATGGAAACAAATCAATGCAATAATCCGGTAGATGTCGGGGTTTCAGTCCCACCAAGGGTGAGTCGCAAGACGAAGCCGGATGCAACGATAGTGAATATTGCAGGTGTTGAGATTGGAGGTTCTGAAGTGGTCGTAATAGCCGGGCCTTGTGCCGTTGAGAGCCAGGAACAGCTCTTTGAAACTGCCAGAGCGGTGAAAGAGTACGGAGCAAGGATATTAAGGGGAGGCGCCTTCAAACCGCGATCTTCTCCTTATAACTTTCAGGGTATGGGTGAAGAAGGATTGAGACTGCTTGGCACAATCAGGAAAGAATTAGGGATACCTGTGGTTACCGAGGTGATGGATATCCGAAAAGTTGAAATTGTAGCCGGGTACGCCGACATGATCCAGATCGGTTCACGGAACATGCAAAATTATCCACTTCTGCGGGAAGTTGGTATGTGCCGGAAACCTGTTTTGCTCAAGCGTGGCATGATGGCAACTATTGAAGAGTTCCTGTTGGCAGCTGAATATATACTTGACCAGGGTAATTCGCAGGTGGTACTCTGCGAAAGAGGAATACGTACCTTCGAAACTTCTACGAGGAATACGCTTGATCTTAGTGCTGTTCCCATGTTAAAGCGAATCAGCCATCTTCCTGTAATAGTGGACCCCAGTCATGGTACAGGACTCAGATGGATGGTACCTGCAATGGCAAAAGCAGCCGTGGCAGTAGGAGCCGATGGCCTTATTATGGAAGTTCATTATAAACCCGAAGAAGCAATTTGTGATGGTTATCAATCGCTTAATCTTGATGAATTCTCCAATCTGATGTCAGATCTTAAGAAAATAGCCGGAGCCGTAGGAAGAGAAATTTCGTTACCGAAACCTTCTGCCTGAAAAATGTTCAATGGGACATTTCAAAAAATTGTCTAAAATATTATTTTGGGCTTGTCTGATAATCACTTTGTCGGATTTAATTATCCGCGGTGAGCAATCATTTCAAAATCCTCAGGAGACAGATAAAAATGTCAAAATTGGATTGCTGCTACCTGATAATCAATCCGTGTCAGCCAGACATGGCGCTGAAATGGCAATACGGAAAGCCAACAAAGAAGGAGGATTAAATGGACTGCCTGTTCAAATAGTGGTGCGTTCAATGGAAGGACCATGGGGTACAGGCTCAAAAGAAGCTGTTAATCTTGTTTTTGAAGATAAAGTGTGGGCAATATTAGGTTCTCACGACGGACGGAACGCCCACCTTGTTGAACAAGTCATAGCTAAAACACATGTTGTTTTTTTATCGGCCTGGGCTAGCGATCCCACATTGTCACAGGCTTTTGTCCCATGGTTCTTCAGTTGTGTCCCAAATGATCTCCGACAGGATGATGCATTAGTCAATGAAATATATAATAATAGAAAATTTACAAGAATAGCTGTTGTTTCAGATTCCGGTTATGATTCAAAGCTGGCTTCAGAAAGCTTTGTGAAAAAAGTAAAACTGTCAGGAAAAAATGAGCCTGACGTGATTTATTATGATAATTCCAGTTTGAATTGTGATTCTCTGACTTATCAGATTAATAAAGCAGAAGTTAATTGCATCGTCCTGTTTGGTCAGCCTTCTGTATCATTTAGAATAATTAAGCAGTTACGGGAAAGAAAAATGAAACAGACTGTTTTTGGTTCACTGTCGCTTCTGGGTGAAGATAAGTTATCAGATAATGAATTTAATAATTATGAAAATGTAATACTTATATCTTCAGGAAATTGGTCAGGATCAAAAAGCTTAACATTTCAGCAGGAATTTCAAAGAACGTATGGCAAAAAACCTGATGCAGTTGCAATGTTTGCTTATGATGGCATGGATTTAATTATAGAAGCCATCAGAATTGCCGGGACCGATCGCGAAAAGATTCAGGAATCCTTATTAACAATGCATTATGAAGGTGTTACGGGACCAATTAAATTTGATGAGAGAGGAAACCGTGCAGGCACTCCCGGTCTTATGCAAATAAAAAATGGAATCCCGGTTGATATTGAAAAATAAGCTCAGCTCCGGATTCTTTTAATTTCTTAATTTTGGTGATATGAAAAACATCAATATTTTATTGCTAATTGTGCTTTGCTCTGCTTTTCTTTTCAGCTGTAAAAGCAATGAAGAGAAAAAGAGACAAAGATCACAGGAATTGATGACAACCCAAACCCTGGGGCTTGCCTATCTGGAAGAGTTTAAACTTGACGATGCTGAAAAAGAGTTTCAAAAGGTAATCAAACTGATACCAAAGGAAAAACTTGGGTACGCAAATCTTGGATTGACATATTTGAGAATGAGCAGGTACCCTGAGGCCGAAACACAGCTTTTTAAAGCGATAAAGATTGATCCGAAAGATCCGGATATAAGGCTTATACTGGCTACGGTTTACCAAATGAATGATCAACGTGAAAAGGCCATTTCAGAACTTAAGGAGGCTCTTACATTTGCTCCTGATCATATTAAAACACTTTATGATCTTTCTGAATTGTATGTGGTTCAGAAAGATGAGGAATCCAGAAAGGAACGAGAGAATGTATTGCTCCATCTCATTGAAAAAGCTCCTGAAAATCTTGTCCCGCGCCTTAGCCTGACCGAAATTTATATCAATAACGGAGATAACGATAAGGCATTGGAACAGTTGGAAATAATACATAAACAATTTCCTGAATTCCCAAAGGAAGCCATCGATTATTATAACAAAACCCTTTCATTGCTGAGAAAATCAGATAAGGAAAATGCGGTTATTCAATTTACAATATTCCACAATTATCTCAAAGTCACTTCTCCCTATCAGGCCGGGATTATGGATTTAAAAGGTCCTGGTGGATCGCTTATAGGTTTTCCGGTTATTACTTTTAACCAACAGTCATCATCGCAGGTAAGTGAAAATAAATCAATCCTGGATGTTATTAAATTCACAGATGCCACAGCATCATCAGGCTTGAATGTCGTTCCGGTTTTTGAGGATGGTACAAATACAGAATTTAAATATTTCACTCATGTTGAAGCAGCAGATTATGATGGAGATGGAGATATTGATCTCTACGTAGGAAGCTATGACCCGGCAACCGCTTCATACAGACATTACCTTTTCAATAATGATATGGGCAGGTTTAAAGATGTTTCAGCTGAAGCCGGATTAAAACATACGGGAAAAGAGTCATCAGCTGCATTTGCCGATTACGATAACGACGGGTTTCTTGATCTTTATATTGTGAAGGATGGTGGTGATATATTGTACAGAAACACAGGGAAGGGAACCTTTGAAGATGTTACGTCAAAAGCGAAAATCGGGTGTAAAAACGGGGGAAATAGCGCTTTATTCTTCGACATGGACCATGACGGAGATCTCGATTTATATGAAACAGGATCAAAATCGAACCTGATGTTCCGGAACAATGGAGATGGAACATTTCAGGAACAGGCAGAATCAATGGGCTTATCATGTTTGAATCTTAACAGCCGTAATGCAGCTTTCGGAGATTTTGATGATGACGGCGACATTGACCTGTTTGTTGTGAATGAAAATGGAAGCAATGTTCTGTTTTCAAATCAAAGAGAGGGGGTTTTTAAGGATGTCACCGAAGCCAGTGGTTTGAAAAGTAGCGGAGGTTCAAGCTCAGTGGCAGTCGGAGATTATAATAATGATGGGTTCCTTGATATGTTCATAACTTCGGATAATGGAGGGAACAGCGGTTTGTATCGTAATCTAGGTAATGGCAGCTTCGAACTGGCAAAAAATTCTCAGGAAATGTTCTCTGCCCTTAAACATGTAAAAGCCTACGATGCTAAGTTTTTTGATTTTGACAATGATGGATTTCTCGATCTTATAATTGCCGGGGAATCAGAAGAAAAAGGCGGACGAGGTCTCTTTCTTTATCATAATGATGGCAATGGTAAGTTTACTAATGTTTCAAAACTATTGCCTGAAGAACCAAAATCCGGAAGAGAAATAACAATATTTGATTATGACAGTGACGGTGATCTTGATGTTGTAGTTGCAGGTTTGAATGGTGGGGTATTCCTTTTACGCAACGATGGTGGGAATATAAACCATTATGTAAATATGAAGCTTGTCGGTTTAAGGGCCGGCAGTGCAAAAAATAATCATTTTGGGATCGGGGCAAAAGTTGAAATGCGCTCCGGTGATCTTTACCAGTCAATGGTTGTAACTGATCCGAATGTTCATTTCGGGCTGGGTAACCGCACAAAAGTTGAAACGATAAGAATTATCTGGACAAACGGTGTACCGCAGAATATGTTTTTTCCGGGAACTGATCAGGCGCTGATTGAGGCACAGACATTGAAAGGCTCATGTCCGTTTCTCTATACATGGGATGGTGATGAATATGTTTTTGTGAAGGATATTTTATGGAGAAGTGCACTTGGTATGCCTCTTGGAATTATGGGAGGAACAACTGCTTACGCATTTTCTGATGCATCGGATGACTATTTAAAAATTTCTGGTGAATTATTAAAGCCGAAGAACGGAAAATACTCGATCCAGGTTACATCAGAGCTCTGGGAAACAATATATCTTGACAAAATACAACTGGTGGCGGTTGATCATCCCGATTCAGTTGACGTTTTCGTTCCTGAGCAATTTTCTCCTCCCCCATTCCCGGGCATTCAAATCTTCCAGATTAAAGAAAAACATATCCCTGTCTCTGCAATAGATTCTTATGGAAATGATGTTCGTGCACTTATTGCTGAAAAAGATGACAGGTATGTTTCCGATTTCGATCCTGGTAAATACCAGGGAGTGACCGAGATGCATGATCTTATTCTTGATCCGGGAGAAATGAATCAAACCGGCAGTTTATTTCTTTTCATGAATGGCTGGATTTTTCCTACAGACGCCAGTATTAATGTAGCTATTTCACAATCAGACACATTGAAAGTTGTTCGGCCCTATGTACAGGTTATTAACAAGAAAGGTGAATGGGAGACGGTAATTGATAAGCTGGGCTTTCCTATGGGAAAAGATAAAACTGTAATTGCAGATCTTTCCGGTAAATTTCTTTCAAACGATCACCGGATCAGGATAAGGACAAATATGGAGATCTACTGGGACCAGATTTTCTTTTCAGATTGTCTTTCAAAAGCTCTGGTCACTTCAACCGTATTGGATCCTGTTTCTGCTGATCTTCATTACAGGGGCTTCTCACGCAGCTTCAGAAAAGGCGGTCGCTACGGACCTCACTGGTTTGATTACTCAAACGTAGATAAGGATAAAAAGTGGCGCGATCTTTTGGGCAACTACACGCGCTACGGTAATGTATTACCCCTTCTTACTGAGTCTGACAACAAATATATAATTTCCAACGCAGGTGATGAAACGTCCATTGAGTTTGACGCTAACGGATTACCCCAATTGAAAAAGGGATGGAAAAGGGATTTCCTTATTCACAGTGTCGGATGGGTAAAAGATGGTGATATTAATACCGCTACCGGCAAAACGGTTCTTCCACTCCCCTTTCATGGCATGGCCAGCTATCCTCCTGCCATGAATGATTCTTATCCGAAAGATCCTGAGCTTCAAAAGTATCTTCAGGAATATAACACAAGAGTTGTGACATCAGAGGATTATCGTAATGCAATTAAAAAATGAGATCAATTATTACGCCCCCTGTCCCGCTAAAGCGGGACTTTCCCCTGAAGGGGGACTAAATTGTGTAGTCAAGCAGAATTAAACTTGAGTGCAGAAATTAGCCCCTCTTTAGGGGGGGGTTGGGGGGCAAATTATTTTTTGTGTCCCCAGTCAAATTGTTTTCTAAATAAAAATGTGATTCCAAATTAAAGTGATACCAAATAATGATGAGAATAAAATTCACCTGTTTTTTATATTTACTCTTACTGTTATTCGTACCTTTTAAGTCTTCAGCTCAGAAAAATGGCGTGATTTTCACTGATATAACAAAAAAGGCAGGAATTACTTTCAAATTAAACTACGGCGACGACATATACAAGAATATCCTTCAGAGCAGCGGTAACGGAATCACAATTTTTGATTACAACAACGATGGATTTATGGATCTCTACCTTATGAACGGAACATACATTGAAGGTATATCAAATCCTGAAGGGGAAAAATACGAAGATTCACATAACAGTCTTTACAGAAACAATGGGGATGGTACATTTACAGAGGTTTCTAGGCTGCCGGCGTAGTTTGTCCCCACACTTGGAGCATGGCTGCTGGCGCCATTGATCTAAACAATGACGGCTTTAGGATCTTTATGTTCTGAATTATGGGCCAAATGTTTTCTTCCATAACAATGGCAACGGAACATTTACCGATATAACATCTTCATTGGGCTTAAGTGGTCCGGATACATTAAACGGTTTTACAAAGTGGAGCATTGGTGTCTCATTCTGGGACTACAACCATGATGGAAGACTGGATGCTATGGTTGGGAACTTTATGGCTTTTGACCCTGCCTATTTTACACCGGGTTCACCTGATATGATGCCAAGTCCGTCTGAATCCCTGGGCCAGGCATCAATGCTTTATGAACAGCAGCCAAATGGTAAATTTATTGATGTCGCTACGAAAAATAACCTTTATTACCCTGATTCAAAATGTATGGGGCTTACGGTGTTTGATTATGATGATGACGGTGATCTTGATATTTTTTAGGCCAATGATCACCAGTTGAATTTTCTTTTCAGAAATGACAATGGAATCTATCAGGAAGACGGCGTGCAAAGCGGAGTGGCAGCAAACAGCCATGGCGAAGGAACAGGCTCTATGCATGCGTCAATCGGGGATATTGATGGCGATGGATTGATTGATATACTTGTATCGGACCTCGATTATGGAGCTCTTTATAAGAATCTTGGTAATGGGTTTTTTAAAGACATTACTGAGGAGAGTGGTGTTGCAGTTGCAATGGAAGGTAAGGGTAGCTGGGGTGCACAACTTTTTGATTATGATAACGACGGGAACCTCGATATAATAGCTGCAAACGGAACTGCAGAAGAACTTGTGCCGCAATATCCCCTATTGCTGGAAGGTGATGGAAAAGGACATTTTAAAGATGTGGGGAAAGAAGCATGGGGCTTACTTTTCTGAACGAAGCGTTCAGGAAGAGCTTTAGCAGTATGGGATTTTGACAACGACGGAGATATGGATATTATTATCTCTCATCTTGACAAACGAGGAACGCCTGTACTCTTAAGAAACGATGGAGGCAACAGGAATCACTGGCTCGGACTGACACTTAAAGGAAAGGATGGGCCAGCCGCTTCAATAGGAGCAAAAGTAACTCTTACTTCCGGTGGGAAAAAACATGTCATGATAAATCAATGGGCGACTTCCTATCTGTCCAACAATGACCCAAGGGTGCATTTCGGACTTGGTCAGGTAAAAAAGATCGATCTTCTCGAAGTGAACTGGTCAGATGGGAAAAAGGAAACTTACAATAAAATTGAATCTGACCGTTATATTACGATTAAGGAAGGAACAGGAGTTCTAGCAAAATAAGTGCCTAGAGTGAACTAAAGTTAAATAGAATTGAAGTAAAAAAATAAAAGAAAAGTTAATTAATGAGATATTCCAACTTTAAGTACTTTATGCAATCCAGATTCGAGGCACTTTTGAATATAAAATGATACTAACATTATAAAATAATTAACATGAATAACCAGTATGTAAGTAAAGTTGTGGATCTCACAAATCCTGAAAAAAATGTCATTTATAACATGACGCACGAGGAGGCTGTTAATATTGTCAGATCAGGTGATGTTGAAGCAGTCAGGAAGATTGACGGGCAATTTTCTATTATTTCAGTTGATGGTAAAACTATACGGATGGCAAGATCAATAGGTCGGCCCATCCGTTATTTTATTGCTAAAAGACCGGAGGGTCCGCAGCTTGTGATCGCTGAAAGAATTGATGTTATCTTTGATTATCTTAAAAAGGAAGGTCTCGATCATCAGTTCCATCCATCTTATACACGGATGGCTCCTGCTCATTATATG
>CAWIQG010000001.1:0-76917 GCA_963838215.1 uncultured Bacteroidales bacterium | reverse complement strand
TAGCGTTCATTGACAGCAACTTACGAGACTCCAAAGATTACTTCTACAATAACTTTTCTAACGTGACAACTTCACCTCCATCTTGACAAATTAACCATGACTCAACGAACGCTAACTGAAAAAACCAATTCACAGCTGGTTATTATTAGCATCGCTTACTATAAACCTTGATTCCAATATTTTATTAAATTTGTAGCATGATTAGAAGAAAACAATATATTATCCAATTGATTCGACATAAGGTTAACGAACTTGATAATACTGCTGAAGTTATTCTCTATGGATCCAGGGCCAGAGGAGACAATAAAAGAGACTCTGATTGGGATGTAATGATTCTTCTTAAACGTAAAAATGTAGATAAAAAGGTCGAACAGACTTTTCGTCATCATCTTCTTGATATTGAGTTAGAAATTGGAGTGCCTATCTCAGTTTTTGTATATTCAAAAAGTGACTGGGAAGGTAAGTATTCAATTACCCCTTTATTCAAGAGTATCAAAAAAGAAGGGATTCTCATTTCATGACTAAAGAACAGAATGACTACATAAATTATCGGCTTCAAAGGGCCTCAGACACCTTAAATGACGCCAGACTACTAGCCGAGAACGAAAGGTGGAACTCATCTATTAATAGATTATACTATGCCTGCTTCTATGCCGTCTCTGCCCTACTTTTTTATCATTCAATTGAGGCCAAGACACATAAAGGAGTTCGGATTAAATTTATGAGCGAGTTCATCAAAACCGGACTATTTGACAAAGAATATGGCAAGCTCTTTTCTGATCTTTTTGATTGGCGACAAGAGGGAGACTACTCCGATTTTGTATCCTATGACAAAGACTTGACATTTCCTCTGATAATAAAGAGCGAGGAATTCATTGCCCTGATTAGAAAATTCTTAATCACGTCGAGTAGGTAAAGGGGAGTTTCACCCCTAAACCTCTCACAGAACCGTACGTGAACCTCTCGATTCATGCGGCTCTTCATGAAAAAGACACTACGGAAGAAAACCATGTTCCCAATGAACAAACAGGTGAGGGAACGCCTTAGAGACGTTGACCAACCATAAGTAAGCATTGTACCAATGTTTCCGTTTAAACTTACGATACTTGTTCCTGACCCACCTTGCAAGTCGGAAATTGAGCAAGCGAAACATACCTCGTATTTCGGCTTTCTGGAACTTACTATAGAAGTTAATCCAGCCTCTAATCTTCGGTCGTAGGATACCTGCAATCTGATAGATATTAAAATGTGTCATGCGGTGTATCTTGAGTTTCAAACACTCTCTACCGATCCGCGTTTGACTCTTTCGGCTGATACCAGGTGTGAAGCCTACTCGGATTTTCCCTTTAAACATGACATATCTGGGCTTAAAAGTGTAACCCAGAAAATCAAAGGATCTTTTCACTTCTTTGTTCGGTGCCTGTCGCTTGTGACTGTTCTGGCAATGGACAATTTTCGTCTTGCTTCGATTGACTTCGAGTTTACACTCCTTTAATCTCTGCTCGATCGCATTTAGTCGCTCTTGGGCTTCAATGAAATTATCGCAGTGAACAATAATATCGTCTGCATACCTTTCAAATTTGCCTTCAGGATAATGTTTCCCGAACCACATGTCAAAAGCAAAGTGTAAGAAAATGTTCGCCAATAAAGGACTGATCACTCCGCCCTGCGGAGTACCTTTGCCTTCACTCTCTTTGAGTGTCTTGTTAAGTAACAGCACAGGTGCTTTGAGCCAGCGTTCCACGTGCATAAGGATATATTTTCCCTTTGTGAACCACTTAACTCCCAGCATTAAAAGCTCATGGTCAATGTTGTCAAAGAAGCCTTTGATATCTAAGTCTATCACCCACCTGTGCTTAAGACAGTTTATTCTGCACTGTTCTACGGCATCATGTCGGCTTTTACCCTCGAAGTAACCAAATGAATTTGCACTAAAATGCTTATTCGTATACTTCTCCAATTTCCATTTGATGACCGTTTGAGCGACCCTGTCTGTCACCGTCGGGATACCCAAAAGTCTCATAGTCCCATCTTCTTTTTGGATTTCCGCTTGCCGCACTGCCGGGGGAAAATAGCTACCACTTGCAAGCCTGTTCCATACCGGGTAAAGGTATTTCCTTGGGTTGCTCGCCACGTTGTCAATAGTAATACCATCAACACCTGGACTTTCGCCATTTGCTCTCACTTCTTTGAAAGCTTCCCAGACTTCCCCTCTCTCGATGGGCCAAGTCTTTTGTTTCTCATTAAAAATCATCCTCAATTTTCATTAAGTTGTAATACAATAGAAACTTCTTCATGTGAAGCCCTTCGCTCCTGTCCCGTTTCCGGGACTATCATAACTACTACGGCTTCATCCGCCCCTGAAAGGAATATCGGTATTTCGGACTTGCCCTTCGGGTTTTCATCCTTTTCCCTTTACACTTCCTTTCAGGTTCTCCTGTTCCGTAAACATGCCCGGATAGAGTTCTTGCCGTCTTAATGCCGGATACCATGCAAGCAATAATCAGGTTTTACCTTGCACATTGCTCTCTCGCAGCCGCGAACCGCTCGATTTCGATACCGTGACTGTTATTTACGACACTTCCACGATGGATCACTTTCGTTCATCTCCATTATCTACACCATAACTGAACTAATCCAGATTTTCCCGGACTGTCCCGTTTTTAACCCTGACCGTTCAATACCTATGTCTTGAAAACAAAGCACCGCAGGGCGGTTTGACAAATATGCCTGAAACATCTTTGTCGGTAGACCAATTTCAAAGCCCTTTGACATCACTTTGTTCGGTGAGACCTTCAGTTGATCAGTTTTATATGAGACTGGCTCGTTTCCCATTGACAATGACAAAATACCTTGACTATCATCATGTTTACAGTTACGTTGTTGCTTCAAAGAACTTTTTCTCCTCATACCCTGCAACAACTCAGGACACACCTCCGGCGCCTAACACGGACGGTTTAATTAATTGCCTTCCGCAGCCCGGACTACTCAGTAATGAGCCCCCAAAGTCAATGCGATTAAATTCATTTCAACTTATAAAATCTTATGGCACCTTGACTGTTTCGTCTCCCGGGACAAATTCAATAGGGCTGCGGGCCGACGCTCAGTTGTCATGGTTTTTGCACGCCACCTTGACGACTTTATCGTGACATGGCAAATCCTGCCCACTTATCGGGACCACTCCATCTGGACAACTTCATTGTGACACCAAACGCACGTCCACTCATCTGGACTTTGCAAAAACATATGCTAACTAAAAAAAACATATATTTACTAATATAAAATTCTATGAAAAAATCTTTACTACTATTCATTTTAATAACATCATCATTTTTAGGTAACGCACAAGATATTATCGTCAGGATAAATGGGCAAAAGATAAATTGCAAAGTTATTGATGTTGATAGTTCCCGCGTTTATTTTATTTTGGATTTGAATGATATTAAAACGAGTCTCTTGAAGAGTGAAATTCGGGAAATACAATATGGAAAATCAACACCAATTAAGGCAAATACTTTTCCTATTAAAGATGAACCAAAATTTGATAATTCTTTAACAGTAGGATTTTTGGAAGGCGGAGGATCTTTAGTTGGAGTTGATTATGAGATGCTGGTCTCTAACTCCTTCGGCATTCAACTTGGACTAGGCTTTGTCGGCTGTGGTCTTGGATTAAATTTGCATTTTAAACCTACAATCAGGAGTTCATTTTTCTCTATACAATACTGGCATCAGGGTTTTGGTAAAAGCTATACACAGTCTCTTCTCGGCCCAAATATTGTATTTCGCAGTAATACTTGGTTTACCTTCCAACTTGGATTAGGTTATGCACTTGAGAAAGGACCAGCATGGCCAAAAAACAAAACACAACCACCAATAATGTTAACATATGCTATCGGATTTTACATTCCTTACAAATCAAAAGTGTTACCTCCAACATATTGATTTATCCATTAAGAATAATTGACTATTTATCACTTTCCCGGCAAGACCCGACTGACTTAATAGATTGACAGTACTTTAAAAAGAACGCCCGCTAACTCAAATAAAAGTATTAGCATTATTGACACAAATAGTTATTCAAACATAAAAATATGAGAAAGATCATCTTACTATTCCTATTAATCAGTTTTTGTACATCAGCTTATTCTCAGATTGTCAAAGGAAGAATTCTCGACCAAAAGACAGGTAGCTCAATTGGTTTTGCATCAGTTTATTTTAATGGTACTCTTGTTGGAACTCTTGCAAATCAAAATGGATATTTTGAATTAGACATTCCCAAATTTTTATCAGTGCCATTAACAATAAGCGCTTTAGGATAATATTCAGTTACACTGACTGATTTTTCACCGGATAAGGCACTTTCAATTTACCTAACACCTAAAGTATTCGAACTAAAGGAAGTTGTCGTTAGTGCAAAAGCATATGCAAAAGCAAGAAGAACAAATATTAAACTATTTAAAACAAAGTTTCTTGGACAAACTTTAAATGCGACAAGGTGCGAAATAACGAATATGAACGATATTACATTAATTTATGACTATGATAACGAAATATTGAAAGCATTTTCTTCGAAACCAATTCTTATTGTCAATAATGCTTTAGGATATAATATCATCTACTATCTGGATAAATTTGAATACTGTAAAACAAATAATTCCCTTATATTAACTGGAAACTATATTTTTAAGGAGGGTCCGACAAGTACCAAAACTCAAAAACAGATGTTTGAAAGGAGAAGAAAAACGGCTTATCATGGATCCAGGATGAACTTTTTCAAAGCACTTTGGATAAATGATTTAGATTCATCAGGATTTGAGGTCAAAAATTGGGAAAATGAAAAACTCAATTATGATGAACTTGTAACTCAAACAAATAGAACCAAATCTACAGACCAAACTAAGTATCTGAAAAACTTAGGTTTTCTATATATAAATTATTTATCTAAATGGGGTGGAAGTTCAATCGAAATACTAAAGGATTCCGTCTACTTTGATAAACATGGATATTTTGATACTTTTGGCATAAATTGGGACGGTGAAATGGCAAAACCACGGATCGCAGACCTCCTACCCTATGATTATTTTATCAAATAAAAACGCTCCGCTATCTCGGACGATATAGTTAATTGCCTTTAGCCAATACCGGGACGCTATACAAAAAAAGTTTTTTGATTTGGCCGCCGACGCTCAGTTGTCATGGTTTTTGCTTGCAACCTGGACAACTTTATCGTGACATGACAAATCCTGCCCACTTATCGGGACCACGCCATCTGTACAGTTTCATCGTGACACCAAATGCTCGAGGACTCACAGAGGCACACGGAGAAAACTATTCATTCGAATGGATTCTCCTTACTGAAATCCGGTCTGTAGTCTACATTGCTCTCCATATCCTGAACCCAGCCATTCCTGAAACCCAGATCTTCCATCGTCTTAACAACAGCTTCATATTCTGCTTTGTAGAGGAGACGGTTCAGAACAGGATGATTTTTTACCGGTATCGTAGGATGGTATTGCGCCATGAGTGAAATATTAATGCCGGGCGACAACTCCTCAGCTATTGACTTTAAAACATTTTTACTCTCCTCAACATGGCCGGGTAAAACAAGATGTCTAATAAGTAGTCCATTTTCGGCTCTGCCAACTTTATCTAAAAATAAGGTTGATCCTTTCTGGTAATACATCTCTTTAATCGCTTTTAAAGCAACTTTGGGATAATCGGAAGCATCGGAATATGCTGATGCAATTGTCGGAGCAATATATTTATAATCCGGAAGATATACATCAATCAACCCTGAGAGACTTCGGATAGTTTCAAGCTTATCGTAACTGTTTGTATTATAAACCGTTGTTGGTTTTAAGTGCCGGCTATTAAGCCCTTTTATTATTGCTTTTACCTGCGGTACAACGTGAGATGGAGATACAAAACCGACTGCTTTAATGCCTTTCGACAATATTTCCTCTATCTGATCCAATACTTTGTCCAGTTCCTTTCCTGTATTCAGGATTATTGATCCCGGCCTGCTGATTTCATGATTCTGGCAATACAGGCAATGCAGATTACATCCCGCAAAAAAAATATTGCAAATACCATTTGCCCCGCTAATGGATGGCTCTTCACCTTTGTGGATACAGATAGATGCAATGTTCAAACTTGCATCCATCCCACAATATCCTGTTCCAGCCCTGAACCTGTTAACCCGGCATTCTCTCGGGCATAACGTACAATTCTCAAGAATTAACCTGTCATTTTTGTCATATATATCTGCCTGTTCCACAGTGATTCCTGGTAAATATTATTTTATTAACCGGTAGATTGAAATCAATCGCAAATATCGAAATGTTTCCCGGTTTTCAAGCTACGTATTTGAACCACAAGCATAATACTTCCAATATTAATAGCAATTTTTTTGGTGATTTAATATAAATATGTACCTTTGCCATCGAATTGAGGAGAATTTGAGCTAGGGGACCAGAGTCCCCTATTTTGTTCTCATTTTTTGGAAAATGATAGAAAAACAGAAGATACAGGGATTAGTTGAAGAGTATATTAAGGGAACCGGACTCTTTCTTGTAGCTGTAAAAGTGAGCAGCTCCAACAGAATCAGTGTGTTCGCCGATAAAAATGAAGGAATTACAATTGACGAATGTGCAGCTATTCACAGGCATATTGAAAAGAATCTCGACAGAGATAAAGATGATTTTGAATTACAGGTCTCTTCACCTGGCCTTGATTTGCCTTTTGAAATAATTGAACAATACTTTAAAAATGAAGGCAAAAAAGTAGAAGTTATTGATAATGAAGGATCCAGGCATGAAGGAAAACTTAAAAATGTTACGGAGGGCGGATTTGAGCTTGAGACCGAATTGAAGATTAAAGGAAAAACAATAGAATTAAAGGATTTATCTTTCAATTTTGACCAGATAAAATCTACAAGAGTTATTTTAACAATTAAGTAATAATAAGAGGTTTACACCAGATGGAAAATGTTAATTTGATCGACACTTTTTCGGAATTTAAGGAACTGAAAAATATTGACCGGCCTACTATGATGAGCGTTCTTGAAGATGTTTTCAGGGGTATGCTCGCTAAGAAATATGGTTCAGCCGATAATTTTGACATAATTGTCAATATAGATAAAGGTGACTTTGAAATATGGAGAAACAGGGTTGTTGTAGACGATAAGGATTTAACAGATCCTGTAATCCAGATACCTCTTTCAAAGGCAAAGGAAATAGATGAAGATTATGAAGTCGGAGAAGAAGTGTCAGATGAAGTTAAATTCCTCGACTTCGGAAGAAGAGCAATCTTATCATTAAGACAAAATCTTACTGCAAGAATCCTCGATCTTGAAAAGAACAATATTTATATCAAGTATAAAGACAGGATAGGTGAAATTGTTACAGGTGAAGTTTATCAGGTGTGGAAGAGAGAGATTCTTGTTCTGGACGATGATGGTAATGAACTCATCCTGCCCAAAAGCGAGCAGATTCCTTCTGATCATTTCCGTAAAGGAGATTCAATCCGGGCTGTTGTTATAAAGGTTGAAATGAGAAATAATACACCTTTCATTATCCTTAGTCGCACATCGCCGGTATTCCTTGAAAGGCTGTTTGAACTGGAAGTTCCTGAGATTTTTGATGGCCTCATTACCATTAAAAAAATCGTACGAGTTCCCGGAGAACGTGCCAAAGTAGCCGTTGAATCGTACGATGAAAGGATTGACCCGGTTGGTGCTTGTGTTGGAATGAAAGGTTCAAGGATACATGGTATTGTGAGGGAGTTGCGTAATGAAAACATCGACGTAATAAACTATACTTCAAATAATCAGCTTTTCATACAAAGGGCTCTTAGTCCTGCGAAGATTACCTCTATCAAACTTGTTGAAGAGACAATGAGGGCACAGATTTATCTGAAGCCGAACGAAGTTTCGCTTGCTATCGGCAAAGGAGGTCTTAATATAAAGCTCGCCAGCCAGCTTACAGGGTATGAGATTGATGTTTACAGGGAACCGGGCGGAGAAGATGAGGAAGATGTTAATCTTGAGGAATTTGGTGATGAAATTGAAGATTGGATAATTGAAGAACTTAAGGCTATTGGTTGCGATACTGCACGAAGTGTGTTGAACCTTTCAATCAGTGACCTTGTTAAAAGAACTGATCTTGAAGAGGAAACTGTCAAAGAGGTTGTTAATATACTAAGAGCTGAATTTGAATAAATTTAATTATAAACTATTAATAATCAGAATGTTTTTGAAGTTTTATTAAAGGCATGGCTATATATGACAGAAGATATTAAGGTTACAAGATTAAGCAAAGCAGCCCGCGAATTCAATGTGGGAATATCCACTATTGTGGAATTTCTGCATAAAAAAGGGTTCGATCTTGATCCCAACCCAAATACCAAACTTCCGCATGAAGCTTATATTTTGCTTGTTAAAGAATATAGTACCGATATCAGCGTAAAAAAAGAGTCTGAAAAACTTATCCTTAAAGATCTCCACAGGAAAAAGGAATCTGTTTCCATTGAAGATTTTTCAGAAAAAACTGATGTTGAAGATTCTGAAAGGGATGAAGATGTACTTGTCAAAGATTATTCCGGAGTTAAGACAACGGTGGATATTAAAACCGAAATCAGAAAACCTGATATAAAGCTTGTCGGTAAAATTGACCTTGAAAAGACACTAAAGCCTACTGTTGAGAAAGCAGTTCCTCCGAAAGAAGAAATTAAACAGAAGCCTTCAGTAACTCAGGCTGAAGCTGAAAAGAAAAAACCTGCCGTTGAAGAGGAGACCCGTGCTGTAACAATTCCTGGAGAAGATAAAAAATCCAAAACAAATATAGATCTTCACATCGTTGGGAAAATTGACCTCGATACAATTGCTAAAGACACTAAACCTGCCAAAAAAGAGGAGCCGAAAGGGAAAAAGAAAGATAAGCCGGTAAGTACGGCTAAAGAGAAAAGCGAAGAAAAAAATATTAACAAAAAAGAAGAAACAAAGACGGCCACTGATATTATCGAGGAAGCTCTTCCCGAACCATTAGTTGAAGAGCTTCTGGCCGAAAACATGATTGATGATATTCTTATTCCTGAACCTGAAGAAGATATTATCGCTCTCTTTAAGACAGATTTTAAAAAACTTACAGGACCAAGAGTTGTCGGGAAGATAGATTTACCTGTTGAGGAGAAAAAGAAAACTACGCCTTTTCAGCCTGTCAGGGTAAGTGGCGATTCTGATTTCCGTAGAAAGAAGAGACGGAAAAGAATATTGAAAGAAAAAGAGGGAACATCTGCTGTTAAGCCTATACCTACTGATAAAAAAGATAAAAACGTCTCAAAGAAGGTACTGAAAAAAAGACCTGTCAGGGCCGAAGTGAATGAAGAAGAAGTTCAGAAACAAATTAAAGAAACTCTTGCAAGGCTCACGACAAAAGGTAAGTCAAAGGGCTCACGATACAGAAGGGAAAAGAGAGAGGCCATAAGTCAGAAACACCAGGAAGTAGCTGATCAGTTGGAACTTGATAAGAATATTCTTAAAGTGACAGAATTTGTGTCGGTTAATGAACTTGCATCGATGATGAATATTCCTGTCACCGATATCATTTCCACCTGTATGAATCTAGGGCTTTTTGTTTCCATCAATCAGCGTCTTGATGCCGAAACAATGGCTCTCCTCGCAGATGAATTTGGTTTCAAAGTGGAATTTGTTAGTGCGGAATTACAAGAAGCAGTAAGGGAGGAGGAAGATGAAGAGGAAGATCTAAAACCAAGGCCCCCGATCGTTACTGTAATGGGACATGTTGACCATGGTAAGACAAAATTACTTGACTATATCCGAAACACCAATGTGATTGCAGGTGAAGCAGGAGGTATAACACAACATATAGGAGCATACGGGGTCATCCTCGAGGATGGTCGCCAGATAACATTTCTGGATACACCCGGACATGAAGCTTTTACGGCAATGCGTGCTCGTGGAGCACAAATAACCGATATCGCGATTATAGTGGTCGCAGCTGACGATGGAGTTATGCCACAAACAATTGAAGCTATAAATCATGCTTCAGCGGCAGGTGTACCAATGATTTTTGCTATCAACAAAATTGATAAGCCCACCTCCAATCCGGATAAAATCAAAGAGGCTCTTGCAAATATGAATTATCTGGTCGAAGATTGGGGGGGCAAATATCAATCGCAGGAGATCTCGGCTAAAAGTGGACTCAACATAGATCTTCTTCTCGACAAAATTCTGCTTGAAGCTGAAATGCTTGATCTTAAAGCAAATCCCGACAAACCGGCTATCGGAACTGTTATTGAATCATCTCTCGATAAAGGAAGGGGATTCACAGTAACTGTCCTTGTTAAAGCCGGAACTCTCAGAATTGGAGATATTATGCTGGCAGGAAGTTGTTTTGGCCATATAAAAGCCATGTACAACGAAAGAGGAAACAAGGTTGATGAGGTAGGTCCTGCTACTCCAGCTCTTATTTTGGGATTAAATGGTGCTCCACAGGCTGGTGATAAATTTAATGTTATGGAGAGCGACCGTGAAGCAAAAGATATAGCAACCAAGAGAGCTCAGCTACAGAGAGAACAGGGGCTCCGTACCCAGAAACATATTACTCTCGATGAAATAGGCCGCAGAATTGCTATCGGAAACTTCCAGGAACTTAATATTATTGTAAAAGGTGATGTTGACGGCTCCGTTGAAGCGTTAAGCGACTCGCTCATCAAGCTCTCAACTCCTGAGATCCAGCTTAACATTATTCATAAGGCTGTTGGTCAGATATCAGAATCGGATATTCTTCTTGCAGCAGCTTCAAATGCTATTATTGTTGGATTCCAGGTACGGCCTTCCTTAAGTGCTCGTAAACTTGCTGAAAAAGAGGAGATTGATGTTCGTCTCTATTCCATCATCTACAATGCTATTGAGGAAATAAAATCAGCAATGGAAGGTATGCTTATGCCGGAAGTTAAAGAGGAGATCGTAGCAACACTTGAAATACGTGAGATATTTAAAGTCACCAAAGTTGGAACAGTAGCCGGTTGTTATGTTAAGGAGGGCAAAATTACAAGGAATACAAGGGTAAGGATTATTCGTGACGGTATTGTAATTTATACCGGGGAACTGGGGTCGCTCAAACGCTTTAAGGACGATGCCAAAGAGGTTGTGGGCGGATATGAATGCGGACTTAACATTCATAATTTCAACGACATAAAAGTAGGAGATGTAGTTGAAGGCTATCAGGAATTCGAAGTCAAGAAGACGCTATAAAAGGGAAGTATATTTTTCAGCAGTCAGGAGTTCATTAACTTCAGAAAGATTATTGATCTTTATCTTTACCATCCATCCCTTGCCATAAGGATCTTTATTTACAACATCAGGCGACTCTTCAAGTGCAGGATTCACCTCAAGAATCTCACCACTTACCGGCATAAACATATCTGATACAGTTTTTACTGCTTCAATGGTACCGAATACCTCCTCTTTTTTAAGGGTCTCACCAAGGGTTTCAATTTCAATAAAAACAATGTCGCCCAATTCACCCTGCGCAAAATCAGTTACCCCTACATAACCCAGATTTCCTTCAACCCTAAGCCACTCATGGTCTTTGGTGTACAATAAATTTACAGGAACGTTCATAATTAAGATGGTTTTAGATAATTATTTGGATTCATTTATGCAATCTCTTAAGCCATCCAAAAGTAAAATTTTTTTTTTGTTTAAATAAGTTGACAGTTGATATTTTTCGGATTATTAAAAAGATACCATACAAAGGAATGTAATATCACTTTTAATTCCTTTTTGAAGAGCCTTTTATCACAAGTTCTGTTTTGATAATTATAGTTTGTGAGGGAAGGTCATGTTTTTTCTCCAGACGGTCAATAAGCAACCTTACGGCTTCTCTGCCGATCGTATATCCATGCTGTTCAACAGAAGTAAGAGTTGGATTTGTAATATCAGAAATCAAACCGCTTGTAAACCCTACAATTGCAACGTCTTCAGGTACACGATAACCAAGGTCTTTAACTATTTTCATTGCTGCTGCTGCTGTAAGATCATTTACAGCAAAAATACCGTCAGGCTTTTCCGGTCTTTTAAATAATTCATGGACAACAATAAATGCTTCCTCCATTGTATCACACTTAATAATATTGTTCTCTGTAATAGTTATATTATGATCCTTAAGAGCTCTTAAATAGCCCCCTTTACGTTTTTCCCCAATCTGAAGATTCTGAGGACCTGAAAGGTGAACTATATTCTTACAACCGATTTTTATTAAATGTTTAACAGCTTCATAAGCTCCAGTTTCATCGTCTACAACTACCCTATCAGTATCAATCTGATCACAAATCCTGTCGAAAAAAACCAGGGGAATACCGGCATCCTGAATTTTTCTGAAATGTTCAAAATCACCAGTTACTTTGGAAACAGATACCAATATACCGTCAACACGACAGGAGAGTAAGGTTTGGACAGCTTTTACTTCCCTCTCGTATAATTCGCTTGATTGACAAAACATAACATGATATCCTGAATCATAAGCAAGATCCTCAATGCCGCTTATAACAGTGGAAAAAAAATAATGTACTATTTCCGGAACTATAACACCTATTGTCTTGCTAAGTCCGCTTTTAAGACTTAACGCTACCTGGTCAGGTTTATAATTCCATTTTTCCGCAAGTTCTCTCACGGCATGCTTCGTGGCATCGCTAATTTCGGGATGCCCTTTAAGAGCTTTTGATACAGTTGAAGGAGAAATTCCAAGTTCTTTTGCAATATCTTTAATTGTCACCTGATCTTTGTACATTTTCTTTTTTCTGTTTTATTCTGCCTTCCCCGAAATATAGAGAAAATATTCTGACTTTCACAAAAAATTGATGAGTATCTGCTGAGATAAATAAGATCAGAAATTATTTAATTATGATATAGGTTTGAATTATATAACAATTAGTGTTCCGGGAGTGATCATCTGTGTTAAGAAACTGCCTTATCAGAATCAGTTTGTTTAAAAAATGGACTAAAAATCATTATTGATTAAAAGTTATGTAATAATTGATTTCAGCAAACCAGGATTAAAAACCAGCTTAATGAATTCAACAATAAGGAAACCCGGAGAAACTATAAAGAACAATTATTTGACAATTAATCAGAACCATATTAAACTTGAAACTTTGAATCATATTAATAATTTATGGCTATCAGTAAAAAGTTAAAAACTGATCCTTTTCTGAGCTTAATTTTTCATTATAACGAGAAATAAACCAAAATAAATTAAAAAATAATTAAATAGAATGAATAAGTAATATTCATTTCAAACGTTTGCGGAACTTTATGTTAATTAATTGAAAATTAATGCCTTCAATTAAACATTTTTAGAATTTCTTTCATAAATTTGTTAACATCAAAGTACAATGAATAATCTGTTTATTTCTCCTAAGTATACTTTTATAATCTTTAAACCAATTAATCTATGAAAAAACGAATTTTAACAATGCTGTCTATGCTTTTTCTGGGGATCCTTTTTTCCGGAGCAATTAATGCTCAGGGAATACGGGTTTTAGGTAAAGTAACAGATGCAGCAGATGGCTCTTCACTGGTTGGAGTCACAATCCAGGAAAAGGGAACCATTAATGGGGCTGTTACGGATGGTAATGGGAACTTCATCATTACAGTTGCCCCGACTGCTACACTGGTCATATCATATATGGGTTACACTACTCAGGAAATACCTGTAAATAGCAGAACTGCAATTAATGTAGCAATGGCTATAGGTAATCTAAGTCTTCAGGAGGTAGTTGTGATCGGTTATGGTACTGTAAAAAAGTCAGATGCAACAGGTTCAATAGTTGCTGTAAGCTCTAAAGATTTTAACCAGGGAGCAATAACATCGCCGCAGGATCTTTTGGTCGGGAAAAGTCCTGGTGTTGTAATTACAACTGCCGGCGGTGCTCCGGGAAGCGGTGCAACTATCATGGTTCGTGGTGGTTCTTCATTGAATGCTTCCAACAGTCCTTTGATTATTATCGATGGAGTTCCACTTGATAACAATAATGTTGCCGGAAGCTCCAACTTTCTTTCATTTATTAATCCGAACGACATTGAAACATTCACTGTTTTGAAAGATGCCTCTGCAACTGCAATTTATGGTTCCAGGGCTTCAAATGGGGTAATCCTTATTACGACAAAAAAAGGTCAGTCAGGCAGTAAAATGAGTATTACTTACGATGGGAATGCTTCAGTATCCAGTGCTATTAAGTATATGGATGTATTTTCCGGTGATCAACTAAGACAAATCGCTCTGGATAATATAAATTTATATGGTGCTGAGAGTTTTGACAAGCTTGGTACTGCAAACACCGACTGGCAAAAGCAAATTTTCCGTACTGCCATTTCTCAGGATCATAATCTAAGCATATCAGGCGCTTATAAAACGTTGCCTTACAGAGTTTCTCTTGGTTACACCGACCAGAATGGTATATTGAAGAATACTGATATGCAAAGATATACTGGCTCAATAAACCTTAATCCCACATTATTTAATAATAGTTTAAAGGTAAATATCAATGCTAAAGGCATGAATACCGGTAATAACTTTGGTGATGCCGGTGCGATTGGTTCTGCAGTAGCTATGGATCCTACGCAACCAGTAATGGATGGGAATAAAAATTCTGCCGGATATTTTCAATGGAACAATTATGGAGCCACACTTGGTACTCCCAACCCTGTTGAACAATTGTTGGCGACAGACAATAAATCCACAGTAAACAGATATATCGCCAATCTCGAATTAAATTATAAAACTCCCTTTCTAGATGGGCTTTATGCAAACTTGAATATGGCTACGGATTATACCAAAAGCGTAGGGCACGACAATCTTCCTACCTCTGCACCGAGTGTGCTTACTAATGGATGGGGTCAGTTAGATAATTATGATGGCAAAAATTACAATAACCTGCTGGATTTTTACTTGAATTATAAGAAAGGCCTGAAAGCCATCAGCAGTGATTTAGATGTGACCGCAGGGTATTCATGGCAACATTTTAAAAGGGAAGGACATGATTATAAACGGGGTGTCACAGATGCAACTCATAGTTATCAAATGGTAGACAGTACCGAGTTTATTACAGAAAATTATCTGGTTTCCTTCTTTGGCCGTTTGAATTATACTGTTTTAGACAGGTATCTGCTTACATTTACGCTTCGTGATGATGGTTCTTCACGTTTTGTTGGGAAAAATCGCTGGGGATTATTCCCATCAGTAGCTCTTGCCTGGAAAATCAAAGATGAACCGTTCTTAAAAAATGTAGATGCAATCAGTGATTTAAAATTACGACTAAGTTGGGGTGTAACCGGTCAGCAAGACATAGGAAGCGATTATCCTGCAGAAGCACAATATATTGCATCAGTTATTGGAGCATATTATCCAATGGGTGCTGATGGCTCATATATTGCAACATTACGTCCTAATGCATACGACCCGAATATCAAGTGGGAACAAACCACAACCCAAAATATTGGTTTTGATTTTGGATTTGCAAAAAATCGCATCAATGGGTCATTCGATTTATATAAACGCGTTACAGATAATTTATTGGAAAATGCTACCATACCCAGTGGAAGTAACTTCTCCAATACTTTATGGACGAATGTGGGTAGTTTGGAAAACAATGGCGCTGAATTCAATTTGAACTTGATTCCTGTTTCGCAAAAAGATATGTCCTTAACCATTGGATTCAATATATCCTATAACCAAAACAAAATAACAAAATTATTATTGTCAAACAATCCATCATACATAGGTCAGCTTGAAGGCGGGGATTCATTTACCGGTTCTTTGCAGGTATCCCAGGTCGGTTCACCGGCGCACTCCTTTTTTATGAACAAGCAGGTTTATGATGCAAATGGTAATCCGATTGAAGGATTATATGTTGATCTTTCAGGACAAGGAGGTACTGTGAACGGGAATAATGCAGATAAATACATCGATCATAATCCTGCACCTGTTTACCTGATGGGATTATCGGCCCGGTTTAATTACAAAAATTTTGATATTTCCGCCTCCAGCAGAATCAGTCTTGGGAATTATGTATATAACCAGGTAGCATCAGGGGCTTCGTACGATCAAATGTACCAGATTGGTTACTGGCATAACGAACCTACATATCTGGACGAATCACAATTCGTAAAACGTCAGTTTACTTCAGATTACTTTGTACAAAATGCTTCATTTTTTAAACTTGATAATGTGAGTGCCGGCTATTCATTTACCAATATTCTGCAAAAGATTAAAGCCCGGATAAGCTTTACAGTTCAAAATTTAGTTACTGTTACAAAATACACAGGGATAGATCCTGAGGTCAATGGTGGAGTTGATAACAACTTTTATCCAAGGCCTCGTACATATTTAGTCGGCGTAAGCTTAACCTATTAATTTTAATAATATAAAGAATATGAATAAAATTATTTTAATATTAAGTTTTGTCTTTTTAGCATTGATGGCGACATCATGCGTGAAAGATCTGGATATAAAACCCATTGATCCCAATATTATTCTGTCAGGGAACTTAACTCCTGCTGAATATAAGGAGGTTTTAGGTAAAATCTATGCTAGTTTTATCATTGGTGGTCAGGGAGGTAGCCAGGCTAATAACGGGGTGGATATTACTGGTACAGATCCAAACTTTGGAACTACAATGCGTGCATTCTGGAACTGTCAGGAGTTAACTACCGATGAAGCTATCTGTAGCTGGGGTGATGCAGGAATTGCCGATTTTAATACACAGACATGGAGTTCACAAAATCCTTTTCTTACGGCACTTTACGACAGACTCGTATTGAGTGTCACCTATGCTAATGATTTTATCAGGATAACCAACGGAAATACTGACCCTGATATAAAGAAGTATAATGCTGAAGCACGTTTTCTCAGGGCTATGGCTTATTGGTATGCAATGGACTGCTTTGCAAATCCTCCATTTACAACCGAAGCTGATGGCATTGGAAAATTCTTTCCTGTACAGATTCAACGACCTGCTTTATTTAACTATGTCGTTAGCGAACTTCATAGCATTTCCGGGAAATTAGGCGCCCCGGGGTTTGCTTATCCCAGGGCTGATAAGGCTGCTGCCTGGATGTTGCTGGCCAGGTTATATCTCAACGCTGAAGTTTATACAGCTAATCCTGCTACCCAAACAGGAGGCATCGCAAAATATGACAGCTGCTTAATATATTGTGATAGTGTTATTAATTGTGGCGTCTATTCATTAGCAAGTAATTACAGACATAATTTCTCAGCTGACAATGACTTCACAAGTAACAAGGAAATGATTTTTTCATGGGCTGAAGATGGTGTAAATACACAAGGTTATCTTGGCACAACTTTTATCATGTCTTCAAGTTGCGATGGCACATACATCAATGAAGATACTCTCGGTTTTGGTGCCAAGGGCAATATTAACTGGGGAGGAAACAGGACCAAGAGGGAATTCATCAATGTACTGATTGATACCCTGGCTACTTATGGTAATGTTTCGGTTCCTGTCACAGATATATTCTTCAGCCAATGCCCGGATAAACGGGTATTTTGCAGGCAGTTGGCACATTGGAATATCCCCAGTGCATCTTCATCATTTCCCTTTGGAATCGGCGTTTTTAAATTTACAAATAATAATGCCGATGGCAGCCAGGCTGCTGACTGGAATGAAAACTATGCAAGTACTGATTTCCCGATTTTCCGCTTAGCTGATGCTTACCTGATGAGAGCCGAAGCAAACTTAAAATCGGCAAGTGGCGACATTAATCAGGCAGTCAGCGATGTGAATATCATTCGGGCAAGAGCCTTTGGCAATAGTAATCATGCAATTACGGCTGGTCAGTTACAGGCTACAACGAATGGAATTCCATATAAATTTATCCTGAACGAACGTGGCCGTGAATTTTATTATGAGGCTCAACGACGCACCGACCTGATCCGTTTTGGTCAGTTTACTAATGGTTCGTACGTCTGGGCATGGAAAGGTGGCGTTATAAACGGGACACAGACCTCACAAGATCTTAATCTGTTTCCTATTCCAGGGAACGAAGTGTCTGCTAATCCTAATATCAAGCAAAATCATGGATACAATTAATCTATTTAAACTATAGAGCAATGAAAAAGAAATCAATAATATATATAAGTTTCATTTGGATTATGGTCCTTTTGTTTTCTTGCCAGAAAGAAGAAATAAAAGTTGAAATGTTGGCCAATCCAATTGTTCCTACTATTCAGACTGTTCCTAATTTGACCTTTCAGAGGACAAACGGACTAGATACTATTGTATTTGTCGGTACAGTTGTTAACCCGGGGTTTAATGCTTCTGCTAATTATTTTCTTGAAGTTGATACAGCAGGGGATCAGTTTAATAACGCAGTAGTATTGGCTTCCGGGATCCAGGATCTTGCGTTTAAATTCACCGTAAGCAACTTGAACGGGCTTTTAATAAGACATTATCCTGCTGATACCGTTTCTCAACTCGAATTCCGGATTCGATCAGTTCTGGTTCAGGATGCCGGTACAGGTTATGTCCCTAAGACTTATGTTTCGCCCACTCAATCTGCAAGCGTAACTATCTATGGTTTACCCCATTTGGATTTGATTGGCTCGGGCATTACACAAAAAATTGAATCGGCATTGGGCGATGGTAATTATACTGGTTTCGTGAAACTCGATGCCACCAAACCATTTACTTTGAATGATCCTGATGCGAATGTCACTTATGGTTTGACAGCCGGAGTACTTGCTGCTGGTGGAACAGGAGGAATTACCGCTGCTTCCAGTGGATGGTACATACTTACCGTTAGCACAACTGCACTGACTTATTCGATGACAGCCAACATGATTGGCTTAATTGGTGATTTTAACGGATGGGCATCTCCCGATCAAAAATTGGATTATAATTCCAAAGGCGGTTATTGGTATACTACTGCCAGTTTGATTGTAGGAGGCATTAAATTCAGGATGAATGATTCCTGGAGTGGTGGGTATAACATCGGATACGGTGATGCTTCTGATCCACAATATGATTTTTTAAACAACTTGTGGAATAACAGTAGTAGTGGTAATATACCAATTACAGTAGCAGGAACCTATTATGTAACATTGACTATTGGTAGTCCGATAGTATGTTCACTAACATTGCAGGGCAAATAATCAAATAATGATTATCAATAAATCAACTGATTAATGAAAATTTAAAAACATATATATGAAAAGAATAAACATATATCGGATATTCGCCGTATTTATCGCAGTTACAATTATCTTTTCCGCATGTACAAAGGATACGGCAAATGTTACGCTTAGTCCTCAGCTTTATACGTCGCAAGTCTTAAATCTTTCGTCTGATTCAGCGACAGTGGTTGGTTTTGTTGTTGCAGCAGGAAGCGGTTTCACTGAAAGGGGCGTTTGTTACGGAACCGATTCACTTCCTACCATTACGGACACCAAAGTGGTTTATAATGCGCAAGTTACTAAGGCAACCTTTAATGTTACCTTAACCAGCCTTGCTTATGCCACTAAATATTATGCACGTGCTTATGCAATTTATTCAGGTGGAACTGTTTATGGTGCAGGAGTTACTTTTACAACATTGCCTGTGGTACCCACTCTTACAACGGATGCAATTACCGCTATTACAGGTAATTCAGCTACCGGTGGTGGTAATGTTACTATTTCCGGTGGTGCTGCTGTTACGGTCCGTGGGATATGTTTTGCTACAACTCATAATCCAACCTTAGCAGGTACCATAACTTCGGACGGAACAGGGACCGGTGCTTTTGTAAGCACTCTAGCTAACCTGAAAGGTAACACCACTTATTATGTTCGTGCCTATGCTACAAACAGTGCTGGTACAGGCTATGGTCCTGAAGTAAGTTTTGCAACCCCGGTTGATTTTCCTAAAGTCACAACAACAGCAATAACAGCCATTACAAAAATTTCTGCAGTTTCAGGCGGTGACGTAACTTATGATGGCGGAGGCACAATTACAGCAAGAGGCCTTGCATGGGGAACCGGAGCTAATCCTACTATTGCAGGCAATACTATTCCGGGAGGTACAGGTATCGGTGTATTTATCAGTGATCTTACGGGGTTAACTGTAAATACTGCATATCACGTCAGGGCTTATGCCACTAACAGTGCAGGTACTGCGTATGGATCAGATATCTCATTTACCACATTAGCCGACATAACTAAATTCTGGATCGTCGGTGATTATAACGGCTGGAGTAACAGTGATAATGCAAAGTACATTATTTCAACAGCTACAAGTAGTGGTGCCGCAGAAGGATATGTATATCTCACAACAGGATCAATTAAACTTACTACCGACCATAGTTGGGATAATGCACATACATTTGGTGATAATGGTTCGGGGGGATTAACGAACCCCGGAAATAATATTCCTGTCACCACTGCCGGGTACTATTTAATTAAAGCCAACCTTAATACCATGACATACTCTTTGACCCTGACTACTTGGGGTATAATGGGCGATTATAATGGTTGGGCTTCCCAAACGAATATGATTTATAATACTTCTACCCTTACTTTTTCACTGGCATTGCATTTAACTAGCGGGGGTAGTTTTAAATTCAGAGGTACTTCTGATTGGGCCATAAACTATGGAAGCACAGCAGCTGATGGCACTACACTTGATGCAGGAGGAACAAACATTCCGGTAACTTTGACTGCTGATTATGCCCTTACACTTGATTTAAGTCACCCGAACCAGTACACTTATAGCGCAAACAGCTGGGGACTGATTGGTGATTTTAACAGTTGGGGCGGTGATGTGGTTATGACATGGAATTCTACAAATCATGTTTTCACAGGTATTATTAGCGCAACAGCATCGGGACAATTCAAGTTCAGGGCTAATGGTGGCTGGAATGTTAATCTTGGAGGTGATATTAATGCTCTTACTTCTGGAGGTTCCAATCTCTCAATTCCTGCAGCCGGGAATTATACAATTACTTTGGATCCATGGGGTCTGAAAGCAACTATAACTTTAAACGAATAAAAATTCTGGTGCCAGATTATTTCTGAAAGTTAATAAATAGGGGAAAAGAGGCTGTCAGTTTTTAAGACAGCCTCTTTTTATTATCTTACTTCCAAAAGATTCTTACATGGATAGTGATATAAATGACTTGTAATAATAGAAAAAACGGAATAATATTATTTCAAACGTTTGCTTAAAAATTCTATCTTATAATATTGAATTTTAGCGTTTTTCAGCTATTTTCAATACCTTTGTATAAGTTTAATATAATTTATAGAAGATTAATGCATAGGTTACTTTACATCTTATTATGCATTTGTGCATTCAACAATTCTTTGCCCGGACAGTTGGTGACCACAGATCCGGCTGTACCAACAACAGGAACGCTCATAAAGATTTTTTACGACAGTTCAAAAGATGCAGGTGATCTTCATAACTTTACGGGAGACCTGTATGCTCATACCGGAGTTACGCTCAATGGAACAGACTGGCAAAATGTCATCGGTACATGGGGTGACAATTCAATTCAGCCAAAATTGACCTATTTGGGCTCTTACCGATATGAACTTGATATAACTCCGGATATTAAAACCTTTTATTCAATATCTTCATCTGAAGTTGTAACCAAGATTTGCCTTGTCTTCCGAAATGCCGGAGCAAATCTTCAAACGAGGCCTGATATTTTTATCAATGTTTTTCAGGTAGGATTAAATGTAACATTTATACTTCCTGCTAAATCATCTTTCGTTACAGACATCAATAGGCAAATAATAATTAATGCCTCTGCTACACTTGCAGATTCTGTTTCATTATACATTAATAATAAATTTATTAAATCGGGGAAAACTGCTGATCTTGTTACTGACACTATTATCCCGGATCAGTATGGAGAATTCTGGGTAAAAGCTATTGCATGGGATAAACCTTCTTTTGCAGCAGATTCATTTTTCTATTATGTCAAAGGACCTATCGTAACTGAAGATTTGCCTACAGGTATGCTGGACGGTATTAATTATACAAGCAATTCATCTGTGACTCTTGTCCTTCAGGCTCCATATAAAAATTATGTTTTTGCTGTTGGCGATTTTACTGGTTGGCTCGCCCGTGAAAAGGGCTATATGAAAAGAACTCCTGATGGCGAAAGATACTGGATACAGATAGACGGACTTGTACCTGGAAAAGAATACCGTTTTCAGTATATGGTAGATTCTTCTTTGTATATTGGGGAACCCTACTGCGATAAAGTCCTTGATCCCGATAATGATCAGTATATTTCCGCTGCCACATACCCCAACCTTATCTCATATCCTAAAGACACAGCTACAGGTATAGTATCTGTACTTCAGACTGCGCAGGTGCCTTATTCATGGCATACAACAAACTATATTCCTCCACAGCAGTCAAACCTGATAATCTATGAATTGCTTGTCCGCGACTTTACAGCAAATCACAATTATAAAACTCTTATTGATACTATAGGCTACCTTGCAAATCTGGGAATAAATGCAATTGAGCTAATGCCCATTAATGAATTTGAGGGGAACATAAGCTGGGGATATAATCCTTCATTTTATTTCGCACCTGATAAATACTACGGCCCGAAAAACGACCTTAAAGCTTTTATTGACACTTGTCATAACCGTGGTATTGCAGTAATAATGGACATAGCTCTGGACCACTGCTATGAACAGTCTCCTTTTGTTCAGCTTTACCTTGATTATATAGGAACAGATCAGATCTACATGAATCTGCCCAATCCATGGTTTAATGCCCAGTCGCCTAACCCTGTATATCACTGGGGTGCGGATTTTAATCATGAGAGTCCTTCAACACAAACTCTTGTAGACAGGATCAATGCATATTGGCTTACTGAATATAATGTTGATGGTTTCCGTTTTGATTTTACAAAGGGTTTTACAAATACTCCGGGTGACGGAAGCGCTTATGATGTGTCTAGGATTGGAATACTGGAAAGAATGGCTGACCAGATATGGAAAGTTAAACCTAAGGCCTATGTCATTCTTGAACATTTTACAGCCAATGCTGAAGAAATAGAACTTGCAAATTATGGAATGATGCTTTGGGGGAATAATAACTATAATTATACAGAAGCAGCAATGGGATATGCATCGGATCTGACTCCTGTCAGTGCTCAAGGCAATAGTTGGAGTGTGCCAAATCTTGTAAGTTATATGGAAAGCCATGATGAAGAACGTATCATGTACCAAACAATTACTTACGGAGCTTCAACAGCCGATTATAACACAAGGGACCTTAAGACTGCTCTGAAAAGAATGGAGCTTAATGCTGTTTTTCTTTTAACGGTGCCCGGACCCAAAATGATTTGGCAATTTGGTGAACTTGGATATGATATTTCCATCGATTCCGGTGGACGAACAGGTGTAAAACCAATAAAATGGGATTATTTCAAAGATCCTGACCGTCACAGATTGTACGTGATATATAAGCTTCTTAATAATCTCAGGACAAGCCAGCTGGTATTTGGAACTAATAACTATTCGTACTCTCTTTCATCTCCACAAAAAAGTCTGCAACTGTTCGATCCTAAGATGAATGTCGACGTTCTGGGTAATTTTGGACTTACTTCTTCAACCATCGACCCGGTATTCCCTCAGACAGGCAAGTGGTACGAGTATTTTACCGGTGACTCCGTTACAGTTGCAAATATCGATACTCTGATTAGCCTTCAACCGGGAGAATACAGACTATACACTACAAAAAAGCTGGCTTCTCCAAAATACCTGCTGGGTGTTGAGGAACAGGAACAAGCTGAAAAAGAAGGTTTTATTTCTGTATATCCTAATCCATCCTCTGAAATATTTAATTTCGTAATAAAGAGCCCCTATCCTGCCCCTGTCTCAATTTTTATATACGACTTAAGCGGGAGGATCGTTAGGCAATTAAAAACTGATGTTTCACCTGAAGGTACAGAGACAGTTACGTGGGATGGAAGAATGGGAAACGGTTCAGAAGCATCAGCCGGAATTTACATTGTTCAGATATATGGTACCATGAGATTCGGAACTGTAAAGGTCATAAAAAAGTAACTTACCTCTATTTCTTTCTTAATACCAGTGCTGTCAGTGGCTGAAGAGTGATTTCAATTGCACCGTTAACGCTTTTATATGGGTTATTAACGGAGGAAAGAATATCTATATAATCCCCCATATATTTTGCAGGTATTTTCACGGTCTGCCGGTTCCCTGAACGATTAAAAACAGCGATTATCTCATTAATTGTATCAAGTCGGCTGTAAGCCAGTATCATCTTCTGATCATCAGCCAATGAGAAATACAGATCTCCATAAATCAGCACCGGATTATCTTTTCTCATTTTACAAAGCTTTGAATAAAATCTGAATAATTCTGTATCTGCTTTAACAACATCAACTTGCCGGCTTTTGGTCAAATTATAATTGGCCCTCTCGTCTTCATAGGTGAGATCATCCCAAATAAGTGGTTTCCGGCAATCCGGGTCATCAGCACCCCACATCCCGACCTCTTCCCCGTTCCATATCTGCGGAGCACCTATAAAAGTAAACTGGTGAACCAAAAGAAGAATCTGCTCTTTTCTCGTAAGTCCGTCAGGTTTATTTATTTTATAATCAGGGTTATCGGAAGGCTTAGCATTATATTTGTCCATCGTTTTATTGTAAAGGGAAGTCGATAACCTTGGCGAATCATGCGTTGATGCAACATTCATCATGGCCTGGAGGTTTTCTTTCCTTATTCCTTTATTTATCCTGGCGATCTCCTTAACAAATTCCGAGGGTGTCAATACAGGTTCTGCTTGTCCGAAAAATCCCCTTGCTACCCTGAACCACCTGTAATTCATTATTGCATCAAACTGATCACCTTCAAGATATACCTCAGGATCCAATAGCTTATCGGGCCACTCCAGCCACCATATTTCACCAATAAGATATGCCTCTGGATTTATTGAATGCACAACTTTCCTGTACTCGCGCCAGAATCCCATTGGTATCTCTCCTGCCACATCAAGCCTGAACCCATCTACTCCATCAGAAGGATTACCATCGCCATTAGGATCTAACCATCTTTTGGTCACAGAAAAAATGTGTTGTTTCAACGATCCGGAATGAAAATTACCTTCAAAAGGCATTATCTTATTATCCGGCGGAATAATATCTTTTCTAAAAACAGGCATATATGGATTGTTGCCTCCCCATCCTTCATATTTGAATTCATCTTCCGGGGTTGCAGGATCATCAAATTGAATTATATTGTACCAATCAACAAATTTTGAATTTTTCCCATTTTTTCTTATATCATTCAATGCCCAAAACATCCTGCCGGTATGATTCCAGGAATAATCCATTATCACGCGGATTCCTCTTTTGTGAAATTCATCAACAACTTTCAGAAAAAGTTTATCGGCTGAAGTCCATTTCCATGTTGAAGGATCATCGTGAGTTTCAGAATCCATTATAGCTTTATCTCCTTTTGGATCAGGACCAAAATTCCGGTCTATATGAGCATAGTTCCTGGCATCATATTTATGCAACGATGGAGAATCATTGAGAGGATTAAAATAGATTGCAGTGACACCCAGTGATTGAATGTAATCCATCTTATCAAGTACTCCCTGCAGGTCACCTCCATAACGGCGCGCCTGGATTTTTGAATAGAATCCATTTACTTTTACACTATCCAGCCAGGGTTCATGAGCATACCAATCGTGTCCCCATGGTGTTATCTTCCAGCTCTTTGGTAACTTATCAGGATACGATCCATACATATCTGCAGGTGTCGGATCGTTTCGCGTATCACCATTCCTGAACCGTTCAACAAAAATCTGATACCAGATTGCTTTTTTTGACCATTCCGGTACATAAGCCAATTCTTTGTCAACGGGTGCTGTGCTTCTGTTTTGTTGCGGCCCGCATCCAAATAGAAGCATGCAAATTATATTCAATAATAATATGGATCTTATTGAATGCATAACTTATACTATATTGGTGATAATTAGCAACATCCTGAGCTTTTCTTTTCTTAACCACTGAGGGTGCACGGGGTTTCATGGAGTTATAGCTCCTCTGTTACCCTTTGTTTTTTACTTTTTACTTTTATCTTTTGTCTTTTATCTTACAAATACCCTGTATCCCCAAGGTTCCAGCCGCAGCGAATCGATCAAAGGGAAAACCGTTTTTTCGTGACCAAAATAATCTGAATAATAACCATTAAGTTTTTCCTGGACAGGCTTTACAGTAACACTCTTTTTGCTGAGATTAAGAAAGACAACAACTCTGTTTTCATTCTTCTCCCTGTAAAAGGCAAAAACCTTATTTTCTTTACTTGTATTTATCTTAATCATAGGACCCCCAAAATCACCATTCCAAAGAGCTTTATTCTGTTTCTTTAGTGAGACAAGGTTTCTGTAAAATCCTGTCAGGCTGCATGTATCCCATTTAATTGTATCCCTTACAAAGAATTTCAGTTTCTTGTTAAGACAAACCTCCTGACCACTGTAAATCAGTGGAACTCCCTGTGCAGTGAAGACAAGAGTTGCAAGGGGTCTCTGAGCCTCTCCCATTAATGAATCAATTGTTCCGCCCCATGAGTTTTCATCATGATTGGTCAGAAATTGAAGCCTGTACACATTGTTTGGATAGGTTTCCCATTCTTTCTTATAGTACTTTGTAAGTGCTCTCACACTGTCTTTTCCCTGAGCTATATTGATCATCAGATGATACATTTCCCATGCATAATTCATATCAAAACCTTTTTCCAGAAAATAAGTTGGTTCCTCAATTTCACCAATCAGGAGAACAGGTTTTATAACTGCAAGTTCAGTTCTAGCCCTTTCCCAAAATTCCTTTGGAGTATTATGAGGATGATCAACACGGAATCCATCAATTCCCATTCTTACCCAGAATTTCATAGCATCTATCATATAATCCTGAAGTCCTTTCTTTGACCAGTCAAGTTGAATGACATCGGTCCAGTCAGTTCCAATAGGGGGAGTGAATTTACCGGTCGAATCTTTAACATACCAGTCAGGATGTTCAACAGTCAGCTTATTATCCCATGAGGTATGGTTTGGTACCCAGTCCATTATAACATGCATACCAAGAACATGCGCTTTATCTAAAACTGCCTTGAAATTGTTGATTGTTCCAAACTCAGGATTCACATTCATAAAATCTTTCACAGAATAATAGCTCCCCAACTCACCTTTTTTATTAACAATCCCGATCGGGAAAGTTGGCATGAACCATAAGACATTAACACCTAATGCCTTTAATGCCGGAAGATGCTCTGCAAATGCATTAAATGTCCCTTCATCGGTATATTGCCTTACATTAACCTCATACAGAACCGAATTCTTTGACCATTCGGGATGTACAACTTCGGAAACAAAAGGTTTAACTTCCTTTTTATATCCAAAAATAAATGCTAATGCTATAATTAGTAAAAGCGTAACCAGACCTACAAGTATTTTTTCCATAATGTGAGTTATTAGGTTATTCCTTTTCTGAACTGTTCTTCTGAATTATGATTTCTCATGCAAATAGCTATTATTTAATCCGGCAACGAGTTGCCCCTCTCCTTTAATCCTGTAGTCATTACCAGATACTATTAACTGCAAAGGTTTGACTGAGAAATTATTAATAATCACTTCATCTTTAGTCACTGTAACTTCAAAAAGGACACCACGGAACCTTGCATGAAATGAATATGACTTCCACTTATCAGGAATCAGAGGGTTTAGCTGAAGCTTATCATCAATAATTCTCATTCCACCGAATCCTTCGACAATAGCGAGCCAGGTACCTGCCATACTGGTAATATGTAATCCATCAGAGACCTCTTTATTATAGTCGTCGAGATCCAATCTGGCAGTGCGAAGATATAGTTCATAAGCCTTTTCTATGTTTCCGATTCTCGAAGCTAAAATGGAATGAATACATGCAGATAATGATGATTCATGAACTGTCATCGGTTCGTAAAAATCAAAATTCCGTTTAATTGTCTCAGTATCATATTGATCTTCAAATAAGTATAATCCCTGAAGAACATCTGCCTGCTTTAAAAAACATGATCTTAAGATACGGTCCCACGACCAGTGTTGATTAATTGGCCTTTCGGCAGCGGGGATACTGCCTGCCGATAATAATTCCTTGTCAAGGAATCCATCCTGTTGAAGAAATACATTGTATTCCGGGTCAAAAGGAAAGTAAATGCCATTGATCAGGTCATTCCATCTCGTTGTTTCGTCGGAGTAGTTGAAATTTATTTTCCTGAAAAGAGCTTTCAGTTTATTTGGATTCTCTTGTTTCAGGATAGCGATATTATTAAGGCAATAGGATAATGTCCAGACAGCCAGCGAATTGGTATACCAGTTATTATTTACGTTGTTTTCATATTCATTTGGCCCTGTCACGCCGAGGATAACGTGCTTCATCAGGTTTTGTGAAAAGGTTGCCCGCTGGCTCCAAAAACGTGAAATTCCGATTAATACTTCAAGCCCGTAATCTGCCATATATTCTGTATCGCCTGTATGTCTGATATAGTTATAAATTGCAAAGGCTATTGCTCCGTTACGATGAATCTCTTCAAATGTAATCTCCCATTCGTTGTGACACTCTTCTCCATTCATCGTCACCATCGGATACAATGCTGCACCATTTTTAAAGCCAAGCTTTTCAGCATTAGCAATACTTTTTTCAAGATGCTTGTACCTATAGAGCAACAGGTTTTTTCCTACTTTTTGTTCAGCTGTTTTCAGGAAAAAAGGAAGAGCAAATGCTTCTGTATCCCAATATGTGCTGCCACCATATTTCTCGCCTGTAAACCCCTTTGGACCAATATTCAGTCTTTCATCTTTTCCTGTATAGGTCTGGTTAAGATGAAAAATATTAAAGCGGATTGCCTGCTGGGCAGCCACATCACCTTCGATCACCACATCTGAAGTTGCCCATATTTTCTTCCATTTTTCAATATGATCATGGAATAATTTATCATACCCTTTTGCTTTTGCTTTTTCCAGACGCAGTTTTATAATGTTAGTTAACTGTTCCTTTGGGTTATTAAGAGAAGAAACAACTGAAGCATATTTATAGAGTATCAACTCATCCCCTGTCTTAACACCGATAGTAAAGTTGTTGGCTACATATTTTTCACGACTGATGATGCCTGGTTTTAAAGTGACCGATTTCTTATTCTTTTCCAGCTTAAAACACATTCCGGTAGCAACATGGAAATCTGTTTTCATTGTTCTGGTTGTAATAAAGCCTGATCCTGACGTTATTTCTCTGCTTATCTCTTTCCAGAATTTTTTGCCGTAATTGGTATCTTCATTCCTTACATCTGCATTGATATAAACTGTGAAGTTAAGTTCACCAGTAAAATCAAGAGATTTCACAGCATACCTTATAATTCCAAGATCAGGTTCTTCCATGCTAAGGAACCTCCTGCTATTAATTTCAATAGTTTTGTTTCCTGAAACTGCCACCTTAAAGAGTCTCTCTAGGTAACCTTCTTTCATATTGAGAATCCTGAAGAATGATTTTATTTTGGTTGTAGACAGGTCAACAGGTTTCCCGTTAACCGAGATATCAATCCCGATCCAATTCGGGGCATTAATGACTTTTGCGAAATATTCAGGATAACCGTTTTTCCACCAACCTACTCTTGTTTTATCAGGATAATATACACCAGCAATATAACTACCCTGCAGACTATCTCCGGAATATTGCTCTTCAAAATTGGCCCTCTGTCCCATGTAACCGTTACCAATCGAAAAAATGCTTTCCGATTCCCTGTTCATCCCAGGGTGGAATCCCTCTTCTATAATGAGCCATTGATCCTTTTTATAATAGCTATTCATAACAGAATATCTTTTTCTATAGTTATTAGTTTCGAAAGGCTCATCTCATTTAAACCTGAAACAACAAAATGAGCCTCAGTCAATATTTTTGCTGATCCGACACCGATGCACATCATTCCTGCATTAAGAGCAGCTTTCACTCCGGCAACAGCATCTTCAAAAACAACACATCTTCCAGTTTCAATCCCTAACATATCTGCTGCTTTTACAAATACCTCCGGATCGGGTTTTGCATTTTTCACATTGTTCCCGTCGGCCACTGCATCGAAGAGCTTAATTATACCGACTCTTTCAAGGATTACCGGGGTATTTTTGCTTGCTGAACCGACTGCTACCAGAACATGAGCATTTTTCAGTTCATTAATAAACTCAAGCGATCCCGGAAGGATCTCTTCAGGTGTCATGGTACTTATGTATTCATTATACCATTTGTTTTTAAGTGTTGCAAATACACTTTTTTGATTCTGATTGAAATTCTTCTTGCCAAGTTCAAGAATAATATCTAGTGACTCCATCCGGCTGACTCCCTTCAGTCGTTCATTATCTCTTTCAGTAAAAATGATCCCAAGCTGATCAGCAAGCCTTTTCCATGCCAGATAATGATACTTAGCAGTATCTACAATTACCCCGTCAAGATCAAAAATACAAGCAGTTGTACGCATTATAATTGTTTTGATTTTGCCTCATCCACGTCATTTACAAACAGAATAAGAACTGCAGCAATGAACATGGAAATACCTCCTGTTACGAGGGCATAAATGCTCTCCCCTTTAAACAGATCTCTTACAAGAAACCCGAGAATGCTTGCTGCCAGTATCTGGGGAATAACTATGAAGAAGTTAAAAATACCCATATAAGTCCCCATTTTATTTACAGGAAGCGATCCAGTAAGAATTGCATACGGCATTGCGAGGATGCTTGCCCATGCCAGTCCAATCCCCAGCATGGATATTATTAACATTCCAGGGCTATGAAACAGGATAATAGATATTAATCCCAATCCTCCTGCAATTAGACTTATAGAATGAGTTATTCGTCTGTTTGTAAGTTTTGCCAGAACAGGAAGGAGAAAAGCTACCATTGCTGCAAAACCATTATAAACGGCAAAAAGAATACCTACCCAGTTAGCACCCTGATTATATAGTTCACTTGTCGGATCTTTGGTATCGTAAATATGACTTGTTACGGCAGAAGTTGTATAAATCCACATGGAAAAAAGGGCAAACCACGAAAAGAACTGGACCACTGCCAGTTGTCCCATAGTTTTTGGCATCATAAAAAGATCCCTCATAACAACCACCATGCCGCTTTTTGATTTTCCACCGGAAATAAGAGCACTGGTAATGAACTGGATAAGTCCAAAAACAGTGATACCACCGGAGAGAATATATAATTCTTTTTCAAGCTTTGTAAAATAAATAATTGAACACACTAATATACCAGCAGTGATCCAGTAAAATCCCCGCCGTAAAAAAGCACTGCTTTCATGGGAAATAACAAAATCCTGTTCATAATCTTTTTTTGGTATTTCCTCAGAAGAATATTCCCTGAGTTGCTCCGGAGAATATTCTTTTGTCCGAAGAATAGTCCATAAAACGGCTGAAATAAAGACTGCTCCACCTGCATAAAAAGAGAGTTTCACCGAAAGCGGTATTTGTCCGGCAGGAGCGGTATTCTGAACATGAAACCAGTTTGTGAGAGCATATGGAAGAAGAGATGCAATTACAGCTCCTGTTCCGATAAAAAAGCTCTGAGTTGCAAAACCCGTTGTACGCTGTTCAGATGGAAGCATATCACCTACAAACGCTCTGAATGGTTCCATAGATATATTTATGGAAGCGTCCATGATCCAAAGCATTCCGGCAGCTATCCAAAGAGCCGGCGAATTAGGCATAATCAAAAGGGCGAGGGATGCCAGAATAGCGCCTGTAAGGAAATAAGGCCGACGGCGTCCCAACCTGTTCCATGTATTGTCGCTCATGTGCCCTATTATAGGTTGAATAATAAGACCGGTAACAGGTGCTGCGATCCATAGAATAGGAATGCTTTCAACTTTAGCTCCAAGCGTCTCAAAAATCCTGCTGACATTTGCATTTTGCAGAGCAAAACCAAACTGGATACCAAAGAATCCGAAACTCATGTTCCAAATCTGCCAAAAGGAAAGTTTTGGTTTTGATTTCTTCATGACAACGTATAATTATTACATAAATGACGAGAAAACCTCCCGGTTTTATTTCAAAAATAGGAAAATCAAATCGATAATTGACCTCATAACTCATTTATTTTCACCCATAATTGCTGATTTCAGGGTGAAATATCAGATTGACTTTGTTTCAAACGTTTTCTGAAAAAAATGAAAAAAATCAGTCAGAAACGACTCGATTGTTAAATGAGTGTAAACTTGAGGCTGAATCCGAAGTTTGTGTTTGCTGTAGGAAAAGTACTGGCGACAAAAGGATTAGTCATACTATGATCAGCGAATATCTGAAGATTAAACCTATCGCTGAGAGCATAATCAGCGCTTGTACTTATTGTAAATACCTGTTGGCCAACAACCGGTTGATTTACATCCTCCACAAGCTTCCTTGCCAGTGTTTTATTATCACGAATCGAAAAATCGACCTTAACATTCAAATTGCTTTTCAGTGCCTTTTGTCCGCCTCCTGTTTTGAGAATTATCTGAACATTATCAAATCGGTATCCGGCACCTATAACAAGTTCATTTACCCGTTCATCAGCTATCTGATTACTGGTCAGATTAAGAGAAACGGTCCGCGACTTGTTCCATTCAAATCTTGTTGTAAGGCTGTTTTTCCAGTTGAGATCAATATTTATAAGTGGACTGAACTGTTCGCTAATAGAAACAACATCAATTTCATATTGCGGGATATAATTGTCCTGAAGATCTCTTATCCTGCTTATTCCACTGGCATCAGGCTCATAATTCAGGTTTGTATTGTAGGAACCTATCTGATAGGTGCTCCTGTACTGATGGGTCAATGTCACAGATCTGAAAATATCCTGAATGAATCCAATCTTTGATAATCCGTCAAAATTTATTCTCCAGTTTGGCATCATATTTAAAGCCGAAGGGAAAGGCTCCAAAGTCACATTTTGGGGGTTTGATTTTGTGTAAGCAGCAATGAATGCGGGTATTAAAACTTCGCTGGAAGTGTTCCCGTATCCGCTTTTAAATGGCCCAACAATGGGGTTCCCTGTAACCGGATCAGTATTGGGATTATAACCCGGATCTAACTTCTGCCGGTCAGTAGCCAACCTTTGCGATATAATGACAGCATCAGCTTTAAATGCTTCAAAAGTCGGAGAAACATAATCATTCGATTCTGATATCTTTTCAAAGGCGGTCCCCCAGGAAATGACTGACATGGAGAAATTTCCAGAGACCATACGGTTCCTGGTGCTGTCGGGAAAGTTTCCGTTTTTACCCGCATTATAATAGGAACTTATGTTCTTTAAAAACCTTCTTTCGGCATCCACATCAATCCTCAAACCAGGGAAAGGCTCTATCAGACTTCTAATTGACAAGTCGAGTTTAGTGTCATACATTGCCGGAGTATTTTGCAAAGTATCTTTTGAAAGCCAACCCTTAGTTACAGCTTTATCAAAGAAGTTTTTGTCACCAATTCCCAAAATAAATGGCCAGCCAGGGGCAAGATTGCCATTGAAATCTGACATACCCAGGTATTTTGTTTCAGGTATATATCCTGGAAGGAATTCGCTCTGAGAAGATGTAATAGTGAGACTTATGGATCGAACTCCCATCAACGCTCTTATCAGATATTCGCCCGTCACAATAATAGGATTCCGGCTTTTCTTGACCTTGCCCTCTACTGATACCTGTGCACCATCGACCTGCTCAGCCGCTGTGAAACTAATCTTTTCCTCGTTTACAATTTCCATTTTGCCCTTAACTTCTTTCCCATTCTTCCCGACAACCCTGACTTTTACATCTTTAGTGTTAAGATTATGATAAATTGTCTTGGCAGTGTTGGCTTTGAAACTTACATTATCTTTTGTGTATGTAACGGTTTTTAATTCGGCTTTCATCTTTTGGGCTGCACCGGGTTTGGTATCATTCTCAATTTTTTTAAGAAATTTAGATTTCGTATAAAGAGTTGCCAGGTTTGCCATTGTGGTTAATGTCAATTCATTATGGTTCTGAATTGAGTTTCCCAGCTTTATTTTTGTGCTGTCGGGGAAAATCGGACCGGCGAGCCAGGTGTAATCCGCACCATACCTGGCATTGGCGTTCACCCACGAAAGCAGAGGTAGCTTATTTACGGGAATGGTATAAGTAATATTAATTACATGATTATAGGAGGTTGTTCTGCCCAGTTTCTTCAGATTAGATATTACCGAATCGCGCCAGGCTTCATAAGTACTGGCATACCTCTTTTTGTCAACTCCTCCCGCAGGTTCATCTATCCTGGCAAGGTTAGTAGCTGTAAAATCGAATTTCAGCGATTTGGTGACATCATATTTGAAATCGTAAATCCTGGTCCATTCAAAATCTTTCTTAAAAGAAGGTTCGACAAGCAAATAAGGGTTGTCTATATTTCTTGTTTGTAATTCATCATAAGTCCGATCCAGATCAGTCCGGAATGATATGCTTTTTGGGAAAGTGTAGAAATTAAAATCCTTAATAATCTTAAAAACGGGTGCATCGAGGAATCTCACATTCTTAAAAGGCATAATGTTTGCAGGGTGAGCCTGATAATCATAAGTAAAACCTCCCTTGTACTCCTTGTCAAGATCAAGCAGAGTATTAGTATTAGTGGAGTAGGTCTCATTATATGTATAATTAAAACTTAAGTTTGCCAGATCCCATATATGGGGTTTTGCACCACGTTTTGTTATACCTGCATTACTTATTGTAATAGTCTTTCTTCTGGAATAATCCTCAGAAACATTCAATATTGAATCTCTTGCTGCTTTATTTTTTGCTTCCCTTAAAGCTTCCGATAAAAGGATATCAGGATCGAGCGGATCATATTTGGGCTTAATCATTGATTCTGAATAGCCAATATAAACGGGAAGCCTTACCCCAACCTTTTCAGGAAAAAACTTCCCAAATTCCAGACTCGATGAAATATCATATTTAAGGGTTTGTTCCTTACTCTGATCATTAATTTTACTATCAATAGCACCCCATCCCGGAGTACTTGTCTGTCCGACGATATCGATTGTACCCAGATCGGCCAGACGAGCCTGCAAATGTGCATTGGCGGCCCATCCATCACTTTCAATAAAATCGCTTAGCCGGAGTTCGTCAACCCATACTTCAGCAGATTTGGGGTGTCCGTCATCAGTAGCCGGGCTTCTGGTTTTTATTGGATTTCTCACTCCCAGCATAATCACAGTTATATTACTCATATTAGGATTTCCACAGACTGAAACACTGGCTCCGTCGTGCTTGTAAACAAAAACATCTGTAAGGCTAAGTGATGATCCGGACATTAGCATTTGTTTGTTACGTTCCTCTTTAGCAGTCTGTAAAACTGACAGGTCAATATCAAAGCTGTTCTCTGTTGGCCACACCTTTAATCTGGCTGCATCAGAATTATTGTCATAAACACCCGGTGGAGTGATCTTTAAAGGAATTTCATATTCATAAAAATTATTCTGATAATCAGATCCGATTCTTATAAATGCAGTCAAATCACCATCTTTTAAAGGCTGTCCTGTTATGGCTTCTGCATGAACTTCCATACGTAACCTGCGATACTCCCTGATATCGAGATTTACATTTCTGAAAGCAGCACGGGCATCACCGTCTTCAAGATCCTGAACCTTAAGCACCATTGATTGTTCATTAAGAAGTTGCAACTGTGGGTTCTGCGGGTCGGTTGCCCTGCTAAGTCCTGGTGGGAGTACATAATTCACAGGCACTTTACTGGCATCCTCTTCGATACTTACTGAGCTTAATTCAAATGTACCATCTGAGGCCTCAGGTACCGAGATCCTTTCACCGCCTTCCAAAAATGAAATATCGTATTTCCTCCATTCAGCCCGTACAAGGTCGAGGCTGGCAAAGCGCATTATGACCGGTTCGTTGAAACCCCTGAGATACATTCTCATAAATCGGATTGATTTAAAGTCTTTTATGGGTCCGATAGCTTTCTGATAATCAGATACAGGGATTTCAAACTGATACCATTTTACCTTGGACTTTGTGCCGTTTGCCATAGTAGCTGTGTATTCAATCTGATCAACAACATAGTTAGAGCCGACCTTTATATCACCCGGACGTATACTTACTTTGTACTGATAATAGCTTTCTGTTTCGTTCAATGTATTATCGCGGTTTATGTCCTCCATGTCGGGCAATGTCGAACCTGAAGTCGGATAAGATTCGGTCGACATTTCTGCCGTAGGAGAATTGCCCTCCTCTCCATTATATTTTTTATACCTGTCGAGAATACTCAGTTGCTGAGCATCATAATCCGATCCACGGTAATAATGATAATCATCGCCTGACGGATCCTTGTACACGGCCTGATAGGCATCAGGAGTACAAATCAGAGCTGATTTATTAAGATAGCCCGAAAAAAAGGTCTGTTCATCCTGGTCGCTTAATCCATCAAGCCCCACATCCTGATAACGTCTTGATCCCGGAGAATTGTCAAAGGCATCCACAACGGCCTGAATGGTGGGAACTCTTCCCCATACAGTAGTATCCACATTTATGACATTTGACGAATTTGGTAACCCATTTTCAAAACTCATTCTTGAATCGCGTAGAACATCTTCAGAAATATCCCCAAGGTTAAAATACAGATCACCACCTTGATATTCAGGGTTTTCTACAAAAGGATCCATCATCCAGAACTTAATGTATTGAATATTTGCAGCTTCGAAATCAGTAGTCAGCACTTCTCTCATTATACCGCCCCATCTAGATTTAGGGTCATTAAGTTTCCCGTCGGAACTCATTCCTTTAGAATATGTACCGGGATTAGTATCATAGTTATACGGACCCTTTTCGGAAGGATAATATGCAACATTTAAAACGGCTATTGGTGTTGGTATTCCAGTGGCACTTTGTTTGTTAGGAAAAATTTCATTTTCATAAATCTCTCTTACAAAATGACTTGATTGTAAATCAGGATTACTCTTAATATAATCGGGAGTTGATGATCCGTTTTCCAAAAAAAGCGGGTCTATTACATACCAGGCTATTTTAGCCCTGTTGAATCCGCTTACGAGATTGCTATTAAACTCTGCTTCCGGGAACATCTGGTCCTGCCCCTGAGGTACACTTGATATTGTCCATGCATTAAATGCTTTCATATCCAAAGGTATTTCACTCGCTTCAAAATCGTCGATATACGCATTTCCTGCACTTGATATCGCCTTTGAATGACCTGGAAGCAGATTTGCAAACTCACCAAAAAATGAGATTGTTGAAGGAGTCTTAGTATGAAGAAATGGTAATTTGTCAATCATCTTTGTCAGTAATTGCGATTCCGTTTTATATGAAGTATTTAACCCCCACATTGTATTTGAAATCGGTTCTTCGCCATAGTTGACTATCTGAGTATATGGTAATTCTGAAAGATGAATTATTGTTCCGCCGATATCGAAGTTATTTGAAATTTTGTAATCGAGATGCGTTCCGACAAGGGTCTTTGTCTGGAATCCAAAAAACTGATTATTCTCAAGTGAAACCTGAATTGGTGTCTGCGATTCAATAAGAGCACTGTTAATTATTTTCACCGTCCCCATATTATAATCGACTATATAATCGGTATTTTCAGTCAGAGGGACACCTCCTGCAGTAACTTTAACAGAACCCTGCGGTATGTTTGTAGCATTAAGTTTTATATCAGAACCCGATTCAGAAGAGAACTTGCCCGAAATCTGAAATTTGTCTTTATCAGCTATCTGACGGGCAACAGTTTGTGTAGAATCATATAGCTCCTGAAAGACGTATTTACTTGCTATTGTCGGATCAGTAATCATACTCTTAAGATGGCTCCCGAATGGTTCAATAAATGGGAAAATAACTTTCCCCCTATCGGCCAGTACCGTAATACCGTCCAGAAAATCAAAAAAACCGTCAGGTTCCCTCTCAAGTTGGGAATTCAGATTGTCGAGCCCCATTACCTGCAGGAGTATCTTGTTTTCAAGGTTTCCTTCGGGCAGATAATTAATTGAATTACCTGTCTTGTCATCCAGGTAAAGAACATTTAACTGAAAATCCTTTTCGTCCAGTTTTCCCGATCCAAGAGAATAAACGTTTTTCATCATCAGATTCCATGTAGGTAACTTAGGACTTAAGGTTGTACCTTTAATCAGCTTAAGTATCAGAGTCTGCGGAGCACTAATTCCATCTGTAGAAAATTCGCCTACTTTAAACAGCTGGCCATTAAGTGTATATTCATAGGCAACGGCCAGAACCTCATCTGTATTCAGAGCTGTGTTCAAAGAAATATATCCCAGTTGTTTGTTGAAATAATACTCTCTGTCGTTAAGTTTTCTTGCGTTTTCAATCTTTTCAAAATCCTGACCAATCTGAAATTTAGGATATAAAGAACTAAAAGCATTAGTTACCTGATTAACATCCCGTATAATTCCATAAGCAGTAGTAAGCTGGGCATATAACTTATTAGCTTTATTATCGGGATATATCTTCGCACCTGGCGTTTGCTGAAATGCCGGGATTTTATTAAAAATATGATTCCTGCTTTCTCCAAGATCCATAAAAGCAACAATATTCCTGTTGCTGCCATCCACGAAAACGTTTGATTTATTTGTGACCCATACTTCAATTCGTTCAATAGTAATGCCTGAACTTACTACAGGAAGGTTTTTCAGTGCATTATCATAAGCGTCCCTGAAATATTGTGAAAGAAAAAAATGTCTGTTCGCTTCGTATTGATCGGCAGATATTACAAAATTTGTTGATTGAGCCCCTCCCTGTACTGCAATAACTGATGTTTGTCCCTTTTGTTGAGAAAGCACTGTAGTGACTGTCATCTTCCCGAATTGCATTTCAGTTTTAAGGCCGAAAAGACTGTAGCTTCCAGTTATCAAAGTCCCTGTAAGTGGAAGCGTGACATCTCCAGCCTCAATTTTTTTTAGTATTTCATCTTCTTTACCTGCATACTGAAGTTTTGTCTTGTTCTCAAATTCAAACATGGCATCGGTGTTATAATTGATACCCAGCTTCATTTTATCACCGATTGTACCGTTGACATTCATTTGAATTTTTTCCTTAAAGTCAAATGTCGGTATTGTTCTGAGTTTTTCAGAAAGTGTGGGGTTTTCGGTGTGGGAAATATTTATCCCAAAGATCAATTCAGCCGATCCCTGCGGTACAATATTTATTATGTTAGTTCCGAATATTTTATCGAACGCAGCACCTCCAACTTCAATTTGTGGTATCAGGTTCGACTTGAAACCTGCTTCTTTGCCTGAAATTCGCGATTGCCAGTAGTCGCGCATTGCTTTTTCATACTCATATTTCCTGAATTCTTCCGGGCTCATGTAGACAGGAGTGCGATAATCGAAAGCGCCTACTTTCTCATAGAGAATGTATTCATTCTTATCAGCATCGTAAATTACTGTTGATTTTATATTTGAGGGATTATCGAGAAACAAAGGTTCTTTCTGCTTCGTCTCCCAGGGATTTCCGGAATCATCCGTCAGTTTAAGTACTGATCTGCGGGTCGTATCTTCAGCTGCGGCACCAAGCAAAGCATTCTGGCTACTTGCTTCTGTGGACTTTAATGCAAAAGAAGCGAACAGTACAAGATACGAAAATGCCAGAAGATTTTTATATGATATCTCTGATCCCAATCCGGTTTATATTCAGAATTACAAGTTTTTAAGCGCTCTCTTGATTAAATCCTCAACTGTCAGATTTTTTTCTTCTCTGACTATTTTATCAAGGACTTTAAAGACAGCACTTTTGGCAAACCCAAGCATCACTAATGCAGATAACGCCTCTTCTCGTTTTGTATTGTCTGCAAAAGCAAATATTTCATCGCTTCCTGCTTGTTTGCCAAGCTTGTCCTTCAGGTCAACTATAATCCTTTGGGCTGTTTTTAAACCAATTCCTTTAACACTTTTCAGAACATTTACATCGGATCCTATGATAGCTTTCTCAATTTCACCCGGACTAAGTGAAGAAAGCATCATCCTTGCAGTGCTTGCACCTACACCTGAAACTGAAATCAGCAATCTGAAAATATCCCGCTCTTCTGTATCGGCAAATCCAAAAAGCTGATGACTGTCCTCCCTGATGACTTCATGCACCAGTATTTTATATTCACTTTTACCTTCAAGCTTCGAAAATGTGGTTACCGAAATACTAATAAAATATCCGATTCCCCCGGTTTCGAGGGTCAGATATGTCGGAGTAATGCTTGTTATGGCTCCTTTAATATATTCTATCATAGTGATTGTTCTGAATTAAAAATATCAGGAGGAAGTTCATCAATACGGTCGCTGTGCAGATCAATATCCTGATGCTTCAGAGGATTCCGGGATATTTCGGTATAAATCTGCCTGTTTCTGAAGATGTCGCAGGCCAGGTGAAATTGCCTGACGGAATGAACTTTCCGAGGCTTCACCTTTACCGGCAATAGCAAATGCAGTACCATGAACAGGCGATGTTCTCACAAATGGCAATCCCGCAGTGAAGTTTACTCCGGTATCGAACGATAATGCTTTAAATGGAGTAAGTCCCTGATCGTGGTACATAGCAAGTATACCATCAAATTTTGTGAAAGATCCGGCTCCGAAAAATCCATCAGCCGGGAAAGGACCGAAAGTCAATATCCCTTCATTTTGTGCCTGTTGAATTGCAGGTGTGATTATTTCAACCTCTTCAGTTCCTAATAATGAGTTGTCACCCGCATGAGGATTTAATCCCAGTACTGCTATTCGTGGTTTTCGTATTCCGAAGTCGAAGCTGAGCGATTGATTCATAAGCCTGATTTTGCGCATGAGTCTTTCCACTGTAATCAGTTCTGAGACTTTGCTGAGAGGAACATGGTCAGTGGCAATGCCGATCCGCATACTTTCTCCTATCATAAACATCAGGACCTCTTCAACACCTGCTTCCGATTTCAGATAATCGGTATGCCCATTGAAATGAAAGTTCTCTGACTGGACATTTTTCTTGTCAATAGGGGCAGTAATAAGAACGTCAATTTTACCATTCTTAAGATCTTCAATGGCTTTCTTTAAAGAAATAATAGCTGCCTCACCACCCTGTTGTGTTGATTTCCCAAGTTCAACCCTGATATTATCATCAAGGCAATTGATCATGTTTGCTTTCCTTGAGTGAGCCTCATCAGCTGTCCTGATATTGTTAAAACTAAAATTATTGACATTTAATGCCTTACGATGATAGGCTGCCACTTTTGGGGAGCCATATACAATAGTTGTACAAATATCACCTATCATCGGATCAGAAAGAGTCTTGATTATAACCTCATATCCGATTCCATTAATATCTCCATTTGAGATGCCGGCAATTATTGTTTTCTTATCCATTTACTTTCAATTTTACTTATCAATGCCCAGAGTTTGAAGTGCCTGATTTTAGTTCACTGTAAAGCATTTAATAGTTATGCTAATTACTAACTGAATAGTCCGCAGCAATTCTTTTCAAAAATGTCGAAAGTAACCTTAATCCTGACCCTGTTCCGTTCTTTATTCTGTAAAAATCATCCTTCTTAAGCATTTCTGTTCCTGCAATATCCAAATGAATTAAAGGAAATTCTGCAAATCGCTCAAGAAACTTGCCTGCGATAATTGCCCCTGCTTCACGTCCTCCTATGTTTTTAAGATCAGCTATATCCGACTTCAACAGTTCTCCATATTCATCCCATAATGGTAATTCAGCAACTCTTTCATAAACATCTTTGCCACATTCTTCAAGGAGCCTGATATATTTTCTGTCTGCATTGGTCATCAGAGCAATAGCCTGTGTTCCAAAAGTCATTGCAGCAGAGCCTGTAAGAGTTGCAATATCAATAATAAGTTCAGGAGAATACTTTGATGCATAGCTGATGGCATCAGCCAGAATAAGTCGGCCTTCAGCATCGGTGTTGCCTATTTCGACAGTCATATTGTTATGCATTGAAATGATGTCGCCCTGGGTGTAAGCATTTCCTCCAGGACGGTTATCAGTTGAGGGAACCAATCCGATTATATGAAGCGGTATCCCTGTTTTCGCTATTGTATGCATTACACCTGTAACAATAGCGGCCCCGGCCATATCTCCATTCATACCGGACATATAATCGCCTGTTTTAATATTCAGACCTCCGGTATCATACACTATTCCTTTCCCGACCAGAATAAAAGGTTTTTTATTAAGACAATTTTCAGGGTGCCATTCAAGGATACAAAACACGGGAGGATCAACACTTCCTTTGTTAACAGCCAGAAGTCCACCCATTTTAAGCGCTTCAATCCTTCCCTTTGTTAGCACCTCGACTTTAAACCCGGCAGAATCTCCGATTTTTTTGATCTCGCCGGCCAGAGCAGTTGCATTCAGATGATTAACCGGTTCATTGATCAGATCGCGTGTAAAATAAACTGCATCGGTTAGATCAACAAGCCACTTAATATCTGAATCATCTATATCTCCATGTAAAAGGAATTTCCCAGGATAATTCTTTTTCTCATTTTCCGTTGCTTTTGTCCTGTATTTTTCGAAGGAATAAAAGCTTAGAAGAAGTCCCTCTGCAAAATCTTCAATAGCTCCTTTATAAGCATTATCGGAAGTTATTATTAGTTCAGAATGGTTATTCTCCTTAATTAGTTTTTTTAAACAGGAAGCAGCTTTTCGAAGCTCTTCCTTTATTTTATAAGTGTCAATTCCCTCCTTTAGTCTGACCAGGTATGTGCATTTATTATAAGAATTAATGAAGACGTATTCTTCCCCTGCCTTCAACAGTTTCTGAGCAAATTCTCTTTCAGATTTACTCAGTATAAGTTTTTCAGGTATATGATCGCTTCCAAGAATACATAAAATGGATTGATCAGCTGATATTTGTGATATTTTAAAGATTTCAGGTTTCATCAGATATTTCCTTGGTTTTAGAAGATGCAAAGTTAATTAAAATATTGATTGTTTCGTTTCCAAACTGTTACCTTTGCTTTGATTAATCCTGAAAACCAACAAGGTAATACATGGTCGATAAGGGTTAAGCTAATTTGTTTATAACTATGGGTTTAGAGCAAATATATGAAAAAGCTCTCAGACTGATTCCTCTTAATGCTGAGGAAGGAATTGCTTTGTATACAAAGGCGCCTTTAGGAGAGCTTATGTTTGTTGCCAATAAACTCAGACAATTTCATAATCCTGGGAATATTGCAGGATGGATGATCGACAGAAACGTTAACCTTACCAATATCTGTTTTTCTCAATGTTCCTTTTGTAACTTTTGCAGGAAGAAAGGATCAACTGACGCATATATCACATCTGAAAATGAATTCATAAGCAAAATTGATGAACTGTATTCTCTTGGCGGAGATCAGCTTCTTTTACAGGGAGGAATGAATCCTGATCTTGGCATCGGTTTTTATATTGATCTTTTCAGAAATCTGAAAAGATTATACCCCACTTTAAAGTTGCATGCACTGGGACCTCCCGAGATTGTTTTCCTGGCAAAAAAAGAGCAGTTATCCTATTCAGAAGTTCTCTCACAGCTTATCAAAGCAGGGCTTGACAGTTTGCCCGGTGCAGGAGCAGAGATTCTTTCCGATCGTGTCAGAAAAATTGTATGTCCGGCCAAAGCAACTTCGGGGGAATGGCTCGAAGTTATGAGGGAAGCCCACATTTTAAACCTGCCTACTTCTGCTACCATGATGTTTGGTCACATTGAGACAACAGGAGAGAGGATTGAACATCTTATAAAGCTGCGGGATCTTCAGCATAAAAAACCGGAAAACCATTTTGGATTTATAACCTTTATCCCCTGGCCTTTTCAGGATAAAGGAACGGTCCTTTTGCAAAAACATGGAATCAGAAGCAGTTACTGCGGACCTGACTATATCCGGATGATCGCAATAAGCCGGATAATGTTGAATAACGTAAAAAACATACAGGCATCTATACTTACTGTCGGCAAAGAGATTGGGATGCTGTCGCTTCATTCAGGGGCAAATGACCTTGGATCTATAATGATTGAAGAAAATGTAGTAAGTGCTGCAGGAGCAAAAAACCGGTTTAATGCCGACGAGATTCAATCAATAATAAAAGAGGCGGGATTTATTCCCGGGAGAAGAAACCAGAAATATGAACTGGCTTAATAATCAGAAAACGGTTTTTTTATTTTCTGATAAGCCTCAGGATATCGTTCCCGTTAGCAAAAACAAGAAGTGATAAGAGCAAAATCATTCCAGCAATCTGAGCATATTCAAGGAACTTATCGCTTGGTTTTCTTCCAGTAATTACTTCAAATAGTAAAAAGAGTACATGCCCTCCGTCAAGAGCAGGTATTGGCAGAATATTCATCACAGCAAGGATAATTGAAAGGAATGCTGTAAGGTTCCAGAATGATTGCCAGTCCCATACACCCGGGAAGATATTTCCAATTGTAATAAACCCACCAAGAGATTCATACGCTTTTGAATGTTTTGCAAAAAGGAGTTTAAATTGTTTAAGGTAATCAGCAATGGTTTTGAATCCTTTATCGATACCTGCTGGAAATGATTGCAGAAACCCATACCTTACGGTTTTCAGATCAAATATCTGATCGAGAGATCTTCCTGTATAACTAATCCCAAGTAATCCTGCATCTGTAGGTGTTACAGTTACATTCTCTTTATTTCCATTACGTAATAAATTCAAAACAATTGGCCTGGATTTGTTTTCCAACAAGTACTTTTGAAATTCATCTGAATATGTAAATTGTATACTATCGAGGCCGATCAGCTGGTCGCTCAGAAGCACTCCGGCATTTTTGGCGGGCGATTCCTTCAAAAATGTTTTTATTATCATGGGCCTGAAAGGAATACGGTAGCTGATCTGACCCTTTCCCTTAAGCATTTTAGGAATATATTCCTTAGGAACTTCAATATTGAAAACCTTACCATCGCGTTCAACCTGGATAGTTTTACGGTTGTTCAATACTATATCGGGGGTTATCTGCAGAAAATTTTCTACAGGTTTATTATCGACAGTAAGAATCTTGTCTCCGTTCCTTAATCCTATTGCATATCCAACTGAATCGGTGACGATACCATATTTAACATTTGCAGTTGGCAGGTATGTTTCGCCCCATGCGAACAACACAAATACATAAATCAACATTGCGGAAATAAAATTGAAAACCACTCCCCCTGTCATTATGAGAAGTCGTTGCCAGGATGTCTTGGATCTGAATTCCCATGGCTGGGGAGGTTGTTTCATCTGCTCTTTGTCCATCGATTCATCAATCATTCCTGAAATCTTGACATATCCTCCTAATGGGAGCCATCCAATACCATATTCTGTTTCACCCTTCTTATATTTAAAAAGTGAGAACCATGGATCAAAAAAAAGGTAAAATTTTTCGACTCTTGTTTTGAACAACTTTGCCAAAGTAAAATGCCCAAATTCATGTATAATAACAAGAATTGAAAGGCTCATTACAAACTGCAGTATTTTAATAAGTACTGTCATCTTTTTTTATGAAGTTTATTAATATAATTTGTTGCTATCCCCCTGGCATTTAAATCAGTAAGCTCAAGAAAATCCAGATCGGGAGATGGTGAGAATAAACTGTATCCCATTGTATATTCTACTACATCCGGCATTTGGATGAAATCAATTTCCTCCATCAGGAACGCTTTAACAGCCATTTCATTTGCTGCATTCAGGATGCAGGGCATGTTCCCTCCCTCCTTCAAAGCATCATAGGCAAGTGAAAGGTTCCTGAATTTTTTCATATCCGGAACAGTAAATGAAAGGTTTTGATAGTCCCTGAAATCCAGACGGGGGAGATCGGAATTGAACCGGGCAGGATATGTCAATGCATAAAGAATAGGAATTCTCATGTCGGGGACTCCGAGCTGTGCTTTAACTGATCCATCTGCAAAATGAACAAATGAATGAATAACCGATTGCGGGTGAATAATAACCGAAATTTGTTTCGGAGTGAGGTCAAAGAGCCATTTTGCTTCAATCACTTCAAGACCTTTGTTCATTAGAGAGGCCGAATCGATAGTAACTTTGCTTCCCATATTCCAGTTTGGATGTTTAAGAGCGTCATCCGGTTTGACAGTTTTCAGCATCTTCTCTGACCAGTTCACAAACGGGCCGCCGGAAGCTGTAAGTGTGATTTTTTCTATCGGGTTTCCCGATTCGCCTACCAGGCATTGAAAGATTGCCGAATGTTCTGAATCGATAGGAATTATGCTGCTTCCGAATTCTCTGACCAGTCTGCCTATGATTTCCCCTGCCACAACAAGAGTCTCTTTATTTGCCAGGGCAATTTTTTTCCCGGCTTTAATTGCAGCAATTGTAGGCCTCAATCCGGAATATCCGACTATTGAAGCGATAACAACATCAACAGTTGATGAAGTTACTACCTGTTCAACCGCTTCATCGCCTGCATATACTTTAATACTTGTATCCCAAAGATTCTTTTTCAGTTGCTTATATTTATCAACATTCCCTATAACCACAGAGTCGGGTTTGAAACTGCGAGCCTGTTGAATCAGGAGATCAACATTATTTCCGGCTGTCAGAACCTCAACAACAAACTTCTCAGGATATCTGGAAATGATATCAAGTGTTTGTGTACCGATTGATCCTGTCGACCCCAACAATGCAATTCTCTCTGGCATATCCGGTACCTGGGTATTAGAACAAAATATGTTTTTCAGGGTCTAGGGGACTCCCTTTGTACCATATCTCAAAATGCAGATGAGGACCTGAGGTATAAAGTTCACCTGATTCACCGACAACGGCAATGGCTTCGCCGGCACGGACAAGATCGCCAGTCTCTTTCAGGAGACTTTCGTTATGTTTATAAACAGAAACAATATTATTTGTATGTTGAACTTCAATAACATAACCAGTTTCCATTGTCCATCCGGTGAAGATAACGGTCCCCTCAAGTGCAGCAGAAACTATAGCTTTGGGTTTTGTAACAATGTCGGTTCCAAAATGTTTTGTACGAACATCGTACTTTCCTGATATAATTCCTTTCACTGGAGGGAAAAAATGCATTCCGGCAAGACTTGATATGGATTCAGTTTTCGAGGAACCGAAAGTAAGGTTATATCGCTCTTCATTTTCTACTTTTGTTCTCAATTCAGAATCTTCGGGCGAATTACTGAAATTTATCGCTTTGTAATTCTTTGCAGTATCCTGCCGGACATTAAATTCGACAGGTAGATTACCTGAAATTATTGCGTTCAGGTTGGCGAAGTATTTATCTCTTAAAGCAAGTTCACGATCGAGCGAATCGAGTCGGATAGCACTCATAAGTATATTGCGCCGCATTAAAACATCGGGATAGCCGGGAATAAATTCCTTCAGGTTTGTAAAAGCAATAAGTGAAGATGTGGCGCCTATAATAAAAATGACCAGAAATGAAATAAGTAGGAATGCATTATACCTTGTAAGTCTTATTCTCCAGACTTCTTCAAAGGTATGATCGTTAATAACAGAAAATCTGTATTTATCGCGCCAGTTGCTTTTTTTCTTTTCGTTTTTAGCCATAATTTAATCAATAATGGGCCAGCAAAGATAATAATAAAATCCGGCAACCGGCAACCGGCAACCGGCGCAACCCGCAACCGGAAACCGGCAACCGGTTATCGGTTTTAACCTCTGTCTTTATAAAACCATGTTACCGCATACCTGATGCCGGCAGCCGGTCTATAGAACTTTAACCGGCTTATCTTCACTTTGCCAGAGGCCATGTTTTGTGCAGACAGCCATAGCAGAGAGATTCATAGATACTTCGGGAGCAACAATATAGAAATCAATTTCGAAATGCGACGGTAAATTACCATAAACACCTGCAGTGTAACGTGCCTCAGCAAGAAGTGTTTCCCTGTTCCAAAGCTGTATTACACTAATAAAATGGTCATGTTCATCAGGATGGGGATATTCTTCTCCGAGCCTCACTTTCACTTCAAATTTTTCTCCTCTTTTAACCGAATCGGGACAAAAAACATGTGGCATGTGTCTGTCGAGATAGTCGCGTTTTACCTCTTTTTCTTCTTTCTCTATTTCCTTTGCTTTGAATACCCTTGGCATAGTAAATAATTTTAAATTAATAAGATATCATTTTAAGCAGGACTTAATTTTAAAATTCTTAAGCAAACTTAATAATTAAAATTTAAATGGTAATTGAGTTGGAAATCTGAAGCCTTAAGCCGGAAGTGAATTTTCTGGTTCTGGTCTCCTTGAATCTGATTGATAAGTTAAAATAAATATAGAATTGTTTTGCTAATTCTCCCTAATGTAGTACATTTGCCCCTCGATATTGCGGGGTGGTCCCGCCAGCGGCGGGACGTTGGGCTCATAATCCAAAAGCTAGATGTTCTTTAAAAATATATTGCGGGGTGGAGCAGTGGTAGCTCGTTGGGCTCATAACCCAAAGGTCGGAGGTTCGAATCCTCCCTCCGCTACAAAGCGGAAACGCAGAAGCCTGTAAATTAACAACTTACAGGCTTTCTTCATTTATCAAGTGTCTCATTCAGTGTCTCAATACCGATTTTAAGTTTTTAATTAAAAAAGTTTTGATCAAGGTATTTTGTCTTCTCGGCTGCCTAATTAACAAAGTAATTCATTGTATATCTATGTTTTACGATGGATTTTTTGTTAGTAGTAGAAATAGTTTCAGATACGCCTACCGATTTTCTCAGATGAATTCTGTGCTTCTTAATTCAAAGGTTGTATATTTGATTAGTGAAAATCGATTTAAACAACGGTGCATTTATTGAAATTGGTGGTGAATTGGGTCAGTACAATTCATTACCGATTGATACTCTAATAAAGATTGCGCAGGAGTTACAGGAGTTGGTCTTTACCTTAGCAAAATATGATTTACCAACAAATGAAGAGGTTGATCTCAATAACTTTAAAATAGAACTTATTGGCTTTATGAAAGGTAGTGCTGTTCCGAAGTTTGCATATACTCAACGTGCTGAAAACAAAACTGGACTTTTCTGGCAAATTCACCGAAATACTGTAAATGAAAAATTTGAGAAACTTGTCGAAATATCAAATAATGGTGATTATGGAAAAATAATTGAATTATATCCAGAGCCTGTTAAACGTAATCCAATCGTTGAAAATTTATACTCTTTTGTCAATGCGTTTGACAATTCTCCTGTAAATTTTGTTGAGTACGATGAGGTAAGAGAAAAAACAACACCTATTTTTAAGATTAATCGTTTTAAACCTGCTGCAAAAAAAGAACTAATAAGTGCAATAATAGAACCTACTGTAATTGAAACAGAAAGTGCTGAAGCGGTTGGTAAGATTAAAATAACAAAAAGAGACGGTAAAACTCACCGAAGAATAATGAATACTTATTCTGGAAATAAATTTTCTTTGGAGTATGCTCCTGTTGTTATTGTGGCTGGAACAGTAAAATATTTCTTTAAGTATCCACTCAGATGTCTGTTTGAAAAGGAAGATAATTATTACATTATTCAATCTGAAATGCTTGGAGTTATTGGGACAGGTCTGACGGAAGATGATGCAGAAAAATCATTTGCAGAAGAGTTTGATTTTATGTACAATAGATTGAATTCCTTGGATGCAAATTCTCTGACTAATCATAACCAATTAATTAAAAATATTATTTCACAAATTATAGAAAAGGTTGAAGAATGAGCGCATTAGACCCTAAGAAAACTTATAAGAATCTGAAGAAAAAGGGATTCATCGATTCAACAACCAAAAGTGTTGACCATAAACATGTGGATTTTTTTCATAATAAAAAGTACATCCTTTCTACAAAAATCAGCCACGGTAATAAAGACATTGATAATTACCTAATAAAGCAAATGTCGGTGCAGTGCCACTTGGATAAAAATGATTTTATTGATTTGGCTAAGTGTCCATTAAGCAAAGATGATTTCATTCAGATACTTGACTTAAAAGGTTTGTTAGATTAATCTTCTTCTTTCGTCTCTAACGCCTCTTTCAACGCCACCTGCAATAAATCTTGAGCGTATTTCTTGTTTTGCTGAATGGTCTGTTCCATATCATCGCATAGTTTCTTTAGTTCTGATACTTTTGAAACAATTCTAATTTGCTCTGTAAGAGGTGGCAATGGAATTAAAAAAGACTTTATCTTCTGAACACCCAAGTCAGGTATACTATGGTCAGTAGTATTTAGTTTAGCCTGATTCAATGTAAAACCGCTATCAAGAAGGAAATTGATAAATTCAATTGATGGATTCAAAGTTCTTATCGTACAACAAGAATATGAAACAAATCTTCATAATATAAAACAAATTTGATGCCTGAATATGTTTTTTGATGTTGAAATGTTGTTAATATAATGTTAATAAACCGAAGAATAAAACAGAACAAACCCGGAATGCTGTCCTTAAGATTGCAGATAAGGTTCTAAAAGCTCATCTTTACCGATAACACTAAGAATAATAAGCACTTTTCATTAAGATTTATATATTATTCTGACTAAATCAATAAATATCTTCCTGAACAGATTAGTCTTAAAATTGTTAATAGAAAAAACAAGGATGAAAAAATTAATATTAATTCTTTTTATAATCATGAAATTAATCTCATCTCATTCCCAGAAAGTACCTTCAGTGGTAACCTCAGTTGATCTTGACAGATATAAAGGCACATGGTACGAAATTGCCCGGCTTCCTAACTCATTTGAAAGAAAACTAAAATGTACATCAGCTACTTACACTCTTAGGACTGATGGCAAAATAACAGTACTTAATAAAGGTAATTATGTAACTGATCCTCATAAATCCACTTCAGCAAAAGGGGTTGCGTGGATTCCTGACAAAAACAGTCCGGCAAAACTCAAAGTACAATTCTTCTGGCCATTTTCAGGAAATTACTGGATCATGGAACTTGATAAAGATTACAGATATGTTCTTGTCGGAGATCCGTCAATAAAATACCTCTGGATTCTCGCCAGGGAAAAGCGCATGGATGAAACAACTTACCGGATGTTATTACAAAAAGCCATTGATAACGGTTATGATGTAAAACCCATTATAAAAGTTGAACAGGATTGCAATTAAGAAGTGCCTAGAGTGACTAAAGTTAGTTAAGTTTGCTTCAATACTAACTATTACATGCTCTGGCTTAATTTAAAAATCCTTGCACCAGCGGTCCTGATAACATTATTTATTTCGCATTCAGAGGAACATAAATCAGCTCTATCCCATAATTCTTTCCCAGATTACGGCTATATTTCTTATCGGTGGCATTGTTCCAATGTTCCATTACACCCAGACTTTTCAACCGCGTCCCATCGCGTTCGGGATCATAGAGCGTTTTGGAAGGCGGATTATCAGCAAGAGCAGCTTCAACGAGATATTTTTCTGTATAGGCAATATCTGCCAGATCGGGCCACTCCGAACGTAAAAAGTCAATACCTACGGCATCAACAGCTACACCATCCTGGGAGGCAAAAAGGCTCGAGCACCAGCGATTGTTGAAAGGAGCCATCCTCCATTTATCTTTAATCAGCGGAGGACCATCCTGGGAACGGGCACCATAAAAACCGTCAATCATAAACAGAAGTGTTTTTCCTCCTAAATCTTTATGCCCAAGAAAATCGGTGAAAGTCATGTATTTATCTTTTCCCTGACGGTCCTGCTCAAAATTATCATGGGCATTTTTTCTCCAGTTATGGTCTATGCTTGTTGCTCCATAAAAGTTCTTTCCACAAAGAGTAACACCTTGTCCGATATGTCCCTTCAGCAATGCCATATTGATTAAGTAATCAGCCTCAACAGCACATGTAGCCAGACCTTTTGCAAGTTTCCCATTATCGACAGAATAAGGAATTGCATTATCCACATAAGTAGATATTATTCGCCCGTCACCACCTTCATTGTCAACAAACTGAACTTCAGGAAAATCTTTATGGCATTTATTAAAAATGTTATCACCAATAAAACGGCTGGCATCAAATATTGTAATATTTTTCTGTGGGACTCCTGCTTCTTTTGTCAGACTTTGTATTAAAGCATATACCAGTTGGGGAGTTGCATTTAATCCTGTTGTGTCAGCATGATTGAGAGTATTGTTCTGATTTATTTTTACCGCTATCTTCTGCTTAGGGAGATAGCCATTTTCAGAATTATGTTTAGTTTTATTGAAATTCTTAAAAAGCGCATCCCATGCTTTTCCTTCTGTATTTTTTCCAGTAAGTGTAGTCAGTACACTTGTTAACATTTTACCTGCTTCTGTCTGTGAAGTGCTTTTTTCGTCCCACCAGTATTTATTTGATCCATCCCAGGTTGCGACTTCAGGATCAAAAACCCATACTACGCGTCCCGGGAAAATACAACGGTCAACGCCAATAGGAGAATTTGATATTACACTGTTTATATCAACAGTAGTGGCAGATGCTACTTCAGTTTTATTTGCAAAGAACAGCAATATGCAAATCACTGAAATCATGAAAAATGATACTGCATAGATATACCTTGCTTTTTTCAGGTGATTTTTAGCTTTCCTTAAGGCAACTGCCGAACCCGATAATGTAAGCAGATAAATCACAAAAGCCGACATTAGCGGAGCTGCTGCTTTCATACAGGGATAAGCAGCCCTTTGCGGCTTTGGAATAACTCTTACCAAAAACCAGATCGTTGAAGAAATTCCAAGAACAAAAAACATTAATTTGCTAATAGCTGATCTCCCGATCAGGGTTTTAAATCTTTGCAATAATACATTGAGTCTTGCTTTCATAATATTTCTTAAATTAAGATATTTCTGTTTATGGTTATACAGGGATGTTTCCCATTATCCATTAAAATTTTCCTCCAAACAACACAAACATACCGGCTGCAATAGCTGCTCCAAGCATAGGTCCGAGAACCGGTACCCATGAGTATTTCCAGTCGCTGTCGCGCTTTAGGGGAATAGGCAGAAGATAATGCATTATTCGGGGTCCAAGATCACGGGCAGGATTAATTGCATAACCTGTCGGACCTCCCAGCGACAGGCCTATTCCAAGCACGACAATAGCAACAGGTAATGCATTTAATGCTCCCAGTCCGACTTCAGGTTTAGCCATATAAAGAACTGCAAGGGCAAGTATATAGGTTCCTATTATCTCAGTAAGAACATTATACCAGTAGCTCCTGATATTCGGTGAAGTAACAAATACAGCCAGCTTGGCATCTGCATCAGATGTCGCGTCAAAATGCTTTTTATATGCCAGCCATACAAGAGTGGCGCCAAACATTGCACCAAGCAACTGGGCACAGATGTACATCGGCATCAGAGAAACAGAAAACTTATGTGCCAGCACAAGAGCGAGTGTGACAGCAGGATTCAGGTGAGCACCACTGTATGGCGCAGCAACTAAAACTCCTGTAAAAACTCCTACGGCCCATCCGAAACATATTACGATCCAACCGCTGTTATTTCCTTTTGTTTTGTTGAGAAGCACGTTAGAAACAACTCCTCCTCCAAAAACAAGGATTATTGCAGTTCCGAAAAATTCAGCAAAAAATGCATTCATTTCTTTGATTATTAAATTATCTTATAAAATTATATCCTGTTATTATTCAATTAATTCATGTCAGGAATTAAAGTGTCTAGAGTTTTGAGTGCCTAAAGTGCCTAGAGTTATTATCATAACATTAATCTTCAACTTTTCAACTCTAAGTACTTCAAACTTTAGCTCACTTTATGCACTTATTCCGAATCATCAGCCCAGGCTTTGGATGCTTTAACAGCACGGTGCCAGCCTTTGACAAGAGAAAGTGTCTCTTCTGCTTTAATCTGAGGAGAAAAAGTACGATCTATTTTCCATTGTTGCTTAACCTCCTGAATATTGTCCCAAAAATTTACAGCCAGCCCGGCAAGATAAGCAGCTCCAAGGGCAGTTGTCTCTGTTATCTGTGGTCGTACAACTTTTGTCTGCAATAAATCGGACTGGAACTGCATAAGCTGGTTGTTTACAGTGGCTCCTCCGTCAACCCTTAACTCTCGGATTTCTATCCCGGAGTCTTTTTGCATGGCAAGTAATACCTCCAAAGTTTGATACGCAATGCTATCGAGAGCCGCACGAGCAATATGTGCTGATGTTGAGCCTCTGGTTATACCTACAATTGTTCCACGGGCATGTTGGTTCCAATGCGGAGCTCCAAGTCCTGCAAAAGCCGGGACAAAGTAGACTCCTCCACTATCTTTTACACTGGCAGCAAGTTTCTCCACATCACCTGACTTTTTAATAATACCAAGTCCGTCGCGGAGCCATTGAACTACCGCTCCAGCGATAAAAATACTGCCTTCAAGTGCATATTGCGTCTCATTGCCTATTCTCCAGGCTACAGTAGTGAGAAGTTTGCTTTTTGACTCTATTGGCATATTCCCGATATTCATCATCATAAAGCAGCCTGTTCCATAAGTATTCTTTACCATTCCGGGTTCAATACACATTTGTCCGAATAGAGCTGCCTGCTGGTCACCGGCTATACCTGCTACAGGAATATCAGAAGCAAACTGACCTTTAGTTTTGCCATAAACCTCGCTTGATGATCTGACTTCAGGAAGCATGCCAGAAGGTATATCAAAAATCCTGAGCAATTCTTCATCCCATTTAAGGGTATGAATATTAAATAACATTGTTCTTGAAGCATTCGACACATCAGTTATATGCAATCTTCCGTGGGTCAGGTTCCAAACCAGCCACGAATCCACAGTGCCGAATGCCAACTGCCCGGACTCAGCCTGTTCCCTTGCTCCCTTTACATTATCCAATATCCATCTGATCTTAGTCGCAGAAAAATATGCATCAATGATCAAACCTGTTTTTTCGAGGATCTTCCGGCTTTGGCCCTCGCTTTTCAGCTGATCACAAAAACCGGCGGTACGCCTGTCCTGCCACACTATAGCCTTATAGACAGGTTTGCCTGTCATCCTGTTCCAGACAATAGTTGTCTCGCGCTGGTTTGTAATACCAATAGCTGCAACATCGGCACTTTCAATTCCGGCCTTTGTAATTGCTTCAACTGCCACACCTGCCTGTGTTGACCATATTTCATCAGGATCGTGCTCGACCCAGCCCGGTTGAGGATAAAATTGAGTAAATTCCTTTTGTGCAACTACAACGGGAAGACCATTATGGTCGAACACTATTGCCCGGGAGCTTGTAGTCCCCTGATCGAGGGCTAAAATGAATTTTTTCATTTTTACTTAAATATAGTTTCTAACTAATTGACAATATGATTCAACTTGTTCTTTCTGCCATATCATGTCATGGCCAAACTCCTTCGCCAGTAAACCGACTACTTCAGCAGCTATATCTGAACTGGCCCGTGCATTCAGGAACAAAGCACGGGTCCTGCGAGCCAGAATATCCTCAATTGTGACGGGCATTTCATTTCTACAAATCCATATTATCTCCGCCCTGGTATATGGGAGTCTTGAGTCAATCGGCTCACCAAGTTCCGGATTTTCATCTATCATCTTTTCAATTTCAAATGACATGTCTCCATAAATATGTAAACGGGAAGAAGAATTATTTATCGCAGATGTTGATAATTTAAGTTTTGATGTAAGACATTTCCTGTTCTCAAGAAAACCCGATTTTATTGCTTTATCAATTGTCTCTTCAGCCATACGGCGGTATGTGGTCCATTTTCCGCCGATGATAGATAGAAGGCCGGAAGGGGAAAGAGTGATTTTGTGCCTGCGTGAAACTTCTTTCGTCGAAGCAGGATTACCGGGGTCAGCTGCCAATGGACGCAATCCGGCATATATACATAGGATATCTTCCCTATGGGGAGGTTTAATAAGATATTTTTCAGCTGTCCGTAAAATAAAACTTATCTCTTTCTCCAGGGCAACAGGTTCCGGACTAATCGCATCAAGCGGAGTATCTGTTGTCCCTACAACAACTTCATTGTACCATGGTATTGCAAAAAGTACCCGTCCATCGTCCGTTTTTGGAATCATTATAGCTGAATTGCTTTGAAGGAATGATTTATCGAGCACTATATGCACACCCTGACTGGGCCTTATTGTCGGCTTTGAATCAGCATTGTCCATTCTGGCTATATCGTCAGCGAATACCCCGGTTGCATTAATTACGAGGTTGGCCCTTAATCTGAATTCATCACCTGAAACTATTTCCCTGGCTGTCAGTCCATCGATCTTACCATTTTCGTTCTTCAGCAAGCCAGTGACTTTAAAATAGTTAAGCACTATACCTCCTTTCTCAACACATGATTGTGCCAGGGCCAGTGCCATTCGTGAATCATCAAACTGGCCATCATGATAAACGACCCCTCCTTTCAACCCTTTTGGCATCAGCTGAGGTAAACGTTCCAACGTCTTCTCACGGTTGATGAAATATGATTTCCCCAGACTTAACCTTCCTGCCATAAGATCATAAAATTTCAGACCAACGGTGTACATTATTGCATTCCACAAGGTATAAACCGGAATAATGAATTCCTGGTCATGTGTAAGATGTGGTGCGTTTTTCAGCATAATTCCACGTTCGCGAAGAGCTTCCATAACCAGAAGGAGATCACCCTGCGCCATGTATCTTACACCTCCATGAACCAGCTTTGTACTGCGCGAAGAGGTAGCTTTGGCAAAATCAGATTGTTCCAGCAATAACGTTTTATATCCGCGGGAGGCTCCATCGAGAGCTACTCCAAGTCCTGTAGCTCCACCACCGATTACAATAATGTCCCACTTAATTTCCGATTGTTTCCGAAATTCTTTAACAAGTACTTCGCGATTCATCCTTCAACTGAATTAGGAAATAATTATACGAAGAAAATTCTGAAAAACAAAATCACTAACTGCATCTATATCAGGAACAACTCTGCGTTCCTCTCTTTACCTGCGAAGAAGTACCTCTTTCCTGAAGGGATCTGTTTCCGGGAGGGAAATCCATCTGCCGCCTCACGATATCTCCTTTAAAGCATTCTGCCTTGATAGAGAAAACCCTCCTACTCTATATACACATCATTAATTCTTATTTATAATTTCCACATAACCACGGAGTTGCACAGAGTAATCACAGAGTCACACATCTTAATAATCTTGAATTTGGAGATCTTATTTTATTTATGGAATTTACTCCGTGACAATTCCGTGAAATTCCGTGCCACTCCGTGGTTAATGGATTTATTTTCATTCATTCAATGAAATTAAGATCTTGTTTCTTAAGAAATGTGTATAAAGGGTAGCCAGGAGTGGGTGAGGGTAAAAGCTACCGAAGCATCCCTTTTATATGTGCCGGATCGCCATCATTTCCGGCAGGTGTGATATCGAGAATTCTGCAGATCAGGTTATAAATATCCGCATTATTCAGTTCTTTGAACTTATAATCTTTTTTAAATGCCGGCCCTGCTGCATAAAAAATGGCAAACATGTCGGAGTTATAATTGTCATAACCATGCGCACCTCCCCGAATGGAAGAGCCGCAAGGTTTTGTACCAATGCTCCATGAACTGTCTGCAACCACAACAATTTCAGGAATACGGGGGTTTGTTCCAAAATGCCATTTTGGTGGAAGCTGCGATTTAATCCATGCTTTTACGCCTTTATGTGAATTAAGCAAAAAGAGAACGCTGTCTTTTTTCCCTTCTTCAGGATTAATAAAATAAACAGGATTGGATCCCGATATTGATGCAATCATTCTGTGAGGCACCAGTTTACTGAGGTTAATATATCTCTCTGAAGAAACAGCAGACATCCCATGGTCGGAGACTAATATTAAATTAATTCTTTTTGCAATAGGCAAAGCAGCAAGTTTAGCCCTGAGAACTCCCAACGTACTGTCGAGCATCTCCACAACTTTCGCGGTTTCGGGTGAAACAGGTCCAAAACTGTGACCTGTTTTATCAGGTTCATCGAAATAGAGAGTGACAAGCTCCGGACGCTTTCCGGCTGGATAACCAAGCCACTTTATTACGGTATCTATCCTTGCCTGATAAGTCACCTTTGCATTATATTTTTTCCAATAAGTCGGATGCATTCCTCCTACCGGTGCTTCGGATCCTACCCAAAAAAAAGATGCTGATATAACTCCTTGTTTTTCGGCTGTAACCCAAACAGGTTCTCCTCCATAAAAAGCGGAATTTTCAACAGTGGTCCTGTCGCCCATTCTAAAGAAAAGTCCAAGATCCTTGGCCGGAAAACTATTGTCTATCAGTCCGTGATGATCGGGATAAAGACCGGTTGCAATTGTATAGTGATTCGGAAATGTTACCGTAGGAAATGAGGAATACATTCTATCCGCTTTCACACCATCTTTAGCGAGTTTGTCCAGATTAGGAGTATTATACAGTTTATTATAGTCCCATCTGAAGCCATCAAAAGAAACGAGAACAACATAATTCCTGGCCGGTTTCCCGGAATCCATTTTTAATCCCGGAAGAATAACCAGGATTGCAGCACTTATTGCAACAAGAAGAGTATTAACTTTTTTCAATTACTCAATATCTGAAAACTTAAGACACGCCGGAGTAGTTATCTTATAATCCTTACCCGGTCCGACAGGAATTCCTGTCTTTTCATCAAGCTTAAAGAGCAAAATATTTCCAGATTTTTGATTTGCTACCAGAATATATTTGCCTGAAGGATCGATCACAAAATCTCTTGGCCAGTCACCGCCGCAGGATGTGCGCCCGGCAGGAGTTAAAGTACCATCTGATCCGATCCTGAAGACAACAAGAGAGTTCTCACCCCTGTTTGAACCATAAAGAAAATCACCATTCTTTCCTATAGAAATCTCGGCACAAAAACTTTCTCCCTTAAATTCTTTACTTAAAGTTGTCACTGTCTGAATTGTATTTAGTTCACCGTTTGCTTCAACTTTAAAAACCGTAATGGTTGAATTAAGTTCACTGATAACATACATTTTTGAGCCGTCATGACTAAAAATAAAGTGCCTGGGTCCTGCGCCGGCCGGAAGTTTAACTATCCCATTCTGAATTTGTTTTAACCTGCCGGAAGTTGCGTCGAAATTATATATCACAATCCGGTCCAGTCCCAGGTCAGTTACATAGACCCTCTTCCCGGCAGGGTCAAATGAAATCATGTGTGCGTGTGAAATTTTTCCCTCTTCCGTTTTGTACACAATAGAATCAGTTATTCTGTCAGGTATTCCTTTATTATTAAGTTTTATAACAGCTAAAGAGCCACCTGTATAATTTGCCAAAAATAGAAAATCATTGCCTGGAGACAGAGAGATGTAGCAGGGACTACCATCAGACACAGATATTTCATTTACCTTTTTAATTCCACCTGTTTTGGCATTATAACTTAAAGTTGTCACTCCTCCGCCACTATTTCCGTTGAATTTCATGACTTCATTAGCTGCATAGATCAGCCCATGCTTCTTTGAAATACAAAAATATGAAGGGTTTGTGCCAGCATCAGATTCCGATAATAATTTAAATGTCCCCTCCTGGCGGTTAAGATCGAAGAGAAATAATCCTTTTTGGCCTGTTTCAGTATATCTACCTGCAAATAACCTGATGGCCTGACTATAACATGAATTTGAAAACAGCATGACTAAGATAATTGCACTAGTTGTATAAATTATTTTCTTCATAACATGACTTTTATTAATTCCAAATATCGCAAAGTTTTGCGCTAAGGTCACAAAGATGAATAAAAAAAGAGGCTGATTTTCTTCAGCCCCGGTTTTTTTAATCATTAAATTTCATAACTGTCACATTCCCTGTAAGCCTGAATTACCAGGTCCTCTCCCTCTTTGCCGTTTTTGCTCATCCCATGTTCCATACATAGAACACCCTGGTATTTCTTACTATAAATATATTTGAAGACATTTTTAAAGTTTATTTCACCAGTTGTAGGTTCTTTACGTCCGGGGGTATCTCCCAGGTGGAAAGCCGCAATTTCATTCCATGCAGCTTCAATATTCGGGATCAGGTTACCCTCGGTGATCTGCTGATGATAAATATCATCGACAATTTTACAGGAAGATCTGTTAACTGCCCGGCATATTGCATAAGCCTGAGGGATCCTGTTAAGAAAAAGTCCGGGATGATCCCTGATTGTGTTAAGCGATTCAAGGACTATAGTCAGCCCGGTTGGTTCAACAACATCGCAGCAATACCTGAGGTTGTCAATGACATTTGCCATCTGATAATCGCTCTGAAGTCTTTCATCGTATCGTCCCGGAACAACGAGCGCCCATTTTGCACCGGTCCGTTTAGCTATCTCAACACCTCCTTTCATCTTGTTAACCAGCATCTCTCGTATTTCCGGTTTATTGAGAACAAACGAAGTAACGGTAAAATCGGCATACAACACAAAAGGTCCAAGTTCCATACCCAGCCGATGCATCTCATTCGCTATCTTTATCTGATCCTCTACCGGCCTTCCCATCAATCCGTTATCGAACATTGCCCTGAAACCCATATCGTAACAGAATCTGATATTATCGGGAATCTCTTTGCCTGCATGCCCATTGAACATTTCAAAGCTCGGAGCATATTTCAACTTGAATGGGGCGGTTGCATCGGTTGCTTTTTGTGGTTTCAGAGCAACATCAGATCCAACCACTGCAGGAGCAGCCAGAATAGCTGCTCCGGTAATTGTGGCTCTCTTTATGAATTTCCTTCTCGAACTATCCATAATATCATTTATAAAATATAACTGCTATTTAGCTGTTGCAGTTTCCGGAACATAAGCCAGTCCCGGCAGTGGTACAGTTTTGTCAACATCAACAGGACCCAAAACAAATACTTTTGGACCAAGTTTGAGGTCGGAATTCATCATTTCTTCATAAGTCACCTCTTTCCCTGTATAAGCAGAAATACGACCCATGATCGCATCCATGGTTGAAATAGCAGTATTTTCGGCTTCATTTATCGGTTTACCTGTACGGATAGCCGTAACAAGGTCTATATGCTCCTGCACATACGGATCAACACTAACCCGTTCAGTAGGTTTGCCATCTTTATCCAGCGGATATTTATATTTCCAGACTTCTGTCCCTGCAAGATTGAGGATAGTGCTATGGCAGTCGGTTGAGCCTTTTGTTCCCTGGATTCTTTCCGACACATTATCAATGCAGCCATTAATCTGGCGGCACATGCTGTGAAAATGAATTCCGTTCTCAAAAGTAAAATCGACGCTGAAGTTATCGTATTGATTACCGGTTACACGACGGAGCCTTGATCCAAATCCTACTGCCTTAACAGGATGTGTTCCTGTGAACCAGTTCATTATATCGAGGTTATGAACATGCTGTTCTACAATATGATCTCCTGAGAGCCATGTCCAGTTAACCCAGTTACGGATCATATATTCCATCTCGCTCCATGATGCATTTGGGTCGCGATGCCAAAGTTTACCACCGTTCCAGTAAACATTGCCGCCGGTGATTTCACCAATTGCACCCTGGGCTACCTGTTGCCAGGTAGCAACATAGTCGCGCTGGTGACGGCGCTGAGTACCTGTGACAATACACAGCTCCATCCCTTTGGCTTTCTGAGCAGTTGCCATAATTGATCTTGCTCCTACGGGGTCGACACAAACAGGTTTCTCTGCAAATACATGTTTTTTTGCCTGTATAGCTGCAGCTAAAATTTCGGGACGGAAAAAGGGAGGTGTAGCGGTAATAATTATATCAACTCCGGCATCAATTACTTTCTGGTAAGCATCAAACCCAACGAAACATTTATCGGGAGGAACTTCCTGTCCCTTTTCTTTTAAAATCGCCTCCCGGCAGGAATCAACACGGTCCTTGAATGTATCACCCAAAGCAACAATCTGAAGGTGTGGTCCGGCACTCAGAAAATTAATCGCAGCACCTGTTCCACGCCCACCACAACCAATAACACCGGCTTTCAGAACAGGTCCGTCAGGTGCCTGATCAAGCATTGTTGAAACAGCAACAGCTTTTTTTGTTTCACGGGCGCAACTGGTTATGAGTGAGGGAACTATTACACCTGCAACTCCGACCGTTGCTGCTTTGCCCAGAAAATTACGCCTTGAAATACCTGATTTTTTCATATTTGATTAGATTTTTAAGAACTTGTAAATAGTTAATTTGGTAAGCTGGTTTTTGCTATGTAACCAAATGTAAATATAGGCTTTTTAAAAAGCAAATAAATGGCCTCTTTTAATGTTTTTTAACCTAATGCGGATTACTATTTGTCCTGTACTTTCGCATTTCTGCTTTTAAATCGGACAGCAGATAGTTTTTGACATCTTTTTTTACTATTTTTCGCATGAATTATACGTGTTTTCGCCCGGGGATCGTCAGAAAGTCCTTCGTGATAACCTTTGCGTATTTTTGTGGTATTAACAACAAGTCATTAATCACAAAGTATTACACGAGGCAAAACAAGGGTAAATCGGGACATTTAATGTTCTTTTAGACAAACCCGACAGAATGAGATGAACTGCAGAGGTAAAAAAAGCTCAAAATGGGATATACTACTAAGTACACATTTTTTAGAATCCTTAAATATCTGGTAATTCTGCCATTTCTTTTGTGCAGTTGTGGAAATAAGCCGCACGGGGAGATAGCACTTTTAGATCGGGCACCAAAACTGGAACCGGATTATTCAGATGTCACCATACCTCCCAATATTGCCCCGTTAAATTTCATAATTAAAGAAAAAGGATCCGCATATTTTGTAAAATTCTATTCAGGGAATGATACAGGAATTGAAGTTTATTCAAGAACCGGCAAAATCCGGCTTCCTGAAAAAAGATGGCGCAGGATGCTGCAAAACTACACGGGTAAAGAGCTTAAAATCGACATCTTTTCAAAGGATGAACAGGGAAATGGTTAAAATTTAAAACAGTTAACAATAAGGTTGCCGGGGAACCCATAGATCCATACCTGTACTACAGGCTTCTTTATCCAGGCTATGAAAGCTGGGCCGAATTGAGCATTAACCGCCGTAATCTTGAGAATTTCACGACACAATCATTAATTGAAAACAGTGTTGTCGATGAGAATTGTGTTAACTGCCACTCTTTTAACAATGGAAAAACTGATGATTTTCTTTTTCATATGCGGGGTACCCTGGGTGGAACTTATTTTTATTCGAAAGGTGAATTTAAAAAGATCAATCTTAAAACCAGGGAGATGAAAAATGGTGCGGTTTATCCCCGCTGGCATCCTTCCGGCAGGTTTGTTGCTTTTTCATCCAATAAGATAATTCAACGATTTCATGCTACCGATAATAAAAAAGTTGAAGTGAGCGACCTGGAATCATCGCTTGTCCTTTATGACGTTGAGAAAAATGAAATAATGAATATTGAACTGGCCGATAAAGCCAGGTTATGGATACATATCCGGAATGGTCACCGGATGGCAAATATCTTTATTTCTGCAGGGCGGCCCAGATTGGTGAACAATACGATTACAAAGAGATCAGATATAATTTATTCCGTGTGTCATTTGATCCTGACAAGCGATCGTTTGGAGAGGCAGAACTGGTATTTGATGCTGCACAAATTAATAAAAGTGTCGCATTTCCGAGGATCTCTCCTGAGGGCAGATTCCTGGTTTTAACATTATTTGATTATGGATGTTTCCCGATCTGGCATAAAGAAGCCGACCTTTATTCAATTGACCTAGGAAACTTTAAGGCATCGAGGCTGGATCTTAATAGTGATTTTGCTGACAGTTATCACTCCTGGTCATCGAATGGCAGATGGCTGGTATTCAGCAGTAAACGCGGTGATGGTTTAACAGCCAGACCGTACATTTCATATATCGGAGAAAACGGAGTTTCAGATAAGCCATTTATTCTACCACAGGAGAATCCGGAATTTTATCAGCGATTCTTAAAGAGTTTTAACATCCCTGAGTTTTCAACTGTCAAAATTGACTGGAATCCCGGGGATATACGGAAGCTTGCAAAAACGGTCGCAATGCCTGCCAAATGGAGTAAGAATTAATATGAGTTGTTGTTACACTAAATGATATTAAAATTTGCCACCAAGGCGCAAAGGCACGAAGGTTCACCAAGAATAAATCAGTTGTTAATTACACTGATCTTTTGCGTCTTCGTGTGTCAAAATGAATTGATATTTGCATAAGGAGCAGGGACCATATTCAATAAAAATATTTATTAATAACGATGAATCAAATTAAGTTAAATTATAACACTTTCTTTTCCTGGATTCCACACCTGGTATTTTTTATTGGTTCGTTTATATATTTTGGATTTTTTGCCAACTACATCCTTTTTTCCCAGGAGAAATCCTCGCTTTTCATTTTTTCATCTGATTTTCTTCTTGAGAATCTTCACCAACCCGGGGGACTCCTTATTTACCTTGGGAAGTTCTTCTCAACATTCTTTTATTATCCGCTTGCCGGTGCTGTAATTGTTTCTGTTATAATCACCCTGATTGTTCTCTCAATTTCAAAAATCATAGGCTTTTTAACCGGGAAAAATGCAAAACTTTTCCCGCTTATAATCGGTGTGACCCTTTTCTATCTGCAAACTGATTATCGTTTTTTACTTTTCAATAATCTGGAGCTGCTACTTCAACTGGCCTTTTTCTGCCTGTTAATAAGATATTTATTTTTTCTTAAAGGATGGATTATCATTTTAATAACTCCTCTGTGGTATTTTGCCACAGGTGGTTTTGCATTGCTTCTTTCATTACTCCTGACTTTCTGTTTTGCCTTAAATAAAGAGGAAGGAGGATGGATAAGAATTCCAGCATTATGGTGCCTTAACCTTGTAACATTCTACATCTCAAAAGAATTTCTCTTTTTTCAAAGCGGAAAAACTCTTTTATTATTCCCGTTTTCAAAACTAAATACCGGACCGGAGACAATAATCTTTCTTTCGGTTGCCCTGATTCTTTCATTATTGCCGTTAATAGCCAGAATTAAATTCAGCTTACCCGAAAGATTAAAAGTCAATGATTTTGCAGCAGGTCTTATAATAACAACTTTTATTCCCATTTTCCTGGTTACTATAGGAATAAAACAGTCCGATAAAAAAACAAAAGAATACTTCCATGTGGAGAAATTATTTTATCAGAATAATTTTGATGAAGTAATCTCCTACAATACTGCTAATCCTTCCACAAATTCATTGACTATTTTTTTTAATAATATCGCACTTTGTGAAAAGGATAAACTGAACGATCTGCTATTTCATTTCCCCCAAAGTCCCGATGGTAAAACTCTCTTCCTGAAATGGGATATAGTCGGAGAGATACTTAAACGTGGAGGTTATTTTTATTACACAATTGGTATGATCAATGAGGCTCATCGGTGGGCTTTTGAAAACATGGTAATGAAAGGACATTCTCCTGAAGGGTTAAAAATGCTTATCAGAACCGATTTGATAAATGGCAATTATGAGGTTGCCGGCAGTTATATAAATATTTTAAAGAAAACACTTTTTTACAGGAAAGAAGCCAAAACATTTGAAAAATTGCTATTCAATGATGCTGCCATAAATGCGGACCCTGAGCTTGGAGAAAAGAGAAAAAACAGGTTAAAAACGGACTTTTTCACAATCTCAGATGACCCGTACATAAATATTGAAAGAATCCTGACAAATGATTCATTGAATAAAAAGGCGTTTGAGTATAAGATGGCATTTATTCTCCTGAAGAAAAATTATAAGGGTATTGCGGATAATCTCCATAAATTTGAGAGTTTTGGGTTTACAACATTGCCGGTGCATATTGAAGAAGCAGTTTTAGCTCTGGCCGCATCGGACAAAGGTAATCTGCCTGATTTAGGAAATCTTCAGATAAGCAAAGACACTGAACTACGCTGGAATCAGTTTCTCTCAGCACTTAAACTATATAATAATGATATCCGATCGGCTGAACCCACATTGAAAAGACGTTTCGGGGATACTTTCTGGTATTATGTTTTCTATAGATAGTTTTCCTTCATGTTTCTTGTTATTAATAGCCTGTGCTTAACAAAAAAAAGCAGGCAACGCTTTTAAGCTATTGCCTGCCATTAAAGAATTTTAAAATTTATTAGTAACCGGGGTTCTCGATTAATTTTGTGTTTTTATTCATTTCACTCCTGTAAATCGGGAAGAAATATAACTTATTAGACGGATCCCATGCTCTTGCTTCTTCACCCAATAATTGGTTAGAATAGATCGGAGCGCCCCATGTGGTACCATTAGCCTGACGATAGTTGCCCGCGGCACCGCAGTCAGGTATTTCACATCAGCACGATGTGTTGGTTGATAAGCAGTTGGACCAATCACCCAGCGGCGAACATCCCAGAAACGGTGATTTTCAAATGCAAGTTCAACACGACGTTCGTGCCTGACGGCGGTACGCAAAGCAGCCTGAGAAAGACCTGCCGCCAGAGTTGGCTGTCCTGCCCTTGTACGGATCATATTTATATATTTTGTTGCATCGCTAAGACTCCCGGCATCTCCCACTTCAACGCACGCTTCAGCATAGTTCAGAAGAACTTCAGCATAACGCATGTGACGGAAAGGAATATCCTGCTTTACATATTGAGGGTCTAGTGTCGGATCGATAAATTTACGCAGGTAGTAGCCGCTTCTCCCTCCGTTCCAGTTTTCAATTGGCCCCTGACGTGTATCAACACCAGGAATAAGCTGAGTTGTGCCGTCCATAGCATATACATGACCTATCTGAATTTTGTTCCATGGATCAAGTCCCTGAACGTCTACAGGACGTACTCTCCAGGGACAGCCTTCGTAAAGAATGGAAGCATAGAAACGGGCATCACGATTAACATAAGGATTGGCAACCGTTGTAGGATTGGTCCAGTCAAAACTTGAACCATTCTTCATATCATACTGATCGACCATATCACCCAGCGGGGTATTGTTGCCCCAGTTGTGGTACCCATTAGGTCCGCAATATTCTGCCGGATTGTAATCCGACCAGCTTTGACCGGTTTTGAGTGTAAAATACTGAAGAAGGATATCTTCTGTCTCATACCCATAGGATAGAAAATAATCGACAAAATTCTGGGCAATTGAGTCGCCCGGTGCCGGGGTTGGTTTATACAGGCTAAAAATTCCAAGATCAATCACAGCTTTTGCAGCAGCCTTGGCAGCTGCCCAACGGTCAGACTGAGCTCCGGTTGTATAACCCAATAATTCGGGGTTTGCAAATCCGGCTGCATAAGTTGAGATTACGTTGCTTGCATGCAGATCGCTGGCCGCATAGAGAAGTGTCCTTGCCTTAAGGGCAAGTGCAGCTCCCTGGGTTGCATGACCACGCAAATCACCTGAAAATGATGCAGGAAGATTCATGGCAGCTGTGTCGAGCTGACCGACAACATAATTTATAACTTCCTCATAAGTATTCCTTGGAACGTCATAATCCTGGCCCAATCCATACGGGTTGGTGATAATCGGAACGCCACCATACATTGCAGCCAGGTAATGATAGGTACAACCTCTCAGGAAGTAAACTTCGCCAATAGTACGGGTTTTGGTTGGTGCATCAGGAAATACCACAGTACCAACCTTTGAGAAAAAGAGGTTGCAGGCCCTTACATTAGAATAAAGCTGGTTCCAGAGAAGATGGTATGTATCCTTTGTAGGATCCCATGCATCCCAGTAGGTATCCCAGCCGGTAATATTATCCTGGGTCACAACAGATTTGTTGAAATCGAATACACCCCAGTCGGGAGTAAAAGATGTTTCATCAACAAAATCGGAAAGTCTCTGGATGGCGAACGGCCAACCCAGAGTATTTTCATAGATATTATTGACAAAAGCCGCACAAAGATTAGGGTCTACCCAAACGGAGGCATCGGAATACTCTCCCAGCGGTGTTGTATTAAGTATCTCCTTTTTGCATGAAGTTGCTATCCCTATTAAAGAAATTGCACTTAATATAAATAATAATTTTCTCATAATTACTTTAATTTTTAGAAGGTTAAAGTTAAGCCAAGGTTCACAACTCTTTGAAGAGGATAAGAGGTACCCTGATCTTCTTCGGGGTCTATTTCTTTAATCTTACTCAGAGTTAACAGGTTCTGTCCGCTGAAATATATGCGAAGCTTCTCAACATTTATTTTTCTGAGGAGTTCTGATGGCAGTGTATATCCAAGCTCCAGGCTTTTCAGACGAACATAGTCAGTAGAGAATTCCCAGAAAGTGCTGCGATTGCCACCCGGGGACCAGTACTCATTACTGCGGTTGAAAACACGCGGCCATGTAGCGCTTGTGTTTGTTGGTGTCCAGCGGTCCTTTACCCAGGCTTCATAGTAATTACCGATATCGCCCGATTCAGGAGAAAGATAGTCAATGGCACCGGCTGATCCCTGGAACAATAAACTTAAATCGAATTGTTTAAATGTAAAGATTGCATTAAAGCCGCCCTGAAATGTTGGAGTGGCAGTTTTATTTTCCATTACCCTGTCGAGTCCGTCAATCTTACCATCATTGTTCACATCCTTGAAGATCAGGTCACCCGGCTGGGCCCCTGCCCAGTGGGGATAAGCTGCAACAGCGGCGGCATCTTTGAAAACCCCAATGACTACATAAGATAACTGGGCACCCATAGGCATTCCTTCTGATTTCTGGTAATCGGGTATACCTGGAGTATCATAGTTGAAAACAATCTTATTTTTTGCAAAGCTGCCATTCACGGAGAGGCTATAACCAAAATCTCCTGCATTACCATTGTATCCTATTTGAGCTTCAAATCCTGTGTTCGAAACCTTTCCGATGTTCTCAGGAGGAAGAGTCATACCGGTACTTCCCGGAATAACAGCAGATGCCGGCCACAGGATCCCTGTACGAAGGTTATAGAAAAAGTCAGCGCTCACCGTCAGTTTCTTATTCAGCAGGGTTGCATCGAACCCTACATTCGACTGGTTGGCTACTTCCCAGGTAACATCGGGATTAGGAACAGCATTTTCGTAAAGCATTTTGTTGTTGACACTCTGCCCGAATACATAATTTTCACCACTGAAGCTATATGTAGAAAGGTATTGATACTCCTGCAACGCGCCATTGAAATAAATTCTGTCATTACCTGTCTGACCCCATGAAGCACGGAGTTTAAAGTCATTGATGAAGGCAATATTATCCTTCCAGAAGTTCTCCTCAGACAGACGCCATCCGATTGATACTCCGGGGAAGAGTCCGAATTCTTTACCAGGCTTGAACATATAGGAACCATCATCCCTCAGAATAAACTCTAACAGGTATTTCTGGGCATAGGAGTAGTTGACACGACCAAAGTAGCTCAGGCGGGCATTCTGGTCAGCATAACCGTTGTTAGCTCATATTTATATCAGCAGCACCTGCAAACAACTGAGGGATAGCGGAAGTAACAAAATTCTTTCTGAAAGCAGATACATAGTTATCCTCGCCAACCTGGGCTTCAGTACCGACCATCAGTTTAATACTGTTCTTTTCGGCAATGGTTGTTTCATAAGTGGCAAACGCGTTAAAGGTTTTCTTGCCACCATCTTCCCAATTCTCAGTAAGCTGGGGAGCAGCATATCCTCTCATGTTTTTTACAAGCACCGGTACACCGTTTGCATCTTTTGTAATCCCATCCCAGGAATAAAGGTACCATGGTGTATCGAATTCCTTATAGTAGTCAAACACCTTATCGTATGAACCATTCACCTGTACAGATAAGCCTTTTACACCCGGGATCGTAATATTAAGTCTCAGGTTACTCTCAAGGGTATAGAGACGGTCGTGGTCAAATCCTGTAGCATTCGTAACAGTTACAGCAGAGTTATAACCGTATTCGATATCGGGTCCGGGATCTCCGTTAGGCCACCAGGCCTGCATAGTGGGTTTTCCTCTCATGAGCATACGAAAAATGTTACCTTCGCTTACAGTTGGAAAGTTCCTGTCTTCCTGCCGTCCATCGACGTCGAAGGCAATACTTATATTCTTCGATATTTTACCATCAATATTACTGCGGAAATCGTACTGTCCAAAGTTGGTTGCACTGTGTTTGTAATAAGCATCTTCATATTTACTGCCAAATGAAAGATAGTATTTCAGGTTTTCTGTACCGCCGGAAACGGATACATTTTCGTAATTCTGTGCCGACCATGGTTTGAACACTGCTTTAAACCAATTGGTATTAGGGTGTCCCCATGGATCTGAACCATCACCAAACTCCTTTATATCCTGGGCTGAATACACCTGATTCATTCCACCTGAAGGATTTGCATAGTACGAAATCTCATTCTGTATAGTGGCATAAGTAGCCGCATCTGCCATTTTAGGAATAACGTCCGGCTGGTTAAAACCTGTGTTCAGGTTTACGGTAATTGTCGGCTTCCCGATCTGCCCACGTTTGGTGGTGATCAGAATAACACCGTTTGCAGCCTGTGTACCATAAATGGCTGCCGATGCATCTTTCAGAACAGTAAAGCTTTCAATGTCACTCGGGTCCAAACGTTCGAGCGATCTGTGGGGGATACCGTCAACAACAATCAGAGGTGAGTTATCACCCAGGGTATTGGCACCACGAATAAGAATTGTTGTACCGTCTTCACCCGGTTCACCACTCTTTTGTATGGCAGTGATCCCTGGTATATGCCCTACCAGACTATTTGAAAGGTTAGTGGTAGGTGACTGTTTTAGCGTTCCGCCATCGACAGAACTTACAGCGCCGGTCAGGGTGGCTTTTTTGGCCGTACCATAACCAACAACAACGACTTCATTAAGACCAGTCAGTTCCGGTGCCATAACAACTTCAACAGATGTTTTGCCACCAAGAGCAACTTCCTGGGTAACATACCCGACAAATGAAAGTACCAGGGTAGCATTCAGGCTGGGTACCTGCAGTGAGAAATTCCCGTTAGCATCGGAAATTATTCCAACCGTTGTGCCTTTTACCTGGATATTTACACCTGGCATTGCCAGTTTGGTTGTTGCATCAGTGATAGTCCCGGAAACTTTTACTTGCTGCTGGTCAGCAGTAGATCCCGGGGTGCTATTCCCTGACGGATTGTCTGGTGTAAGTGAATAGGCAGGGAGTGCCAATCCACAAACCAGAAGAAGAGTCACAATTTTCATAGTTAGTAGTAACTTGTGAAAATTCACATCTGGCTTTAAAAGCCAAAAGTAGTTGCGAGTTTTTTTCATACTGTTACACTGTTAGTTAGTTAATAAATAGATAGTGATTAGGATTATAGTTGATTATTGTTGATTATTCATGAAAACGGATTACAAATATATAAAAAAACAGTAAGTGTAAATGTTACACTTAATTTGTCATTAACAATTTCTTCGTTGTTCACAATCGGATTATTTAGAATTTTAACTTTTTTACAAATCAAAGTCAGGTAAATACCCATGCAATATAATCAGTGAAATGTTAAAAAACAAATTTTTTAAAAATTTTTAGTTCTTTTTTTAAAGAATTGTATTTTCTGCTCATTTTTTTGCTTTATCATTTCCTGTTTTACCTTCAAATTCACAAACTACTCTGAACCCTACATTGAAACAATCGGAGTACCACCAGATGCTTTTCGGCATCTGCGGATCGGTTCTGAGCCATGTTTCGGTTCTTGTATAATCGCGTGCTGCACTTCTCAATACATCAGCAGTACTTTGGAAGGATCCTCCCCGCACAACATGTTCTGTTCCTGTATCAGGGCCTTTGGGATCCTTGATTATTCCAGCCGGATATTTTGAATACACATCAGCCTGGTACCAGTCGGAACAGAACTCGGCTACATTACCTGCCATATTCTTTAAACCAAACGGATTTGGTTTTACCCGGTCGGGTGTTTGAGTTTTTGTCGGACTATTACCTTTATATATAATATAGGTATTAATTACTGCTGTATCGTTTTTAGATAGTTTAGAACTTAATCCGCTTTTCTCAAATTTCCTGGGATTACCCGGGAAGAAATAGGGTCCGGATGTACCGGCCCTGCATGCATATTCCCACTCTGCTTCGGTTGGAAGACGGTAGGTTTTCCCGGTTACAGAAGTTAACCACTTACAATATGTTTCTGCTGCATGAAATGAGACAGAAATTGCGGGCCTCTTTCCCAATCCCCAACCCTGGTCAGGCTGTCCATAAGGAGGAGTGGCGCCTGAAATAGCATCTGTCTTCAAAGTCTTTTTCTTTCTTACACCTTCTGTATCGGTTGTACGACCTTCAGTAGCTGTCTGGGCATAAAACGTAAGATACTCATCCCACGATACTTCAATTTCACTCATAAAGAACGGGCTTATTTCAACTTCCCTTACAGGGCCCTCATCTTTTTTTCTGAACGGTTCATTAGGGGGACTTCCCATTTTAAATGTTCCTCCCGGAATTGCAATCATATTAAATGAAACGGGTGATTTGGGAATACGCTCCGTATAATTCTTAAACTCTGTGACTTTTGCAGCTTCAGCAAATATCTCTTTTGCAGCAGAAGAGACACTTCCGAATGTTGAATTGCTGCCATGAGTATATCCTTCAATGAAATGGCCGGCATTAAGATGACAGTTTATGCAATTCAGTTCAGCTGTTTTTTTTGTCTGTATATAATATAGGTGCGCATCCTCTCCTGCTTTTGTCAGGTTTGCCGGGAAAAGGTTCTCGTGACATTTTAAACAGCTGCTTTCATACACATAAGTACGTGCAACTTCCAGTCTTCCTCGGTCGGTCCAGTTAAACGAAGCCGAATCCTTTGTCCACTTGCTCCATAAATCGCGTAATCCTGTTGTAGCTTTCGCCCAAAGATATCCGTTACCTTTTGGAGGAAGATGACAATCTATACAGGCAACCCTGTACCCCGATCGTGTCTCGTAATGAACAGATTTTTTCCACGATGCATCTGCCATGGGATGAATATGACAGGAGATACAGTATTCATTTGTTGAAGTCAGGTGAATGGCTTTACCTCCTCCGAGAATAAGTAATGCGCCGACTATGAGCCCCGGGAAAAACCATAAAAAGAATTTCTTCATATTTTAAAGATTGTGAGGCTCAAGATAAAGAAATATATTTCACCCTATGCAATTGAATAAAAATAAATCCATTAACCACGGAGTGGCACGGAGTCCCACGGTATTGTCACAGAGTTGATTCCATAAATAAAATAAGATCTCCAAATTCAAGGTTATTAAGCCGTGTGACTCTGTGATCACTCTGTGTAACTCCGTGGTTAAGTGAAAATTACAAATAAGAATAAAAAGATGTGTATAAAGGGTAGTCCCGCGGGAGAGGTATAAACTATTGATTTGACCAGGGGAATGAGTTTATGAGATTTTGAGTATTTTTGCAACCAAATCCAAGCTCCATGAAAAGGATACTTATAATTGTCATAGGTCTTACACTTAATCTTGCCCTTTTTTCACATCCATGGAAACCAAATCATTATGTTATTATTGACACTGATGGTGGTATTGATGATATCAGAGCCATAACAATGCTTCTTGCATCTCCCGATGTCAGGGTTCTGGCGATTATAGTCTCCCCGGGGGCGCTCAGTACAGATAATGTATATTTAAAGGTAAGAAGCCTGCTGAATTCTTTCTGGCACGAAGGCATACCTGTAGGGATAAACAGAAGATGCAATTTCAAATCGCCCGACTTTCCTGATGCTTTAAGTACAAAATGGGGCGAAGAAAGCGCTTTGGATAAAACAAATGTGCCTGATTGTATCAGCATAATAAAGGATGTTCTGTCAGCGGAAACAACAAAGGTCAGTTTCCTTTGTCTCGGGGGAATGTCTACAGTGTCATTAGCTATGGAAGAGATTCCGCTTTTCAGGCAACAGGTAAAAGAGATTATCTGGAGTGCCGACGGATTAAAGGATAAAAACGGATTTAATTATAAAATTGATATCCAGGCAGCTGAAAAAGTTATAAAAGGAGACATTCCTGTAAAAGATGTCAGAAGTTTTGGAGATAAGAGATTTTATAATGACCAGATGATTAAAACCATTTCAGAAATACCGACAATTTATGCATTAAGGGTTTCTGAGTTCTTCAGATCAGGAATTGCCAAAAATCATGAGTTTTCATATTCTGCAACCGATGAAATGGTTGCTCTTTATCTGCATTATCCTACGCTTTTTAAGCACGATACAATAGCCGATGATTTTATGTGTTCCCCCGAAAACATTTCCTTACTCAGGGAGAACACCTGTAAAATACTATCCGGTGAAACAGTTGCAAGGAACCAGATAATTAAAACTTTCCCGACTGACTCCTCTTTCTATTCAACTGATGTTGAACCATTTGTTGCAGATATCATTAAGAAATACGGAATTGATGAATGGACATCATCTGTCATTACAAATGAATTACACAGGCATCTTGGTGTTTTTTCCATTATAGGTGTTAAAATGGGAATAAGGGCCAGAGAATATTTCGATACCGGAGTTGACGAGTTCAGTACAGTTTCATTTGCGGGTTCAGATCCTCCCCTGAGTTGTATAAATGACGGCTTACAGGTGAGTACCGGATCCACTCCCGGTCATGGATTATTGACTGTAAAAAATGATAATCCTACCACACCATCGGCTGAATTCACTTATATGAACCGGAAAATACGGCTCACGCTAAAACCGAATATTGAGGAGAAGATCCGTTCAGAGCTAAAGGAGATAAATTTTGTTAATGGTCTCGACAGCAATATTTACTGGGAACTGGTCAGGAAAAACTCAATCAAATATTGGCGCGATCTCGACAGACACAATATGTTTATAATTGAACAAGTCAATTAATACAAAAAATCAGGACTTTTAGCCAGGATTTAAGACGGCAAGACTCTGTTTTATTATTTATTGTACTCTTCAAAGAAGTCGTTTCCTTTATCATCAGTAATAATAAATGCAGGCATGTTCGCAACATGTATCTTCCGGATTGCTTCCATACCAAGATCCTCAAAATCCACCATTTCAACCGATTTGATATTTTCAGCTGCAAGTATTGCAGCCGGACCTCCTATTGAGCCAAGGTAGAAACCGCCATATTTTTTGCAGGCATCAATGACCTGCCTGTTGCGGTTACCCTTTGCAATCATAATCAGAGATCCTCCAAGGCTTTGGAAAAGATCAACATACGAATCCATTCTTCCGGCTGTTGTTGGCCCGAAGCTTCCTGATGGCATTCCCTCCGGAGTTTTAGCCGGACCTGCATAATAAACAGGATGACTTTTAAAATATTCCGGCATCGGTTTGCCTTCATCTATCATTTTTTTGATCTGTGCATGGGCAATATCTCTGGCAACAATGAGTGTCCCATTAAGGCTGAGCCTGGTCTTGACAGGATATTTTGTCAGTTCGGCAAGAATTTCTTTCATCGGACGATCGAGATTTATCACAGTTGGTTTTTCAAGCTCCGGAGCTTTTGCCGGCATAAACCGGGACGGATCTCTTTCAAGCTCTTCAAGGAAAATTCCATCCTGATTGATTTTAGCTTTTATGTTCCTGTCGGCGCTGCAGCTTACTCCAAGTCCAACCGGACAGGAAGCGGCATGACGCGGAAGTCTTATAACTCTTACATCATGTACAAAATATTTACCGCCGAATTGCGCTCCGACACCATATTCGTGGCAGATTTTTTCAATTCTCTGCTCCCATTCTATATCGCGGAAAGCCCTACCACTTGCATTTCCTGTCAGAGGAAGATGATCGAGATAACCGGCTGAAGCCTCTTTAACTGTTTTAAGTGTGGCTTCAGCAGAAGTCCCTCCAATAACAAGGGCCAGATGATATGGTGGACAGGCTGAAGTACCCAGTTCTTTTATCTTTTCTTTTACAAATTTTATAAGCGACTCTTCGTTAAGCAACGATTTACTCTGCTGGTACAAAAATGTTTTATTGGCCGAACCTCCCCCTTTTGTTATAAAAAGAAATTCATAGGTATTGCCTTCTGTTGCATAAATATCTATTTGTGCAGGAAGATTGGTCCCGGTGTTTTTCTCATCAAACATTGAATAAGCGATAACCTGTGAATACCTTAGATTTTTATTTTTAAAAGTTTCATAAATTCCTTTTGAAAGATATTCAGCATCTTTTCCTCCGGAACAAACATTTTCTCCTTTTTTCACGATAATAATTGCAGTGCCTGTATCCTGGCACCAGGGAAGATCTTCCTTTGACGAGATTACACTGTTCTTAAGCATCATATATGCCACAAAACGGTCATTATCAGTTGCCTCAGGATCGTCAAGAATTTTGGCGAGCTTCTCAAGATGTGAAGTTCTGAGATAGAACGACAGATCAGATACGGCTTCTCTGGCAAGAAGTTCCAGCCCTTTCGGATCCACTTTCAGAATCGTTCTTTCTCCTTCTGTGACAACCTGAACATAATCTTTTGTCAGCAGCCTGTAGGTTGTTGAGTCCTTTTCAATCTGAAATGGTCTTTCATATATAAAATCTGCCATAATTTCTTGTGTTAATTAACTAACAATAAATGGTTATAAAACTAACTCAAAAATTTTATTCATTGAATCTCTTTGAAATCAAATCTTTCTTTAGCTCTTATACCTTTGGGAGTCATTTCCAGTGAACAACATTCCACATGTTCATCGTGCTGAAATACAAGGACGTAACCCCCTTTAAGTGCTTCATCCAGAAGTTTTTCCTTTTCTTCTATTGTTTTTAGCGATTCGATATCATAACTCATGTTCCAGATAGCCGGCAAATGTGCGAGTGTCGGAATAAGGTCGCCGGTATACACAAAAGTATTTTCTCCATATTTAATAACCGGAATCATCAGTCCGGGTGTGTGTCCGTAACACATTCTTATAAAAAATCCGGGGAATAATTCTCCTTCCTCATCCACCAGATTGAGATGCCCGCTTTGCCCTATAGGTAAAATATTTTCTTCAAGAAATGAATCCTCTTCCCTCACATTATTCTTTACGGCCCACTCCCACTGAATACGGCTTACATGATATGTTGCCTCCGGGAAGGT